>QKJP01000049.1 GCA_003249255.1 Bacteroidales bacterium
ATTTGATTCCAGCTAAATATTCCAGGCAGTCCGCATCCGTTCGGAAGCGATCAGCAAACTCTAGAGCATTTTGTCCTTTGAATAATTCCATACAACCATTGATTTTACAGGAAACAAATATAAGTATTTATCTACTGACCTCAATTAGTTTATTCTGTTTTGCTTTCTTCAATCGAAAACAAATGCTCGAACAAATTATCATTTCGCTCTAAGCCCATTTTTTTTCGTAAACGATATCTTAACGAATGCACACTTTCTACCCCTATGCCCAATAGATTGGCTATTTCTTTACTGGAGTAATTAAGTCTTACGAAGGCGCACATTTTTAGCTCTCCGGGTGTTAAGTCGGGATAATTCGATTTAAGTACTTTATAAAAATCTTCGTTAACCTCTACCAAGCGCATTTCAAATTCTTTCCAGTAGTTATTACTGTTATTGGTAAGTTTTTTAAAAATCTTCTTTAGTTCTGATTTTTCAACTTCTTTTTTGCTATCGAATAAGATTGATTTTAGTTCTTTTAACAATTTTTCTTTTTCAACCAACTGTAGGGCGTTGGTGGTAAGTTCTTTATTTTTTAGGTCTATAATGTCTAAGTTCTTACTTCGTTCGATATCACGCTTTTTTTGAGCCAATTCTTTTTCCGTGCGATGCTTGACTTTAATAAAACGCAGAAGTGCAAAACCAAAAATCAGTAAGAAACCAATCATGCCTAAGAGAAGAATATTCCGGTAAAAACGAATATTTGCTTCGTGCTCTAATTGTTTGAGTTTTTGATTTTGCGCTCTTTCTTTTTGAATGAGTTTTTCGTTTTTAAAATTATCAGTTAATTCCAGTAAAGATTTATTGTTCAAACTTCTACTATCGAATAATTCCTCATTTGTTTGTTTAGCCTTTGATAAACAACTTAGAGCCTTCTCGCAATCACCGGTTTCGGTGTACACTTTGGTCAGTTCATCGTAAATCAGTGGCACATAGTTTTTATGGTTTTCATAGGTTTGCGATAAGTGTAGTGCTTTATTGTAGTAGTTAATGCTTAAATCGTATTGCTTTTGGATCTGGTAGGCATCACCCAATTCTTTAAATAACACAATCAGGTAGGATGGCGCTTTTTCTTCAAACCAAGGTAAAACCTGATGGATTTGGTTTATGCCTTCTTCATATTTTTTAGTGTTAATATTTAGAAGAGCCTGTTCTGTTAAAATATAGTTATTGACCTTTAAATCTTTATCCGCGGAAGCATACATAATTTGGTAACAACTGTCCAAATAAGACTTACAGTTTTCATATTCTCCAAGTTCTCGATGTAGAATAACCATGTTGTAATAGGCCGAAACCATTTCTTTAGATGAAATTTCCTTTTTCCTTACTAATTTTTTGCGAATTGAAATGGTTGAATTATAATATTTAAATGCTTCATCTTTTCGCAGATAAAAGCAATACAACCACCCAATATCTTCATGAATGGTCGCAATGGCATTTAAATCCTGAATGGCATCTGCCAAAATTAGCGCTTCCCACAAATAATTAGACGCATTGGCGTATTGAGCTTGCTGCGAATAGACTTGTCCCAGTTGGTTTAAAGTATACAACGCACTCAATGTATCCTTTTGAGAAATTTGTTGTTCGTACTTCTGCTTCAAATCAAAAATGGTTTCCCCAATTTGGTTATGAGTCAGGTGTTGAATATTGTTTTTAGTCGATGAATTTTGCCCTAATGATGTCCAAGACAGGCATGAAAAATTCATCAGAATCAGGATGTTAATCAATCTATTCGTCATCAGCTTTATATCTATAATGCTAAAATATTAATATTGTGATAATCAATACACTTATTGTGCCATTATTATGCAAAAGTTCAGTTCATATCTAGTTTTTTGACGGGTTGGTTTAGTTCTCATCTAGCGCTAAAAATCCTTATTCTATTCCATTAGAAATACTTTGGCCTTCGAAAGCAATGTTTAATTAAATCAATTAATCATGAGAACATTATTTAAACAGTTATTTGTAGTGCTGGTCTTTTTTTCCTGTATAACGGGATATATTCAGGCACAGCCGAACACAACTTTTTCGCATGAAAAAAATGCGCAGTCAGTGCGAAACTTTTCCGGCCGCTTATGGCGCATGAAAATGATGACTCCGGGGCAAGGCATAAAAGAAGGCTTGCAAAATCTTCCACCGGAAGACATCGAGACTTTAATCTGGAATAATGCGGATGTTCCGGGTGATGTTTACACTGATTTGTGGCAGGCCGGTGTGATTGATGATCCTTATTTTGGAAGAAATAGTGTAAGAGCGCAGTGGGCACAGCGATACGAGTACTGGTATTCTTATCAGTTTAACTACAATCAGCCCATTAACGATGAAGTGATTGAGTTGGTTTTTGAAGGCGTGGATTATTCCTGCGAGGTTTGGTTAAATGGCCATTATTTAGGAAAGCATGAAGGTGCTTTTACTAAATTCTCTTTCACCGTGAACGATTACATCAGAACCCACGATTGGGATTGGCGTAAACAATCGAACATGTTAATGGTGAAGCTCGATCCTCCTCCTAATGTAAATGCCTTAGTAGCAGGTAAAAAGACTCCATGGTTTGGTGACTATTGGAGAGACTTAATTCCTTTTGGAATTACCCGTCCTGTAAAATTAGTGACCAGTGGTAAAGTCCGTTTCACCGATGTGTTTGCAAACAATACCATTAATAAGGATGGATCGGCCGATGTAAACCTTGAAATGGAGGTTGAAAATACCGATACCAAAAGCAGAGAAATGACTATTATCGCTTCTCTTGAAGGGAAGAACTTCGATATGAAAAAGGTTGAAGTTGAATTTACCAAAGAGATGAAACCGGGTGTTAACAAAGTTGAGAAAAATATTCACTTAAAAGATCCAAAACTTTGGTGGCCTTGGGATTTAGGAGAACCTAATTTGTATAAGGTCAGAATTTCTCTTAAAAGCGATGAGGTGAATCACGATTTTAACGAAACCGTTTTTGGTATTCGTGAAGTGACCTCTAAATGGAACCCAGGCTTTAAAAAAGGAGTTGATGTTAGTTTTCCGCGTTCGACTTATATTAATGGTAAGTTTCACTTTATTCGTTCGGCTTGTTGGGGCGGACCACCTGATATTTTCGTAGGTCGAACCAATTTGGATGAATACAAAAAACTGATTCGTTTGGCCAAAGAAGCCAACATGAATAACATTCGAATTTTTGGTTGGCATCCTCCTGAAATTCCTGAGTTCTACCAATATTGCGATGAGATGGGTATCACCGTTTGGGCAGATATGATTCCATTAGGTACCGGAAATATTTCAACGGATAGAGAAAAGCTGGAAGATATTTTTAATACTGCCGTAATGGTAGCTAAAGAACGTCGTAATCATCCTTCGTTTATTATGACAGAAGGTGGAGAAGAAATGTTATTGCGAACTGCCGATGCGCATTTCGGTAGGGCATTTCTAGAGGAACTTGGTGATTCGATTACGAAATACATCCATATTCCTTATGTGCCTGATTCGCCTATGAATGATCGTTGTCACGTTTCGCAAGAGGCTGGTTTTAAACCTAAAGAAGCGGTGCATGCCTTAAGGTATTTTTACGACATGGGTCGATGGTTGCACGAAGACTGGTATCAAAATTTTGCATCGGGTTACCCTATTGTACCTGAGTTTGCAATTACTTCTGTTCCATCGGTTGAAAGCTTGAAGAAATTTATTCCTGAAGACGAATTATGGCCTCCGGGATTAAGTTGGGGACACCATTGGGCAGATTTAACCCGATTGAGAATGCAAAACTGGGATGTGTTTGGCGATGAGAAAAAAGGTTCGTTAGAAGAATTTGTAAATGCCACTCAAGATGCGCAAGGTATTATCTTTCAGAATGGTGTTGAGCATTTTAGAAGAAGCAAACCTAGTTTAAGTGGGATCTCATTGTGTCACTTCATCACGTATTGGCCGGATATGAAATGGGGAATTGTGGATAATTACCAACAACCAAAGCGCTCTTACTATTTTGTGCAGAAAGCGTATCAGCCTCTTCTTGTTAACTTCGAATTTACTAAACGCCGTTGGAACAATAAGGAAGCTTTTGAAGGAAATATTTGGGTAATCAATGATTTCTATCAGGATTACAAGGATTGTAAAGTGACGATTCAAATCAAGAATGATTCGGATGAAACCTTGGTGAATAAAACTTTTGATATTGCTCAGATTGACGGTAACAGTGCGAAATCATTTTTCCCGATCAACGAAAAAGTTTTAAAATCAGTGAAAGAAAAATTCTATGTTGATCTTGAGCTAACGGATAAAAAAGGAAATGTACTTTCTAAAAACGATTACTTCTTTTTGATCGGTGATCAACAAAAAGCCACTGAAACTTTCAATGCCTGGGAGCAAAAAAGAATCAGACAGGAAAACGATAATGGCAATGGTAGTTACGGCTCTTATTACCACTTCTTCGAAGAATTATCTGAAGAAAATGGTAAAGACTTTAATAGTGATGTAGAGAAACCAAAGGCTAAGGATTTTTAATAAAAAATAGACATAAGTACATAGTATCAAGTATCAAGATGATTTACATTCGTATGATCATTTTGTACTTGATACTTTTGTTGTATGCAATTAATACATCATAAATTACTCATTATATGCGATTTAACTAAAAGCTATTTAGATGAAACGACCATGTAAAAGACCTTACCCACAGGGAGATGATTAAATTTTCCTTTGCGTCTTTGCGTCTTTGCGTGAAAAAAATAACACATGAAATATTTTAAATTCTCCCTTTTTGTTTTGCTCCTTTTTTTAGGATTATTAAACTCATGTCATAATGTAAAAAATTCAAAATTTTACGGTTTTGATCCACCTGTTGATTCGGCTATGATTTTTGCTCCTGATATTATATGCTTCGAAGACCGGTTTGAACAGTCCATCACATTTTCACCAAATGGAAATGAAATTGTGTTTGGTGTATCCAATCAATACTGGGATGATTTTAGAATGCATAGCATCAAATTTGAAAATGGCGTATGGTCTGATTCTAAAGAAGTTTTTCCCGGAGGATTGCTTGGTGGCATTGCCCCAATGTTCTCGCCCGATGGGGAAAGATTGTATCACTCTACCACACGCACAAACTATCCATTTATTGATATCTATTATACCGAAAGAATGGATTCAGGATGGACAGAAGCAATAAAGATGGGATTTCCTATTAGCTCAGATTCAATAGAGTTTGAAGTATCGGAAAGTGCCGACCATACAATATACTTCTCATCAACTCGCGAAGGTTGTAAAGGTGAGATTGATATATACTATTCTGAATTAGAAGATGGACAGTATAAAACAGCTCATCGAATAAGCAATATGATAAATTCTGATGCTGGCGATGATTGCCCTTTTATTGCACCTGATGAAAGTTATCTAATTTTCACCTCTGATAGGGATGGTGGATATGGAGCAAGAGATATCTATATTAGTTTTAGAAACGAGGATAAGTCGTGGACAAAAGCAATAAATTTGGGGCCAAAAGTTAACTCAGAGTTTTGGGATTTATACCCCTCTGTTTCACCGGATGGTAAATACTTGTTCTTTACAAGACGTGAAAAGTGGTGGGAAAGTGCTCCATCGGATATATATTGGATTAGCACTAAAATATTTAAAGAAATTCAGATTGAATCCTAAACTGCATGCAAGTGGCCGTTTATAAAAGTATAGGACTCTCCTAGTTTAAAAAATCTAGGTTTACAATTTGCTTTGTTTTGATACTTATGTCTTGATACTTGCATCTATTTTTAATCATCTTACTCTTAAGCTCTCATCTTTAATTAAAGAAAAAAAACTTTAATAAAGTCCTGATATTCGATATGTTGAGACTTTTTTTGTGGTTAATATTGCTCCATCTGCTTGATTTTCATGCTAAAAAACAATCAAAAAAGTCTAAAATATTGTGGCTATTTCGTCGAAACCCTTAATTTTGCGACTTTGGAAAAAACAAACAGTTATAATATTATGGCAAATAAAACAAATCAACTGTTATTTAGTGACTTTCCTCCGGTCTCTACCAAAGAGTGGATGGATAAGATCACGGCAGATCTAAAAGGTGCAGACTTTGATAAGAAGCTTGTATGGAGAACAAATGAAGGTTTCTCGGTACAACCTTTTTATAGAGCCGAAGACCTAGAGTCTTTAAAGTACCTGGAAACACAACCGGGAGAATTCCCTTATTTACGTGGTAATAACGCAACCAGTAACAAATGGTTCATCCGTCAGGAAATCGCAGTGACTGATGTGAAGGCTGCGAATGAAAAAGCCTTGGTGTTATTAACCAAAGGAGTTGATAGTCTTGGATTTTCTTTCGAAGATGATTCATTAATTTCTGAAGATAACATTGAAGCATTATTAAAAAATATCATTTCTGATGATGTTGAGCTTAACTTCGTAACCAGACATGGTAACCGTAAGTTAGTTGAAGCGTTAATAGCTGTTTTTGGTAAGATGAACCGTGATTTATCTAAGGTAAAAGGTTCTATCAACTTCGATCCGATGGGTAGTCTTACCGTGAAAGGTAAAATGTGTACCGAGTTAGAAAAAGCGATGGCTAACACTAAAGAATTAGCTGAGCTATCTGCTATTGTACCGCAGTTTAGAACCATTGGGGTAAATGCAAAAAACTTTAATAACGCAGGTGGTACTTGTGTTCAAGAGTTAGGTTTTGCCCTAGCAATGGGTAGCGAGTATATTTCGCAATTAACCGAACTTGGTGTTTCTGTAGATTTAGTTGCTTCAAAAATCAAATTTAATTTTGGTGTAGGTGGTAACTATTTTATGGAGATTGCCAAATTTAGAGCGGCTCGTTTATTATGGTCTAAAATTGTAAAAGAATTTAAAGCGGCCGGTAACGAAGTTTGCAAAATGCAAATTCATGCTGAAACTTCTAATTGGAACAAAACGATTTTCGATCCAAACGTAAATATGTTACGTACCCAAACAGAAGCCATGTCTGCTAGTTTAGGAGGAGTAGCATCGTTAACAGTAACGCCATACGATACATTATATAAAGAATCTGATGAGTTCTCTGAGCGCATTGCTCGTAACCAGCAATTATTATTGAAAGAAGAATCTCACTTCGATCAGATTGTAGATCCATCAGCCGGTTCTTATTACATCGAGAATTTAACAGACTCTATCGCTTCTGAAGCCTGGAAATTATTCTTAGCTGTTGAAGAAAAGGGTGGTTATTTAGCAGCCTTAAAAGAAGGTTTTGTTCAGGCAGAAATTAAAGCTACTGCCGAAAAGCGTCGTCAAGCAATAGCTACTCGTCGCGAAAACCTGTTAGGTACTAACCAATTCCCAAATATCACTGAGGTTATTTCTTCTAAAATTGATGCATCAAAATTAGAGAAAGCAGCTAAATCTTGTTGTACAGACTGTAAGGTAGAAGTTGAGCCAATCGAATTATTCCGCGGTGCAGAAGACTTTGAAGCCTTACGTTTAGCAACAGAAAAGGCAGCAAAACGTCCTAAAGTATTCATGTTAACATATGGTAACTTAGCCATGCGTTTAGCACGTTCTCAGTTCTCTGGTAACTTCTTTGGTTGTGCCGGGTACGAAATCATCGATAACTTAGGTTTTAAAACCATCGAAGAAGGTGTTGAAGCAGCTAAAGCCAAAGGTGCTGACATTGTTGTACTTTGTTCTTCGGATGAAGAGTACGCAGAAGCAGCTCCTAAAGCATTCGAGTTATTGGGTGACACACCGTTAGTAATCGCTGGTGCACCAGCCTGCGCTGATGAGCTAAAAGCAAAAGGTATCACTCACTTTGTGAATGTACGTTCGAATGTACTTGAGACACTTCAAGGGTTTAATAAATTAGTTTTAAGATAATAGACTGATAGATTATAGATAATAGACGTAATGCACAATTTTCGAGAGCTTAAAATTTGGGTTAAGGGTCGTAATTTGGTTAAAGAAGTATATGAAGTAACTTCATCATTTCCACGATCTGAGATTTATGGCTTAACCAACCAAATGAGAAGAGCTTCTGTTTCAATTCCTTCTAATATTGCAGAAGGTTCTGGAAGAAAATCTACTAAAGATTTTTGTAGATTTTTAGAAATTGCATTTAGCTCTGCTTTAGAGTTAGAAACACAGTTCTATTTATCTTATGATCTAACATTTATGACTGAAGAGCAATTAGATTATTTCTTGACTAAGGTTCATGAAATACAGAAAATGATATCAGCATTTTCAGATTCGCTTGCTAATAAAGTCTAATATCTATTATCTAACATCTAATAATCTATAAGAAAAGATGAGACCAAATTTTAGTAACATAAATATTAAATCTAAGCCATGCGGAGAAGTTGATGCAAAGGCTTGGGAAAAGAAGAACAATGTAAAGAAAAACATTGTTACTCCGGAGCAGATTCCGGTTAAACCAGTGTATAGTGTGGCCGATTTAGAAGGTATGGAGCACTTAAACTATGCTTCGGGTTTACCTCCTTACTTACGCGGACCATACTCTGGTATGTACGCCATGCGTCCTTGGACGATTCGTCAGTATGCAGGTTTCTCTACTGCTGAGGAGTCAAATGCTTTCTATAAGCGTAACTTAGCTTCAGGTCAGAAAGGTCTTTCTGTGGCATTTGACTTGGCCACTCACCGTGGTTACGATTCAGATCATGAGCGTGTAGAAGGTGATGTTGGTAAAGCCGGTGTGGCAATCGATTCTATCTTGGATATGAACGTTCTTTTCGATGGTATACCATTGGATAAAATGTCTGTATCGATGACTATGAACGGTGCTGTACTTCCGGTATTGGCTTTCTACATTGTAGCAGGTCTTGAGCAAGGCGCTACTTTAGAGCAGTTATCAGGAACCATTCAGAACGACATCTTAAAAGAGTTCATGGTGCGTAACACATACATCTATCCACCTGAATTCTCAATGAAGATCATCGCTGATATTTTCGAATACACATCGAAAAACATGCCTAAGTTTAACTCTATTTCTATCTCGGGTTACCACATGCAAGAAGCAGGTGCTACCGCAGATATCGAGTTAGCTTACACTTTAGCAGATGGTTTAGAGTACTTAAAAGCAGGTACTGCAGCAGGATTAGATATCGATGCCTTTGCGCCTCGTTTATCATTCTTCTGGGCAATCGGAATGAACCACTTCATGGAGATTGCTAAGATGCGTGCAGGTCGTATGTTATGGGCTAAGATTGTGAAGAAATTCAACCCTAAAAATCCTAAGTCATTAGCATTACGTACTCACTCTCAAACTTCTGGTTGGTCGTTAACAGAGCAAGATCCGTTTAACAACGTTGGTCGTACTGTAATCGAAGCAATGGGAGCTACTTTAGGTCACACACAGTCCTTACACACCAACGCATTGGATGAGGCGATTGCTTTACCAACCGATTTCTCGGCACGTATTGCTCGTAATACTCAGATTTACATTCAGGATGAGACTCAAATCTGTAAAGGAATCGATCCTTGGGCTGGTTCTTATTACGTTGAGACTTTAACGAAAGAGATTGCTGATAAAGCATGGGCTCTTATCGAAGAAGTTGAGTCGTTAGGTGGTATGGCTAAGGCTATTGAGTCTGGTGTACCTAAGATGCGTATCGAAGAGGCTGCTGCCAGAACACAAGCTAAAATCGATAGTAAAACACAAACCATTGTGGGTACTAACAAATACCGTCTTGAGAAAGAAGATCCAATCGACATTTTGGATGTGGATAACATGGAAGTTCGTCGTTCTCAGATCGAGCGTTTAGAGAAGCTTAAAGCAAACCGTAACGAAGCGGAAGTACAAGCAGCTCTTGATGCCATCACTAAAGCAGTTGAAACTAAGCAAGGTAACTTATTAGAATTAGCTGTAGACGCTGCACAAAAACGTGCTTCATTAGGTGAGATTTCTTACGCTTGTGAAAAAGTAGTAGGAAGATATAACGCAGTAATCAGATCAATTTCAGGAGTGTACAGTTCAGAAGCAGGTAGCGACAAAGATTTCGCAGAAGCACAAAAAGTAGCCAAAGCATTTGCCGAGAAAGAAGGACGTCAGCCTCGTATCATGATCGCTAAAATGGGTCAGGATGGTCACGACCGTGGTGCCAAAGTAGTAGCAACAGGTTATGCTGATATCGGTTTCGACGTAGATATGGGACCATTGTTCCAAACGCCTTCCGAGGCTGCAAAGCAAGCCGTAGAAAATGACGTACACGTAGTTGGTGTATCTTCATTGGCAGCAGGTCACAAAACTTTAGTTCCTCAAATTATTAACGAGCTTAAAAAGCTTGGTCGTGAGGATATTTTAGTAATCTGTGGTGGTGTAATCCCTGCACAAGATTACCAATTCTTGTACGATGCAGGAGCTGTGGCTATCTTCGGTCCAGGTACATCGGTTGCTAAAGCCGGTTTAGATATTCTAAACTTGTTGAATCAGCAATTGGAAGATTAGTCTGTTAATCCATTTACATAATAAAGGTCATCTTTCATCGGATGGCCTTTTTTAGGTGGTTTTTGTGGCAGAAGGATTAAAATTTATCCAATAGTGAGGCTAGTTACGTTAGGGAGGTGATTGAATACACCTGTGTCCGACCATCATTGTATTACTGCCAATTTATAAAGTACAGGGAAAACAATTTTTAAGCATTCAATTATATAATCATGAAACATTTACTTCTTATTTTGTTCTTGTTGCCTTGCTTTGTACATGGCCAGGATCTATTATTAAAAGCAATGGAGAATCAATAAAGTGTCATATCATCAAAGAAGATAGCCTTAATTTGCATTTCGAAATAGAAAAGGATGGAAACACTATACCTACTTTTATTCAAAAGGATAAGGTTAAAAGTTTTGCCTATAATACCAGCTTAAGAAAGTACAATTTCCTCAACGATAGTACCGATATGAAAAAGCAAAAAAGGGTGGCCATTGAGATGAATTTTAAACCATTTAATGCAGATGAAATCATCAGTTTGGATAATCATCAGCTGAAGTGCTTATTGAATCAAGAAATGGCTTTTAGGTTGGGACTATATTTTGATTATACAAATAATGAACAAGATAAAGATGATTGGGAGGATCAGGCTGCTAATAAGGCTACTTTTTCGGAGAGCACCTATGAGTTTGGTTTCATTCCGGGGTTAGAATTCAAGTTTTTAGATCATTCTAAATTCGTTCCTTACTGGGGGGTTGAGCTTCCTGTATTTATTAAAAGGAGTCAAGGTGAGTATACCGAGTATTCTAATGGTCTATATAATGAGGGAGCAGGTGAAATAACAGTTATCAAAACCGAGGGGGCTTTGATGAGTATCGAAAGTGAAAATATTAAAGATATTTACACGGGCGGAACAAGATTTACCTATAGAAGTTATTTAAAGGAAAGGGCTTATACCTCCTTAGGATTTAACCTTCTTTTAGGAGCTGATTACAATTTTTTAAACAATTTGTATGTTGGGTTTGAAATAGGCGTTGGTTATAAAATGATTTTTAATAAACCTGTTAGTGTTAATATTAACGGTGAAGATAAAGAAATTAAAGAGCCGGGTAATAAAAATGTTGATTTTGGTTTTTATTATAATCCTTCCTTAAGGTTAGGAATTAGATTTTAATAGATACTGTGATACGATACTTATAAGCCATTCGATTTTCGAATGGTTTTTTTTTTAAGCCTTCATCTCATATTGACAGAACAGATTAATCACCTTCACTATCCCTCCTACCGTATCTAAATCAATAACATACTCCTTAAAAATTACCGGATTGGTACAAGTATATTTTGTAACTGGTGCATCAATAAAACTTCCCGTTCCTGTATGATCGTTAATGGCTATGTATAACTTTCCATTATTAATCGAAAGCGAAAGGCTTCTTGTATCTGGTAGGTTTTTAAAGTAAGGAGTTAATTGATCTAGAAAATCCGATGTTAAATATTGCTCAGTTGGCTTATCATCTTTCACAAAAACTGAAAGATACTTGGCATGCTCCTCATTATCGAGTTGGTGAGCTTTATAGCCTGGATAATCTGGATTAATTATCTTTTTCTCTATCACCTTACCCATTGTTTTAACCATATACTGCCTGGCGATATTAGAGCTTATGATAATTGAAGTTTCAATGTTTGCATGGCAATCACAAATGGCAAATAATCCTTTAAATAGTGGGATAAATTCAAGTCTGCGATTATTGTCCTGCCTTCTCTCTGTCATTTTAGATACTCTTAAATTGGAGTATTCTAATGGTAAACTATGTACTTCACCCTTGAAGTAATCTTCACCTTCGTAAGTGCCTATTTTACCTTTAAATAATTCAGACGCTTGAAAGTCATTTTGATCAATGCCGGCATTCGCTTCGTAGCTTAAATTAGGAATGATTTGATCGGTAAATTCAGGTAGAAGTTTTTCTTTAAACGTTTTAAAGTATGTTTTAAATATTGATCTGCGTCCCATTGCGATAGCTATCGAAACAAATAGAATGCTAAAAACGCTGCCTGCAAAGATCAGCGTGGCTTGAATAGCCGGCTCTGTATTTTGAAACTTTTGAGCCAGGAAATTTATCAACAAGCTGCATACAACTAAAACTGTAATGATATGTATACCATACAGTAATAATTTGCGCTTTCTCAAATCATCATATTTTTTAAGAAATTGATCCACCGAAATATCCCATTCTATTTTTAAATGACTGTATTTATCCTCCAATTCTTTTGAGAAAAGTCTTTTTATAAGTGAAGATATTATGCTACCCGGAATGAGTGCTAGTATATAACAAATTACTTTCATTACGGTTAAGAACATCGGAGGTGGTGGATTATCAACTCCTTGTAGTTTTATAAGAAGAAAATCTACCATATACCCACCAACAAAATATACCGAAGCTGTCATAAGTAAGATGTTTATCCATCTTATGACTTTAGTATTTGTTGATGCTGCCGGCAAAGTCTCTTCTAGCCTTGTTATTTTAATGTTAGATGCCATGTTAGGATGTACTGAAAGGTGTCTGAAATGTATTGATTTGAGCTCTAAAGTAATGATTTTATTACAAAAAAAATTTACTCTTGTTTTGGTAGGAAGCTTACTAAGTTGTTTCATGAAATTATTGTGCAGATAATACTAACTCATCCATTAATATTTGATTATGTTAATTTTAGGTAGTTATTTCCCTGTTGTAGTCGACCGAAAGGGAATCATCGAGAAGGTAAAGTTACTTGTAAAATAGCTCATTGGAATAATAGTTATAATGCTACTTGAAATCAAGTATATTTTTGGTTAAATTACTAATCTACAACGACTGAATTAATAATAATTATAAATTTGCATTAATTCAAAATAAAAAAAGAAGAATTATGTTTTTATTAATGGTTATTGTTTTCATATTGGGGTATGCTGGAATTGCGCTCGAACACACCATCAAAATTGATAAAGCTGCCACAGCTTTAACGACTGGAATTCTTGTATGGGTATTATACATCATGGATGCTACTCATATAGTAGGCGATTTGGCAAACACCGAAAATTGGCGTTTATTTAATTTAATCCATGAGCATGGTGAGGCGATGGAATTTATCTCTCATTACGAACTCTTGCATCATTTAAGTGAAATATCAGAAATTGTATTTTTCCTTTTAGGTGCAATGACAATAGTCGAAGTTGTAGATCATCACCAAGGTTTTGACTTAATTACACAAAAAATTACAACTACCAATAAGCTAAAGTTGATGTGGATAATTGGAATGCTTTCATTTTTCATGTCAGCAACTTTAGATAACCTGACTACAACAATTGTAATTGTAACCCTTCTGCGAAAATTAATAGCCGATAAAAACGACCGATGGTTGTTTGCGGGAATGGTTGTAATTGCTGCAAACTCTGGTGGGGCATGGTCTCCAATCGGAGATGTTACCACCATTATGCTTTGGGTAAAAGGGCAAATTACAGCTGGAGCTATTATTAAGGATGTTTTATTACCTTCATTGGTTTCATTAATAGTTCCTTTAACTATTTTAAGTTTCTTTTTAAAAGGAAATATAAACCGTCCGGTTTTTGAAAATCAAGAGAGTACTGATCATGATTTAAGCGATGGCGAAAAAAAGTTATTTTTAATTGTAGGTGTTGGTGCATTAATCATGGTTCCGGTTTTTAAAATGACCACTCACCTTCCTCCATTTATGGGCATGTTGTTAGGTTTAGGTTTAGTATGGAGTTTAAATGAAATAAAGCACCGCAATAAATCAATGACTACCCGTCGACATTTATCCGTTAACAGTATTATTACCAAAATTGATATCCCAACCATCATGTTTTTTACAGGTATTTTATTAGCAGTAGGTGGGTTACAATCGGCCGGTCATTTAAGTATTCTTTCGGAGTGGTTAAATGATGTAACCAATGGTAATGTCTACATCATAAACATAGCGATTGGTTTCTTGTCTTCTATTGTTGATAATGTTCCCTTAGTTGCTGGCGCAATGGGAATGTATCCTATCGCCGATGCATCCACATTAAGTCCCTTTATTGTTGATGGTAATTTTTGGAAATTTCTAGCTTATTGTGCCGGTACGGGAGGCAGTATTTTAATTGTAGGCTCAGCAGCCGGGGTTGCCGCAATGGGTCTTGAAAAAATTGATTTTGGATGGTATATGAAGAAGATAAGCCTTCTGGCAATACTTGGTTATTTATCAGGTGCTGTTACTTATTATTTTTTATTTAGTTAACCATAAAACGATATAGCCATGTATATTACAATAAGCACATCCCGAAAAATTTCAAATGCTAATTATTTGAAATATCGCCTTGAAAGAGAACAGATAAGCTGTAATATACTTACTGTTCAGGCAAGTGATTCTCAAACAGGCAGTGAATATAAAATAGAAGTAAGGGCTGGTGATGTTGAAAACGCGGTAAAAGAATTATTAAAAATTCAACGCGAATATCCTGCAGGAGATTTTAGCGGGATAGTTGATACTGATAATATGTTGCGCATTTTAATTCCTGTAGATTTTTCTGAACAATCATTTGAGGCTTGTAAATATGCAATAGGAATAGCTAATAAAAAACCGGTTGAGATTAAATTACTTCATGTTTGGAACGACGAGCTTGAAGACTCATTTGCTGTGAGAAATGCACCTATGATTGAAGATTTTAAGCGTATTGAACGTGCTGAGATAAAACTCAAAATTGATACAGAAATTGAAAAGTTCTCGATGCGCTTAAATTCACTTATTGCAAAAGAAGATACAAAAGAAACATTGTTCCATTTTACGGTTCAGGAAGGAAAATTATTGCATCAATTAGGTAAAACAGCTGAAAACTATAAACCCAATATCATATTTGCAGCAAATAATCCAAAGAAATATGATTTTTTGAATGTAAATGAAGAGGTTATTAATCAGATTATAGGTAAAGCATTATGTCCGATCTTTTATTTACCGGAGAATTGTACATACACTCCAATAGAAGATTTGAATATACTTTATGCTACTGTTTTTAACGATCGCGATGTTGATTCGTTTGATGAGTTGATAACCATTTTCTCATCATACGATTTGGATATTCATTGTGTACACATTGATACAGGTAACGATAACGCTGCCAATAGAGAAAAAATGAAAGCACTTTCTGAAAAAATGGAAGGAGAAGCAAAAGTGCATTACAACATCATCAATGATAAGGATTTATTTAACGGATTAAAAAATTACATTTCAACGTATAAAATTAATGCAGTTTCCTTTACATCATCAGAACACGATATGTGGCATAAGTTATTTAGCACTAATAATTTAAAAAAGATGATTAAAACGAGTAAATTACCATTAATTATATTTCGATATGATAAATAATTCATTGGTTTTAAACTGAAAATAGATATCTTTTATAGAATATCACTTTAATGAAGCCTGTATCTATCGATTGAATTAGAGACAGGCTTCATTATTTTTAAAACCAACTAAAAAAACAATTGATTTATTAATCCGGAACTTTCACATGATCTGGTTCCTCGGTTTGGAATTGTTTCATTTCATCTATGACCAGTTTCATGTCTTTTAAAAATGCTTCACTGCATCCTTTTGTTTTTGCAATTTCATAATAGGCTTCCATCGTTTCAATGGCGCAAATATCAGTGCCTGAGATTACAAATGCCGGCCAATCGTTTCTTAAGCATTTATGTAAAATAGCTTTTTGATCTTTCATTGAGTCATTTATTTTTTGTTTAAAGAAATGTATGTTTTACAATAACTTTTATCACATCTTAATGTTTAGATATAGATATTGTAATAGAAATTTTTACATTTGACATTATTTGTAAATAAATCCCTAAATATGAATATACCAGAAAATCTTAAGTATTCGAAAGATCACGAATGGGTGAAAATTGAAGGTGATGAAGCCATTATCGGTATCACTGAATTTGCTCAAAGTGAGTTAGGAGATATCGTTTTCGTTGAAATTGAAACCGAAGGCGAAGAATTGGAGAAAGAATCTGTGTTTGGTACAGTTGAAGCTGTAAAAACTGTATCAGATTTATACATGCCTGTAGATGCCACTGTGCTCGAGGTCAATCCAGAGTTAGAGCCTCATCCTGAATTGGTAAATAAGGAACCATACACTGGGGGGTGGATGATTAAAATAAAAGCGAAGAACATTGCAGATTTTGATCAATTGTTAAGTGCTAAAGAATACCTTGATTTAATCAAATAATCGGGGGTTAACTATAATCTTTAAAGAGTAATCTTCGGGTTACTCTTTTTTAGTTTTGATTTCAATAAAATCTTGGTTTTGTCAGTTGCCAATAGTTTTATCAAAATGTCAATCGAATTCCAAATAATCTTTTGAGATGAGACAATATTGTGTGTTTTGATGAATAAGTACATCTTTACCGGAGTTATTACGTGCTAAGCACAAGTAGCTTATGAAAATATTTTGTGAATACACTACAAAATACTCCATCATAAAACATCGTCTAATTTCTTCGCTTTACCAATGGATCAATTTAGGACTGAAATAGAGGTTTTGCCTGTAAAAAAGCAAATAACGTATTCATCTCATTTATTATTTATCGGAAGCTGTTTTTCTGAAAATATTGGTTCTTTTTTTGAAGAATATCGATTTAATTCCCTTTCAAATCCGTTTGGTGTTTTATATAATCCGGCTTCAGTGGCCAAATCCTTGTGGCGTTTATTAGATCCAGTTCCCTATCAACACGAAGATCTAAAATATCATCATGATGTTTATCATAGTTTTGATCATCATAGTTCCTTTAGCGGTCAGGATGTAAATGATTGCCTAAAAAACATTAATGAATCTCTTCGATCTGCTTCTCTTTTTTTATCGAAAGTAGATTTCCTTTTTATTACTTTCGGTACCTCATGGATTTTTACTCATCAAGAATCCGGTCAGTTAGTTTCAAACTGTCATAAATACCCTGCTAAAGTATTTAATCGGTCTCGCTTAACTGTGAATCAGATTGTTCGCGAATACTCAGAATTAATTCCTACCTTGAAGGAACTTAATCCTAATATGCATATAGTATTTACAGTCAGTCCGGTACGGCATTGGAAAGATGGTGCTCATGAAAACCAACTGAGTAAAGCAAGCCTATTATTGGCTATCGATGAATTGGTCAATCTTTTCGACGACATCAGCTACTTTCCCTCTTATGAGTTGTTGATGGATGATCTACGTGATTATCGTTTTTATAAAGATGATATGGTACATCCCTCTAATCAAGCCATTGATTATGTTCGACAAAAACTAATTGCCTCACACTTCGATTCCAAAGCTCAAACCTATTATGAACAAGTTCACAAAGTTATTCAAGCTAAGAATCATAAACCATTTAATTTACGTTCCAAATCTCACCAACAATTTTTAAAAGCTCAAGTATCTAAAATTCAAAGCATAGCAAAGCAATACCCGGAAAGTAATATATTGTTAGATATTGCCCACTTTGAAAACGGCCTTATTTAGATATTTTTTGTAAATTGTAAATTGACGTTCGTCAACAAAAACATTCTTTTAATCCTAATTTATTAGGCGCTTTAAGAAAAACTAATAACTTTAGTTAGGCTTTGATAAAGTGAGCCTTTTAATAAACATAATTTTTAGACAAAGTGTTCATTTATTGAACGCAAAACCCTTATCCACTAATTTGCTTATGAGTTACGGAAGTTTGGATAAATCCAGATTGCTAAATCTAGAATATTCTTTATTTAAAGAAGTATTAAGAACGAATAGGGCTGGTTCCTATTCAAGTAGTTCCATTATCGGATGTAATACCCGAAAATATCATGGTTTTCTGGTTGCGCCAATTCCGGAATTTGATTATGAAAGACATGTCTTACTTTCATCCGTTGATGTTTCAGTAGAACAGCATGGAAAATCCTTTAATTTAGGTATTCACAAATACATGGGGAGTCATTATGATCCTCGTGGACATAAATATGTTAAGGATTTTGATTTAGATCCCATACCTCGAATTGTATATCGAGTCGGAGGTGTTGTTCTTCAACAAGAATTGGTGTTAGTTGAAAATGAGTCGCAGGTATTGCTGCGTTATACATTATTAGAAGCAAATTCTCCAACAACTTTAAAGCTAAAGCCTTTCTTGGGTTTTCGTCACATCCACGATTTAACCCGTGAAAACATGTCTGCAAACACCCGTTATGAAAAGATAACCGGGGGAATTAAGCTAAGACTTTATGAAGGCTTCCCTTACATGCACATGCAATGTAATAAAAATGCCGAGTTTGTACCTGTACCTGATTGGTATAAGGGTATTGAATATATAAAAGAAGAGATCAGTGGATTCCCGTATGCCGAAGATCTATATGTTCCAGGATATTTTGAATTACCAATTGAAAAAGGGGAAAGTATAATATTTTCTGCCGGTACTAATGGTGCTAAAGTTGATGATTTAACAGATTTGTTTGAGCGAGAGGCAAGTACTCGAATTCCACGTAATAGTTTGCTAAATAATCTTTTAAATGCTGCTCAGCAATTTGTAATTAACGGAGAAAAAGGATCTCAGTTAATGGCGGGTTATTATTGGTATGGGCCCCGGTTAAGAGATACTCTAATTTCGTTACCCGGATTGTCTGTTTATCAGGAGGATAAAACGAGTTTTAAAGATATTTTGAATTCAGCAATTCAGCAAATTAAGAAAGAAGTTTTAAATAATGGTGATGCTATTGTCAAAGAAGTAGATTCCACCTTATGGCTGTTTTGGACACTTCAAAATTGCAACGACTTTTGTGATCATAATATATGGCCTACTTATGGTGAAATTTTAAAAGAAATATTAGAGTATCATTTAAATCACAATACAGAGCAATTACATGTTCGTGAAGATGGTTTACTTCATGCTAAAGTTGAAGGTATCCCATTAACCTGGATGGATGCGATTTCTAATGGACAGCCTGTAACACCTCGATATGGCATGGCTGTTGAAGTCAATGCTTTGTGGTACAATGCCATCATGTTTGCATTAAGTGAAGCCTCGGAAGCAGGGGATGTTACTTTTGCACAAAAATGGCAACCAATTGCCGAGAAAGTGAAAGAAAACTTCATGAAAGTCTTTTGGAATTCAGAAAAGAATTGTCTGTTTGATTGTGTCGACGGAGATGTTGTTGATGCATCCATTAGACCGAATCAAATTATTGCTGCTTCATTGATTTATACTCCTTTGGAGCGTGACCAGAAGAAAAGTGTACTAGATATAGTTATTAATGATTTATTAACTCCTGTTGGCTTACGTAGCCTTTCACCAGATCATCCACGATATCAAGGTGTAATGGCCGGATATGTAAGGGAGCAAAAAGAGGCCTTACATCAAGGTACGGCCTATCCTTGGTTATTGTCCTTTTTTGCCAAAACTTATTTAGATTTATTTAAGCAAGGTGGAGTTAGTTATATCCAGCGAATAATCGATGGATTTGAAAAAGAATTAGGAGAACATTGTTTAGGAACAATTTCAGAATGCTACAATGGCAATCCCCCATTTAAAGCAAACGGAGCTGTGTCGATGGCATGGAATGTAGCAGGATTATTAAGTGTAATTAGTTTATTAGAAACATATTAAAAAAACCTAACCGTTTATGAAGGTACTAATGTTTGGATGGGAGTTTCCACCTCATATCTCCGGAGGTTTGGGAACGGCATGTTACGGGCTAACCCAAGGATTATCTCACATTGAAGATTTAGATGTGACGTTTGTTGTTCCAAAGGCATTTGGTGATGAAGATCAATCAGCCATGAACTTAATAGGAGCGAATAATGTGCCAATCAGGCACCGAAAAATTAATGTCAAGGATTTTGCCAAGAAGCTTGATTATATCGAGGTGGATTCAAAACTGGTACCTTATGTGGATCCGGATGAGTATTATAAGCTTGAAAGATTAGAAGTAAGTAGTCCACATACCTTTGTTCAGGTTAATGATCATGGTTGTGTGAATTTTACCGGCAAATATGGGACAGATTTATTAAAGGAAATTGCAGATTATGCTGTTGTAGCTAATGTTATTGCTCAAGATGTTGAGTTTGACATCATACATGCTCATGACTGGTTAACCTATCCAGCCGGTATTGCAGCCAAAGAAGCAACAGGCAAACCCCTTGTGGTTCATGTACATGCTACTGATTTTGACCGCAGTGGAGGAAGTGTAAATCCAATTGTTTATGAGATTGAGAAAAGGGGGATGGATGCTGCGGATAGAATCATTACGGTTAGTAACTTAACCCGAAATATTGTCATCGAAAAGTATGGCCAGCCCGCAGAAAAAGTCTTTACTGTTTACAATGCGGTTGAACCTAAGGAGCTTAACGATAAGCTGAATATTCGAAAAAATGTAAATGAGAAGATTGTTACATTCTTAGGTCGAATTACCATGCAAAAAGGTCCTGAGTACTTTATTGAAGTTGCCAATCAAGTTTTAAAACGAGACAGTAATGTTCGATTTGTTATGGCAGGAAGTGGTGATATGATGGAAAAAATGATTCGAAGAGCTGCCAGCTTAAAAATCATGGACAAATTTCACTTTACTGGTTTTCTAAAAGGAGATGATGTGTTTAATATGTTACGCATCAGTGATCTTTATGTGATGCCTTCTGTATCAGAACCATTTGGTATTTCACCTTTAGAAGCGATGCAGAGTAATGTGCCAGTACTTATCTCACATCAATCAGGAGTATCCGAAATATTAACTTATGCTATAAAAACGAACTTTTGGGATATTGATGCCATGGCTGATGCTATTTATGGCGTTATTAAATATCCTGCACTCTCTAAAATGTTTGTAAAACATGGAAAAGAAGAGGTTGATTCTCTTAAATGGGAGACATCTGCCAAATGTGTGAAAGAAGTTTACAACAGTTTATCACTTAGCTAGAAACTAACTTAATTATGAGACAAATCTGCTTTTATTTTCAAGTACACCAACCATTCAGGTTCAGACGTTATCGTTTTTTCGACATTGGAAATGACCATTATTATTATGATGATTATTTAAACGAATCCGTTTTAAGAAAGGTCTTAACTAAGTGTTACCTTCCAACCAATGAATTGCTTTTAAAACTCATTCAAAAGCATCAAGGTAAATTCAAGGTATCCTTTTCAATTTCAGGAACTGCTATTGATCAGTTTAAACTTTATGCACCTGAAGTTTTAGATAGTTTTAAACGTTTAGTTGATACCGGATGTGTTGAAATGTTAACAGAAACATATTCTCACTCTTTGGTGGCCTTAAAAGATAAAGAAGAGTTTGAAAAGCAGGTTCGTCAACATGAACAAACTATAAAAGATATTTTTGGTTATCAACCAAAAGTCTTTAGAAATACAGAGTTAATTTATTCCGATGACATTGGTCAGATGGTTTATGACTTAGGTTTCAAAGGTATGATTACAGAAGGAGCTAAACATGTATTGGGATGGAAGAGCCCGAACTTCTTATATTGCAATGCCATTAATCCGAAATTAAAAGTACTTCTTAAAAACTTTACATTAAGTGATGATATCGCTTTCCGTTTTGGAAATCAAGATTGGTGTGAATATCCACTTACAGCAGATAAATACGTAAACTGGATAGAGAATTTAGAAGGTAACGATGAAGTGATTAATCTCTTTATGGATTATGAAACTTTTGGTGAGCATCAATGGAAGGAAACAGGAATTTTCACTTTCTTAGAGGCGTTACCAACTAAAGTAATCTCTGATTCTAATTTGTCTTTTGCAACACCTTCAGAACTTATTGACGAATTGCAACCTGTTTCATCGATACATGTACCACATCCGATTAGCTGGGCCGATGAAGAACGAGATTTGACCGCTTGGCTTGGGAATGAAATGCAAGAAGAAGCATTTAATAAACTATATGATTTCTTACCTCGAGTGAAACAATGTACAGATGAGAAATTGTTAAAGGATTGGCGTTACCTGCAAGTGAGTGATCACTTCTACTACATGTGTACAAAGTTCTTTTCTGATGGCGATGTGCATGCATATTTTAATCCGTATGAAACCCCGTATGAGGCCTTTATCAATTACATGAATGTGTTAAATGATTTTGGCTTGAGATTAAATGCAGCCATGCCTGAAACATTACAGGATCAGAATGTGGCAGAATTAACTCAATTGGTGAATGAGAAGGAGGAGATCATAAAAAAATTAGAAGCAAAATTAAAAGCTTCAAAAAATGACCTTAAAAAAAAAGCAGAACTGATAGCGCAATAAACTAACAAATTAACTAATCAATCAATTTCATTTGATAATTAAAGACTTAAGAAGATGAGCATCAAAAAACAATTCTTAAAAAGCAAGCCGGAGTGCAAAGTAACTTTTAAAGTAGACAAACAAGTTTTAGATCAAGAAGTAGAATCAATAAAGATCGTTGGTAATTTTAATAACTGGATTGAAGATGGTGAGGAAATGAGTCCTCTTAAAAATGGAGGTTATTCAAAGTCCTTAAATTTCCCAACAGGACAAACACTACAGTTTCGATATTTAGTTAATGATTCAATTTGGTTAACAGATCAAGAGAGTGATGGATTAGTTGAAACAGGATTAGGTGATCAACAGTTCAACTCATTAATTGAGTTATAAAAAGCGCTAAATCCACTTGTTTTAATTAAGAAAATAAAATTTCACATGATTGATAGCTATGTAATGCCGGACTTTCTGTTTGAGGTAAGTTGGGAAGTGTGTAATAAAATGGGGGGTATTCATACCGTTTTAGCCAGCAAAGCTTCCACTTTAGCTCAACAGTTCAATGATAAATTAATATTTATAGGTCCCGACGTATGGCGAGGTACCCCATGTAATCCAGAGTTTGAACAGGATGACTCATTGTTTCCGGAATGGAAAGAGTTGATGGAGCATGAAGGGATGACCGTACGGACCGGCCGATGGAAGATAGTGGGAGAACCACTTGTTATTCTTGTAGACTTTACCACATTTGTATCTCGTAAAGACGATATTTTATCAACTTACTGGGAATGGTATAAGGTTGATAGCTTAAGTGGCCAATGGGATTATATTGAGTCAGTATTGTTTGGCTATGCTTCAGCAAAAGTGATTGAGTCATTTTATCGAGCTTATTTAACATTAAACGACAAAGTAATTGCTCATTACGATGAGTGGATGACAGGTGCAGGGGCGCTTTATTTAAGAAAGGCATTACCACAAGTAGGAACGGTTTTTACAACTCATGCAACTGTAGTTGGGCGCTCACTTGCCGGTAGTGGATATTCTTTTTATGATAGTTTAAGTGAATACGATGGGGAAGCCAAAGCTCAGGAATTACATGTTGTAGCTAAGCATTCGATGGAAAAGAAAACAGCCTTGAATGTGGATTGCTTTACGACTGTTTCTGAGATTACAGCAAAAGAATGTAATCAATTTCTGGAGCGGAAAGTAGATGTTGTTACTCCTAACGGGTTTGAAGAAGATTTTGTTCCGAAAGGAACAGCATATACAGCAGGTAAAGAGGAAGCCAGAGCTAAACTAAAGGCTGTTGCTGAAGCTTTGTTAGGATATAAGTTAGCAGAGGATACTTTATTTCTGGCTAGCAGCGGGCGATATGAGTTTAAAAATAAGGGAGTTGATGTTTTTATGGATGCTCTTAAAGAACTCAATAAACCGGGAGAATTGGATAAGGATATTGTAGCTTTTGTATTAATTCCTGCCAATACCTTTGGTCCTCGTAAAGACTTGATGGATAAGCTAAAGAATAATTCTTCTGTTGAGCTTGATAATCCATTTCTTACCCATGGTTTAAATGAATTAGGATATGATCCGATAATCAATAAAATTCAGGATATTCACTTGAATAATGATCAAGCTGATCGTACAAAGTTGATATTTGTTCCTTCTTATTTAAAAGGTGATGATGGCATTTTTGATATGCCGTATTATGATCTTTTAATGGGAATGGACTTAACTGTTTTTCCGTCCTATTATGAGCCTTGGGGATATACACCCGTTGAAAGCTTAGCATTTCATATTCCTTCTGTAACCACTGATTTAGCAGGTTTTGGGGTTTGGGCAAAACAATTCTCCAATGGACTAAGAGATGGTATTGAAATTATACACCGTAATGATAGTAATTACAATGATGTATATTTAAAAGTTGCCAGAGTTATTAAAGAGTTTACTAAGTTCTCTGCTGCTGAGTTAGAAACAAGTAAGGAAAAAGCAAGAAGTATTAGCCAATCGGTTGAATGGAATACTTTAATTAAGCATTATTACAAGGCTTATGATTTAGCATTAAAAGCAGTTGAAAGTCGTAGGTCTGAATTAACTCCATTACCTGTTGGAGGACGGATTAGAGTCAAACCAAAAACATCTGCCCTTCCTGTCTGGAAAAAAATTATTGTTAAATCAAAGCTTCCTGAAAGATTAAGTGTACTTCATGAATTAAGCCGTAATTTATGGTGGTCGTGGAATTATCAGACGATTGATTTGTTTGAAAAAATTGATCCTGAATTATGGATTGAAATAAATAAGAATCCTATTGAGCTATTGGATAAGGTTTCGTATGAGCGTTTGATTGAGTTGGCTGAGAATGCCGGATTCATTAAAGAACTTGATGGCGTATATGCCATGTTTAAAGCATATATGGAGAAGCCGGTCGTAGAGGGACCGTCAATAGCCTACTTTAGTATGGAGTATGGTATCAGTGACGTATTGAAGATTTTTAGTGGTGGTCTTGGGGTTCTTGCAGGTGATTACCTAAAAGAAGCAAGTGACTGTAACATCAATATGGTTGCTGTAGGACTACTTTATAGATATGGATATTTTAAGCAAACACTTTCCTTAAAGGGTGAGCAGCAAGCTAATTATGAGCCGCAGGAGTTTTCAAGCTTGCCATTAGAAGAGGTGCGTTTACCGGATAATAGTTTAGCTCAAATCAGTATTAACTTACCGGGACGCGTAGTTAATGCTAAAGTTTGGCGAGCGATGGTAGGGCGTATTCCTTTGTATTTATTAGATACCGACTTACCAACCAACTCTGAAGCTGATCGTGAAATTACACATTCGCTTTATGGAGGGGATTGGGAAAATCGATTAAAACAGGAAATTCTTCTTGGAATGGGAGGTATCCGGATGCTTGATATGCTAAATGTTAAGAGCTCGATTTACCACTGTAATGAAGGTCACGCTGCATTGATAAATATTCAACGATTGGCAAACTTGATTGAGAAGAAATATACGTTCAATGAGGCTTTAGAACTAGTTAGAGCTTCGTCATTATTTACTACACATACACCGGTACCGGCAGGACATGATAAATTTGATGAAGATATGTTTAGGGTATATCTTCGTCATATTCCTGAGAAATTGAATGTTTCCTGGGATGAATTTATGAACTTAGGAAGAGAGAATCCGGGAGATAAAGGTGAGAAATTTAGTATGAGTAACCTGGCTGCAAAAACATCTCAAGAGATGAATGGGGTAAGTTGGTTGCACGGTGAGGTTTCCAAGGATATGTTTAAAGATCTTTGGAGAGGTTTCTTTACTGAAGAATTGCATTTAGGTTACGTAACCAATGGAGTTCACTTTAGTACATGGACTGCTAAAGAGATGCAGCAGTTTTATGAAACAAAGTTTACTTCTGAATATATGACAGATCTTGCGAATAAAGACTTTTGGCATCCTATTCAGAATGTTGATAATGCAGAGCTTTGGAAGGTTAGGTGTTTACTTCGTAAAAAACTCGTTAATTACATCAAAGGTCGGGTAATGACAACGATGCATCAGGATCCGGGTCGCATGTTTGAAATCAAGCAAAAAGTAAATGAAAAAACTTTAACATTAGGTTTTGCTCGACGTTTTGCAACGTATAAACGAGCGCACTTATTATTTATAGACACAGATCGGTTAGCAAGGATTTTAAATAATCCTCAGAGACCCGTTCAGCTTATTTTTGCTGGTAAGGCTCACCCCGCTGATGGTGGAGGTCAATCCTTGATTAAGCATATAGTTGAGATATCTCGTCGTCCGGAGTTTGTAGGGAAAGTAATTTTTCTGGAAAACTATGATATGGAATTAGCTAAGAAGCTTGTAAGTGGAGTTGATGTATGGATGAATACACCAACCAGACCATTAGAAGCTTCCGGTACATCGGGTGAAAAGGCCGAAATGAATGGTGTTCTTAATTTTAGTGTACTTGATGGTTGGTGGTATGAAGGCTACCGTGAAGGTGCCGGATGGTCATTAACTGATAAACGTACTTATGATAATCAGGATTTTCAGGATGAACTAGATGCGGCTACAATTTACAATACCTTAGAGAATGAAATCGTTCCATTGTATTATGATAGAGATGAGGATGGAGTTCCTAATGGATGGATTCAGTATGTTAAAAATTCAATAGCTCATATAGCTCCGGAATTTACTACCAAACGTATGATGGATGATTATCGACGCAAGTTCTATAGTCCGCAGCATGAGAGGACTTTAAAATTGGTGTCTGAGGATGGTAAGTTGGCAAGAGAGTTAGCCGGATGGAAACGAAAAGTTATAGCCGGATGGGATCAAATAGAAGTAGTAGGAATGGAAATTCCTGATATTGCTAAAAAAGAATTAGGAATTGGTGAAAATTACCAAATACATGTTGAAATTGATTTGAAACAGTTAGCAGAAATAGATGTAAATCTTGAAATGGTAATTACTGAATCGAAGGATGAAGGGCAAGCTTCTGTCGTTCATATAGAAGATTTTAAGGTGATGAAGAAGGAAGGAACTAAAGTGCTTTATAATTTAGATTATAAGCTGAATCTTCCGGGTGTGTATAAGTATGGAATACGGATGTATCCAACTCATGCAGACTTGCCTCATAAACAAGACTTTGGAGTAATGCGATGGTTATAAAAACTGAGTTTGTTTACAACAAAAAAGCCGGATTCAATTTGAATCCGGCTTTTTGCATATTATTGTTAATTATAAAATAAGCTTTTATTTGGTAATTAGAGCCTGATATACGTAATGAAAAACACCACTTTTGAATTGATAAATCAATTTGATGAGGTGTTTACTTTATAGAATTGTAGAGAAAGCTTCAAGAATTATCCTTCAACCATTATAGATGACATCATCTAAATTTAATTACTGTTTACCAACTCTGCATCATAGTAATTTAAAAGAATAGAATCTAAGGCTGTTTCCATATTAAGAATCTGTTCAATTTTTTGAATGGTTTGTTCGCTTAAAAATGGCATCAAAGCTTGTTCAACCTTATTTATTTGAAAAAAGACACTTTGTATTTGTTTATCCCAGTGCTTATGATAAGTTAACAGGTCATCTGGATAAACGACTTTTCGCAGGGTTCCTTCATCCGAAGTTTCAAAAGGGGCGACAATGTTAAGATACCCGTAGTCGTTGGTGATTTGTTCACCGGGTTGAATATCCCTAATGGCCAACTCAAAGCCATAAGGTGTTGCTACACAGTTAGCTTTAAAACTGTGGTTTACAAATCTACCGTTATCCCAACACAAAACATAATTACCCTTGTTATTACGAAAGGTGTATGTTTCGATAATATTTTGTAAAGCAGGTTCAAAATTTTGAATATCCTCCAAGGTAAACTCTCTGTCTAAGGAATCTTTTACCCATGTGATTGTCCCTGCAGGGATTAAGCGTGTGGCAACAATACCATTGCCTTGTTCGCAGTTAATGTATTTAAGTTCTGTATTTGGATGTATCATCCCCTCTACTGTTTGTGATAAATACGACAAATGATTCAAGAAATATGACGGCGAAAATAGCTATTTTTCTTTTTGAATAACATATTTGTATTTAATAAAATAGACATAGGTTAGTAGCACACAAAATAATGAAGGTATAATCCACCATTTCATCATACCAACCATTCCGAAATCATCGATCATATAACTTATTGCAATATTTCCGAGGGTTTGTCCAATGCCCATGTAGGCTCCCCAAATAATTGATTGAGAAGTAGCATCTTGGTTTGGAGGAATGAGTCCTTTGATATAATCCACAGCTCCGACCAAAAAGAAAGCCAGTGAAACACCTTGCAAAAGACCTGTTAATAAAGCCAGGTTTTCATTTGGAAAAAATCCATATAAAACAAACCGAACCAACATGGTACATAAAGCTATTAACATCACTTTTTTGGCGTTTAGTTTTTGCAATAAACGGTTCCCCACCAAGAATAGAGGTATTTCGCTAAAAGCCATTATTGCATAAGCAAGACCAATGGTATCATTACTGGAGTTTAAAGAACTAAAATAAAGATTGAGGTAAGAGTTTACCGGTGCACAAACAACTCCATACAAGGTAATAATACCGATGAACAACACTAATGGAATGTTTCGAAAAATATCTTTTAAGGTGTATGCTTCAAACTTACTGGTAAAAGTGTACTTCTTCCGTTTAATGGATAGTAATGGAATGATGGACAGGAAAAAAATGGTTGAGATATAAAAACTATATTTCACCGGAAAAAGAGTAAAAGCGAACCCTCCTAAAATTGCAGCTACTGCCCAGC
Organism: Bacteroidales bacterium; assembly: GCA_003249255.1. GTDB lineage: Bacteria > Bacteroidota > Bacteroidia > Bacteroidales > Marinilabiliaceae > SZUA-582. The sequence goes on from QKJP01000049.1 coordinate 29,006, forward strand.
CTAATGAACCCCATAAACGAAAACTACCAAAGGAGCCTTTCTTTTCCAGCGCACTAAACTGAATGGCCATGGCATCGTTTAATGGGCCCAGCGGGTGAAAAAAGAAAGTCATGATTGGAATAAAAAGCAAAATTACCCAGAATTCCTGGAGATAGCTTAATATAAACATAGCTAAAGCAGTTCCAAGGATAGCCATTTTTAAAGTTGGACGAATGCCTTTTTTATCAGCCATGCGTCCCCATAAAATAACTACTACAAATATGGATGATTGAATAACCGCATTGATGGTTCCAATCTCAGAACCTTTTAAACCAATATCTTCCAGATAGATATTGTAAAACACGCGCCACATAGCAAAGGCCATGAACAAAAGGATATAGATAATCCTAATTTTACTGGATGTCATCATAATGCATACAATTTAAGTAATGCAATATTACGTTCATCTTCCTGGATTTGATTCTGGTTAATTGTTAAATAAAACCAATTGTCCTTAAATTAATATACCACCAAGAATTTGTCTATCAGACCTTAATGCAATAGCGTTTCAATATAGTTTATAACCACAGGATATTCAATCTTAGGCCTCCCTAAAACATGAACATCAACCGTCAATTCGTGTGCAGCATCAACCTTCTCTTTCATCCCACCGGCTTCGCCACTTTCTTTAGTAACCAGATGTTTGATGTTGTACTCCTTCATCAAAGCCATATTGGTTTCTTTCGTCATAATTCCTTTGGTGGCTATAATTTGATGGGCAGACAAGCCGGCTTTTTCACACAGTTCTATACTATCTACAACAGGTAAAACACGGGCGATGATGCGTCCGGTTGCGAAATCCTTAAAGAGTCCAATATTTTTGGAACCGATGGTTAAAAGAATATTGCCTTCTGTTTGTTGAAGGTGGGCAATCATCTCGTCATACGATTGATAGTATCTGGCATTCTCGCAAGTGTATGAAGGACGCTCGTAACGAATGTACTTTACTTTTTCGTCGGCACAAACTTTAATGGCTGAAGTACTCACCTCAGTAGCGAATGGATGGGAGGCATCAATAACTTGTTCAACAGCATGTTCTTTTATCAGCAATCTCATATCATTGGTTGATAGTTTTTGCTGAATAACCAACACATCATTCAATTGAGCCAATTCACTACCATAAGATGTGGTGGTACTTACTAATACTTTCTTGCCTTGCTCTACAAGTAGTTTTGCTATTTTGTTGGCATCTGAGGTGCCACCGATAATCCAAATCATAAAATAAGGGAAAAGGCAGAAGGCAGAAGGCAGAAGTATTGAAAAACTACTTCTCCTAATTCCTTTCACCTTAGATTAACTTAATCTGTATTTATTAAAGCATTGGTCGGCATTGAAGTCACTTCCCTGCCTAGCCGGCAGGCAGGTGCCTTCTGCCTTGCCCCTTCAGCCTTAATTTAACTTATACCCTCTTCGCGTAATCATCTTTCCGTTAAGAAAACGGGTTTGACTGTTTCCAATAACCAGCGTGGTAAACATGTCGATATCTTGATCTAGTAACTCATCTAAGGTGCAGGTAACTACCGATTGATCTTCGCGCATGGCATTTTGTACGACTCCGCAAGGGGTCTTTGGATCTTTGTATTCTAGTAAGATGGCAACAGCTTCTTTAATAAGCTCGGTACGTGTTTTGCTTTTAGGATTGTACATCGCTAAAGCAAAATCACCGGCACCAATGGCATGCAGACGCTTGATGATCATCTCGCGAGGTGTTAAAAGGTCACTTAAGCTGATGGTTACAAAATCGTTCATTAAAGGAGCTCCTAATAAGGATGCTGCTGATGTTGCTGCACTAATGCCGGGTACTACTTCAACATCTACCTTATTTCCATCTGCATCAACAACCTCCAACATGATTCCGGCCATGCCGTAAATGCCGGCATCTCCACTACTGATAAGGCTGACTGTTTTTCCTTCTTTGGCAAGTGCTAATACGTTTTCGCAACGCTCTACTTCTTTTAACATACCCGAGGAAATCATTTCTTTTTCGGGTAATAAATCGCGCACTAAGTTGATGTACGTTTTGTATCCAACAATAACATCACTTTCTTGCATGGCTTTTAAAGCTTTTGGGCAGATGTAATCCGCTCCACCCGGTCCTGTTCCTATTACGTAGATTTTCATTTTTATTTAGTTCGAAGTTCGGAGTACGGAGTCCGAAGCTATTTACAATATTATTTTAGTATTAAGATAAGAGTATCCAGGCTTATACCCATGATTTCTAACCTTATATATTACGCCCTTTCAGGGTTTGATTTGCAACTCCTTCTAAATATAGGGCGTTGCCCTATGCTAATATCTTGCGCCCCATTGGGGCTCACGTTGCATTAGTTTATCCCTAAGACTGCATCCAAGGATAATTGATAACAATGATACTGAGAATTAATTCGTTCATTAATCATTTATAACTAAACATTAATCATTAAAAAGACCGACAGCGTCATTCCATCCTTCACCAATCTCCTGGCTATAAACTCGCCTTCTTTGTTTCCTGCTAGGTAGGCGGCTGATTCACTAACGGCTCCGACTCCAACGGTTTGGCGAACAAAGTCTGAGCCTTCGAAAAGGTAATCGACTTCTTTGAGCTCATCAGCAGAATAGAACTTGGGTTGAATGCCAAATACCTTCTCCAGATTAAGAATTGCGGGTTCATCTGCTTTCACATCAATAGAGGCGATATTTGTAAGGGCTGATTTTTCAATATTTAAGTCATTAAGAGAATTGATGATAAAGTCTGTTAACGCCTGTGGATTAGTATCTCTTTTGCATCCTACTCCCAAGACAATATTTCTTGGGATGAGTTTAGCGAAAGGTAGATTTTCATTCAATCCTTTGCGGTTGCTAATGATCAGTTTGCCTTTAACTTCACCTTCCACTTTTGGTAAGATATCTTTGGGTACAATTTGATAATCGTCAACCAAAACAACAGTTTCACGATTAACCATCATGGCAGTGATAATTTTGGCATCTTTCATAGAATCGATCACTAAATTGTATTCCTTGGCAATCATATCAACCGATGGCAGATTATTAACATCAGAAGCGGTGGTGATTACCGGATTTGAATTTAGTAAAGATGCAACGCGCTCTGTTAACGCATTGGCTCCTCCTAAATGACCCGACAAAAGAGAAATGACATTGGTTGCCTTTTCGTCCATCACCAACACTGCTGGGTCGCTTGTTTTGCTTTTCAGGTGAGCAGCAATGGAGCGCACCACAATGCCTGTCGACATTATGAAAATCAGCGCATCGTAGTTGTTAAACAAAGTGCCACAAAAGATTTTTAAAGGTTGATCCATAATGATCATTCCTTCCAAGGCCTGATTTTGCGAGGCATAGCAAGTGCTGCCGGGTAGCATTGTTTGAAGCTTACCGGCGAGTTCGCATCCTTGTTTTGTTATGGCGATGATTCCGATTTTCATTTTGTTAGTCCCATGTTCGGAGTCCGAAGCTCTTCCCTATCGTGTTATATATCACCCCTTCAGGGCTTGATTTACATTATGGTTATATACCTAGGGCTACACCCTAGGCTAATAGATATCGCACCGTTGGTGCTTAAATCACATTTCGTTTATTTCTGAGAGCTTAGCACCGAACTATTGATAACGCCCCGTTAGAGCTTTATTCATTAATAACTAATCATTAACAATTAGTCATTATTCTCTATTATTTATTCATTGTTCTTTTTAGCTGCTCTGTACTCGTGTGAGAAATGGCTGGCATATAGCAAGGAGTTTTCGTACTCGTCGCCTAAGAACTTACCAACCATAATCATGGCAGTTTTAGAGATGTTCTCATCTTTTACTTTCTCGGCAATGTCTGCTAGTGTACCGTTAACGATTTTTTGATCAGGCCAACTGGCGCGTTGAACGATGGCAACCGGTGTATCGGCTGGATAGTGAGTCATTAAGCGTTCTGCTAACTTATCGATAAAACCTACTGATAAGAAAATACACATGGATGTTTGGTGCTGCGCCAAGTTTTCGATTTGCTCTAACTCGGGTACCGGTGTGCGGCCTTCCATACGAGTACAAATCACGGTTTGAGAAATTCCCGGTACGGTAAACTCTTTCTTTACAGCGGCTGCTGCTGCTAAAAATGAACTGACACCCGGTATCACGGTGTAAGGAATATTCAGTTTTTTAAGCTCCTCGATTTGCTCACGATGAGAACCATAAATCGAAGGATCACCAGTATGAACACGAGCTACTAACTGACCGGCTTCGTAACCACGTTTCATCACGGTGATGATTTCTTCCAAATCCATTGAAGCACTGTTATGCACTTCTGCTCCTTCTTTATGACAGTCGATTACTGCCTTAGGAACTAAAGAACCAGCATAAATAATAATGTCGGCTTCACTAACAATTCGTTGACCTTTTACGGTAATTAATTCCGGATCTCCCGGGCCGGCTCCGATAAATACGATTGGATTCATTTTCGTTTTATAGTTAAACACAGAGACACAAAGGCACTGAGTATATTATGAGATTATTGTTTTATCTTTTTGAAATTTAAGTATTAAGACTAAAAAAATGGTTGTTCTTCATAGATCTCGACAAAGAAAGACTGAAACATTGAAATTTGCATTTGCTAAATAAAAACTCTGTGTCTCCGTGTTGAAATTCATACCCGTAATTTAAATCCTATTTTCTTTTAATTATTGCTGTTGAGAAGTAGGGAACATTGTCGTTCAATACTTCGATGTTGCGATGAATGACTTGATTGGGTTTACCGGCATCGGTAATCATCACAAAATCATACTCGGGTTTTTCTTTTAAGAATGCATACAACTCTTTGTGATAAGCAGACACTTTCATGCAAACGACAGTGTTGGCAGTATCGAAAGCTTTGGCATCAAAGGCAGGTAAAACCATTAAGGAGTCATTTCCTTTGGTTAGAGGAAGATTCATTAAACTGCTGATGGCTGCAAATGAATAAATACCCGGTATGGTAATGCGTTCATATCTTTCATCCAAATACTCTAAAACATAACTGTATGTACTGTAAAGCATTGGATCTCCTAAAGTTAAGAATACCGCGTTTTCACCTTTATCTAAATGCGTCTGAATAGTAATAGCATTATTTCGGCGTGACTCTTGTCGAACATCTAATTGTTTTGCCATCGGAAATTCTAATTCCTCTACAACGACACCTACTTTTAAATGGGGGCCTGCAATGTTTAAGGCGGTGCTCGCCTGCTCTTTTGATTTTGGAACGAATACCACATCGGCATTCTCTAAAGCTTTTGCTGCTTTGATGGTTAGTAGTTCCGGATCGCCGGGACCAACTCCAATTCCGTATAGTTTTCCTTTGTTCATATTTTTTAAAGTACGAAGTACGGAGTCCGAAAGTACGGAGTTATTTACATTCGTATTAGACATCGCCCCATTGGGACTTTATTTGCATTTTGCTTAATATCCCCAGGGCTGCACCCTAGGCTAATCGACATCGCTCCGTTGGAGCTTTAATCATTAATACCTTTATCCTCTATTAATTATTCTTTAATTTTCAATGTCCTTCCGGTAATAATAAAGATGGGATTCGTTGCCATTAGCATATCAGAGCTACCAAGAGTCTTTACTTTGTTAATGGCAATTTGAATGAGCTCTACATCATCAAATCCATTTTCTTTCATGTAAGTGAAGGCTTTGTACATGGTTTCGATCACAATGGCTGAAACAACTACAATACTTTCATCGGGTGCATTTTTTTTAATCAATTCTAAAATCTGTTCCAGATTACCACCCGATCCACCTATGAAATATTTATTGATTGTTGATAATTCTTCCATCCCAACAGGTGCCGATGCTTCAACAACTTTAAGGTTATTGATGTGATGCTTCGTGCAGTTTTGCTTGATTAAATCAATGCCCTCACGGTTGTGTTCGATGGCTAAAACTGAGCCTGCTGTTAAAAGAGTTGCTGCTTCGATGGCAATAGAACCGGTTCCGGCACCAACATCTACCATATTATCTGTTGGTTGAAGTTCGAGTTTACTTAAAATAATGGTTCGAATTTCTTCCTTAGTCATTGGCACTTTACCTCTTATGAATTCTGAATCTTTCATTATTTAGATATTAGACTGATAGATGATAGACATTAGACTCAATAATAACTGCACACATTTTAAAATCCCTTTCAAGAGTTAATGCTTCTTTGGGTGAACATGAGATGATTTCTTCATCTTCGTAGGATAGATTGTTACCAATGTGGAAGGTGCAATCCTCCAAGTTGTTTTCTACTAACTGGTGAGCAATGACTTTCCAATTGGTTTTGCGATCAGTCAATAAAAACACCGATTCGTATGTTAGCAGGGCTTCAATAAAATTAAAGTTTTTTCCGTGAACTGAGGCTAAACAGGCATTCTCGTATCCTAAACCAACTTTGGCATATAAATATTGGTAAGAACTGATGCCGGGTTCTATTTGCAAAGGCACATTCGGAAACTCTCGTTTGATAAATGTGCGTAACGAATAAAAACCTGTATCACCCGAGACAACAATAGCGACATTGCCTGATAGCTGAAGCAGTTTGTCTTTTAGATCGGCAACCTTTCCGTTGAAAGTAACTTCGGGTTTGTTTAGATCTTTAAACAACTCCAACTGTCGGCGACCTCCCACAATTACATCTGCCTTTCTAACGGCTTTTACAACAGCAGGCAGTAAGTAGTCTGGATGACCGGGGCCAATTCCGCAGAGTGATATGTTTAGATTTGTATTCATTATTATTAGCCCGGAGTTCGGAGCCACGATAGCTATCGTGGGTAGTCCGGAGTTATTTACAGCTTATTTATATCGCCCCTACAGAGCTTGATTTACATTTCGTTTTAAAACATAGGGCGTTGCCCTAGGCTATTATCTTTTGCCCCTTTAGGGCAGATTCTCATTATTCTTTTCCTAGGGCTTTACCCTAGGCTACTTGATAACACCCCTTTGGGGCTTGATTCATATTTTGTTTTAAATCATAGGGCGTTGCCCTATGCTAATATATTGCGCCCCTTTGGGGCTTTCTTATTATCAGTTAATACTTTAATTACTTCTAGCATCCATAACTACTGGCTAAAAACTAACCACTTTTATACGTCTGCCTAGCCGTCAGGCAGGTGCCTACTGCCTTTTCCCTACTGCCTTTTGTTCTATTATTTATTCATTATTAATTGCTTTCAGCAACTCCATTGCTTCATTGCTCTCGCCAATCTTGCCGGCTACTTGGGAGAAGAGTATGCATTCGACTTGCAGTTCGTTATAGGTAAATAGTTCGCAGCGTTCTTTTACTTTTTGGGCCATATAATTCCAGAAACTTTCGTCGGGAATTAATTCGATGGCTTCTTCTGTGGTATTCACTTTCATCAACTTCTCAAAGGTTTCCATGTCTTTTGAATACTGCATGTAATGAGCTGCTAAAATTTCATTTCGTGCATCGGACACCCGACTGTGGGTTTGAAAAATTCCTCCTGCTACTTTTACTAATTTACCCGGGTGACCCACTAAAACTACTTTTTTCATACCGGCTTTTACACCTTCTTCTAGCATAAAGCCGATATAATTGGAAGTTAGTACAATGTCATCTGTATTAAAACTCAAGCTTTCGTTGGCAAAATATGTAGCATAATTGCCCGGAGCATATACTGCTGTATCGACACCATGTGCTCTTAACTGATGAAGCTTCACCACCAAGGAAGCTTTTAAGGCCTCTTCACTCATGGGTTTCACAATGCCTGTTGTACCCAATACCGAAATACCCCCTACAATTCCTAAGCGCGGATTAAATGTGCGTTTGGCTAACTCTTCTCCGGCCGGTATACTCAAGGTAATTTCAATGCCTTTTCTTTCAGGAAGAATAGAACCAACAGCCTCAAGAATCATTTTACGTGGAATGGGATTGATAGCTGGTTGACCAACTTCTACCGGTAAGCCGGGACGAGTTACACTACCAATGCCTTTTCCGGCACTTATCTTCACGCCCAATTCTGTAATAAACTTAGCTGTGGCATGAATTTCAGCACCATGAGTGACATCCGGATCATCTCCTGCGTCTTTAACTGTATAACAACTGGCTTCGGTTGGATTAAACTTTGCACCTTTAATTTCTAACACATGCAAAGAACCATCGGGTAATGTCAACTCGACATGTTCGTAGGGCTTTTGGTTGATTAGCATCATGGCTGATGCCTTTGCAACCGCTGCCGAACAAGTGCCGGTGGTGTAACCTGTGCGCAGTTCTTTGGTTTGTATTTTTTTTGTTGAGTGCATAGTTATTAGTTCGAAGTCCGAAGCACGGAGTCCGGAGTTATTTACAGCATATATTTCTTGCGTCCCTATAGGGCTTGATTTACATTTCGTTTTAAATCATAGGGCGTTGCCCTATGCTGAAATAAAATAGGCTTTCAGCCTGTGCATCATTTTCACTTCTGCCTTCTGCCTTTTGCCTATTTATCGCTTAATAAACCGATACAACAAAGCATTAAGAATAGCCACAGCAACCGTACTACCACCTTTTCGGCCGCGGATGATAATGTGAGGCAGGCCTGATTCTTTGAGCATCTCTTTTGATTCAGCTGCGCCGACAAAACCGACCGGTACTCCAATTACAAGATCTGGTTTAACCACACCTTCTTTGTATAATTCGATGAGACGAACCAATGCGGTTGGAGCATTTCCGATGGCATAAATCTTAAATGCATCATCCTTAGCAGCTTTGTTTACCCCAAGAATAGATCGAGTAATGTTTTTCTCTTTCGATTCTTTCATCACCTCCTCATCGTGAACGTAACATTCTACCGAGCAGTTCAATTGCTTTAAGGCAGGCTTGCTGGTTCCTGCAATAATCATGGTGGTATCGGAATAAATCTTACAACCATTCTTTAGAGCATTTATCCCATTTTCAACAGCATCGTCACTGGCTTCGAAAAGATGACCGTATTCAAAATCGGCAGTAGTGTGAATCACACGCTTAATCATATCAGCCAATTCTTCGGGGACTTGCAGGTGCGACAACTCCTTGGTGATGATGTCCATGCTGCTTAACTCAATTCCCATAGGACGAGTTTCTATATAGTTTTTTGCATCCATAATTGCACTATTTCTTTAAAAAACTCCAGATTACTGTAAAAATGAATGTGCGCATATCCTGCCAACACATTTTTATAACTTAGTCCGCATTTCCAACTTTTAGAACTTTCAGATTTCTGAAGTTGATAAGCGTATTTGTAATTGATATTATCATTCTCGACTAATTCAGAACGATGAAATTCATGACATTTTCCCATTGCTCCATTAAACATGATATTAGCATACCCAAAACGTTTCAAGCCGGAAGTCATTTGAGTGGTGCAGTTAAAAACGCCCGTCATGGCATGAAACTCATTTTCCAAATTATTTATGCCGGATGTTAAATACATCAAACCGCCACATTCGCCAAAAATTGGCATTCCACCGTCAGCCACTTCTTTAATGGATTGAAGCATCGATTTATTCGCACTCAACTCTTTAGCAAACACTTCGGGATAACCACCTCCAATGTATAAAGCGTCACAAGCATCAGGAATTGAACCATCGTTTAACGGACTGAAATAATGTAAACTTGCTCCCAACTCCTCCAATAGCTCCAGGTTATCTTTATAATAAAAACGAAAAGCCTTGTCTGATGCCACACCAAGATTCAAACCTGTTAAATCAATATCAAGATTAAAAGTCGGCACTTTCTTTTCAATGAAAGTGGCCACTTCTAAAAGAGCATCTACGTCAATGGTTTCTTCCAAAGTAGAAACTAAGCGGTCTACTTTAGCATCCAAACCTTCAACTTCCTCAGCTTGTACCAATCCTAAATGACGACTTTCTAAACCTATCTCAGGATCAGGAGCTAAATAACCAATGCACTTCACACCACATTCTTTTTCGATGAATGGGTTTAAGAAAGTAAACACACCCTTTGAAGCCTGATTGAGAATGACACCCTTCACATTAGCATTGGGCTTTAAGTTGGCATACCCGTTTATAATGGCTGCGACCGATTGATACAAACCTTTGCAATTCACCACTAACACAACCGGTAAATCTAAGGTCTGAGCCAACTCGTAAGAACTGCCAAATCCTTCTTCCCCTTTACCATCGTACATGCCCATCACCCCTTCGATGATCGAAATATCATTGCCCCGGCTATGCTTATTAAATAAATACTGAACATTTTCTGGTGGAAGCATCCAAGAATCCAAATTGTATGACGACGACCCTAACACCTTGGCATGAAACATGGGATCGATATAATCCGGCCCTGTTTTAAATGGAGCCACCTTGTAGCCCTTCTTCTTCAACAGTCCCATTAAACCAACCGTAATGGTTGTTTTTCCACATCCGCTGTTTGTCCCTGCAATTAATACACCTTTCATAACTAATGAATTAATTGCTTAAAGGATTCAACATCACGGGGCATCTCTTTTAAACCCAAATATTTTGCCAACTGCAATAAAAGGGGTTGAGGCAAGCCTGCCTCTTTAAGAGCAGCTTCATTTGCAAAAACCTCATCAGCACTACCACATTGCCACACCTTACCTTTATGAAGCACAATCACATAATCGGCCCACTCGTAAGCATGATTCATGTCGTGAGTAGAGATGATAATGGTTTTACCTTGCGCATTTAAGAAATCAAACTCCTTGAACATTTGCTGCGCGTAAGGATGATCGAGACCTGATGTTGGCTCATCAGCCACTATCACATCCGGTGCCATGGCTAAGACAGATGCAAAACAAACTCGCTTCTTTTGCCCCACACTCAAATGATGGGGGTTTTTATATTGGATATCTGTCAGGTAAAAACACTCCAATACAGCATCTGTTTTCTTCCGAACAGTTTCTTTATCAAAATCTAAATTAGATAAACCAAAGGCAACTTCTTCGTAAACGGTAGGAGCAATAATCTGTGAATCGGGCTCTTGAAATAACACTCCAACTTTCTGACGAAGCGCTCTTAAGCCTTTTCGTTTGTAATTATAAGGTTCGCCTTTATAAAAGAGTTGACCTTCGTTAGGCTTTAAAACACCATTTAATAAGAGCATCAAGGTAGATTTACCGGCACCATTAGCACCCAGTAAAGCAATCTTTTTGCCTTCCGGTATGGAAATACTTAAACCATTCAAAACTTCTTCTTTGTTTTGATAGCTGTACCCCACGTTTTTTAAATCAATCACGCTCTTCATCAGACTATATAAAAAATACCGGAATGGTGATAATGCTTAATCCTATGGTCAGCCAAACTAATTGAATGGATTTAATATTTTTTCGAGGCAACACCCACACTAACTTGTTATTGTAACATCGGGCATCTAAGGCAATAGCTTGTTGCTGAATTTGGTTAAGCGAAGAACTAAAAATCGATGTCACCAAAAGGCTAAAACAAGTCAATCCGTTTTTAAACTGTCCGTTGTAGGCCATTCTGCTTTTTTGTGCCGTGTATAACTTTGTGGTCTTATGCCCGATGATCTGGATGGAATGATGCACCATTACCAACAGCTCAATCAATAATTCGGGCACTCTAAAAAAACGTAAAAAAGCCGTCATTTCAGAGATAGAAATCATGGCAATTCCCAAAGACACAACTGAAATTACCGACATGCTTTTTAAAAACAATTGAATTGCAAATGCAAACGATTCTTTACTAAAAACCACCTTTATAAACGGTGAACCGGCAGTGTTAAAAGATAACTCTAAAGCCACCGTTAAGGCAGCGATACTCACAAAAAGAAAAGGCATCATTAATCGACGAAAAGCTATTTTAAAACTAAATTTCGTCAATAAGGGTGTTGAGGCAGCAAACAAACCTATCATAAAGGCATGATAAACGTTACTGGTTGACAAGTAACAAAGTATCATAGCGCCTACAATAAATAATACGCGAATGCCAATACATGTATGATTTTGAATGCGGAAACTCATTACTCTGCCTTGCTCTTTGTAGCGCCTAATTTTTTACTTATTATAAATACTGTAATAATGACTCCCAAGCCAATGAGACTTTGAAAGGTAAATAGTAATGTTTCGGCCAAGTTCGATTCCAATTCGAAAACTGGTTTTGCATTAGGTTCAAATGAAGGTGCAATTTCCTGAATTAAAGCTACCGACTGATCGTCTGTTCCTTCAAATCCTCCTAAAATGTTTCCGGCCACAAATTGCCATCCGACAAAAACAAGTGGGATAAGGATGTACCAAATGTATTTCTTCACAAGCTGCATGATTAGATGTTTATAATTCCTGTGTAAAACTGCTATTGCTCGCTCTGGTCAAAATTGAACCTGAGACAGGAAGTAAATTTTGTTTCTTGATCAGCTCAAACACGAAAACGGTTAGAATACCTTCGATAACAGCTAATGGTAATTGGGTTACTGCAAAAACGGATAAAAACTTCACCAAAGCTTCTGTGAAACCGGTCGTTTCTCCTGAAAATGCAGCAGCCAACTGTACCGATGTAAAGACATAAATCATCAAATCGGAAAAGAAAGCCGCTGAAAACAAATTTACTCGTTGGTTAAACTTCAATTTATTGCCAAGGCCATAAATCGCTACAGCGGTAAAAGACCCGACTACAGCCATTGAAAACGCATTCGCTCCCAGCGTACTTAAACCTCCATGTGCCAACAATAAAGCTTGAAACAACAAGACCAATAAACCAATTACCGACATGGATGAGGCACCAAACAAAATTGCCCCTAAAGCAACGCCTGTTAAATGCGAACTACTTCCGGCAACGGATGGTAGTTTTAGTGATGACAACACAAATACAAACGCGGCAGCAACAGCAAACAATAGCTTTTTGCGATGATCTTCGGCGATGTTTTTCTTAAGGGATAAATAACCCGGGATCAACACCAATATAAATACTACCCACCATGCAATGCTCCAACTTGCCGGTAAAAAGCCTTCGGCAATATGCATCCCAAAAGCTTGATTCGTGAAAACCAACAAAATAGGAAGCAATAAAAAGCGCTTATCCTTAAGCAAGCTCATTTGCTTGTTTCAAAATTAAATCGGCTAACATGGCTTGTTTTCCAAATGGCTTTCCGAATGTAAATTTAGCATCTGTGTACTTCGCTTTTAATCCGTCAATAATCTCAGGAATATCTTCTTTAATGTGCATCCCATTAAATAAGAAATAAGGCAGGATTACAAATTCACGTGCCCCTTGCTCATATAATTCAGCAGTAATTTCTTGAAGTGAAGGATTTACAAGCTCCATGTGAGCTCCGGCTGTAAAATCGTAACTCGCTTTTTCTTTAACCAAGCTAACGATGTAGTTAAAATCTTCAACCGCTTCGGTAGACTTACTACCATGTCCTAACAGTACTAAAGCATTTTTGCTCATCACTTATTGAGTTTTAATATTTCAAAATATCGTCTCAACACTTTATGCAATTCTCATTGCCAAAAAACAAAATGAAGTAAGTCACGGCTGCATTTTGCTCTTAATCCCGAAAGCATTGTTCACTATGGCAGGTCTTCCGGCTTTCCTTGTTTTCAACACCTTCCCATCTCGTATTAACGACACAGTGGTTTGCAGATTGAAAACCTATTCTGAATACAACAGATAAGGATTACGGCTGCGGGCACAGCTCCCGATTTTAACGGGATTCCCATATTAAGGATTTCCTCCGGTTAGAGAAAATTCCACCATTATGGCTGCAAATATAGATCTTAATCTTCACAATCGAATATTTTTTAATGATTTCGTTCTACTATGTCAATTAAAGGCTACGATCCATCATAAAAACAATCAAAAATGAATCAACGTGACACCCGTTAACAAGCTCTCGCTTGATAGAAAACATGATAATGAGTGAATGTATTCACTAATAAATATAATAATTAGTGAATACAATCATTAATTATTATAATATTTGGTGAATAGGAGAATGTTTCTTACCTTTATGGAAATGATTATACAATGTATAAAAGGTTTTTGAGTCAAAATATTAACAGAAGAGTTGGTAAAGGAAAGGCGATTATCATAGTAGGACCGCGTCAAGTTGGCAAGACCACACTATTAAAAGAATTTATCAACAATTCAGAACATTTGTTTTTAGATTGTGATGATCCTACAGTACGAGAGTTATTAGAAAAACCAAATACCGAGCAAATAAGAAGTATTATTGGCTCCAATAAAATCATCTTCATTGACGAAGCTCAAAGAGTTGAAGGCATCGGTCTAACATTAAAAATAATAACAGATCAGTTTAAAGACGTACAACTACTTGTGAGTGGCTCCTCGTCTTTTGATTTAGCCCACGAGTTAAACGAACCCTTAACCGGTAGAAAATGGGAGTACGAGCTTTTTCCTATCAGCTGGCAAGAATTCGAACAAAAACACGGCTACCTAAAAGCTGAACAGCAAGTAGAGAACCGTTTAATCTATGGTTTATACCCTGATGTTCTAAATAATCCCGGAGACGAACGTGAGATTTTAAAACAACTGGTTGACAGTTATCTATATAAAGACATCTATACCTATGCCAACATACGAAAGCCTGAAATAATTGAGAAACTCACGCTTGCCTTAGCCCTACAAGTAGGCAGTGAAGTGAACTACACCGAACTATCACAAATAGTAGGAGTTGACAAAAATACAATTTCCTCCTATATAGACATTTTAGAAAAGGGATACGTCATATTTAAACTAAACAGTTTCAGTAGAAATTTACGTAATGAAATTAAAAAGAACTGCAAAATATACTTTTACGATAATGGAGTACGTAATACTATCATTGGAAACTTTAATCCTTTAGAATTAAGACAAGATACTGGAGCACTCTGGGAGAATTTCTTAATCGCCGAACGCTTAAAAATCAACAAATACACTGGAAGTCTTGCTAAGATGTACTTCTGGCGCACTCAGCAACAACAAGAAGTTGATTTAGTTGAAGAAAATGCAGGCGTCATAACCGGCTATGAATTCAAATATCGGGGTAAAAAAACCGTTCGGCTACCAAAAACGTTTACAAAAGCCTATAATGCAGAAGGAAAAATTGTAGACAGAAAAAACTTTAGGGAGTTTGTTATGTAAAGTGAAATTTAGTTTTGCTTAAATAAGGAAACTTAAAAATCTATTTCATTATAAAAATCCTCAACTCCCTCATATAGAATTCCTGAGTTCAATTAAAAGCATTATCTTTGCAAGGATTTTTGCCTTTTTGGCATGTTTATATTTATAACCACTGGCATCTAAATTACTGAATGCCTTTTATATAGATAAGATAATAAATGAATACGTTGGAGCTTAGCGAACAGGAAATCATTAGACGTAATAGTCTAAGTGAATTACAAAAATTAGGTATTAACCCTTTCCCTGCTGAAGAATATAAGGTTACTCACTATTCAAAAGACATCAAAGAGAACTTCGAAGCGAACGAAGATAACTACAAAGAGGTGTGTTTGGCGGGTAGAATCATGAGTCGCCGTATTATGGGTAAAGCCTCGTTTGCTGAGTTAAAGGATAAGGATGGACGTATTCAGGTTTACATCAATCGTGACGAGATTTGCGAAGGCGAAGACAAAGAGTTCTACAACACTGTTTTTAAGAAATTAACCGACATTGGTGACATTGTTGGTGTAAAAGGGTTTGTATTTAAAACCCAGACCGGAGAAATCTCTGTTCATGTTAAAGAGTTAACGATTCTTACAAAATCTATCAAGCCACTTCCTATCGTAAAGGAAAAAGATGGTAAGACATACGACGCTTTTACTGATCCTGAGTTGCGTTACCGTCAGCGTTACGTTGATTTAATTGTAAACGATCATGTAAAAGATACCTTCGTAAAACGTACGAGGATCATGAATTCGATGCGTGAGTTCTTTAATGGTCATGGTTATTTAGAAGTTGAGACTCCTATTTTACAAGCATTACCTGGTGGTGCATCGGCGCGTCCGTTTATGACACACCACAATGCCTTAGATATTCCTTTGTATTTGCGTATTGCCAACGAGCTTTACTTAAAGCGTTTGATCGTAGGTGGATTTGATGGTGTTTATGAGTTTGCAAAAGATTTCCGTAACGAAGGAATGGATCGCACGCACAACCCTGAGTTTACTGTAATGGAGATTTATGTAGCCTACAAAGACTACAACTGGATGATGGACTTTACTGAAAAGATGTTAGAGAAGGTGGTAACAGATCTTCATGGCACTACTCAGGTACAATACGGTGAAAATACCATTGATTTTAAAGCGCCATTTAAGCGTATCTCGATGATTGATTCGATTAAAGAATTTACCGGGATAGACATTACCGGTATGAACGAAGATCAGTTACGGGAGATTTGCGACAAGTTAGAGATCGAAACAGATCCATCAATGGGTAAAGGGAAACTGATTGATGAGATTTTTGGTGAGAAGTGTGAGGGTAATTACATTCAGCCAACATTCATCACCGATTATCCGGTTGAAATGTCGCCTCTTTGTAAAAAACACCGTGATAACCCTGAGTTAACAGAACGTTTTGAGTTAATGGTGAATGGTAAAGAGTTAGCAAATGCTTACACCGAGTTAAACGATCCAATCGATCAGCTGGCACGCTTCCAGGATCAATTAAAACTTTCTGAGAAAGGTGATGACGAAGCGATGTTTATCGACATGGACTTTGTTCGTTCATTGGAATACGGTATGCCTCCAACATCCGGAATGGGAATTGGGATTGATCGTTTAACCATGTTCTTAACCAACTCTCAATCTATCCAGGACGTGTTGTTCTTCCCTCAAATGAGACCAGAGAAGAAGCAAGAAAAAGATGGCGTAGCTAAATATACCGAAATGGGTATTCCGGAAGAATGGGTAGGAGTAATCCAAAAAGCAGGTTATTACAGAGCAAGTGAATTGAAGGAGTTAAATCCGAATAAGTTTCACCAACAAATCTGTGGATTAAACAAAAAGCATAAGCTCGGTCTTAATAATCCAAACCCAGAAGAAGTTAAAGCGTGGTTAGCTTAAAAACATATATTTTTATACAATGTGATCTAAAAGAATTTCGGTTCTTTTAGATTCGTTGTTTATAGTGATTTAATAAATCGTTCATCTCACGGTAAAAGAGAGACCAAAAAAAGTTCTTAGCTTTTAAGCTGAAAGCAATTGAAATTTAAAGAGTTAATAAATGAATGAATCCTCAAAGATAGGTATTATAGGAAGTGGTAGTTGGGCTACAGCTATTGCCAAAATGGTTTTGCACAATGTACCTTCCATCAATTGGTATTTCCGTAATCCTTTACATGTACAGGGATTTAAACAAAAGCATCACAATCCTAATTACCTAACTAGTGTCGATTTTGAAATTGATCGAATTAATTTCTCTGAAGACATTAACGAAGTTGTCAAAGAATCTGATATTATCATTTTTGCCATTCCTTCGGCCTTCTTAAAAACAACACTAAGCCCATTATTTGTTTCACTGAAAAATAAGTTTGTGGTATCTGCCATTAAAGGTTTGGTACCAGACGAAAACTTAATTATTGGTCAATACTTTAACAAGGTATATAATGTACCCAATGATGCAATTGGCGTGATTAGTGGCCCTTGTCATGCAGAAGAAGTTGCCTTAGAGCGTTTGTCATATCTAACCATAGCTTGCCAAAATATCAAGCACGCACGTCAGTTTGCATCTTTACTGGATAGCCCTTACATGAAAACATCTGTTTCAGATGATATTTATGGAACTGAATATTCGGCAGTATTGAAAAACATCATGGCCATTGCTTCTGGTATTTGCCATGGCTTAGGTTATGGGGATAACTTTCAGGCCGTTTTGATTTCAAATGCCATTCAGGAAATAAAACGATTCGTAGATACCGTGCATCCAATTACCCGTGACATTAAAAGTTCGGCATACATGGGAGACTTGTTAGTAACCTGTTATTCAAACTTTAGTCGCAACCGAACATTTGGAACCATGCTTGGGAAAGGCTACTCGGTAAAATATGCACAATTAGAGATGCTTATGATTGCAGAAGGTTATTATGCTGCAAAAAGTATTCATGAAATTAATGACAAATACAAAGTTAACATACCAATCTGTGATGCCGTTTACAATATCATATACGAGCGGATTTCACCGGCAATGGAGATACGCTTATTAACAGACCATTTAAGATAAATTTTTTGCTGCTAGCTATTATCCCCCAATAGCCGCCGACACAACTTATATGCAATTATTAATGCCGGGCCCCGGAGATCGCCCCGATACTTTCGGAGTCTGAGATTAGAATAAAATAAAACAAAGAAATAATATCATTATGGCAAACCTTAAAGTAAATCCTTCCAAAGTATATGACTTTGTATCGAAGGATGCTATTTATAGCCTAAAAGAAGAGGCTGATGCAGCTAACAAAATGTTGCACGATAAATCAGGTAAAGGAAACGATTTCTTAGGATGGTTAAACTTACCTTCTTCGATTTCTGATGCAGACTTAACTGATCTTGAGGAAACCGCTGCAAAATTAAAAGCAAAAGCTGACTATGTAGTTGTTGTTGGTATTGGTGGATCTTACCTTGGTGCTCGCGCAGTTATCGACTCTTTATCGAACAGTTTCGACCACTTACAAACCAATCGTAAGAACCCTATTATGCTTTATGCAGGTCAGAACATTGGTGAGGATTATACTTCTGAGCTGTTAGATCTGTTAAAAGACAAATCATTTGCCATTGTTGTGATTTCAAAATCAGGAACTACAACAGAACCTGCAATTGCATTCCGTTTATTAAAAGAATTAATCGAAAGCAAATACGATGCTTCAGAAGTAAAAGAACGAATTGTTGCCATTACAGATGCTAAAAAAGGTGCTTTACGTACTTTAGCAGATCAGGAAGGATATAAAACTTTTGTGATTCCTGATGACGTTGGAGGACGCTTCTCTGTGTTAACACCAGTTGGGTTATTACCAATTGCGGTGGCTGGGTTCAATATCCGTCAATTAGTTGCAGGTGCTGCTAAAATGGAGACATTAACTACTCCTGAAGTTCCTTTTGAAGAGAATCCTTCAGCAATTTATGCAGCTACTCGTAATGCATTATACCGTACTGATAAAGTCATCGAGATCCTAGTAAACTACCAACCAAAGCTTCATTATGTTGCTGAATGGTGGAAACAATTATACGGTGAAAGTGAAGGTAAAGAAGGTAAAGGTATTTTCCCTGCTGCAGTAGATTTCTCTACAGATCTTCACTCAATGGGTCAGGCCATTCAGGAAGGTGAGCGTAATATTTTTGAGACGATCATTCAAATTGCATCGCCAAACAAAAACGTTGCCATTCCAACGGACAAGGCTGACTTAGACGGCTTAAACTTCTTAGCTGGTAAGCGTATCGATGAGGTAAATAAAATGGCTGAGCTGGGTACATTAATTGCACACGTAGAAGGTGGTGTACCAAACATCCAGGTAGAAATTCCTGCTTTAGATGAGTATAACTTAGGTACCTTGTTATATTTCTTCGAAAAGGCTTGTGGTATAAGTGGTTATATGCTAGGTATTAACCCATTTGATCAGCCGGGTGTTGAAGCGTACAAGAAAAACATGTTCGCTTTATTAGAAAAACCTGGTTTTGAGGCTGAAACAGAAGCAATTAAAGCAAAATTATAAGATTAAAAAAGATGTTGGATATATAATTTGGCATCTGACTTAACACAGAAAGCCATCCTTCTTAAGGGTGGCTTTTTCAATTGATCTAACTAAAAAAAGGAACACCTGAAAAGATGTTCCTTTTTTACTTAACCCTAACTCATGAAGCAAACTTCATGTATTAATACTTATAAGTATTAAAAGGGCTACAATTGTTCGCATTGTACTTGTGAATTATTCTTCATTCGACTTCCTCACCAATAGTGCGTTACGATACCGCCTCAGGATTTACTAACCTTATCTCCCTTCAATGTCATCAAAAACTATTTGAAACCTAAGGATTTAAGAATATTAGCGTACCTTTGATGTTTAGATAAATAAAGAAGGTATGAATAAAAAAACCGAAAAACCATCACCGGAAGCGAAGGCGCTTTCTCTATTTTTAATGGCTTATAAGTCGGTAGGACCTATTTACAAAGCAGAGTCGAAGCGCATGAGTAGGTATTGGGATCTGGTACTAAAAAACGAGTCCAGAATAAATGATTACCTTAAAGAGGTAAACAAGCTATTGGCTTCGTACGGGGGGTATTCAGAGGTGGTTGAGAAAACAGTGAAGTATTACATCGAAAAAAGCGGCGAATGGAAACTTGCCGGGGATGATAAATACGCTAAGGATGCGCAAAAAATTGCTGATAAATTATTGAAGAAGTAATTCCGCTTCAATAGACTCGCAAAAATTATGATTGAAGAGAATGACAAAGTCATTCTCTTTTTTATGATTATCAGCGAGAGAAAACATTATTTTTTTATTAAAACGCTTAAAATATGGCATTATCGAACAACGACATTTTAAAAAAAATACGAGTTGCGCTTCAACTTACCGATGAAAACATAGTAGAAATCTTAAGTCTTGCTGAATTTAAAGCAAGTAAAAGTGAAATCAATGCCTTTTTTAGAAGAGAAGGACATCCTAAATACGTAGAATTACATGATCAGATCTTACGAAACTTTCTTAACGGCTTAGTGATTTACAAAAGAGGTCCTCAGGAAACGTAGGAGGGTTTGCCTGAATTTGAATTAATTAATATTGAATGCCCACTCTAATGAGGAGGTATTTTTTTCAAGGTTTCTAAGATCTTGAATGTATAAAAAAAGGAACACCTGAAAAGATGTTCCTTTTTTACCTAACCTTAACCCTAACTTATGAAGAAAACTTCAAACCTATATACTGATAAGCATTAGAAAGGTTACAAATACTTTTATTTTTTTAATATTATCTTGTAGTAGTTTGATTTGTAAATGCTTACTGTTTCAAAAAAAATCAATTATTTATCGTAAGATAATGATACAACTCCCCATCAATGTTCTCATAAATTAATTCTAAGCGCTTATCAATTAATGCAGCTTCAAAGGTTCTGAGTCTGTCGTCTATTTTTACTTTAGTGATATATACATTATCCTTTTCTTCATGTTTTTTGCAGGTGATAAGTTCTATCTTTCTTTTATTAGATTCCCGCAAACTAAAAATTAATTCCAACCGTTTTTCAATTGGAATATTCTCCGGATCTTTTTGTTTATTAATTAAGGTATTAAAGTCGGCAATTGGATTATATATTTCTCCATCTAAGTAAGCAAAGGTCCATAACATAGCATTTTGAGCAGTAATTATCGATACATTATAAAAAAAGGCCTGTGATAATACTTCATTCACTACTGGGGATAAATTTTTGGCTATGGAAAATTCATATTGATTATTATTGTATCCTTTATACCAACCTCGTCTTTTGGCTTTTAAACCATCTGCAACAACATTTAATACATTCTCCGGTAAAGTATCTCTGAGAATTTCTTCCTTGTCATCAATAATTTTGACCAATGCATTTCTTTTTGTAAGGCCTGTTCTCAGGTTATTATATACATCTATTGATGTACATAATTCTCTGATGAAATAATCCATCCAATTAATATCACTTCGAGTTGTTAAAGGATACTCCAATTGATGATAGGCATCTGCTATAAAATACATGCCTTCACTGGCAATAATCGTATATTTAAAAGATTTGTTTTCGCCCTCTAATTCAATGTAAAAAAGCTGATCAATGATTTTTTTATTTTGATAACGTCGGCGGGGAATCTGAAGAATTATAGTATTAAATTTCTCAACGTCTGCTTTACCTAGCCTAATGCGATCTATACCTAAGGTAGAATAATTGATGTGGTCGCTGTAGGTAGCAGCGCTTAACTGATCCTGGCGGCTACTATACATGTATGCATAGGCCTTTTGCACTTCGTCAGGTTGTTCAATTTTTCGAATAGAAGTACAGCCAATTAAACTAAAAAATATAAAAAGAGTAAGGTACTTCATAAAAGAATGATATCAATTTTTAACGATGTTAGAAATTATCAAGTTTTCTATGTGTTTATTAAGTTAAAAAATGTTGTACGTCATAAAGCTAACAACAAAAATACAGCTTAATAAAAAATATCAATTCGATAAAGTTAATAACTAGGTTAAAAAATGCTATATCCTTAAAATGGAAAATTCCTTTTAGATATTACACAACATTTTCTAAATGGTTAACAACTAAAATTAAAAGTACCCTACATAGGATCTACATCAACCTGAAAAATAACTGCTCTAAATTCTTGCTTTGCCTGAAGATCAAAAATACATTGCTGAATCATTTGCTTTACTTTGGCCGGGGAGGCTTTTTTCTCCATTTTAAAAACGATGTTTTTTATATAAAAATTCTGAATCCGGTTTACTGGTGGCTCATGTGGACCTAATACACGATTACCAAATATGGCTCTTAATTGCATCGCTAGTAAACCTGCTACTTGATGTGTTTTCGCTTTATCTTTATGCTTAATGGTTAATTCGATTAAACGGAAAAAAGGTGGATACTTAAACATCTGTCGTTCGGCAAGCTGACCTTCATAATGGTTGAGGAAGTTTCCATTTATCACATCTAATATAACAGGATGCATTGTATTCGATGTTTGTAGGATAACGGTACCTCTTTTGTTTTTTCGACCGGCACGTCCGCTTACTTGTGTCATTAATTGAAAGCTGCGCTCAAACGCTCTGAAATCCGGGTAATTAAGCATGCTGTCGGCGTTTAATATTCCTACAACACTCACATTATCAAAGTCCAGTCCTTTTGAAATCATTTGTGTACCAATTAAAATATGCATCTGCTTACTTTCAAATTGATGAATGAGCCTCTCATATTTTTTTCTGGTGCGAGTCGTATCCAAATCCATTCTTCCAACTTTATACTCAGGAAAGAGTGCTACGATTTCTTCTTCTACTTTTTGGGTTCCAAATCCTTTTGTCTCAATGGCGGGACTATGACACGCCGGACAAACATGAGGCAAAGTTATGGTGTGGTTACAATAATGACATACCAAGGCATTTTGGAACTTATGATAGGTCATGCTTACATCACAATTCTCACATTTACATACCCATGCGCATTGGCCGCACTCCACAAAGGGACTATAGCCTCTACGGTTTTGAAACAAAATAACCTGTTCGCCTTTTTGCAAGGCTGTATTCATCTGCTCAAGTAAAACAGGTGTAAAGTGAGACTTCATTTGTTTTTTTCGGCGTGCTTCTCGTGTGTTAACAGCTATTATTTCGGGTAATTCAATGCCCTCGAATCGTTGGGTTAATTCGACCAAATGATATTTATTTTGTTGGACATTGTAATACGATTCGATGGATGGTGTTGCTGTTCCGAGTAACACTTTAGCTTTATGAAAATGAGCCAATACTACAGCTGCATCACGAGCATGATACCTTGGCGCAGGATCAAATTGCTTATAGGTGTTCTCATGCTCTTCATCCACAATGATTAAGCCTAAATTATCAAAGGGGAGAAAAATGGCTGAGCGTGCTCCAAGTATAACTTTATAGTTCTTTTTTTGAAGCACATTATTCCACACTTCAACACGCTCTGCATCTGCAAACTTACTATGATAAATACCGAGCTGATTGCCAAAATGTTTTTTCAGTCGATTTGTAATTTGGGTTGTAAGGGCAATTTCGGGTAGCAAATACAAAACCTGTTTTCCATTTTTAATGGCTTCATCAATGAGATGAATATAAATCTCTGTTTTACCTCCTGATGTTACTCCATGTAGCAGGGTCACATCTTTGGTGTTAAAGCCTTCTTTTATCTCATTGTAGGCTGTTTGTTGAACTTCGGAAAGGCTATGAACATCTGCTACTGCTAGTTCTGATAAATCCAGGCGATCTAAAGCGTTATCCTGCATTTGAAGAATTTCTTTCTTCACTAATTCATTCAATGCCGATTGGGAGGCTCCTGATTTTTCTAAAAGTTCTTTTTTATTGACGGCTTTTAACTTGATTGCCTCTTTTAAACCGCCGGAAAGTGAAATAACTGTCATCAATAACTCCTGCTGTTTGGGAGCACGCTCAGTTAATTGAAAAGCTTTCTGAATGGCTTTTTCAGTGCTGCAATTGACATGGAAGGCAACCACCTTCTCAGTTTTAGTTTTATAGTTCTCTTTTAAATGTTCATTAACAAATAAAGCATTAAAGTCCAACAAGCGTTTTACAAGGGGTAATGAATTTTTTAGTCCTGAAAGCTGATTTATTTCATTGATCGTGCAAATTTTCTTTGATGCTACAATATCTAAGACTTTATTTTCATTGGGCTTAAGCAGACTATCAGCTTCAAAATCCTCATTAAAAATTACTTTAGTCTCACTTTCCATCTTCAAACCCGATGGTAAAGCTGCTTTATAAACTTCTCCCAAGGTGCATTGGTAGTACTCCGCTAGCCAGTCCCAAAACTTTAATTGGATAGAATTTACAACAGGTGCCTCATCCAATAAAGAAATGATAGGCTTTGTTTCATAATCCTGAGGTGCATTATTATGCAATGACTGGATGACACCGGAATAAATCTTCTTTTTGCCAAAAGGAACCACCACTCTCATCCCAATTAGGAGTTCAGGCTGTAACTCAGCTGGTACCTCGTAGGTGAATAAGCGAGGTAATGGAACAGGCATAATAATGTCGGCAAAGTTCATAGAAACGATTTAAGACTGCAAAGATAACAACTAATGCTTGGTTAGTCTAATGAATAGTCCAATAGACATCCGTATTATCTAAAGGTTTTTTATGATAATAATATTACTTTTGTGATTGTTATTGCTCTAATCTATTTATTGAGAAATGAAACTATTAGCTCTATTATTGACAATGTTGTTTACTTTATCTCTTCATGCGCAGGATTTAATCGTAACAAATCAAGGAGACTCTATTCACTGTAAAATTACTAGCATCAATTCTGAAAAAATCAATTTTACCTTTAATAAAGAAGGTAAAAGGTTAGAAACGTTAATTAGTCCTGACAGTGTGAAATATCATGAGTACAATCACTACAAAAAACCTTATTCCACAGAGAATGTTGAAGGGACTAAACCTTTTCCAGTTTTTAGATTGGCTGGTAATATTGGTTTTAGTAGAGGGATCGGTAAAATTGATAATAGCTCAACTAGTGAATTAAACGAACATGCTGAGCAATTGCAAAAAGGAATGAATTATGAGTTTAATATTCAATTCTTTATGAAAGAAAACCTTGCAATAGGATTAAAATACAATAATTTTACCTCCTCAAACTCGATGAGTACTTTAATCAATTCTCTCGATGAAGGAGGTAACCTTGTAAATGGAACTTTGGATGAAACAATTAAAATTCCATTTTATGCTCTATCATTACTTGGAAGAAAACTAAGTGTTGATAAAAAAAGTGCATTTATCTATGGTGTTTCTTTAGGCTCTCTTGGATATGACGATAAAAGAATCTTTAAACACTCAACAATTCCAAATTATGAACTAAAGAACGAATCTACTACACTCGGACTTGGCTTGGAGCTTGGTTATGATATTGGTATTTCTAACAATTTTGCACTTGGCTTACAATTATCATTAATAATGGGTAGTACTACCGAATTAAAAATAGAGGATAGCTTAAATAATTCTGAAACACAAAAATTTGACGATGACAACCCATTAAGTTTATCTCATGTTGACTTTTCAATAGGTTTACGATTTAATCAATAAAACCAAAGGCTGTCAATATCGACAGCCTTCTTTTTATTTTCTAATTAAATCCTGATAAGTATAACTCAAACCTGTTTTCTCGTCTTTAGTTGGACCTTCTTCATTTGAAAGTTCCCAATCTTCTACATTGATATTCGGAAAGAACGTATCTACACCCTCAAATGCATGATGAATAAGCGTTAAATACAATTCATCGGTTTCCGGTAAAAATGATTTATAAATTTCCCCACCACCAATCACAAACACCTTTTCATCATTGGCACATAGTTCAAGAGCTTCTTCCAAACCACTAACTACATCAGCGCCTTTAGCAAAATAATCACTTTGGCGAGTTATTACAACATTACGCCTATTTGGCAACGCCCCTTTAGGAAGAGCTTCAAAGGTTTTTCGCCCCATTAATATTGTATGACCTGTTGTTAATGCCTTAAACCGCTTTAAATCTGCAGAAATATAAGCTAATTGGTCATTATCTTTTCCAATACCATTGTTCTCATCAATGGCAACAATTATAGCAAGAACCATATACTAATGATTAGTTGTTAATGTTAAATTATTAATGCGTAACCATCATTAATAATTGATAATTAAACATTAATAATTATACCGAGATAGCTCCTTTAATATGCGGATGAGCCTCGTAACCTTCTAAAGCAAAATCTTCGTACTCAAATTCATCAATGCTTTTACGATTCGGATTGATGATCATTTGCGGTAAAGCTTTGGGCTCTCGTGTTAATTGAAGTTTTACCTGATCGATATGGTTTAGATAAATATGAGCATCACCCAAAGTATGAACAAAGTCACCGGGTTTTAATCCACATACCTGAGCCACCATCATGGTTAATATAGCATAGGATGCAATGTTAAACGGTACACCTAAAAAGATATCCGCACTGCGTTGATACAATTGACAACTTAACTTACCATCTGCCACATAAAACTGAAATAAGATGTGACAAGGAGGTAACTGCATATCATCAATAGCACCCACATTCCATGCGCTTACTATATGGCGGCGTGAATCTGGATTGTTTTTGATACTGTCAATCACTTGCTTAATCTGGTCAATGTGCTCGCCTTTGTAATTTGGCCAAGAACGCCACTGATACCCATAAATAGGTCCTAATTCCCCATCTTCTTTTGCCCATTCATTCCATATACGTACACCATTGTCCTGAAGGTATTTCACGTTGGTGCTACCTTTTAGAAACCAAAGCAATTCATATATAATAGATTTTAGATGAAGCTTTTTAGTGGTAAGTAAAGGGAAACCTTCGCTAAGATCAAAACGCATTTGGTGACCAAATACACTCATGGTACCTGTTCCAGTACGGTCTTCTTTTGTAACACCTTCCTCTAAAACTCTGTCTAACAGATCTAAATATTGCTTCATGGTATATGTTTTTCTACAAAACTAATTAATTCTTAGCACTTTTGTTTTTTCCGTCTAAATCGATGGTAACTGATATGGGGAAGTGATCTGATAAATCGACCTTATGTCTTTTAAAATCATAAGCTTCAAAGCGTGGGTCATAAAAAATATAATCGATTCTTAACGATGGTAAACGCCCATTGTAGGTACCTCCAAAACCCTTGCCAGCCTCAACAAAAGCGTCTTTTAATTCACCTTTCATGTGCTGATAGGTATAGGATATTGGCGTATCATTAAAATCTCCGCAAACTATTACCGGGTAAGGGGAATTCTTGATGTGATTTCCAACTGATTCGGCCTGAGTAGCTCTCAATTTAAAGGCATTTCTTAGTTTTCCTACAATTTCCATCAGCCCTTTACGGCGTTCTATATCATTCTTATAGTTTAAGCTGTCTAAAAAATCGAAATGCTTTGGTTTAAATCTGATGGATTCTAAATGATTATTGAATAAACGAAGTCGCTTGTCTTTAACTTGAAGATCTGTTTGTATGGTAAAATTACTAGTACTCTCAAACTTTAGTACTTGTTTGTTCACAATTGGGTATTTGCTGAAGGTAACTAGTCCATATTTATAAACATTCTGGTACCGGTTACTATATTCAGCATGTCTATACGGATACTGATTCATTTGTGAAAATACCACATGTTCGTTTAGTTCTTCCTTATTTTTTGAAACAAAAAACTCCTGAAAACAAACCACATCCGGGTTCTCCTTCGCAATAAAACTAAAAATCTCACCAGGTATGTTATCCTGTTTTTTCCAACCGTACACATTTAACATTCTTACGTTAAACGTCAAGACTTTTAGGGAGTTTTCAATTTTATGATCCTGAGGCAACTCTTTTCCATTAAATTGAAAAGTATTTGTCCAATATTCCCAGGTTAAAGCTAAAGCTAAAAGTGGAATTACAACCTGCCAGCGCTTGCGGTAAATCCACCAAAATGCAGATAAGACATTTAGTACGAATAAGATGGGGAAACCAAAGCTCAAAATTGCTAACGCCCAAGCATGATAAGGATTGATGTATACAGTAGCCACTGATAAAAGCAATGCTGCTGAAACAAAAAAGCTAAATATAGTGAGTATGGATCTTAATAGGCGTCTCAAAACAATTCATTTAAAAGCACGAAATTAACAATTATTTTTTGCTGGCGTCAAATAAAGTTTTCTTTTCGTTTTTGCTTAAGCTATCGTAACCACTAGCTTTTATCTTTTCTAGAATGCGATCAACTTCTCGTTGCTGATTATGTTTTCGGGTATTGTACTCCAGGTCTGATACAGGACGTTTAAACTTTACCCTCATTTTGGGCTTTCGAGAAAAAACAGAAGATAAACTATCCATAAATCGACCAAAGCCTTTTGCCAGATCTTTGCCATTTGCAATGGAGGCACCATAAAAGTAACCAAAGCCGGCGCCGCCAATATGCGCTAAATGCCCACCGGCATTCTCTAAAGACGGAATACTTATAAGATCAATAACAAAGGCTATGAGTGCAATGTATTTTAATTGAACAGGTCCAAAAAACATCAAATGAATCTGTTGATTAGGTGCGTATCGAGAGATCGCGAATAATATAGCCATCACAGAAGCGGAAGCTCCTAATAAGACTGAAGAACCCATGTTATTTACGAATAACGGTATGAAATTGTAGGCAACTAAATATAAAACAGCACCTGACAAACCACCTAAAATATAAACACTTAACATCTGCTTTGGCATTAAGTATTGTAAAAACAAACGACCAAACCAGTATAAATATAGGATGTTAAAAAGAATATGAAAAAATCCTTCATGGACAAACATATAGGTAAATAATGTCCATGGTTTAATAAGTAGTTCCATGGGTTCTGAAGGAACAGATAACCAATGAACCAATGGATAAGAAGCTCCTGCCATACTTCCGGTGGCCATTCCTAAAAACAATTGAATAAGACGAATACTAACAAACACACCAATGTTGATATATATCAAACGTGTTAAAGTACTACCACTTTTGTAAGATTGTTTTATTTCGTCTACAATGCTCATAATGTTTTATACAATCAGTTTTTAGCCTCTTATAATTGAGGATTTACTCTATCAAAAATACTAAATTATAAAGCTCTGTCAATCATCTTTTGTACCTAAATGATTTCCACCTTAAAGTCGGATTGATTAATTAAAAGACTTACTCTTCCAATACTTTATCATGAAGTAGCCAAAGACCATTCCTCCTAAATGAGCCCAATGAGCAACATTATCATAAGAGAAATTTGCTACGCCCATAAATAATTCCATCACACCATAAATTACTACAAAATATTTGGCTTTAATCGGAATTGGTGGAAACAACAACATCAGTTCGGTATTTGGAAATAACATTCCAAATCCAAGGAGAATTCCAAAAACAGCACCGGATGCGCCAACCGTTGGAATATTTAAGACTTCATTCAGTTTTCGCATTTCAGGATTAACAAAATTCTTACCTTCCCGCCATGCTTCAGCACCTTTTTCAAATACTAAATTGATTTGCTCGGTATTCATTTGTGAAAGCGCTGATTGATAATCAATGTAGCTAAATATCAGATGGATTAATCCGGCACCTATCCCCGTTACCAAGTAATAGATCAAGAAACGTTTTGGCCCCCAAACACTTTCTAATACACGCCCAAACATATACAACGCAAACATGTTAAAAAACAAATGCGACAGATTCGCATGCATAAACATATATGTCACAATTTGAGCCGGCTGAAAGCTATCAGACAATGGAAAATGAAGACCTAAAAATCGCGATAAATCGATTCCCATATTCCTTAAAGCAAAAGTTGCCAAAAGGAATAAAATATTAATAACTAACAAATTCTTTGTTACGGGAGGTATGCTCGATAAAAATGTAGGTCTATTATTCATAATCATATATTTTGGCTCAACAAGTTATCAACATTAATGCCAAACCGTAATTTTTTTGGTGTTCAAAGTTCTAGGATGAAAATCGCTTATCCAATTCATCATTATCTAAAATAGAAATAATGGGTTTACCGGAAGGAGAAAAATTTGGAATTTGGCACGCAAACAAGTGGTCAAATAACTCAACCATTTCTACCTCTGATAATAATTTGCCATACGGCATTGCTGCTCGTTTTGCAAGTGATCCCGCAATTTGTTCGCGTACTTCTAATTGCAGATCCACCTCTCCGTGCTGATAGTCGGTTAGGATGCCATCTATTAATTCTTTGGGAGAAGAATTTTCTAATCCGGCGGGAATAGACTGCACTAAAAATACACCTTCATCATTTTCGGTTAATTCTAAGCCAAGTGACAATAAGTCAGCTTGCAAATCAGCTACCATAACTTTTTCTTCCGGACTAAAATGCAATTCTTCTGGGAATAAACACTTCTGAGATAATGAGGCACCATTGTGTAGAGATTGCATAAATTTCTCAAAAATAACACGTTCATGGGCGCGCTTCTGGTCAATCATCATTAGGCCCGATTTTACAGAAGTTAAAATATACTTGTTCTTCAACTGAAAAAAACGATTTCCTCTGTGTTCTAAATGATCTCCCCCGGAAGATAAAATGGTTTGCTGAACGGGTTCAGACTCAATGTTGTCATAACTGATTTCTCCGGTTTCTGTAGGAAAGGCTTCTGCTCGTTCGGCTTCAAATCTACCAAACATATCTTCCCAACCGGTTACCGTTTCCCTTTGATATGAATTCCCGGATTGATACGAGCCTCCTGACCCTCCCTTAAGATAGGTATTAGCACGTTTTTTATCTTCCTCAAACGGATTATAAAAAGGATTAACCTCAATGGAGGGTTCCACAAAATCTTTAGTGGGAGAAGTCACAGGAATATCAATACTATCTGCAGTATCAAAATCGATGGATGGCATTAAATTAAATTTCCCAATACTTTCTCTAATGGCAGCACTTAATATTTGCCATATGGCTCGTTCGTCCTCAAATTTTATTTCTGTTTTTGTTGGATGTATATTGACATCGATAATTTGGGGGTCTACTTTTAAATAAATAAAATAAGCCGGAGAGGTATCGGGCGCTATAATATTTTCATAAGCAGTCAATACGGCCTTATGCAAATACGGATGACGCATGTAACGGTCGTTTACAAAAAAGTACTGATCGACTTTAGTCTTTTTAGCACTATCCGGATTTCCAATGTATCCGGAGATGGTTACCATCTGGGTTTTAGTTTCAATAGGCACCAATTTACTTCCAATCTGCTTGCCTATTAAATTTACAATTCGCTGCAAACGATTTCCTGCCGGCAATTGAAACGTAGTTACATCATTGTGAATGAACGTAAAAGCTATATTTGAATTAGCCAACACTACCCGTTGGAACTCATTAATTAAATTTCTTAATTCGACCGAGTCTGATTTTAGAAAACGGCGACGAGCCGGAACGTTGTAAAACAAATCTCTAATCAAAAACTGGGAACCAACTGAACATTGCACCGGTTCTTGAGATTGGACTTCGGTCCCTGAGATACAAATCAGAGTTCCTAATTCATCGTTTTCGCGACGCGTTTTTAATTCCACGTGAGCAATGGCAGCTATGGAAGCCAGAGCCTCACCTCTAAATCCCATGGTTTTAAGTGCAAATAAATCGTTTGCATCTTTTATTTTTGAGGTAGCATGTCGCTCAAATGCCATTCTGGCATCTGTTTCACTCATGCCACAACCATTATCTATGACTTGAATTAGAGTTTTACCTCCATCCTTTAATATGATTTTTACGTCTGTAGCCCCTGCATCAATGGCATTCTCCATCAACTCTTTAATTACAGATGCAGGACGCTGAATAACCTCACCCGCAGCGATTTGATTAGCAACCGAGTCAGGCAATAACTGTATTAAATTAGACATTAACCTTTAGCTTTTGAGTGAAATTATTTTAACATGAATTCCTGATACCAGTCTTGGCTTGAGTTGACCAAGTAAGTAGCTAGCATGATTAGAATCACAAGAATGATCGCTAACCGAATATTTGATTTACGTTTTTGACTGCGAGAAACTTCATAATGAGATTTGATTCGACGCCGCATCCCACCCCTTATCCGATCAGAATAGCCGGATTCTTTTTCTTCTTCACTCAATAGTCCTAACTCCTCTCTGACCTTGCGTTCACGCTCTTCTCGTTCTTCTTTGGCCTGATCGTAGTAAATGGGTACATGCTGAAATACACGATGCTTTGCGACTTTCGAAAATGTTATCTTCATATCCTCTTTATTTCATTGCTATTACCTTAATAATCACCACAAAAACTATGCAATTAGTAGTGAATTGGAGAAGGTGAAATCACGTGACGCAAAGATAAGAAGTAATAATTAAACGATCGTGCTGAATGACCCATGCTTTATTAACAATTGATAAAACAACTATTCCAAAGAATCATCCAAACAGGTTCCACAATATTTACAATACAACGAATCATCATCATGACCATCTCGATGGCAATTTCGGCACAATTGTGTATTGGCATTAGTTTTAAATTCTTTGGCCAATTCGCTGGTTACTATTCCGGTAGGAACCGCAATGATGCCATATCCTATAATCATTACGAAGCCTGAAATAAATTTACCCAAAGGTGTGATGGGTGCAATGTCGCCATAACCAACCGTTGTAAGGGTTACCACTGCCCAATAAATACTTGCCGGAATGCTGCTAAAACCTTTGTTTAATGGATTCTCGATTAAATACATCACCGTACCCATGATGATGATGAGAATTAATACGGTAAATAAAAACACAAAAATTTTATTCCGGGAAGCCACTAAAGCACTCCACAAAGAACTGGATTCCTTTACATAACGCGTCAACTTAAACACTCTAAAAATCCGAATTAACCTTAAAGACCTTAGTACAATCAGCATTTGTGTACCACTTACAAAGATTCCGATGTAAGCAGGTAAAATGGCTAATAAATCGATGATGCCGTAAAATGAAAAAATATAGCGCCAGGAATGGTTTACTACCCAAATGCGCAAAGTATATTCGATGGTAAATAAGCCGGTGAGAATCCATTCCGCAATATTCAACCAAAACAATTGAGACTCAGACAAGCCGGGTAAGCTTTCGATCATGACCAGGATGATACTGGTTATAATGAATAAAATTAGGGCGACATCGAATAATTTGCCCTTTGGAGTATCAGCTTCAAATATGATTTCGTACAAGCGTTTTCGCATCTCTTTCTTTTTATGGATCCTTTTCCTGCAAAGTCGGTTAAAGATAATGGTCCATAAGCTGAAAAAAAATTTTAAGTTTCAAAAAGGCCCATTACCTTTACCCAAAATATTTCACGAATGACAAGAGACGACTTAAAGCAAGAATTTTTAGAGGCCAAAGCAGTTTTAGACCGTTTTATCCATGATGATTCGAATTTCGAAAAAATGGTTCAGGCCGGGGAGCTTATGGTAGAAGCTCTTAAAAAAGGAGGAAAAATTCTAAGCTGTGGAAATGGTGGATCAATGAGTGATGCCATGCATTTTGCTGAGGAATTAACCGGACGCTTTCGTGATAACCGCCAAGGCATGCCTGCCATTGCAATTTCTGATCCCACCCACATTACTTGTGTAGGTAACGATTTTGGTTTTGATTACATTTTTTCTCGTTACGTTGAAGCTGTTGGAAATTCCGTTGATGTACTTTTAGCAATTAGTACAAGTGGAAATTCTGCTAATGTTTTAAATGCAGTAAATTCTGCTCAAAAAAAAGGTATGAAAGTAGTGGCTTTAACCGGAAAGAGTGGAGGAGAATTAGCAAATGTAGCTGATGTAGAAATTCGTGCACCTCACTCGGGCTACTCTGATCGCATCCAGGAAATTCACATAAAGGCCATTCATATTTTAATCCAGTACATTGAAAGTAAAATGGTGAAATAGATTACTAAAAACCATTATTATTTTCAGAAACTTACTAACTTAATGTAAAACCTTAACCTTATGTTAGTAAAAACTTTTGGTTCCGCAGTTAGTGGAATAGATGCTTACACCATTACTATTGAAGTCAATATTTCTCAAGGCATCCGTTTCTTTTTAGTGGGATTGCCTGATAATGCCGTTAAAGAAAGTCAACAAAGAATAGAGTCAGCCTTAAAAGTTAGTGGACTAAAATGGCCCGGCCATAAAATTGTGATTAATATGGCCCCGGCTGATATCCGCAAAGAAGGATCTTCTTATGATTTACCGCTTGCCATTGGAATACTGGCAGCCTCATCACAAATCTCCGCATCAAAAATTGACCAATACATTATCATGGGTGAATTGTCGTTAGATGGCAGCTTGCAACCGGTAAAAGGCGTTCTCCCCATGGCCATTAAGGCAAAAGAGGAAGGTTTTAAAGGGTGCATATTGCCAAAAGATAATGCACGGGAAGCGGCTGTAGTAAAAGGCATTGATGTACTTGGTTTTTCTAACATAAAAGAAGTTATCGATTTTCTGGAAGGACATCATGAAGCTATTCCTGAATGGGTAGATACAGATAAAGAATTTGCAAATAGCAGCTCTGATGTTGATTTTGATTTCTCTGAAGTGAAAGGGCAGGAAACTGTTAAAAGAGCCATGGAGATCGCTGCAGCAGGCGGTCATAACCTTATAATGATAGGACCTCCCGGTGCAGGCAAGTCGATGTTAGCAAAACGCCTATCATCCATTTTGCCACCCTTATCATTGAATGAATCCTTGGAAACAACAAAGATTCATTCGGTTGCAGGAAAAATAAAAAATGATCATGCCCTTGTGACCAAACGCCCTTTTCGTTCGCCCCATCATTCTATTTCTGATGTGGCATTGGTAGGAGGTGGATCTTTTCCTCAACCGGGCGAGATTTCATTGGCACATAATGGAGTGCTTTTTTTGGATGAGCTACCTGAATTTAAACGAACGGTTTTAGAAGTCATGCGACAACCTTTGGAAGATAGGCGCATTAGTATTTCACGAGCTAAATTCACGGTCGATTTTCCGGCTAGTTTTATGTTGGTTTCTAGTATGAACCCCTGCCCATGTGGATATTTTAATCATCCGGATAAGGAATGTGTTTGCAGTCCCGGTATGGTTCAAAAATACCTCAGTAAGATATCCGGTCCCTTATTAGATCGCATAGATTTACACATTGAAGTGGTTCCGGTTCCTTTTAACAAATTAGCCGAGAAAGCACCTTCCGAAAAAAGTACATCAGTACGTGAACGTGTGATGAAGGCTCGTAAGATTCAGCAGGAACGATTTAAAGATGATGAGTCCATTCATTGCAATGCACAAATGACGAATCGACTCCTGTCCAAACATGCCCAACCTAATGATGAAGGATTGAATATTTTAAAAACCGCAATGGAAAAGTTAGACTTGTCTGCCAGAGCCTATGACCGAATTCTAAAAGTCTCCCGAACCATTGCGGATCTTGAAGAATGTCATGATACACAAGCACATCACATTGCCGAAGCGGTTCAATACCGAAGTCTGGATCGGTCATCGTGGGGCTCATAAGCAATTTTCTGCTTGCGTATATTAATCATAATCACATAAAATATTAACTATACACCGGATTTTAAAGGAGAAAATATATCTTTGATCGACTCTATGTGCAAGATACGAGTTAAACAAAAAATTTTAAATCTAAAATCCTATGACTACGAATAGCTTAATGGATCCCATCGGACGCTTAATGGGACTTCGTTATAAGTCACATCCTTGGCACGGTATTGACATTGGAAACAGTGCACCAAATGTAATCAACTGTTTTATAGAGGTCGTTCCAACAGATACTGTTAAATACGAGATAGACAAAGAAAGTGGATACTTAAGCATCGACCGTCCCCAAAAATATTCGAATGTTGTTCCGGCTCCTTATGGTTTTATTCCGCAAACCTACTGTGGTGCAGGAGTTGGCAATTATTGTGCTGAAAAAACAGGAAAAAAAGATATTATGGGAGACCGAGATCCTCTTGATATTCTTTTATTAACAGAGAAAGACATCACGCATGGTAACATCATTGCAAAAGCTATTCCCATTGGCGGGTTTAGAATGCTGGATGGAAATGCTGCTGATGATAAAATTATCTCTGTTTTAAAAAACGATGTAGTTTACGGTGAATTTAAAGACATCTCAGAATTACCCGATTTAGTTATTGCCCGTTTAAAGCATTACTTTTTAACTTACAAAGACATGCCGGGACAAAGTAACAATTCTGAAATTACACATGTTTACAATGCCGAAGAAGCCAAGGAAGTCATAAAACTATCGATGGCTGATTACGAAAATAGATTTGAAGGTTTAAGAAAAGCACTATCATCTTATTAATTGATGTAAAGTGCTCAGTATACCGGTAAATGGCATTTTTAGGCAGTAGATAAGTGCATGCATTTCTGCATAAATCTAAAAAAGCCCCAAAGTAGACGATATTCAAAGCCTAGCCTGTATGGGCTCGGATATTAATCGGGTATTTCATAGCCCTTCAGGCTATGCTTAATGACACCTTATTTTTGATGCTAAGGTAAGCTTACTATTGATTTACCTCTAAAGGCATTAATGCACAGGTTAGATACAGAGTTTTATAGTTTAACTTCCTCAGCCCTGTGCTTTTGTGCCTTTTTATAGGGATGTGCTGAAAAACATAATTTTTGATTAGCTCATCAGTACATGGTTTACTGCTGTTTTAAAGTAAACACATGTTTTTCATCGAAAGCTTTGTAGTGGATTGAAATATTGGATATTTCACAAATACGTTTCACAATTGATAAACCAATTCCTAAAGAATATTTCGAAGATGCTCCTTTACGAAAACGATCAAAAATTTCGTCATTTGTAAATTGTGACGCTTCTCCGCTATTCTCAATCCTTAATTCATTATTTGTAGTTGTAATTTTTATATACCCATTGGTTACATTATGTCTGAAGGCATTCTTTAATAAATTTTGAATTAAAGTATGCCCTAAAGAGGCGTCCATTTTAAAAACCAAGGTATCAGAGTCTAAATCGAAATCTACTTTTAAATTCTTTTCTTCATACAAAGACTCAAACATGGTGAGTTGAAGTTTAATAAGATCCACTAAATCAATGTTTTTCACCTCTTTAAAAAGTCGATTATCCAGTTTAGCCAGAAAAATCAAGGATTGATTTACCTTAGATAAACGCCCGGTTGTGTCCAGCAGTCCAGCCACTAGTTTTATTTGCTCTTCGCTTAGGTTGGGCGATTGAAGCAATTCGTCTAATCGACTTGTAATAATAGCCAAAGGAGTCTGAAGTTCGTGAGAAGTGTTTTCTACATATTGTTTTAAACGTTCATAATCGTCTTTAATTTTCTGATCCATGGCACTAAATACTTCTTTAAGCTGTTCAAATTCATCTACATCAGAGGTCAAGAGTTCTAAAGAGTTATCTTTATGGACATCAAAGGTTTTAAGCTTGCGAATGGTGTCATAAAACACAGCAAGAGAATACTTCGTAGTTTGGCGATTGACCAAATACAGAATGAGAAAAAAGGCAATGGGAAAAATGGTCAACATCAAGGTAAACTTCATAATTAATAAATCTGAAGCGGTGGTTGATCTCATTAAGTGAACGGTATACCATTGATTCTTTTGTTTGATGGGAAACTTTAAACACCTAAAGAACTCAGGCTTATCGTTATGTTGTCCTGTTAATATGGTATCTGTCAATAAATAATCTTCAGAATAAGTCCATAATGAGGTAGAGTCTAGTTGGATATCTAAATAACTAATGGAAGCCTTATTTATATCCATAGAATCGTTGTGAAAAACGTGGTCTCTTACCCACAGTAATTCATTATTCAAAGAACGATTTACGGCAAAGCGAATAAAATAATACCCGCCTAAACTACCTATCAAAAAGAAGAATACACTGGCCGATATAAAATTTAATCCTGTTTTAGTGAGTAGTTTCATTAATTTTCGTCTGTAAACTTATAACCAACTCCATATACATTTTTGATGTAATCCTTGCATCCTGATTTCAGAAGTTTCTTCTTGAGATTTTTAATGTGCGTATAGATGTAATCGTCCGAAAAGCCATAGTCCATGTAACCTTTACTTATATGTTCAGCAATTCCTGCTTTTGTGAGTACACGGTTTTTATTGGCTAAAAAGTAAATTAATAAATCATACTCTCGCTTTGTTAACTCAACCTTTGTAGAATTCACATAAGTTTCCAGTGTACTCGAATTAACTTCTAATTCATGATAGGTAATTATCTCACTTCCCTGAAAATGGACTCTTCTTACTAAAGATTTTAAACGCGCATTTAATTCTGCAAATTGGAAGGGTTTAATCAAGTAATCATCAGCCCCCAATTCCAATCCTTCTACTTTATTATCAACACTATCCCGAGCGGATACAATGATAATACCTGTTTGATGATGCAAACGTTTTACTCTTCGAAGAACCTCTAAGCCTGAACCATCAGGCAAATTAATGTCGAGCACAATTATATCGAAGTGATTTTCAACTGTTATTAAAGCCGTTTGTAAATTTGTACACAACTCTACAATATGCCCTTCCAGTTCAAGGTTTTTAATCAAACCATGAGCCAACTCTGCTTCATCTTCTACGACAAGTATCTTCATATACTACTTAAACCTATTACCCGTTAAAGATAAGGATTTGAGCCTATGCTTTAAGAGTAGCCCCCAACTAAAGCATTCTACTCTTATCGTTTGGTTGTTATTATCTACAGAAAATAAAAAAGCGACCGTTCAGTCGCCTTTTTAATTAAATATCTAATGGTTTCTTTACCTTTTCATCGAGCAGTGCAAAGTCAAGTACTTCAGACACGCTATCTACAAACAGGAATTCTAAACCTTCAATGTAAATATCCTTAATCTCCTCAATATCTTTCTTATTCTCTTTCGAAAGAATAACATTGGTGATACCGGCACGCTTAGCAGCCAATATCTTTTCTTTTATACCACCCACCGGTAATACTTTACCGCGTAAGGTAATTTCGCCTGTCATAGCCAGTTTCTGACGGACTTTGCGCTGGGTCAAAGAAGATGCTAATGAAGTTGCCATGGTAATTCCGGCAGAAGGCCCATCTTTTGGTATAGCTCCTTCGGGCACATGTACGTGAACATTCCATTCGTCAAATGTTTCACCTTTAATACCATATTTTGTAGCATTTGCACGAAGATATTCCAGTGCTAAAACAGCCGATTCCTTCATCACATCGCCTAAATTACCGGTTAAGGTCAGTTTTCCTTTGCCTTTACTTAAGCTGCTTTCTACAAATAAAATCTCACCTCCAACAGCAGTCCAGGCTAAACCGGTAACTACACCGGCTGTATTATTATCCTGCCATTTATCTTTGGAAAAGCGGGCAACACCAAGATATTCATAAACATCCGGAACAGAAAGCGTTTTTTTAACTTCTTCATCACGGGCAATTCGTAAGGCAATTTTACGACATAACTTTGCAATGATTTTATTTAAATTACGAACACCTGATTCTCTGGTATAAGACTCAACTATGGTACCCATAACTTTTTTCGAAATGGAAATTTGCCCTTTCTCAATTCCGTGATTTTCCATCTGGAATGGTAATAAATGACGACGTGCGATTTCTACTTTTTCATCTAAGATATAACCACTCACATCAATTAGTTCCATGCGGTCTAAGAGGGGTTGAGAAATGCTTCCTAAGGTGTTCGCAGTTGCGATAAACATCACTTTCGAAAGGTCAAAATCGACCTCCAGGAAGTTGTCATGAAAATGCTCGTTTTGTTCAGGATCCAGAACTTCTAATAAGGCAGAAGCAGGATCGCCATGTGCACTACTACTAATTTTATCAATCTCATCCAGAATAAAAACCGGGTTGGCAGAACCAGCCTTTTTAATGTTTTGAACAATTCGACCCGGCATTGCGCCAATGTATGTTTTACGGTGTCCACGTATTTCAGCTTCATCGTGTAAACCGCCTAAAGACATGCGTACATATTTTCGTCCTAAAGCCTCGGCAATGGATTTTCCTAAAGATGTTTTTCCAACCCCCGGAGGTCCGTATAAACACAGGATTGGCGACTTTAACTCACCTCTTAATTTCAGTACGGCCAGATGTTCTAGAATACGCTCTTTGACTTTATCTAAACCATAATGTTCACGGTCTAAAATCTTCTCAGCCCGATTGAGGTCATAATTATCTTTGGTGTAAATATTCCAAGGAATATCTATCAAGGTTTGTAAGTAATTGAATTGAACCGAATATTCACCTGCAGCCGGATTTAAGCGCTGTAGTTTATCCAGCTCTTTATAAAATAAAGTCTTAACTTCTTTATTCCACTTTTTATTCTTGGCCTGATCTTTAAAATCTCTAATTTCTTGCTCTACCGGACTAGAACCTAATTCATCCTGAATGGTTTTAATCTGCTGTTGCAGTAAATACTCTCTTTGTTGTTGATCTATATCTTGTTTGACCCTGCTTTGAATATCGCTTTTGAGTTCCTGCACTTGTACTTCTTTAGACAAATGCGCTAAAAGCTTCATGCCTCGATCTACAATTCTATTACAATCCAGCATAGCTTGCTTCTCATTTACATCCACATCGCTATTGGAACAAATAAAATTGATCAGGAAATTACTGTTTTCGATATTTTTAACTGCAAAGGAAGCTTCGGGTGGTACATTGCTTGAAGCCTTGATGACTCTTAAAGATAAATCCTTAATAGAACCAACTATTGCTTCAAACTCTCTATCGTTTTTTTCTGGATTCTCATCATTCAAGGCCGTAACATTACCCATGTGATAAGGCTCTGTACTTATAATGGAGTTGAGCTGAAATCGCTTTTTCCCCTGAATAATGACTGAAGTGGAATTGTCAGGCATTTCTAAAACCTTAATGATTTTAGCAACAGTCCCTATTTCGAATAAATCTTCAAAGCCCGGTTCTTCAACTTGAATATCTTTTTGCGACACAGCTCCAAAAATTCCTTTTGACTTTTGAAGTTGCCTAATAAGAGTAAGCGATTTTTCTCTACCTATTGAAATGGGAATAATAACGCCCGGAAATAGTACTGTATTTCTTAGGGGTAGAATTGGCAGGATGTCAGGAACTTCAAATTCACTGACGTTTTGTTCATCCTCATCACTTACGATCGGAATAAACTCAGTATCAGAATCAAATACATCAGACATTAGCTCTATTGTTACTCCGGATTTATTTTTATTCATAGTATCTCTAGTCAAAATTCTTTAAAATCTGTCAGTATGTCCAGGTCTTATCGAAAAATATTGTATGTTCCTTTTAGGCAATGAACGTGCCAAAGTTATTTTAGAGAATTTCTATAAACTTTGGTACTCTCAAAAACATGCTCCATGATTTTTGCGTCTGCTTCTGTAAACTCAATATTTCTGCGTTCCATGGCAATGCCTGCAATTTTTTGTGCTGCTGTTAATCCATTAACTTTCATCCCCTGCGGACCACCAATAATGTACGAAGGTACAAAGTTGCGGGGAAATCCGGAACCAAAAATGTTTGATCCTATTCCGACCACCGTACCCGAATTAAAGGATGTATTAATTGCACAGCGTGAGTAATCACCCATTATTAAACCACAAAACTGAAGCCCGGTAAGCTGAAATCGTTCCGTTGCGTAGTCCCATAGTTTTACCGGTGAATAATCGTTCTTTAGGTTGGATGTATTGGTATCAGCGCCTAAATTACACCACTCTCCAATGACAGAATCACCTAAATAACCATCGTGTACTTTATTCGAATAACCTATAATGATGGAATTACTTACCTCTCCTCCTAGTTTAGACCATGGACCGGCTGCTGTACCACCATATATTTTGGCGCCCATGCTTACTTGCGATGATTCACCAATGCAAACAGGCCCACGCAACATGGAAACTTCCATTACTTTGGCATTTTTTCCAATGTAAATTGGGCCTTCTTGAGGGTTTAAGTAGCAATATTCGACTTCGGCACCCTCTTCGATAAATATATTATTCACAATGGATGGATTTTTATGTGCTCCTACCACTGTTACTGTTTCACTAATGCTTTGAGAGGCTCGATTTGCTGTAATTAATTCAAAGTCTTTCTTGATTTCTGCCTTGTTATGAATTAACAAATGAAAAGTTTTTTCAATAAAAGAAAGTTCCGATTGAGTTTGTATGACTGCTCCTTTAGGTGTTTCATTTTGCATCAATAAATCCACTATTTCTTCGTTGAAGCGAATGGCTATTAACCGATCTTCTTTCATTAAAGACTCCCCAGCATTTAAGGCACAAAGCTCTTTAGCCAGTTCTTTTGTAGGTACCACATCACCAGCAATAAAAAGATTATCCTTTTGCAAGTTAGCAGGATATTTTTCATTAATGGGAGCTGTACATGCGTAAGAAACACGAGCCTTTAAATAGTGTTCCCACTTTTCAGCTGTTGTTAAAATGCCGCATCTAAGTGCGCCCATTGGGCGAGTAAAGGTTAAGGGGTGTAATCCCTTTACATGCTTTGTATCAAAAATAATTACATTCATTACTCATGAATTCTTATGGCTTTATTTCTGCAAAATACCTTCGAAGTCACGCTATAAAAAAGTCACTAGCTGCCAGCTTTTGGCTTTTAGCTGATTTCTTTGAAGGTATAGGCTTTGCTTTATGAATTAGGCCATTAAGGTTGAAACGACGTTTAAAATTAAAAAAAAAGCTCCGGAATTTCCGAAGCTTAGCTTTTTTTACAAAAGGATAAATTATTTTTTGTTTTTATCCATGTGTTTTTGATACTTGTTCATGAACTTATCAACGCGTCCTGCAGTATCAACTAATTTCATTTTACCAGTGTAAAAAGGGTGAGACGTGTTAGAGATTTCTAACTTCACCTGCGGATACTCAACGCCATCGATCTCAACAGTGTCTTTCGTGTTCGCAGTTGAACGAGTAATGAAAGTCTCCCCGTTTGACATGTCAGTAAATGCCACTAACCTGTAATTATCCGGATGAATGTCTTGTTTCATTGCTGTATGTTTTTTTGCTTAATATTCAATATTCTCAATCGGACTGCAAATTTAAGGCAATATTTTTTAACGAACAAAGGTTTTGATGAGATTTATTTTGTTTTCAGGTTTTTTTTCATGTTT
This sequence comes from Bacteroidales bacterium, assembly GCA_003249255.1. GTDB lineage: Bacteria > Bacteroidota > Bacteroidia > Bacteroidales > Marinilabiliaceae > SZUA-582. The sequence goes on from QKJP01000049.1 coordinate 72,254, forward strand.
CTATTGGTGAGGGATTTACATAATTAAAATGCGGTCATAGGCAGAAGTTGGCAATGTGCTAATGTGCCAATGATCCCATGTGCAAATTAATTATTGCTCCTATTTGACGTTTAAACTACAGGATAATTTAATTATTAATCCAATAACAATGAGTGCTCAACTTATCATCTAAACGTGAAACAGTCTCGATCAAAAGGACAATGATCATTAATACTTAAACATTAATCATTGGTTTTTATATTTCGTATCTGTAGCAATGGTATAATGATGATCTTTACCTCTCTTGCTTTCATCAAACAAATAACGGTATGTGATGTGTTTTTTGCCAAAGTCGGCCCCCATCGACTCCTGTAGAGCACGCATTTTAGGATTGAAATCACCAACCCATGACAGCTCCATTTCTTTTATTTGAGGATTTTTCTCAACTGCTCCCTTTAAGTGCCAAAACAAGCCTGACTCTATTCCTGAACGCTGATGCTTAGGCTTAACCCCTAGAATCACTACTCTTACTCGTGACATTTTCTTGCGTTTTACCATCCACCAAAACCTCAGCTTATTCATTAAGTTAAGTTTGCCATTAAAATGTTTAATGATTTGATTGATATCCGGAAAAAGTACAATAAAACCAATGGGTTCATTTTTATAATAAGCATACCATATTAATTCTTTCATCAAGAAAGCTTTGGTTTTTGCAATGGTTTCAGTAAGCACTTGTCGATCCATTGGCTGAAAGTTTTCATGAAAACGCCAGGCGTCGTTATAAACTTCCGTAAAGTCATTTAAAAACTTGTTACTTTCTTTCCAGTTAAAATGCTTAAAATGATAATCGGGTTTTTGACCTACCCACTCGGCAATTTTCCAAAAGCGATGGGGGAATGGTTTATTTAAATCTAGATGATTGGTGATTTGATCGTAATAATGTTCAAAACCATATTTCTCAAAAAACTTCTGATAGTAAGCCGGATTGTATTGCATGCCAAAACCGGGTTGTGAAAAACCTTCTACCAATAAACCCCAAAAATTATCGTTTTCGCCAAAATTAATCGGACCATCCATGGCTTCCATTCCTTGATTCAGCAACCATTTTTTGCCTGCGTCAAATAGCATAAAGGCGGCTTGTTCATCATCCACACACTCAAAAAAACCGATACCACCTGTTGGTTGATCAAAACCATAGGCTTTTTTCTCATTAACAAAGGCAGCAATTCGCCCAATGATGCCATGATTATTTTGGAGGATGTAACGAACCACTTTTCCATGAGAAAAGTATGAATTGGATTGAGGATCAAACACTTCTTCAATAGAGGTGTTTAGAGGACGAACGTAGTTGGTATCATTTTTATAAATGCGAGAAACTACATCGCGAAAGTGCTTGGCTTGTTGCTTGTTGGTGACTTCTATTATTTGCATTGTTTGGTTAATAAAAGTGTTTGCACTTACAAGTTACAAAATGTTTGGGTAGGTGCACTTGTTTATAGAAACAGGTATTAGATATTTTTAATCCGAAATAAAACCGGTAAAAACACGGAACAGGTAAAACGGATACAGCTTTCTTAACCTGGTGCATCCTATGCGATCACTTTGTTTTTAACTCTCTTGATCACAGGTGTATGTAAAAAAAAGCCCATAATCGAAATGATCATGGGCTTTTTTATGTTGGAAAATCTTTTATTGTTTGGTAAATACTAAATCTTGGTGATATAGGTTAATTTTAATTTTATCACCTTCAATGGTTCCTTTAGAAGTAAGGGTTTCAGGTTCAGCAGCCATAGTTTGGTATTTTATAATCTCAACGGTGTTGTCTTTTTCTACATACTTTTCATTGGTTGTCACCGAATATTTTGCGTAATATCCTATTTCAACCGTACTGGCATTTTTAAACTTTAACTCAATATAGTAACCATCTCCATAAGTGTTGCTTTTCCACTTTGTGCCAGGTAATACTCCTGAACTTGTGCCATTATCAACTTCTTTTTCAACCTTACTTAGTTCACGATAATATCCATCAGGCTCAAATCCGAAAAAAGCAGAACCAGCAAACTCAGTATATTTCGAACTTACAGTGGTTTCTTTTCCATCGTTATTTTTTGAATGTAAATGATAAATTACCTTCCACATTAGGCGTACCAGTATAAGTATAAGTTCCGGTAACAGGATTTGGCTTTATAAGATTTAACGTTATCGTACTTCCTTGCTTGGTAATTTTCTCGGTATAGGTAAAGGTCGAATTGGAACCAAATACCATTGTGCCTTTTAATGTTGTTTCTTTTCCGCCGGCACTTGCAGATTGTTCTGTTTACCAGGTAGTACCATCAAATGTTCCGGTATTTGCAGATGAATTATTATCGTCATCATCATCTTTTGAACAAGAGATAAAAATTAATGCGCATAAGGCAATTGGCAATAAAGCAAAAAGCTTTTTCTTCATGATTTTACTATTAAAGGTTTATGAATTGTGGGTGCAAAAATAAAACAAAAAAAATAATTAAGTTTAATTCTTAGTCCCTTTCTCCAGCTTATTCGTTACTTCTCTGTACACTCTTTTATGCATTCGGTCTTTATATTTCTCAACAAAGTATCTAACGAGTTCTTTTTCACGCTTAGCCAATTCACGTAAAGCCCAAGAAAGAGCTTTGTTAATCATATCCTGATGATCATCAAGGGCTAACTCACATATTTCAAGGGTTCGTTCGGGGTCACCTTGTCCGCCTCTGGCTTTCTGGTTTAACGATACAGTGGCCACTAAGGCAATTCGGCGAATCCAATAATCATTGGATGACAGATAATTCTTAATTTTCTCAGTAGTCAAGATTCCTTCACGCCAGGCATACCCAACGATTAAGGCAGAATAATAATCGACTGACACCCAGTTGTCCAGATTTTTACCCAAAGCATCTATTTCTTGTTCTGAGAGGCTTTTAAAAACTTGCTTGTCATTTCCTAAGATTTCATAAGCCAATTGTTGGCATTCAAAAACATCAGTGTCAATCAAAGCCTGAAAAAAGTGCTTCTTCTCTTCCATTGAAAAGGATTTTAACTCTGGCTTTAATTCTTTTATCACTTTCTTTAGGTTAGGATTACTTACTCCGATAACCGTCATACGGGTAGGATAAATTGTTTTGGAAAATTCAATGCGTTTCTCATCTGAAAAACTGCGCAGAGAATCTATTAGATCATCGATTAATGTTTTTGGGTCAATCATTGGTTTTCTAATACAAAATCGCGTTCCATTTTTATGTCCAGGGCTACCTTTTGTAATAAAGGTTTATCAGCTTTTTCTGCTTGTGTTACATATTCATCAATTGCAAAATGAGACGAATGCATAGCTCTAAAATACTTACGCGCCAAAAAACCTTTAGCTTTATGTAACAAGTACTCTTTACTCGGATTGGCCATAAATATGGCTGAGGTAATTTTATCAAGATAAGCTTGTGAAACGGCAGGACTCAGCTGTAAATGCCATCCTAAGGTATAACATGCAAGTGCAAAACTATAAACCGACTCATCTTCAATTAGCTCCTCTACGAGTTTTAAACAATAAGGTAATTTACTAAACAGTAATTTAGAAGCTTGTTCAATCAATTCCACATTATTGATTAAGGTTATCCATTCAGAGCAGCGCTGCCTTGTCATTTTATCTACGGGTACAATTTTTAAAGCCAATAACATGGTTTCCCTCGTTTCCCGATACCATAAACGCTCGGCAAGTTCCGAATTTTTCGAAATGGTTTGAGCCACTTCGTTCAAATGCATCTGGCTAACTCCAAAATTCAACCGATAATGAATTCCAAGTGCCTCCATTTGAGAAGAAGTTTCTCCATTCATCCGTAATTTTAGTTTATTAAGGATGTGTTCTATTTCTTTCTCAATAGTCTTATTTTCAATAAAAAACTTCATATTTAAATCCTCCATCGTATTGCAAAGGAAAAAAAAGTTTTGATTTTTTTTGTTCATTGTGCTAAAATTTAAAATAGATGTACTATATTTGCATCGCATTTGAAAAATGGTGATTGTAGCTCAGTTGGTTAGAGCGCTGGATTGTGGTTCCAGAGGTCGCCGGTTCGAGACCGGTCTTTCACCCTCAAGCACAAAGGATGTCTAAGATGACATCCTTTTTTTTTGAACAAATCCATACATAAGTCAGCTTTCCTGGAGTCTTTTAATAACGATTTTGTATTTTTGCACATCAACCAAATCTTTAGATGAAAGCATTAAGATCAATATTCATATTATTATTCGTTAGTATTGGCACTATTGCAAATAGCCAAAATCTAATGAAAATAATCTCTCAGGCGGAGGATGCTGTTTTTGAAGCACAAACTTTAAAAAAAGATGGTTCTGTTAATGGCAACAGTTGTGGATTCTTTATTAGTTCACAAGGATTAGGCATTACCACCGGTAATATTTTTATGGAAGCCGACTCGGGTTATATTAAAACCCGAAACGGAAATAAATACCCCATCGAAAGAATTGTTTCGGCTCACCCTTATAGCAATTTAGCCATTGTAAAAATTAAGGCGCCTAGGAATAAAAAGTTTGACTACCTGATGCCTGCTGCTAAAAGTTTTGCTGAAGGTCAAGAGCTAATGGCTTTTACCCACTCGGATGATGCCGGAAAGGGAACCAATATTCTGTCGATTAATGGCATTCGATATTATCCCGTTGTTAGCCGGTCAGGCATTTGCAATAGCGCACTTACAACTAATTCAAATGGAAGTGCACTGATTGATTACGACGGTAAATTATCCGGTATTTTAAGCAGTATTAATGACCAACCCCAAAAAGTTGTTTTCAACAGTTATCTGCTTGATGATAAAAACTGGAAAACCATTGATCTGAGAGTTGGAGAATTAATTGCCAACAGATCGCAAATGAACCTGTTAGATGCGAATTTATGCTACGGTATTCATTTTTCAATTTTAGAGGATTATATTGAAGCTGCTCGTAAATTTGGATGCCACCTTGAACTTTTCAACAAAGATGGAATTGCATACAGCATGAGAGGATGGGCTCGATACAAATACAACAATACCGGAGGAAGTAAAGCTGACTTTTTTGAAGCCGATCGAAAATCAACCAATGGCTACCTGCATCTATATTTACAGGCCTTAATTGAGTTAGATAAACAAGGAAATGGAAATGAAGACTATTATCTGAATAAATGCTTAAGTGCTAATCCTAAGTTCTCACAAGCAATTGTTGAAGCCACTTTAAAAAAAATCAAAAAAAGATCAATCACCTTCGATAAAGCAATTAATGATTTGACCGATGCTATCGAAAGCGATTCCTTGAACGCTAAAGCTTATTTGGAACGCGGTAAACTTCTTCATCGCCGTTTTCCGAATAACAATGTGGCTCTTGAAGATTTGGATAAGGCCATATTTCTAGACCCTGATTTACCGGGGAGTTACTCCATCAGAGGAACGATTTGCTTTGCAGACCGGGATTTTACGACTGCAGTTAATGACTTCAATAAAGCGGTTCTTAAAAACCCGAAAGACACACAAGCTCTCTTCTACCGGGGAAATGCCTTTTACAGTTTAGGGCTTAAAAAAAGAGCCTGTAGTGATTGGCAAAAAGCAGGCGAACTTGGGTTTCTTGAAGCTTATAATAGTTATACTACTTATTGTAAGTAATTTAGGTTATTAGGTCGACAGAGTATTGGGTCGGTAGTAAAAGAGGTCAGTAGGTCGTTAGGTGTATAAGTTTCTAAATCTTAAATTAATAAGCAATTCAATCCTTAATAAAACATGAAGACATTTCTAACATTATTGTTAACATTTATTATCGTTAATAATTCATATTCTCAAGATTCAACGAAAACCAAAAAAGCATTCTTAATTGCTCCTATCTTCGAAAATGGGATCCTATTTTACAAAAATGACCTTATTAAACAGAGCTACGGAACCAACTCAAACTATTACTTTGGCGTAGGCATTACATTCGGTTACCCACAATCACAAGCCATCAATCCATTCATCTCTTTTAACCACTCGTCTCTATCAAAAGAAATACTAAAAGGAAACGAAACTGATGAGTATGAAAGTCATAATTTAACTTATAATCAATTTTATTTCGGATTTAAAAGCGCTTTATATTCACACAAAGATTTGATTATAATGTCTAAAGCAGCCTACGTTCATTCCAATGTAAGTGAACAGATTAATGATTTTAGCGGGACTGTTTCAGGCATGCAAATAGGCATTGGAATATTAAAACAAATACGTAGCCGAATTGGTGTTTACCTGGAATACTCCTACGAAAAATTATCCGGTAATAAAACGGATCAACTCAATATGGATTTATCTAAAATATCAATAGGCATCCATCCATTTTAAAAAATAACAAGGTTAAGTCTTTCATATTTTGAAAATACTCAGGTTGAAATATACCATAAGGTTTTTAATAACCTTATAACTATTGGCTTCAGCCATATTAGTATTTATTGAATAAGTTGTATTAAATACCCACCTTATTACCTTTATTTTTATGTAATTTTTTTATTCTACAGGAATTAGCTTTGAATTGATTTATGTACTAAACATAAAAATTGAATGCGCTCGCCTTGTACGAAAGAAAAAGCGAATTCTCATTGATTCCTATGCTAGTAGCTGTGCTAAGAATTAGGAAGACGAACGCGTTTTTTAACACTTTATATCTGGAGGCATTTGACGATTGTGACACCTTCACAGAAATATAGCTTAATCCTTTTTTGTACCTTTGTTTCACGAAAATAATATCAGATAACAAAAAAATCTACCATGGTTACTCAAGAAATGGTGAAAGATCTATCTGGACGCGAGCTTGCGTTAAGGAGGTATCTTTGACATCGATAAGAAATTAGTTGAAATAGAAGAAGAGGAAATACGTTCTCAGGATCCTAATTTTTGGAATGATGCTAAATCCGCTGAAGAAAAAATGAAAGTTCTTCGTGAATTAAAAAGCTGGGTGAAGGATTACAATGAAGTAAAGGCAGCTCTTGAAGATCTATCAGTCCTTTTCGATTTTCATAAAGCGGGAGAAGCTGAAGCTGAAGACGTAGACGAGCAATATCACATGGCTCTGGATTTAACAGAAAAACTAGAGCTTAAAAACATGCTTCGCAGGGATGAAGATAAGATGGGTGCCATCTTAAAGATTAATGCAGGTGCAGGAGGTACCGAAAGCCAGGATTGGGCTGAAATGCTTATGCGCATGTACTTGCGTTGGGGTGAACGCCACAAATACAAAGTTAAAGAGGTGAATTACCAACCGGGTGATGAAGCCGGTATAAAAACGGTTACTCTACAATTTGAAGGGGACTTTGCTTATGGGTATTTAAAAAGTGAAAATGGGGTTCACCGTTTGGTTCGCCTTTCGCCTTTTAATGCCGCCAATAAACGCATGACTTCCTTTACATCGGTTTTTGTAGCTCCGTTAGTTGATGATACCATAGAAATTGATGTGAATCCGGCTGATATAACCTGGGAAACTTTTAGATCCGGTGGAGCCGGTGGTCAGAATGTGAATAAAGTGGAAACCGGAGTTCGGTTACGCCATGCGCCATCGGGTATTATTATTGAAAATACCGAGTCTCGTTCACAGTTGGGGAATAAAGAGAATGCCATGCGCCTTTTAAAATCGCAACTTTATGAGATGGAATTACGTGCAAGATTGGAAGAGCAAAACAAGTTGGAGTCTCAGAAAAAGAAAATTGAATGGGGTTCGCAGATTCGTTCCTATGTTTTTCAGCCCTATAAAATGGTAAAAGATGTGCGTACCAGTCACGAAACCTCAAACGTGCAAGGTGTAATGGATGGCGATTTAGATGGTTTCATTAAAGCTTACCTGATGGAATTTGGTGCTGATGAAGTGTTTGAGTCGTGATTGAAATAAGCCGCTTGCTTATGGGCTTTAGTCCGCGATAGTTATCGTGGTAGCTATATGTTTCAGAGAGCATACATTAGGCTGTATTTTAATTTGAATTCAGAACTTTTTTTGACGCAATAGTTTTATTTTAAATGAATGATTCAGCTAGCCACTCTTAACTAGAGGTTAGCAGCTAAAAAAATAACAATGATAACAGTATTACATAATCCAAGCTGTTCGAAAAGCCGAAGCGCTTTAGATTATTTAGCCGAAAAAGGTATTGAACCCGAAGTGGTCAAGTACATGGATGAACCATTACGACCGGATGAATTGGAAGAGATTATTGATCTTTTAGGGATTGCGCCTCATGATTTAATTCGCACTTCAGAAGATATTTATAAAGAAGAGTTTGAGGGTAAAGAACTTACTGATGAAGAATGGATACTAGCCATGCTTGAGTATCCTATGCTTATGGAGCGTCCTATTATTATCAATGGAGATAAAGCCGTTATTGGTCGTCCGATTGAAAATATTGATTCAATTCTTTAGAATATCATTCACACTCTCAAGGTTATTATGAGCTTGAGGGTGTGAAAATCTAAAAATATATTCTTCCAATAGAAAGGGCCGGTATTGATTCAACATTGGCTTGTTGAGATTCGAAAATACGGTCAATAACCGCAGATAAATTATTGGGATAATTCACCTCTACAATATCATCCTTACTGAGCCATTGGGCAATGCTTTCTTGTTGCGACAGGCTACTTAATACAGGTACACCCATTTCTTTTAAAAGGGCAGCGTTACACTGTTGCTCGTACTGGCCTTTCATGGGAATGACACAAAGTTTTTTCTTTAAAAAAAGAGTTTCAGCAGGCGTTTCAAAACCGGCGTTACATAGTACCCCCTTAGCGTTTAGCATACTTTTTGCAAACTTCTCTTTATTAACCGGTTGAATTGAAATGTTGTGGTGCTTTAGAGCTTCTTTATTATGTTTTGAGAACACCTCCCATTTCACATTTGGAAAGGCAGATAGGCGTTTAATAATAACTTCATCACTATACGAAGGTAAATATACCGTATAATGCCCATCGTTACCGGGAATTGCATTTCGAACATCTTTGCGAATCACAGGGGTACTAATTTGATCGTTTATGGGTTTAAAATGAAAACCATAAGACTCAGAAACAGGGGCGTAATTTTTTAAAATAAAACGTCCTAAGCGATCAACCTGATTGGGTTTTGGGGCGTAAGGATGCAGCACTGCACTTTGGTGACTTAAACTTACGCAAGGGACTTGTCTAATTTTACAGGCCCAGGCCACAACAGGTTCAAAATCGTTTATAATAAGATCATAATCTCTTACAGGAACTGAATATATTTCTTGTAATAAGCGGATTGGCTTTGCATTTTTCATCGTTTGAAGCATGTCGATACCCCCTTTTTTTCCAAAGATGAAACTCAATCCGTGAAAACGATATTTTACCTTCCAGGGTAACTCAATGTCACATTGATTACCACTAAGGAGCAAATCGACCTTCCCGTATTTTTGAAGTTCAGGAACTACTTCGTAAGCCCTTGAAACATGACCGTTACCGGTACCTTGAATTGCATACAAAATTTTCATAATTCCTAGCTTTTTACAACGTCATTAAACATGGTTTTGAAAAGCACTTTATGGTTGGATAATAAGAAATCATCGCTAACCAAGGCATCTAATTCATCTTCTAATTTCTCAGGATTTTGGCCGGGTTGATGTTGGTACAAGTGCCAATCGTTATCATAGTATTCGATAGCTGTTAGGTTTTCCACCCAATCACCGCTATTCAGATAAACCACTTCTCCATCATCATTCAAAATACGTTTTTTATCAGGCCAATGTATATGTCCGCAAATGGCATAATCGTAACCCTTTTTGATAGCCAAATCAGCAACCGTTTGCTCAAAAAATGTCGTGATGTTTTTACGCTTATTTTTTACTGCTGATTTAATGTCACGCGATAAGGAAATGCGATGTTTTCCAAATAGAGAAAGCAACCAATTAATGGAGCGATTGATTAGAGTTAAGATAGCATATCCATGTGCACCAAGTATGGCTAACCATTTAGAACGGTGCATGACAACATCAAAAACGTCTCCATGAAACATCCATGTTTTCTTATTGTCAAGCTCAAGGACCAATTTGTTATCAATGGATAAATTACCCAGGCTTAAGCCAACGAAACGACGAAATACTTCATCGTGATTGCCAACCAGATAATGTACCTTTGTTCCTCTCTCCATCATTTTTACGATCTGACGGATAACTTTTAAATGAGACTTGGGGAAATATGACTTTTTGAACTGCCACACATCAATTATATCTCCATTTAATACCAGCTGATCTGGATCAATACTTTTTAAATAAGCCAGTAGATCTTTGGCCTTACTACCATAAGCTCCTAAATGCGTATCTGAAACAACTGATACTTGTACTCTTTTTCCTGACTTAAAATTCTCTTCTATCATATTTTCACACTTTAAATCAATACAATGTTAAAGAGGAAATGCAAATAGAATATTAATACGATAAGAAATTAAATGAAAGATTATCAGGTTGTTTACAAAAAACTAACGCAGGCTAAACATTGTTAACCTGCGTTTAAATCTATCGTTAATTTTGGTGGTTTTCTAAAAAATCATCGGCTTAATTATTGACTTTCTCCGACTCATTGCTTTTTGCCAAAAAGCATAAAGGTTATGTGTATAACTGCGTGATATTCCTTCGGTTTGAACCAACTTACTTCTGCGGGCTAAAACTACTGAAGTGATTGAACAACCGGTTCCGTTGTAGACCAGATAATCGATATCTGCATTTTTAACATCAGAAAGCTGGATGGAATCACTGTTGCAGTTAACGATTAAGCCCGCACGTTTTTTATTAATGCGAGTGCTCAATTTCTTTAATTGATCAATCGTTGTGCAATCAGACTCCTCGCACGAAAAAAGGACGTGTGAAAATCGTGAAAACCCACTTACTAAAGCATCAAAGTCATCCCACTCCTTGGTGGTATTAGGAAAAGAAATAATCATTGTATTGATGCCATGAAGTTCACACAACGACAGAATCTCATCATTTACGTCACCGTTGGTTAATATTAACAGGTCTTTTTCGAACGGAACTGTTGAATTTAAAACAGTTTCTAATGCAAAATAGCGGCTTCTGTTAAATGTGATGGTTTCGTACCCGGTTAAATAAAACTCTTCAGAAGAAAACTGTTGTTGCGACATTAAAGACATTAATCCTTGATTCATCATACCTTCACTAATAACTTTCTCTTGAATTCCCCTGAAATTTGAATGAATTGCTTCCATAGTACTTTGTCTTTTAATGTTCAACTGTCGTTAGTTCCAAAGCTGAAATAATACGATTTATATTGTCCATAAACAACCTTGCAATTGTCACATTGGTCAATATTTTTCAGCATTATATCCAGTGTTAAATGCTCTGTAAAAATGATACAACTTTCTTTGTAGTATATTATATAGAACTTACACTATCGTTAACCTTTCATTAAGAAGGACAAATCATAACGATTATGCACGTATGCAATTAAGCATTTTTTTGAAAGAATAAGTTTTAAAAAATGTTATAAGAAAATCAAACCCCCTTCAAATGGCAGTGTTTTTCAGCATAAAAATCAATTGTTATTGGTTTAGCCCTTGTTTTGAAGGTAAAAACTCTAAAATACTCTAATAAATAAAGGATAGGGATGATAACTAGGAAATTTTACTTTGTTTTATTGAGAGGTCAAAAACTAAGCGCAAAGTATTTTCGTATTACCCAGTTGTCAAAACAGCACTTCATCAACTCTTTAAAGCATTCCTCTGGCTTTTATTTCTAGATATTTATTGATGGTGTTAACTGTTAATTTATCCGGAGCTGTTAAGATGGTATGAATTCCATAACGTTCGAGTTCACGTGCTATAAGTCTTTTATCATACACAAACTTTTGTGCGATAGTTTTGATGTAAATACCTTCGAGATCGGTAACACTTTTTTGTGTTAGTTGCTGAAGTTCGGTGTTCTCAAATAAAACTAAGACTAAACGGTGGTCTCTTGATAACTTTTGAAGAATTGGTAATTCTCTGTGAACGGCATTTAAACTTTCAAAATTTGTGTATAATACAATCAAACTCCTTTTGTTAACTTTTCTTCTCAGGTGTGTATAGAAGCTAGCAAAACTGTGCTCTCCAAAATCGCTTTGCTGTTTATACAAGTTTTCCATGATGACTTGCATTTGCTTGCTGCTTCTTTGAGGTATTACTACCGACTGTATCTGGTTATTAAATGTGATTAGTCCTGCTTTATCTTGTTTAAGCATAGCCATGTTCGATAGTACCAAGCTGGTATTAATGGCGTAATCTAAAAGCGTCATTCCATCAAAAGGCATTTTCATGGTACGTCCCATATCAATGGCAGAGATGACCTGTTGCGACCGTTCTTCCTGATATTGGTTAACCATCAATTGATTCTTACGGGCAGTAGCTTTCCAGTTGATAGATCGAATGTCATCCCCTTTATTGTACTCCTTTATCTGATCAAATTCCATTTGATGGCCTAATTGACGGACTTTTTTCACGCCAACGTCCGTTAATCGGTTGGAAATTGCCATCATCTCAAACTGTCTCATTTGTTTGAAGGAAGGATATACTTTTACTAATTTTTCATCAGCGCCTATAAAGCGGCGCATGAGAAGTCCTATTGGGGATTGCGTCCATATATTTAAACATCCAAAATGATATTCGCCTCGTTTGGTTGGTCTCAGTTGATAGGAAAAATTGAAGCTTCCTTCGCTCGTCATCTTTACGATTTTTTTAAAATCTCGAATTTGAAACTGAATTGGCACTTCATCGATGATGGTTAACTTTACAGGAAAAGGATAGGCACTTTGGAGATGAAGATCTACATCATTTTGATCTCCATTGGAAAAACGCTCACTCACAATGCGCTGTCCCTTTATTTTTTGTGGACCGGAAGCGAAAAGCAGGAGAATATCAATCCATACCAAAGCCAACAATACCCATACTGCAATGGTAGAAGCGATGTAAATAAAGGGAACAAAATGCCCAAGTACAAAAGCGCCTATGGTAGCTGCCAGTATGCCATAAAAGCGCTGCGAAAACCGTATGACTTTAAGATATTTCATTCCATACATCTATCGAGGAACCTCTACTGAATCAATAATCTGACGAATGACAAATTGGGTTTGAACGCCTTCCATTTCCTTCTCGGGCGTTAAGATTACGCGATGGTGCAAAACCGGTATGATTACAAATTTTATATCATCGGGTGTTACAAAATCTCGCCCTTCGATGGCAGCATAAGCTTTGGCTGCGTTTAAGACGGCTAAGGAAGCACGAGGACTTGCACCCAAATACAACGCGCTGCTCGATCTTGTCTTCTCAATGATGGATGCAATGTAACGTAAAAGATTTTCATCAACTAAAACTTGATGAACTATGGATTGAAAACGGATAACTTCTTCAGCAGTAACAACGGCGTTAATCAGCTCAAGTTCATTAATAACTTTTCTTTTTTGAGCATTTAATAGAATCTCAAATTCTTGATCCACATCAGGATAATCAATGTTTACTTTAAATAAAAAACGATCCAGCTGAGCTTCGGGCAAACGGTAAGTTCCTTCGTGTTCAACAGGATTTTGAGTTGCCAGCACCAGAAATGGAGGTTCTAACCTTCTTGTTACGCCATCAGTACTAACTTGCCGCTCTTCCATCACTTCAAAAAGGGCTGCCTGAGTTTTAGCAGGAGCACGGTTCACCTCATCAATTAACACTAAATTTGAAAACACAGGTCCTTTATTGAATTCAAACTTTGCTAGTCCGGCATTATAAACCATCGTTCCCAATACATCAGACGGCATTAAATCGGGCGTAAACTGAATACGGGAAAAATCGGTGGAAATACATTTGGATAGCAACTTTGCTACCAATGTCTTTGCTACTCCCGGCACCCCTTCTATAAGCACGTGTCCATTGGCTAGCAAAGCGGTTAATAGCAAATCCAAAACTTTATCCTGACCAACAATTACCTTTTTAATTTCGGACTTAATTCGCAGTACTGCTTCCTGAACCTCCTGTAAAGGCAATCTATTTTCGAATGAAACTTGTTCGCTCATACTCTTCTTAATTAATCGTATTTTCTAATTTCCACATTTAGCATTTCTTGCAACTCAAAACCCAATGAGTTATTTCTCACACAGGGTATAAAAAAGATCTATCTTTGCATTAAAGTCGACTAAGCCATCCTCACTTAATTGCTCCAAGGATTTTAAGCCTTCTCCCATCTCAATAATTTGCTTGATTAAGCGCATTTCCACAGCAGACTTATCAGCAACTTTCTTAATGCATTCTTTTCCATTATCTATTGTGTTGATATAATATTGTATTCTTACATACTCTTTAAAATGTAGATATTTTTTATGAGCTATGTTCAGATGATCTTTACGGCTAAAATACAAACGTCCAATGGTTTCAATAAAACTGATGGTTGAATTTCCAGGTTCTTGCAGTATCGGAATTATACGCTGCATTCGGGTGGACTGAAATACGAAAAAGATGATTAAGCCCACTAAAAATATATACCATCCATACTTTAATGAAGGGCGATCCAAGATAAACGAAAACATTGACAGCTGTGCCTGTTTCTCATCTTTATGGTATTCATCCCAAACGATGCTTTGTGAAGGTAAATAACTTAAGCATTTTGAAACATACGCGTAATTATCATCCACTAGCATATTGTAATTGGTAAAAGCTAAGGGAACCAAGTGTAAATAAATTGCTCCTTTCCCTTTTTTTATGCGGATGAAATTAGTTTTGCCCCGATTATTTATTCCTAAGACGGTAGTTTTTAAGGTATCGTAAGACGTAAAATAATCATTGCTGATGGCTTTTTTATACCAATAGCCCAGTTGTGTTTGAAATCGGCGGTTTGCAAAATTCAAACTGACAGAATCGACCAATGGCATGCTGTAATTGTAAATGGACGAATATTCAATACTCAGATTAAATGAATCTAACCATGCTTTAGAAAAATCTTGTGCTGCAATAAAGAAGTTATTTCCGGCTGACGCCATTTTGAGAACATTGGAAATTTCAGCAGAATCTAACTTAAGATTTTGGTTGATAAGCATATAATTACTGCTCGTAGAATCTTCATTTTCTTGATAAGACAGAAAAGCATTCCCATGCTTGGTTATAACTTTTGAGCCTGTGAATAATTCGGGTAATTGTTCAAATAGAATCTTTGTGCCAAAAGGTTTGTCATGATCTTTTGAGAAACTCAAGGACCAATCAATCGATTTGGGAACTAATGACAGTGTAAGCACAATTACTAACACCACAAGCAGTACTCCACCAATAATCCACTTTGCTTTATTCATGGTTTTAGGGTATTGGCAGTTAGTACTTGTTTAAAGTCTATAAATTGTTGATGTATAGCTTCAAACTCATCTTTGGTAACCGGAAATTGACCAAACCATATATATTCATACTTTCGCATTAACAAAAGATAGCTTTGGCTAATTTCAGCATCCTTTATTTCGTAATAATATTCTTTATCCGTTTTATAGCGATGCCATTGAATGATTTCTTTAGCATCTAAACTGCGTAAGACCATCAAAAAATGAATTCGTATAGCTTCCCGAAATGAAGCCTGTGCAATAAAATCTTCTAACAATAGCTCCAAAGGTTTTTGGCGAATGTGCTCTTTATCTGAAATAAACTCGAAGGCTCTCTTTTCGGCTTTTCGATTAACAGATAGAAATCCGGCAATTGGGATTCCCAGTAATCGTAAAATCATATAACCTACGGCTACAGCTGCCAGTGCAATCATCAGCCAATACATCCAATTCTGAAGAGTAAAAGGATCGGATTGTGTTTGTTGCTCAGATCCCATCAGCCATTTTAACAGGCGCTGTAACCAGGTTAATTTCTTCGGATTTCGATCATAACTGTAGACTGGTAAGTTCTTGTAATAAGCAATGGTATCCTGCGAAAACTGACGATGTGCAACTCTGCTATTATCCCAGGCTTCCACTTTTTCCATCGAAGTTTGTTTTTGTGCCGCCATTAGAAGAGCAAACAATTGCAGGCAAAATATGATCAAGTATCTTTTTATCATAATCAACTACGCTTGCTTCTCCCTTTTTGATCGACGGTAAACCATCTCGGGGTAAATAAAAAAATACCAAATGATAAAAGCCAAGGATACCATTATGATTAAACTATTTAACCAGGTATTTATAGTTGCGTAATGGCGGGTTACAAAGCCTTCGAAAAAACCGGCAACCATAAACACCGGAATTACTCCCAACATGATCTTTAGCCCTTTAGATGCGCCATTAATAAAGGCTTCCTTTCGAGAATAAGTGCCCGGAAAAAACAAATTTTTACTTAACATTATTCCGGCACCTCCTGCTATAATAATGGCCGACAACTCCAATGTCCCGTGAATCATAACAGCCATTGTGGAAACACCAAATAAATTCTTTTCAATAAAAAAGGTTTGAAACGAACCTACCATCAAACCGTTTAAAAACAATTGCCATACACTTCCTAAAGGCGTTAATATGCCATACAGAAAAACCCTAAAAGCAACGTAAACATTGTTAAACGTGATGAACACAAACATGGGCAACTGATCCATCGATTTATATACTGCCATGGGATCACCTTGTTCGATGTTGTCCAGAGTCATATTCACATAATCATTACCCAGAATCAAGCGAATAAAACCCTCATCATTTAACACTGATGCACAACCCAATAGCCAGGCAAAAAGAAAAACAGCCAGTGATAGCAAAAACCATGGCCTGGCAGCCCTCAACTCTAATGGTAATTCGGTTTTGATAAAAGTTTTTATTCGTCTGGAACTTTCTCGTTTATTGCGGTAAACAACCTGATGAGCTTGTTGAGATAAAGTATTTAAATATTGAAAAATTGGTGTGCGAGGATAAAAGGTGCGTGCAAAAGCCAAATCATCCATCAATTGAATAAACTGATCGGCTAAAACATCGGGATCTACAGCTGTAGGTTTTTTAAGCTCTTGTTCAAAGGCTTCCCAGCGTTTCTTATTTCGATTGATAAAGGTGACTTCTTTCATTCCTGAGCTTTTCAGTACTAATAAAAGAATTTTTTCAGGATTAATGAATTATCTTTAAAAGGAATATTAACCTTATTGATTCGAAACAAAGATATTATTGTTTAGTATAAGGATATGCAATTACAATAAAGAACGTTATTAATAAATCTGACCGATAAAGGTAAGGAAGTAAAATATTCTCTTTACGACCTCTGCGTTGAACTCTGTACACCTTTGTGGTTAGAATTTACACTAAATCAAGATGAGCAACTTCAACATAGAAACCACACAAAATGTAAATATCGAATTTAGGTTGGCCGATGTGAGTGATCGCATTATGAGCTATTTACTGGATTTATTTATCATTATCAGCTATTGCATCGTGATGCTCTTAATGCTTATACCTTTTTATGATGGGTATCATTGGACTGTATTGCTGTTTTTTACACCCGCTGTTTTCTATGATTTATTATGCGAGCTTTTTTTAAACGGACAAAGTTTTGGAAAGATGATTCTCAAATTAAGAGTGGTTAAAACTGATGGTACAGAACTTAGTTTTGGTGCCTGTTTATTACGGTGGATATTCCGGATTATTGATATTGGATTAACTAATGGTTTGGTTGCAGCGGTAATGATTATGGTTAATAACAAAGGCCAGCGCGTAGGAGATATTGCGGCTAAAACAACTGTTTTGAAGTTAAATCCACAACAAGGAATAAACAAGACCGCGTACATGGAAGTTGAAGAGGGTTATAAACCGATGTATCCGGAAGTTGAGAGACTAAGCGAGCGAGACATGCAAGCCATAAAAGAGGTGTTAACCATTATTCGAAAACCTTCATCTTATGCCAACGTAGGAGCACCTCATCCATTAGCGGTAAAAACAAAAGAACTGGTATTAAAGAAAATGAACGTTGAGACGAAGCAGCCGGCTGCTCAATTTTTTAGAACTCTATTGAAAGATTATAATTACTTCAACCGTTAAAAGTGGTTGCCGAATTAAAACGAATTATTATGCAATGGAGCTTCTTAGATATAACCGCAGAGGGGGCGGAGGGTTCGCAAAGGACGCAGAGAATACTTTTCAAAAAGGGATTAATAATGCAATCGGCATTGCAGGATGTTAAGTTTACCATTCTCTGCTTTATATACTAGCCGGTGCTCATGATCAATTCTACGAGACCACCATCCGGATAAATTACCCTTTAAAGGTTCCGGTTTTCCTATTCCCTCATAAGGAGTTTTCTGGCATTGTTTTATGAGTTCATTAAGTTTTCGAAGCATTTTTTTATCTGTTTGTTGCCAATACAAATAATCTTCCCATGGTTGAGACATGAATACCAATGTCATTCTTCAATGAGTTTTTGGGCTTGGCCTTTACCTTGTTCGTATTCTTCAAGCGCCTCAGCTATCCGGGCTGCATTTTTTGAATTTGATAAAAGATGTAAAGTTTCTTGCATACTCTCATAATCTGACTTAGCAAGCACTACAACATCATCTCCTTTTGAACGTGTAACAAATAAGGGAGCATGTGTTTCAAGTACTTTATCAAAGAATCCTTTTAAATTCTGACGAAATGTTGAATAGGTTGTTATTTCCATGATGCAAAAAATTTTGATGTAATACAAAGATAGTGACAAGACTCCCATTGTACAACAACTTGTACTTTAAAGATTGCTTTACCATGGTGTTTAATAATTTTTAACCGCAGAGGGCGCAAAGGGTTTCGCAAAGGACGCATAGAAAGCCTTTTTCACTAGTTCAAGCTTTAAACATCTATTATATTCCTGTGTAGGTAAGTAGTTAAATACATATCAATAGTAAGCTTACGTTAGCATCAAAGATGCGGTGTCATTAAGCATAGCCTGAAGGGCTATGAATATCATGGCATGAAATTGTTAGCGCCAAGGTGCGTAGTCTTAATCACACGACTACACACCTTTGGCGATTAAATAAAATACCTTATTAATATCCTAGCCCTTACAGGCTAGGCTTTGGGATGTCGCCCACTTTGGGGCTTTTTTAGATTTAGCAGAAATGTATGTACTTATCTACTGACCTCAATATTCCTGAATTAACACCTACCCAACTAATGCAAAAAAGCCATCCGATAATCGAATGGCCTTTGAAATGTTTTGATGACAGAAATTAGGGTTGAACTTTAACGTTAATTTTAATGTAGTCACCAGAATTCCATTTTCCATTAATTTCTTCTACATAGATTAATCCCTTTTTTCCATAGCCATCCATAAATGCTACAACATCTCCTACTGAAAGATTATCAATTACCTCAGGGCTTTTATCATTGACAGATAAATTATCTAGCTGATTAGAATTTGTAACTCCTTCGAAATCTGTTAATGTTTTATCAGATTTCAGGAAATAACAATTATTCAAGTCAGTAACCCCAGTTAAACCTGAAATTGCAACTAATACTCCATCCTTTTTAAATATAGCAGGATAGGCGACTGTTGATGATAATGAAGCAGAAGCAGTAACATTTTTATCAAGAACACCATCTTTTACTGCTGCATAATAATATCCTAAATCCCAATAAGCAGCACTTTCCTCACCAGTGTTAATTTCATATTGCTCACCAGTAAGTGTAGACATAAAAGACTGGGAACTTCCATCTGCTAAAGGTGCAGCTAGAATTACAGTGCTAAATTCTCTTACTACAGTAGCAGGGTTTTCACCATCATAATCAACAATGATAGTACCAACACCTACTGCTAAATCATCTTGCATATTACGGTAATCACCACGTTGGGTTGTTGTCCATAATTTGTATTCCACTGTTTTACCGGTGAAATTTGGAATGATGTCAAATGGAAGAGCGTAGGTAAAAGTTGTTTTTACATCTTTATCCAAATTAAGTGATCCATCACTTTTCTTTTGAATACCAGCGATCTCTAATTCATAAGGTTGTGCACCTGCACCTGCCGTATCAACTGTCATGTAAAGACGTCTCATCGCCTTATCTACAGATGTAAAGTTTACCACCACTTCAAATGAAGTTGCTTCAGGTTTTAAAGCCTTAATGTCTTTAATGTAAACGGTTACTTCATCATCTCCCTGACCTTCAGTTAAGTTTAACTCATAAGTTTTATCAGTGTTTTCATCAGGAACAAGTTCCTCATTTTCATCTCCTGCACAGCTTGTCAATAACATGCTGCTAACTGCGAAGGCTAAAAAGCCAAATCTGAACAAATTTTTCAAAATCAAAAATGTTTAGGTTGTACAATAATATTTATTTAAAACTCGAATAAAAGTAGTGAGTAATTCCACTACTTGGTTCGCGTTGGTCACAAATAATGTGCCATTCATCAACAAATCATAATAAGAAATATGGTTTATGGCCGTTGTGTTAAGATATTTTTAAAGTTTTTGTAACCTTTTCATCACTTATTGGTATATGTGAATATGAAATTTTCTTCATAAGTTAGGGTTAAGGTTAGGTTAAAAAAGGAACATCTTCTCAGGTGTTCCTTTTTTTAATTCTCTTTTGGTATGCATCACGCTATACCCTCCCAAAAACACGCCTCGAATTAAACCTGTAGAATCCAGAAATTATTATTATGCATAATTTATTTTTTGGATTAGGAGCATCAATAAAAAATGCTATTTTTGACTGTATATTAAATGGTTAATGTTATATGTAGCAAATGCAATTAATCAAAATATTTAACTTTATAGTTTAACTAAAAGCATAATCTGATTAGCTCATAACACACTATAATGGATATCATTTCTGAAATAATATTTTAAACCTTACTGATCGCATAAATTATGGATGAAGCTTACATGGGCACAATCGTGCTATTTGGAGGAAATTTTGAACCGAGAAACTGGATGTTCTGTAACGGACAACTGTTGTCACTAAATCAATACCAAGCTCTATTTTCAATCTTAGGTACAACTTATGGTGGTGATGGAATAAATAATTTTGCTCTTCCGGATTTAAGAGGTAGAGTGCCAGTACATGTGGGTGCCGGCCCAGGATTAACCTTAAGGAAACTTGGAGATAAGTCCGGACAGGAAACAGTGACATTAATTCCTAATCAATTGCCTAATCACTCGCATTATGCAACAGCCACCCTACATGCACAAGAAGAAGCGAATGTTGAAGACCCGGCAAATAATTTTATTGCAGGAACCGGGTCACCAATTTTTGGAAATGCTGCGGATATTGAATTGAATTCTAATTCTGTAGAAGTAGAGATTCAACCAGCTGGTGAAAACCAGCCTCATACTAATATGCAACCCTTTTTAGGCCTCAATTACATTATTTGCGTTAACGGATTATATCCACCTAGAAATTAAGACTTACAATGAGGCTATTCAAATACTTTGATGGGGTAACCTCAATTATTACAAATCATTCATACAAGGAAATCGCAATAATGACAAGATTAACAGGTTGGACAAGATTTTTTCTAAAAAAATCATTGCGGTAATCTTGTTAATCAGGTAAAGCCTGTCAAAAAAAACATGTGGTTACACACTGTCATCTACAAGAAATGTTTAAAGCGAAATCCCTGAACCTTCTTATTAAAAAGTTATGATAAAAAAAATATTTCTATTAACCTACCTTCTCTTAGTTAGTTTCTATAGTCAGGCTGCAACACTTCTAAATGCAGGTGATGCCGCATTTGTAGGCATCAACTCGGATGGTAATGACGACTTTGCCTTTGTGCTTTTAGTTGATGTAGAAAATGGTACCCAGATTTTAATCACCGACAGAGGATGGAATAACGCAAGTGGTTTTACATTCAATAGCGGTGATGGAGACTTGACCTGGGTCGCTACCTCAGATCTTAATGCCGGTACAGTTGTGCATATTGAAACAACAAAAAATGGAATTTTCGATGCAAATAGTTTAAAGGTTTCTACAGGTGCCATTACCGGAAGTGGCTATACTATTTCTTCCATTGGAGATCAGCTTTTCTTATATCAAGGTACATTCGCCTCACCCAATTTTATTACCGGAATTCATTATAATGTAGAAGCAGGAACCACTGACTCCAATTGGGATGGCTCATCAACCTCAAACTCAACCTCAGCGTTACCAGTGCAGCTAACCAATGGCGTAAATGCAATTTGGGTTTATGATACCGGTACTTTAGAACGAGACAACTTCATGTATGATGGTCCCACCAGTGGGAATGCTGCAACGCTAAGCAGAGAAATCAATAGCATAGCTAATTGGTTGGTTGATGCAAGTGGAGCAACACCATATGACCTAAGTACCCTTAACACTAGTGCCTTTTCGGTACAGAGGACTACTGCTCCAACAATCACAACATCATCAGCAACTTCTGTCACATCCTACTCTGCTACACTGTGGGGCAATGCCAGCGATGATGGAGGAGCGGCTATAAGCTCAAAAGGACTTGTTTATTCAGAGTCTTCAGTAAATTCTAATCCCGAAATTGGAGGTGTAGGTGTATTAAATGTATCTAAGGGAACAGGAACAGGAGCATTCAATGAAGTAATTGGTTCATTCATTCCAGGAACTCAGTATTCATTCAAAGCCTATGCAACCAATAGCTCAGGAACAAGCTATGGCGATGTACAAATCTTTTCTACTTTAAAATTAGACCAATCTATCATTTTTAATGAGCTTTCTAATGTTACCTACGGTAGTGGCGATTTTGAGCCTGGTGCTGGTGCTTCTAGCGCTCTATCTGTAAGCTATACCAGTTCGAATGAAAATGTTGCCACCATCTACAATGGTCTCATTCACATTGTGGGAGCCGGAACGTGTACCATTTATGCAGATCAAGCAGGTAACGAAATGTACAATGAAGCAGTGCAGGTTTCGCAAACCTTAACGGTTGAAAAAGCCAATCAAACAATAAGCTTTACTGCGATTCCAAATTTAACCTATGGCGATGCAGATTATCAAATAGCTGCTGAAGGTGGTGCTTCCGGTAATCCAATTTTATATACTTCCTCTAATGAGAATGTGGCTACAGTTAGCAATGCCAACGGTGCATGGATGATATCTGTTCTAGGAGCAGGCAACTGCACCATTTATGTAAACCAGGCAGGAAATGACAATTACCATGCTGCCACTCAAGTCAGTACAAGCTTTACTGTTAACAAAGCTTCCTTAACAGCAAGGGTTAATGATGCAGTTAAAAAATATGGTGAGCCCAATCCCGAATTTTCCATTACTTATGTAGGATTTGTAAATGATGATGCCGCTAATGATTTAGATAATGCTCCCAGTATTACCACAACAGCAGATCAATACAGCGATGTAGGAGATTACCCCATTAATTTATCAATAGCTGAGGATAACAATTACTCTATTGATCCACAAAATGGCACTTTAACCATCAATAAGGCTACTCTAAGCGTTACGGCTGATGATAACTATAAAATCTATGGTGAAGGGAATCCTGCTTTTACCTTAAGCTATTCTAATTTTGTGGGTTCTGATGATGAAGGTGTGTTGGATGAATTACCTCAAATTAATTGCGATGCAGATGAGAACTCACCACATGGGAATTATCCGATTACTGTGAGTGGCGCTTTTGATAATAATTATGATTTTGAATACAAAAATGGAGTACTTACTGTTTCTGTAATAACTGACGTTAAAACGGAAAAAGCTACTACACTAAACGTAAGTCCGAATCCTACAAACGGAATGATCCAAGTCTGTGGAGTGAAAAAAGACCTTTTATATAAATTGTATTCGTCAAATGGCATCCTTTTATTATCCGGTCAATTGAATGGTACTACGATTGATATATCGGAATTAAACCAAGGAGTCTACTTATTAAACATTAATAATTGCATTCATCGAATTATTAAAAAGTAAAAATCGTTTGTTTAACCAAAAAGCCTGATGTTATTACTGGTCAGGCTTTTTGTTGATCTCCTCATCTAAAGGCTATTGCAGTGAGCTGGTTGGTGTTATTATCATCATTTTTCGAACATGATGAAATGCAAGACCTCATGTCAAAAGGGGAAATAAAAATTTAGTTCTCCTGTTGTTCATTTTTAATATTATAGTTTTGTGTGTATGGAAAATATATGCGATTCGCAAATGAATTAAAAGGGAGTCGTCTAAAATACTCCCTTAAGTCATCAAAAAATGGTTGTTTTGCCTCTTGTAGTTTAGTAACATCATGAATCAGCTCACTATTTATTACTCAGTACTCACAACTCTTTTAGTGCATATCTACCCCATGAATCATCCGCAACGAATGCTCGATGGTTAGATTGATTTCTCCCAGATATTCATTAACTGCCTTCACACTTCCGGGAAGTACGTATACCAAAGTTTCATCCATTACCCCGGCAATGCTTCTGCTAATAAGTGCGTTTGGTTTTTCTGCGCCATATTTTAAGCGGATGTGATCCATGATTCCCGGAATCTCCTTATCGAAGAAAGGCTTAACTACATCTGGTGTAATGTCTCTTTTTCCGATTCCTGTACCACCTGTAGTGATGATGATGTCGTATTTCTTTGATTTTGCATTGGTTAATGTCTCCTGGAGCATTTTTTCGTCATCAGGCAATACGATGTTTTCGATGTTATGATGGCGTTTATAAGAATCGAAAAACTGACCTAAAAGTTTCGTAGCCAAAGGACCACTTTTATCTTCATAAACACCTTTGTAAGCACGGTCGCTAAGGGTAATTACCAGGGCTTTAACAACTCGGGGCTTGTATTCAAAAGTCTCACCGGGTTTAATATCACCGCCTTTTATCACCCGGGCAAAAATTCCTTCAATGGGCATCACACAGTCACCAATCAGTTTCATGATTTCGCAACCGTTGTGACATTGTTTTCCAATTTGAGTCACTTCCAACTCCACATTCTCATTCACAAAACGATCCATGATGTTTGTTTCATGTAGAATTAACCCTTCCGTGGTAATGTTTTCGGCAAAAACTCCAATGTCTAGTTTAGTTCCTTCTTTTTTAGCTTCCATTTTACGGTAGCTTTCCATACCCAATAAACTTACCTGACGGTGCCAGTCTCCTGCGTGTGCATCATTCACCACACCTTTATGGTTTATGGTGATGGCATCAACAGGTTTTTTAACGGTACCTTTTTCGGATGAAGTATTTACCGATACAATTTTTACCGTGCTCATATCTTTTTACTCTTTAGTTTTCTTTAATAAAGTGATGTCTTTCATCACCATTGTTTTATCCACAGCTTTACACATGTCGTAAATGGTCAGAAGTGCGATGCTCACAGCACTTAATGCTTCCATCTCTACACCTGTTTTTCCAATGCATTTGGATAAGGCTGTTGCCTGAATTCCATCTTCTTTTACCTCAAAACTAACGTCAACTTTTGTGAGTTGAAGTGGATGACAAAGCGGAATTAAATCAGACGTTTTTTTTGCGCCTTGAATCCCGGCAATGCGTGCCGTTGATAATACGTCACCTTTTTTTAATGAGTTTGCTTTTACCTGCTCTAAGGTTTCTGCTGTTAAGGTGATAAAACCTGTTGCAATGGCCTCACGAGTTTGATCGGGTTTTGCCGAAACATCAACCATGTTGGCTTCCCCTTTTTCGTTGATATGTGATAGTTTGTTCATTTGCTTAAGTTCGGAGTTTGAAGTCCGCAGTCCGCAGTCCGAAAGTGACCAAGGCGGTATTCAAACATTATTAATTAGTCACTATAATTTATTCATTAATAATTAACCATTCATCATTAAACTTATCCGCCGATGCTATAAAAATTATGCTTATCGGTTCCGGTTCCTTTTTCAGGTTTTGATTCAAGAGCCATCCAATAAGCTTTTTCAATGCCGTACTCTTTTACGTTGTAGGTATGATCGTCAAACAAGCAGGGTTTAATGTCCCCATTGGCCATTAAGCGTAAGCGGTTGCAGGTCTTACAATTTCCGCTGGAGCCACCTTCAACCTGAGAAAATTCACCCGAGTTTAAAGTCATCTGGTTGATAAAGCGAAGTTTTAATCCCTCGGTTTCACAGTATTCTTTTAATCGGTTTAAATCTTCTAAATCCGGATTTTTCGATTTTACTGCGTTTATTTTAATTGGACTAAGCCCTGCTATTTTGGCAGCTGCAATACCTTTTTTTACTTCTTCGATGTCGCCACCGCGTGTAATTGCTTTATACTTCTCAGTCGATAAGGTGTCTAAGCTTATGTTTACCCGGGTTAATCCGGCATCTTTTAATTCTTGTGCGTATTTTTCAAGGAATATTCCATTGGTCGTCATGTTGATTTCCTCAATTCCTGGAATTTCGTTTAAGAGATTCACCAAATTTACAATTCCCCTGCGCACCAAAGGTTCACCACCGGTGAGACGAATTTTTTTGATGCCGAATTTTTCAACACCAACTTTTACAACTTCAGCTAATTCTTCCAGTGAAAGGAGATCGCCATGATTCATCAGCTCAATCCCTTCTTCCGGCATGCAGTAGGTGCATCTTAAATTACAACGATCGGTAACAGAGATGCGTAAGTAACTGATTTCTCTTTTAAAACGATCTAACATCTACTATTTCTCCCTTTTTTATCTCTTTGATGCCTATTGGCACAGTTACCAAACAGTTTGCGTTTATTAAGGCGTTAATGTGTGCTGCACCATGGTACTCTACCGGTGTAACAGTACCATCACCATTAAGTTTAGCTGGCATAAAAAGCAAGCGATCTGTTCTTTTTCGGCTGTAATCTTCGCTTAATGTTGCTGTAGATCGGAAAGGTTGGAAATTATATCCTTGCAAAGCCATTAAAAATGGCTTAATGTATAAATCGAATTGAATGTAGGACGATGCCGGATTACCCGCACATCCTATGCAATACTGATTGCCTTTGCGTGCAAATACAATTGGTTTGCCCGGTTGAACCGCAATACGCGTTACCTGAAGTTCGAAGCCAAGTTTTTGCATGACGTCTGGAATGAAATCGAATTCCCCTTCAGAAACTCCTCCCGACATAATGATGACATCACTTACTTCTAAAGCCGAACTTATCTTGTTGTAAGTTTCGTCAAAGCTATCTTTAATGATGCCACCATAATTGGCAGTCAGTCCTAGTTCCTGAACCTGAGCCACCATTTGTGAGGAGTTCGAATTACGAATTTGATGGGGAGCAGGTTTTTGTGATGGTTCTACCAATTCGCTACCCGTTGCAAAAACTGTAACTTGGGGTTGTTTATAAACGGTTGGTTCCGCAATACCGGCACCGGCTAAGATGGGAATGTGTTTTGATGTTAAATAAGTTCCTGTAGGTAAGGCTTGGTCGCCTACTTTAACATCTTCGGCTGTAAAACAAATGTTTGTTTTTGTTTTACCACTCGGACACACAATTTTTTCACCACGCTCTTCAATTTGCTCTTTCATGATCACACAATCCGCTCCTTCTGGAACCACTGCTCCGGTCATGATCTTCGCACATTGATTAGGACCAATTTTGTTTTCAGGTTTTTTACCTGCAAATATGGTTTCGATCACCTCCAGTTCGTTGTTGATATCTTCCATGCGACAAGCAATGCCATCCATGGCCGATTTATTAAAAGGAGGTAGGTTAATATCATAAGTCGTATCACTCGCCAACACTCGTAGATGCGCTTTTGCTAAACTGACTTTCTCCGTGCCTAAAGTAACGGCATTTGAAAGAATCAAGTTAAGAGCATCATGAAATTCTATCATAGTAAATGTGATTTAAATATTGAATTGCAGTAAAATGCAATTCGCAGCAAAAATAATTAATTGCACCTTGAATTGCAAAAACACTTCAGATTATAACTTTTAACCGGTTTGAAGGAGACGAAGTTTTTGATGTTGGTAATGGCTTATCTCCTTGTGGATATTAATCCGTCAGCACCTTATCGCATCAGTACTTTTTTACTTATTAATCTCTCTAAAAAACTTCTTTGTAATGTTGTGGATAGCCTGGTCAAATTCAGTTCTTAAATCTTTATGTGCGCGGATCAAATTTAGGCCATCGTCTGTTAATGTGGTTTTCCCGCCATGAGCTCCTCCGCGTTGGCGGTCGACCAACTTAAAACCTAGTTTTTCCTCCATTTCCTGAAGTTTTCCCCAGGCTTTTCGATAACTGATTTCCATCTCCTCAGCAGCATCTTTAAGCGAACCCGTATGGTCGATCGAACGCAATAATTTGAAACTGTCTGCATCGATGATTTTACCATGTTCTTTGTGCTCAAGTGTTATTGAGTAGTCTAAAAAGATATTGTAGTATTTTGATCCTTTTGGTCCGGCCATAATTTTTGTTAAAAAGTCCGGAGTCTGAAAACCGGAGTTGATATTGAAGTGATAATTTGTTAGTTCATAAAGCTACCAGATATCACGATAGCTAATAGGTCTTATTTTTCTCCACAGATTGAGCAATCCGGATTTTTATGTAAATCCATTTTGACCCATTCCATAGTATGTGCATCAAAAAACATCAATTTATTTTTAAATGTTTCTCTTCCGGTGAGATAGTTAATTGTTTCTAAGGCTTGCATGGTTCCGATAACTCCGGCAACCGCTCCTAATACCGGTTTGGGTTTGCCATCTTCTTCAGCTCCATCAAACAAACAATTAACGCATGGAGTGTGTGGAGGG
The DNA here is from genome assembly GCA_003249255.1 of Bacteroidales bacterium. Classification (GTDB taxonomy): domain Bacteria; phylum Bacteroidota; class Bacteroidia; order Bacteroidales; family Marinilabiliaceae; genus SZUA-582. Next base: position 100,817 of record QKJP01000049.1, read on the forward strand.
TTCAATAGGGTAAGTTGCCCTGTCCAGCAATCAATCCCGGCATGCACAACTGCTGTTCCTGTTTCTATGCTGTAACGATTTATAACAAAGCGTGATGGTACGTTGTCTAAACAGTCTACTATCACATCAACGCCTTCTGCATATTTAGCAATGTTTGAATCATCCACTGCCACCTCATGGGTTTCAACTGTTATTGAAGGATTGAGGTTGCTAAGCGTTTCATGGGCAGAATCAGCTTTAGATACATCAATGTCATTGGTGCCATGTAAGATTTGGCGGTTGAGATTGGATAGTTCTACCTTATCCCGATCGCAAATAATGAGATGACCTACACCGGCTGCTGCCAAATAATAGGATACTGGTCCGCCTAAACCCCCTGCGCCTATAATTAAAACTTTTGAGTTTTTAATTTTGAGTTGACCTTCTTCTCCAAATTCCGGTAGAATTAATTGTCGTAAGTACCTGGTTTGTTCCTTTTCTGATAGCATGCAATTATAATTTGATGGTGCAAAGTAAATTATTTTTTGTTTTAATAAATCCTTCCAATTTACTCTGCAAACTTTTGGGACTATGAATTATCTTCAATTTTTTGTCAACCCTCTTTTTAATAGTTTATCAGAATGCCGGGAATTAAACCCTTTGACGTTATGCAAAAAAAGAATATTGCCAGTATTGGAGAAAAATTTCTTTTATCTTTTTGCACTAAATTCTACTGTATCAATTAAATAACCAATATGTATAACTTTGCATGTCGTGTAATAGACTTAACATCCTCAAAATTCGTTGATTAAGCGTGAAAAATATTGTAAATTTGGTCTCGCAATTTTGATGATCAAAATACTTAAACATTATAGATATGACTTTTGGTTTTAGAGATAGAGTTTTAAGAATTAATCTTACAGACTCTTCAATTAAAGTGGAGAGCCCTGGTGAAGAGTTCTTTAAAAAGTACATGGGTGGTACAAACATGATTGGTTACTACCTAAATACAGAGGTTCCTGGTGATGTAGATGCATTAGCCCCAGAGAATAAGATTATTGTTTCTCCAAGTATTATGACTGGTGCTGCAATCCCTGGTTTCTCTCGTTTTTCTGTAGGTGCAAAAAGTCCATTAACCAATGGTTTTGGAAACTCAGAAGCTGGTGGTTTCTTTGGCCCTGAATTAAAATGGGCTGGTTACGATACGATTATTGTAGAAGGTAAAGCAGAAAAGCCTGTTTATATCTCTATAACTAACGATAAAGTTGAGATTAAAGATGCTTCACATATGTGGGGTAAAGAGACTGGGCCTGTTCAAGACATGATTCGTGAAGAAATGGGTGAGAGCAAAGCGCGCGTTCTTCAGACAGGTCCTGCAGGTGAGAACTTAGTTCGTTTTGCTGCTTTAACAAATGAGCTTAAGCACTGGAACGGCCGTACCGGTATGGGTGCTGTTTTTGGTTCTAAGAATCTTCGTGCGATCGCTGTAAAAGGTGACGATAAAGATTTTATGAAAGAAGCAGATGAAATTAAGAAATATACACAGTGGTTTGCTAAGAATTGGAAAAGTCACGAAGGGCTTCCTGGTTTTGGTGAAGTAGGTACAATGAGTCTTGTATCTATTTTAGATAGCATGGGTATTTTACCAACGCGTAATTTCCAGCAAGGTTCTTTCGAGAGTGCTGCTGATATCGATGGACCAAAAATTTTAGAACAAATTGGTCATAAGCGTGAAGGTTGTTTCTCTTGTCCTATCCGTTGTAAAATGGTAGTGAAAAACGAATCTGAAGATCCTGATAAAAATATCGATCCTGCATACGGTGCTCCAGAGTACGAAACTATGGGTTCTATTGGTTCTGGTACGGCAATTAAAGACTTAATTACTGTATGTAAAGGTAATGAGTTAATTGCTCGTTACGGAATGGATTCTATTGGTGCTGGTGTGACAATTGCTTTCGCAATGGAATGTTACGAAAAAGGTATCATTACTAAAGAAGATACTGGTGGTTTAGAATTAAACTTTGGTGATAACAATGCATTTTTACGTTTAATCGAGAAGATTGCTAAGCGTGATGGTATTGGTGATATTCTTGCAGAAGGTTGTTACAGAGCTGCTCAGAAATTTGGTAAAGGTGCAGAGAAATTAGCAATGCATTCTAAAGGTATGGAGTTTGCTGCGCACGAGCCACGTGGTAAGTGGAACGTAGGTTTAGGTTATGCAGTTTCTCCAAATGGTGCCGACCACGTTGTAGTAGAGCACGACCACTGTTTTATGGGTGAACCAAACACAGATCCTGAAGCATTAGTCGATGGTGATATCTTCCCATTATTCAACTGGGGTATTCGTAAGCCAATGGAGCCTTGTTCTTTAGATCATGACAAGATTCGTGCTTTCGTAATTCTTCAGAAACTTTGGGGTATCGCAGATATGTTAGACATCTGTATCTTCTTAGTTGAGCCAAGTCGCCGTATGATTACATTAAATCACTTACCAAAATTGGTTAACCATGTTACCGGTTGGGATGTGAGCTTAAACGAGTTAATTATGGCTGCAGAACGTAGTATTGTTATGGCTCGTCAGTTTAACGCAAAATGTGGTATTACAGAGAAAGACGAGGTTATTCCAGAGCGTTTCTTTACACCTCTTCCAAATGGTGCCTTAAAAGGAATGGCTATCGATAAAGATACTTTCTATGAAGCTCGTACATTATATTACCACATGGCTGGTATGGATGAGCACGGTGCTCCACTTAAAGGTAAATTAGTAGAGCTTAGCTTAGAAGAAGTTATGTAAACAAACTTCTTATTATATAGCCAATGGAGATGTGACTTGTTTGCATCTCCATTTTTATTTTAATTGAGGCAATAGGGAATTGTAACTGTTCGGATAGTTAACTGGTGTAAAAATGTAAGTCCCAACGGGGCGAAATATAACAGCATCGGGCGCAGCCCTATGTTTTCGTTATACTAATCAAGCCCTGTAAGGACGATAGGCATAAACAATACACATCTTTTCTGCCCACTATCCAAATTACTTTATAATTTTGAATAGAAATTAAACCCTTTTTCTATGTCTTCGTTTAATACATAGATCAGAAACAACATATTATGTCAGTAGTAAAAATAAAAGGATTAGGGCCATTAAAGGCGAAAATTGGAGACGAGCACGAAGCAGAATTAAACGGAACAGAAATAACCGCTTTTGAATTTATTGAAAAGAATTATGATGTACCACCAACTGAATCTCGCATGAGTTTCATCATCAATGGCCGGATGCGTAAAGGAGATTACATTCTCCAGCCAAATGATGACATTACAGTTTTGAAAATGGGTGGAGCAGGTTAATTGTTAATGATGAATGTTTAATTATTAATTATTAATGAAGAGTGAGACCTATTAAAATTGATAATTAAACATTAATAATTATTGATTGAGCCACTGTTTAAACTTAGTCGTCTTTGATGACGATATAATGACATCTTCATTAGCTTCAGGTATTAAAGTCAGTTTTAATTTACTTTTTGAATATACTGAAGCTTCTTTTATGGCCTTTATATTAACAATATAAGCACGGTTTATTCTGAAAAAGATTCCCGGATTAACTTTACTTTCCAATTGTTCTATGGTTAAATTTACATCATAAGACTGACCGGAGTGTAGCGTCAGAAAAACATATTTTCCTTCTGCGTGAAAATATGCAATTTCATCAATGGTAATACTTTTGATTTTGTCTTTGTAATGAACCATAAAGCGCTCTTGATAATCATCTTTTGAATGACTTTTTTGAATCAATTGGCCTAATAACTTGTAATCAATTCCGGATGAAGATTCTTGTCTTCCTTTTTTAAACTTTTCAATACTCACTTTTAAGTCTTCTTTGCTTAGAGGTTTGAGCAAATAGCCGATGCTGTTTTGTTTAAAAGCTTCAATGGCATATTGGTCGTAGGCTGTAGTGAAAATAATAGGTGTTTCTACTTCTATTGCCTTAAAGATGGAGAAGCTGTTTCCATCTGCCAGATGAATATCTAAAAAGATGAGGTCTACTTTATTTGACTTTAAAAATTCTATGGTTTGAGAAACAGAATCCAAAGTATCAACAATTTCAAATTCAGGTTCTAAATCATTAATAAAAGCCATTAATTTTCGAGCCGAAGGCATTTCATCTTCTACTATTAATACTTTAGTCCTCATGAGATTCAATTAAAGATATACTTACCAGGTAGTGCTTATCTGATGTTCCAAATGTTGGTAATTCATGGTTTAACAGGCGGTATTTTTCCAATAAGTTAGCCTGACCTTTTTGGGTAGAGTCCACCTTTTCAATTTTTTGATGGATACTATTTTTCACAATCAGCTTCCCGGCTTCGGTATAAATGTTTAGCCGGAGTGGTTCCTTTTTTGAAACAGCATTGTGCTTGATTACATTTTCAACCAATAATTGAAGCGTTAAAGGCGGAAGTAAGTAGTGACAATATTTTGCTTCTATATTTAGTTTAAAATCAAATCCATCTTCAAATCGGTATTTGTATAAGCTAAGGTATTTATCAATAAAGGCTAATTCGTCTTCTAAAGTCACCAGCTTTTGCTGATTAATGGTTAAAACATAACGGTAAGTGGAGGCAAAGTCCTGAATGAAATGATCCGCCTTTTCTGTGCTTTCATAAATAAGAGAAGAGAGTACACTTAGGTTATTAAATAAGAAGTGATGATCCAATTGTTCTTTTAACGCACCATACTTTGCATTAATATGTTCCTTTTCCATTTTAGTGAGCTGCATGCTTAGTTTATTACGAGCTTCAATGGAAAGAATCATTTCCAATATAATCATAATCATCGCATGAACCACTGGAGGCATTATAAATATGATCTCTTCTTTATGCCCGGGTATTGGTTCCATCCAGCCTATTTCTACCGCCGTTCTTGCTATTAGAATAAACAGAAACGAATGCACAAAAATGATCACAACATCAGCAAGTAACCTTAAATACCAAATCGAACACCAACCTTTATGCTGATTCATTTTAGAGATAATGAAATAATACAATGCAACCGCAAAACTTGTGTTTATGATCACCATGAGCATACGCAAGGGTTCCATTTTATGCATGCCAAAGTCTGTTGATTCAAAAATATACATCAACGACATGGACATCATCATCATAAATAATCCTACAAAAGGAACCAATATTATTTTAACGGTGTTTGATGTCATACGTTCATTAATAATTAAAATGCATTTGCGCTTAATTGGATTAACATGGAGGTACAAAAGCACAGAGTTTATGTGGAGTAAACACGAATACTCTGTGCCCCCCGGCTGCATCGGGAAGGTCTGCGACTCTGTGTTTTTTTACGTTAAATCAATAGTTTTTCATTATGCATAATTACAAGATCTTCAGATGATTAATCACTAAACATTAATAATTTGTTTCATTGTTCATTAATTAATTCACCTGCTAATCTCAATAAATTATATTCTGAAATTTTGGCATTGTATTGAGCATCACTGTAGTTATAACTTACATTTTGAAGATTCTGTTGCGCAGTTCTGAACTCAATGGAGCTTATTCGGCCCAATTCAAAAGCCTCTTTTGACTTGTTAAAGTTTAGCTCAGCTTGCGACATGTTTGTTTTTTGCAATTCTACAATTCTACGCTTGTAAGTATAATCTGTAAAGGCGTTAGAGACATTTCCATGCAGTTGCATTTCAACTTTTTTACTTTGTTCCTGCTGGCTTAAATAGCTTAAGCGAGCATTCTTTTCTCGTGTGCGTTGTTGCTTACCATTAAACACGTTGAAACGTAAACTTACCCCTGCAGATGGACCCAAGCTTTGCATGTAAGTAACATTACTTGCTTCGGTATCTTGCTGATAATAACCATAAGTGCCATAGGCCGATAGAGTAGGGTATTTATTTGCTGAGGTGATTTTGATATCTGTTTTTGATAGTTCCTCTTGTTGTTGTTGGGAAAGTAAAAGACTGTTATTGCTTTGTGCTCCGGTAAGGATCTGCTCTTCACTTAAATCATTACGAAACTCAATTGAATCATCCACATCATAGCTTGAAGTTATTGGTATTGCTAATGATACATTCAGGTTTTTTACAGTCATTAAAAAGTTTTGCTCAGCCTGTAAAACTCTTGTGCTATCTGTATTCATGTCCACTTCAGCATTGAGCACTTGTAATTGTGTTGCCTGACCAAATACTTTCCGATCCAATGTTCGTTGATAGCGGTCTTTTGAAATGGACATGGCTTCTAATGCAAGATTGAGTGATTTTTGCGCTCTGCATACCTGGTAATACAATTGGCTAACCTCCAGAATGGTGTTCTCCATTTGAGCTTTATAGATCGTTTTTTGAAGGTCGTTAGCCTGTTGTAACTTCTTGTAAGTATACAATTTACCCAAACCATTAAAAAGGACATAATCAACCCTTACATTTGCATTGTAAGTAACCGTTTCGGCATTCTTTGTTTCGAAAGTTTGGGGGGGGCTTGCCATTTCCATTTCCCCTTCTTTGATTGAATATTCTGCACTCCCATTTAAAGAGACGGATGGTAATAATCCGGCATTTCCAATGGTATTCTGGTTTTTGGCCTGTTCAAGCGTATTTTTGGCCGTTTTAAGATCGAAGTTATTTACCAGGGCTATTTCAATGGCTTTTTCTAAGTTTAAGTTTTGTGGCACTTGAGTTTCTTCTTGTGCAAAACTTACTTGAGCCAGAAATAATAAACTATATGTAATTGACTTAAATTTCATCATAATTGTATTTCATTTCTTTTATCGCATTTTCAACTTCTTCATTGCTTACTTTTCTTCCTGAAGTAAATGAATGCCATTTTACTTTTAACTTGTTTACAATTAGCAACATTACCGGTAGTAAGAAAAGAGTGGTAGTGGTGGCAACAATCATTCCGTATGCCAAGGATAGAGATACAGGAATTAAAAACTGAGCCTGCAAACTTTTTTCCAATACCATCGGTGCCATACCAACCACCGTCGTAAGTGTGGTTAATAAAATAGGGCGGAATCGTGAGGTACCGGCTTCAATTAAGGCTTGCTCGTATTTCATACCTTCTTTTAGGTTGATGTTAAGTGCGTTGATGAGAACTAAGGCATCATTAATCATTACCCCAACTAGTGCAATCATTCCCATCATCGACATAATATTGATGTTCATCCCATGAATCCAATGTCCAAAGACCACACCAATAAAAGCTAGTGGAATCATTGCATAAACCAAGATGGATTGAGTTACCGAACGTAAGGTGATGATTACAATGAAGAACATGAGAAGTAAGATAATTGGCATCACAATTCTGGCAGACTTCGCAACTTTATCTGTTTCTCTTTTTTGTCCGTCATAATTTGCTTTTACGCCAGGGTATTTCTTATAAATAGGTTGAAGGATATTTTTTTCAATCTTTTCTAAAGTCTCAGGTAATGACAATTTTGCACTGGATTGATTAGCCTGTATTTGTACTTCTCTGTCAAACTCTAAGTGACGAATGTTTGCCACTCCATTCACGGTTTTGAATATAACTAATTCTGAGAGTGGATAAGCTAAGCCATTGGGTAAACGGTATTTCATGGTTTCGAGCTGACCAATTGACCGTCGGTTTTCGTCACTGTATTTTACCCATACTCTTACTTCGTCTTTTCCTCGTTGCAAGCGTTGTACTTCATAGCCAAAGAATCCTTGTCTTACTTGTGAAATTACATCTCGAAGTGTGATTCCTAAGAGATGCGCTTTTTCTTTTAGTTCAATCTCAATTTCACGATGTCCAATAGGCGAGTTATCCGAAACATCACTAATCTCCGGCATAGTCTTCATGGCTAACTTCAGTTCTTCTTTGGCTGCTTGAAGTTCATCGTTATCTTCTCCCGTTAAGGAAATCATAATAGCCTTTCCAAAAGGATTGAATTTGTCTATTTGGAAGACCTCAGCTCCCGGGATATCACCAACTTTTTTACGAATACGTTTCATAACCTCTTCTGAACTGCTGGTACGTATCTCGGCATCTAGCAATGTAATATCAATCGTGGCATTATTCCCGCTTCCTCTAAACTGTTGAAATATTTTTTTGATGATAGATGCACCATCTGGTTGAGATGGCTTTAATTCCTCATTTACCTCCCAAATAGCATTGCTAATTTTGTCCAGTTCTTTTTGAGTAACAGATTCATCAGTACCTGAAGGAAGAGCAAGAGTTACCGTGAAATTATCTCCATCCACATCAGGGAAGAAGGTAAAAGTCACAAAGTTATTTCGCATCATACCAATGGATATAATAAATAGTGCTGTAAATATCGCAATGGTTACACTTTTATAATGAATGGCATATTCTAATAAAGGACGATGGATTTTGTCCCGGTAACTTTCCAATCCAGTTTCTACTTTTCCTAAATATTTTTTCCAAATACTTCCATTATTTTCTGTTAAAGCCTTAGAATGGGCAATGTGAGACGGTAGTAAAATGAGTCCTTCAAGAAGGGAAATAAATAGAATGGATATTACAATAACACCTACCTCACCAAAAAAGTCACCCATTCGGCCATCTAAAAACAAGAAAGCAGAGAATGCAATCATGGTGGTTAATACCCCTGATACAACGGCTGCCATTACTTCCATTGTACCATCAACGGCTGCTTTAATAGGATTTTTACCCATTTTCCAATGTCGATAGATGTTTTCGGCAACAACGATGGCATCATCCACCAAAATTCCGAGCACTAATATCAAGGCAAATAAGGATAACATATTGATGGTAACATTCGTCATTGGTAATAGGATAAACATTCCAAACATTGAGAAAGGAATACCAATGGCTACCCAAAAAGCAATACGTGGGTTTAGGAATAACGACAAAAAGATGACTACCAAAACAATCCCCATAATTCCATTTTTCTCAAGTAAATCAATACGCTGGTTAACCAAGTCGCTTTGGTCACGAACCACTTGAGCCTGTAGGATCTTTTCTTTTTCGTTAAATTCCTGAATGTAATCTTTAACCAGATCTGAAGCTTCAATAATGTCTTCATCAAAAGTAGTCATGATGGATATTATCACAGCTTGTTTGTTATTGAAGCGCACTTCAGCCGGGGCATCTTTCCATCGGTCAACAATTTTGGCAACATCTTTTAAACGTACCACACCTCCGTTAGGCGAATTACGAATCACTACATTTTCTAAACCTTCACTGTGGTATTCACGATTTCTGGCACGAATATAAAATTCTTCCTTTCCATCCTTAATGCTTCCTCCTGTCATGATGAGGTTGGTTGAAGCAACAGCCTTGGCTACTTCCTGAAATGTCATTTGATAGCCTTCTAAGGCTTCTTCATTTAATAGTATGCCAATTTCTTCATCAGGATATCCTCCAATTTCTACTTTTGAAATACCCTCCTTGCGCATGAGTTCATGCTCTATCTTTCTGGCAGTCTTTTTAAGCTCCTTTAAACTTGTCGACTGATTATCTTTTGCACTTACCGCAAAATTGATGGCGAAGTTTACATTGTCGTGTTTATACGTGACAATAGACTCGATATCAACCGGAAAAGAAGAAATGCGCTCTACTTCATTTTTTACTTTTGTAAGGGCTTCTTCCATGTCGGTACCTTTTTTCATTTCAACAGTTACGGTACCAAAGTTTTCTCTGGAAATGGAAGTAATCCGTTCCATATTGGCCAAACCTTTAATGTTTTCCTCAATTTTTAGGATGGCTCCTTCTTCTATTTCTTCAGGCGATGCCCCGGGATAAATGATATCTACATAAATATTTCTTTGGGGAATGTTTGGAAAGAAGTTCTTTTGTAATCCTAATAAAGCGAGGACTCCAAACCCGGCAATAAACAGCATAATCATGTTTACTGCTAATGGGAATTTTATAAAGTATGTTATTAATTTTTTCATTTTTATAGATATCGGAGGTCAGCAGGCAGATGTTAGGATAAACTTCTCTACGAACTGATGACCTCAATTATTTAAATCTTTGTTTATCTAGTGATGGTCATTGTATGAATGTAAAGATGTCTTTATATTCATATCTCACGACTCACATGTTTGGATTTATTGTCTATTATCTATTTTCACATCCATACCTTCATGAGCACTTTTTATTACTGTCGATAGAAGAGCTGTTTGAGCAGGTAAACCTGAAATAATCGCATAGTCTCCTTGTTTACTTAAAATGGTGACTTGTTGAAGATGAAGTTTTTCATCTTTGATTATAAAAACTTTGTTTTCTTGATCCAATAGTTTGCGTGGAATACTCATCGCATTTTCAAAAGGTTGTTGCATTAATTCTGCCGTTAAATACATACCTTCTTTTAATTCTGAGCCTGCGACTTCTAAATACACCTTAATGCTTTGTGTGGATTCATCAATACTACCTCCAACACGTGTGATTTTTCCAATCCATGAGCCTTTAATATCTGCAGATGTTAAATTGGCTTTATTTCCAGGTTTAAACTGTTCTTTTAGGTTTAGAGGAACTGTTACTTCTAATTCATAACCTTCGTTGCTGATGTATTCTCCTAATGGACTACCCGGTCTAACAGCCGTACCTGCTTCTGCTTTTGATAAGGTTACTACGCCATTATAGGGAGCTATGATGCTGTATTTTTTTAATCGCTCTTCTCCTGACCGGATGGCATAATACGATTTCATAATACCTTTACCTGAGAAATAAAACAACTCTTGTTCATTTTTAAGATCCGGTAAATTAGGCAGGTCATTTTTTACATTAATCGTCGATGCATAAGAACGCCATTCTGCATAAGAGTCTGGATAATCTGCTTTTAAATCCGGTAGGATGGAGGTTAATAAGGTGATGAATTCGCTTTTTTGAGCCAATAACGTCATCTTGTATTCGTTCTGATTGATTTCCAACAGGATTTCACCCTTTTGGTAGGTCTTTCCATTTCTAAATAGTTGAGCAGAAGTTTCTAATTGACCGTCCACCTGCGAAACTAATTGAAATCGTTTTAAAGCTTTAAGTTTTCCAGTGGTCGAAAAAGTACTTTCTATGGTGCTAATCTCGGGATAAATTACTTTAACCAAGGTTGCAGATGAACCAGATTCTAATTCCGGTTTTAAGTTCTTTTTGGGAAGTACAATGGTGAAAATTACAGCAAAAGCTAGTAGTACAGCAGCTGCTGATAATGAAATAATTCTTGTTTTTGTGAATGATGTTTTCATTTTATATAAATTCTTGTTATTCTACGTCATTGTGGATAATGCCAAATAGTAGTTAGCATTAGATTGATTACACCGGAGAACACATGGTTCCTTTTATATTCAAGGGTTCAAATATCCTTTTTTTATTTATACTGATAAAAAGAAAAACTCTGAATTACGAAAATTTACGGGTGAACAGCGAAATGTTCAGGATAAAAAAAGAGCCTTGCAATTTTGCAAAGCTCTTTGAGAAATAATATTGTAGTTTTTTACAATTCAATACCAATAAGTAGAACATCATCCACTTGTTTAAATTCCCCCATCCACTCATAAAATTGGTTAGAGAATTCTTGTGCGTGATGTGCCATTGATTCCGTTGCATCTCTTTCAATTAATTCACGCATACGTTTTGACTGATATTTTCTGCCATTTTCACCACCCACCTGATCTGGGTAACCGTCTGAGAAAATAAAAAACTTATCCCCTTTTTTGTATTTAATCACATGGTTTTCAAAGTCTTTTTCTTTCTTTTTTGCCAATGGTATACCACCTATTCCTTTACGCGAACCCTTATATTCAATGAATTCACCTTCAGTTAAGTAATATAGTGGATTGTGCGCCCCTGAATATTGTAATTCATTAGATTCTAAATCAATTTTTACAAGCGCTAAGTCCATACCGTCACGTCCGTTAGCACCTTCCTGATCTTGTCTTAAAGTTCTTCTTACATCTAAATGTAAATTATCTAACACTTCTGCCGCTGTCAGATCATCGCTGGCATTAATAATGTTATTCAACAAGAAGAACCCGATGAAAGATAGCAGAGCCCCTGGTACACCGTGTCCTGTACAATCTACCGCAGCAATGTAGAAGTAATTATCCTTTTTAATTAACCATGGGAAATCACCACTAACTACATCTTTAGGACGGTAGAACATAAATGAACGTGGGAAATACCGTTGTAAGATCTTCGTATCCGGTAGAATAGCGGTTTGAATTCGCTGTGCATAGTTGATACTATCCGAAATTTTCTTGTTTTTCTCTTTTATCTCAGCTTCAATTTTCTTCAGTTCTGTCATGTCATGCGCAACAAAAAGAATTGACTCCAATTCCTTTTCTTCACTGAATTCCGGAATAGCTTTGATTTCCATTACCCGGTTTTCTTCTCCGGAAGTAACTTCAACCTCTGAAATAATTTGAATTTGTTCATCCCTGATTTTGGAAAGAGACTCTAAAACGTAATCAATGAATCGTTGGTCAATTTCTAAATCTGTAATTCTATTCTTTATAATTTCATCCGTAGGTGTACCAATAAATTCAGAAACTCTTGGATTGACATATACCAATTTACCATTGGTGTTGATACGAATAATCATATCAGGAGAGTTCTCCGAAAGCGATTGCATTTTACTTTTCATGCGCTCTTCTTTCTCGGCTCTCTTTCTTTCTGTAATATCTTGAGTATTGAAGATGATTCCTTTAATCGCTGGATCATGCAAAAGGTTAGTCCCTTTTGTTTCAAGGAACATCTTTTTCCCGTTTTTCTTTAAGTATGTATATTGAGCAGTTTGTACACCACCAGGCGTTTCCAATAAAAATTGGAATAAGTTATTAATGGTTTTGTACCCTTTAGGCGTAAGCAGGTCAGTATCCATACCAACTACATCATCTTCGTCATTATAACCCAAAATTCGTTTTACCGAAGGGCTTTCAAAAACTAGTCTTTGGTTTTCATCGTAGATAGAGATAAACTCTGATGCATTGGTAAGCAATGCCTCCAGACGTTGTTGTGCATGTTCAACCTCTTGAATTTGAGTCTCTAATAATTTGTTTGATTTCTCAAGTTCTTCCTGAGCTTCCATCATCTCTACCGCATTGGCTTGTAACTGTTTTTCGTTTTCTTTTAGAGTAACAGTCATTTGCTGTGATTCAGCGAGTAGTTCTTCTGTTTTTTGATTAATTTTCAGGTTATATATTGTACGCCCAATAATACCTCCTAATTCTTCAACAAACGAAATTACATGTTTTGGAATAGCATTTTTTATAAAAGCTATTTCCATAACACCTTGCAGTTCTTCTTCTTGAGAAATGGGAATGATAATGATGGATTTTGGTTTTTGCTCACCCAAAAGGCCCGAAGTAATTGTGTAATACTCTTCAGGAATTTCAGTCCTGTATATCATTTCCTTTTCGTAAGCAACTGCTCCAATCAGTCCTTTTCCTACGGGTATTGTTTGACGTTCATATCGACGTCGGTTATAGGCATAAGTCGCAATGTTTTTTAAATGATTATCCTCCAATAAAAACAACGAACCTTGAATCGCTCCTGTGTATTCTATAATTCCACGAATCACATCAACTGCTAAATCAGTTACCTTTTGGTGAGAGCGCAAGATATCAGAGATAAGTTCCTTTCCCTGAGTTACCCAGTTTTCATTATCTTCTTTTTCTCGTGATGTTTTAAGGCTTGTGCCTAGGTTTAAAAGTGTATCAGATAATTTCCCAATACTCTCTACATTCATTTCATCAAGTTCACCGTTTCTGATTTTTTCAGCTATCTCAATATTATATATGTTGTTTTGCTGTAATTCTCTTACTTGATTAATTAGTTTTTGACGGTGAATATTAAAATAATTGAAAAAATATATTACACTCGTGGGGATGGAAAGAACGAGTAAATTAACAAACCATACCAATGGAGAAGTGTGAATCGATAAAATATTTCTTAGGTTAAAAGCTTCACCTTTAAATGCAATAAATCCCGCCCATATGATTAATAAACAAAGAATTAGACTTAGGACTAGTAAGTACCATTCTTTTTCCTTAATCTTTGATAGCGAAAAATATTTTTTGACTTTAAGTGAGTTTTTTATCATCTCAATGTTTTCAATTAGTTGGAACCACGTTCAGAGAGTAACTCTTTCCAAAGCGGAATAATCTTAATATCTTTAAATGAAGCAAGTTCAAACAGCATTGACGTTTTCTCGTTTATTTTGATCGGTAACAAATAAACGAATTTGGGTTTAGCCTCTCCAATACCACTAAAAATAGTGAAATAATCTTCTGGAATATCATCAATTTTTAATGGTTTATATTCTTTTATGACCTGTCCGTGAATACCTTCGTCAGGGGTGAATTCTTCAACTTTAAAATCATCTTCTAGTGCAAAGAGTTTAACTGCTTTAAATACGCTTCCGTCATTTGAAAAAGCGATTCCTGCAGAAACTTCAAAATATTTACTAATTATTTTTAATATTTCATCTCCTATGATGGTCGAGTTTTTCTCTTTGTCTGCTATCTCATTAACCTTTTTAATAACTTTATCTTTCTTTGTATTAAAAGTTATTTCCTCTTTTTCAGCTTCATGGTATTGCCTAAGTTCTGATTTTATCGCTTTAATGTATTGTTTATGCTCTTTAGTTTGTTCAGCTAATTTTTCATTAAGTTCTGATATGGATTTATCTTTTTTGTTTTGTACTTGTAAGAAGTAATAAACAAAAATGACAACACCCATAAAAGAGGAAAACTCAAAAACCCAAAACGTCCCGGGCAAATTTCCATCGTAAGTAAGATGTTTTACGATTGAAAGAAGAACAATTAATGCACCTAAACCATATATATATTTCTTAGATCGATCCATACAACTAACTATCTAATTGATTTAAATACTCTATAATTTTTTCTGGCGCTAGAATTAAATTCGGTTCAAATTCTCTTAATGCGCTTTTAGGCATTGTATCAACTTCACAGGTTATCGGATCTTGAACTATGGTAAATCCTCCTTTATCGTGAATGCTTTTCATACCTTTAGCACCATCTTTATTAGCCCCGGTTAATATAATTCCCAATAATTTATTTCTGTATGCATAAGCTGAAGAAAAAAAAGTATGGTCAATTGATGGGCGACTATGATTTAGTGGCTCCTCAATAGATAGAGAAATGGTGTTATCATATTCTATAAACATGTGGTAATTCGATGGTGCAAGATAAACTTTACCGGGTAAAAGCTTTTCTTTATCACAAGGCTCAATCACCTGTAATTTTGATTTAAGATTCAACCCTTCAACAAGTCCTGAACGAATGTGTTTAAGCCTATGTAAACAGATGATAACGGGCAGTTTAAAGTCTGGACGCAATTGCGAAAGAATTTTAGTAACTACCGAAAAACTACCGGCAGACCCTCCTATAACCACTGCTTTAAAATCGTTTAACATCTTTATTATTTAGGTTTTACTTTTTTTTGAAAATTTTGTTTTTTAAATCAAACGCTTCAAAAACATTTTCTGAATGATTCGGCAAAGCCTCTTGAATACCAATGCACAAAAAACCTTTTGACTTGAGGTTATTGTGGATGATATTTAGTGCATCTTCTTTAAAGAATTTACTATAAATAAGAAGCGAATTTCTATATATGACGATATCTTGTTTATCAATTAGTGAATTATTGTTTAAGATGAAGTTTTTTTTGAACTCCACCTTAGCTAGAAGATCGGGTCTAAATTTCAAATCACCTTCTTGTTTAATAAAATAGTCTTCTAATTGACAAATGCCTTCAAATCTTTTATAATTATGAGTATTAATATCCCACTTTTTGGCCTCAATAATACCTGATTGTACTTTTCTTAATCCTTCAGATGAACAATGGTTTGCCAGAATTTTTATTGGGTCGTTTAGTTTTATTTCTTCAACTAATACTAATAATGAATAGAGTTCTTCACCGGAACTTACATCAGGGAACCAAATATTAACTGGTGAACTTGAGCAATCTAATAAGATTTGTTTTAGATTACGCCACATACCTGCATCCCTAAACATTTCAGTTGATTCAACCGAAAAAAATTCTATAAACTCTTCTCTAAATTGAGGATCATCAAGCCTTTCCAGTAGTTGATTTGTCCGTTTAATTAAAAACCGCGACATGACTTGGTTTAAACGTCTTTTTAAGAATGAATGGGTAATCTCATGAAAAGCCAAACCTGTTTTCTCAGTTAACAAGCTTGACAACTCTTTAAGTTCCTTTATGCTATAGTTGACCGCCATACAGATTTAGTATTTAAAGTGAAATACTTTATTTTTTGTATATGCAGGACCATTTTTAACAAACTTTGTTTTGAAAAACCCTGTGATTCCTTCATGATTTCCTAATATCAGTTGACCTGAATTATTTAGATTATCATAGAATAATTGAAAAATTTTTGATTGCAAGGTTGTATTGAAGTATATCAATACGTTGCGACAAAATATCACATCAAATTTATGCATTGCAGGAACGGGTTCTTTTACGAGATCATGCTTTTGGATTGTAGGAATGTCCCTTAAAAATGACTTTACTTCCATAAAATCATCTTCTAAATCAATATTAAAGTATTTTTCCCAGTCTATTTTTGAAACATTTTCAATTGGGTTTTTGGATAAGGCTTTATTAAATGCTTCAAGGTAAGGGATGTTAAATTTATAGCGATATGATCCATCTTTCGATGTTTTAACCATTTTTTGATTAATATCTGTAGCTAATACATTAACTCTTCCTGCTAAACCTAATTCATTTAACATGATTAGGTTTGAATAAATCTCCTGTCCTGAACTACAACCCACATGCCATATGTTAATAGTGCCTTTTCTTTTTAGTGACGGATATAATTTTTTGAATAGTGTAATCCAAATGTTGGGATCTCTAAAAAACTCTGTTGTGTTGACTGTAATCTCCTCTACCAAGTGCTCTACAAACTGCTTATCCACTTTAGTTTTTTCGTAGAGTTGTTCTAGCGTTAGATCTTGATCTTTGAGTATTTTTTGAATCCTTCTGTGGATAGAGTTATCCGAATAATCACTAAAGTCGTAAGGAGTATGAGTTTTTAATTCATTTAAATATTCCTTAAAATTCATTCCTGCTTATTATTTCAATCGTTAAAAAAGCTCTACCTCAACATTCTGTATAAAAGCTGTGTATGAATGATCATCACCTACTTTTGCTTCTGATAGTAAAAACAGAACAGCTACTTCTGTTCCAAATTTATCTTTGATTGGGACTTCTCTTCGTTCTCCAATGATTTTATCTTTTTCAGGGTCTACAAAGGCCGCTATAAAATCATCTTTTTCTATAGATGATTCTGAGAAAAGCATTTTGATATTTTTCCCTAAAACTTCTGAACGTTGATAATTCCAAAGCTTTTCAGCAGCTTCGTTAAAGAAGTCAATTTTACCATTTTTATCCATTGTAATAATGGCATCCAATGCACCTTCAAGCGTTTTTTCAGTTCTGATTTTTATTGCTTCAACTTCTTTAAACTGCTCCATTACTTCCTTCTTGGCTTCTTCTAATTTGATGCCCAGTTCATCCTTACTTTCCTTTAGGGTTTCTTCCATTTTCACTTGTTCTGTGATGTCATTTTCAAGGCTTAAAATTTTGATAATCTCACCTTCATGATCAATTACAGGCGTGTAAGTGGTTAATAAATAGATTTCATCCCCCATTTTAGTTCGGCGTTTCACGCGACCTTTAAAATTATGTCCGTTTTGAAGATCTGCTAAAATTTGGTCAAGTTCAGAAACATTGTCTTTGAAGAAGAAAATTTTAAGGTTTTGACCTTCAATTTCCTCTAAATTATATTGGTATGTTTTTAAGAAATTCTCGTTGACTGAAATAAGTGTTCCATCTGTTTCAAATTCAGAACTAATGGCAGCATGATCAATAGCTTCTAAAATACCTTTCATTTCAATTTCTCGACGATCACTTTCTTCTTGTGTCGCTTGCATTTCTTCAAGATTTTGACGCAGCTCTTCTTCTTGCTGAGACATTCTTTCTGCTTGACTTTGAGTTTCTTTTAATAATTTTGTTGTTCGTATTGTGTTTTGAACAGCCGAAATCGTTAAAGCAATACTTTCCGCAGTTTTCTCAACGAATTCAATTTCGAAATCCTGGAATTCTTTAAATGAAGCTAATTCTATTACACCATATATTTCGTCATTTGTTTTCAGAGGTACAATCAAAATCGATTTAGGATTTGCATCACCTAATCCAGATGTGATGTTGATATAGTTATTGGGTATATCTGTTAAATAGATTGTTTCTTTTTCAAGAGCACATCTTCCTATTAGACCCTCTTCCCATTCAATTCGTTTATCTGCAAATTTCTTTCTGTCAAAGGCGATGCATGCTGTTAATTCAAAGTGCTTTTCATTCGTGGTTCTATTGATCAGGTAAAATCCAGCCTGATTGATTCGCATGTATTCAACCAAATATTTGATGATGTTGTAACTTAAGTTTTCAATGTTATCATCATTTTTACGCAGTATTTCACCAAATTGTGCAACACCTTGGGTCACCCAGGTGCGTTGCTCCTCTTCAATACGTCTTTGTTCCTGCTCCTCTTTACTTTTTATTAGGTAGTCCCTAAGTCTTAATAATGATTCTGATAATTTATCTTTGCTTTCACTTAAAGAAAATGAATCCTGAAAATTGCCTTTTCGAAGATTATCAATAAATTCTAATACTGTTAAAGAGCGTGTTTCTTCTTGCTTAAGATGTTTGTTTTGTGCCCTTATGATGTTTGAGAAATTATTAGAAACTATGTAGCCAATATATGCTGTTACCAATGGCAGAAAAGATAAAGGCCAAAGACCCGGAAATATCTTGTATAGAGTAAATACCGAAGGTGTTTGTTGGATATAACCAAACACATCTAAACCAAAAAGAATTGTAATCATATAGAAAAACAATCCCAATAGAAACCCTCTGAAGGTAAATTTACTTTTTATGTTTTTAACGTTTATTTTCTTCATGCCAAACAGTCTTCATTTTTCCCAATGCCAAACAAAAGTTGGCTTTAGTGTTATCCAAGATAAGATAATAAATAGGATGAAATTTTTTCCAAAGCTAATATTTTTTCGGCAGCATTTAGCTTTATAGCTTCTTTAGGCATACCAAATACCACTGATGATTCTTCATCTTGAGCTATGGTATGTGCAGATGCTTCTTTTAATTCAAGAAGACCTTTTGCGCCATCATTTCCCATTCCGGTTAAAAGTATTCCAATGGCATTATTGCCCACATATCTGGCTGCTGAGCGAAATAACACATCAACTGCCGGTCTATGCCTATTGACCAATGGGCCCTCTTTTACATCAACAGAATACTCTTTGCCAATTCTTTTTACCAACATGTGCTTATTTCCAGGTGCAATCAACACTTGCCCACGATATAGTTTATCACCTTGCTCAGCTTCTTTTACATTCAATTTACAGATGTTATTTAAACTGTTTGCAAAGGATTTGGTAAATCCTTCAGGCATGTGTTGAACGATAGCAATGGCAGGGAAATCTTCAGGTAAATTTTTTAGAAATTGTCTAATCGCCTCTGTACCTCCAGTCGAAGCACCAAGTACAATTACTTTATCTGTCTCAATGACTTTATTAAAGGAAGTGGCTTTTTCCAGCATTACATCAGCTGAATATTTTGGTTTAACCACATGTGTAGATGGTGCTGCTATTGTTCTGCGTTTTAACTTTGCCTGAGAGGCTGCTTTCACAGCATCACAAAGTAGGATTTTAGATTCATTTATAAATTGAGCAGCATTCATCGCTGGTTTTCCAATAATTTCGGATGCACCATATTCAAGTGCCTTCATGGCGACCTCTGTTCCTTCGTTTGTTAAACTTGAAATAACAACAACGGGAATTGGGTGCTGAGACATTATTTTGCGTAAAAATGTTAATCCATCCATTCGTGGCATT
The DNA here is from genome assembly GCA_003249255.1 of Bacteroidales bacterium. GTDB lineage: Bacteria > Bacteroidota > Bacteroidia > Bacteroidales > Marinilabiliaceae > SZUA-582. The sequence continues at coordinate 120,708 of QKJP01000049.1, forward strand.
TCAATGTCAAGTGTAATGACATCCGGAATTTCTTTCATAATCTTTTTTACTGCAATTATTGGATCTGCAGCAGTACCCATTACTTCAATTTGTGGATCAGACTCCAAGATTGAAGTAAGGCTCTGTCTAACAACAGCTGAATCATCAACTACGAGTACACGAATCTTTTTTTTCATTCGTTTGTATTTAGGGTCATATAGACAATGCAGTCTAGTTTGAAATTATTTCTAATATACCTTTTTTTCTAGAAATTTATGTCTGACTTCTCCAGTATCTGAAAAAAACAAAATCTTTCTTCCTCTTCTTCCTCCAGTACTTGAAGCTATAATTTGGATATTGCGTTCCTCAAGCATAAGTCTAGCCACTCTAATGTTTCGTTCGCCAATTAGTGTGGAATTACCGGTACCTCTTTCTAGAAGTTCACCACCACCAAATATTTTAGCTTGAATATCTTTTATATTACTACCCAAACCTAACATTCGTTCAAGTAATTTGTCTATTGCAATATTGCCATATTTTGGAGATGCCAGATCATTACCATTCCAGTTTGGTAGCATGTAATGATTTACACCTCCAAACTTTAGTTTCTTATCCCATAAGCATACTGCCACACAGCTTCCTAATATCGTTTTTATGACATAGGGCTCACGGCTAACAAATAGTGAGGAAGGGTATAAGAAATGTTGTAAGTAATTTTTCTCCATTTAGTTTTACTTAAAAAATCTCGTCTTCATCATCGAAGAATATGTCGTTGCCATCTCCACTAAACCCGTCCACAATATTTTGTGCCTCAGGCATTGAAACTGTGAATGTTGATCCTTCTCCTTTTTGACTATCTATTTCTATGTTTCCACCTAATACATCAAGTAACGATTTAGTAATTGATAAACCTAAACCATGACCTCTGTTTATTGAGTTAATTCCGGAATCTAAACGTTTGAAACGTTCAAAAATGATTTTTTGATTTTTTTCTGAAATACCAGTTCCAAAATCCTGAACAGAAGCACATAACTCATCGTCATCTAGCCAAACTTTTACAATAACCTTACTGTCCTTATAGCTATATTTTAAGGCGTTATTAATAAGGTTGCTGAGTATTAGTTTCAGCTTTTCTGAATCAGTTTTGAAATAGAAGTTTTTTCCAAATCCATGGTCAATATTAAACTGAATATCAAATTCTACACCCATCTTTCTAGAGATGATGCTAAACGAATCAATTACAGTTTGAACCAGACTTCTAATGTTTACTTTAGTGATGTTTGGTGCAATCTCTCCAGCTTCAACTTTTGCTGCAACGAAAATGTTCCGTAATTGATAATCAAGGTTAAATGCTTCACTATGAATTAAAGCCACCATTGAGACTACTTTTTTCCAATCATTCTTTTCAACGGATAAAATAGCTTTTGATAATCCAAGAATTGATGTAAAAGGATTGACTATTTCGTTGGTAATATTTGAAATAAAGTGGCTTTTTAAAGCCTCTGATTCTTTTAGTTTTTTCGTAACGCCCTGAAAGTCTTTTGATAACTCAGTAAATTCAACCTCAACTTTTTTCTTTTCTTCTAGTCTTAACTTGAGTTCTTTAAGGAGTTGCCTATCTGTTAGATTACCCATAGTTTGTATATTTTCAAATTACTTATTTTTTTCTAAATATTGTTGGTCTAATGTGTTCCAGTGGTACATTCATTCCTGATAGTGATTCTGAATGGCCTATGAAAAAGTATCCACCAGGTAATAAATGTTGACTTAACTTATTAATAACACTTTCTTGTGTTTCTCGATCAAAGTAAATTAATACATTTCGACAAAATATTACATTAAATTTCTCATTAACATCATAAGATTTGTTCATTAAATTTACATGCTTTAATGCTAAATTTTTCTGCAATTCCGGCCTAACTCGTACTGTTGGATTAAGTCTGTCTTTACTTTTTAAAAAGTATCTTTTTTTAATGTCGATCGGAAGTAATGCAACCTTATTTTCAGCATAGACTCCTTTTGACGCATTTGTTAAAACTCTGTTTGAGATATCCGATCCTAAAATGTTAAATGAGAATGTTGGATTATTTAGTTTAAACTCATTTAGCAAAATTGAAATCGTGTAAGGTTCTTCTCCACTTGAACAACCTGCGCTCCATACCTTAAAACTTGATCCACTTTGCTTCGATATAAATTCAGGTAAAACGGTATCTCTTAAAAAATCGAAATGAACCGGTTCTCTAAAAAAGTCAGTTTTGTTTGTTGTAACTACATTTAAAAAGTTATAAATCTCTTTTTCCTGTCCTTCTTTGCTGAAAAAATAATTTTTATATTCCGTATAGCTTTTAAGGTTTAATTCCCTAATTCTTTTTAAAAGCCGTCCTTGAAGCATAATGCGTTTTATAGGCGGCATTTTAATTCCGTATTGATTATATATAAAGTCACTAAATGCCTTAAAATCTGCTTCTGATAGTTCAGCTTTAAAGCAATCAAGTTCTTTATCTGAGTCTAGTTCTCCTTGTGGAAGCATAATTTTAGCATTTACAAGTCTTCTATTATTGATCCTAAAGCAATGATATCCTTGTCATTAAATACTTTGTTTGTATTAAGTATCATGACTAAAGTTTCGTCCACCCTATATGTTGATTCGATGTATCCAGGTTTATAATCATCTTCAATTTTTTTGATATGTTCTGGATCTGACTCGAATACATCTGATACTTGATCGACAATAATTCCAATATTGAAAGATCCAGATGCATCTGGTTTGTCAATTTCTAATACCACGATACATGTTTGTGGTGTTATTTGAGTTTGACCTAAATTAAACTTCTTTGATGTATCAATAACAGGGATCACTTTATTTCGGTGATCTATTACGCCAAGAACATAAGGAATACTCTCTGGAACAGGTTTAGGATTGCTATATTCTTGTATTTCAATAACCTTCGAAACATTGATTCCAAAAGTGTTGCCTCCTGCACTAAAAGATAAATATGATTGTATATCTTGTTCCATAATTATTTCTCTATTTCTTTAACCATATCATTAATGTCAATAATGTGAACGAAGTCCTCATTATGCTTAATGGTTCCAATGAACGAGTTAATTAGTCCTGTACTGCCACTTATTACAGGCTCTTCTAGTTTTGTTTCTGCACTTAAATCAAAAACTTCTTTTACACTATCTACAACTAATCCAATCATTGATTCAGGTTTACCATCATTAGAAATGACTATAATTGATGTGTCTACTGTATTTTCGAAATCCTTTAATTTCATCATCATTCGTAAATCGGCAATTGGGAATATATTACCATGTAGATTTATTACTCCTAATAAGTATTCCTTTGAGTTTGGAACCTTTGTATATGTTTTTAGTTCCAGAATGTTTTGTACTTTCAGTGTATCTATAGCGAAAACTTCGTTATTGATGTAAAATGATATGATGGATAAGGGTTTACCTGACATAATTAATGAATTTTATATGCGAATCTTATTCTTTTTGATATTTCTTTGCTAATTCATTGTGGATTAATCTATTGGTGTCTATTACCAAAGAGATACTTCCATCTCCCATAATCGATGCCCCACTTATATTATCTTGCCCTTTTAAAAATCTACCCAATGCTTTTACAACTGTTTGGTATTCACCAACGACTTGATCCACCAACAATGCCACCAATTTTTCTTCGTATTTTATTAGAATTATTTGCTCTTCACCGGTTTTTGAATCTGGTTCATCTTCATTAAAGCTATTTCTTAAGTTGATGTAGGGATACTGTCTATCTTCAATAGTCACAACGTTATTGAAATTTTTGGTGAATTTTATACTGTTGTCAAGTGCGTGAATTTTTTCGATGGAAGATATTGGAATCACATATTGATTGCCGGCCACCTTTATAAGCAATCCATCAATGATTGAAAGAGTCATCGGTAATTCTAATGTGGTTGTGGTTCCAACTCCTATTTCAGAATCTAATGTTACTTCTCCTCTAATTTCACCAATTTTCTTTTTTACAACGTCCATTCCAACACCACGACCAGAAACATCAGAAACGACTTCTTTGGTAGAAAATCCACTTAAGAAAACTAAATCAAAAATTTCTTTTTTCGAGAGTTCAGCATTTTCATCAATTAAACCTTTGGAAATTGCTTTTTTTCTAACATATTCTGAATCAATTCCTTTGCCATTGTCTGTTACCTTGATAATAACACTTGCTCCTGAGTAATAGGCTTTGAAATTGATTGTGCCATTTGCAGGTTTCCCATTTGCAACCCGTTCTTCCGGTGTTTCAATACCATGATCCATTGAATTTCTTATGATATGTAATAATGGATCAGTTAAATGTTCAATGATGTTTTTATCTAATTCGATGTCACCACCTTCTATTACAAAGTCTACCTCTTTGTTTAACTCATTTGATAAATCACGGACCAATCTCTGAAAACGCATGAGCTCACTTTGAAGTGGAATCAAACTAATTTCAAAAGCGTTATCGCGTAATTGTCTACTTAATTTTTGGATGCTTTCAGCGAGTTGAAGAATACCTGGTTTACCATCATTTTCAGCATAAAGATGTAATTGTGCTTGTATGGTTACCATCTCACTGACTAAGTTTACAAGTTCATCAATTTTTGTTGAGGCTACTCGAATACTGGAAATTTTATGTTCCTTCTGCTGTGTTTTCTTAGGAGTTGGAGTTGATGCATTAACTGCTTTACTCTCCTGCGGAGCAATTTCCTCCCTTTTGGCCGAGAACTTATTTAAGCTTTCAACAGTTAATGCAACCTGATTTTTTTGGGACTCAGTTATTAGTTCCTGAACATCTTTTAATTCAAGAATGTTTCCTTTACCTACAGGGTTGATATTTAATGTACACTCATCCTCAACAAATATAAATACGTCTTTGATGTCATTAATAGAATCTTCTGTATTCAAAAGGATTTGCCAGTGACAATAATTATTAATGGGATCGAAATCCTTTAATGTTGGGACGTTTTGAATAAATGAGATGACTTTTGCTTGTCCCATTGCATGCAAATCATCTAATAAATATAGGGGATTAGTTCCATTTCTGAGAATATCTTCATTTGGCAAGAAGTCAATGAGATAAACTTGTGAACTCGGAATCTCTTTTTCAGGAGCAATTTCAGAAATCTGTTCCTCTTGAGCAGTTACTGTCTGTGAATCGGAATTTGCAGCTGCCTGAACCCTTTTTATAAACTGATTTTGATGAAGTCTATCACCTTCTTCTGTAATATCACCAATGTCCAAAAGATGCTTTATGTGATCGATTGATTCAAATGTCAGAGAGATGATATTATTATCAATAGTTAACTTGTCATTTCGAACTAAATCAAATATAGTTTCTAAATGATGGGTGAATTCACTTAAATCGTTAAAGCCAAACATTGCACCACCTCCTTTAAGAGAGTGCATTGCACGGAAAATCCGTTCGATAATTTCTTTATCATCCATGTCATTTTCCAGAAGGAATAAGGCTTCTTCCAGATCATGGATATTATCCAACGATTCTTCAACAAATTTGTTTCTAAACTTATCAATCATCAGTTTCTTTGTTAAGACTGTAAATGTTATCGAAGAATTTGATCAAAAGCTGGGTTTTATCTTCAGTAACAGGTAAACTATCTTCTTTACTCGTGAGAGCCGTATGTAATATATTTACTACAACCACAGTTTCTTTTAGCAAGTTTTCAACTTGAATTCCCTTGCCGCGATAAAGTGCTTCGTATGCCCTGGAAACTGGCATGGCTATCTCTGTTAAATGCGGAAAGCCAAACATAGGAGCAGATCCTTTAATCGTATGCATCGTTCGAAAAATTTTTTCGATTAATTCTTTTGGGAATATGTTGTTAGTTACTAATTCAATTTGATCTTGAATAGCTGTTAGATCTTTTTGGGTTTCAGTAATAAATATATTCTTAATACGTTCAATCATCGTAATACCCTTGTAATAGCACTTAAAAGTTTTGCAGGTACGAAAGGTTTAATAATCCAACCGGTGGCTCCAGCTTGTTTTGCTTCCATTTTTTTTGCAGCTTGTGATTCTGTGGTTAGGAATAATATTGGAATATGCTTATACGCATCTATTTCCCTGATTTTTCTAATCAATCCAAGGCCATCCAAGTTTGGCATGTGAAGGTCCGTGATAACAATGTCGATAGTGCGACCATCTAAAAACTGGAGGGCATCTTCTCCATCAACTCCAACTAAAACATCATAACCTTCATTTTGAAGTGTAAAGTTGACTACTTCACGGATACTCTCAGAATCGTCAACAATAAGAACTGTCTTTGCCATAGTAATAATCTTAAAATTAATTTAGTAAAAGGTTAAAGCCAGAATTATCAACTAGAACTTTTAGTTCTTCTTTTAAATTAGCTGTAATTTTAACTTCCTTATTTTCTTTTGAAAATGTATTTTTTAATACAAAAAGTAACTGAATAAAAGTTACGTCAATATTGTCAATTTGTTCAATAATAATCTCTAAATTCTCGTTGAAAGCAAGTTCATCATTGATTTGGTTGGTGATTTTATTAATGTGATTTATGATCAACTGTCCGGAAAAAGTAATTGTTGTTTTTCCTTTGTTAGACTCTATTTTAACGCTGTAAGGTGCTTTATCCATAGGAATACGAACTAGTTAAAATTTTTCATAATTATCCAAATCAAAATCTTTATCGAAATTAGTAAATGGATTATCTTTTTTTGGAGACTCTATCTTCCTATATTTTTCTTCTTCTAAGATAGGATTTTCTGAGTTGATATCTAGACTAATTTCAAGATTCGAGGTCTCACTTTCTATCTTTTCTTCTTTGTTTAAAGAAAAATAGCTTACTGCTGCTTTTAAATTGGCGGCTAAATTGGCTAGAGAGTCAGAGCTTTGAGTTAGTTGATCTGAGGATGATGCATTTTCTTGGGTGATCATATTTAATTGTTGCATCGCTAAATTAATCTGTTCGGCTCCGGTTTTTTGTTCCATGCTCGCTGCTGAAATCTCCTTAATTAATTGAGTTGTTTTTTCAATGTCAGGAACTAGTGCTTTTGCCTTGTTACCAGCTTCTTGAGAAACTTTTAAACCTGTTTTAACGAGTGAAACAATTTCTTCTGCTGCAATTTTACTTCTTTCAGCAAGTTTTCTTACTTCTGCAGCTACCACCGAGAAGCCTCGTCCTTGTTCTCCTGCTCTCGCGGCTTCAACTGCAGCATTTAAAGCTAATATGTTCGTTTGAAAAGCAATGTCACTAATGATGGTAATTTTTTCAGAAACTGCTTTCATTGCCTGTGCTGCTTCAGATGTTAGCTTGTCTGCCACTGAAACATCTGTTGCTGTTTCAATAGTTATTTTTTCTGTTTGAATTGCATTGTCGGTATTTTGGTCAATGTTAGCTACCATTTCTTCGATAGAAGTAGAAACCTCTTCGGCAGATGCTGCTTGATCAGCCGAGCCTTTCGATAGTTGCAGGGAATTAGTTTTAAGATGTTCGCTGGAATTAACTAATTCATTGGCATTGTTTTGAATGGATATAACAGTCTTTTTTATACTGTCAGCCATTGCAACAAGTGCTTTTGCTAAATCGCCAATTTCATCATCTTGGTTAATGTTTACAGTTGCTGATAAATCTCCTTCTCCAATGGATTGAGCAAACTTTACGCTTTTGTTTAATGGGTTTACAATAGACATGTATAAAAGGTATGCTGTACCTATTGCAATTACAAGGATAATAATACTCATTAAAATAATCACCCACTGAAGAACTGAGAAACTACTTGATGTTTCTTCTAATGTACTGTTGCTAATTGTGAGGTATTGGTTTGCTAATTTGTCAATGCGTTGTGTGATATTGTCTGATAAATCTATGACTTCTCCACCCTCTTGTACTTGGGGTTCTACGTCAAACAGAATCATCGCATCTTCATAAGATTCAAAAGTATTCAGGTTATTCATGATGTATTTCTCCATTAAGACAAGGCGATCTATGTCTTGAAATATTGAATCAGCTTTGTTGATGTTTATGGAATCCCATTCCTGATAAAAAGCTTGAATCTCACTTTTTAATAGAGGATAATCAACGGTATGTAGGCTGTCTAAACGAATTTTATCAGGGGTTCCAGATTGTTTTTCAATAAATACCCAACTGCGTATAAGCATTTTTGAATCTGTGATCAGTGTTCCTAACTGATTAAGTTTCTCCGATGATGGCGAATATACTCCTGTAAGTTTATGATTTAAGTTTTTACTTGTGGTTAGAGTTGAGAAAGTCCAAATACCATTTATAATGATAAACAGTAATATTATACCAAATCCAAATATTAGTTTTTGAGCAATGTTTAGTTTTATGTTTTTCATATAATTTTATTTTCCTAACAAGAAATTATAGACTTATAGCTGCTGCCATATTTTCTAATTTAGAGCTTATTGGTACTCCAAAGTTAGCTGCATTTGCTTTATGGATTTCAAATTTTAATTTATCATCACGAATTACAAAGTTAATCATAGCTCCATATTTTGTAGCTCCTTCACTTTCTGTTATTATTAGCGTATTTTTTCCATTAACTTTCTTTTTTATCATTTCAGCATGCTTTGCCATGTCTACAGTAGAAGACACATAAATTACCTGACAATCTGATACTTCTCCTGGGGAATTAAATTCAACGATTTTCACGTCTTGAAAACCAAATTTTTTACCCTCAGAATGCTTTCTCATTTGATCTGCCATTTTACTATCCCTAATGATTCCTATTACAAAGTCACCCTGCTTTGTTTCTTCAGGCCATCCGATATATCGAATGAAGTTCATCGTGAAAACAGCTTTATATTTAATGACTTGAGCATGAGAAATGAAAGGAAATAGTAGAATTCCAATTATTGCAAAATATTTTCTCATATAAGAAAATGTTTAATTTAAAAATTAAGTTTATTACACTGCGTACGGTTAAATGTTGTTTATGTTTCCTTTTTAGGGTTCATTTTTGCTTATTAGTTTATCTATCTAATCGATAAGTTAATTTTGAATTATCTTTACTTCAAAAAAAGAAAAAGGTTTTGAAACTTCCTTTAAAACTATATAATTTTTACATAATGTTTATAAGATTTTCACAAATACCCGATTTATTTGATTTAAAAGAACTATCCACTGCCGGAAGTAAATCTATATCCAAACGTATCTTTAGTCAAGGTGTTGATCCAGATTCTTTGTTGAAAATTAATCTTTATATAAATGTTAAAAATGACAAGGATTTCTCTGTAATTAGTGAATTTGTTAAGCATTTAATGGCTTCAAATGGAAAAACTATCAATTGGCCTTATGCTATTGTTCCTTGTGGGCAACTTAATGAAGGTGAAATGCAAATTGAACTGCTTCATACCGATCAAAAGAATAAGGGAAATGTGGTTCATAAAGAGTTTCAAAATCATTCTTATTCTGTTCTAAGCACAGAAAAAGGAAGTTTTTTGTTTTCCGGGGGAATTCGGTTTTATGAAAACGATGATTTTGTTGATAGTATACAGCGAGGGTTAGATTTTGTTGAGGCTTTGTTAGATAAAGAAGAAATGCAATTAGAACATGTTGTATCTCATTTAAATTTGATTGGAGGAATTAATGATGTGTCTCGAAGTCGTGAATTTCCCGGTAGTAATTATTCAATTTACAAAGCTATTCGAGATTATTATTTTGATGGGGCTAATGGTGTTCAATGCAGTTCTGTGGGATTAGGAGTAGGTGGATTTGGATTCGATTTTTTTGCTTATAAAAGTGGTGAAGATTCTGATATTCAAACTTTAAATGAAGCTCGGAGTAATGTTTTTTCATACCGGATTATTGGAGATCAGTTGTTTTTTGGTGAAGTGAATGGATGGGATGAGGCCGAGCCTTGTTATGGAGATATTAATGCGCAAGTTTCTATTGCTGTAAAAAAGATTCGTGATGGGTTAGAGGGTTTTGTAAAAGGTAATGATAAGGACATTCAGGAAGTAGAATTCAATTATATAAGAGTTTTTGTTCGAGCAGAAAGCCACCTTGAGTTTGTTGAGAGTTTTGTTCGAGAGAATTTAAATCCTAATTTATGCCGGGTTGTTTTGGCAAATCCTAAGGATGAAAAGTGCCTAGTTGTTATAGAGGGTGTTGCGATGCTTCGATAATTAGCTTGTGTGTCGTTTAATTCTTTTTAATTACATTCGCGTGGCTTTACCCTAATTGTCTTTCGTTTAAAAGTAACAACTACAAAGTGTATGTGGATTAGAATTGCTCGATTTATTTTGAGATATCGAATTGCAATCCTTATAGGATTGGTTATTATGACTGTGTTTATGGGGTACCAGTCACGCAAAATTGAAATGTCCTATCAATATGCACCCCTTCTTCCCAAGGATGATACTACATATATTGAGAATCAGACTTTTGTAAAGTTATTTGGTTCAGAGAGTAATCTTATAATTTTAGGTGTTCAAAATGAAGACTTCTTCGAGCTTCAAGATTTTACAGCTTGGGAGGAAATGGCTGATTCTATTGAATCCGTAAGTGGAGTTACCTCTGTTTTTTCTATTGGAGAAGCTTACAATTTAGTTAAGGATAAGGAAAATAAGTTATTTAAGGTAGAGCCGGTATTTCCTGCTAAAGTTAAATATCAATCGGAGTTAGATTCTCTTATCAAAGTTTTTAAAGGATTACCTTTTTATAAGGATCTGCTTTATAATGACGAATCCAAGGCCTATTTAATGGCAATTTCCTTGGATAACGATATTTTTCATAGCAAGAAAAGGGTAAAACTTGTTGAAGATATTCGAGAAAAAGCCAATCATTATGTCAGGGCAACCAAGCGAAATGTTCTTTTTTCGGGTTTGCCATATATACGTGTTGTAACTGCTGAAATGATAAAAGGGGAGCTGAATATGTTTATTGTTTTAGCCTTGGTTATAACTGCTTTAATTATATTCTTGTTTTTTCGATCTTTTAAAGTTGTTTTGTTTTGCATGTTAGTTGTTGGCATGGCTGTTATCTGGGCATTGGGTATACAAGGCATGTTTGGTTATAAGATTACTATTCTTACCGGAATGATTCCTCCGTTGATTATTGTGATCGGAATACCCAATTCTGTTTTCTTGTTAAATAAATATCATCAAGAATATCGGAAGCATAAAAATAAGATTAAAGCTCTTCAGCGTGTTATCCGAAAAATTGGAAATGCCACTTTTTTAACGAATTTAACTACTGCTTCAGGTTTTGCAACATTTATTTTTACCAGTAGTGCTATTCTTGTTGAGTTTGGTGTGATTGCTGCAATTAATATTATGGTGGTATTCTTTTTGAGTATTCTTCTTATACCCATTATATTTAGTTTTTTAGATGGTCCAAAAGAAAGACATATTAAGCATTTAGATAATCAGGTTGTAGGGAAGTTAGTTGATTTTCTAGTGAAAATTTCCTTGAATCACCGGAGGAAGATTTATTTGTTTTCGTCTCTAATATTATTGGTCAGTTTCTATGGGATTAGCCGGATAAAGACAACTGGTTTTATGCTTGATGATATTCCGCATGATAATGCTTTATATCAGGATCTTAAGTTTTTTGAAGAAAACTTTAATGGATTAATGCCCTTAGAGGTTGTTATCGATACGAAAAAGCCTAATGGTGCACTGAAAGCTAGTGCGTTGAAGAAAATGGATAAGTTGCAGGAGGAGTTATCTGAACTTCACGAGATATCAAAACCCCTATCGCTTGTTGAAGTGATTAAATTTGCGCGGCAATCATTTTATAATGGGAACAGTAAATATTTTGGCATCCCAAGTCAACAGGAACGAAATTTCATACTTTCTTATGTTGGGAAAACGAATACCGGAGAGCAGTCCGGGATTGTTACTAATTTTCTGGATAGTACCAAGCAAAGGACTCGTCTAAGCTTTCGGATGAAAGACATCGGAACAACTAATATGAAATCCTTAGATACTGAAATTAGACGGATCATAGAAAAAGTATTTCCTTCCGACCATTATTCAACGATGTTAACAGGTGCAAGCGTTGTGTTTTTTAAGGGGACTGAGTATTTGGTTGAGAATTTATTTGTGAGTTTAATATTAGCTATAGTGTTAATAGCTTCTTTTATGGCGTGGATGTTCTCATCCAAACGAATGGTTTTGGTTTCTTTAATACCGAATCTTTTTCCGTTGTTAACGACAGCTGCTTTAATGGGTTATTTTCATATTCCAATTAAACCCTCAACTATATTGGTTTTTAGTATTGCTTTTGGAATATCTGTTGATGATACCATTCATTATTTAGCAAAGTATCGACAGGAATTGTCTGAGACCAACTGGAGCATTAAAGCTGCTGTTGTTTTAGCTCTCAAAGAGACAGGTGTAAGTATGATATATACTTCCATTATATTGTTTTTTGGATTTGGGATATTTGGTGTTTCCCAATTTGGCGGAACCGTAGCTTTAGGTGTTTTGGTGGCGGTTACTTTGTTAGTGGCTTTATTTAGTAATTTAATATTGTTACCGTCATTGCTGTTAAGTCTTGAAAAAGCCATAACAAATAAATCCTTTAAAGAGCCTCTTTTACAGATCTATAATGAGGATGAGGATATTGAATTAGAGGATTTGATAATTGAAAATACTCAACAAAAGATTAATAAATAGCATGTATACAATTAAGGAGTTTCAAACCATTATAGAAAAAGAGTTGTGTGCTCAAGATTTTGGAAAGCAACCAATTGGTCTTTATGAACCCATTGAGTATGTGTTGAGTATTGGGGGTAAGAGGATTCGCCCAGTCCTCTGTCTTGCTGCGTGTTATTTATTTACCGATGAAATAGACCAAGCTATAAGGCCTGCATTGGGATTCGAAATTTTTCATAATTTCACCTTGCTCCATGATGATATCATGGATCGTGCAGATGTTCGAAGAAATAAGCCTACCGTGCATAAAAAATGGGATGATAATACGGCCATTTTATCCGGTGATGCAATGATGATAAAAGCATACCAGTATCTGACAGATCTTCCGGAGAATCGACTAAAAAGAGTTATCGATTTATTCAGTTCTACTGCGCTTGAAGTTTGTGAAGGACAACAATATGATATGCAGTTTGAGAATCAAAATCATGTTGCTGTAGAGGATTATATGCAAATGATTAAGCTCAAAACAGCTGTTTTGTTAGCAGCATGTTTGAAGGTAGGTGCAATTATTGGAGGTGCTTCTGAAGAACAAGCATCTTTATTGTATGATTTTGGAATTAATATTGGGCTAGGTTTTCAATTGCAAGATGATTATTTGGACTCTTTTGGGGATGAAAAAAGTTTTGGAAAAGCCATAGGTGGGGATATACTGTGTAATAAAAAAACTTTTTTGTTAATTAATGCACAGTCTCTTGTGGAAGGATCGCAAAGGGAAATTTTAGAATACTGGATCGACGCAAAAGAATTTGATCCAACTGAAAAAATTAATGCTGTTAAAGATATTTTTTTAAAAGTTGGTGTTGCCGAATTGGCAAAAGAAAAAATGAATTCGTATTTTCAACTAGCTATGAATTCTTTGAATAAAGTTGAAGGTAAACCTGAGATGAAAAAAGAATTAGAAAGTTTTGCATTAAAACTCATTGAAAGAATCAGATAAATAACATTTATTTGTATCTTTTGAAAGATAAAATACATCAGATTTATGGAAAATATAAAAGGTACCATTATCCAAATTGTGGGTCCTGTAGTAGATGTGAGTTTTGATTTAAAAGATCAAGAGTTGCCAAAAATACTGGATGCACTTGCGATTATCAAAGATGAAACGACAAGGATTATAGTAGAGTGTCAACAACATATAGGTGAAAATACAGTACGTTGTATTGCAATGGATTCTACAGATGGTCTAATGCGAGGCATGGAAGTAGTACACTTAGGAAACCCTATTACTGTTCCTGCGGGAGCTAAAGTAAAAGGGCGTTTATTAAATGTTGTTGGAGATGCTATTGATGGTATTGGACCGGTAACAAAAGATGGTGGTAGTCCTATCCATAAAGATCCTCCTCCTTTTGATCAATTATCAACCGAATCAGAAGTTTTGTTTACAGGTATTAAAGTTATCGATTTAATTGAGCCTTATGCAAAAGGTGGTAAAATCGGACTTTTTGGGGGAGCTGGTGTTGGTAAAACAGTACTTATCCAGGAACTCATTAACAATATTGCTAAGGGACATGATGGGCTTTCTGTGTTTGCAGGAGTTGGGGAACGAACACGAGAAGGGAATGACTTGCTTCGCGAAATGATCGAATCCGGTATTGTTAATTATGGAGAAGAATTTAAGAAGTCCATGGAAGAAGGTGGATGGGATTTGTCAAAAGTAGATAAGGAAGCTTTAGATACTTCGCAAGTAACCATGGTATTTGGACAGATGAATGAACCCCCAGGTGCACGTGCTCGTGTAGCTCTTTCAGGTTTAACTATTGCAGAAAGTTTCCGGGATGGTGATGGATCAGGAGAAGGTCGTGATGTGCTTTTATTTGTGGATAATATTTTCCGTTTTACCCAAGCTGGTTCCGAGGTATCAGCACTTTTAGGTCGGATGCCTTCTGCAGTTGGATATCAGCCCACCTTATCATCTGAGATGGGTGCCTTACAGGAGCGTATTACTTCTACCAAGAGCGGTTCCATAACATCTGTACAAGCTGTTTATGTGCCGGCAGATGATTTAACGGATCCGGCTCCGGCTACAACATTTGCTCACTTGGATGCGACTACGGTATTGAGTCGTAAAATCGCTGAGTTAGGGATTTATCCGGCAGTTGACCCATTGGATTCAACCTCTCGAATTTTAACACCTGAAATTGTTGGAGATGCTCACTATAATACTGCACAGCGTGTAATTGAAATTCTTCAGCGTTATAAAGAACTTCAAGATATTATTGCCATTCTGGGTATGGAAGAGTTATCTGAAGAAGATAAATTAGTTGTTCATCGTGCCCGCCGTGTTCAACGTTTCTTGTCACAGCCATTCTTTGTAGCTGAACAGTTTACCGGCTTGCAAGGTGTTTTGGTATCAATTGAAGATACCATTAAAGGTTTTAATATGATCATGAATGGTGAAGTAGATCAGTATCCTGAAGCAGCCTTTAACCTTGTCGGTACAATTGAGCAAGCCATTGAAAAAGGTGAAAAATTATTACTACAAGCAAAACAAATGTAATGGATCTTTACTGCGAAATAGTAACACCAGATAAGTTTATTTTTGAAGGGGATGTTGGTTTGGTTACAGTTCCCGGAGAAAAAGGCAGCTTTACTCTACTTAAGAATCATGCGCCAGTTATTTCTGTTTTAACTAAAGGGCAAATTCGTGTGATTAGTAAAAGTGGGCATGAACAGATGTACGATTGTGAAAGTGGAATGCTTGAATGTAAAAATAATAAGCTTACCATTTTAATTCATAGATAGAAATAGATTTTAATATAAAAGTCCCGGTCGAAAGGTCGGGATTTTTTTGCTTCTTTGCTGCTAGCGAAATAAATCGGGCATATTTAATAGAATGAATGATAAAATATTAATAATAAGGTTAAGTTCCATAGGTGATATTATTCAATGTATGTCAGTTGTTAGTGGGATTAAGGAGAAATACCCTAATTCTGAAATTCATTGGGTCGTTAGGTCAGACTTAGCTTCTTTGTTAAAGATTGATCCAAGAATTGATCACTTATGGGAATTTGATCGAAAAAAGGGATTTAAAGGAGTAATTGAACTTGGATTTCAATTGAGAAAAGAAGGTTATGACTTTGTTTATGATGCCCATAGTAATATACGATCTAATATTTTAAAGGCTATATTATGTCCTTTGGGTTTGTGTCAACTTAATCTGGTAACGAGATATAAGGCTCGTTTTAAACGCTTTCTTTTATTTAAGTTTCGATTGAATTTATTACCAAAGCCTTTTAAAGCCTTAGCTTCATTCCAAAAGCCTATTGAAAAATGGGGCATTCAAGAATTTAACGTTCCATTTGAAGGATGGTTGTTTAAAGAAGAAATTAATCAGAAAGTTGATGCTTTGGTGTTATCACAGATACCTGATAATGTTAATTGGATTACAATAGTGCCTTCAGCAGCTTGGTCTTTAAAACGATGGCCTGTTGAATATTGGAGAACATTAGCAGAGTTAAAATCGGATTGCTATTTTGTTATATTAGGTGGACCTAACGATTCGTTTTGTGAAGAAATAAGGTCTGTTGCTCCCGAAAGAATTATAAACTTAGCAGGTAAGACATCTTTAATAGAAAGTTTTTGTGTTGTTAGAAATTCCCAATTTGTAATAAGTGGAGATACCGGTTTCTTGCATGCAGCTGATTTGTTTCATAAAAAAGGGATTGCGCTTATTGGTCCCACGGCATTTGGTTTTCCATCCAGTCCAAATATTAAAGTGATGGAAGTTAATTTGCCTTGCCGTCCGTGTACTAAAGATGGGAGCGTGAAATGTAAGCTTAAAGAAGAAAAGAAATGCTTATATGACATCAAACCTGAAATGGTTGCTGCTCAAATAGATTTGATGATTGAATAAATATAATTTTTACCTTTGCTGAAAAGCATTTATATCACATTATGATAGTTGTAACAGGTGGAGCCGGATTTATCGGAAGTAATATTGTTAAAGGTCTTAATGAACTTGGGCATTCAGATATATTGATTGTGGATAATCTTGGTAATAGCCAAAAGTATTTAAACCTAAATCGTTTAAAGTATAGTGATTATATTGATAAAACCGATTTTATAAATCGATTAAACGACTTTCATGGCATTGAGGCTATTATTCACCAAGGCGCTTGTTCTGCTACTACTGAGTTAGATGCTAACTATTTAATTCGCAATAATTATGAGTATTCAAAAACATTATTGGCCTATTCTTTAGAAAATAAAATTCCATTTATCTATGCTTCAAGTGCTTCGGTTTATGGTAATGGAGATGATGGTTTTTGTGAAAATCCAATGTGTGAATACCCTTTAAACGGATATGCTTTTTCAAAATGTATTTTTGATAATTATGTTCGGCAGAATGTTAAATTCGAAATTGACTCCCAAGTTGTTGGTTTAAGGTATTTTAATGTATATGGGTATCAGGAAAATCATAAAGGAAGTATGGCATCTGTACCTTTTCATTTTTTTAATCAAGCCAACGAAAGTGGAGAAATTAAAGTTTTTGAAGGGAGTGAAAATTTCTTAAGAGACTTTATCTTTATAGAAGATGTTGTTAAAGTTGTGCTTCATTTCCTGAAATCCGGCAAAAGTGGTATATTTAATTGTGGAACAGGACAAGAACGCTCCTTTCTTGATATGGCGAATGTTTTTAGTAAGTTAAAAGATGATTGTGCCATTAAGTTTATTCCTTTTCCGGAACATTTAAAGGGTAAATACCAAGCCTTTACTAAGGCAGATATCACTAATTTAAGGCGATCGGGTTTCAGTGATGAGTTTATGACTTTAGAAGCGGGAATGAAAAAGTATTTACAGCTGTTGTCTAAAACAAAAGGCTTTTTATAATTATCGATGAATATTGTTATTGCGAGTGATAAAGTTATACCGGCTCATCTTTATGGTGGAGTTGAAAGGGTGATATGGGCACTTGGAAAGGAACTACAATTATTAGGGCATCATGTAACTTTCTTAGTTCGTGAGGGATCTCATTGTTCTTTTGCAGATGTTCAAATTATTGATCCTAATAGACTTTTAGCCGATCAGTTGCCGGAAGATACTGATGTGGTACACTTTCATTTTCAACCAAATGAGCCAATCGAAATTCCATATGTTATTACGCAACATGATAATAATAAAGACTCTTTGGTTGAGCTGGATATAAATACTGTTTTTATTTCACAGAATCATGCTGAACGCTTTGGATCAAAATCCTATGTATACAATGGTTTAGATTGGGCTGAGTTTAAAATGCCGGATTTATATAATGATCGAAATTATTATCATTTTTTAGGACATGCCGGTTGGAAAAAAAAGAATGTGCAAGGAGCCATTGAAATTGCACGAGCTGCTCATGAGAAATTTCTAGTCATGGGTGGCAATCGAATTGACTTTAAGCAAGGCTTTCGTTTCACACCGTATCCTTCTGTGAAATTTGCCGGTATGGTTGATAATGAAGCTAAGGGTAAGTATTTAAATCATTCTAAAGGTTTGGTATATCCGATCCGTTGGCATGAACCGTTTGGATTAGCCATTATCGAAAGTTTGTTTTTTGGTTGTCCGGTTTTTGGAACTACTTATGGATCATTACCTGAACTTGTAAAAGGAGATGTGGGCTTCTTATCAAATAATTCTGCGGAATTAGCGGAGGCTATTAAAACTAAAGACTTATACTCTCCCAAAAGGTGTCATGATTATGCGAATGATTTATTTAATGCCAGAGAAATGGCTTATTCATACTTGATAAAATATGAATTGGTTTTAGACGGACGCCAATTAAATGAGAGAGCACCAAAATTAATTGAAAAACGGGGTGATGTGTTGCTTCCTTTTGAATAATATTTTTGGGATTAAAAAGTTTAGATCCTTCCAGTTTAAAAGAAACAAGTTTTTGTTTTATTTGATGGGGTATTGGAGGATTGTTGTTCCAAATTGTATTTTTAGATGGATGCTACCTCACTATATCAAGAAGGCTCAAAAACTAGATAGAGAGTGTTTGGATAGAGTGTCCTACTATAATAAACTTCAGAGTCAGTATGAATTTGATAGAAGACATCTTAGTTTAATAAAGTACACTATAAAAATAAAACCTAAAGCCTATTTTTTTGATGTGTATCGTTTAATTAGATATTTTTCAAATAGATACAAAATATGGCCGTTGTTTGGTGATATAATCGGTATACCTGAAGCGCCTGCTATTGTCAAAAGTAGACCAATATCTGATAATAATATGAATTCGGTTTTACTGAAGTTGAATAGTATTCGGCATTTTTTATTCATAAAGGATCCATTCGATTTTTATGCAAAGAAGGATAAACTTGTTTGGAGAGGAAATATTCAAAGCAATCAAACAAATCGAATATTGTTTCTAAATAAATATATAGATGCTCATTTCTGTAATTTAGGACAAGTCAATAAACCCGAGACAGGTGGAGCATTCTTAAGACCTAAATTAAGTATTTTAGAACAGTTGGAATATAAATTTGTATTATGTCTAGAAGGAAATGATGTTGCTACAAATTTAAAATGGGTAATGTCTTCTAATTCGCTTGCTGTAATGCCAAAGCCAAGATATGAAACTTGGTTTATGGAAGGCAAACTTATACCCGATTATCATTATGTATGTATTAAAGATGATTTTAGTGACTTAGAAGAGAAGTTGAATTATTATTTGGATCATGAAGAAGAAGCCTTGGGAATTATCAAGAATGCTCATTTATATATTGAGAAGTTTAAAGATTATAAACAAGAAAAATTAATTTCATTATTAGTGCTTGAAAAATATTTTCGACTCCAACCAATTGAACAATAAATCATGACATTGTCTTTAATAATTACAACCTACAATCGACCAGATGCATTAGAATTAGTGTTGTTAAGTGTGTTGCAGCAATCAGTAATGCCAAATGAGGTAATTATTGCTGATGATGGATCAACTCGAGAAACAGAAAATCTTATTATTAAATACAAACAAAAATTTCCGATTCCTTTACATCATTCATGGATTGAAGATAAAGGATTTCGCGCTGCTAAAAGCCGTAATAATGCCATTTTGATTGCTTCGAGTGACTATATCGTATTTATAGATGGTGATATAATTATGCATAAGCATTTCATAAAAGGTTATAAATCAAATATTGTGAAAGGTGAATATATAATGGGAAGTCGAGCTCTATTATCCTCTGAATTGACAAAGCAGCTAATAGAGAATAAGGTTATAAATGTAAGGTTTTGGTCAAAAGGGCTAAGTAATAGATTTAACGCTATTTATTTACCTTTTATTCACCATTTAATTCAAGGTTCTCAATCCCCACTTCGAAGTGTTAAAAGTGCAAACATGGGCTTTTGGAGAAGTGATATTTTTAGTGTAAATGGTTTTGATGAGCAGTATGAAGGTTGGGGAAGAGAAGATTCTGATTTAGCGGTGAGGTTTTCTCATGCTGGTATTAAAAGAAAAAATATAAAAGGAGCAATTGTAGCTTATCATCTTTATCATCAAGAAAATGATAGAAGTAGACTTCAAAAGAATGATGTATTGATTGAAAAGGTGATTAATTCTGATATCATAAAAGCAAAAATTGGGTTAAAAGAGTTGTCTGGTGATGAAGAAACGAATTGATTTTTATTGTTCCTTGTTTTTAGCTGGTGGTATAGAAACTACATTGCTTCAGTTGTTGAGTAAAATTGATAAGGAGAAGTTTATAATACGATTAATTATTTTATTTAAGACGCCTGGCCAAGAAAATTTATTAAATAGAGTTCCGCAAGGAGTTGAAGTGAAATATATAGTAGGTAGTCATATTCTTAATTACTTTCGAGCGGAGCGACTTTTAAAAAAACTTCCGATAGGTTATAAAATTGTAGAAGAACTTTTTTTTGTGAATTTTCGTCGTTTCATTTTAAGAAAAACTTTAAAGAAATGTATTGCAGAAGCGGATGTTGTGGTGGATTATGGGATGGCGTTAATGAAGTATACCAATTTTTTATCTGGGTCTAAGTCTGTTATTTATTGCCACTTTAGTCTAAATCATTTAAACCGAAATAATGCACAGAAGAATTTAAAGCTTGTACATACGCTTAATCACTATAGTAAAGTTATTACTATTTGTAATGAAATGAAGGATCAATTTTTGCAGCACTTTCCCAACGCAAATGATAAAGTGATAAGTATTTATAATTTTATTGATGTTGATCAAATAAGATCGTTTGCTAATAGCGTTCCTCAAGTAAAAGATGAAATTGGAAATTATATTATAGCAGTTGGACGACTAGATCAAAGTCAAAAAGATTACGTTACTCTTTTGAAGGCTTTTGCTTTATGTAAAAACGAGTATGGAATTGATGAAAAGCTTGTTATCTTAGGAAAAGGACGAGATGCAAATATGTTAGTGGAATTGTGTCGTCAATTGGGTATCTCAAATGATGTATTGTTTAAAGGTTTTGAAATCAATCCATTTAGATGGATAAAAGATAGTCGGCTTTTAGTACATTCATCTAAGTTTGAAGGCTTGCCGACCGTATTAATTGAAGCTCATGCTTTAGAGATCCCTATAATTGCTACTAAATGTGAAACTGGTGTAGCGGAGCTATTAGAAGATGGAAAAGCAGGTTTACTTGTGCCTGTCGGTGATTTTAATACAATGGCTAGTGAAATGGCTAGGTTGTTGAATGATAGAAAGTTGATATCTAGTTGTGTTGTTGGTGCAAAGAGTGTCTTGGAGCGTTTTACTCATAGCAATACAATTCGAAAGCTAGAGGAGCTTTTACTCGAAGTTTAAATTAATTATGCTCAAAAGAAGCAATGTGTTTTGAGCCACGAGCTAACTTAAATGTTTGTAAAAGCATAGAGAAATAAGGGTGCTTTTTTACACGTTTATGCCATAGCTTAACGTTTCTTGTTTTGTAAAACCATAAGAATGCTTTCCATGAAAAGCGAGAATTTAGCAATCGCCTGTATATGCTTACTGTTTTCTCTGCGTACAATCTATCTTTTTCGTTAAAAGCATTTAAGTCTATTAAAGCTTGAGTGTTATTGTAAATAAAAGCTAAATGATCTCTTCGACTTCGCTCAATGCTAAAGTGAGCACTGGTGTCATGTCTTCTGTGGTATATGAGATTTTCGTATAAGAATTGGACTTTCCCCATGTTATAAGCACAAACGCCTAACCACCAATCATAAATAACAGTTTCAGGAAAAGGTAGAGCTGATTCCAGAAGATCTTTTTTGAACAAAGTTGTGCATCCGGTTATGAAGTTTCCTGCAATAATATATCTCATATCAGTACAAAAACGCATATCCTTTTCATTGGTAATGCAAATTGGCGGAAGAGGTTTTGAAGTAAATTCTTTATAGCCATGATGCATTAAAAGAGTGTCATCTTCCCATGCATCTAGCATTTTTTCAATTTTGTAAGGAAGCCAAATGTCATCTTGGTCTGAAATGGCAATCAGATCTCCAGAGCATAATGAAACTGCCTTTTCGAAATTTTTATTGAAGCCTATGTTTGTAATATTTGTTTCTAATCTAATTCTATGATCTATATCAGCAAATTCTTTGCAGATCGATAGAGTGTCGTCAGAAGAACAGTCGTCTGATATTATGATCTCTATATTTCTGTATGATTGGTTTATTAATGAGTTAAGTTGTTCTCTTAAAAAATTCCCTCCATTATAGGTAGCTAGAGCTATTGAAACTGACCTGTTTTGCTTGTACATGTTCTGAAATTTAACAAAAATAATATATACTATTGATTTTTTTTATAATAGTGAATATTTTCTCAAAAAATGACCTTGAAATTATTTATTATCTTCACGAACTAAAATAGTTGAAAAAATGAAAATCAAACCTGTCATTAGTTTTGTGATGCTTACTTGGAATAGGAAAGCTTTTGTGGAACTTTGTATGAAATCTTTTTTTGAAAATTTGTCTTACAAATATAAATTTGAATTTTTAATTGTGGATAATGGATCTAACGATGGCAGCGTTAGTTTACTCAAAGAATACGCTAAAAAAGAAAACCAAATTAAAATTACTTTTTGCAAACGAAACAAAGGTTTGAATGCGTATAAATATTTGCTTTTCAAATCAAAAGGTGAATATATAATAATTGTCGATGATGATGTTATTGAGTTTCCGCCAAACTTTGATTATGAATTGGTTAATTGTTTGCTGAATGCGCGAGACTTTGGATATATTGCTTTGGATGTAGTTCAGAATGAATATACAAATGGAGCCAAACCTTCTGAATCTTTTTATGTCGATATTCAGAAAAGAAATGTTACTATTTCAGAAGGGCCTACTGGAGGATGGTGTACCATATTTAGGCGGAAGGACTTTAAAAAGATTAGTTGGAAATTCTATCTTAAAAGATTGAATATGAAAAATGGTGAAGATGGAGTGTTGTCGAATCTATTAAAAACGAAACTTTCTTTGAAGAGTGGATTGTTAAAAGGGATAAAGTGTTTACATGCATCAGGGGCTTATTATTCTGAAAAATTTGGTCATTTAGAACGAGATATTAAGAAATATACAGATGCTGGACTTTCTGATCATGCTGCTAATTATCAATCAAAAAAAAATAATTCCTAATCCATGGAAGATTTAAAAATGGCTGGTGTGATTCTTTTATTCAATCCAAATTTGCCAGAAGTACTTCGTAATATTTCTACATATATTGATTATTGCGATAAATTATATGTGCTAGATAATACTCCAAATCCTGTAACTATTGTTGAAAAGCAGTTATTTAGTAGATTTTCAAATAAAATCGTATATCAAGCTTTTTCCCGAAATTATGGTGTGGCTAAAGCTTTAAATGTTGGGTTTTCACTTGCAAAAGAAAGTGGTGCAAAATGGATGTTAACAATGGATCAAGATTCAATGTTTCCTGATGACTGCTTTTTTGAAGTATTTAAAACCATTGATAAATCAAGTTTAGGAATTATATCTCCAGAGGCCACATCAAATATACCAAAAACAACAATTGATATTAGGTTTAAGACAATGGATGCCGTAATAACCTCAGGAAATATTGTTTCGGTTCATGCTTGGGAGACTATAAAGGGTTATGAGGAGGATTATTTTATTGATGATGTTGATACTGAATTTTGTTTTAAAATGAACTTATCTGGATTTCAAGTTCTTTTAGTTCAAGGGGCTTTTCTTATTCATTTTATAGGTAATGAAAAAGAGAAGCGATATTTCTTTTCAAAGAAAAGAATTCAACTTCATGATCCTCTTAGATTATATTATATAGTTCGAAATGGATTATATTTAAAAAAGAAATATAAAAAAAACTTTCCTATTCATCTTAAACTATGTAAGCAAACAATAAAAAAGCGAATACGTCATAATATTATATCTGGAGATAGTAAATTTAAAAGCTTGTATTATATATTCGTTGCATATAGAGATTATTTAATGAACAAGCGAGGAGCGATTAAAGATTAGGTATATGAGTGAATAAACTTTTGTGTCATATATAGACTTAAAATCTATTTATAATAGCGTTTTTTAAACGATGAGTTTATTATTATCAGTTATGTAGATGTTAATTCCTAACTTGCCGTTCTTCCTTGGATCCTCTTTTTTATGGGATTGTATTTTTTTACCTTTTGAATTTATAGTAGAGCCTTTTATACCAAATATTGTAATACTTTTTTTTGTATTTATAAGCCTCATGTGTCGCTGACATTAATTTATTAAAACCAAGCCCTGCCTTTCTGTATAAATGGTAGTGTTTGTTGTATATATATATTCGACTTTTTTCAGAAGAGTAGTTGCGGTCAGTTTGATCAGTTAGAGAGGTACCATCTGTTCTTTTGCGATAATAAAACAAGGTTTCAGGTATTTTATAAACCCCACTATTTGACAGTGAAGTTATTTTTATCCATAGTTCCCAATCTTCATTATACCTAAGTTTTTCATCAAATCCCCCAGCATTGTTAAATGCTTCACTCCTTATAACTGCAGAAATATGAATGCAATTTTCTTTTAGTAATTGTTCTTGGCTATAAAGAGGTAATATCCAAGGGCCATTTTGAGCCTCAAAAAATGCAGACTCACTATAAACAATGCTTACTGCACTATTTTCTTCTAAATACTGTACGCATTTTCTAATATATGTAGGATCAATTTTATCGTCACCATCCAAAAAAAGTAGGTATTTTCCATTACACAATTTGGCACCATTGTTTCGTGCACTAGACGGACCTTGATTAGATTGGCTGATATATTTGATTACTATATTTGAGTATTTGCCAATTATAGTCTTAATTGTTTCATCGCTGTTATCAGTTGATCCATCATTAACAATTGTAATTTCAAAATTAGAATAGTCTTGAGATACAACAGATTGAACTGTTTCGTCGATTAAACTTGAATTATTATATACTGGGATTACAATAGAAACTTTGGGATTCATTTTTTGAGTGTATTAAAAATTCTATAGAACTCATTGTTAAAAATAGTTATGTATATTGTATGACTCAATAATTTGGTATTAATATGTTATCTATTTGTTAATAGCAAGTAGTAAATATTATAATTATCTATACGAAATGTTAAAACAAGCTTTTAAATTGTTATCATGTATTATTCTATGAGAATATTTTAGGCATAATGGGTGGAAGATATCACCCAATATTTCAGTCCATTTTAAAGGGTAACCTTCATTGTCTCCCATAGTGTTGCCTGGGTGTAGTTTGAGAATATCTAAGTTTTTATCGAGCCTTTTATGAAGTTCATTAATCCACTCATCCGTAAATGCTGTTTTAGCTTTGAAAATATAGCTGCAATTACCTATAACTTTTGGGTAAAATTTTCTTAATTCTTTGCCAAGTGTACCTCCAATTGGGGCTACCGAGTTTTTGTTTATTTCATTGTATCCGATGCACCATTTGTTACTATTTTTATTTAATCTGGAAAAAGACCTGTGCCATTTTTTATCATAGTATTTTATATCTGCATAACCTCCTCCATAATGATGCATAAAATAGCATCTTAGATAATCTGATTTGTGAACAAGCGATAAATAATCATAAGCTTCATGTAAAGGATGATCATCTAAAACATATTCTTGTATATTATTTGGTGTAATTAGTTTTATAGGGATATCGATATTTTTCATAGAATCGAAACATTTTTTTCGATCTTCACTCATTTTGTTTTCTCCTGTCCAAAAACTATAAACTACATAACGAGCTAAATTATTGCTTGATGCAGTGGAGTTATATTGACTTAAGAATGATTGGCTATGCTTATTTATATTAAATTTATATCTGTAGATTTTTAATATATAGAATTCTTTTAACCTTTTGGTAAACGTTTTAATATGCCCCATTTGATTTCTATCAATTTTGGGTAAAAATAATAAAAATAGAGGAGTAGTAAAGGTAGGAACGATTGCATAATCTGGAAATATTATTTTTTTTACTTTGGTAATTTATTGAATTAGGTCATTGGATGAATTATAGAGGCATGATTTTTGGGTTTAATTTTGCACTAGTTTATTTAAAAAAGTATTCTATTTAGTAACTAATTTTATTACATTAGTAGTTGGGCATTTTGCAATTAATGCAATCTTCTTAAATTTGTGATAAACATAAAACGTCAAAGAGGTTATAAAAATGCCACTTTGAGGAATAATAGACAAGTTAACTATGAGTGATAATAATGAAAAACATGTCTTTCTAGATTTTGCATATCAAATGTATAAGTCGATGAAAACCAATGAAATTAATTTGGTTTATGAAGGGGAAGTAACTCAGGAAATTACTAAGACATTTACCTCCTTAACGGAACGAAACCTTGCAAAGAGTGAAGAATCTAATACTGTTCAACGGAAAGTGTTTAATGTGATGGTAGAGTGCTTGCAAAATATTAGTAAGCATGCTGATTCTTTAACGGATGAAGAAGAGGAAGAAGGAAAAAGGGGTATTGTTATGGTTAGCAACGGTGTTGATAGCTATAATGTTACAACCGGGAATATTATTAAAAATGATAAGATTCCAGGCCTTGAAAAAAGTTTAGAGCATATTAATAGTCTTGATAAGAAAGGCTTATCAGACTTATACAAAACTCAAATGAAAGAGGGACGTATTTCCGACAAGGGAGGTGCTGGACTTGGTTTTATTGACATAGCAAAAAAATCAGGAAATAAACTAACTTATCAGTTTAAAAAGTTGAATGAGGAAGTTAGCTTTTTTATTTTAACATCATCAATAACTCGTGTTTAAATTTAGAATATAATGGAAGTAATAAATATACCAGGGACAGACGATACTCCTAATGTTATCTTAGATAAGGGTAATAATAAATTTGAAATTTCAGGACGTTCTCTACCAGAGGATGTTAACATGTTTTATGAGCCAATATTAAATTGGATTGATGGGTATGCTGAAGATCCTAATGCAAAAACTGAATTTGTTTTTAATCTTGAGTATTTCAATACTGCTTCTTCTAAAATTATTCTTGATATATTGTTGAAATTTGAGGAAATCGCAGAAAATGATAACGATGTTGTAATCAAATGGCATTATCATGCAGAAGAAGAAGATATGCTAGAAGCCGGGGAAGAATATGCTGATATAGTAGAAATACCTTTTGAATATATTTCATACACAGACTAAAAATATTTTTGAAGAGAATCAGGTATGAGTGAAGAAATACTAAAGGCCTTGATGCAATTGTTTGGTTTAATAGCCAAACAAGATGGAGGTGCTGAAGATAGTGAAAAGGCTTATGTTAAAACATTTTTAAAGCAACAGCTTGCAGCTGAGGCTGTAGCGGAGTATTATTCACTTTTTCTTAAATCTGCAGAGCTTAGCAGGCGGGAATTAGAAGAAGAGGCTGACGGTAAAGTTGCCCGCACTTCTATGCGAGATTCTGTAAAAATTGTTGGGACTTGTAAGAAAATTAATAAAAAACTTAATAAGGAGCAGAAGGTTGTAGTTCTTGTTAGGTTATATGAATTGGTTAATGCCGATCGAAAGTTCTCTTCAAATAGAATGCACATCATTAATACCGTTGCCGATGTTTTCAAACTTCCAAAAGAAGAAATTGAATCCATTGAGGCTTATGTAATTAATGATGAATTATCTAAGCTTGATTTACCGGATATTCTGATTGTCAACGATAAAACTGATCTAAGCTTTGAAAATGCTAAATATATTCATTCCGGTACTTTAGATGGGAATGTATTTATTTTACGCGTTAAAAGTGCCGGGCTATATTTCATTAGATATACCGGACAACAGGATCTGTTTTTAAATGGTTTGACGGTAAATAACCGTCGAATCTATTTGTTTCCCAAAGGTAGCTTTATAAAACTTCCAATTGGAAAACCAGTTTATTATACAGATGCTGTATCTCATTTCCTATCAGATTCTTCTGCGCCTAAAATATCCTTTGAAGTCAATGATGTTAAATACCAATTTAAAACTGGTGGTATTGGCTTGCGGAATATTAATATACAGGAAGAGCAAGGACGCCTGATTGGTATAATGGGGGCCAGTGGTGCCGGTAAGACAACCTTGATGAATGTGCTTTCCGGCATTGAAACACCAACGGAAGGAGAAGTACTTATTAATGGGTATAATCTTCATAAAGACCGTGAACATGTAGAAGGAATTATTGGATATATTCCTCAGGATGATTTATTGATTGAAGAATTAACTGTTTTTGAGAATCTTTATTACAATGCAAAACTTTGTTTTAAGGACAAAGGAGAAGAGGAGATTAATGAGCTTGTTAATAATACTTTAACCAACTTAGGTTTATTTGAACGTCGCAACTTAAAGGTTGGGTCGCCGTTAAATAAAATGATTAGTGGTGGTCAACGAAAACGCTTGAACATTGCTCTGGAATTAATTAGAGAACCAGGAATTCTTTTTGTGGATGAACCTACTTCAGGATTATCCTCAAGAGATTCAGAAAATGTGATGAATTTATTGCGTGAATTGGCTTTAAAAGGTAAGTTGATTTTTGTAGTTATTCATCAACCATCATCAGACATTTATAAGATGTTTGATAAGATGTATATTCTTGATACTGGAGGTTATCCGGCATATTATGGTAACCCTAGTGAATCACTTATCTATTTTAAGCGATTAGATGCGCAAATTAATAGTGATGTGGGAGAGTGTACTTTATGTGGTAATTTGAACCCGGAATTAATTTTTAACATTATAGACGCTAATGTTATTGATGAGTATGGGAATTATACCAATAAACGAAAAACCTCACCCGAAGAATGGCATTCACATTATAAAGAGAATATTACCTTACCTACCGTAGAACGCGTTCAATCTGCACCACCAAAATCTTTAAATATACCTTCATGGTTTAGACAGTTTAAGATATATACGTTACGCGATTTCTTTTCAAAAATTAGTAATACGCAATATATATTATTAAATCTTCTGGAAACCCCAATTTTGGGTTTTGTTCTTGCATTTCTGATTAGGTATATAGCCGATCCTGAATCAGATGTGTACATTTTTAGGGAGAATGAAAATATTGCTCCTTATATTTTTATGGGTATCATTGTGGCCTTATTCTTTGGTTTAATAATTAGTGCTGAAGAAATTTTTAAGGATGCAAAAATATTAAAGAGAGAGTCCTTTCTAAATCTGAGTCGATCGAGTTACTTAGCGTCCAAAATTGTAATCTTATTTACAATTTCGGCCATTCAAATATTACTTTTTGTTTTAGTAGGGAATACAATTCTTGGAATAAAAGGGATGAATTTCGAGTTTTGGTTGGCGTTATTCTCTGTTTCGGCATTTGCAAATATTTTAGGTTTGATATTGTCTGCATCATTTAATTCTATCATTACCATTTATATCTTAATTCCATTGGTAATGATCCCACAAATGGTGTTAGGTGGAGCTATGTTTACGTTTGATAAACTTAATAAAGATTTTACAAGTGTAGATAAAGTACCTTTAGTTGCTGAAGTTATGCCTTCTCGTTATATTTATGAAGGGCTAATTGTACATCAGTTTAAGCATAATAATTTCAAAAAGCATATTTTTGATATTGAGCTAAAGGAAAGTAAATCTGATTTTAAATCAGTGTTTTATATTCCGAAATTAGAAGAAGTTTTAAATGATTGTCGGAAACATTATGCGAAAAATGGGGAGGATAATAAGAAGCAATTTATAGCCGATCTAGCATTGTTGCACAATGAGGTTTTGAAAGAATTAAAAAGGGTACCGGATGTTTCATTTGTTGAATTGAATAAGCTTAATATAGATGATTTCACCCCAGAAGTTGCATCAAAAACTGATTCGTACTTAGCAGCACTAAAAGAACATTATAATAAAATTTTCTTTAGTGCAAATGAAGAGAAGGATGATTTTATCTCTAGAAATATTCGAAAGGACAAAGAAAAGTTTAATCGAATTAAAGATGATTATTTCAATGAGACAATTTCTGATATCGTGAGAAAAGTATTTGAAAAGAATCGCATCCTAAGAGATGGAGATAAGTTAGTTCAAATGATAGATCCGATCTATCAGACTCCTGAACCAAGTAGTTTTATCGATTTTAGAACTCATTTTTTTGCACCTGAAAAGCATTTCGGAGGCAAATATTATGATACCTTATGGTTCAATATTACAGTAGTTTGGTTATTGACCATTTTGCTCTATGCAGCTTTGTATTTTGATCTATTAAAGAAGTCTTTGGATTATTTTAATGATTTAAAGTTCCTAAAAAAGTAACATTTTATAGGAGATACCAGTATAAGAAACTCAGTGAAAATTTAAAATTAATAAGCGATGTTAAAAAAACTTACTTACCTGACTTTGATTGTTGCAAGCACACAGTTCTTTACAGCTTGCACAGGGTCATCCAATAAGAGTTCAGATTCAGATGAATTAGCGATAACAGATTCATTAGCATCAGATGCTCCTTTAGAATTATCAGAAGAAGTGATTGGCGATGTTATTCAAAATGTATCATCACCTGTTGAAATGGCGAATTTGATCAAGAGTTCAGGTGTTGAATTCTCTCAAAAAATACTTAATAATACGGAAAAGGTAGATGAATACGATACCAGTTTTAAACGTGCATTAAATTTAGGTGTATACAGTGCTGATTTAGGATACATTAACACATTTGATAAGAATACGATTGTGGTATCATATTTGTTAGCTATTAAAAATCTTGCAGATGGAATTAAAGTTGGCCAGTTTTTTGATTTCAATTCTTTGAAGAGAGTAGCTACGAATAGCAATAATTTAGATTCTTTGATGGAGATTTCAGTTTCCAGTTTCAATAAGATGGATTCATACCTTCGTAGTCAAAAAAGAAGTAACGTTTCATCTTTAATTGTTACCGGTGCTTCTATCGAAGGATTGTATATTACGGCAAAAGCAATTGAAGCTACAAAAAATCAGGATTTAATTGACCGTTTGGCAGAGCAAAAGGATATCGTTAATATTTTGATGATTATTTTAAACAATTATTCTCAAAATGAAAGTTTTGCTGAGTTGGCTTCCAAAATTGCAGTTCTTGAAAAAGCTTATGAAAGCGTAAAGATTACAACAGAGTTTTCTGAACCAAAAAGTATGGAAAAAGATGGCAAATTAGTGATCGTACAAGATGAAAAGAGTATTGTCGAAATTTCCGATGAAACACTTAAAGCCATTATAAAAGAAATTGAAGTTATTAGAGAATTTGTTGTGTTATAATTCGTTTTAGCTGATTAAGTTATTGAAGAGAAGTTTATTCGAAATCACACAAAAAAATGAACCAATGAGAAAAATTATATTTAGTTTAATTGTACTTTTATCAATGTCCTATGCTTCATACGCTCAATGCGGTGACGATTTGTTGAAGCAAGCGTTGAAAGAAATGGGCGAAAGTCAATATATTAAGGATTATACTATTGAGTTAGTAAAGGATAAAAAAGATACAAAAACAGGATACGTTAAGTTTTCTGTAGTTTTGCAGAGTAGAACGCAGTATAAGTTTAACTTAGCGAATGGCGATACAAATCCTGAACAGATTATTTTGCAAGTAAAGCAAGGTGATAAATTAGAAGCCAGTAACATGCACAATGGGAAATTGTACAATGAGTTTGAATTCATTTGTGGAAAGACTGGTGTATATAATTTATTATTCTCCTTCAAAGGAGGTTCAGAAGGTTGTGCAAAAGCAGTGCAATCACTTGTTAAGCAGTTTTAATTGAATTTTTAAATAAAAAACAGGAAGGCTATCCTTAAATGGATAGCCTTTTTTTGTATAAATTTTTTAGATAGTTTTTAATATTCAATAAATTCGCTGCAAATTTTATTTCTTCTTGCAGGAAAATTCAATTTTAGAAATCATAGAAATAAGCCATGAGTAAAATATGCCTAGATAAATGAAACTTCTTTTTATAAATTCCATTGGTAGGTCAAAATGGGGAGGTGGTGAAAAATGGATGCTACTTGCTGCAAATGGTTTGCGCAGTAGAGGGCATGATGTGACCATTGCCTGTTTGCCCAATTCTATTATTCAAAGTAAAGCACAAGAAGCTGGTATACCCATCTTTCCCATTTGTATTTATAGTGACTTTAGTGTTTTAGGTTATTATTCCATTAAAAGGTTTGTTGCTTCTAATAAAACCGAGTTAATCATTGGGTGCCAAAATAAAGATGTTAGGATTTCAGGTTTAGTAGCAAGGGAGCTTGGATTTCCTTCAGTAATTGGGCGTCAAGGTGTTCAATTGCTTCATAATTCAAGAAAGTATAAATACTTCTTTAAACCATTTTGTGATGGAATTATTACAAATACAAAAACCATAAAAGAGGAGTATGATAGTTATGGTTGGTGGGATAATGATTATGTAAAGGTTATTCATAATGGGGTTGAGCGACCGGAGGAAAACGTTGCTCCATTTGATTATAGTGCATATTTTAGAAAGGATCTAAATGGGAAAAAGCCTATTGCTGTTATCTCTACCGGCAGACTTACTAGTCAAAAAGGATTTTCTTACCTAATTGAATCAGCTCGAAAGGTTGTGGAAGATAATTCTCATGTGCATTTTTTTATAGCAGGCAAAGGAAAGTTAGAGAAGTCCTTAAAGGCCTTAGTTGTCAAGTATAATTTGGATCGAAATATTTTCTTCCTTGGTTTTAGAAAAGATGTTCCGTCTTTATTAAAAGGAGCAGATGTATTTTTGTTACCATCATTGTATGAGGGGATGCCTAATGCCGTTATGGAGGCCTTGTCCATTGGTTTGCCGGTTATTTGTACCAAAGTTAATGGGGTAAGTGAATTAATGGAAGGTGGTAAGCATGGAATTATTGTCCCCCCTTCAGATTCTGATGCGATTTACGCTGCCATTAATCAAATGTTAGACGAAGGTTTGAGGGAAAAATTTAGTACTGAAGGAAGAATTCATGTAGAAACTCATTTTACAATTGATAAAATGATATCCAACCTAGAGGACTATCTGTCGTATAAGATTGAGGAGAAGAGAGACCAGAAATTGTATAAGTCGTTTTTAATTGTTCAAACTGCATTTATTGGGGATGCTATATTAGCTACACCTGTAGTTGAGAAATTAGCCAGATTTTACCCCAAGGCAAAAATAGATGTGGTTGTTCGTAAGGGAAATGAAAGCTTGTTGGCGAGTAATCCTCATGTTAATAATATTATCATCTTCGATAAAAGGAAAGGGAAGTATAAAAATCTAATTAAGGTTATTAAAGAAATACGATGTACTAATTATGAAGTAGTTATTAATATTCAAAGGTATCTTACTACAGGTTTAATTACTGCTTTTTCAAAAGGGAGTTTAAAAATTGGCTTTGATAAAAATCCACTTTCTTCTTTTTTTACCACTTCGGTTAAGCATGTTATGAAAGGAGATGGTCAAACGAATCATGAGGTTAAAAGGAATTTATCATTAATTGAATCAATTACAGATAGTTCTTTCCAAATGCCGAAATTATACCCGGTAAAAGCTGACTTTGAAAAAGTAAAAGTTGATAAATCTTATTATTGTTTAGCTCCAACCTCGGTGTGGTTTACGAAGCAATATCCTAAAGATAAGTGGATTCATTTAATGAATAATTTGCCTCAAGAAAGTGTTCTTTTTTTGATGGGGGGACCTGGCGATAGAAAGGAGTGTGAAGAGATTAAAGAAATGTCAAATCATCCTAACGTAAAAAACCTATCTGGAGAGTTGTCATTTATGGAATCGGCTGCATTAATGAAAGGTGCTAAAATGAATTTTGTTAATGATTCTGCACCCTTACATATTTGTTCTGCAATGAATGCTCCCGTACGTGCTATGTTTTGTTCTACAATCCCAGCATTCGGATATACGCCCTTGTCGGATGATTCATTGGTTTTGGAAGTGGATGAAGAATTAGACTGTAGGCCATGTGGTTTACATGGGAAAAAAGCGTGTCCGGAAGGGCATTTTAAATGTGGTAATATTTCTACGGAAACCATCTTAAATAGTCTTTCTTAAGATTGAACATTTTTAATTTATAGTAGTTTACGAGTTGTAATGATAAAGCATTTTTATAAGTATTTCATTCGAACTTATTTGTTTTGGATGTTGTTTTTTGCGATTCACCGCTTGATTTTTATTCTTTTTAATTTAAAATATGCTCAGAGCGATTCATTTTGGTATTTAGTGAAGTCCTTTGCTTATGGAACACGGTTGGATTTATCCTATTCAGGTTATGTCATGCTTCTTGTGTTTTTAATGCAAATGATTTCATTAATCATCACGCAACGTTTTTGTTTTAAGTGCATTGATTATTTTACCAGATTTTTTGCAGTCGTTTTTACCATTGTCTTGTTAGCTGATACTAATCTGTTTTCCTATTGGTCAAGACATTTGAGTGCAGATGTTATTCCAATTTTAAAAACTCCAAGTATTATATTTTTGAATATGCCATGGTATCATTCGGTCTTTTTTATTGGTGCTGTGGGACTTGTATCTGGAATACAGATTATTCTCTTTAATAAAATTGCTGTTCGAGAGATAGAAAACCAATTCAAGTATTCCGGAGCTTTGAATATCCTTGGGTTGGAATTGCTTCTTGCTTTCTCTGTGACAGCTACCATTTTATTGCCTATCCGTGGTAGTTTCGGCGTTGCTCCTATAAATACAGGGGTTGCCTACTTTAGTAAGGATGCCTTTGCAAATGAAGCTGCGGTTAATCCTTTGTGGAAATTTGTATTTGCGCTAAAAGATGCCAGAAGAAACCAATTAGATTATAATTATTTACCGGATAACCAGGCAGAGTCTATTTTTGATGGGTTGATGAAGGAATCCGGAAATTATCCTAAAATACTATCTATTGAAAAACCGAATGTTGTTATTCTGTTGTTAGAGAGTTTTGCTGCTCATAATATTAAAGAATTGGGAGGTTATGATGTCACACCAAACTTTAGCAAGTTAACGAAAGAAGGAATTTTATTTTCACAAATTTATGCGGCTAGTAATCGATCGGATAAAGGACTTTTAGCAACCTTTGCCGGCTATCAGGTGTTACCTAAGTTTAACATTATACGTTATCCGGAGAAAACCCTGAACTTACCTAATTTGCCGAAAGAATTTAAAAAAGCGGGTTATCAGGATTTAATGTATATGTATGGTGGAGACATCAAGTTTATGAATATGGACTCATTTGTTGCCCAATCCGGTTTTGATAAAGTGATTACAGAAGATGATTTTGAAAGTGAGCAAACCGGCGAAAAATGGGGGGTGCATGATGAATTTACATTTAGAAGGTTGGTGAGGGAAATGGAGGAATCTAATTCTCCATATTTTAAGTTTTTCTTTACGTTGAGTAGTCATGAGCCTTTTGTTGTGCCGATGGAGAGAGTGCATGAAAATGATTATCATAATTCGATAGCCTATTTGGACAAATGCTTAGGAGAATTTTTTGACACTGTTAAAGTAAAAGGATTGTGGGATAATACATTATTTGTTTTAATTGCCGATCATGGTGTTGGAGGTCCAGATAATTACACAACTTCCGCTCTTAAGTTTAAGCATATTCCAATGTTATGGACGGGAGGAGCTTTGGCGGTGAAAGATACTATCGTCAGTACTATTGGAAGTCAGACTGATTTAGCGAGAACATTATTATGTCAGTTAGATATCGATAATAAAGCATTTAAATTCAGTAAAAATCTCTTCGACTCAGAAGTACATCCTTTTGCTTTTTTCGATTATAACGATGACATGGGAATGGTTGAAGAAGATTTATATCAGGTTTATAATTTCCAAAAGAAAGATTTTACCCGTTTTGAAGGGAATGCTTCGAGTGTAGATAGCTTAAAAGCTAAGGCCTATTTACAAATACTTTCACAAGATCAAAAACAACGATAAATAATGGATAATTTAAAACGCAACGAAGTTGAAATAATGGCGCCGGTTGGTTCGTATGAATCGCTAATGGCTGCTATTCAGGGAGGAGCTGATTCGGTGTATTTTGGCATCGAGCAATTGAATATGCGTTCCAGGTCTGCAAATAACTTTTCTACCGAAGATCTGCGTAAGATTGTTAAAACTGCAAATGAGCATAACATTAAAACTTATTTAACTGTAAATACAGTTATTTTTAATGGTGAACTGGCATTAATGAAAAAAATTATTGATGTAGCTCATGAGGAAAAAGTTACAGCAATTATTGCATCAGACCAGGCTGCTATAAATTATGCTTTTGAAAAAGGTGTGGAGGTGCATATTTCTACTCAAGTAAATATTTCAAATGTTGAGACTCTTAAGTTTTATGCCCGATACGCCGATGTAGTTGTATTAGCTCGTGAGCTAAATATGGATATGGTGAAGGAGATTTATGACTCGATCATTGCCGATGATATTCGCGGCCCTAAAGGTGAATTGATTAAGATAGAGATGTTTGCTCATGGGGCTTTATGCATGGCTACAAGTGGGAAGTGTTACATCAGTTTACATCAGTATAACGTTTCTGCCAATAGAGGTGGATGTTTGCAATCTTGCAGAAGAGGGTATACCGTTACTGAAAAGGAAACCGGTCGTGAATTAGAAGTGGATAATAAATACATCATGTCACCAAAGGATTTAAAAACCATTCATTTTATGAATAAAATGTTGGTAGCCGGGGTTCGGGTCTTTAAGATCGAGGGTCGTGCACGATCTGCTGAATATGTTAAGACGGTATGTGAGTGTTACAATGAAGCTATTAATTCGGTTATTGAGAATACTTATACAGATGAAAAAATAGCAGATTGGGATGAGCGATTGGCCACTGTTTTTAACCGAGGTTTTTGGGATGGTTATTATTTAGGACAAAAACTGGGAGAGTGGAGCAATAAGTATGGCTCAAAGGCGACTAAGAAGAAGGTGTACATTGGAAAAGGGATCAATTACTTTTCAAAGTTAAAAATTGGCGAATTTCTAATGGAGACTCAGGATGTTAAGGTTGGAGATGAAATATTGATTACGGGGCCTACTACAGGAGTGTTGCAGTTTAAAGTACCTGAGATTAGAGTAGATTATAAAATAGTTGATACGGCTAAAAAAGGTGATGTATTTAGTATGCCTGTAGATGTTCAGGTTCGACGATCTGATAAATTATATAAACTGATTGATGTGAAGTCAAATAAATTGATGGATTAATGAGGTCAGTTCAGGGTAATATTTCAAAAATGAAAACGGCGCTAAGTGAGAGCGAAGTTTATTATAAGCTTACATTTAGTGGGCAAGAAATTGATGTGAACGAACTTATTGGTCGGTCAATCTCTTTAAATTTTTTGGGTAAGATTAATTGTGTAAAATGTGGGGCTGAAACAAATAAATCATTTAGTCAGGGATTCTGTTATAAGTGCTTTGTGAGTGCGCCGGAAACTGAAGAGTGTGTACTTCATCCCGAAAAGTGTAAAGCCCATTTTGGTATTGCCCGAGATATTGAGTTTGCTCAAAGTCATTGTTTGATTCCTCATTATGTTTATCTAGCGTTGTCATCAAGTGTAAAAGTGGGTGTGACCAGAAGTACACAAATTCCTACCAGATGGATTGATCAAGGTGCCTGGAAGGCAGTCATTTTAGCTGAAACTCCAAATAGGCACACTGCCGGAATTATTGAAGTGTACTTAAAGAATCATTTGAGCGATAAAACCAATTGGCGTAGCCTTTTGAAAAATGAATTAGCTTCTGATGTTGATTTGTTTTCAGAGAAAAAACGGATTATTGAATTACTCCCGTCTGAATTAAAGAAATACGTTTCGGAGAATGATGAAGTACTGGAAATTAATTATCCGGTAAACGAATATCTGATTAAACCGAAAACGGTGACTTTTGATAAAGAAAAAAATATTTCAGGAGTTTTAAAAGGGATCAAAGGACAGTATCTGCTTTTGGATGATGATCGTGCTTTTAATGTGCGACGACATAGTGGCTATTTAACCGAATTGGTGGTGAATGATTAATCAACAATGATTTCATCTAAATAGATCGGAGATTCATGTGAGTTAAAAATTTGTATCGAGATCTTTTGTGCATTGGTTTGATCTGAAAATTTCCACCAAAATCGTTCATATTCATAGTTTAGATTGTTTTGAGGTATAAGCGTTTTGTCAAATGGTTCATATTTTACGCCATTTGACGATGCGTGTATTATGATGGAGTCTGGTAAATGCTTTTCACCTTTCAATGTGCCGGTGATTTCAATGTGATTAATCGAACTTTTGGGGGTTAATGAAAGAAAAAGCTGGATGTCTTTCGTGAAGAACATTGTACTAATAGGTTTTAATTCGATTTTACCATCCATCAGTTGAGAGATTTTTTTATCCTCATATTTAATTTGTCTAATTTTATTTTCTTGCTGTCTAAAAAACTGGGCTTGCGAAGATGAATGGTGGTAATTATCAGCACTTGCCGTTATTTGTATTTCACTATTTTCAACTAAAACAAGTTGATCTAGAGTCGTTCCTGAGTCAACAAGAATAGCGTTGTTATGAATTTTGTAGTGTATAATTTCATTGTGTTTGGGGACTAAGGTTTTGACAAGTACGGTATCTTGAAAGATGATTTGATTGTTTAAAATTTGAACCTTACTTAAAGCGGGTAGTAAGCGTTGCTTTTCTGCTTTGTGTTTTCTTTTTAAGGTTCTAAATTTTAATTTGGCATAAATGCCTGTTTGATTTTTAGAGGAACTGGCGTGGGGAAAAATATGGTATCTACTAACAGAGAAATGCCCACTGACATAAATACATTTTCTACATTCGTTATTGGTCAATGATGACCGGAGTGAATCTTGTTGGTGAGTTGTTTTTTTGAGGTGAGTTATGTTCCAGAGGGGAGAATATCCAATCCAATTATTTCTTAGAGTTTGATAAGCTTCTTCAGAACTCTTGCCCGGAAAACTGCCTAATACAATTGTTGGAGTGAAACCTGCTGATTTTCGAATGTTTTTTAAAAGATAAACAGCACTTTGTGTTCGGGCAAAAGGACTGTTGTGAGGGAAATGTGTATTGTAAACAAAGAAAATATGACCATTATCTTTATCCTTTAGTTTTACCCAAGATACAATGCTAGGGGCTTGGTTATCCCAACCCATATTATTAGTACTATCGAGTGATTCTGACAAGATAAAACTTGATGTTTCTAGAATATTGAAGCGATCTTTTTTTATAAAGATTGGAGCAGGATTAATTTCGGAAGTGTATTTTAATTCAATGTAATCATAGGTCGTTATTGCCGAAGTATATAGCTGAGGATGCGCGAGTTGGTTGTTTTGCAATCCGATAATATCAGGGTTTTTATTGATGATGAGCTTTTGAATTACGCTTTTAATTGAATCTATCGAGTAGTGAGAATTAAGGTTGTGTGAAATGTTGTAACTCAATACGTTTAAAGGTTTATGCTGCGTGTTACAAGCAAGCAGAATGTTACAGCATAATATCAAAATAATCCTCCACCACATAAAAAAGCAACTTCACTTTATCTTTATCAGGATTAGTAAGTTACGACCGTTTTTAGCGGTTTTCTGGATTATTCCATTGAATTCAACATTGTGTTGATAACCATTAAATTCTTGTTGAGCATAATTTGGAATTGTGGAAAACTGACCCTTCTTGTGGCAATGGACTTCCTTTCAATTTCATTATCTTTGCAGTTCAATTTTAAGTGAGGTATGAAGCCATGATGATTGACCAAGGAACCATAGAGCGAGTGATGGAAACGGCAAACAGCCAGATTGTAGATGTGGTTTCTGAGTTTGTTTCGTTAAAGCGTCGTGGAATTAATTACATTGGGAACTGTCCGTTTCATAATGAAAAAACACCTTCCTTCATTGTCTCTCCTCACAAGGGTATTTGTAAATGTTTTGGTTGTGGAAAAGGCGGTAATGCTGTGAATTTTATCATGGAACATGAGCAAATTACTTTTCCTGAAGCGATCAAATATCTTGGGCAGAAGTTTCATATTGAGGTAGAGGAACAAGAGGTATCACCCGAGCAAATAAAAAAACAAAACGAGCGCGAAAGCATGATGCTTGTAAGTGAGTATGCCAGTAATTTCTTTCAAAAAAATCTGAATGAAAC
This sequence comes from Bacteroidales bacterium, assembly GCA_003249255.1. GTDB lineage: Bacteria > Bacteroidota > Bacteroidia > Bacteroidales > Marinilabiliaceae > SZUA-582. Next base: position 160,913 of record QKJP01000049.1, read on the forward strand.
CGATGAAGGTAAATCAGTGGGGCTGGGTTATTTTCGATCAAGAGGCTTTCGCGATGATATCATTAACAAGTTTCAGTTAGGTTATTCTCCTGAGCAAAGGGATGCTTTAACTTTAGCGGCTCAAAAGGAAGGTTATCAATTGGAATATCTTGAAAAGACAGGTGTTTCCATTGTAAGAGATGATTATAAAGCAGACCGTTTTCGAGGAAGGGTCATGTTTCCCATTCATGGATTATCAGGTAAAGTGATTGCTTTTGGAGGTCGAATCTTAAAGACCGATAAAAAAACGGCCAAGTACCTTAATTCTCCCGAATCTGCCATCTACCATAAAAGCAAAGTGCTTTATGGGATCTATTTTGCCAAACAAGAAATTACCCGGCAAGACAATTGCTACATGGTTGAAGGGTATACCGATGTGTTATCTATGCATCAAGCCGGTATTCATAATGTTGTGGCTTCGTCGGGTACGGCTTTAACCATTGAGCAGATTCGACTAATCTCCCGTTTTACCAAAAACATGACCATTATTTATGATGGTGATGCTGCCGGAATCAAAGCATCTTTAAGAGGAATTGATTTGGTGCTGTCTGAAGGAATGAATGTTAAGGTGCTTTTATTACCTGAAGGAGAGGATCCTGATAGTTTTTCGAAAGCGCGGAGTGAGGAAGAACTCAAAAAATACATTGCTGATCATCAAACTGACTTTGTGAAGTTTAAAACCTCACTTTTGTTGGAAGATGCTAAGAATGATCCCATTAAAAGAGCTCAGTTAATTCAGGATATTGTAGGTACCATTTCAAAAATTCCGGAAAGTATCATCCGTTCTGTTTATATTAAAGAGTGTAGTGTGCTGCTAAAGGTTGATGAGCCCGTGTTGTATGCCGAAATCAACAAGTTAAAGAATAATCGTTTAGCTACTTCTACTCCCTCACCCAAACCTTTTGAGCAAAACCAAGGACAAGCATCAGCTCAAACTGCTCTTTCAGCTTCCCAGCAAGTTGCTAATCCTTATGATGTGGAAGAAAGGGAAGTGTTACGCTTTTTAGTCAAATATGGTGAGGCTATTATCGAGACGAAAGAAAGTGGCGAAGAAATAACAGTTGGACGTTTTATTATCAGTGAATTACGGCAGGATGATTTATTAAGCATTAATCCTGTGTATAATAAAATGCTGGATCTTTATGAACCCATTACGGGAAATACTCAATCCACCTCATTGAAATTTTTTATTAATAATCCTGATGTAGAAGTCGGACAATTGGCTTCCGATTTAGTAGGAAAAGAATATGTCTTGAGTAAGATTCATCATAAGTTTGGAAACGTTAGTGTTGAAGATGATATTTTACATGAATTAGTACCTAAAACAGTTCTGGAACTCAAATGGAAAAAAGTGAAAGTACTACTGGAAGATAAAAGGTTGGATTTGCAAAAGGCTCAGAATAATGGAAATGATGAATTGTTGATGGAGATTATGGCCGAGATTGCAACTTGGCAGCAAGTTTTAGCGCATATTTCAAAAGAGCTTGGGGGAAGGACGATTGTATAATTCGTATAATCATTTATTGTTAGCTGTGTGCTAATGGTTCATCATGCAAATGAATCAATTAGAAAATGTGATGATGTGCTAATGAGAGAAAATTGTCAACTTGCATATTACATACGAACGAATATTTATCTATTAATCAAAATAAGAGAGTTGCAATGAAGACATTGAAACACGTAGAAATGGAGGTGATAGAAGCCATTATCCGGAAATGTGACATTTGTTATGTTGGGGTTGTTGATGGAGATCTGCCTTATGTGTTACCCATGAATTTTGGTTATAGAGACAATACCATTTATTTGCATTCTGCCCCGGTAGGGCGAATTATTGATATCTTGAATAAGAATAATAATATCTGTGTGACGTTTTCAACCGATCATGAATTGGCTTATGTCTCTGAAGAGATTGCTTGTAGTTATCGCATGAAATCTAAGAGTGTGATAGCCAATGGTAAAGTTCTATTTGTTGAAGATATGGATGAAAAACGAAAATGTTTAAATGTTTTGATGGAGCAATACAGTGATTTGAAATTTGAATACAGAGATCCGGCAGTAAAGAATGTGAAAATATGGAAAGTACCTATTGATCAAGTTTCGTGTAAAGAATTTGGCGCCCCTCATGATAAATACCGTCAAGACCGAGCTCTTGAAGAATTGAAAAAGAATAATAAGTAAGGTTCGGAGTACGTAGTCCGCTTTTCAGAGCTAAAACTAATTGATTGTTAGTTTTTTATGCAGGATAAAGTACTTGAGTGATTTAATAATTTAAATTAGGTTTTAACACCTTCAAGGTTTTACAAACCGTGAAGGTGCTAAAACTGGAAGAATATAAAATACTAACCATGGCACTTAACTACCTTTGGATTGGCTTTTTTTTAATCGCTTTTATAGTTGGTTTGGCCCGTTTAATCTTTCTGGGAGACATTGAGGTTTTTCCTGAAATGATGGGATCCACATTTACTAATGCCAAAACAGGTTTCGAGATTTCTCTTTACCTAACCGGTGTTCTTTCTCTTTGGCTAGGCATTATGAAAATAGGTGAGAAAGGAGGCATGGTCAATGCCCTTTCGCGGTTAATAGGGCCATTTTTCAATAAATTATTCCCTGAACTTCCGAAAAATCACCCGGCTTATGGTAGCATGATGATGAACATTGCAGCCAACATGCTGGGGCTTGATAATGCGGCTACTCCAATGGGTTTAAAAGCAATGAGAGAATTACAGTCGGTAAATCCCTCAAAAGATACGGCATCAAATGCACAGATCATGTTTTTGGTGCTTAATACCAGTGGGTTAACAATTATTCCGATTAGTATCATGGTTTATCGTGCAGAATTGGGTGCTGTTAATCCGGCTGATATTTTTATTCCCATACTCTTAGCGACCTTTTTTAGTACCATCGTTGGGATTCTGAGTGTTGCTTTTGTTCAAAAAATAAACCTACTCAATAAAGTGATATTGAGTTATCTTATTGGTTTTTCATCGCTTGTTTGCGGTCTAATCTATTGGTTTAGCCGGCTTAGTGCTCATGAAATGGAGACCTATTCACTAGTGGGCGCTAATGTTATTCTTTTTTCCATTATCGTCTTGTTTATTTTAATGGCTATTCGAAAAAAGGTAAATGTATACGATAGTTTTATAGAAGGAGCCAAAGAAGGATTTCAGGTAGCCATCAAAATCATTCCTTTTTTAATTGCCATATTGGTTGCCATTGGTGTATTTAGAGCCTCAGGCGCAATGAATTTCATCATTGAAGGAATCTCCTCTTTTGTTCTATTATTAGGCTTAGATGCCGGCTTTGTAGAAGCACTTCCAACTGCTTTAATGAAACCTTTAAGTGGGAGCGGAGCCAGAGGAATGATGATCGATGCCATGAAAACTTATGGGGCTGATTCATTTGTAGGTAGAGTTGCCAGTACCGTTCAGGGTGCAACCGATACTACCTTTTATGTGCTTGCGGTTTATTTTGGTTCCGTGGGAATAAAGCGTACACGCCATGCGGTAGCTTGTGGACTAATCGCCGATTTAGCTGGTATTGTAGCTTCCATAAGTTTAGCTTATTTGTTCTTTTCTTAGTTTACTTCTTATCCAATACGTTATAAGTGTGAAATACTTTTTCTTAATTACATTTTTATCTTCGATTACCTACAGTTTAGCAGCCCAGAATTACCACATAGATTCATTTGTATTGTATTCTGAGTCTGGATATGTAAAGGAATATCCTATTCTGGCTTGTGATTGTAACAATACTCAAGTTTTAGATTCAATTAATAGTATCCTAAAAAGTTATTTTATGGTCGACGAATTTGAAGAGTTTGATACCTTAGAATATATCGGATGGAATATATATGGTTACGACTTTGAGATAAGTTCGAACATTTTTTACATAACAATTGACGGTTCATATACAGGTGCTTATTCTACTGATTATGTGGAAGAGTTTTATTTTGATTTAACATCCGGTGAAGAAATATCCGGATCTGAATTAACGTTTGAATCTTTTTTAGCCGCTGAGAAACGTGATGATTTTTTGGAAAAATACTGGAATACGCCATGTGCTAATGAGTTTTCAAGGATCGAATGTGGAGATATGGAACCTTATTGTGATTGCAACGATTTTAGTTCTAGTTTTGATTCAGAAGATCTTATCCTAACTTTAACAAACGATTGTTTTCCGCATGTTGCTAAAAGTTGTACTCCTGTATTATCAATACATGTTCCATTGAATGAATTTGAAATATTTTTGAGTGATTTTGGAAAGCTTATGTTGATTACACATAACTATTCTGCTAAATCCGAGATTGAACAATTAAAGTTATATGAAGATTATAAACATTTATTGGAGCCATTTTATTTTATTCAAGGTTCCATTGATGATAAGTATGCTTTTATGATGGCTATCAGACCTGAAGGTGATGAGATAACAGGATATTACTCTTATAATAAGTACAAAACAAAGATACCAATTTCCGGTCGTATTAGTAATAATGAATTAATGTTAAACGAAATGGTTGATGAAAAGATAACTGGTACGTTTACATTTTCTTTGGTAGATGGTTCATCATTTGCTAAGTTTGAAATTGATGGTTATTCTGGAACTTGGAAGGCTCCTTTAAAAGAAGGTTTAAAAGTTTCAATAAATTACTTTATAAATAATTATAGAAAATAGTTGAAGATATTTAAATGGTAGGGGTTGGTGAAATAAGTGTTTTTTGGAATTGGATTGTCACATTTTAAACTTCACCTAGAAATAATGATTATGAAAATACTTGTTATACCCTTCTTATTGATATTTCCAATTATCTTAAGTGCACAAGTTAGAGATATTAAGGAGAAAGTAGGGACTGAAAAAAACTCAAGCAACTCATCTGACTCCAAATCAAATTCTTCATCAGATTTTTCCTACAAACAAAGTAAACAGCCAAAATACTCTTCTTCATCTTCTCATTCGGATAATGGCTGTGGTGAAGCGTGTGGTTCTTTTTTTGCAGAGATGTTTATTTATTCTTTGATCTATGCTCAATCCGCGACCTTAGAAGGTGAAGATCAATTTCAGGAACGCTCATCAATTGATATAAATGGTTTCTATGGGATCGACCCTAAAAATACAGACAGCTATCACACAGGGCAAATAAGAGCAAATTGGGGAATATTGGCGACCGACTTTCGTTATTCAAACTTATCCGATGTAAGTGGTTATCTAGAAAATCTCGATTGGCAAATACTTGTGTTGCGAGCTCCAATTGGACCGCTAAAGCTTGAATATGGTCTTGGTTTTACCCAAGCTATTAGTCCAAGTGTAAAGTGGTTTGAAAGTTCAGCAGGTTTTGAGCTTGGTCTTAATAAGAACCAATACATCATCAAATCTCATTATCGATGGACAGAAATGGGTAATACCAATCGATTTCGAAAAGAGTTTAATGTGGCCTTTCATTACCGGGTTCTGCAAAGTGGTCGCTTCCATTTTTATCCGGTGTTAAAATATGCCAACAGAATCTATTACGACGATTACAAATTGAACTTTTTTGAAGTAGGCTTGCTTGTTTCTTTACAATAAATTCAAAATCTGAATCTAAAATAACTTAACACAGATCCAAAAAATTAGAAGCAATACATTAGGAGTTGCTCTGATTGATAGGTTTGGATTTGATTATTAATTTTAGTCCTCTAGTTTTTCACATTCAGGTAATACAAAATGAAAGCTACTTCCCTTGCCTAGTTCACTTTCGACCCAAATTTTTCCTTTATTACCTTTCACAAAGTCCTTACAAAGAACTAAACCTAATCCTGAGCCGGTTTCATTGTCTGTACCTAATTCAGATTGCATGGTGCTTATTTTAAATAGCATCTTTATTTTCTCCGGAGTCATTCCAATTCCATTGTCGCTAACCGATATTTTGATGAAACGTTTGTTTTCTACCTTAACACTTTGACTGTCTATCTGTATAGTTCCTTTTCGATCGGTAAATTTGATGGCATTCGAAATTAAATTCCGAAGAATAACGTTACTTGTGTTTATATCTGCAAATATGCTTAAATCTTTTTTGCCTGTGTAAACTATCGAAATTTCCTTTTTCTTAGCAACAGGTTTGGATAGCGCTATATTACTTTCAACATAAGTTTTAACTTTTATGCAATTGGGAGTGTAATTAATCTTGCCTGATTGCGACCTCGACCAAGATAATAAGTCCTCTAGTAGGTTAAAGGTTTTATTAGAAACCGAATTTAATTTTGTTAATAAGTCATAGAAGTCTTTTTCTTTGTATTCTTTGTAGAAACTTAAAAGTAAATCGCTGTATCCCAGTAGTGTTTGAAATGGATTGCGTAAGTCGTGAGCAATAATTGAGAAAAACTTATCTTTAGTCGCGTTTGCTTCGATTAACTCTTTTGTACGTTCGTCAACTTTTTGAATCAGTATTAATTTTTGTTTTTCAAGATCATTTATTCGCCAATAAATAAATCCTATTGAGGTTCCAATAATACTTACAAACATTAAAACTCTAAACCACCAAGTGCCATACCATGGCGGCAGCACAGTTATCTTGATTGAGGTACCACCTCCATCCCATAATCCATCACTGTTGGTGGCTTTAACAAACATTGTGTAATTGCCTGGATCTAAACCGGTAAAGGTTGCCATTCGATTTTTTCCAATGTAATTCCATTCTTCATCAAAGCCTTCTAGTTTATACGCATATTCAATTTTGTTAGTAGCGTAGAAGTTAAGCGCAGCCCATTTTATGGTAAAGAAATATTGATCGGGGTTAAGTACAATTTCATCTGAAAGAACGATACTTTTGGACAAGGGTGATCCTTTTTTTTGAGGAAGTACAGGTTCATTAAAAATAGCTAATTCGATAAAACGAATGGGCGCATTTATGGTATCGGGCTTTATGTCTTCCGGTTTAAAGGAGTTCATTCCTTTTGAGCCTGCCAAATAAATAGTTCCATCTTTCGTGAGGACACTTGTTTTGACAAATTCACCTTCAATCAGACCGTCATCTTGATTGTAATTGTTGAAATAAAGAAAGTTATTAGGAATGACATTTAAATAGGTAGAATCCTTGTCTACCCTATCGGCAATAGCAGGTAAAAGGAATTTACTCATTCCTTTATCTGTAGCCAGCCAAAGATTTCCATTATTATCTTCTTGAATAGCTTTAACTTTAGTTCCTTCCATTCCCTGCTGCTTACCAAAGGTCATGAAGTAATCTTTTTCATAATTATATAAACTAATGCCCTTGGTATTACCTACCCAAAAACGGCCTTTACTATCTTGCAAGCAACAAAAAACCTGACCTTCCGGTAAGGCAAAGGGATCCTCATTATTCAATACCAAATTATGATAGCATTGCTCTTCCATATCGTACCTCAAGAGACCAGCCCAACCGACAACCCATAAATTGTGATGGCTATCTAAATACTGTTGCCGAGAATACAAAATTTCTTCTGAACACTGAGAGCTAAAATTTTTGCCAGGATCTTTTAGTGTGTGAGCAAATAAATCAAATTCAAAAAGACTATTGTTTATCAATTGTAGATAAGCCTTTGTTTTCCCAAAGCTGACCCCACAGGAAATATTGCAATCGGTTTTAATTCGCTCAAAATTGCCGGTTTTTGTATCGAAATATTTTATACCTCCCCATGCTCCAAGTAATAATTCTCCATCCTTCCGTCCTTTTAGAATTGTTGTTATGGGCTCTGTAATAATCATACCTGGGTCGGTATAATGTGTAAATTGACTACTATGAGGATCGTATTTATTTAATATTCCATCGTCTGTTCCGATCCAAATATTCCCAACTTCATCTTCATGTAAGATGTGAATGACGTTGTGTGATAAGCTATTGCCGTCACTTTGAATGACCGGGTATTGTTTGATATAGTTCTTCCGCCGGATGTTTACATCTATACCTGCATTCCAAGCTGCTACCCAAACGATACCCTGATCGTCAAAATAAATATCATTCACGGAAATACTTCGTAAAGTGGTTCCTGTATTATCCCTTACACATTGTTCAATAATGTTTAAATCTGGGCTAATGATGTTTATCCCTGATGATGCAATCCAGATATTTCCCTCGCTGTCTTCAGCCATGTTCTTAGGGATTTGAGTATCTGTCAATAAATGCTCGAAAGAATCTTGCTTGTTGGTTAAAGGATTTATCCTTACAGCTAATGTATGTCCTAAAATCCAAATGTTACCTTGACGGTCTTCGATAATATCGGTAATAAATTTAATTGCGTCTTTTTTTTCTTTAAAACGGCCATGCGCATACCTTTTCATCGAATGTTTGAAGGGATCATATATGTATAAATTAAGGTTGCCAGTACCAATCCATACCTGTCCTCTTTGATCGACTAATAAAGAATGAATCTCACCAATATCACTCCATGGTTTTTTGATTTCTGCAGGTACAACTGCGTCTTTTTCTTTATTGTAATACATTAAGCCTTTGCCACTAGCTATCCACAGAATGCTATCAGAGCCATCATAAAAATCCCGAACTTCAATAAGAGGTTTTGTAGAATCGTTGTTAATATAACGGTAGGTTTTAAAACTCTCGGATAAGTAGTCGTAGCGTGCGCACCCATTGTTTCCACCCCCTATCCACAAATCTTTATTTTGATCGATCCATAAACGCCATACTGCTTCCTGTTCGATGTGGTTCGGATTATCGTCCTTAATGTCGAAAGACACATAATCGTAGCCATCGTAACGTAAAACTCCTTCATCGTGAGCAATCCAAACAAATCCGTATGGATCTTTAATGACATCTAGCGCATTATTTACCGGGAAGTTTTCAAGTGCATTAAAACGTCTGTTTTGAGAAAATACCAAAGATGGGACACAAAGTAATAATAAGATGAGATGTAGATAAGTCGGGCGCCTTATGGTGATTGATATCTTCATGAAATTCCATTAACTGGTTATTAAACAGTTTGATTTCTAAATTAAGAGAAATGGACGAAAATGCAAATTCTTCTTCAAGTAAGCTCTAATTGCCCCAAGGATTATTTGAAAGTCATTCATAAATACGCCATGAAAATTGTATTCTTTATACTTGGTTATTATCAATCGGTAGCGTAAAATAGAAGGTGCTTCCTTTGACTAATTCAGCTTTTACCCAAATTTGCCCGTTATTGCTTTCAACAAAATCTTTACATAGCATTAATCCTAATCCTGTGCCAGATTCCTTTTCTGTTCCTTCCTTTGATTTAAGTGAGGTTGGCACAAAAAGGGAATCGATAGTTTCCTGGGTCATTCCAATTCCTGTATCTTTTACAGAAAACAAGGCAAAACTTTTTTCATCTTTTGTAGTTTTCGTTACTGTTAAGTGAATATTTCCATTTCGAAAGGAAAACTTAATGGCATTGGATAATATGTTTCTTAAGATTACATTGATGGTATCTTGATCTGCCCATATATACATGTTTGGTGAAAGATGATAAGTTAATTTGATGTTTTTCTTATCGGCAATTCCTTTTACAACTTCCAAGTTTTCCAGGATAAATTTTTCAACGCTCACTCGAGTAGGATTATGTGAAATCTTACCTTGTTGTGCAGATGCCCACATTAATAGGTTCTCAAGTAAGTTTAAAGTTCTACTAGCAACTTGATTTATTCGTTTCGACAATTCTATTGGTTGAGACTCTTTTGAGTTTCTGTAATAATCTAGAAGTAAGTCGCTATAGCCCAGCATCGTCTGAAATGGATTTCGGAGGTCATGGGCAATAATTGAGAAAAATTTATCTTTTGTGGCATTTGCATCTTTCAGTTCTTTGGTCCTTTCGGATACATTTCTTTGTAGAATTTGTTTTTGTCTTTTCAAATTATTTATGCGTCTATCCATGAAATAAAGAAATAAACTAAAAAGCACCCCAGCAGAGGCTACTCTAAACCACCAAGTAGCCCACCAGGGAGGAAGAATAATTATTTTTATTGATGCTTCATTAGAAAGCCAAATGCCATCACTATTCGTACATTTTACCTTTAATTCATATTCACCAGCTGGTAGGCCTGTAAAAGTGGCGGTTCTTTCTTTTCCAATGTAATTCCAATCTTTATCAAATCCATCTAACTTATAGGCATACTCAATCTTTTTTGTTGAATAAAAATTTAAGGCTACCCATTTGATCGAAAAAAAGTACTGCTCAAAAGTTAATATTATTTTATCGGCCACAACCAAGCTTTTGCTTAAAGAAAAAGATTCCTTATTAGGTCGTACGATTTCATTAAAGACCTTGAGTTCAATAAAATGTATGGGGGCTTCTATCGTATCTTTTTCAATGCTTTCCGGTTTAAAAGAATTGATTCCTCCCATACCTCCAAAATACATGGTTCCATCTTTTGATTTATAGGCGTCATTTGAAAACTCACCTTTAATAAATCCGTCTTCTTCATTGTAGTTTCTGAAGTACACAAAGTCCTTCGGAAGTTGCTTTATGAACAAAGAGTCTCGCTCAATTTGATTGACAACTGCCGGTAAACAAAATTTACTAATCCCTTTTTCGGTAGCAACCCAAATATTTCCTTCATCATCTTCCAACATACTTCTAACCTTTGTGCCCTCCATACCATGCTCATGGCCAAAGGTCATAAAATAATTTTCGTCATAATTATAGATACTAATACCCTTTACATTTCCTATCCACATCCTGTTTTTACTGTCTAATAAGCAACTGTGTATTTGACCTGGCGGTAAGGCATAAGGGTTATTACTATCGCGGCTGAAAGAATAATAACAGGAATCTTTGATGTCATATTTTACCAATCCTGCCCAATTAATAATCCAAAGGTTATCTCTGTTGTCCGGATATAAATCTCTCGTAAAATAGATCTCTGTTTTGCACCCGTCTCTAAAATTCCGATAGACATTGAAAAATGAACGATCTGTGAGGCTAAATTGATAGAGCCCCTTATTTATAACACCCACGTATACAGTAGAATCATTATATTTTAATAAATCAGGTATTTGAATACCCTCCTTTAAACGTTTAAATTCTTCCGTTTTAATATCAAATGATTTTAAACTTCCCCAGGTTCCTAAAAGCATTTCAGACGAAGATGTTCCATTAGAAATGCAGGAAACCGGTTCTATAATATTCATTCCCGGATCTGTAAAATGATAAAATCTATTATTTGTAACATCGAGTTTATTTAGTATCCCATCATCGGTTCCAATCCACATATTATTGTTTTCATCTTCGTAAAGACAATGAATAACACTGTGAGACAAACTATTTTCTTCTCCCGGTATTTTCTGATAGAGTTTTACGTGGTTTTTTCGTTGAATATTAATATCCAGGCCTCCAAACCACGATGCAATCCAAGTTATTCCTTGGTTGTCGAAATAGACTTTATTTGTTGAAAGACTCCTGATTGACATCCCTGAATTGTCGGGCAAGCAATAATCAACTTGTTTTAGGTCGGGACTAATAATATTTAATCCTGAAGAGGCTATCCAAATATTACCTTCATAATCTTCACTAATACATTTGGCAATTTGAGTATCCATCAATTGCTCTTTGTACGAAACTTGTTCATCTGTCTCAGGATTAATAACGACTGCAATGGATTGACCTAAAACCCATATTTGCCCCTTCTTATCTTGATGAATATCCACAATAAAACTGGGTGTTCTACTTTCTTTTTGAAAAAAGCCTTTTTGATAGCGTTCCAGTTTATTCGTTTTGGGGTAATACCAATAAAGATTGCCGTTGCCTGTACCTAACCACAGTTTACCTTGCTTATCGGATAGTATGGCATGTATTTCTCCAAATTTTTCAAATTCTTCTTGATCGTAAGCAGCTTTTAAAATGACTTGGCGATCCCTGTCATAATAGAATAAACCATCACCGGTTCCTATCCAGAGTGTACTGTCTAAATCTTCGTAAAAATCTCTTATTTCGAATAGTTTCTGGGTCGAATCGTTATTTGCAAAGTGGTAATGTTTAAATGTTTCAGTCGCGTAGTCATATTGAGCACAGCCGTTGTTTCCTCCTCCAATCCATAATTGTTGGTGACTATCAATCCATAAGCGCCATACAGCTTCCAAGTCGATGTGATTTGGGTTTTCATCTTTGATATCAAACTCCAAGAATTCATTACCATCGTAACGCGTTACTCCACCGTCATGGCCAATCCAAATAAATCCGTAAGGATCTTTTATTATGTCGATAGCTACATTATTAGGGTAATTATCAATGGCTTCAAATCGCCGTACTTGGGCGTAACTGTTGAATGAAAGAGATATTACAATGAATGTCGTTAACACAGAAATGTACCTACTGTAGTTTATGACACTCATAATAACTGCTTTTAGAAAAGGATATTAAATATCAATTTAAAGTTATTCTATGAGAAAGTAAATTGTTGCTTTTTAAACTATCAGTGACGATGAAAGTTTTTTGATTAATGTTTATTATGAGCCAGTCAAGAGATTAACTTCAATTGTCAATATGCATGGGTATTGTAAAATAAAAAGTACTGCCTTTTCCAAGTTCACTTTCTGCCCAAATTTGTCCTTTATTTCGTTCAATGAATTCTTTGCATAACACAAGGCCTATACCGGTACCTGTTTCCTTTTCGGTACCAGCCATTGAATTAACTTTGGCAGATGTGAAAATCGAGTTTAAGGCATGAGAATCCATTCCTATTCCGGTATCTTTTACAGATATTTGAATGTAAGCCTTATTGTTTTTTGAGAGTTTCTGGCTAAAAACATGAATTTCACCACCTCTATCCGTAAACTTTATGGCGTTCGATAAAAGATTTCTTATAATCACATCACAAGTATTTCTATCTGCCCAAACTTGATGATGAGGATTAACGTTGTGATATATTTTAATGGCTTTTGCATGAGCTATTGATTCGGAAAGCAAAACATTTTCTTCGATATAATCTTTAACACAAATGTTAGTCGCATGGTACTTTATTTTTCCACTTTGATTTAACGACCAGGTTAAGAGGTTTTCTAAAAGGTCAAAAGTTTTTTTTGAAACTTCATGTATCTTATCAAATAAGTTTAGTAAATCTCGTTCCTTGTATTCTTTATAAACCAGAGGTAACAATTCGCTATAACCTAACAAGGTTTGAAAGGGGTTTCGAAGATCATGTGCAATGATTGAGAAAAACTTATCTTTTGTAGCATCAGCTTCTTCAAGTTCTTTGGTTCTCTCGGATACTTTCTCTTGTAATATCTTTTTTTGCCTTTCTAAAAGTCTAAAGCGCCGGTAAATGATTAAGGTGATCATTCCGATTATGAAGAAGCCGGCAAAAATTCTAAACCACCATGTTTCCCACCAAGCCGGCAAAATGCAAATGTTTATCCTGGCTTCTTCCTGATTCCACCGGCCATCGGCATTGGTTGCTTTAACTTTTAAGGTGTACTTACCTGCCGGTAATCCGGTAAAGGAGGCTGTACGTTGTTGGCCAATATGATTCCATTTCTTATCAAATCCTTCGAGTTGGTAGGCATATTCCACTTTTTTGGTAGCGTAATAATTTAAAGCAGCCCATTTAATGGTGAAAAAATATTGGTCGTGTTGTAGTGTAATTGTTTTGGTAATATTAATGCTCTTTTTCAAAGGGGAACCGGTTTCTTTCGGATTTATTTTTTTATTGAATACCCTTAATTCGATGAAGCGAATAGGTGAATGAATGGTATCCGGTTTCATATTTTCAGGATTGATAGCATTTATACCCCCAACACCCCCAAAATACATGGTGCCATCACTGGCTCGAAGTGAGGCACTTAGGAACTCACCGTCAATGGTGCCATCTTCACTGGTGTAATTATGAAAATATTTAAAATCCTCTGGCAAACTGCTTAAATAAGAACTGTCTCTTGTAATTTCTAAAGCAAAAGCTGGCAAGGTAAATTGGCTGATTCCTTTATCTGTAGCCAACCACAAGTTTCCGGCATCATCTTCTAATATCGATTTTACTTTTTGACCGGCAATACCCTGTGCTTTTCCAAAACTAATAAAGGAATTTGTTTCCGGCTGATACAAACTAATACCTTTAATGTGGCCGATCCAAAAACGTTTTTTATGGTCTTTGTAACAACAAAAAATTTGTCCCTCGGGTAATGCTAAAGGATCATCACTATTTTGATGAAACACTTCAAAACAGTTGCTGTCCAAATCATATTTTACTAATCCGGCCCAGAGAACAACCCATAATTGTTTATGATCCTCCAGATATAATTGCCTCGTATAGTAGATGAGACGTATACAATTATTCTTGATATTTTCAGTAGGATTAGAAATTAAATTATCCGCTAAATGAAGTTCAAACAAACCCGAGTTTGAAATAGTTATAAATGCGGTTGAATCATTTTTCTCACACAAACGTGAAAAGTTCATGTTCTGCTTAAGCCTTTTAAATTTTCCGGTATTGGTATTTAAAGATTTTAAACACCCCCACGAACCAATTAATAATTCATCTTTATTGTAGCCATTAATTATAGAGGAAACCGGTTCACTTGTTATCATGCCCGGATCTTTATATCTGGTAAAAGTTTTAGTCGTTGGATCTAATTTATCCAAAGTGCCTTTTCCGTTCCCAAGCCATATTTTGTGTTGCTTATCTTCGAAAATGGTATGAATTACGTTATGTGATAAAGTATTCGCTGCACCTCCATGATAAGTATGGATTTTTATTGAATTTTTTCTTTCATTGGTTATGTTTAATCCTCCAAACCAAGATCCTATCCAAGTAAGATTTTGATTGTCTCGATACAAATGTGTTGCGGATAAACAATTTAATGAAGTGCCGGATTCGTCTTCGGCATAATATTCAATTTTTTTTAATTCGGGAGAAAGGATACTTAGTCCGGATGAACTTATCCAAAAATTACCTTCTTTGTCTTCATCAATACAAGTCGCAATTTGGGTATCTAACAAAATGTCATTTATCCTGGTCTGCTCATTTGTTTTGGGGTTAATTCGCATCACAATTCCTTGCCCCACAACCCAGATGTAACCTTTACTATCAAAAAGAAGATCGCGTATGTGATTTATGCTTTCGCACTGCTCTTTAAAGTGACCACTCGCATACCGGGTAGTTTTTTTGCTTGTAAGATTATATAGATATATATTTCCAAAGTCGGTGCCAATCCATAAGTTATTCTCATCATCTTCTACAATTGCATAAGCCTCGCTATGCTCATCTTCCAAATGAAAATTTTCAGCACGCAAAACCATATCACGCTCAGGTTCATAGTAGAATAAGCCTCCTTTGGCACCAATCCAAAGTCGGTTGTTTTTGTCTTCGTAAAAATCTCTGACGTGCCTTAAAATTTTAACAGAATCGTTCTCGACATAGGGATAATGAAAAAAACGCTCAGTTGCATAATCGTACCTTGCACAACCGCTATTTCCACCGGCAAGCCATAGTTGTCCGGTAGTATTTACAAATAATCGCCAAACAGTTTCTAAGGGAAAGCGTTCAGAATCTTTTTCACCGTATTCTACAACTTCGTAACCATCGTAACGTAATGCTCCCCCCGTATGTGCAACCCAAATTAAGCCGCATGAATCTTTTACAATATCCTGAGCATCTTTTATGGGTAAATCATCCACCACATCGAAGCGACGATACTGGGACGCCTCCACATTTATTAGCTGTAAAAACCCAAACAGTAGAGCTAAGCAGAAGATATAATATATGTTAAAATGCTTAGTCATAAAGAATCAGGTTTATACAATCGATAAAAATGTTCAAAAATTTCAAATGCTATACGAAGTAATACATTATAATTAAATATGCCAAAGTCGGCTATCCTTTATTTTAGCCGACTTTTAGCGTGAATATTCTATTTTACTACAAAACGATATGTGATACCAGAAATCTTTAAAAAATAAATTCCTTTAGCAAAAGTATTTGTATTAATTCTAGTTTTAGTTCCGGTAAATTGAGAAGTGTAAACCATGCTGCCCATACTATTATATATGAATAATTTACAGGATGATGGTGTAGACAATTCAACATTTAACACCTCTTTAGCAGGATTAGGATACAATATCACATTGTTTTCTTTACCGGGATCATCAAAAACTGATGTTGAAGTTTCTTTAGTAGGTGTTACGCTTGCATAACTATCACCAATTCTAAGTTCATCGATATAAACAGTTTTAGAACCATAACCGGCCCAAATCGTAATTTGATTGGAAGCCACTGAAGCTTGCTCAAAAGTTCGGGTAGCAAAGGCTTCGGCAGAAGTTGGAGTTACCCCGACTGTTGGATTTTCCCAATAGGTAGCAACTACATTTGAAGCGGTGCATTCGAACTTTGCGACCAGCAAATAGGTGGTGTTGGCTGCAATGGTAGCCCCTAGTTTAGAACCTTCACCAACGCACTTAATTTTTGAATTCCAATGCCAACCAAAACCACTACCATCAATGCCTCTTATGGGGCGAACCCACGTTTGTCCAGAACCATCTAAGCTTGTAGGAGACATTAACAAATAGCTAACCCATACTGTAGTATTGGGTGCGAATAATTCTTCGGTGGTATTTCTAAAATAAAGGTTATCAGAAGTAGATGTAGTGAGCTGTAATGAACCGCCGGTACATAAAAGATTCGGATAATCTAGTCCTGTGGAGCTAATAATCGCTTTTCCGGCGGTTGTGCTTTGCTGTGTGTAAGCATCGGCCCAACCGGTACCGCCGTTTAAGCCTACCAGACTATTGTTAGAAGCATAATCAAATGACTCTACAGCTAAAGCATCAGCGGGTGGTGCTGAGGAGCCAAGGGTCTTAAATTCTACAGCTTGAGTCGCTGCTGAAAAATTACCGTTATCGTCTGTTGCTTTGATACTGAAAGAATAACTCCTGCCGGAAGCTAAGTCAGACACATCGAAGGAAGTAGTAGTTGTACGACCAATATAATTCGCTCCTTCGAATACATTATAAGCTATTGCTTCAGCAGAGTTTGAGGCTGTCCAACTTAATTTTGCAGTGTTTTCGGTAATGTCCGATACCATTAAATTACCTGGCGCATCTAAACTAACCGAATTGCCGCCATAAGGATAGTTGGTGCCGATTTTAATTTCGTCAAATTGGTAAATGCCACTACCGTACTGCTGCACGTTAATTTTTATGAGGGGATTGGTGCCGATATCTTCGCGATTGGTGAAATAACAGTTGGTAGCATTTTTATCGGGCTGAGTCCCTGCGGTAGGATTCGTCCATATATAGACATTATCGTTACCTTCGAAACACTCTATTTTTAATACCAATAAATTAGTCTCGCCGTTTTTCAAAGCTAATTGCGCATTTGCGCCACCATTGTTGTCCCCAAAGCGAACACCATTTCCCCATTGTTTACCAACCGGTTCATTTCCTACCATCAAGAAAGCATGTCCACTTTCTACATGGTTGGCTTGCATTAAAAAACTCACCCAAATTTCAGAACCGGGTGCTCCAAATGAGCCGTCTAATGAACGTTCTACCGTAAATGAACCACCGGCTCCTGTCATATCAACAGTTAAGCTTTTTCCGGTAGTTGTGATGCCCGGATAAGTTAAGCTAGCATTACTAATGGTTGCCTTACCATTATTATCGACTACGTTCCAAGCACTTTCAAAACCGGTACCTCCGTTTAAACTATTTAACCCGGCTCCGCTCGCATAGTTAAAATCTTCGTTAACCGTAACAATCGCACTTGTACCTCTTCGACCGGTAGCGGGGTTGCCAAATGCACTTGTGCCTTTCGTGTTCGAGGCCTTAATCCAATAATAATAGCTTTGTCCCTCAGTAGCCGAAAAATCGGTGTACATCAAGTCTGTGGTATTTGAGAGAATTGCGGTTGCGGTATTGCTATTGTTCGTCGTATTGCGATATAGGGTATAAGTATTGGGGAAATTACCTTCCGGTCGCCAGCGAATTACAATTTTATCAGGATGTATATCGTATCCGGCTGATGGGGTAATCGCTTCCGGTGCTGATAAAGCTACGATATTTTGAAACACCTTATCTGCTGTTTCAAAGCGAGTTGAATAATCGCTGTAACTTTTGCCGGCATTACTGTTCCAAACTCTCTCCGACATGGTACATAAACGGCCTCTTAAACTCGGTATTTCATAACTTGCTTCTTGTTCCCAAGAGCAGGTTTGTGCCCCAATAATTTTGCTTGGGTTATTCATGGTATATTGATACACATTGGTGTGAGAAAAAGGCGATGCAGAAGCATAACGACCAAATTGAGTAATATCCCATTCGTAAATTTTCTCGGCAGGTACGTAGGTGGTTGGCACAAGGTACAAGGGGAACCAAGAGGTATTTAGCACATCATGCCCGTTTCCGGCATAGGTATTGGCACTGGTGTAATTATCAAACGGACAAACAATAACATCGGTGTTCATTTTTGCATTTCCCGTTCTGCCGGAGTTAAAACCTTCCCAAACCATTGTCTTCTTACCTTTGGCTTTTACATAACTATTTACCTGATTTACAAAATAATTAAATAAACCGTGTACATCTTGCACATTATAGGTCGAAATAGCCGACGTAAAATCGCTATGACTGTCTAATCCTGAAAAATCTACTTCGTCACCCCCAATATGTATGTAAGGCGCAGCTTGAAAAACAGCTGATAGTTCGTTAATGAGCGTTTCAACACCTTGCCACACTGCCGTTGAAGCAAAATTGATAACGTTAGATTTGCCGGCCGAACCAAATAAATCGGGATACGCACTGCACATAGCCGCCGCATGTCCCGGAACATCTAATTCAGGTATAATGGTTACGCCTCGCTGTTGTGAGTATGTCTCCAATTCATTCATTTCAGCAAGGGTATAACTTCTCCCCGGAGTAGACAATTTAGGGTAAGCGGTACTCGGGAAAGTGAAAGACGCATCGTCGGTTAAATGAAGTTGCAGGTAATTAATTTTATAAAATCGACACAGATTAATAATGCTTTTTACATCGTTAACGGTATGCCATTTGCGTGCTAAATCAACCATCAACCCCCGATAGTTTACTTCAGGAGAATCATTAACCGTCATTTTTTGAATGTTGCCATCGCCGGATATGGCTTGTAGTAAAGTAGAAGTGCCCCAAACCGCAGCCCGGTAATTGGCACCCTTAAGTACTACCTTATCATCAACAGTTAAGGTATAAGCTTCGCCGGATAAGCTGTTGTTAATTCCTAACTCAATATCTCCGGCATCGGCATTGCCGTTACTAATTGGTAAATCAAGTCCGGTGGAGCTTTTAATATCTTCTTTTAGAATGGTTGCCAGAGTTTCAAGTGATGCGTCTGAATATTTTATTTTACTGTTAACGGTAAGTTCTAAGTAACCTGTATTTTCAGTTATGCTTTTAGGCCAGGGAATGAGCCCGCTGCTTGCATTTGCATTTATTAAGCAAACAAAAGAGTATAAAATGAAAATATTAAAGAAGTGGATTTTTTTCATAATTAACGAGTAATGTTATTGATAGTTGCACTCAAATTATTAAACAAAGACTAGCCTGAAGTTGGCAAGGATAGGAAAGAACGAAGTTTGTAATTCCCTAAGTCTGTGTTTCAAATAAAAAAAGATAAAAATAAAAGAAGCTGCCAATCAGCAGCTTCCTTTTTTTATTATGATACTTACTCAACGATAAACTTTTGCACTTGACCTGCAACAGAGATAATGTACATTCCTTTTGGAAGATGACTTGTATTCACTGTGGTGTTAGTGCCGGAGAAGTTCTTAGTTAAAACGATACTTCCCATACTATTATAAATATTAAGTGTATAATCAGCTGAATTAGCCAATGTAACATTCAATACTTCTTTGGCAGGATTAGGATATAAAAGCAGATTGTCTTCCACCTTACTAACATCTTGAATAGTTGTTGGTACTTGTTGTATTGGTGTTACATCTAAATAACTGTCGCTCACTCTTAACTCATCAATAAATACAGTTTTAGAACCATAACCTGCCCAAATGGTAATGACATCTGAAGTCCAAGGAGCGTCTTCGTAGGTAAAAGTGGTAAAAGCGTTTGAATCATCAGGTGTTGTACCCACTTCCGGATTTACCCAATAATGACCCACAACATTTGAATTTGAACAATCAAATTTAGCCACCAACAGGTAAGTCTGATTTGGGGTAATGCCTGCCGGATAAGTTTTTCCGCTACCTACACACTTAAAGTTAGAAGACCAATGCCAGCCGAAACCGGAGCCATCAATTTCACGATGAGGCTGAATCCATACTTGCCCCGAACTTCCTAATGAAGTCGGTGTTTTAAATAAATAACTTACCCAAACCGTAGTGCCTTGCTGAAAGATTGGTTTTTCTAGTTTTCTGAAATATAAATTATCCTCATCTGATGTTTCCAGTTGAAGTGCTCCTCCACGACATTCTAAATCAGGATAGCTTAACCCGGCAGAAGTAATGGTTGCTTTTACTGAGCTGCTATATTCTTCAGTATAAGCACCTGACCATCCTGTTCCTCCGTTTAATTCTAAAAGTTCTGATTTATTTACATATTCAAACGATTCGGTGGCTGCACTAATAACAGGTGTAGTAGCAGGGTCTGTAATGGTAATGTAAGCAGTTTTGGTTTCTATGTTGCTTCCTTGTGAATTGCTTGCCTCTAGGGTAACAGCATATGTCCCGGGTGTATTATATTTTACGGTCATGTTTTGAGCCGTTCCGGTAGCAGGTGTACCGCCTTCAAAAGTCCATTTCCAAGCGCTTGGTCCATATACCGATTCATCCACAAAGGAAATGGAACCCCCTGCCACAACAGTATTGGTGTTAGAGCTAAAGTTAACAGCCGGCGGTACGGTGCCCTGAGCTACGTATACCGGATTGGACAGCAATAACATATCCGTTTCTTTTCCAACAATAAAGTTAGTGCCGTTGACCAACTGATTTGTAATGTCATACACTGTTCTAAAAGGACTTACAAAACTTCTGTCGGTAAGGGTTGAGTTATTAACCTGAGTCCCATTTACCCATAGTTCTGCTTTGTTAGATGCCGCATACAGATATACTTGAGTACCTTGTGGTAAGTTTGATAAATTAAAGTTCTTACGAATGTAAACATCTTCTGATGCGCTAGTTTCTGCTTTTAGAGGCAGGAATTTATAATCTTGCGTGTAAGCACCTACAACAGTCGCATTGGTAGCATTCCAAGCAGTCATATTAGCGCCGGATTGATTCCAGTCTGCCGGTGGAGTCCCTTTCACGTAATAAGTATTGATGCCCGAAGGTGTTTGAGTCGGTACACTAATGTTCCAACCGTTAATAACTTGTCCTACAGTTGTAACCGTTACCTTTTTAGCCGGTAATAAATAGCCTTCTAATGTTTCAATTTGAACGGTATAGGTTCCAACATCTAACCCTTCTATACTTATATTACCGGTGCTTGATTCTGAAATGGTGTAAATATTATTGTTCTTATCATAAACCGTCATAATCACATCACTGCCGTTTGAAGTGCTTCCGGTAACCGTAGCACCTTTGTGAGCCATATTTTTATCAGCCTTCATCCAAATAAAAGGGCTGCCTAAAAGCACATTTCCCCATAAAGTAGGGTCATCATTAGTTCCTGAAGGTCTGTATGTTCTGGCATAATCTTCGCTTACTGTTTTAATAAAAGCATTTCCTAAATAATCGCCATTGGCCATTTTAGAGGTGATACCTATTTGGTTGTTACCTGTTGAAATACTGTTTCCAACAAAAGTTAAACCGCCTTCAAAAATATAATGTTGCCCGATACAACCTGTAGGCGTTTCGTTAAAATCGGCTCCATGGCAATTAAAACCAAGTGTTAATAAAGCGCCTCTACCATTTAGTTTAATCACATCGCTTTTATCGATTTGAGCATAGGGGGCGCGGTCTGCTTGAGAAAACCATGATGAAGAGTGACCATAAAAACAAGCCACCTCAAGACCTTTGGCTCTTTCGCGCATATAGGTATATCCTGAGCTGGATGTTGGGAATGCTTCTACATTATCGGCTCCATATACAGGAGTCATAATGGTTTTGATTCTGCTTACATCGTTTGTCCAGTCTTTTGATGATTGCACAAAACCTCTGCGTTCATAAGGCAGCTCACCCCGTTGGTAACGGCTGCAACGACTCAAATACTCTTTCATTTGAGTAATCACCTTATTGGAGTAGTCGGTATTGTCATAAGCATCCTGATAGGGTCTCATAACGGCACACCATATTTCCATATTAATGGTACCATTCCAGTAATGATGGTCGTAGATGACATCGGTAAAAGTACGTTCCCTGCCATGCGCATCTTTATAGGTGGTTGGGTCGGCTACACCTTTTTGAAAAACGTCGCCGGAACCATCGTTTGTATAAGTACCTTCATTGGTAAAAGTTCCATCCATATCCTGGTAACCGGCAGCCTGAAACATTGGGAAAGTTCCCTGACCATGCACCTGGTATTGCATCATTGGAAAGAAACCAACCAAAATCACCCCTTTTATGTTTTTAGTGTTGTAAAGGTTTTGAATGTAAGCTCGTGTTTCCGCAAACGTTTTGTTTTTCCAGTCTTGGTCGTGGTAGACGGTAATATCTACCGGAAAAGAAGATTCAGCACTGCTTACATATTCTGTAACTTCAGACTGAATACTTGGATACAATAAATTGTCTACTAACATAGCAACTTTGTCTTGCGCATAATTAATATGGCTGAGACACAACACTAAAACTAAAAAAAGGGATTTTTTCATTGAATAACGTTTTTTCATTGGTGAATATCAGTTTAAACAGTTAGAGACTACCCGTGTAATTTCACAATTCAGTATGTGTTCTGATAATTGAGTGAGTTTGAAACAAATTGTTTGAAAGTTTCAAATGTAATAAATTATTCTTAACGTACTACTATCAAATAATATAGCTATTGTCACATAGGATAGGTTATGTTTAATGTCGTTTTAAGATTCGAGTGTTTTGTATGATGAATAATACTTTATTTTATTGATGTAAAAAAGCCACCCCAAAACGGAGTGGCTTCTATATCTAATAAATAATTTATTATTTATTCATTGTTCTCTATTCATTATTTATACTCATCCCAATGCTTGATGCTAATATCACCTTCTCCCATTTTGATGAATGAAGTGATAAAGGCACTTGCTAAACGAGCGTTGGTAATCAACGGAATGTTGAAGTCAACTGCATCCCGACGAATTTGGTAACCATTCTTTAACTCACTTTTCGATAAGTTTTTCGGGATGTTTATCACCAAGTCAATTTTCTTCTCGCGGATGTAATCGATAACACTTGGGTGTTTATCTTCATCCGGCCAGAAAAGTGGAGTAGAAGAAACGCCGTTCTCTTCAAAGAACTTGTGTGTACCTGCTGTTGCAAATACATTGTATCCGTTTGCTACTAATAACTTGGCGGCTTTTAACATTTCCAGTTTAGAGCGAGCTGGACCAGATGAAATCAAAATATTCTGCTTCGGAATTCTATAACCTACCGAAAGCATTGCCTGAAGCACTGCATCGTAGTAATTGTCACCAATGCAACCCACCTCACCGGTAGATGACATATCTACACCTAAAACAGGGTCAGCTTTTGCTAAACGGTGGAATGAGAACTGAGGAGCTTTAATACCTACGTAATCCAATTCGAATAAGCTCTTGTTTGGTTTCTCAACTTCTTTACCTAACATCACATCAGTGGCGATGTCGATTAAGTTAACTTTAAGAACTTTAGATACGAACGGGAAACTACGAGAAGCACGTAAGTTGCACTCAATCACCTTAATATCATTGTCTTTTGCCAATAATTGCATGTTGAAAGGACCGGAAATATTTAATCCTTTGGCGATTTGCTTAGCAATGCGCTTAACGCGACGAATGGTCTCTACATATAATTTTTGTGGAGGGAACACGATGGTTGCATCACCCGAGTGAACACCGGCAAATTCGATGTGCTCAGAAATGGCATAAGCAATCATCTCACCATCTTTAGCAACCGCATCAACTTCGATTTCTTTTGCTTGCTCGATGAATTCTGATACTACTACCGGGAATTCTTTCGATACGTGCGCTGCTAATTTTAAGAAACCTTCTAATTCTTCTTTGTTCGATACCACGTTCATCGCAGCACCCGAAAGTACATAAGAAGGGCGTACTAATAATGGGAAACCAACCTCATCGGCAAATGTGTTGATGTCATCCATAGAGGTTAATTCGCTCCAACGTGGCTGATCTACGCCAAGCTCATCTAGTAAGCTGGAGAATTTCTGACGGTTCTCTGCACGGTCGATATCCTCTGCCGAAGTCCCTAAGATTGGTACATTCTGACGGTGAAGTTTCATCGCCAAGTTGTTAGGAATCTGACCACCTACCGATACAATCACACCTTTAGGTAACTCTAAATCGTAGATGTCTAAAACACGCTCCTGAGTTAACTCATCGAAGTAAAGACGATCACACATATCGTAATCTGTACTTACTGTCTCGGGGTTGTAGTTAATCATTACCGAACGGTAACCGGCCTCTTTTACACGCACTAAAGAGTTAACCGAACACCAGTCGAACTCTACCGACGAACCGATCCGGTATGCACCCGAACCAAGAACTACCACAGAGTTGTTATCGTGCTGGAATTCTACATCGTGGAATTTACCGCTGTAGGTTAAATATAAGTAGTTGATTTGAGCAGGGAACTCACCTGCCATGGTATCAATTTGCTTCACAACCGGAAGGATGCCGTTAGCTTTACGGTGGTTACGCACAGTTAGCAAACCTTCTTCCATATTAGCACTTACCGTTTTTAATACTAAACGAGCGATCTGGAAATCTGAGAATCCCATCACTTTAGCATTCAATAACTCTTCGTTTGGAAGATCTGCTAAGCTAGAGTATCCTTCTAATAAAGCTTTATGGTCTGAAATATTCTTTAATTTCTCTAAGAACCACTTGTCGATGCGAGTCATCTCGTGAATTTTATCAACCGAGTAACCTGCCTGAAGTGCTTCTGAAATAGCGAAGATACGCTCATCAGTTGGCTCTTGTAGCTCTTTGTCGATGTCTTTACCTTCTAATGGTTGGTTAGCCACGAATCCGTGCATACCCTGACCAATCATACGAAGACCTTTCTGAATGGCTTCTTCGAAATTACGACCAATGGCCATAATCTCACCTACCGACTTCATCGAAGAACCAATCTCTTTACTTACGCCTGTGAATTTGCCTAAATCCCAACGAGGAATTTTACACACACAGTAGTCAAGCGCAGGCTCGAAGAAAGCAGTAGTTGTTTTTGTAATAGAGTTTTTCAACTCGTGTAAGCTGTATCCTAAACCTAATTTAGCAGCCACAAATGCAAGTGGATAACCGGTTGCTTTCGATGCTAATGCAGAAGAACGAGATAAACGAGCATTAACCTCAATTACACGGTAATCTTCGGAGTAAGGATCCAACGCATATTGCACGTTACACTCACCAACCACACCAACATTACGGATGATTTTGATGGCCAACTCACGTAACTTGTGATATTCTGAATTTGATAAAGTTTGAGAAGGAGCGATTACGATACTCTCACCGGTGTGAATTCCAAGCGGGTCGAAGTTCTCCATGTTACAAACTGTGATACAGTTATCGTAAGCATCACGAACCACTTCGTACTCAACCTCTTTCCATCCTTTTAATGATTCCTCAACTAAGATCTGGTTGGAGTAAGAGAATGCGTTCTCTGCGCGTGCCACTAATTCTTTGTCGTTGTTACAGAACCCGGAACCCATACCACCTAAAGTGTAAGCCGCACGAACGATTAAAGGATATCCAATTTCGTGAGCTGCTTTAAGGGCATCTTCAACCGTTCCAACAGCATGAGATATAGGTGTTTTTACATCAATACTGCGAAGCATGTTTGCGAAAATTTCGCGGTCTTCTGTGTTGATGATAGATTGAACAGGCGTACCTAAAACTTCAACGTTGTACTTTTCTAAAGTACCGGCTTCAAAAAGTTTAGTTCCACAGTTCAGCGCAGTTTGTCCACCAAACGCCAAAAGAATTCCATCGGGTTTTTCTTTCTTAAATACCTCTTCCACAAAAAATGGAGTTACAGGCAAAAAGTAAATTTTGTCGGCGATACCTTCCGATGTCTGTACAGTCGCAATATTCGGATTCACCAATACAGTTTCAATGCCTTCTTCTTTTAAGGCTTTTAATGCTTGTGAACCTGAATAGTCAAACTCACCGGCTTCCCCGATTTTAAGTGCTCCGGACCCCAGAACTACTACCTTTTTGACGTCTTTCTTCATCTTTATATATAATTAATTATTTCCCAATCGTTCGATACTCCTACTCTATATTTATGCAGAAAATTTTTCGCAAATTTTTTTTGGCTACTTTCAGCCAATTCCGTCCAATTAAACACTATCTCTCTGTTAGACAGATTTTTAATCTGAATTTTATAAAAACTAAAAAATAAGAATAAATGGAATAAAAATAAAGGGAGGGTATGCAAAAAATCTGTATATGTGCTGTTGATAGTCACGTGCAGGCGTATGTTTTATGCAATTTGCAAATGTATTTTGTCGTGCAAAAATACACTTTTTTTCTAAAAAAACACTTTGACTTTAAGATTTTATGAATAAATTTGCATCGCTAATGTATAAATATGCATTGAGATGAAAATTAAGGCCAAACGATTAATGGTTATCAAACAGTTGTTAAGTGAGCAGCACATTGCATCACAGGACGAACTATTGTCGTTGCTCAATAAGCAAAAAATTAAGGTGACTCAGGCCACATTATCGCGCGACCTTAAATATTTGAAGGTAGCCAAAGTGCCCGATGCATTAAGTGGATATAAATATGTTATACCTACAGATATCATACAAAGGCAAGAAGATGAAAACCTTTACGACGATTTTCCGTTAAGCAGCGTTGAGTCGATCGAGTTTTCGGGCAACATGGCTGTTTTAAAAACCCGTCCGGGCTTTGCCAATGGCGTAGCGTCGGTTATTGACAGTCATGGACCTTATGAAATATTAGGGACCATTGCAGGTGATGACACGATTTTAATAATTAGTCGTGAAGGCATCACGAAATCAGATGTAGTAAATGCATTAGCATTATTTATACCCGGTTTAAAAGAAAAGGTAGTTTAATCTATTGGGAAGTTAAAAACGATGAGTGAATTTAAAATTGTGGTTGCCGGCGACGAGCATTTGTCTTATGTAGACATTATTTTGGAAACCATTGCAGATGCTGCCAGAGTGCGTGGTACAGGTATTGCAAAACGTAATCCTGAATACGTAAAAAAGAAAATCACAGAAGGGAAAGCGATCATTGCTTTACTTGGAGAACGATTTGCCGGTTTTTGTTACATCGAATCGTGGGGGCACGATAAATTTGTAGCTAACTCAGGTTTAATTGTGGTGGATGAATTTCGTGGGCATGGATTGGCAAAAGCTATCAAAGCAGAAGCCTTTAAGTTGTCGAGGAAAAAATTTCCGGATGCTAAAATTTTTGGTTTAACAACCGGCTTAG
The DNA here is from genome assembly GCA_003249255.1 of Bacteroidales bacterium. Lineage (GTDB taxonomy): Bacteria > Bacteroidota > Bacteroidia > Bacteroidales > Marinilabiliaceae > SZUA-582. The sequence goes on from QKJP01000049.1 coordinate 188,435, forward strand.
CGGTGATGAAGATTAACTCAGAGCTAGGTTATAAGCCTGTTACTTTCTCTGAATTAACGGATGACGAGGAATTTTGGAAAGGTTGCCAAAGCTGTGTGAACTACGACATTCTTCAACGCACACAACGCAAACATTGCTTGTGTACAGGCATGTTATATGATCCTGCAAAAGATTATAAAATTCTGGAGCCTGTTAAAAAGCAGAGTGGAGTTTTTAATAAACTGAAGGCGGCGATAAAAAGAAAGTAGACGATAGAAGTTAGACATTAGATAATAGACAGTCTTACTTCTTGTAAAAAGAGAAATAAATAAAATAACATAATCGATCAAGCAAATAGTAAGGAATGTAAATCAGTCTTGATACTCACTACTTGATACTTGATACTATTTTTTAAAAGATGAAAGAAAAAGTTGTTTTAGCGTATAGCGGAGGTTTAGATACGTCTTTTTGCGTGAAGTATTTAGCAGAAGAAAAAAACCTTGATGTTTATTCAGCGATTGCCAATACAGGTGGTTTTTCACCGGAGGAGTTGGAAGACATCAAAACCAAAGCTTATGAGTTAGGTGTAATCGAGCACGAAACGCTTGATGTAACAGAAAAATACTACGATCGTTGTATTCGTTATATGATTTATGGTAACGTGCTTAAAAACAACACTTACCCATTATCGGTAAGTTCAGAGCGCATCTTTCAGGCTTTAGCGATTGTAAATTACGCACGCAAAGTGGGTGCTAAATACATTGCACATGGTAGTACGGGTGCAGGTAACGACCAGATTCGTTTCGATTTAACATTTCAGGTATTAGCTCCTGAGATTGAAGTAATTGCTCCAATCCGAAACATGAAATTGGCTCGCGAGGAAGAAATCAAATACCTAAAAGAACGTGGTGTTGTTCGCGATTGGACAAAGATGGAATATTCGATCAACAAAGGCCTTTGGGGAACCAGTATCGGAGGTAAAGAAACTTTAACATCAAACCAAGGTTTACCGGAAGCGGCTTACCCTAGTCAATTAATGACCAACAAAGAAGAAGAGTTAACCATTGAGTTTAAGGCTGGTGAGATTCACAAAGTGAACGGTACAGAATATACTAATAAGATCGAAGCCATTAAGGCGATCGAAGAAGTTGGTGCGGCTCATGCCATTGGTCGTGACATTCACGTGGGTGATACCATCATTGGGATTAAAGGTCGTGTAGGTTTCGAGGCAGCAGCGCCAATCTTAATCATCAAAGCTCACCATGCTTTAGAGAAGCACACGTTAACTAAGTGGCAAATGCATTGGAAAGAGCAATTGGGTAACTGGTACGGAATGTTCTTACACGAGTCTCAGTACTTAGAGCCATCTATGCGTAACATCGAGGCATTCTTAGAAAGCACTCAGAAGAACGTAAACGGTAAAGTAATCTTGAAATTGAAAGAATACCGTTTCGAGATTGTTGGCATCGAGTCTGACAATAACTTAATGAGCTCGAAGTTTGGCGAGTACGGCGAGATGAATAAATTGTGGGATGCTCGTGATGTGGAAGGTTTTACTACCATTCTTGCTACTCCATTGAAAATTTACAATGCGGTTAATAAAGATGAACTTGATTTTTAATTAAATCACTTAAAATATTAAACACAGAGACACGGAGTCACGGAGATTTTTTTAATTCACTCTGTGCCTTTGTGCCCCACCTGCATCGGGCTGGTCTGTGTTAAACTAAATTTAATATGATTAAAGTTGGAATTATAGGGGGAGCCGGATACACTGCCGGTGAACTTATTAGAATATTATTAAACCACCCGATTGCTGAGATGATTTTCATCCAGAGTGAGAGTCAGGCCGGTTTACCTATCACCGATATTCACAAAGATTTAATTGGTGAGACAGATCTTACTTTTGCTGCGAAACCAAATTACAATGAGGCCGATGTGCTTTTCCTTTGCATGGGGCATGGTCGTTCAAAAGCATTTGTTGATGCTTTACCGGCAGATTTTGACGGTAAGATTGTTGACTTAAGTAACGATTACCGTTTGAATGAAAATGCAGAAGGTTTCGTTTATGGTTTACCAGAGTGCAACAAAGAAGATATTGAATCTTCTAACAAAATTGCCAATCCGGGTTGTTTTGCAACGGCTATCCAGATTGCTTTATTGCCATTGGCTGATAAAGGTATCTTAAATGAGATTCATGTGCATGCCATTACCGGTTCTACCGGCGCTGGACAAGCACCAACAGAAACTTCTCATTTTAGCTGGAGAAACAATAACATCTCTGTTTACAAATCATTCTCGCACCAGCACTTAGGTGAGATAGGTGAGACCATGGTTCAGTTACAACCGGATTTTGATAAAGACATCAACTTTGTACCTTTCCGTGGTGATTTCCCTCGTGGAATTATGGCATCGGTTTACATGGATTGTGATTTATCGGAAGAAGAAGCGGTTCAATTGTACAAGAACTACTATGCAGATGCAGCTTTTACTTTTGTAGTTGATAAAAACCCGGATGTTAAGATGGTGGTGAATACCAACAAGGGCATTGTATATGTAAAGAAATATGGCAGAAAATTACACATCATCAGCTGTATCGACAACCTGTTAAAAGGAGCATCCGGACAAGCCGTTCAGAACATGAACCTGATGTTTGGATTGGAAGAGACAATGGGATTAAAGCTTAAACCGGTAGCTTTTTAAAGTTTAGAGTACGGAGCCCGAATTTCGGAGTCCGGAGTTTAATACTTTCCAACAAGAAAATCCTTTCGGATATTAAAAGATCTTTACATATTGAGGAAATGTGAGGCAGTAGTGAGATATAAATTACTATCTGCCTTTTTTTACATCAAGAAAAAAAAGGGCCAACGGCCCGAAATACATTAGCATAGGGTGTAGCCCTATGTAATAAAACACAAATCATACTACTAAGCCCTGAAGGGGCGAAGTCAAAATACAAAAACCATGGAACTATTCGACGTATATCCTCTATTCGACATCACACCAGTTAAAGGTGAAGGTTGCTATATCTGGGACGATAAAGGCACCAAATATTTAGATTTATATGGTGGTCATGCAGTTATTTCTGTAGGTCACAGTCATCCACATTATGTAGAGCGCATTACAGAGCAAGTAAAGAAAATTGGTTTTTACTCAAACTCTGTTCAGAATCCAATGCAAAAAGAATTGGCTCATAAATTGGGGCAGCTTTCAGGTTTGGAAGATTTTACACTTTTCTTATGCAACTCAGGTGCAGAAGCTAATGAGAACGCTCTTAAATTGGCATCATTCCACACAGGAAGATCAAAAGTTGTGGCTTTCCAAAAAGGGTTCCATGGTCGTACATCGGGTGCGGTGGCAATTACCGATAATCCAAAAATCATTGCACCATTCAATGCAAAACATGAGGTAAGCATTTTACCATTAAATGATATCGATGCGGTTGAGCAAGAATTAAAAAACAACGATGTTGCTGCTGTTATCATCGAGGGTATTCAAGGCATTGCAGGAATCATCACTCCGGATGCTTCATTCTTAGAAGCATTAGAGCCACTGTGCAAAAAATACGGTGCTGTTTTAATTCTTGATGAAGTACAGTCTGGTTATGGACGTTCGGGTAAATTCTTTGGTTTTCAACACACCAATGTAAAGCCTGATTTAGTAACCATGGCCAAAGGAATGGGTAATGGTTTCCCGGTTGGTGGGGTTTTAATTTCACCAATGTTCGAGGCTAGCTATGGTCTATTAGGCACTACTTTTGGAGGAAATTACCTGGCTTGTGCGGCTTCTTTGGCCGTTTTAGAGATTATCGAGCAAGAAAAACTGGTTGAAAATGCAAAAAAAGTGGGTGATCATCTGCTGTCTAAACTGGTAGGGAAGGCTGAAATTAAGGAGCTTAGAGGATCAGGCCTGATGATTGGTGTGGAGTATCACGAAAAAATTGCTGATTTAAGACGTAAATTATTATTCGAAAAATGTATTTTTACAGGAGTAGCTGGCACTAATACTGTGCGGTTACTACCACCACTAAATCTGACCATAGATCAAGCGGACTTTTTCCTAAAGTCTCTTGGCGAGATTCCCAATAGTTAATTAAAGCTGTGTTATTATTGTAGTTGACATAATGATGTGACTATTGTTTAACATTGCTTATAAATATTTTAAACAATGGTCAAGTCCCACTGGAATGAAGAATGGAAAGAATTACATTTTGAAGAAGGAGCTTTAAAAAAACGATATGCTGTTTCTAACTATGGCAGATTAGTAAGCTTCACAGAAAAAATCGAAAAAGGAGACATTATAAAAGGGGGAAAGCTTCGAGGCTACCCCACTTTACCTCTCCGGCCATTTGGAAAATCTAAAACATACTATGTTCACAAGTTAGTTGCTGAACATTTTCTGGAAAAGGAAAATGAAGAACAGCAATATGTTATTCACCGCGACTACAACAAAGGCAATAACTTTATCGATAACCTACAATGGGCCGGTAAAGACGAAATGTTTGCCCACCAGCAACTGAATCCTGCCGTTACCGAGGCGCGCGAAAAGCAAAAAGGGCGTAAAACTCAGCAAGGTCATAAATTAACGGCTACACAGGTAATGCGCCTGAAAAAGAAAATTCACGATCCCAATCGTAAAACCCGTCTTAAACTTATTGCAAAGCAATTTGGTATTAGCGAAATGCAGCTATACCGCATTAAGTCGGGTGAAAACTGGGGGCATGTTGAGGTGAATGGTTCGGAGAGAGAGGAGAAATTAAAAAGCATCAAGTAGTAAGAAAGGAGTAATGAGATCTATCTCACTACTCCTGTTTTTTTTATCTTCTAGGCCTTGTGCCTGAACTCAAGCCTCCTACTAAATCATTCTTGGTGGTTAAAGTATAATCTTTAAGCGTGTTTGAAGTGATGTGTAAAGTATCTATTTTACTCTTAAAATTATATTTTAAAGTTAGCTCTGGTGAAACTGATATTTCCTCTGTTGCCTCAACTTGTATGTAATATACACCTTCTTCCAGGATAGTTGAGAAAAAACCAGACTGTACTGGTTTTAGAACTTCAAAAACATTATTCATTTCAGGGAACGAAGATATCTTAACAAGGGCATTTGTCGTTGTTAAAGTTGTATCTATCTGGTTAATGGTGTCGTTAATAGATACTATTACATCACCTTCTAAATAATAAGTCTTATCAGTCTCTTCTTTTTCGCAAGAGATAATCATTAAGCTTACAACAATACTTAGTATTACGATATATGCGTTTTTCATTTTACTTGGTATTTATTAATATTTTGGAATTATAGATTTTATTTGATCGATCTGAAACAGATAAGAAATACATGCCGGATGGAACGTTTTCGACATTTATGGTTAATTGATTGTTGGTTCCATCTATTCTCTCTGATTGCACAACTGTTCCTTGTAGATTTATCAATTGATACTTATTTGGGATAAAATCATTCGTTAGATCAATTTTTAAGTAACCTGTATTGCATGGATTTGGACTTATAACCATCCTCTTTTCTGTTTCAGTTTGAACATTTAATGATTTTGATAACTGAAGAGATTTTGAAGTTGCGCTCAAATAGTGTTTACTTTCTGATATGCAATACCATTCAGCGGTTTCAGGGCTCACAACATAGTACTTGAAATTTTTACAATTTTGATCCTTATTAAAATGACAACTGTCTATTCGTAGATCATACCATTCATCTGCAAATTGTGAGTAGGCCTGAATGGTTTTATTGTAATTTAGCCCAGTATCATCTAAATAAGAATAAAGCTGTCTTGTAAGTTTATTCCATTTTTTAGTATTAAGATCAAGCATTGATCTCGTCCATTGCAATAATTCACCATTTGACGAAAACTGAAACTCATTTTGAAAGGCATCCCAAAGGGCTCCAATATCGGCTATAAAAATTGAATCAGATCGATAAACTATGTTATTATCATTATCAAATTCGAAATTAAAAAGCACTTCAGAACCAGCATCATAGAAGTTCCATTTTTCTAAAAGGCCTTGATCATTATAAGTCCAGTCAGACCGTTTTTGCCAGTTGTTGGCTTCTTGTTTATTTAAGAAATCATTCGATAAATCGACTGATACAAAACAATCAGAGTCTTTAGAATCAGAATTTATGTCTATATAACTTAATTGGTAATTCTCACTTTCTTCACATGAACTTATATTTCTATTGTTGTCATAGAAATAATGAAATTTATGAGCAGCAGTATTATTAATACATGGACCCGAGAACTCCACTTTTAAGCTATCAGGTAGACCTGTGTTGTTGTTAAAAAAAGTCCCATGTATGGTTATATCAAAATTATAGCTCATACTTATTTCTAATCCTAGATCTGTAATGAACTCATGAGATGAATGCTTAAGCTCATAGTTTTCGAGTTTTCTGTATGAAGTACTATATATTTCATTAAAAAACGGGTTAAAATTAAATTGTTGAACAATGGAATCCGTACCAACTTCAATGTTTTGATTTAACCGATTTATTGTAGTGAAATTTGGGATGTTATTAGCGCCTGAGAATCGACTTTGTACTTTTTCTATGTATTTATTAATTAATGTATTATTCGTTTTTGACGATTCATTTTGAGCTGGCGATAATTGAGTGAAAAGTAACATTCCCACTGTAAAATATTTTATTAAATAATGTTTCATTTTCAGTGTTTTTAAGGATTATTTCCAATCTAAGTTTAAATGATATTCGCTTTCGGGTATAATGGCAAAATACTCTGATGCATTATATTCCTTAGCGTCGCATTTAAAATTTAACTCTTGCGGATGGGCTTTTTCTTTAATTGAGTTTAATAGATTTAATCTGATGATATCGAACCATCTGCCTTCGATTTCACCACAAAGTTCCCAGCGCCTTTCTGTTAAAACAGAGTCTCTGAATTGCTCTGGAGTTAATCCTGTCGCTAAATCGAATTTAGACACTTGATCCAAATTTTGTTTATTAGCCCTTCTGCGGATTCTATTTATGGCATTGTAAGCCGTTTGGTCCAATTCTCCCATTCGCGCTTTACTTTCTGCATAGCACAGTAAAATATGACTATAATGGATAATATTAAGACCCACGGTTTTATTTTTATATTTCGGATGAAATACATTATAATTCATTCGCTTAGAATACAAATTGAAATATAAGGCATGCCACGGTCCATTTTCATTGGGTAATTGAGTTACCGGATACATACCTGTAGAAACCGGTAACATTAGATCCTCATCAAAACCTTCATACAAATGCACAGCATAAGTATTGATCAAATTCTTTTTTCTGAAATTATTTGGATAGGAATTGTAAAACTCATATTTGGCAATTGTTTTGTTAACCATGTCAAATTGAGTAGGAAACGAATTGATGGTAAGGTCTTCTACATAAAAGGGGAATAAGCATTCTGAATGATTATCTGATTGCAAGGGTTCTTCATAATTACTATTTAAGCTGTATAATCCACTTTCTATTATTTCAGACGAAAGCTCTGCTGCCAATTTGTATTTTGCAATGTCGTTGAGCGGGTAACCTGCCATGCTAAGGTATACTTCAGCTAATAAAGCTTTAGAAGTATAAACGTTGTAGAAACTTAGCTGGTTGGCTTCAAGAGGTAACAATTCGATAGATTTTTTTAAATCTGATACAATTACGTTATAAACCTCTTGTGGTTGAGAAAGTGCAATGTCGTATTTTATTTTTGCGTCTTGTACAATGGGTATTTTATTGTAAAAACGAACTAATAGATAGTAATAGTAAGCATGGTACAAATAGGCTTCTCCATAAATGGTTTTATGTTCCTGGTCTCTGAATGTATCCGGTGTTTCTGTCAATATTCGATTAAGTGAAATAATGCCTGTATATAAGGCAGAGTAGATATTATCAAGCTCTAAAGTACTCCAACTAAGTTTATCTTCAAGTGCCTTTATATTACGTATATTTGGCATGTAGGGGTCATAAATAACGTCACTTTGTTGGTTGTCGTTTGAAAAGATTCCATAATGAAATTCATCCGCTTTATTTTGATATAACCAAAAGGCTTCCCAAAACTTAGGGTCATTAAGAACTGCTTTTGCACCGTTAATGTGACTTTTTAACTGAGTATTAGTGTCAATTGCTTTAATCTGATCCACCTCTTTAAATATATCTTCTGTGCAAGCGACCAATAAGAACAATGTCGGAAATATTATAAACCGAATCGCACGCTTCATTTTCATGGTTTGTAAATAAAATAGCTTCATCGTAAAATTTTCTATAGTTTAAGTTTAACTGCCAAATGGAAAGTCTTTGGCAAAGGGTATGCTCCTTTGTCTAAAGCATTGTCCGAAAAGTTGTTATCCGTATATACAGTTGCTTCGGGGTCGTATCCTGAATAATTAGTGAAGGTTAATAAATTCTCAACACTAAAGGTGAATGAAGTAGAAACCTTCTTAAATACTTTCTTTACAGGTGAATAGCTTAGGCTGATGCGTTTTAGACGAATGAAACTTGCGTCTTCGATAAAATAATCTGAATTGTAAAACTCAGAACTTCTAAAGTAATTTACGCTGGAAGGTTTTTCGCTCACTAAACGCTCGTGTAACTCACTGCTAGAGCCGGTCATGAAAGTTGAGGCTTTTGTGGCATTGTATTTATCAAGACCAAATACGCCATACCAATGCATTTCTAATTGCAGGTTTTTGTATTTAAAACGATTCATCAAATTCATGGTGAAATCAGGCAAAGAGTTGCCAATTACCTTTTTCTTTTCATCTAAAATGGAAACCGATGAGGTATCGTTTCTGGCATATAAAACATCATTACTTAGATAGACAGATCCTTCATCAATCATATTTTGATGGCTTTCATTCTGAGAGTCGTAAAAATCCACAAATTCATAACCGAGAATACTTCCCAAGGGTTCATCTTCTGAAATCACAAAATCAGGAATGTAATCTGCCTCGTTAAAAAAGTAAAGTGCGGTATCTAGTTTAGAAATGGACTGGTTGTTTTGAGAATAGTTGGCCCGGATTTGCCATTGAAAATTTTTCGTTTCTATTGGGATAACATCCAATGATAATTCTATACCTGTTGAATTCATTTCGCCCGAGTTGAACATCATTTTTCCACCTCCATAGTACAATGGAATTTCTCTAAGCAAAATCAGATTGGTGTTTTTTCGTTGATAATAATCAAAACCTAAGATCACTCTTTGTTTGAATAAGGAGATTTCGGTTCCTACATTTATTTCAGAAAGAACTTCATGGCTTAGTTTATGGTTGCCCAAATTATTAATGAAAGGCTCATCTTTTGTACCCGTGTTGTCGGCATACGATTGTGTGGCATATATGTTTTCAGATAAACTATTTAAGGGGTAATTCCCAACTTTTCCCCAATTTACATAGGCATTTAAATAATCAAGCTGTTTAATTTCCTTAATGTATTTTTCTTGAGCGAGATCCCAGTTAATTGCCGCTGAAGGGAAGAAGTGAGCTGCTAAGTTTTTATCACCTTCACCTAATGAGCTATAACAGCCTGCTAATGAGAGGGTGTACTTCTCTAAGTAATTATAGTTTGCATGAAAATAGCCGGTTCTTAATTTCCGGGTTGTAGCTCCTTCCGGTCCTAATATTATGGATGAACCTCGGGGGTAAATATCTAAATTCTCCTTCAATTCATAATTATCATAATCTGTAGAGAGAATTTTCCAATAGATGTTATCTGTATAATGCCTGTAGCCCCCTAATAGTTTTATCTTATGGCTTCCAAATTGATTATTGTACGAAAGGTTAGAATGGTAGTTAAGAACTTTAACTTCATCTGTTGAATGCAATTCGCCATATAAATCATCATACCCCAACCTTATAAATCCTGCCATATCATCAATGTCATTGTGATGATGACTATAGGTATATGAGTAGTTTTTGCTTAAATAGGATGCCGATGCGTCAATTAATAAGTGCTGTGTTAAATTGTAATTTCCTGAAAGAATGATGGAGTTACTTGAAATATCTTGATTTCTATCGTAAAGATTAAGGAGAGACGGAACACCGCCCGGTAAGTAAATACCTTCATCAGGGAACAATACTTTTCTTTCTAAGGGCGCGATATCTACTATTGCACCCCTGCTGCCCAAATATGGTGGCGTATTGACTCCTTGAAAGATGACGGGGTTTCCTAAATAAGTATCCAGGTTATTATTGTTTTCTTCAAGGGCACCTCTATAGTTAACTTTAACGCTTCCTTTGGTTCTAATATCGTAGCATAAATGGGCCAATACATTTTTTTTATTGTAATTACTATTGGCTAATATACCGTCGATATCACTCAATGCACCTGAAACATAATACTTAAAATCTTTTATCCCACCCGAAGTATTTAGTTGATATTCGGTCATAAAACCATTATCGAAAATCTCATCTTGCCAATCCTTATCGACCAGGGACCTTCTGTAGAACGGGTGAGATAGGTATCTCTCATTAAAAAACACAGACCTTTCTGTATTATATGAGTCTACTATTCCGTACGTCTGTAAATAATCGTAGGTGTTATTCAAATCGTACCTTTTATGGTTGAAAGTTTGTATCCCGGTCTTTTGCTCAAAGGTGATGGTTGGTTTACCTCCCGGCTTTTTGGTTTCGATGATCACTACACCATTTCCTCCTTGAAAGCCGTAAATGGCATTGGAAGCGGCATCTTTTAAGATGATCAAACTTTCAATGTCAGAAGAGTTCAAATCTGAAATACCTAAGCTGTGTAGATTTACTTTGGGAATCATCACCCCATCCACTACATAAAGAGGATCAACACTGGCATTTAATGAGTTAATGCCTCGAATACGAATCTTCATGTGATCACCCGGAGCTCCGGAAACTTTTGTAGCCCATACCCCGGGCATGCGTGCATGAAGTGCATCCAGTACGTTATTCGAGGTAATGGCACCAATTTCTTTAGAATCAATCTTTTCGATGGTTCGCCCTACCTTAAAATCACTTTTAAAGGTACGCTCCGAGGTGACGTCAACTTCACCAATGCTGAAATTGTTTTGATCAAGTCCAATGCTAAAATATTGGTTATCATAAAGGTTTATTCGTTTACTTACATCATTGTAACCTAAATATTTAATGACTATGTCATAAGTGCCTGGTTTTAATTCTAATAGAAATACACCATTCTCATCAGATAAACTTCCAGTACTTGTTTGTTTGACCAGCACTGACGCAGCGGGTAGCGATTTATTATCCTCCGTATCAAACAATTTTCCTTCTAGCTTATATTTTTTCTGAAGGTCTTTCTTCTTTAGAATGATGTACCCTTTTTTGTAGTTGATGAGGTACGGTAGGTTATTTTGCATCACCTTTAAGAGTTCATCCAACTCAATGGTTTTCCGTTTTGGAAAATTCAAGGGCTGATAAAACACACTATCTCCATCCTGAAATGCTATGTTTATCTGGTAAATATTAGTGAGTAATGAAAATATTTCTTTCGCTGTTTTGCCCTGGATCTCATTTGTTTTAATAATTATGTTTGTTTTGCTCTCCTCTTGTTGAATAGCAAAAGCATCCATGGTTGATAATAATAATAACGGCATCCATATTAATGCCCACTTTATTTTCTTCATCTTTATTATACTAGGTTTTAAGTGGTTCATACCAAATTGTTTTTATTCAAACTGGACATAGCTATTCCATTAAGCATGCATTAGTTATAGCATCCAATTACATTATTAATTATGAAAAAGATTTATTTTATTTCGAACTTAATTTGATGGTCATTTTTCACAACATTTGCATCGATCGAAAAAGCAATAATTTCTATGATGTCGTCCAATTGTTTATTTTTAAATACTGCTGTAAACTTCACTTCATCCAGTTTTTTCCCTGAGCAAGAAATATTTTGTCCATACACATTTGTAAGAACCTTACATACGTCCTCAATTTTTGAGTTGTCAAACTTAATGTGCTTCGTTTTCCAGGCTAAGTAATTATCAGTTACATTTTTTCGTTTTGTTAAACCGGAAGTTTCTGAATACCTGCAACTTTCTCCGGCTATTAGTTTTTTGCTTTCATCAATCCAATACCATTTATGGCAAGTGAAGGAAACTATTCCTGTTGCTACATTTATTTCTACATTTTCGCTTTGTTCTTCAGAATCAATGTTGAAACTTGTACCAAGAACTTCCGTCATTGTATTTTTACAGGTAATTAGAAATGGTTTTTGAGGATTTTTTGCAATCTTAAAAAAAGCTTCTCCCTTCAGATTTACTTTTCTTTCCTCTCCATTATATCCTTCAAGCACTTCTAAAGATGAATTTCTGTTTAACCAAACCATTGAGCCATCCGCTAATTGAATTTCTTTTACGTGATTATCAGAATGATAACTTAATTCAACGTTGCTCTTTGAATTCAAATACCAAAACATCGATCCTGAAATCAGAAATAATGCCATTGCGGCATATTTAAGCCATGGTATAATGATCGATTTGGATTGTTTATGTCCCTGATTAATATTATTTACCGTTCTAAAGGCAACTTTTTTCCAGGCAATAGACTTATCCTTTCCAAATTCGTTTAAAGTTTCACCGCTGGCTGTCCATATTTTCTGATAAGCTTCAAAATCAGTTTTGTAATTTTCATCGTTCAATAATTCTGCATGCTGAACTTTTTCAGACTTTGTAGCAGTATTGGTTAATATTTTTTCTATTAAATCCATAATTGAACCTTTATTAATAAGACTTGAAAAGAAGTGATCACCCCGAAAAGGAATTTTAAAAAAAATGGTTTTTTTTGCTTTAAATGAATGAGTGAAGTTGTAATTGGTTGGTTATTAGGCTATGGCAGGCCATATTGAGCGAGGTAATTTTTTATTTTTTTTAAAGCAATGGTAAATTGCGTTTCAACTGTTTTAACAGATATATCTAATTCTTCAGCCACTTCTTTGTTCGATAATCCACAAAAACGTTTTAAAGAAAAAACAGAATAACACTTATCCGGTAGTGCTTTTAATGCTAGTTCGGTGTAATAATGCAATTCATTAAATTCGATTGATGATGATTCCTGCTGGTGCATTTCTTTCGACTCGGTATGTTCATTTAAATCGACTACTGAGTTTTGCTTTTTTATTTCATCAATACATGCATTACGAACAGACAGGTAGAGGTATGATTTCAAGTTTTTAACTTGGTCTAAATCATCTCGCTTTTCCCAAAACTTGACAAATACATTTTGCACAATTTCATCACTCAAATCCGCACAACGCAAAAACTTCATCGCGAAGCGCCCAAGCTCTTCGTAATATTGATTAAACAAGTTTTCAAATTGCCTGGAATTCATAGAATTTTTGAGTCTCTGGGTTAAAGATGTTTTTTAATTGTAAAGAAGGTGGTTCTGTTAAAACTTTTTTTAAGTGCACGAAAATACATTTTTATTTAGATATCAATGGCAAATCTAACGCTTCAATACCAAGTTCAATTTTAATTTGAGTAGTTTCCATTTATTTTTTAATGCTACCTTCTTAATTCACAGGTTCCAAACGATCTTCACATTTATAAATGCGACCTTCAAGGTTAATTGAAACCTTTAAGCATTTTTGTAGTATACAGACTCAGTTTACTTCCTAGCCTAAAACCTATACAATTAAGAAGATAGGTTTAACGATATAAGCTTTTACTAAATAAATGCCTCAACTACATTCACAAAGAGTGGTGAAAACTCGTGTGAGATTTTTTTCATTCTTATGGCTAATTCTTGCAGGTTTCTGGACTCAATTTGCAATTGCAAATAATAATTTGTTGGCTTCAATGAGCCTTATTTCAAATGATGCGCCTTGTGATGCCATCTTGTTATCGGTTGGTAATACTTGTAATCCGGTTGTTTCAACTACTGAAAACAGCACGGATTCTGGAGTTGGCGATCCCGAGTGTGATGAATATGGCAAGCAAGATGTATGGTTCAAGGCCGTTATTCCTTTGTCTGGAAGTATGGTGATCGAAACCATTACAGAAACGGACCTTGGGAGTGTATTTCAACCTGACAGGTGGCTTAATAGCTTAGGTTTAGCCGTTTATAATGGGTCGTGTTATTCATTAGCATCAATGGCTTGTACTGCCAATAATAATGGAAAGAATCCTCATGATGCAATGGCTTATTTATTTGATGAGAATCCCGGAGATACCATTTATATTCGGGTTTTTGATACCAAGGAAGGGAAATTTAATAGATTCTCTATCTGTGCTTATGATCCGGGCAATGGTTTTTTTGAAAACTTTCCTAAAAACATCTGCTCATCAGAAGGTCCAATTGATTTGAACTCAAAAATCCAGGAAAGTAAACATGGCAATGCTGATCTAGTTATTTCTTCAAACAAAGCATCTACCCCTAATAAAATCTTAGGTGTACCTGATGGTGAATATGCCGGTTTATATCATTATGGTGAGATGCTAACGGTAGATTTAACCGATACGATTCCTAAAGGTGAAATTATTGAACTGTACTTTACAACTTCCTATGCAACTGTAGGTTATTCTTCTATTTCACTTGCAACGTCATTGGATAATGAAACGTATACTGCACTTTCATATAAGCCGGCTTCATTGACTAATGCCATAAAACCGGTTTATATTGTTGCCGAAAATGATACCCGATATGTTAAACTAATCAATGAAAATAACTTTGCAGGTTTCATAGTGGATGCCATTCAATATCATTATGGTAGATCAAAAGCCGGAGTTTGGTCAGGGCCAGGTGTATTAGATCATGTTTTTTATCCGGAGAAGCAGAGTGGTCAGATTCCAATTACCTATTCGGTTGGGACAATATCTGAAAAGGTTGATTCCACCATTTATATCAATGTATTAAACAGTAATGGAGGAAAACTCTCGCGTGATACGACTGTGTGTTATGGGAGTGCAGAATTTTATTTAAAACTAAGTGATTATTCAGGCGAAATTATTCAATGGCAATCATCGCAAGACGATTTTCTTTCTTATTCTGATCATCGGGTTACTTCAGATCGTTTCCTCATTGAGAAGCCTACCAGGGCTACATCATACCGGGTCATTGTTCAAGATGGAACTTGTTTACAGGATACTTCAAATGTAGTAGCAGTAAAAGTTCATCAACCAGTTCGTGCGTTGCTTTCGGGTGGAACAACACTCTGTGAAGGCGAAGAAGCTCAATTGCAACTGGAGCTTACCGGAGAAGCTCCTTGGAAGGTTGTTTATGCTCAGAATTCAGAGATGATAAGCCTTGATGATATAATGAATTCTCCGGCCACTATTCAAGTTACTCCGCTTACGACAACTACATACCAATTAGTTTCAGTCGAAAATGCCTACGGATGTAAAGCAGATGCAAGTTCTGATGTGACTGTTTCTGTTAATGCAGCTTCTTCATCAGCGATGAGGTTAGAGCAGGATGTTTGTGGGAATAAAATTGATTTATCATCGCCTTTGAGTGCTGGTGCAGGTTCATGGAGTATGCTTTTAGGAACGGGTATGGCAGAGTTTAGGTCTGACGATATAAACCTAACGACCACTGTTGAAGTGGATGCTTATGGGGAATATTCTTTTAAATGGAACGAAAAAGATAATGAATGCGCTAATGTAGCGTATGCTCATGTATCATTTGTTGAAATGCCGCAGCCAACTGTAGCTGTTGATAAAGAAATTTGTGGTTTAAAAGCCTCCTTAAAAATCCCACAAACCAGCTACGATAGCTACTGGTCAATATTAGAGGGCGATAGTGAGTTGGAAGTTGAAACGATTAGTGTAAATGAAGAATATCTTTTAAAGGTTAGTGAACCAGGTGATTACAAATTTCAGTTGTTGCAGGTGAATGGGGCTTGTAAAGATTCGGTAAGCTTTGAGCTTCAATTTAAAGAGCAACCACTTATTAAAGTAGAAGAGTATTATGAAACCATTGGAAATCAAATAGAAATTGTTGTAAATGCCATTGCAGAAAAAATTGAATGGACGCTTTTATCTGGTCTTGGAGAAGTTGATTTCATTCCTGCGCCTGAACAAAATTCGACCATTCTAAAAAGTAATGAATATGGGATGTATGAAGTTCAAATAGAAGCTTCAAACGGCTTATGTACCAATCGTCAAATTTGTGAGGTTTATTTCAAGAATGCTATTCGTTCCAATGCCGGTCCGGATCAAATCTTAGATTTTGCCTTTGAAACCAATCTTGAAGCAATTCAACCATCCGAATCCAAAGGAACGTGGTCTGTCATAAGCGGTCGTGCCAGCCTACAAGATCGTAATGATCCAAACACCTTGGTGACAAATCTTTCTCTAGGGGTGAATGAATTTGTGTGGACCGTTGAAAGGAATGGTGTTGAGCGCCTTACAGATACAGTATCCGTAACAGTTAATGATTTACTTGTTCCCACAGTGATTACGCCAAATAACGATGGAGTAAACGATTGTTTAGTATTCAGGGGGATAGAAAACCATCCACTCTGTTCAGTTATAATTTATAACCGATGGGGATCTGAAGTTTATAGGAGTTTAGATTATAAAAATGAATGGCAAGGAACTAATCAAAATGGCCATTCTTTATTGCCGGATGTTTACTATTATGTTTTAAGCATTGCCGAAAGAGTTGTAAACGGATTTATTGAAATACGAAAATAAACTATGTGTAAACGTATTTATATAAGTCTGGTTGTAATCAGTATGGCATTTACTGTAAAGGGCCAGTTACATCCCTTGCTCGATCATTATTATTTAAACGGGATGGTGATTAATCCTGCTTATGCCGGCAGTCAGGAAGCATTAAGTTTTGGGTTAAGCGGTAGAAATCAATGGGTTGGTTTTGAGGGTGCGCCTAAAAGCTTCACCTTTAATCTACATACACCCTTAAAGAATAAGAAAGTTAATCTGGGCTTGGTTGTTTTTTCCGAAAAAGTTGGATCCCTTCAAGAGAATGGTATTTCGGTAGCTTATGCGTATCGCAACAGGTTATGGAATGGAAAACTTTCTTTGGGCTTGGCTGCCGGAGTATCTGAACTTTCTGAAAATCAGGAATTAGTTCGCGTGATAAATTCTAATGATCAAGTACTTGACCAGAAATATGAAAATCATTTATCCCCTTTGTTTAGTTTTGGACTTTATTATTATACCCGCAATTTTTATGTAGGACTTTCTGTGCCACAGTTCAATAATAAATATCAACCGAAAAGTTTTCTCAATACTCAACAGAAAAATCTATCGGTGAATGCGTTTAATTACTTAGGGGTTTTAGGCTATTTAGTCAAATTACCCCGGCAATTTGAACTGTATCCATCTTTGTTTTTTAAAACCATCCCTAATGAAGATGCTCAACTGGATATCAACCTCAATTTAATCTATAACGAAAAGTTTTGGTGTGGAGCAGGTTATCGTTCCGATAATAGTATATCTGCCATGGTGCAATTATTAATGTCTCCCCGATTAAGGGTTGGTTACTCTTATGGCTATGATATGACCGGGCTAGGTTCCTACCATAACGGATCGCATGAAATTATTTTGATGTATACGTTCAAAAACATCGTTGATGCCATGAGTCCAAGATATTTTTAACGTCACAAATGAAACTACGCATATTACATATTATTAGCTTATTAGGAGCAGTTGTAAGTCTGTTTGGTCAGGAGCAATTTGAGGTTCAAAAAGCAAATTTCTCAAGTCGGCTATACAACGAGTTTTGTCCGGTTCTGTACAAAGATAAACTTGTATTTTGTACCGATCAGGAACCAAAGGTTTTGGTTTCGTATGAGGATAAAAACAAGCAGCCTTTACTTAATTTGTTTTCGGTTTCTGTTATGGATGATGATAAGTATAGCCATCCACAGCTTTTTGATGAGGCTATTTATTCACCTTTAAATGAAGGACCCGCGAGCTTTTCTTCTGATGGTAAGTTGATGGTGTATTGCGCAAATATTAACGTTAATGACAACAATAAAAGTTCAAGTTCGTTGGGTTTATTTTTTGCTGAAATCAACGATAGTCTCATATCTAACCCACACGAGTTTCAATACAACAGTGATCAATATCGAATTACGATGCCTTGTTTATCTCAAAATGGAGATTGCCTGTATTTTATATCAGATATGCCCGGAGGTTTTGGTGGGTTTGACATCTATAAAACCTGCTTTAAGAATAATCAATGGGAAAAACCTTTAAATCTGGGAAATCAAATCAATACTCCCGGAAATGAAATTAGCCCATTTGTAGTTGGTGATTCCATTTTGTATTTCGCTTCTGATAAGCATGGTAGCCGTGGTGGTAAAGACCTGTTCGTGAGTCGATATCAGGAAGGGCAGTGGGGTAAACCAAAGGCTCTTGAAGCACCCATCAATTCTAAACATGATGACTTTGGTTTTAGTGTCAATTCATCCTTGTCTGAAGGATATTTTTCTTCAAATCGCTCCGGTACCGACGATATTTATAAGTTTAAAACCTATTTCCCTTTATTTGAACACTGCTCAAACATGGAAAATCACCAACAATGCTTCGAGTTTTGGGATGATCATTATCCGGGTGTCGATTCTCTGAATTTTGAGTATGAATGGGAGTTTAGTGATGGAACTAAAGAAAAGGGACTAAAAGTGGAACATTGTTTTGATAAGCCCGGTGAATATTGGGCCGAGCTTAAAATTATTGACAGGGCTACAGCTTCAGAATATCTTACTCAAAGCAAGATGGAATTTGTAATAGAGCCCTTGTCGCAGGTATCTATTAGTAGTCCTGAAGAAGCGTTGGTGAATGAATCTATACGTTTGGGTAGCCGGGATTCGTATTTACCTGAATTGAAGATTCAAAATTACCTTTGGTTGCTGGAAGATCATGTTTTGCTGAAAGGTGAAGATCAAAAATATATTTTCAGTAAGCCTGGAATCTATACCATTAAATTAGGTGTTGAAGGAAAGGAAATGACATCAGGAAAGGAGAAATTTTCTTGTGTCGAGAAGGAAATAATCATAAAAGCAGAATAGCATCATTGGTGATTACCGCAATTGAATATCCGCAATTATGCATAATGCAAAAAATAAGTATGACGCAAAAAAACATCAACACAGAGACTCAGAGTTTTATAGTTTTAACTTCATAAACTCTGTGCTTTGGTGTCTTTATGTTAATTCAATTATGCGTAAAACCGGATATACATTATTCACATTAACAACAAAACAATGAAAAGCATCCTAAAATATTCTTTCATTATAGCTCTTTTGAGTCTCTCTAATTACAGTTTTTCACAAGCCTCGCCCGCAATTATTGAAAACATTCCTTATCTGGTAACTTTTGGGGCTGAGTCAGATTCCTCTTGGGGGGATGATGATTTTCAGCAGACCTTGTTTTTTAATGTGCCTACCGATAATCAAGAAGATATCTACATCCGTGTATTTGATCCCGGTATTGGTGGTGCATACGACGAATTAAAAGGTGAGTTTAATACAAAAGTATTAATGGCGGTATACGGCGGTATAGGATGCTATACAGGAAATGAACCGGAAACAATAAGCACACTCGATGTTGCACCTTTGGGTACTGAGTTAGCCTCAAAAACATTTGACAACAATCTGCGCTATGATGATACCTGGTATAGTTTTGGTCCGTTTAATACCACAGAAGGAGAATTGGTCGAAAAATTTGGATCTTATGTTTTTAAATTAGTTATCAAAGGACTTTCAGGTGATGATGGAAATCTATATAAAGTATTCATGAGCAATAGTCCAAATGAGAATTCGATCATTCAAGGGGGAAATATCTTTACTTTTAAGTACGCATTTAGGTTATCCGATGATGTTTTAACCGTGGGGCATATCTATCCTTACCTCGATGAAAAAGTCACATCAGTAAGAGTCAGTAATTTTGATTGGGATAATGATGGGCTCATTCGTATTATTTCGATAAATAAAAGAGGAGAATTATGCACCATTTCCGGAGATGGAAATTGGAGTATTCATGAATTTCCAATTGATGCGGAAGAGCGAAACACCTCAATGGATATTCAATTGATCAAAAGCAAAAACAGGCCCATTAAAAACAATAATGTGGTTATTTTTATTCAAAACCAATATGGTGAATCCCTTCCTTTTTATGCTTCTCCTATTGGTGGAATACCAGTTTATGTTCCTAAAATGAAAATGAAATCTGTCCAAAAGAAAACTAATTAATTCCACCATCAAATCATATTTCAAGGCTCAACTCCCATATCTTAGGAATTTTCTGTAATTTTACACCTCGAAAAAGCTGTAACTAATAACAAAACAGCTACTAAAGTTTAAGATTACATGACGATTCATAAAATAACAATCATCGGTGGTGGAAACTTAGGTTCGGCCATTGCTAACGGCATTCTATCAAATCAAATTATAGAGCCGGCACATTTAACCGTTACACGTCGTAATTTAGAGGCCCTTAGCGATTTAAAAGAAAAAGGAGCAATCATTACATCCGAAAATGCTTATGCAACGCAAGGTGCAGATGTAGTAATGCTTGCCGTTAAGCCTTATTTGATTGAAGCAGTCATTTCTGAGATCAGAGAAGTACTAACACCTAATACGATTGTTATTTCTTTAGCTACAGGAACGACCTCACAAGATGTTGAAAACTGGTGTGGCCAAAAACTGCCTATTTTCCGTGCAATGCCAAATACCGCTATCGCCATCGGCGAGTCCATGACCTGTATGTCGGCAAAGAACACCACCAAAGAACAAGAAGATGCTGTTTTGAAGCTTTTTAACCAAATGGGACAAGCTTTAATCATTGACGAAAGTTTAATGGTAGCGGCTACCGTTTTGGCTTCTTGCGGAACTGCTTTTGCGCTTCGTTACATAAGAGCCGCAGTAGAAGGTGGGGTGCAAATAGGTTTTAAAGCAGATGTGGCCACTCAAATTGCAGCTCAAACCGTAAAGGGTGCGGCAGACTTGTTATTGAAGAATGGAAATCACCCCGAGGTTGAAATCGATCGCGTAACCACTCCCGGTGGCGTAACCATTACCGGCTTAAACGAAATGGAAAACAAAGGTTTAAGCAGTGCCGTTATTCAAGGTCACTTAAAAGCCTATTATAAGTAAATTCGAACTCTGCAAAGAGATTTAACTAAACAAGGATACACCAAGTGTACAACAAAGTCACCATAAAAATAGGATCAAATGTTTTGGCCGGTAACGAAGGTGGTTTAAACAAATCGCGCGTTGCCGAGTTGGTGGATGAAATTGCGGCTTTGCACCAAGCAGGCAAACAAGTGATTTTAGTTTCATCCGGGGCGGTTGCCTCAGCCAGAGGTATCATCAAAGTAGATGAGAAAATAGATCCTGTTTCGCGCAGGCAATTATTATCTTCCATTGGTCAGGTAAAACTGATTAATTTATACGCTCAACTTTTTGAAAAGCACGATATTCAAATTGCACAGATATTGGTTACGAAAGAAGATTTTAGAACCCGGGAGCATTACCTGAATATGAAAAACTGCCTTTCTGCCTTATGGGAAAATAATGTTCTTCCGATTATAAACGAGAATGATGCTGTTTCGGTAACTGCATTAATGTTTACCGATAATGATGAGCTCTCCGGCATGGTGGCTTCCATGATGGGCTGTGAAGCATTATACATCCTAAGTAATGTGAATGGCATCTACAATGGCCACCCCGATGACGTTGCTTCTGAAGTAATTCGTGAAGTAAAAAACGGACAGTCGCAGCTTTCGAAATATATTTCAACCAGTAAATCAAATTTTGGTCGGGGAGGAATGTTAACCAAGTGTCGAATTGCTCAAAAAACTGCCGGCTCCGGCATTAACGTTCACATTGCCAATGGGCAACAATCCGGTATTTTAACTGCCTTAACAAAAAATGCAAAGGAGGTGGTTCATACCCATTTTGTAGCTGATGAACCCAGTCCGGCCATCAAAAAATGGATGGCCTATTCAGAAGGCTTTGCCAAAGCAGAAATCACCATCAACGAAGGTGCACAGACCGCCCTTCTGTCAGAAAAAGCCAGCAGCTTACTTTTAGTGGGAATCATTAAAATAGAAGGCGATTTCCAAAAAGGCGATCTTCTTAGGATTAAGAGCAAAGAAGGTCATTTACTGGGTATTGGCAAAGCGAAATACGATAAAGAAACCGCTCTTAAACATCAGACCGATCCGAAATACAAACCATTAATTCATTACGATTATTTGTTTGTTTTTCCTGAAGTCTTATAAACAGCAAAACATCAATATAACCTCATTATGAAGTACATTGAATATTTTGAGAAGGTCAAGGCAGCGTCTCGTACCATGCCAAAAATCGATAGTGCAAAATCTACCGAGATTCTTAAATCTTTAAGTCAGGCCTTGTTGGATGAAACCGATCATATTCTTGCAGCTAACAAATTAGACTTAGCGCGAATGGAAGAAAGTAATCCGCGCTACGACCGTTTAAAATTAACCAAAGAACGTCTTGCTGATATGGCTGCCGATTTGATTAATGTATCGGAGTTACCTGCTCCGGTTGGAGAAATTTTAGAAACCAAGACCTTACCAAACGGACTCATTGTTGAAAAGAAACGAGTAGCATTAGGTACCATTGGTATCATTTACGAGGCACGCCCAAATGTTACGATTGATGTTTTTGCCCTTTGTTTACGATCAGGCAATGCTTGTGTACTTAAAGGTGGTAGCGATGCTGCTGACAGTAATAAAGTATTGACAGCTTTAATCAAACGTGTGTTAAAAGCTCACGATGTTAACGAAGATATTATCCAACTACTACCACCTCCGCGCGAAGCGGCTACCGAATTAATGAATGCCCACGGGTATGTAGATGTATTAATCCCACGTGGTTCACAAGGATTAATCAACAGTGTGCGTGAGAATTCTAAAATTCCGGTAATCGAAACCGGTGCAGGTATTGTACATACTTATTTTGATGCATCAGGTGATGTAGAAAAAGCGATTAACATCATCGACAATGCCAAAACACGTCGTGTGAGTGTATGTAACGCATTGGATTGTATGATTATTCACAAAGACCGTTTAAACGATTTACCGGCTATTGTAAAACCTTTGGCAGAAAAGAAAGTGGAAGTGGTGGCCGATAAAGCAGCTTTGGAAATCATAAAAGATATTTACCCGGCAGACATTTTGGGTGAAGCCACCGAAGAAGATTTTGGAACCGAGTTCTTAGCCATGAAGATGGCCATCAAAACAGTAAATAGCTTTGATGAGGCTTTAGATCACATCTATACACTAAGCTCAAAACACAGCGAAGCCATCATTGCAGAAGATGCAGATGTGATTGAGCGTTTTATGAATGAAGTGGATGCTGCTGCGGTTTATGTGAACACAAGTACCGCTTTTACAGACGGTGCACAATTTGGCTTAGGAGCCGAAATTGGTATCAGTACTCAAAAACTTCATGCTCGTGGCCCAATGGCCTTAAAAGAATTAACAAGTTATAAGTGGATTGTAACCGGAAAAGGGCATATTAGAACATAAATAATAATGAATAAAGAATAGATATTAGATGATTTACAAGCTGTAAATCATCTAATATCTATTATCTAACATCTATTATCTGAAAAAAATGAAAAGATACTTAACAGTAGACGACATAGGCGATTTAGAAGTAGCATTAAAAGAAGCTGCTGAAGTAAAAGCCAATCCTTATAAATGGGATACATTAGGAAAAAATAAAACCATCGTGTTGATTTTCTTCAACTCGAGTTTACGCACGCGTTTAAGTACTCAAAAAGCAGCAATGAATTTGGGCATGAACGTTATCGTTTTGGATGTAAACAAAGATGGATGGAAACTCGAATCTGAGTTTGGTGTAATTATGGATGGCGACAAGCCGGAGCATTTACGTGAAGCAGTTCCGGTAATTGGTCGTTATTGCGACATCATCGGAGTTCGCTCATTTGCTACTTTCGAAGATAAAGCAGCCGATTACGAAGAGCGTATTTTAAATCAGTTTATCGAGTTTGCAGGAGTTCCTATTATCAGTATGGAGTCGGCTACTCGTCACCCATTACAAGCTTTTGCCGATTTATTTACCATCGAAGAACACAAAACAAAAGCTCGTCCTAAGGTTGTTCTAACTTGGGCGCCGCACCCACGTGCCTTACCTCAGGCAGTACCAAACTCGTTTGCAGAGTGGATGAAGAAAGCTGATGTTGAGTTCGTCATCACTCATCCCAAAGGATACGAGTTAGCTCCTGAGTTCTCAGAAGGTGCAACCATCGAGTACGATCAGAAGAAAGCCTTCGAAGGTGCTGATTTTATCTATGCCAAAAACTGGTCGTCGTTTACAGAATATGGTCAGATTCTTTCGAAAGACATGAGCTGGACGGTGAACGAAGAAAAAATGGCATTGACTAACAATGCTAAATTCATGCACTGTCTCCCGGTTCGTCGTAACATGATTGTGACTGATGGCGTTATCGACAGTCCTAATAGTATTGTGATCGACGAAGCAGAAAATCGTGTCATCTCTGCCCAGGTGGTAATTAAAAGAATGTTAGAATCTTTATAGACGGTAGAGATTAGATAATAGACTTTAGACTTATAACTGTCTTGCAAATAAAAGGCTGAAGGCCTTATTGAATTCAGCACAGGGCATCGCCCTGTGTTATTTACGAAATTGAATCATTGCCCTGTAGGGGCGACATAACATTAGAATCATGCAAACTCGTTTAACCATCGTTAAAGTCGGCGGAAAAGTAGTAGAAGAGCCGGAATCACTAGCCGAATTATTAAATGATTTTTCTAAAATCGTTGGGAACAAAATTCTGGTTCATGGCGGTGGTCGTTCTGCAACTGCCATTGCTGCAAAAATGGGCATCGAATCAAAAATGGTCGATGGGCGCCGCATTACCGACAAAGACACGCTTGATGTTGTAACCATGGTTTACGGTGGTTTAGTAAACAAAAATATTGTAGCTCAACTTCAATCTCGTAATATCAATGCCATTGGACTATCGGGCGCCGATTTAGATTTAATCAGAGCCGTAAAACGTCCTGTAAAAGATATCGACTACGGTTATGTAGGAGATGTAAAGTACGTTAATTGTGAACAGATTGAACAATTAATCAACGCCGGAGTTACTCCTGTGGTAGCACCATTAAGTCACGATGGCAAGGGTCAAATGCTAAATACCAATGCAGATACCATTGCATCTGAGTTAGCAGGAGCACTTGCCCGTTCTTTTAAAGTTCAGTTGATTTTCTGCTTTGAGAAAAAAGGCGTGTTAGCAAACCCAGAGGATGAAAATTCTGTTATTTCTGAATTAAATATGCCAACCTACGAAATGCATAAAAAGTCGGGTGTGATTAATGCAGGAATGATTCCTAAGCTTGACAACGGTTTTACTGCCTTAACAAGAGGAGTTCAAGAAGTTTTAATTACCGATGTTGATGGTTTGAAATTTAAATCTTCTACAGGTACCAGACTTTCTCTAGAAGATAATTAATAAATAACAATGAATAGAGAATAATGAGCATTACGAAAAAAGGCATTGTTCATTATTCTTTCTTCATTATTCCAATGCTGCCTCACAATTGTATCATGTGGCAATTGTTTTACACATTCCACACGAAAGGTTTCGTGCGGTAGCAATCTAAAAACAGCTAAAAGCTAGTAGCTATTATGACTAACATCTCCACAATATCAACAGAAGCAATCGATCTTTTAAAGAAACTCATCTCCACTCAATCTTTTAGCAGGGAAGAAGATGCTGCTGCTGATATAATGGAGAGTTTTCTAAAAGAAAAAGGCTGCAAAGTGTTCCGTCAGGGAAATAATGTGTGGTCGTGGGCTTATGTTCTTGATTCCAATAAGCCAACTCTGCTTTTAAACTCGCACATCGATACGGTTAAACCATCGCAACGCTGGACATATCCTCCAATCGAAGCAACTGTAGAAGGCGATAAACTAACCGGATTAGGCAGTAATGATGCCGGTGGACCATTGGTTTCTTTAATGGCAACGTTTTTACTTCTTAAAGAGAATGAGCAGCCATTTAATCTGGTGTTTGCTGCCACTGCCGAAGAGGAAGTCTCAGGAGCCAATGGGGTTGCTTCAATTCTAGATCAATTTGGAAAAATAGATTTAGGTATTATAGGAGAGCCAACTAAAATGGAAATGGCCGTTGCCGAAAAAGGCTTGATGGTTTTAGACTGCGAAGCAAAAGGTAAAACAGGCCATGCTGCCCGTAACGAAGGCATCAACGCCATTTACGAAGCTCTACCTGATATCGAATGGTTTAGAACACACCAATTCGAAAAAGTCTCGCCTCATCTTGGCCCGGTAAAAATGACCGTTTCCCAAGTCGAAGCGGGTAAACAACATAACGTGGTGCCCGATTCTTGTAAATTTGTAGTTGATGTACGCGTAAATGATTGTTACGACAACGAAGAACTGCATAAACTTATTCAGGAAAATGTAAAATGTGAAGTGAATGCCCGTTCATACCGTTTAAACAGTTCGTGTATTTCATTGGATCACCCTGTGGTGAAAAAAGGCATCGAAATGGGCCTGCCTCATTATGGCTCACCCACCATGAGTGATCAAGCCTTAATGCCGTTTACAACCCTTAAAATTGGCCCTGGAGATTCGGCTCGGTCGCACACCCCTGACGAATATATTTATTTATCTGAAATCAAAGTAGGGATTGACTTATATGTTAAGCTGCTGGATGGATTAAAGATTTAAGTATAGGAGTAAATTTTATATTTACACATTAGCTTATTCCTTTATCTACCACAGCAATGCTTGTATTTTTTTCCACTACCGCATAAGCATTTATCGTTTCGGCCGGGTTCTTTAAAATTTCCTTGGCCTTTATATTTTTCAGCCAAACCTTCAATAAAAACTTTATTGAGGTAATCATAAACTTTAGGATGCTTTTTCTTTAGTAATCGTGGACGCTCAAAAAAGTATTCCACTATGACCGGTAAAAATTCTTTTTTATCCGTTCCACCGTAAGCATTCACATCAGAATTACCGGCATGAATATCATCCATTTTTTCCTGCATCAGTTCCAGCCATTCCTCTGTATCCAATTTATCCGCAATAACTTCCGGTACGCCATCAATCACTCCATCTGCCATATCAATTAAATGCACAAATTCATGTATCCCTACATTTTTCTTGTCGTTGGCATTCGAATAGCCTAAATGTAAAGCCGGCTTCGAAAAGATTACTTTCCCTGTCATTGGACCATTCCCAACCATCCCGGAAATTAAACTATCACTTTGTCCGGTTTTGTATTGTTCATTAAATAAATCAGGATAAAGAAGTACTTCGGTCAAAGATGGGTATTCCCAATGTGGAAATGCAAATACCGGTATGATCCCACTGGCTGCAACCAGTAATTCATCGTGATGATCCACATCAACATTTACTCCGCTAACTTTAACCTTGAATAAAAAGGCTTGTATTCTTTGATCAAAAAGTTTCCGTTCATCGTCATTCAATTCCCGGTAATACTCAACTTTCTTAAGTAGATATTTTTTATCTTCTTCCGGTAATGGATCGAAATTTTGCGTCTTATTTTTCTTAGGTCTGAATATCCACATCAAGGCTATTGCAATGAAGACTAATAGTATAATTTCCATAAATATTTTTTTGAGTGACTAAAGATGTATAAAATTTTACATATCATCAGTAAATATAGTGTTATACAATAATTCTCCATCTATATCATTTTTGTCTTCCTCATCGAAAGTGTATATATTTGTGGGAATTTCGAGAAATAGCTGTTTTATGCTAATCTTCTCGATTCCTCATCTGTTTATCCTTTAAATAATTAAGTGTAATGAAGCTTTGGGACAAAGGAACCTCTGTTAATAAGAGAATTGAAGATTTTACTGTTGGAAAAGATCGTGAGATGGATTTTTTCTTAGCACCTTTCGATATTGTGGGTACAATGGCTCACATCACTATGCTTCAAAAGGTTGGGTTGTTAGAGGAAGAAGAACTTCAAACTTTATTAGTTGAATTAAAAAAGCTATACAAAGAAGCTCAATCCGGTAATTTCAAAATCGAGGATGGTGTAGAAGATGTGCATTCTCAGGTTGAGTTAATGCTAACACGTGCATTAGGCGATGTGGGAAAAAAAGTACACAGTGGTCGTTCTCGGAATGATCAGGTTTTGTTGGATTTGAAATTATTCACTCGTCACCGTTTGCAAGAAATTGTTGATGCAACACAAGCCTTGTTTAATGTACTTCAGCAAAAAAGTGAAGAGCATAAAGATAAGTTAATTCCCGGTTATACACATCTTCAGGTAGCTATGCCATCATCATTTGGATTATGGTTTGGGGCTTTTGCCGAAAGCTTATCTGACGACATGCTTATGGTTCAGGCAGCATACAAAATGGCCAACCAAAACCCACTTGGTGCGGCCGCAGGATATGGATCATCCTTCCCTTTAAACCGTACCATGACCACTCAATTATTAGGTTTTGATGATTTGAGTTACAATGTGGTTTATGCTCAAATGGGTCGTGGTAAAGTAGAAAAGACTGTCGCTTATGCCATGGCTTCTATTGCCCAAACGGTTGGTAAATTGGCCGTAGACGGTTGCATGTACACCAGCCAGAATTTTGGTTTCTTAAAATTGCCTGATGAATTAACAACAGGTTCGAGCATTATGCCTCATAAAAAGAATCCGGATGTATTCGAGTTATTAAGAGCCAAGTGTAATAAAATCATGGCCTTGCCCGATACGATTGGTTCTATTATGACCAATCTGCCAAGTGGTTATTTCAGAGATTTACAGTTGATTAAGGAAGTATATATTCCGGCCATTGATGAATTATTAGACTGCTTACATATTGCAACTTTTGCCATTGAGAATATGACGGTTGCTGAAAATGTGATGCAGGACGAAAAATATAAACTGGCTTTTAGTGTAGAAGAAGTCAACAATTTAGTATTGAAAGGTGTTCCATTCAGGGATGCCTACAAATTAGTAGGTGCACAAATTGAAAATGGAGAGTTCGAAGCTGACTTAAACATTAATCATACCCATGAAGGTTCGATAGGAAACTTATGTACCGATCGAATCAAACACAAGATGGATGCGGTGATCAGTGGTTTTGGTTTTGATAAAGTTGAAAGTGCACTAAGTGAACTCACAAAATAAGAGAGGGTTAAACATGGAATTATTTGAAAAAATAGCAAATGGTGCTGTTGAAGCATCAAACATCGACAAAGAATTATTCGACAAATACAATGTAAAGCGTGGTCTGAGAAATGCAGATTTTTCCGGCGTTTTGGTTGGTTTAACCGGTATTGGTGATGTTATTGGATATGAGAAAAAGGAAGATGGCTCGTCTGTTCCCTGTGAAGGTAAGCTGTACTACAGAGGTTATCAGTTAAGCGAACTTGCTAAAGGTTTTCAATCTTGTGGTCGTCATGGCTTTGAAGAAACAGCATACTTGCTTTTATCAGGCAAACTTCCAAATAAAGAAGAATTAAGAGAATTTAATTCCGAATTAGCAAAAGAACGCGACCTCCCTTCTTTTGCAAAAAACATGATTATGTCACTTCGCGGTAGAGATGTCATGAACATGTTAGCACGCTCTGTATTATCTCTTTACACAGACGATGAACAGGCCGAAGACTATTCTCCGGAAAATCTTGTACGCCAGTCAATTAATCTTATTGCAAAATTTCCGATTATTGTAGCGTATTCCTATTTTGGAATGAGGCATTCATTTCAACACAAATCATTAATCATCCGTCACCCTCAACCGGAATTAAGTGCTGCCGAAAATTTCCTTTTTATGATAAAAGGTGATAGCTACACAAAATTGGAGTCTGATCTATTAGACCTTTCGTTAGTTATTCACGCAGAGCATGGTGGTGGAAACAACTCGTCTTTTACGACTCGTTTAGTTAGCTCTGCGCAAACGGATACCTACTCTGCTATTGCTGCCGCGTTAGGATCCCTTAAAGGTGGACTTCATGGTGGTGCTAACCTTAAGGTGATGGAAATGATGGAAAACATAAAGCAGAATGTTAAAAATTGGGAGGATGATAACGAGGTAGAAGAATACTTATTAAAAATTCTCAATAAAAAAGCATTCGATCAAACAGGTAAAATATATGGTATTGGTCATGCGATTTATACCTTATCAGATCCTCGTGCCGTTCTTTTAAAAGAAAAGGCCAAATTGCTGGCCGATGAAAAAGGGCGTGTAGAAGAATTTAATCTATACAAATCTATTGAGCGCTTAGCACCAAGAGTATTTTATAAATTTAAAGGTGAAAATGCGAAAGTAATTTGTGCAAATGTTGACTTTTATAGTGGCTTTGTTTATGATTGCTTAGAATTACCAAAAGAAATATATACACCAATTTTTGCCGCGTCTCGTATTGCAGGATGGTGTGCTCACCGAATTGAAGAAGTTTCTTTTCCTAGTAAACGAATCATTCGTCCGGCATATAAAAATATACAAGATAAACTTGAATACAGAAGTTTATCTGAGAGATAATTTTTTTGTTGATTGGGTAATGAAGGGCACACCGAAGGGGAGATCGGTGGGCCCTTCTTTTGTTTTATCCTCCCCCCGAAGCTCATAGTCCTCAAGTCCGTTACTTAGGTGCTTCCGGACTTTGGACTTCGGACTATTTAAAATCTGTTAATCCTTAGCACATCCACCAAATATTTACTACCTTTGTGCCGCATAATGAAAAGTTGTATGCATGCATTTATTCCTAACCAAGAATAAATGCATTTTTTCTGTAAAATTGAATGTAAAGGGTTAATCATCAAAGGTATGCCTGAATTAAAGAAGATTAAATTAGTATTGGAAGACGGCACAGTCTTCGAAGGAAAGTCATTTGGCTGTTATAAATCAATGGCTGGTGAGGTAGTTTTTAATACTGCTATGACCGGATATCCAGAAAGTTTAACCGACCCATCGTACGAAGGTCAAATTCTTGTTTCAACTTTCCCACTTATCGGAAACTATGGTGTTCCTGGCAATGAAGAAGAGAATGGTATTCCTTTATTTCACGAATCCGACCGCATTCATATTTCAGGATTAATCGTTTCAGATTATTCATTTGAGTACAGTCACTGGAACGCCACAGAGAGTTTAAGTGCTTGGTTAGATCGATCAGGTGTTCCGGGTATCTTCGGAATTGATACGCGTGAATTAACCAAAGTTCTTCGTGAGAAAGGTGCTATGTTGGGAAAAATTGAAGTAGAAGGGGAACCAATCAATTTCGAAGATCCAAACAAAGAAAATTTAGTAGCGCGTGTAAGCACTACAGAGAAGAAAACTTATGGTAACGGCAAACACAAAATTACTTTGGTTGATACCGGTGCAAAATACAATATTCTTCGTAGTTTACTTAAAAGAGATACAACTGTAACTGTAGTGCCTTGGGATTATGATTTTACTCAAGAAGCTTACGATGGAGTTATGTTATCAAATGGTCCGGGTAATCCTGAGATGGCTACAAAAACAGTAGATAACATTAAAAAGGCCATTGAAATTGGGAAGCCAATTTTTGGGATCTGTTTAGGGAATCAATTATTAGCAATTGCAGCAGGTGCATCCACTTATAAATTAAAATATGGTCATCGTGCCCACAACCACCCTGTAATTAAAGTAGGTACTGATACGTGTTACATTACGAGTCAGAATCATGGTTATGCCATTGATGGTAATACCATGCCTAGTGATTGGGAAGTTGCGTATACCAATATCAATGATAAATCTGTAGAGGGAGTAAGGCATAAATCTAAACCTTTCTTCTCAACTCAGTTCCACCCTGAAGCAAAAGGAGGTCCAACCGATACTGAGTTCTTGTTTGATGAATTTATTAGTCTTATTGATAAGAACTAAGATCTTCTGAGCTAAAAATATTTAAGGAGTTTCAATGAGAATTGAGCTCCTTTTTTTGTTTTCGTAATAAGTTTTGAAGATTTTTATGGCAGATACAAAATACTTTACCCCAAGTATTCGTTTATGAGTATAATAAATAACAATATGGATTTAGTTTTTGCTACAAATAATTTAAATAAACTTCAGGAACTCCAAAGTCTCCTAAACAATTCTATTAATCTCAAGAGCTTACAAGATATAGCTTGCCAAGAAGATATTCCGGAAACGGGAAGTACTCTCGAGGCAAATGCTTCACAAAAAGCAAAATTTATATACGAAAAGTATGGGGTAAATTGTTTTGCCGATGATACTGGATTAGAGGTTGAAGCATTAAATGATGAACCTGGAGTTTATTCTGCCCGTTATGCCGGTGAAGAAAAAAACGCTGAAAAAAATATGCTTAAAGTACTAGAGAAACTTTCCGGTATCGAAAATCGTAAAGCTAAATTTAGAACTGTTATTTCACTCATCCTTGATGGTAAAGAGCAAAGGTTTGAGGGCCAGGTGGATGGCGTTATTCTTTTTGAAAAACGAGGGAATGAAGGTTTTGGATATGATCCTATTTTTATGCCCGATGGTTTTGAAGTGTCATTTGCAGAAATGTCTATCGAGGAAAAAAATAAAATTAGTCATCGTGGTCGAGCTACACAAAAGTTAATATCATATTTAAAAGAATTAAGTCATGAATAAACTATATATACTTTTAATTTCATTAGTAGTTTCCAATATATCTTTTGCAAAAGATTATAGTGATAAATGGACTGATCATTTTTCCTATCGAGGATGTCAGTTTGTGGGTGAAACTGAAAATTTTGTTGCTGTAGCCAATGACGTTGCAATTGTCATCTGGGACAAGAAAAATGATGAGTATACCAAGTTCTCAAAAGCAAATGGTTTAAGTGATATTGGTATTAGTGCTTTAACCGGTTTGTCGGATGATCAATTTATTATTGGGTATAAAAATGGGAATATCGATATAATTAAAGATGGAAAGGTGAGCAATCTTCCTGAAATAATGAACAAAGGAGACTTTGGAAGTAAAGCTATTAATCACTTTTATGTTCACGATAATCTAATCTATTTAAGCTTAAACTTTGGAATTCAGGTTTTGGATTTTTCAAAACAAGAGTTTAAAGACACTTTTTATCCTACTGAGAACAATACCATTGTTTATGAACTATGTATAATTGGAAATCAAATATTTGCCTCGACCAAAGAGGGATTATTAGTAAGTACTCTTGATAATCCTCAGATTTCAATCGAAAGTGGGTGGAATTTGATTTCCGGAAATATGGATGAGGTTATTTCTATTACAGAATTTAAAGATAAACTTCTTGCTGCTTATGTTTTTAATGAGAATGCAACTGATTCTGTAGCGATTTCTCAATTTAACCAGAGTGAAAATGATTGGGCTCCTATTGATACAGTTATTCGCCTCAAAAAAATGGTTTCAAGTGGAAGTGAGTTGTATGTTTTGACTAATAATTCAGTTCTTGGGTTTAATGAGCAATGGGAGCTTGTAATAAATGAATCTCAGTATAATATAGATGGAAACAAATTTAATATTACTCCCAAAAA
Source organism: Bacteroidales bacterium (assembly GCA_003249255.1). Lineage (GTDB taxonomy): Bacteria > Bacteroidota > Bacteroidia > Bacteroidales > Marinilabiliaceae > SZUA-582. Next base: position 221,851 of record QKJP01000049.1, read on the forward strand.
CCTAGCGTTTTCTCAAACAGAGGAACAAGTTTTTTATCTAGCCGATTATAATTATGGTTTCGGAATGCTTAGTTCCATTGACGACTTTATATATTGGCCAAGTGGACCATATTCTAATACATGTTTTAAGCTTATGGGAACGGCAAATGGAATATATTCCATTGAGGGAGGGAGAGATAATACTTATAATAATCTGCATAAAAATTTTGGATTCTCTTATTATGATAGAGCTAATTGGAATTTCAATTTTTCTAGAGGTGGAGATGGTACATGGAAAGATGCTGTTGATATTTGTATAGATAAAAAGGAGCCAGATAATATTTATATTGGAGCCTGGAATCCAGGTGCTTTTTTGATTAATGAAACATCTATAGTTACCAATTATGATGAAACAAATAGTGGTTTACAGGGAGATAAAAATTATAATACGATTGTTAGAATTGGCGGATTAGATAGTGATCGTGATGGAAATATTTGGTTTTGTAATTCAGGAGCAGCAAATGGCATTGTTGTGAAATCTCCGGCAGATGATTGGTATCAGTTTAATTATCAGGTGCTTTCTTACATTCATAGTGCTACAGAGCTCTTGGTTGCAAATGGAGGTCTTGTATTTGTAGTACTTTCTCGCATGGACAAAGTTGGAAAAGAGGGATTAGTCGTAATTAACACAAACGCTACACCTTACGATCAATCAGATGATCACTATAGATCACGTGTTTCCCCTGCGAGTGATAATGATCAAAGAAATGCTGGATATTTAGAACTTTGGAACGAAAGTGGCGATATTCATTCCAACCATATTACAGTTTTAGCCGAAGATAAAAATGGACATATTTGGGTAGGTACAGATAAAGGGCTGGTTGTATATTATCAACCTAATAAAATCTTTACAGAAGAAAAACCTTTGGCAAAAAGAATTATGATTCCACGAGAAGGGCAATTATCTGATGATGGAAAACAAATTGTTGACCCTCTTCTAGAAAATGAAACGATTACAAGTATTTGTGTTGATGGTGCTAACCGAAAGTGGATAGGTACAGAGAGTTCCGGAGCTTATTTGGTTTCTGAAGATGGCTTAAAAACCTACTTACATTTTGATGAAGCGAATAGTCCTTTACCATCTAACACGGTTAATACCATTGCAGTAGATCCTGTAACCGGAGAAGTGTTCTTTGGAACTCCTTTTGGAATCTCTTCTTATAAAGGTGATGCCACCGAAGGTGTTGATGAGATCAGTGAGATTCATGCCTTTCCCAATCCGGTCAGAGAGTCATATAATGGACCTATTACCATTACAGGTTTAAGTATCAATAGTAATGTTAAAATTACTACTGTAAGTGGTAAGTTAGTCCATGAGTCTAAATCATTAGGAGGTATAGCTCAATGGGATGGTCGAAATCTATGGGGTGAACGGGTGAAGTCTGGTGTATATATTGTTTATGCTGTTTCAGAAGATGGAAGTCGTTATCAAACAACAAAAATCCTAATTGTTAGATAAAGATTTTTAGAATAATAATATTGATGAAAGAGGGAATAATGATTCCCTCTTTTTTTTTGATATATTATCTTTACGCTATCAATTAATTTTCGTGCAATGAAAAAAGGATGGTTAATAAGTTCAATGATACTTACGATAGTTGTTTTAATCGTTACGTTGTTCTTCATATTTAGAGTAAAGTCATATAAACATAATGAACCAATTAAAGCGATTCCCAATTCAGCTTCGGTTATTATAAAAGTTAATAAGATTAATGGTTTGAAAGATCTTGTTACCAATGATATTGATTTTAAAGAAGAGTTATTGCAATCCAATATTTTGTCTCCATTTTTTGAAGATTTGAGTTATGTAGATTCTATATTCTCAAATGAATCAGGACTAAATAATTTAGGCAATCAAAGTTTGTATATTTCACTTCATGGCATTGGAAAAAACAATATTGAAGCTTTATATCTCACCGAAGCAAAGAACAGACAGTTTGAAAACGTGTTTATTGATCACATAAAAAAACAATACAGTTTTTCTGAAAGGCCATATAATACCATTCCAATATTTACGCTAAAAAAAGGTGAAACTTCATTACCTTTTTACTTAATGGTATACAAAGGAATTATTGCAGGTAGTTGGTCCCATTTATTAGTCGAAGGAGCTATTCGTCAAATTCAGTCCGAACATAAAATTTCTGATCTGGATGGATTTAAAGAAATAAGTAAAACTTCAGGGAGATCTTCCCAAGTTAATATCTTCATTAACTTTTCAGCATTGAAAAATGTGTTGAAGAAGTTTGTTTCTGATTCCTATAAAAAAGACATTGCTCTTATTGATAAGCAATCTGATTGGGGAGAGTTAGATCTGGATATAAAATCAAATGCTCTTTTATTAAATGGTTTTTTTAGTAAAAACATGGATGGTGTTTTAAGTCATCTTTTTTCCAATAATCAACCTCAATCCAGTTCTGTTGAAGAGTTTTTACCCGCCAATACGAAAGCATTTTGTGCTTTTAATTTGAAAGATGGAGTAGATTTTAAAACTCGTATAAATAAGTATTTAAATCATAATGGTTTAGATCAGGAGTATTATGGAAAACTAATCAATTTTAAAAAGAGAACAGGGGTAGATTTTGAAAATTTGTTTTTTCAAAATATTAAAGGAGAACTTGCTTTAGCATATACCGATTTAGATGAATTAAATAAAAAGCAAAATGGTCTTTTAATTTGTCCGGTTAATAGTCAATCCGAAACAAAAAAAGCTTATCTCAATGCATTAAAGGAAGCCTACAACGATGACATTGAGCCTGTAAGTATATATCAGGTTGATGAAGATTTTAGTTATTCTATTTATAAGGGTTTGCCGGATGATATTTTAAAGCAGTTATTGTCACCTTTATTAGCTCATGTTCCGCAGGAGTATTTTGTAATTTTTGACAATAATATTGTGTTTGCTAATTCTTTAGCTCAATTAAAAAGTTTTATCTATTCTAATATTCTCAATAAAACTTTACAAAATAAAAAGATATATAATCAGTTTCGGGAAAATTTTGCCTCCCGCGAAAATCTGTTTGTTTTCTGTGAGTTAGGGTATCTTAAAGTAATCACTGATGATTTGTTCCAACCTTTTTTCAAAGATTTGTCTGATCAACAGCAGGAGAGTTTAGATCATTTTTATGCAATAGGAGCTCAATTCAGCGGAACCGGAGATATGGTTTATTCAACTGTTTATATGAATTACTTGCCACAACGAGAAAGTGAGCCTCATACAGTTTGGCAAAGTTTATTGGATACAACTGCCTTTATAAAACCTGTCTTAGTGACTAATCATTATACTCAGGAGAGAGAAGTTTTAATTCAAGATGCCAACCATAATTTGTATTTGTTAGGTAATAATGGACGTGTGTTATGGAAGAAGCCATTAAGTGGAAAAATATTAAGTGAAATTCATCAGATTGATTATTATCGGAATAATAAATTTCAATTTTTATTTAATACCGCAGAACAAATTTTCATCCTGGATCGCAATGGGAATAATGTTACCAACTTTCCGGTTAAATTACCCTCGAAAGCCACCAATTCCATCTCTATGGTTGATTACGATAAGGATGGAAAGTTTAGAATTTTTGTAGCGTGTGAAAACAATAAAGTCTATTTGTATGATAAGGCAGGTAACCGTGTAACAGGATGGCAGTTTAAAAAATCCGAAGGGCGTGTATCATTACCTGTACAGCATTTTAGAAGTAATGATAACGATTACATTGTATTTTCAGATGAAGTTAAGAGCTATATTTTAAACCGTAAAGGAAATGAACGTATTGAAATTAAAACGAGTTTTAAAAAGAATCCGACTAGTATTTTTTATTTAGAAGGCAAGGATACATCCAATGAGTATTTGATAACAAGCTCTGTTGGCGGAGGGTTGGTGAAAATCGCATTAAAAGATGGTTCCGTTTCTGAAAAAGCTATCATTGAAGCAGATGGTGAATATGGCTTTAGTGCATTTAAATACCCAACTCAAAATGAGTTCCATTATATCATAACATTACCTCATGAGGTTAAGCTTTTTAATCATCAAATGAAGCTTATTTTTGAACGGGAATTTGATGATGAAATTCAATTATTAAGTGATGTTTATCAATTTTCAGCGAGCAATATTAAAATTGGAATTGTTGGTAAACAGAATAATCAGATTTTTCTTTTAAATACTGATGGTGAAGATTATAAAGGATTTCCTCTTCAAGGAAAAGATCGTTTTAGTATCGGCTTCTTAAAAAGTTCTTCATCACGTTTTAATTTGATTGTAGCCGGTATGAATAACTATTTATATAATTATCAAGTTAATTAATAATGTAATTTGATCAGTGGAATGAAAGAAAATCTCTTTCAAGAGTTCTTTTTGATCATCCATAAATAAATTTGACAAATGAGAAAAATTGTGGTTCTAACCGGTGCCGGAGTAAGTGCTGAAAGTGGTATAAAAACGTTTAGAGAAAGTGATGGTTTGTGGGAAAATCATGATGTTATGGAAGTATGTTCTCCACAAGGTTGGGAGGCTAATCCTCATTTAGTTCTTGATTTTTATAATCAACGGCGTAAACAATTGTTAGAATGTCATCCAAATGATGCTCATATTTCTTTGGTCGAATTGGAACGTTATTTTGATGTCCATATTGTTACCCAAAATGTCGATAATTTGCATGAACGCGCAGGTAGTTCCAAGGTACTGCATTTACATGGTGAATTAACAAAGGTGCGAAGCACTAAATATGATAACTTGGTTTACGAACTAGATGGTTGGGAATTAAAATGGGGGGACACCTGTGAGAAAGGTGCTCAGTTAAGGCCTCATATCGTTTGGTTTGGTGAGGCTGTACCTGCCATCGAAAATGCTGCTACAATTGTTTCACAAGCTGATATTTTAATAGTGATTGGAACTTCACTTAATGTTTATCCTGCCGCAGGACTTTTAGGATATGCTCCTGTTGGTACTCCGGTTTATTTAATTGATCCGGGACAACCTGCATTTACCCCTGCAAAACACATTACCCATATTCAAGAGAAAGCCACGGTTGGGATGAAGCAATTGTTACCTTTATTGTTAGAAAATTCTTAAAAAATGAAATATCTATTAGTTATAGCAATAGTTATTATTCTTGGTGAATTCAACTTAAACGCTCAAGATTTTGTTGCAGGACCATTATTAGGCGGTTCTTTTTCTCAAATTGATGGTGACAATTTTGGTGGGTATAATAAACCGGGATTCAATATTGGGGGATTTGTACTTCGTAGTTTAGGCAAGGATTGGGATATTCAAGGTGAAATAAGCTTTGTTCAAAAAGGTGCCCGGCAAACTCCAGATGTTGAAGAAGGAGTTTATGATGATTACTTAGCCTCTTTGGGATACATTCAGTTTCCATTATTGGTGAAGTATAATGTTAAAAAAATCTCTTTTGAAGCCGGATTGTCCATAGCGTCCTTACTTTCTTTTTATGAAGAATGGGATGGTGTTGAAGTGTCAGAGGAACAAAGAGTAAGTTTTCAAAATATAGAATGGAGTACTTTATTTGGTGTTAATTATCATATTAATAATCGAATTTGGATTAATTTGAGAAATACTTATTCTATTAATCGCATACGAATTCCATACAATGGAGAAATTGAAATTTACGAACCGACCCGTCATTGGTTAAGTCGTAAGATAGGGCAGTATAACAATAACTTGATTATTTCGTTATATTTTGCTCTTAATACCCCACTAAAACGATAGTCTCTTTTAGTGTGAAGCCAAACCAATTGTAAGAATGCTTATTTTGGTCTCCGGTATTGTCGATAATGCTTTCGCGCACGATTCTATTGTTGCACCTGTGGTAAGTACATCATCGATAAGCAGAATGCTTTTGCCGGCCAGGGAAAAATTATTTCGGACATCAAAAATTTCTTCTACATTTTTCCATCGCTCATACCTGTTTTTATGTGTTTGGGTTTTGGTATTATGTTTTCGGTAAAGTATACCTTCATTTATTGGTATGGGAAGTATCTCATGAATTCCTTTTGCAATTACCATACTCTGATTATACCCGCGCTTTAAAAATTTCTTGTAATGAAGTGGCACCGGAATTAGGAAATCAAAACTCCTTAAATCTTCTTGTTTTAGAATCTGTCCTGCTTTTCGTCCCAGTTCTAGTCCAATTTCTTTATTCCCTCTGTATTTTAATTCATAAAGTAATTCTTGAAGAGCCTCTTCTTTTTTTAAGTAATAGATTGGAATCACGTTTTCTAGATTTATTCGCCCCCAAAATAGTTGAGAAGCTAAGTTGTCTTTCGGATTTTTTACGAAGTTAGTTTTGGGTAGTTTATGGCAGCATGGATTACAAATCTCGATTTCGTTTTTTAACAGATGTCGATTGCAAACAAGACATAACCTCGGGAAAATAAGTTCCAAAAAGGCGGAAAGATATTGTTTAAATGTTCGTAACAGTTGAGTCATGTTAATGGTACTTGCTTTTAAGTAGGTTCGAAATGATTGCGAATATATCTTTATCATTTTTGAAACTTAGAAATAAATATAATGGTAGTATATGATGAAAAAATTACAAATAAGATAGCTTGAAAAAATGAAATGTAAAACACTAAATGTTCTATTTGAATGGCCTATGACAATAGTTTATTAATGTCGATATTTAGAAAATCCCTAATCTGAGTTTAATTGTAAATCAGTCCTAATTCCTTGATTTATTTGTCTGCTTAACAATTTATTAACACATCCGTAAATTCAAGTTAATCTATTTGCTTGAAGGGCAAAGTATATTTGTATTGTGAATTAGTCATTAAAGAATTAGAAAATATAATTGTCATGAAAGCAAAAGTTTTATTTATCGCAATTGGCCTTTTTATTGGATTAAGTAGTTTTAAAGGTGGAAAAAGAGCAGCTGATGTTGTAGACTTTAATACAAGTATTTCAGGTGTTGTTTTAGACGAGGTGTCCGGCGAGGCACTTGTAGGAGTTGAGGTAACCTTAGAAGGAAGTAACTTAACAACTTATACTGATTTCGATGGGAAGTTCTCATTCAATGAAGTTGTTCCGGGTGATTACAAAGTATCTACAGACTATGTTTCTTACGAGTCAACTGAATCTACAGGAATAAAACTAAATCAAGATGAAATGCATACTCTAAATTTAAGTTTAAGAGCTGCAAAGTAATTGTAGGTGATAAAATTTAATAGATCTTTTAAGCTACTCAAAGTTGAGTGGTTTTTTTTATGTTTTTTTTAAGGAAATAAATAACAGGAATTAAAGGAGTTTAAAGTTTTTCCGGAAAAAGGCTGTGATTTGTTTATTAATCGTAACGAAAATGTTAACTTTACGTTAAGTTAATCATACAGGGATAACTTATACACAGGAATTTTTGGGAGGCTTTAGTTGAATCTAAAAAGCTTAAAGCCATGAAAAAGATAATTTTAATTGCAGCGATGATTAGTTTAGCAGCTTTAGTAAGTGCTCAATTAGTCGAAAAGGAGGATGGAAAGTATTACGATCACAACGAAGCGTTATACACAGGAACTTATATTGAATATTATCCATCAGGAAATAAACGTATTGAAATGAAGCTGAATGAAGGCGAGAAAGATGGAATTTCAATTCTTTATTTTGATAATCAGCAAAAACAAGAAGAGCGATCTTTTAAAAAAAATAAAATGGATGGCACTTGGGTTACCTGGAATGAACAGGGAATAAAAGTTGGAGAAGCTCGCTATATTGAGGATGTCAAACATGGAAAGTGGATCATTTGGGATGATAATGGTACCAAACGATATGAAATGTTTTATAAGGATGGTGAAAAAACAGGCACTTGGTTAATCTGGAATGAAAAGGGAGACTTGGTGAATGAAAGAAAATACTAAATAGTTAGTTTGAAGAAAAGCGAATCGAAAGGTTCGCTTTTTTTATTTCTATTGATGCGTTTTTTTACGGTATATCAAATTTGAGTTGTTGAATACCTTGTTTTCACGAATGTCCTGATGATCCATTAAATTTATGGCAAAGTGAAAACAATAGTTAATGACTTCTTGTTAGACTAACTGGCTTTAAAATTGATTTAAGTGGATGGAAGATGTTGTGTTGCATCTATAAATTAGGACACAATTAATTTTCCTTATATTTTTGTAGCTGGAATTTAAAAATAGATATAATGACTGAAATTAAGAACATTATTGAGCAAGCTTGGGAAGACAGAAGCTTGTTAAACGATGCTAAAACTGTTGATACCATCAAGCAGGTAGTTGAATTGTTAGATAAAGGTAAATTAAGAGTTGCAGAACCAAGTGGTAACGACTGGATTGTTAACGAGTGGGTTAAAAAAGCAGTAATCTTATATTTTCCTACTCAAAAAATGGAAACAATTGAAGTTGGTCCATTTGAATTCCACGATAAAATTGCGCTTAAGAAAGATTATGCTGGTCAAGGTGTACGCGTTGTACCTCATGCCGTTGCTCGTTATGGTGCGTATTTAGAATCAGGTGTTGTGATGATGCCTTCTTATGTTAATATTGGAGCCTATGTAGCTACCGGAACTATGGTTGATACTTGGGCAACCGTAGGTTCATGTGCCCAAATTGGTAAAAATGTACATTTAAGTGGTGGTGTAGGTATTGGAGGTGTTTTAGAACCTGTACAAGCGGCTCCAGTAATTATTGAGGATGATGCATTTATTGGTTCTCGTTGTATTGTAGTAGAAGGTGTACGTGTTGGTAAAGAAGCTGTTTTGGGTGCTAATGTGGTTTTAACTGCCTCTACCAAAATTATTGATGTTTCAGGTGATGAGCCTAAAGAGTATAAAAGTTACGTACCCCCACGTTCAGTTGTAATTCCGGGTACTATTACCAAAAAATTCCCGGCGGGTGAATATCAGGTACCGGCTGCTTTAATTATTGGTCAACGTAAAGAATCCACAGATAAGAAAACGTCTTTAAATGATGCTTTACGTGAGAATAACGTTGCCGTTTAATTCGATGATTAGTCAATTGTAAATATATTTGGAAGCCGAAAGTTTACTTTCGGCTTTTTTATAATGCATGTCTATTGTATCACATCTTCTCGATGACTATCGGGAACTAATTTTAAAACAATGCACGACGATATAAAACAAGCGCTTGATGTACTAAGGAGTGGCGGATTAATTCTTTATCCAACCGATACCATTTGGGGGATTGGATGTGATGCTACAAACCCTGAAGCTGTTAAAAAGGTTTATGATTTAAAGCAACGCGAAGATTCAAAAAGTATGTTAATATTGCTTGATAATACCGCAAAGCTTGCAGGATATGTTAACGATATCCCTGAAGTCGCCTACGATATAGCAGAGCTGAGTGATAAGCCAATTACTATTATATACGACGATGCTAAAAATTTGGCTTCAAATCTTTTAGCTGAAGATGGAAGTGTGGGTATTCGGATTACCAATGAAACGTTTTCAAACCAGCTTTGTGCCCGTTTTAAAAAGCCCATAGTTTCTACGTCTGCAAATGTTAGCGGAGAGGCTTCTCCTAAAAATTTTTCAGAGATTTCAGATGTCATTAAACAAGGTGTTGACTTTGTGGTTAAATTTAGACAGGCAGAAACATCAAATCCTGCACCGTCAAGCATTATTAAATTAGGCAAAGATGGTCAGGTGAAAATTATTAGAGAATAAGTTATGAGTGAATTAAATGAAGTTGTTTTTCAGCACGAGACACCCGTTCAATTACGTTTTAATGACATGGACATGTTAGGTCATGCCAATAATGCGATTGTTCAGGAATATTTTGACGTAGGTCGGGTACATTATTTAAAGGATACCTTTACCTATAAACTTTGGCAAGGTGAAAATACTGTGATATTAGCAAATATCAATACCGATTTTATCGTTCCTGTTTTTATTCAGGATGATATAGTCGTTAAAACTACCACCCTGTCCATAGGAACAAAGAGCTTTAAAATGGTTCAGCATTTATTCGACCGTAAAAGCAATCAGATCAAAGCAATATGTAAGTCGGTCATGGTGGCAGTTAATAAAGAAAGTGGAGCTTCCATAGAGATTTGTCAGGAATGGCGTGAATTATTAAGCAAAACTGAAAAGAGAGAGTTGTAGCTAATTTTGCTACTCTTCTCTAATTTCTTCAGCATCGTCAAATTCAATTAAACCATCAGGTAGATCAAATAATATGTGTTGGTTCTCATCATCAATTCCTAAAATAAAGTCTTCTGTAATGGGAATCATATATTCTTCTCCATTTTCAGCTGTAATTTCGAAAAGAGGATTGTTTGTGATTTCATTAATGGCATCAATTGTGCCAATAAATCCGAGTTTGTCATCAAAGACCTTATAACCAATTAATTGATAGGAGGTAAACTCGGTATCATTGGTTTCAGAGATGGCTTTATTGTCTACATATATTGGTGCATCCATGTACCGTTCAGCTTCATCTTTCTCTACACCAGATAACTTTATGAGTAAGTCTTGGTCGTTTTTTTCTCGGATAGATTCGATTTTGAATGGCACTAAACCACCATCAATATCAATAAATAGGAAGTCATCCGGTAGATCTTCAATTGAATAAGTATCAAATAAGCGTAATACAAATTCGTTTTTTGTACCGTGCATCTTAACAAATAAACCGATTTGTCTGCAATTCTTTTTATTAATCATATTGTGACTTTTGACTGATGTGATGCAAAGTTAAAAGTCTATTCGCTAATGATCTCTTTTCTTTTCTTAAATTTTTAAGCTCTCCCATATAAAAATGCTTTCCAACGTTCTTCCGTTAAACCGGCTTCTTCCATCGCTGATCTGGATAAACTAAAAAATAAGTCCGATAATCGATTTATAAAGAACAAAATTGATTTGTCAACAGGATGTATTTTATGCAGACTAATGGTTTTTCTCTCTGCACTTCTAAGCTGAGATCTGACAACGTGGCATAGCGCCGAAATTTCGTTTCCACCTGGAAGGATAAAATATTCTGATTTTGAACTTAGGCCGCCTTCTAATTCATCAATCCATTTCTCACAAAATGTCGCCATTTCTTTTGGAAGGGGTAATTTACTTTGATCTTTTTTATCTTGAGGAGTTGCCAAATGCGACATCGTATTCATTAATTCTATTTGTATGGTATGAAGTTTATTTTGCCATTTGTGATCACTATTTAGTTTGGTTCGTAATAAACCAATGAAAGAGTTCACTTCATCCAAAGTTCCATAGACATCAACGCGAATGTCATCCTTATCCACTCGTGTGCCTCCTAGTAAATCTGTTTGCCCCCTGTCGCCTGTTTTGGTATATATTTTCATTGTGGTATTGTTGAATTGTTATTTATTACAGTTGAACAGTATAGTTTGTAAAAGGTTGAATCAGTCAAAAACAAAAGCCTTTCAATTATTGTTCTTGTGATAAATAAGATGAAATGGTAAATATTTCGGATATTCGGAAGCATTACAATCAAGGGCAACTTTATATTCATGAATTGGATGAAAATCCTATTCATCAGTTTCAAACTTGGTTAAAACTAGCTCTTGACTCAAAATGTAATGAACCAACTGCAATGGTATTGTCTACGGTTTCTCGTGAGAATAAACCATCTAGTCGGGTTGTGTTGTTAAAGGAAATTGCTCAAGGAGGTTTTACTTTTTTTTCAAATTACCAAAGCGCTAAGGGAAAGGAGATGGATTCCAATCCTTTTGTAGCATTAAATTTCTTCTGGTCAGAATTAGAAAGACAAGTTCGGGTTGAAGGGAGAGTTGAAAAAATTGGAGAAGATGAATCTGATGCATATTTTCAATCCAGACCAAGAGAAAGTAGAATTGGAGCATGGGCATCCAGGCAAAGTGCAATAGTAGTAGAAGGGATGGAGCTTCAGCAAAATTATAAGTTGTTGGAAGAGAAATACAAAGGTAAAATTATTCCTCGCCCTTCCCATTGGGGTGGCTATCGGGTTGTTCCTGATAAAATTGAGTTTTGGCAAGGCCGCGCCAATCGAATGCATGATCGTTTCTGCTATGTAAAGATGGATGACCTTTGGACCATTCAACAATTAGCTCCTTAATAATGGTTAATGGCAGATATTCTTACTCTAGTTGAGTTGCTTTCTGAGTATTGTTAATCTGGAAGTTATAATTTTACTTATCGAAAAAGATCAAGAACGGAGAAAAGGTTTTATGATGTAAGTTCGTCGTGTTTCTAATACTAATGCTATTTGCTTCCTTAATTGAATTGTTCTCGGTTTTTTGAATCTATGGTGGTGTTTCCATAGTAAATGCTGTTTACTGCTTCAGCTTCACAAGTTGCTTCATCAGATAGGGATGCTTTGTTTTTTACAATGAAGCATTTTTCAAGATACCCTTTAAATGCAGCTCCCGCCATGTGAGCTGAATTTGCTTCTAACTCACTATTATATATTTTACAATCGTAGGCAGCCCCACCACTTTTATGAGCCGTATTAGCTTTTAAAATGCTGTCATAAATTTCACAATTATACGCAGCTCCTCCATTGTTGGCAGTGTTTGCTATTAATGTACTATTACGTATTTCACAATTAAATGCAGCCCCACCATTATTTGCCGTATTGGCTTCAAAAGTACTTCCGTAGATTTTACACTGGTATGCAGCTCCACCTTCGTAACCCTTGTTGTTTTTGAAGATGCAATTGTAAAGATTGCAGTATGTCACAATGCTTTGTGAAGATGTTTCGTTGTTTATAAATATACTGTTTGTGATGTTTACTTTATAGTTCGTGCAATCAACAATACTTTTTGCACTGTTATTCGCATAAAAAGTGCAATTGTATATATTTGCACTAGTTGATTCATTTGCCAAGATTGCAGAACCTCTTTCTCCTTCACATTCTTTAAAGCGCATGTTGTAAAAGCTCACATTGGCGCCTTGAGATAATATAAATGCTTGCTCATTGCCCATGGTTTTGTAGTTGTATCCACAAATGTCTATGGTTTTTGCACGATACTCTATTTTTCCTTTATCTCGTTGAGAACCATCAAATAATTTGACAGTTACTGGATCTATCTCTCCGTTGATACTTATTTTTTTGTTGTAAATGTCGATAGGTGATAACAAGAAAATTTCGAAAAATTCAGTAAAAGTAATACTATCCCCATCTTCTGCAATCTCAATAGCAAAACGAAGTGAACCCTCTCCATTATCTTCTGCATTCGTTACAGAAATAACTTCTGAAGCGTTTGAAATAGATGGAGTTAATAGGAACGTGAGTATAATAATTAAATTTTTCATGACATTATTTGCTTCTAATGTTCTAGAATGTATTAAGGTGCAGTGTTTTGTTATTGTCTTCTTTTGTTAATTCTTGAAATATTTCTTCCAATCCCTGTTGTTCTTGAGTAAGTGTTAAAATGACTAACCCTTCATTCACAGCCAGATGAAATAAATCACTTCTAATGTCTTTTTGTGCGCAGGTTGTAATTTGGTAAGTATTTGGTGTTTTATTTTCTACCGAGTCAACGCCGTCTAGATCTTTAATCAATGCTGGATTTATTGCTTGATCAAACTCGATGTGAACAACAGTATTATTCTTACTTGCAATTTTTGAAATTTCTGAAGTCTTCTGATCAGTCACTAATTCTCCTTTATTAATAATGATCACTCTTTCGCAAATTGCTTCCACTTCTTGCATAATATGTGTACTAAGCAAGATTGTTTTTTCTTTGCCAATTTTTTTAATCAGGTTTCGAACTTCAACGATTTGGTTGGGATCTAAACCTGTTGTGGGTTCGTCTAAAATTAGAACAGCAGGATCATGAATAAGAGCTTGAGCTAATCCTACCCGTTGACGATAGCCTTTAGATAAGGAGCCAATTTTTTTATGCTGTTCATTCTCTAATCCTGTTAGTTGTATTATTTCTTGTACCCGCTCATTTTTATTATCCAATTTGTAAATCCCTGCAATCATCATGAGGTATTCCTTTATGTACATATCTAGGTATAAAGGATTGTGTTCAGGAAGATAGCCTATGTTGCGACGGTAATTTTCATCATTATTTGAAGTTTTTATCCCGCAAACCTCTGCTTCTCCATCAGTTGGATTCAAATAACCTGTAAGAATTTTCATCATTGTGGATTTTCCGGCACCGTTTGGTCCAAGAAAACCCACTACTTCACCAGTCTTAATTTCAAAGGAAACTTTGTTTAAGGCCTTTTGTGAATCATAACTTTTAATGATGTTTTTTACCGAAATTGACATGATAGAAATGTGATTTATGCAAAGTTATTAATTTTAGGCTAATTAGTTGATAATTTGCATGGCGCTTAATGTGAAATGTTGTTAAATTCGAAGAAAAAGATGCTAAAGTATTTTAAATGCAATTCAATCTTCCAAATTTAGTTTTAATATCTTAAGATCAAATTTATATTTGGGGTGTTATTACCTTAATAAAAAGCTATTTATATTCCGAAAATTGGCTAGTGTGGTTTATTCTGTATTGGTTGAATTGGAATTTGTGTCAAATATGGAATGGATATATGGTTGTCGGTAATTCAAATGGGAAATCCTTAACATATATAATCAGAATTATTCCTCTTAATTGTTTGTTTATATGAGGGGCGAGGGATAAATTATTATTTTTGCTTCAATATTTATTATGACGATAACCATGCAAGATACTCCACTTTATTGCGAAGATTTATTTAATCTTAATAGAAATCAAACCATTAAAGTCTCAGTCGGAGATACTTTTATAGGAGGCGATGCCCCTATTCAGATTCAGTCCATGACAACTACGAATTCTCTAGACACTGAATCTACTGTAAACCAGGTTATGCGCATTGCAAATGCAGGAGCTGATATTGTGCGGATTACTACTCAAGGAAGAAGAGAGGCGTATAATCTTGCGCCCATTAAGGAGCTTTTAAAACAGAACGGTTATTCGACTCCTTTGGTTGCCGATATTCATTTCAATCCTAATGCCGCTGAAATTGCTGCGACTATTGTTGAAAAGGTTCGAATAAACCCGGGAAACTTTTCAGGTGGAGCCAAAAAATTCATGGATTATACTGATGTTGAGTATGCCGAAGAATTGGCTGCTACGAAAATTAAACTTCTTTCTTTCCTGGATATTTGTAAAAAACATAACACGACTATTCGTATTGGTACAAATCATGGTTCACTTTCTGATCGAATAATGAGTCGCTTCGGAGATACCCCTGAAGGTATGGTTGAGGCTTGTATGGAATATTTGAGAATCTGCAAAGAAGTTAATTTTGAAGATATTGTACTTAGCATAAAGGCAAGTAATACCAGGATAATGGTGCATACAGTCCGTTTGTTAGTTTCTCACATGAAAGCCGAAGGTATGAGTTTTCCTTTGCATCTTGGAGTTACCGAAGCAGGAAGTGAAGCCGAAGGTCGGATAAAATCAGCTGTTGGATCCGGAGCTCTTTTAGCGGATGGACTTGGGGATACACTTAGGGTATCGCTTACCGAAGATCCTGAAAAAGAAGTGCCCGTTGCTAAGATGTTAGTAGATTATGTTGGTGAGCGATATGGTCATCCAAGAATTGAAGTTTCAAATGTTGTTGGTTTTACGCCTTATGAATATAATCGCCGTCCATCTATACCTTGTGGTGTTGTAGGAGGGAGTCAGGTGCCTGTTGTGCTTGCAGAGTATAATAAAGATATTCATCAGAGTGCTCTGAAGCCTGATTTTGTGGTATGTTCTAGTGCAGAAGAAATTGATCAGCTATCAATTCCGGCAATTATCAAATACAATAATTGGGAGTCATGCAAAGGAAAAAATATTTTCCCTTTGATTTCAGGAGAAGAATTTCTTTTACTTCCGAATATTCCTAAAAACTCATTTGTAGAAGTCATTTACTCGCAACTGACTGGCGAGTTTATTGATAAGTTAAAGAGCTGCTGTAATATTGTAATACTAATTAATTCACACCATATAAATAGAGTTGCTGAGCAAAGAGCTGTAATTTTTAAGTTGAATGAAAATGAGATTAAACATCCTTTGATTTTGCGAAATTTGTACAGTGAAAGTAATTTAGAATCATTTCAAATAAAGTCTGCCACCGATAGCGGAATTATGTTTTTGGATGGTTTTTGTGATGGCTTATTCTTACAAAATAGTCATTCAATATCAGGTCCAGAAATTGTTGAAACGAGTTTTGGAATTCTTCAAGCTGCTCGATCCCGATTTACAAAAACAGAATTTATTTCTTGTCCAGGTTGTGGTAGAACATTGTTTGATTTACAGTCTACTACTAAGGAGATTAAAGCCAGAACATCCCATTTGAAAGGATTGAAAATTGGCATCATGGGGTGCATTGTGAATGGTGTTGGAGAAATGGCTGATGCTGATTATGGATACATTGGTTCAGGTCCCGGAAAGGTGAGTTTGTTTAAAAATCGAGACCTGGTTTTAAAAAATATAGAGGGCGGAAAATCTGCAGTTGAAGCCTTGATAAAGCTTATAAAAAATAATGGAGATTGGGTTGAGCCTTAAATAAAAATTCAATTCACTTAGTATTAAAATAAATTATTGTTTATTTTTATATTTCGAATGAATATATTTTTTAAATTGCATCACCCAAATAAAATAGATATTTAACCTACATGAAACGAGTAATATTTTCACTAATAACCGGCATCCTTTGTATAACAAGCGTTTTCGCTGGTGAGATCGTATTAAAAGGAACTTTTCAGGGCGAGAATTTATTTGTAAAAAACCCATTTGCACCTTCTGGAGTTGGTTTCTGTATTTATGAAGTTGCTGTTAATGGTTTAACAACTACAGATGAAATTAACTCAAGTGCTTTTGAAGTTGATTTAGGGGTTTATGAATTCGCCATTGGTGATAAAATTTCAGTGACTATAAAGTATAAAAATGATTGTCTTCCAAAGATTCTTAACAAAGAAGTTTTGAATCCAAGAGCAACTTTTGAAGTTGTTAGCATGGATGTTAAAGACGATAAAATTCATTGGGAAACAATTAAAGAATCTGGATCACTTCCTTTCATTGTTGAACAGTTCAGATGGAATAAATGGGTGAAAGTAGGTGAAGTTGATGGTGTAGGTGTTTCTACTAAAAATGAATATAGTGCTCCGGTTCGTTTACACAGCGGAGAGAATAAATTTCGTGTTAAGCAAGTTGATTACCGTAATAAAACCACTTATTCCGATAATGTAACGTTTATGTCTGGAAAAGAGCCGGTTACTTTTTCTCCAAAAAAGGCCGAAAGTACACTTACGTTCTCTGAAGATACGTCGTATGAAATTTACGATGAATATGGAGGTATCGTTTTTAAAGGATATGGTAAACAAGTGAATATTGGTGGTTTAGAGAAAGGTAAATACTATATTAATTTTGATAATCAAATGGATAAGTTTACCAAAAAGTAATTTATAATCCATATAAAATATTTGAAGGCGAACTTTTAGTTCGCCTTTTTTAATGTTTTTTTTTAGCTTAATCTTTTAAAACAGGCAATACTAAATTTGCTTGCTCTAAGAAATGTTATCAGGCTAGATTTCTACCTGTTTCCCTTAGGTATGTAAACCATAAGACAACGTAGAACTATGAAATTAAATCAACGCATAAAAATTAAGGACTTATTAGATAAGAAACCAATTGGACAAGAAATAACCGTAAAAGGGTGGATAAGAACTAAACGAGGTAATAAACAAGTTGTTTTTATTGCCTTAAACGATGGATCTTGTATTTATAACCTACAAGTAGTTGTTGATGTTGCCCAATTAGAGCTAGATACCCTTAAGCACTTGTCAACGGGTGCTTCCATTTCGGTGCAGGGAAAGGTAAAAGAGTCTTCAGGAAAAGAGCAAACCATCGAACTGGAGGCCAGAAATATTGAGTTACTTGGGGAGTGTGATCCTGATAAATATCCTTTGCAACCCAAAAAGCATTCGTTAGAGTTTTTAAGAGAGATTGCTCATTTGCGTATGCGTACCAACACCTTTGGTGCAATCACTCGAGTAAGGCATGCAATGATTTTTGCTGTTCATCAGTTTTTTACTCATAAAGGTTTCGTCAATATTCATACCCCGTTAATTACCACTTCGGATGCTGAAGGGGCAGGAGAGATGTTTCGGGTTACAACTTTGGAATTAAATCAATTGCCAAAAACAGAAGAGGGAACAGTAGATTTTTCTAAAGACTTTTTTGGGAAAGGGACTAACTTAACTGTATCTGGACAATTGGAAGGTGAATTGGCAGCCATGGCAATGGGTGATATTTATACTTTTGGTCCTACATTTCGTGCTGAGAACTCAAATACATCTCGTCATTTAGCTGAGTTTTGGATGGTAGAACCGGAAATGGCCTTTGCTGATTTAACCGATAATATGAATTTGGCAGAAGAGTTTTTGAAATACCTTATTAAATATGCATTGGATAATTGCATGGATGATTTGAAGTATCTGAGTGCCCGGATGGCGGATGAAGAAAAGGTAAAAAAAGAATCAGAACGGACCATGGAGTTAATTGAAAAGCTGAATTTTGTATTGGAACATGATTTTATTCGATTGACATATCGAGAAGCCATTGAAATCTTAAAGAATTCTAAACCTAATAAACAGGAGAAGTTTACTTATTTAATTGGAGGGTTTGGTTCTGAAATTCATTCTGAGCACGAACGTTATTTGGTCGAAAAGCATTTTAAAAAGCCAATTATTCTTACAGACTATCCCAAAGAGTTGAAGTCTTTTTACATGAAACTCAATGAGGATGGAAAAACGGTTCGAGCAATGGATGTATTATTCCCTCAAATTGGTGAGATTATCGGAGGCTCTCAGCGTGAAGAAAACCTTCAAAAATTGTTAGCTCGAATGGAAGAATTGAGTGTTCCTGTAGAAGAAATGCAATGGTATCTTGATACTCGTCGCTATGGTACAGTTGAGCATAGTGGTTTTGGTTTAGGTTTTGAACGTTTGGTTTTGTTTATAACAGGCATGAGTAACGTTCGCGATGTAATTCCTTTTCCCCGAACACCTCGAAATGCTGAGTTTTAACCATGTTTTAGAAATGCATTTAGGGTTATTCTTATTGATGAATAAATCGTAAATTTGTAGAGAAATGATAATGTTTAGTGATAGGAGGTATTGGGGATGTTAAAGCAAAGTTTACAACAAAAGTTACTTCAAAAACTTTCACCCTTACAAATACAGGTGATTAAACTCTTGGAAATTCCAGCCGCCCAATTGGAGCAGCGGATAAAAAAAGAGTTGGAAGAAAATCCTGTGCTTGAGTTAGAGAAGGATAATCCGGATCCGGATAAAGACGAACCGGAAGTGCGTGAAAGAGATTCTGAAAAGGATGAACTATCTATTGATGAATATATTCAGGATGAAGATATTCCTGCTTATAAATTAGCGTCCCGTAACTTTTCAAAGGATGATAAACATGAAGATATTCCTTTTTCAACAGGTTCTACCTTTCATGAACATTTAATTGCCCAGCTTGGTCTCAGGCAGTTAACTGAAGAGCAAAGAGAGGTGGCCGAATACATCATTGGAAATATTGATGAAGATGGTTATTTGCGAAGAGAAATTGATGAAATCGTCGATGATTTAGCCTTTGCATTAAATATAGAAGTGGAAGAATCTGAAGCTCATGAATTATTGAAAGTTGTTCAGGATTTTGATCCTGCAGGGGTTGGAGCGAGAGATTTACAAGAGTGTTTATTATTACAAATTGAACGTAAAGATCGATCGGAACCTGATGTAGAGGTTGCTTATAATGTGTTAAAAGATTATTTTGATGAATTTACCAAAAAGCATTATGATAAGATAACCAAGCGTTTACATATTGAGGAAGACGAACTGAAAGATGCTTTGGCTGAGGTTTTAAAACTAAATCCTAAGCCTGGAAGTAGTTACAGTAACCCTTTGTCAAAAACGGTTCAGCATATCATTCCAGACTTTATTTTAGAGATTGAGAATGATGAGTTTAACTTAAGTCTTAACAATCGAAATGTTCCGGAGCTTCGGGTGAGTAGTACCTATAACGAATTGCTTGAGGATTATAGTGCAAATAAGAAAAACCGTACTCAAGATAAAAAGGATGCGGTTATGTTTGTAAAGCAGAAACTGGATTCTGCCAAGTGGTTTATTGATGCGATTAAGCAACGTCAGAATACCTTAATGAACGTGATGGAGGCGATCTTAGAATATCAACACGATTATTTTCAGGAGGGTGATGAAACCAAGCTACGGCCGATGATTCTTAAAGATATTGCTGAGAAAACGGGTCTTGATATATCTACTATCTCGAGGGTTTCTAATAGTAAATACATTCAAACTCATTTTGGTATTTTTGCCTTAAAATATTTCTTTTCAGAAGCTATGCAAACTGATAGTGGTGAGGAAGTTAGTACGAGAGAGATAAAGAAGATTCTGGAAGAATGTATTAATAATGAAGATAAGCGAAAACCATTAACAGATGATAAACTCGCACAAATATTGAAAGAGAAATCTTATAATATTGCTCGACGAACTGTTGCAAAGTATCGTGAGCAATTAAATTTTCCAGTAGCACGTTTACGTAAAGAGTTATAATCTTAAAATTGGGATGATCCAATCAATCAGAAAATCAAAACAACGGTGATGAAGTTTATTTCAAGGATGGTGTCATTAGTATTCCATCCTCTTATTATTCCAACGCTTGGGCTATTGTTAATTTTTAATGTTGGAACACATTTTTCTTATTTGCCTGTGGCTTACCAACGAGTAGTGTATCTGGTTGTTTTTTTAAGTACCTTCATTTTACCTCTAAGCATTATTCCTCTCTTTTTATTAATTGGTGTTATTAAGTCAGTTCATATGAGTGATCGGCGAGAGCGACTTTGGCCTGTTT
This sequence comes from Bacteroidales bacterium, assembly GCA_003249255.1. Classification (GTDB taxonomy): domain Bacteria; phylum Bacteroidota; class Bacteroidia; order Bacteroidales; family Marinilabiliaceae; genus SZUA-582. Next base: position 242,714 of record QKJP01000049.1, read on the forward strand.
TTTTTACAAGTGTTTTTTATTTTATTGGATATTATTTTCTAAAGCGATTGCAGTTTGTTCCTACCTTTATAGAGCTGTTTGTCTTTTCATCTTTGCTAACTATTTATGCCGCAATGGCTATTACTTTGTTTTGGAAGATTAGCATGCACATGATTGGAATTGGTGGGCTAACAGCTGCCTTGTTAGTTCTTGCAGTATATTTTCCAAACGATTTATTTTTCCCTTTTTTATTGGTTCTTATTACAGCTGGAATAATTGGAGTTTCCCGTTTATATTTAAATGCTCATCGTCCACAACAAGTTTATCTAGGATTCATATTAGGGTTTGCAGTTGTATTTTTGGGGGTGATTTTGCGTTTATGAGATGTTATTTATTTCTTGATCTACAACTTGTTGTATCTGTTTTATAAATAGGTCAAATTCTTTCTTGTAGTCATCTTCGTAAATTTCTAATTGGTGAATAGCCCAATTCGTTTCATTCGGTAACGATGAATGTCCCGACATGATATTTAATGACCGTTCTATACCTTTTATTGTAGCATAAGTTTCTAGCCTTCTGCTTTTTATTATAAAAGGGAGTATGCGCTTTATCCCTGATGGAAGGATGAAATAGTTTTTTAACAGTAATTGATGGGTTTCAGTAACAAATTTGTGTAAAGGTTTATCTGAATATTGATTCCAGTTTTTAGCTAGAATGAAATCACAAAACATATCCATAACTATACCTGAATACCTTTTGTATTTTGGCTGTAAACGTTCAGCTCCTTTTTTTATTAATGGATGGGCATCGGTATAATGATCAATTATACGGTGAAGTAAAATGCCTTTTTTTATTCCATCGCAATAGTTTTCATATTTTCTTCCTTTTACATGATCCCCAATGAAGTTTCCAATCTTTATCATCGGATCATTTCCGCTTAAGTATAAGTGCGCTAGAAAGTTCATAGTTGATTTTAAATTATCTCAGTATCTCGTGAGCTAAGATAAGTGTAAAGAAAAAAATTATAGTTCTATCTTAAAATAATAACATCTGTTAACAAACATTGATGGGAAGTTAATGGTATAAGCATCCAATACTTTAATTGTTTAAAGAGTGGTGTGAGGAATTAAAGATGTTTGGAAAAGACAATTGAGTAGTAGTTTTCGGCACAAAGATTGTAATTAAATAAAAGAACCTAAATTCTTGTAGTATGAATAAGGATATTTTAAACAACATTTATCGCGCTTTTAGTCAGTACGGTGTTGAAAAAGAGCATTTAACTCACTTTGCTCATTTTCAAAATGACTTAAAAATTTCTCAAGATACACTCAATGATATTTTTAACTCATTAGAACGAAAAGTTGGAATTCCTTTAAGCTCCCAATTTGTTTCCAGCCCGGCTAATATATGTGAATTAGAGGAGTATTTACTTTCATCTATAAATTGAACTCATAATATTTACAAGTTCGTCTAATAAAAAAGGCTCATCATATTGATGAGCCTTTTTTATGTTTATTTCGATTCTAATTCTAAAATAAAGAATAGGCAATGGTTAAACCAGCCATTACAACCGATACCATTGTCATGAGCTTAATTAAAATATTTAATGATGGTCCCGATGTATCTTTAAAAGGATCGCCAACCGTATCGCCAACTACCCCTGCTTTATGGGTGTCGCTTCCTTTTCCACCATAATGTCCTTTTTCAATGTATTTTTTTGCATTATCCCATGCTCCACCTGAATTATTTAGCATCACAGCTAGAGTAAATCCGGTGGTTAATCCTCCCATTAATAAGCCAACTACACCTGATACTCCTAATACAATTCCAACGATAATTGGAACAGCAATTGCTAGCAATGAAGGAACAATCATTTCACGTTGTGCTCCTTTTGTTGATATTTCTACGCACTTAGCATACTCTGGCGTAGCTTTGCCTTCCATAATGCCTGTAATTTCTCTAAACTGTCTACGAACTTCTTCAACCATGGCTCCGGCTGCTCGACCAACTGCCTTCATCGTCATGGCACAAAAAACAAAAGCCATCATTGCACCTATAAATAATCCTCCCAATACCATTGGATTGAACAGAGATAAATCGTAATAGGTCACAAAATCTTTCATACTTGCTTCTGATAAGTTTGATAATCCCGCACTTTCCATAAAAGCCATTCCTTTTTCAGGAACCTTACCTAGCCAAAGTCTTACCTCTTCCATATAAGCTGCTAAAAGTGCCATGGCTGTTAATGCAGCTGATCCAATGGCGAATCCTTTTCCGGTTGCCGCGGTTGTGTTACCAAGCATATCCAGCGCGTCAGTACGATCTCGTACTTCTTTAGGTAAACCTGCCATTTCTGCATTTCCACCAGCATTGTCGGCAATGGGTCCAAATGCATCAGTTGCTAAGGTTATCCCAAGCGTAGAAAGCATACCAACTGCTGCAAATCCAATTCCATATACCCCAGAGGAGAAGTTAGAAAATCCACCGGCAAATCCGTATGCCATAATGATACCAGCTACAATTGTAACTACCGGTATCCATGTACTAAACATTCCCACAGCAACTCCATCAATGATTGTTGTAGCTGGACCTTGCATAGCTTGTTTTGCGATGTTTTGAGTTGGCTTGTATTCATCCGACGTATAATACTCCGTTCCTTGCCCAATGATTACACCTGCAGCTAATCCTGCAATGACAGATCCGAATATGCCCCAACTGATCCAGTCGTAGTGAGCCATGATAGCTAAAGCTCCAAGGATTAGAACAGAGCTGCCACCTGTACCAAGTAAAAGCGCATTTAGTAAATTTTTCTGAGTTGCTGTATCTTTGGTTCGGACCAGGAAAATTCCTACAATGGATAAAATAATTCCAAGAGCTGCCACTACCATGGGCGCCATAATGGCTTTCATTTGTAATTCACCTGTTAATCCGGGTAATGCTGCCCCAAGAGCTGCTGTGGCAAGTATTGACCCACAATAAGATTCATAAAGATCTGCACCCATTCCGGCTACATCACCTACATTGTCACCTACGTTATCGGCTATGGTTGCCGGATTTCGTGGGTCATCTTCTGGGATACCTGCTTCAACCTTACCCACAAGATCTGCTCCCACGTCAGCAGCTTTTGTGTAGATTCCACCTCCTACGCGCGCGAATAAGGCTTGCGTAGATGCACCCATGCCAAAGGTTAACATTGTTGCAGTTATTTCAATCATTTTGTGATGTTCTGTTGTTCCCGGATGTACAAAATCAAGACCCATAATATGAAAGCCATTGTTTAAGTTATCAGGAGTGAAAATGACTTCATTTAAAAACCAGAACCAAGCTGCGATGTCTAATAATCCGAAACCAACTACAACAAGTCCCATAACAGCACCACTGCGAAAAGCTACTTTTAAACCGCTATTTAGTGAATTTGAAGCGCCATTTGCTGTTCTGGCTGATGCATAAGTGGCTGTTTTCATTCCAAGAAATCCACAAAGTCCAGAGAAGAAGCCTCCTGTTAGAAAAGCTATCGGTACAAAAGGATTTTGTACACCCATGTATGCTAATACACCAAGTAAAACAACTAAGATGACAAAGACTTTTCCAACAACTTTATATTGGCTGGATAAGTAGGCCATGGCTCCATCTCTGACGTGTTGAGCAATTTCTTTCATTTTGTCGGTTCCTTCCGACTCTTTCATCATGGATTTAAAGAACAGCCATGCAAATGCTAGTGCAACGATAGAGGCTGTTGGCACTAACCAAAAGATTGAATTCATCATGATTATTTTAGGTTTAAGTTTGTATGTTATTACCTAATATAATCAATTAAAGTGGATTATTTTGTTAAGAGGAGTTGAAATGTATAAGAAGAAGAGTTTGGGTTTCTGTAAAGGAGTAATTAGATATTGGTAGTGAGTATGTAAAAAGTAAAAAAAAAGCGGCTACTGCCGCTATGTATCTTTGGAAAGATTGAATATGAGATGAATGCTGCATTCACATATCTCAAATCTAACTTGCTTTTAACCGAGCCATATTAGTATGCTCTAACTTATCTTTAGCATAGTTTAATGTTATGACAAGTTCTTTGTCTTTTTGTGTTGGTGAATGGAACATCTTGTCAATCATAATGGTTTCGCAGATGGATCTCAACCCACGTGCTCCTAATTTGAATTCGATAGCTTTATCAACAATGAATTCAAGTGCATCTTCTTCAAATACCAATTTAATGTTGTCCATCTCAAACAGTTTTTCATATTGCTTGATAATACTGTTCTTTGGCTCTGTTAATATTTGACGAAGAATGGTTCTGTCTAATGGTTGTAAGTAAGTCAGAACCGGAAGACGACCAATGATTTCTGGAATTAATCCAAATGATTTTAAATCCTGTGGAGCAATGTATTGTAATAAGTTTTTATGGTCAATTTTATCATTAGCTTTGCTGGCCATGTAACCTACCACTTTTGTATTTAAGCGTTGACCAATTTTTCGGTCAATACCATCAAAAGCACCTCCACATATAAAAAGTATATTTTTAGTATTTACAGGAATCATTTTTTGATCCGGGTGCTTACGACCACCTTGTGGAGGTACGTTTACAATGGATCCTTCTAAAAGCTTAAGTAGACCTTGTTGAACACCTTCTCCTGATACATCTCTAGTAATGGATGGATTGTCGCTTTTGCGGGCAATTTTATCAATTTCATCAATGAAAACGATTCCCTTTTCAGCCGCCTCAACGTTATAGTCTGCAGCTTGAAGCAGACGAGTTAAAATACTCTCAATATCTTCACCTACGTAACCCGCTTCGGTTAGTACAGTTGCATCCACAATGGTAAAAGGAATGTGAAGCATTCTTGCAATGGTTCTGGCAAGTAAAGTTTTTCCGGTACCGGTTTCACCAACCAGAATGATATTTGATTTTTCAATTTCTACATCCTCGTCATTGCTTTTTTGAGTCAAGCGCTTGTAGTGGTTATAAACAGCCACTGAAAGGTATTTTTTTGCCTCATTCTGACCAATGACATATTGATCTAAGAATTCTTTAATTTCAGTCGGTTTTAAGAGATTAATGTCACTGACATTAAAGTTACTTTTCTTTTTAAATTCTTCATCCAGGATAGAATGAGCTTGCTCAATACAACTATCACAAATATGACCCGATACACCTGCAATTAGCAAGTTCGTATCTTTTCTTTCCCTTCCGCAAAATGAACACTTATCCATAATTATTTATAATAAAATGAAAATGCAGAACCATTCGTAAACCTACGTGATTCTGCATTACCTATCTTTATTTATCTTTTACTTCTGATCCACACGAGTTAATACATCATCAATCATCCCATATTCTTTTGCTTCTTCTGCTGTCATCCAATAATCACGGTCAGAATCTTTTTCAATTTTCTTTATTGAGTTTCCGGAGTGATCAGCAATGATGGTATATAACTCTTTTTTGAGTTTCATGATCTCGCGAGCTGTAATCTCGATATCTGAAGCTTGTCCCTGAGCACCACCCATTGGCTGGTGAATCATTATTCTTGAATGCTTTAAAGCTGTTCGTTTACCTTTTGTACCCGCTGTTAAAAGTACTGCTCCCATAGAAGCTGCCATACCTGTACAGATGGTAGCTACATCCGAAGAAATGTACTGCATGGTATCGTAAATACCTAATCCTGCATAAACTGATCCCCCTGGTGAATTAAAGTAAATGGAAATGTCTTTTGAAGGATCTGCAGACTCCAGGTATAATAATTGTGCTTGAATCACATTGGCAACGTAATCATCAATTGGTAAACCAAGGAAGATGATACGGTCCATCATCAAACGAGAGAATACATCCATACTCGCTACGTTTAGTTGTCTCTCCTCGATAATCGTAGGAGAAATGTAGCTGCTGGTGATGGAAGTATATTTGTCTAAAACCAAGCTATTAATTCCTAAATGTTTGGTTGCATATTTTCTAAAATCTTTTGGATCTATCATTTTTTCGAAAAATTTCAATGTTTACAACTACTAATTTAGTAAATTAAAAATAACCTCAATTCAATTTTAATTTTTATTCACAATTAAAAAATCGAATTGAGGTTATACTTGATTCGTTATGAGAGACTAATTTTGCTCAAATAATTTATTGAAATCTTCTCTAGATACTTCTTTTTCTTCAACTTTTACAGACTCTTTAATAAATGCAATTACTTTTTCGTTTATCGCACCATTAGCAATCTGACGACGTTGATTTTCTTTTTGAAGCATGTCTTTAGCATAGTTTTCCAAGTGCTCGTCAGGAATGTTGCTTAAGCCGTACTGCATAAATTGCATGCGAGCTGTTTTCTTAGCAAATGCCATTAAGTCCTCTTCTTCAATTTTCAGCTCATTTTCTTTAATGATGCTGTTTTGAGCCAACTGCCACTTTAAATCTTTTAAGAAACGAGGCATTTCAGCTTCAAGATTTTCTTCGTTTAATTCCTCGTTTTCGCGGTTTGTTAATAATAACCATCGTTTTAGGAATGCCTCTGGGAACTCTACATCAACTTTACCCAATACTTTATCCTTAGCATCTATTTGGAAGCGGTAATCAGATTCCATTGCTAAGTTTTTCTCTAAATCGGCTTTTACACGAGCATTAAACTCTTCTTCGTTGCTGATGCCATTATCTGGTCCGAAGGCTTTATCGAATAATTCCTGATTTATTTCAGGGTTTTTAAAGTCTGTAATTTCTGCAATTGTAAATTGAAAATCTGCGTCGACAGTTGCTGCGGCAGCTTTATCAATTTTTAATAAGTAAGAAAGTTCTGTTTCGTTAGGAAATGCTTTCTTAGGATTGAAAACAACCACGTCACCAACTTTTGCCCCTTCTAATTTCGCTTTTTCTGCTTCGTCTTTGAAAATAGCCATCGATAGCATCGATTCTTCTGTGAAGATACCACCTTCTTTTATTTCGCCATTTTCTAACTCAACGAATGCGCCTTTTACTGCTGACTTTTCACCAACAACTTCTGATGGCTCTGAAGTTCCAAAGCGACCAAGCATGGACTCTTTTTGTTGGTTAAACATTTCGTCCGTTATCTGAATTTTATATTCAGTAACTTTTTCGCGTTTCGATAATTTAACGTCTACTACAGGTGCTAATGCGATGTCAAATGAGAAATCAAACTTTTCTGCATTGTCAAAATCGATCATCTCCTGATCTTCAGATGGGATTGGATCTCCTAAAAGATCTAATTTATTTTCAATGATGAATGAGTTTAAGCTTTCAGAAACTAATTTGTTAACCTCGTCAGCAACGATTGATTTTCCATACATCTTTTTAACCATTCCTGCCGGAACTTTACCTGCACGGAAACCCGGAATGTTTACACGTTTGCGATAGTCTTTAATAACTTCGTCAACTTTTTTCTGGTAATCGTCTTTTTCGATAGTTAACTTGATGACCGCGTTTAATGCGTCAGTGCTTTCCTTTGAAATATTCATTTGCTTCGATGTTAAAAGGAACCTATCCTCTAATTAATTTGTATTGAGGTTAACTTACTTATGAAAGTATATAAACTTAAAAAACCGCCTTAGCTCAGAACTTAATCTTTGTTAAGGCGGTTTTCTGTGCGGATGAAGGGACTCGAACCCCCACGCCTCTCGGCACTAGATCCTAAGTCTAGCGCGGCTACCAATTACGCCACATCCGCAATTATCGTGTTTCGCGGTGCAAAGATAGAGTAAATTTTATTTGCACCAAATTTTTTCGAGAAAAAAATTAAAAATTTCTTCTCTTTAATTCGAAATCATCTCCCAGGTATAATCTTTTTACATCTGCATCCGAAGCTAATTCTTCAGCGGTACCTGCTTTTAAGATCTTTCCTTCGAATAATAGATAAGCTCTATCGCAAATTGCTAATGTTTCATGCACATTGTGATCGGTTATCAGGATACCAATATTTTTATATTTGAGTTTGGCTACAATTTCTTGAATATCTCTTACCGCGATTGGATCTACTCCTGCAAAAGGTTCATCCAGCAATATAAATTTTGGATTAATGGCCAATGCGCGTGCAATTTCTGTTCGACGCCTTTCTCCTCCAGAAAGTTGAATGCCTAAACTTTTGCGAATATGACTTAAGCGAAACTCTTCAATTAATTCTTCAAGTCGTTGAGCTTGATAATCTTTTGAGAATTTTGTCATTTCTAAAACTGACTTAATATTATCCTCAACGCTTAGCTTTCTAAATACACTCGCTTCCTGCGCTAAATATCCAATTCCTCTCTGGGCACGTTGGTAAACAGCCTTGTCTGTAATTTTTTCTTTGTTTAAATAGATCTCTCCACTGTTTGGCGTAACTAAACCAACCATCATGTAAAATGAAGTTGTTTTTCCGGCACCATTTGGTCCTAATAAACCAACAATTTCGCCTTGATTTAATTCCACAGATACACCTTTAACAACCGTACGGTTTTTGTACTTTTTGATTAGTGCATCGGTATGTAATTTTAAATTCTGTTCCATGGTACTGTTTAGTTGCGTTTATCTCTTTTTCGCTCTATCCGTTTAGCAATTATTATTCCTGTTTCGTACAATATTACGAGTGGAATGCAAACCAGCAATTGACTAATAACATCCGGAGGAGTTATGATTGCCGCCAAAAGTAATGCTAAAACTATAGAATGTCTGCGAAATTTTCTTAAAAAATGAGAGTTGATAATCCCGATCTTAGCTAAGAAGTAGATGAATACCGGAAGTTCGAAAATTATCCCACCTGCTAACACTATCGATGTAATAGTATTGATGTATGAATTTAAACTAATTATGTTTTCGACTTTAGGACTGACCTGGTAATTACTTAAGAAATGAACAGAGAGAGGGACAATAATAAAATAGGCAAATAAGATACCAATTGAAAAAAGGATGGAAGTGAAAAATGCTGCTCCTCGTGATTTCTTCACTTCATTTTCATGAAGGGCCGGTTTGATAAATCTCCATATTTCCCAAAAGACATACGGAAAAGCTAAGGTAAGACCTGCGATAAATGAAATCCAGATGTGGGAGGAGAACTGGCCTGCCATATTGAAGTTTTGAAAACTGATGGTTTTTTGATTGATGCATAAGGCGGATATATTCCATTTTTGCCCAATGTCACAAAGAAGATCGGTTGTGAAAAAGTTGGATGTTGTAGGGGCAAATAGAATGGTATCAAAAATGAACGTTTTATAAACGAAAGCAAGGATGGTAAAAATGAAAATGCTAATGAATGCTCTTATTAAATGCCACCTTAGTACTTCGAGGTGATCTAAAAAGGTCATTTCATTGGAATTATTTGAGGTCATTTTTATCCTTTGTTTAATTAGAAATGAATATGATTTGAAAAGTAGTGGTGTTAAAAAAACTTAAATGAGATTTGCTCATCGCTTACTGCCCCTACCGTGCGAAGATAAGAAGCTGCATCTGTTTTTCAAAGTTCTTGGTAAAACCGAAGTTAATTTATATTTTCAAGTAACGGGAAGACAATTTTTTTTATTCATCCTAAGTTAATTGAATTGATTTCTAGTATTAATTCCTGTAACTTTTTGTGTAGTGATTGGAATTAAATGTAAGTTGAATAAAATAATAAGGTGTCGTCATATCTTTTTGATTGGGGGCATATTAGTTATTAGGGAGTTTTATTTATGACAAAACAAGTTGATTTAAAGGCTTCTTTGAAGAAACATTTTGGCTTTGATAACTTTAAAGGAAATCAGGAAGATGTTATTCGTAATGTGTTGAATGGGAATGATACATTTGTATTAATGCCAACTGGGGGCGGTAAATCCTTATGTTATCAGTTACCATCATTAATTTTAGAAGGAACGGCTATTATCATATCACCACTAATTGCATTGATGAAAAATCAGGTGGATGCAATGCGTAATTTTAGTGAAGTTGATGGGGTTGCTCATTTTATGAATTCATCATTGACGAAAACGGCTTTGAATGTTGTTAAAGATGATTTGCTTTCAGGAAAGACGAAGTTATTATATGTAGCACCTGAGTCTTTGACCAAGGAAGAAAATATAGAGTTTTTAAAGAATGTGCCAATTTCATTTTATGCAGTTGATGAAGCTCACTGTATTTCTGAATGGGGACATGATTTTAGACCTGAATACAGAAGGATTAGACCAATTATAGAAGAAATTGGTAAAGCCCCATTAATGGCCTTAACCGCCACCGCTACACCAAAGGTTCAGCACGATATTCAGAAGAATCTTGGTATGCTGGATTCGATGGTTTTTAAATCCTCCTTTAATCGTCCGAATTTATATTATGAGGTTCGGCCAAAGAAAGATGTTGGAAAAGAAATTATTCGGATTCTTAAAAATAATGTGGGAAAATCAGCCATAATTTATTGTCTGAGTCGGAAAAAGGTAGAAGAGCTTGCTGAAGCTTTAGTTGTGAATGGTATTAAAGCACTGCCTTATCATGCCGGAATGGATGCAACCTCACGTGCGGCTAATCAGGATAAGTTCTTGATGGAAGAAACAGATGTGATAGTTGCTACCATTGCCTTTGGTATGGGGATTGATAAGCCGGATGTTAGAATAGTGATGCATTATGATATTCCAAAAAGTTTGGAGGGCTATTACCAAGAAACCGGACGTGCAGGACGAGATGGTGGAGAAGGTAGGTGTATTGCTTTTTACAGTTATAAGGATATTCAAAAGTTGGAGAAGTTTATGCAAGGCAAACCTCTTGCTGAACAGGAAATTGGAAAGCAACTGTTATTAGAAACGGTTGCTTATGCCGAATCATCAGTCTGTAGGAGAAAGACTATACTTCATTATTTTGGAGAAAAATATACTGAAGAAAATTGCGATACCTGCGATAATTGCGTTAACCCTAAAGAGCAGTTTGAGGCACAGAATAGTGTGGTTGAATTGATTGGTGCTATTAATGAATTGAAAGAGCGTTTTAAAACTGATCACATTGTAAATGTATTGGTTGGTAATGCCAATGCTGCTGTAAAATCATACAAGCACGATCAAATTTCTTTATTTGGATCAGGTAGTGAGCATGATGAGAAATATTGGAATGCCGTTGTGCGACAATGCCTGGTTCATGGTTTTATTGTGAAGGATATAGAATCCTATGGGATTTTACACATCAGTCACAAAGGTCATGAGTTTTTGAAAAATCCACATGAGATTTGGATGACGAAGGATCATGATTATGAGTCTGCTGATGAAGATGTCGAAACAGGCGGTACTGCGGCAGTGGATGATCAATTGTTTTCGATGTTAAAGGATTTAAGGAAGCAAATAAGTAAAAAAATGAACCTGCCTCCATTTGTGATCTTTCAGGATCCTTCTTTGGAAGCCATGTGTACTTATTATCCGATAACCATTCAAGAGTTACAGAATATGCCGGGTGTGGGTACCGGTAAAGCAAACCGTTTTGGAAAAGAATTTGTGACCTTGATTGCAAGACATGTGGAAGAAAACGACATTGATCGTCCAATGGATCTGGTGGTAAAGTCGGTAGCCAATAAGTCTAAGAACAAAATTGCAATTATTCAAGCCATCGATCGTCAAATGCCTTTGGATGATATAGCTTCTTCCAAAGGATTGGAGATGTCTGAATTGATAAAAGAGCTTGAATCAATTGTATATTCCGGAACACGAGTTAATATCGATTACTATATCGATCAGGTAATGGATGAAGATAACCGGGATGATATTTTTGAATACTTTAAAGAAGAAGCAGAAACAGATGATATTGATGCTGCTTTAGAAGAGTTAGGTGAAGAACAGTATTCCGAAGAAGAGATAAGATTAGTTCGGATTAAGTTTTTATCAGAAGTTGGAAATTAGAATATTTTACGAATAAAATGATAGGCCTTCCTGAACGGAGGGCTTTTGTTTTTATTGCAGGAATCAAACAATATGAATAGGATTAATCATTATGCAATATTAGCGCATGAGTTATCGGCAAAAGATGACTTGTTTAAAGGTTTTGTGAGAGGTGAAGTGCCTGTTTTTTTGCCTGATCTAATCGGGAAAAATGGAGTTTTTTTATCATCATTAACTTTGGATAAATTTATAGATGATGAGTTGAAGCACGATAATTATACTTTAACAAAGGAGTCCCATCGAAGTTTGTTGACATTATCGAGTGGTGAAAAAAAGAAGGCGCTTTTAAATTATGTATTAAAGAGGGATTGGGATTTTATTGCTTTGGATCATCCTTATGATAATTTAGATATAGGTTCTCAGCAAGTTTTGGAGGAGCGACTTAAAGATTTATCCCGAAGGGTGGTTATTGTTCAGTTTTTTAGTCGTAACAGGGAGTTGTTGCCATTTATTAATAAGGTCATAGAAGTGGGTAAAGAGGGAGTTGTTTTTCAAGGAAATCGATCTGATTTTGAACAATATTCACAATGCAAACAGAAAATGGCTTTTGTAGGAAAGATACCCTTGCCATTGGATCATTTTTCTTGTAATAAGGAATTAGTATTGTTTAAAGATGTGTGCGTTCGCTATGAAGATCGAAAGATTTTGAATCAAATAAACTGGACAATCAAGAAGGGAGAGTTTTGGCAATTAGTAGGGCCAAATGGATCTGGAAAGACGACACTGCTAACCATGGTTATTGGAGATAACCCAAAGGCTTTTGGTCAGGACTTATATTTGTTTGGGAAAAAGAAAGGAACTGGTGAAACGGTATGGGAAATAAAAGATAAAATCGGATACTATACTTCTTCAATGATGGATCTGTTTTCGGTTCGTCATACTGTTGAGAATATGATTGTTTCAGGTTTTATGGACTCAATTGGTTTGTATAAAGTGCCTAGTGAAATGCAATTGCGTTTGGCAGATGAGTGGTTAGAGCTTTTAGGAATGACCAAGAAAAGAACGCAGGCATTTGTTGATTTACCTGTGGGTGAGCAGCGCCTGGTTTTAATTGCAAGAGCTATGGTGAAACATCCTCCCCTATTAATATTGGATGAGCCCACTACCGGATTGGATGATGCAGGGGCTGAAATTTTGGTAAGTTTAATTAATAAAATGGCAGAAGAGAGTGGTACTGCCATTATTTATGTTTCGCATCGTAACGAAGAAGGATTAAAACCTGAGTTTACTTTTGAGTTAGTTCCAAGTGCTGAAGGATCGATGGGGCAAATAGTTAAACATTAGTTAAAGGAGATTTAGTTTCAGATATGCATCATAGCTCTATATATATTATTTATACATTTGCAGGGATTCAAATAAACGACTTTAAATAAGATTATAATGCGTGTTCATTTTATTGCAGTTGGAGGAAGTGCGATGCATAACCTCGCGATAGCTTTACATTTAAAAGGATTTCAAGTTACAGGATCGGATGATGAGATCTTTGAACCTTCCAAATCGCGCTTGAGAAAACATGAGTTATTGCCAGAGGTACGAGGTTGGAATCCAGAACGGATTACAACAGATTTAGATGCAGTTATTTTGGGAATGCACGCACGAAATGATAATCCTGAATTGTTGAAAGCTCAAGAATTAGGTGTAACCATCTACTCGTATCCTGAATACCTATACGAGCAAACGAAGAATAAAAAACGTGTTGTTATCGGTGGAAGTCACGGAAAGACTACTACTACGGCAATGGTGATGCATGTGTTGCAGGAGTTACAACTGGACTTTGATTACATGGTTGGCGCTCAGTTGGATGGATTTGAAACCATGGTGAAGTTAACCAAAGACGCTCCAATTGCAGTTTTTGAAGGGGATGAATATTTATCTTCCCCTATTGATCTAACACCCAAGTTTCATTGGTATAAACCTCATGTGGCTATGCTGACGGGTGTTGCCTGGGATCACATGAACGTTTTTCCAACATGGGAAAATTATATTAGCCAGTTCGATATTTTTGCTGATAGTATATCTGAAAATGGTTCTTTGATCTATTTTGATGCAGATGAGGTGTTGAATGATATTGCGGTGAAACAAGGGAAAAGAATTTTAGCCTTACCTTATAATGCCTTGCCCTATGAAAATGTGAATGGTCAGTGCATTGTTTCCTGGGATGGAAAACAATATCCAATGGCTGTTTTTGGAGATCATAACCTGCAAAATATGAATGGTGCTCGTTTGGTTTGTAACCAATTAGGAATTAGTGATGATGGGTTTTTGAAAGCCATACAAACTTTTAAAGGAGCAGCGAAGCGCTTACAGCTTCTCGAAAAAAATGAACACACTTCAATATTTCTCGATTTTGCCCATTCTCCATCAAAACTAAAAGCTACTACAGATGCTGTTAAAAAACAATTTCCAAATCATCGCTTATTAGCTGTGATGGAGCTACATACCTTTAGTAGTTTAAACAAAAACTTCTTGCCTCAATATGAGAAGAGTATGGAAAAGGCAGACAGCGCTGTTGTGTTTTTTAATCCAGAAGTGATAAAACATAAAAAGCTTCCTGAAATTTCTATTTCAGATGTTCAAAATGCCTTTAATCAAGACGGACTGAAAGTGGTTACAGAAACTCAAGTTTTGATTGATCTGTTAGAAGCTGAAGATTTAACAAATACTGTTTTGTTGGTCATGACTTCAGGCAATTTTTCAGGCCTAGATATTAAAGCCTTAGCCAATAAGCTGATTCATTAAAAACAACAATTTCTCGCGTCAGACGTTTGAAAGCAAAATAATGATTTATGAAAGAGATGACAGGAAGTGAATTTGAGTTGGCGTGGGATGAACTTCGTTTGCGTTTAAGTAAGCAATTTCAGGTTTCTGCTGACTACGAGTTTATTTTATTTATAGTTGGCATACAGGAGCTTGGTCAAGGTTTTCGTGATTTTTCACGGCAAGAAAAAATGGATCTCATCAGTTTGGCTCGATGCAGAGTGCTAGTCCGCTTAGGTTATTTGAAAGAAACCGGAGTTGATGGTCAGGGATGGCCAATATTTGAGACCCTAAAATCTATGGATTCGATGTTAGCATCCTATCAGAATCAATTGATAAAAAAAGGAATGATAGAATATTTTCAAGAAGTAGAGTTTTAACGAGAAGAGTTAATTAGATATTAGATAAAATGAAAAAAATCTTATTTGGCTTGGCAGCAGTAGTTTTGTTGTTTGCCTGTCAGAGAAAACTGAAAAACAACCAAGTTAAATTTATTACAACGGCGGGTAATATTATTGTGGAGTTATCTGATGAAACTCCTCAGCATCGAGATAATTTTTTGAAATTGGCCCGGGAAGGAAAGTATGACTCCTTATTATTTCACCGGGTTATTGAAAATTTTATGATTCAAACAGGCGATCCTAATTCAAAAGAAGCTCAGGCCGGCGAAGAGTTAGGTCGTGGAGAGTTGGGCTATACAACACCTGAGGAGATACAATACCCTAAATTATATCACAAAAAGGGTGCTTTAGCCGCTGCTCGTAAAGGTGATAATGTAAACGTGAAGAAAGCATCTTCGGGAACTCAATTTTACATTGTTCAAGGTGAAATATATACCGATAAGGAGTTGGATCAGGTTGAAAAACAGATGAATAAAATGATGGTGGATGGTATCTTTTATCAGATTAGAGAGGAATATAGTGATTCGGCCACAGCTTTACAGTTAGCAAAAGATGAAACGGGTTTACTGGCTTTGCAAACCACCATAAAAGAGAAAACATTTGAGGCGTTTCAAAAACAAGGCGCTTTAAAAATTCCTATAGAAATAAGAGAAGTTTATAAAACCATTGGCGGTTCACCTTTTTTGGATAATTCTTATACCGTTTTTGGAGAGGTGATTGATGGTCTTGATGTTGTTGAGAAAATCTCCCTTGTAAAGGTAGATGATAGAAAACGTCCGTTAGAAGATGTGCGGATTTTGAAAGTTGAAGTATTTGAGCAATAGTAAAGATGTACTTATTACCTAATTGACTTTGAATTAATTAATTCCTATAATTATGAATAAATATTTTTGCCTTATTGTTATCAGCTTTTTTTCACTTTCTATTTTTGCTCAAAAAAATGAGCCCGTTCATCAAGTTAATATCATTACTTCTATGGGCACGATGAAAGTGCAGCTATATAATGAAACTCCACTGCACCGTGATAATTTTTTGAAGTTAGCACGTGAAGGTCGTTATGATTCATTATTGTTTCATCGGGTTATCAATGAATTTATGATTCAGACCGGAGATCCGGAATCTAAAAATGCAGAACCCAATGCCTCACTAGGAAAAGGTGGGCCGGGATATACCATTCCTGCCGAAATTGTTTATCCCAAATGTTATCATAAAAAGGGAGCTTTAGCTGCTGCGCGTAAAGGAGATCAAATGAATCCTAAAAGAGAATCATCTGGTTCTCAGTTCTATATTGTTCAAGGAAAAACTTTTAGTGATGAAGAATTAGCTGAATTTGAAGGAGGCCTCAATGAAATGAAAAAACAGGCGATCTTTGATAGTATTATTGAAGAGTATAAAGATTCCATTAATGCATTAAGAGCTGCAAATGATCGGACTGGATTAAGTGCCTTGAAGGAAGTTGTATTTGATCGTGTTGATGCTGAAGCTGCAAAAACTCCTGATGCAGTTATGGAGCCTGGTATCAAAGCAGATTATAAAACACTTGGGGGTACTCCATTTTTAGATAATGGGTATACTGTATTTGGAGAAGTTATCGAAGGCTTAGAAGTTATCGACTCTATCGCTACTAAGCCATGTAATGGCCAGGATCGTCCACTTGAAGATATTCTGATTTTAAAAATGGAAGTGTTAGAGTAAGATTTACTTTATAAAATAATAAAGTCCGGTAGTTCTTGTAAATGTTTTTAAAGGAACTATCGGATTTTTTTTTATTATCTTGGTAATACTCAAAAAACGAATGTTATGATAAGAATATTATCTACCACTTTACTAGTCTTGTTAGCCTTGTCTACTGTTGCTCAGCAAGAGCCGGTTTATCATGTGCTTATTGCTACTAACATGGGAAATGTAAAAGTAAAGCTATATAATGAGACGCCGGAGCATCGGGATAATTTCCTAAAACTAATTGGAGAAAAGCATTTTGATGGAACCTTGTTTTATCGAGTGGTAGAAAATTTTGTAATACAAGGTGGATCCCAAGATTCGAGAGGTGCTGCTCCCGGAAAAGCCATCGGCTATGGAGACGCTTTAAATATCGATTCAGAGTTTAATGAGGCTTGTTATCATAAAAGAGGAGCATTATGTGCTCCACGTCAACCGCAAGATTTGAATCATTTTAAAATGTCAGATATTTCGCAGTTTTATATCGTAAAAGGCCGTGTTTATTCAGAAACTGAGTTGGATAATATTGAAAAAGCAACCAATAATCCAATCATGATTGATTTAAAAAAGAAGTTTTATGTCCCCCGAAAAGCTGAATTGGATAGTTTGAAAGACGTTAATCCAAAGGGATTTAATAATTTATTGAAGGAAATAAAGGATGATATTCAATTTCATTATAATCTATCTGATAAGAAAGAATTCACACAAGCACAGCGTAAAACTTATACGACCGTAGGAGGAACACCTGAGTTGGATGGAGAATACACTGTTTTTGGTGAAGTGGTGGAAGGTTTTGAGGTCGTAAATAAAATTGCAAATCTTGAGACTGATAAAAATCAACGACCTTTAACGGATGTGAAAATGAAATTAATTGTAGTAAATGAATAGATTATGTGGCGGGTATTTATATTTTCAATATGTCTAATAATTACTTCTTCAGCCTGTACACCTTCCTCGCATCAAAGTAAAAAAACATCCCCAAAGAAAACCAAATCAGGATACCTTACGAATGAGAAAAGTATGGTGACCATTGAAGCTTATGACCATTATAACCGTTTACTCCGAAAAGGTTTTGGCTTTTATATTTCTAAAGATCTCATAGTATCTGATTTTTCGTTTGTTAAAGGAGCCTATAAATTAAAGGTTTGCGCATTGGGTTCGAGTGATGGAAAAACCGTAAATCGATATGTCGCTTATGATGTAAATAAAAATCTGGTTGTATTGAAAGCGTCTGTAAATGTATCACATTATCTAAACGCAAAACATGAGCCGATGGTGACAGACTCTGTCTATCAATTGTATCGAAAGCAACTTAAATTGTTTGTGAATCACGGATTGCTTGAAAACTATCAGGTTAAAGACAGTTTAAGTTATTGGAGCGTAAGTAATGAGTTTAAAGCAGGTAAACCTGTTTTTTCAAAGAAGCATGAGTTTATTGGAGTGGCAACATCTATTCACGATTCGATGGTTGTATTGCCTAATAAATGGATAAGGGATTTATTTGAATCCCGTTTAGAACAACCAAAATCCATCTATGAGTTAAGAATCAAAAGCAATAAAGTTTATCCATCCTATAAAGGCATTAAAGGTTTTAGAATTTTAACCAATTATGGCAATATCGAAATCAAATTGTTTAATGAAACACCTGATTATCGTGATAATTTCATCAAGTTGGTTTGTGATGAGGTGTATGATAGTCTTTTGTTTCATCGTGTAATCAATAACTTTTTGATTCAAACCGGAGCACTGGATTCTAAACTTGCTAAGAAAGACGATGTTGTGGGATGGCAAGGTCCCGGTTATACTTTGCCAACCAAGATTGTTCCCGGCTTATTTCATCAACGTGGGATGATTGCAGCCTCTAAATTGCCGAGTGATCACAATAAACGAAACAGGAGTGATGGTTCTCAGTTTTATATAGTATCCGGTAGAAAATATTCTTCCGAAGAGTTGGACGACATGGAGGAAAAGAGTGGTAAGAAATTTTCTGAATTGCAGCGCCAGGTTTATTCTACCATCGGGGGTGCACCTCATTTGGATGGCGATTATACAGTTTTTGGCCAAGTCACCAAAGGAATGGATGTAGTTGATAAAGTTGCTGCACTTGAAACTTATGCTGTTGACAGGCCTGTACAGGAAGTTAGAATTAAAACCATTGAAATAATCAAACAATAAGCCTCTGTCAATTAAATGGTTTTTTTAACTTTGCGGCAGAGAAAAAGCAAGAAACATGTTAGATAAAATCAACAAGCTAGTTGAGGAAGTAAAAGAATTAAGCGCAGCATCTGCTGAAGAGGTGGAACAGTTGCGGATTAAATATTTAAGTAAAAAAGGGTCTGTATCTCAGCTTTTTGAGGAGTTTAAAACCATTGCTAACGAACAGAAACGGGAAGTTGGTAAGGTGTTGAATGTACTAAAAACTCAGGCGCAAGAAAAAATTAATGAACTCCGTGAGGCTCAGTCATCTACTGATCAAAGTGCAAGTGGAATGGATTTATCCGCACCGGGAACCGTTCTTCCGATGGGTAGTCGTCATCCCTTATCAATCGTTAAAAACGAGATTGTAGATATTTTTGCGCGTTTAGGTTTTAATGTTGCTGTAGGTCCTGAGATTGAAGATGATCATCACGTATTTACCGCTTTGAATTTTCCGCCTGAACACCCTGCACGTGATATGCAAGATACCTTCTTTATTGCGACCAATCCGGATGTAATCTTACGTACGCATACTTCTTCGGTGCAAGTTCGTTTTATGGAAAAACAACAACCACCGTTAAGAGCAATCTTTCCGGGGCGTGTATTTCGTAATGAGGCAATTTCTGCTCGTGCTCATTGTATTTTCCATCAGGTAGAAGGGTTATACATTGATAAGAACGTGTCGTTTGCTGATTTAAAGCAAACTTTATTATACTTTGCTAAAGAGATGTTTGGTGAAGAAACAAAGATCCGATTACGTCCATCATACTTCCCATTTACAGAGCCATCTGCCGAAATGGATATTTCTTGTACTCTTTGTGGAGGCAAAGGTTGTAATGTTTGTAAGCATACAGGTTGGGTAGAGATTCTTGGTTGTGGAATGGTCGATCCAAACGTATTGGAAAGTAACAACATTAACAGTGAGGAATATACCGGTTTTGCTTTTGGAATGGGTATTGAACGAATTACCATGTTGAAATACCAAATAAAAGATATCCGTCTCTTCTTCGAAAATGATGTTCGCTTCTTAAAGCAGTTTGAATCTGCTTATTAAGGGTATAGATATGATTAATAAAGCTCTTTCTTGTTATATGAGAAAGAGCTTTTTTTATAACGTATTAAGCCATTTTTCTGGGGAGGAGTAAGATTTATCCAATATTCATCAGGTAATTAAGGTATGTTTTGCTGTTAATCAAAATTCTACTAAGGCACCTTCGACAAAAAAAATGTATATCCGTTAATACTCATAAAAATTTCAACACAGAGGCAGGGAGATACAAAGCTTTTTTTCATAAACCTCTGTGCCCCTGTGTCTCAGTGTTGAGTTTTTTGTTGCAATATTTATATTTTTTTGAATTATATGTAATTGTGGACATTCAGAATATAAGTAAGGTTATTATAACCTTATAGCTTTTTAAACCTTAGTGGTTAATAATTGAAAAACTATCAACCTTATTTAATACTCCTCAAGTTCTCGACTTGATCCGATGTTAGATGTGAGTAGCGAGTGTTGTCTCTATAATTTTTACTCAGATCTTATACTATTCAATAATTTCAACCGCTGTAGTAACCGGAATAGCTTTTTTATATAATGCGGCTACTCCGCAGTAGGTCTCATACGACATTTCAACGGCCTTTTTAAGCTTATCCATTGGAAGATCATTTCCTTTAAACTGATAAGTTATGTGCATTTTCTTATAATGCTTAGGATGTTCTTCGGTCATTAGCCCTTCAACTTTAATGTTGAGATCTTCAATTTCTACTCGCATCTTTTTTAGGATAGAAACTACATCCATTCCCGAGCAACCAGCTAAAGCAGCTAACATTAATGGTTTCGGTCGTGTGCCTTTGTCATCTCCACCATGCGATTCATCAGCATCCATAATCAACTTGTGACCAAATAATTCTGTTTCGAAAGACATGTTACCAGTCCAATTTACATTTATGCTAGTTTTCATATTATAGAGTTTTTATGTTTGAGCTTCTTTAATTTACATTCTTTATTTTTGATAATCAATAGTTTTAGTCTAGGATGATTTCTTCCTCTTCGGATAAAATTCCTTCATTTAAAAAGCGGTTAAACGGCCAAGCTGTTTGAGTAAGTTTAATTAGTTTATGGCTGAAGTTGTGATCTAATACTTCATCATCACTAAAATTATGGGAGACGATGTAAGATTTGTATTTTAATAAATCCATATCTTTAAAATCTTTCGGAAAATCTTTCGGCCCAATTTTTAGTTTATCATTATATAGTTCTGGGAACTCTGTCTTAAAGCTTTTTTCGTTGAGTATTTCTTTTAATTCGTCGCTAAAATTATAAACCTCTTTACGAATGGCTTTTAGTTCATCTTTGGCCGGTGCATAAACTCCACTGGCAAACATCGATTGGCCGGGTTCGATATGAATGTAATAGCCTGCCATTGTGCTTTTTCGACCTCCTTTTGCAAGGTAGGCTCCAAAATGATTTTTATAAGGTTCTTTATTTTTCGAAAAGCGTACATCTCTAAAAATGCGAAAGATGCATTCCTTTGCTTCTACTCCGGCAATTGTGGAGTCAATCACTTTTAGGTTATCAATGGTTTTAGTGACGAAAACTTCAAAAAGCTCTTTTGCTTTCTGATAGTCTTTTTTATTATCGTTAAACCATTCCCGATTATTGTGGCCTTTTAGCTGTGTGAGGTAGTTTATTATGAAAGGATCAATCATGATGGTATTTTTATGATTATTCGTTAAGAAATCTCTGAAGCTTATTATTTTTGAACGCTTGAGAATATTAAATGTTTAAGATATGAAAAAGTATGCAGTTATTGTTGCCGGAGGAAGTGGAACAAGAATGGGAGCAGACATTCCCAAACAGTTTATAGAAGTTGGAGGGAAACCTGTGTTGATGCATACTATAGAAGCATTTAAAAGGTATGATTCTTCGCTTCAGATTGTGCTTGTTTTACCGGAATCTCAATTCGAATATTGGCAAGAATTGTGTACGAAGTTTGAGTTTAAGATTTCTCACGAAATAGCAAAGGGAGGAGTATCTAGATTTCATAGTGTACAAAATGGATTGTCTTGTATTAAAGAAGAAGCTTTAATTGCGATTCATGATGGCGTTCGGCCTTTTGTGTCGAAGCAAACCCTTGATAATTGTTTTCTGATGGCCATCGAGAAGGGAAATGCTATTCCTGTTTTGGATGCGTATGAAAGTGTGCGTTTAGTGGATGGAGTCGGGAGTATAGCTTATGATAGAGATAGGGTGAAGTTGGTGCAAACGCCTCAGGTCTTTGATTCTAAAGTTTTGATGATAGCTTACAATCAAAAGTTTTCTCCTTTATTTACCGATGACGCCTCTGTAGTTGAAGCGAATGGTGGAATAATTAATCTTGTAGAAGGGAATCGTGAAAATATTAAATTGACTACGCCCATGGATTTGATTCTTGCAGAAGCTTTTCTTAGCAAAGGTATTTTAAAGGAATAGTTGATTGGAAATTCCTTCCCTACTAAAAGTCTATTTATATTGTAGAAAAATAAAATATCATATTGTTTTTCACTGCCTTATTTCTGATAGTTCAGTTGTGAGGCTTCGCTTTTAACCTCTATTTAACGTTTGTTAGTTACTTAGTTAATGTTGGGTTAAAGTCCTTAAAATCAGTTAATGTAGTTATTTAAAGATGGAACGTTAAGATATCTTTGGCTGCATAAAACTGTTATTGTGAAAAATCTTAAACAAGGTACGATCCTTTTCTTTTTTTTCCTTTATGTTATTAGTGTGCATGGTCAAACTGATGGTTATATGACTTTCTCCGGTAAGATTATTAATGCTAAAGATTCATCTGCGGTAGCTTTGGCTCATTTAGCCAGTTACACACAAGTAAATATGTATGCTGCAGATTCTGTTGGCCATTTTCGTATTGTTGCGCCTGTGGGGGATAGCTTAAAAATATTCGCAATAGGTTATGAATCAGAAGTACATATTCTACCTAAACATCTTGATGGCTGTGAATATGAAGTCCTGATTGCATTAAATCCCATTTCCTATTTTATCGAAGAAGTGAAAGTTAGTCGTTATAAAGTGTATGATAAATACATGGATAAACTTAAAGCTGAATATGGGAAAGCTAAAGAGTTGAACCTGAATCTTCCACCTGATATAAAGTTGGGACAAAAAAGTAAGTATCGTCCATCTGTTCGACCTGATTTCGAAAATGCTCCATTGGCCTTGAGTGCAGCTATTAAACCGGGCAGATATATTTATTATCATTTCTCTAAACAAGAAAAGGAACGTAGAAAGATGATGGAAATTTATGATGAAGAAGATTTGCGCAGGCATCTGACCAAAGAATTGATAGCTGAAATTTCGGCATTAGAAGGGGAGAAACTGGAGCAGTTTATAATTTACTGTAATATAAATGTGAAATTAACACATCAAGATACTGAAATGAGCGTACGGCAAAAAGTAGCAGATGCTTTTGACGAATTTTCGAAAACAGAAACAACCAACTAAACTCTATTACACCACCTTTTTATAACTCTGTATTACTACTGCATTTACAACCAATCCGATAATTAGAATGGCCGTCATTTGCTTTCGGATATCAAACAACGTACTGCCTTTTAAAACCACCAGCCTGATAATATCCACCAAATAATAAGTGGGGTTAATTGTATTGATACCCTGCGCCCAGACCGGCATGCTGTCGGCAGAGGTAAATAAGCCACTCAGCAAGATGAAGATGATCATAAAAAAGAGCATCACAAACATGGCTTGCACCTGATTGTCAGAAATCGTTGATATTAAAAAACCAATGCCCAACACAGAAAATAAGTAAACCGTAACCACGCCGTATAATAAAACGATGCTACCCTGTATTTCTAAATTATACAGAAAAACGGCGACACATAGCCCTAAGGTCAATTGAAACAATCCGACCACCATAAAAGGGAAGAGCTTGCCAATGATAAATTGGAGTTTTGTTACGGGGGTAACATTTAACTGTTCGATGGTTCCCATTTCTTTTTCGCGTACAATATTTAAGGCCGACAACAAAATGCCCATAATGGTGATGAGAATGGCTAGTACGCCCGGCAACATAAGCGACTTGTAATCTAGCAAGGGATTAAACCAATTGGAGTTGGTAACGTTAATTTGTTTTGGGACTTCGATTTTACCTTGTGTTACGCTAAAAGCATATTCGGCCGCAAATCCGCCTAAAATATTTCCTGCATAAGAAGCTGCTAAAATGGCGACAGTGCTGTTGATGGCATTTACAGTAATAGCAACCCTTGGGTGTTCGTTGTTGTAAATGTCCTTTTCGAACGAATGCGGTATCTCTATTAAAATATCCGTTTTGCCTTTTTCAAGCATGCGAATGCCTTGTTTTTTTGAAGTTGAAAAATCATTTAATATAAAATAGCTCGACGCTTGAAGTTTAGAGATAATCTTTTGAGATGTCGACGAGCGGTCTAAATCAACCACTCCCATCGAAATGTTTTTAATGTCGTTATTGGCTGCGTAAATCAATATAATTAACTGAACGACAGGAAGCATGATGATCAGTCTCAGGATAATTTTATTCCTGAATATCTGCTTAAATTCTTTTTGTATTAATGCTCTGATGGTTCTCATTTGTCAGCTCACTTTCTTTTTTGATTGAACAATGCTAACTCTAATCATAACTATTATCATCCCCAAAAGAACACTTAACTGCATCCAAATATCCTGTATACCTGTTCCTTTTATCATAACCGATTTAATGGCCTCGATAAACCATTTTGCGGGAGATACCTGACAAATTACTTGCAGCCAAAGGGGCATGTTCTTTATCGGATAAATAAATCCTGACAATAAAACGGTTGGTAAAAAGAGTAACACAATCGACATGATAAGGGCGACTTGCTGAGTTTCGGCGAATGATGCTATCATTATTCCCAGCGATAAAGCAGCAAACAGAAACATTAGGTTTACCAGTGCCAATAAGAATAGATTTCCGTTAATAGGCATCCCGAAAATAAATACAGCCATCAATAAAATAATGCAAGTGTCTATCATCGAGATGACGAGATAAGGAATAACCTTACCGGTAATTATGGTAATCGGACTTAAGGGTGAAACCGTAATGACACGCATGGTGCCGGTTTCTTTTTCTTTCGCCAAAGAAACGGCCGTCATCAGAGCCGAAATCAACATCATAATTAAAGCCAACACGCCGGGAACAAACATGTACACACCTTTTTGTTCGGGGTTGAAAAGCATTTTGGTGGTGGTCTCAAAAAGAAGAGTCTGCCCCAAATCTTTATTTAATTCGTTTTGATAATCTTTAATAATCGAATGGGCATAATTGCTAAGCGCAATGGCCACATTTAAATCCGAAGCATCGGCTATTAATTGAATCTGTACATTTTTTTCACGGTAAAAAGTTTGAGCAAATCCCGGTGGAAATACAATGGCCATTTTGATTTTTCCGCTTCTAAAAACTTCTTGTAATTCTTTATTTGTTTGAAGCGATGCTTTTTGCAAAAAGTAACCCGAAGACACAATTTTATTAGTAAGTCCTATCGACAATTCATCTTTTGAGTTATCCAAAATTGCGATTTCTGCATTGTTGATATCGTTAGTAATGGCATACCCAAAAAGGATGACCAGAATTACCGGCATGACAAACAATATGAGCAAGGCTCGTTTGTCGCGTACAATGTGGCGAAACTCTTTTATTATAAACGATTTCAGTTCTTGCATTTCACATTATTCTTGGGTTGATGCGCCTCTTGCTAATAAATAAAATACTTCGTCCATGGTAGAGGCATCAAATAGTTTTTTAAGATTATCGGGTGTATCAATGGCCTCAATTTTACCATCTACCATAATCGAAACCCGGTTGCAATATTCTGCTTCGTCCATGTAATGTGTGGTTACAAAGACCGTAGTGCCGGAATCGGCGGTTTCGTAAATCAGTTCCCAAAACTGCCGGCGAGTTATGGGGTCTACACCGCCTGTGGGCTCATCCAAAAAAACTATTTTAGGGTCGTGTATCAATGCCAACGAAAAAGACAATTTTTGTTTCCACCCCAAGGGCAAAGAAGCCACTAAGCTGTTTGCTTCTTCCATAAGGTTTAAACGTATGAGCAATTGCTCGGTTTTCTCCTTTATTTTAGTGTTTGATAAACCATAAATGGTTCCAAAAAAATTAATGTTTTCTTTGATGGTCAAATCTTCGTACAACGAGAATTTCTGACTCATGTAGCCGATGTTCTTTTTAATTTGCTCGCGTTGGGTAAAAACATCAAATCCGGCAACACTTGCTTTGCCCGATGTTGGATGAAGTAAACCGCAAAGCATGCGCATTGCAGTTGTTTTGCCGGCGCCATTGGCTCCCAAAAAACCAAATATTTCCCCTTTATCAACTTTAAAAGTGATGTTGTTAACGGCAGTAAAGGAACCGAAACACTTTGTTAAATTTTCTGTTTTGATGCTTGCTTCCATTATTCGGCCGTTTTTTTCATTAACTCCATAAAGCAATCTTCAATTCCGGCATCAATGCTTTTTATCTCGATATTCTCATGGCCTAAACCATGTAGATAATCTTGGATGATAATTGCAGTAGTATCTTGGTTTTTAAGGGCTAAATGAACCGTTTGCCCAAAAGCATAACACGAATAGGTTTCTTTAAAATTTCTTAAATCCTTTAAAAGTTGATACAATTTTTTTGACTTAACAGAATAAAGAGGATGAGTAAACGATTTTATAATTGCTACGGGAGTATCAATGGCCATGATTTCACCCTCCTGTATCAGTGCAATGCGCTCGCATAGAACTGCTTCATCCATGTAGGGAGTGGATACAAGAATGGTTATTCCTTTTTCCTGCAGCCTTTTTAACATGCCCCAAAACTCCTTTCGTGATACCGGGTCAACACCGGTTGTGGGTTCGTCTAAAAACAACACTTTGGGTTGATGCACCAAGGCACAGCAGAGTGCCAACTTTTGTTTCATCCCTCCGGAAAGTTTTCCGGCCGGCCGCTCTTTAAAAGGTGCAATGTGCTCATAAATGTCTTTAATCAAATGATAATTATCCTCTATTGTTCCACCAAAAATAGAAGCAAAGAAATTTAGGTTTTCATACACGGTAAGGTCTTGGTAAAGCGAAAATCGACCCGGCATATATCCTACAATTCGGCGAATGTTTTTAGCATCTTTTTCAACATCAAAACCATGTACAGATGCTGAACCGCTTGTGGCCGCCGATAAAGTCACCAAAATATCAAACAAGGTGGATTTACCGGCTCCATCGGCTCCGATTAAACCAAACAGTTCCCCTTGTTTTATACTCATGTTAATGTTGTTCAAGGCTGTTTTTGAACCAAATACTTTTGATATTTTTTTAATCTCAATTGTATTCATTCCATGGGTGTGAGTTGCACTTCGCCGGGCATTCCTATTTTCATACCGCCATCATTCTTAACACTTATTTTTACGGCATACACAAGGTTTACCCGTTCGTCTTTGGTCTGAATCACTTTTGGTGAAAACTCGGCTTTGCTTGCAATCCAAGTAACAATTCCTTCGTACTCTTTGTATTTACCTTTCGGAGCATCAATAAAAACCTTAACTGCTTGGTTTATTTTTACGTCCGAAATTTGCTCGCCAGAAAAGTAAGCTCTCAAGATGATGTTTTCAATATCAGCCACTTTGTAAAGCGGTTTACCGGGAGCCGCAAATTCTCCGGCATGCGCAAATTTGGTGAGTACGGTTCCTTTTGTTGGATTGCGAATAATGCTTTTGCTAATCATATCATTCACTTGCATTATTTGTGCACGAAGGGGTTCTGCTTCGGCAAGAATCCCGTCTGTTTGAACCTCCAGAGTCGATTGCATACTAATTAATTGGCGATTGATAACTTCTACCTGAGCTTTAATATCATCCAATTGTTTTGTGGTTGCTGCACCCGAATGGACGAGCTTCTCAAAGCGCGATTGTTCTTGTTGGGCTGTATGCAGTTGTTCTTTTAATACATCCAATTGTGCCGAGGCGTTGGGTACTTTTTTATGAAGTGCTTTAATGGCCGCTTGCAGTTGAACTTTCTTTAAATAGAGTTGCATGGTGTCAATGTAGCCAACTTGCCGGTCTTCATTTAGAATCGAGCCTTCTTCCAAATTAAGACTCATTATTCTGCCGCTTCCTTCGGAGGAAACAATTATTTCAACCGCTTCAAAATTCCCATAGGCATCTGGTTCATGATTGCCGTTACTGCAATTTTGAAAGCACGTTGCAATGCCCAAAAGTAAGATTGACAATAATAAATGTCTCGTGTTGTAATATTTGTAAATACATTTACGCATAATTAAAAATCTTTGTGTCTCTGCGACTCTGTGTTTGTATTTTTTGTTATCCTGTTAATTGTAAATAAATGTTTGTAATCAGTTTCCTTTTAATGCGTTGTAATTAATAATGGCTTGCAATAACTGAATTTCGTGCAATTTCAAATTTAATTTTGCCCGATTTTCAGCATTAAGTTCCCGTATGTAATCGGTCGATGTGCTTATGCCGTTGTTAAGTCTTGTTTCTTCAGCAATCCTTATTGCTGTTCTTTTTGTAATAATTTCTTCATCTTTATCAATCAAGCTTTTAAACTTTTCAATTTCAATTAACTGTCCTGAAAGTTGGATGGTGTTATTCTTTAAGAAATCCGTTCTTTGAGAAGTAATCAACTCTTTTTGATAGATAAGTGATTGGGTTTCGTGCTTGCCGTATAGCCTGTTGGTGATGGGAATTGTAAGCCGTATCCCGGCTATTCCGTAGGAGTCTAATTCATCGTTAAACATATTTAGGCCGGGCTTGCCGTATCCTCCGGAAGCAAACAAATACAGTTTAGGATTATTCTTTGTTTTGATGAGTGAAATTCGACTTTGAAAACTCATGTCTTGCGCACTAAAAAGCTTTAGTTCGGGTCTGTTGTTTATCGTATCATTATTTAGTAAAACAGCATTTGGAAATTTTAATGCAAGGTTGTCCGGCAATGATTGTCCGCATAAATAGCCCAAAGATTGAAGCAGATTTTTGCGGTTTGCTTGAATTTCTATAATTCGCTGTTCGGCATTGATATGTTCGACCTCCAAATTGTCAATGTCTTTTTGTAAGGCCAATCCGCCGGTCAGTAAATTAGTCAGCTTCTCGATGTTCAGTTCAATATCTCGAATAAAAACATTGGTAAGGTTAAGGTTCTCCTCCAAGAGAAGGATTCCTAAATACAGGGAGCTGATTCTATCTTTAAGCTGCCGGTTATAACTCGCTGTTTGCGCATTGTTAATTTCTAAGGTTGATGCTTGTAGCTCTTTTAACTGTTTGATGTATCCGCCGTCATAAATCAATTGAGTGAAATCGATAGTGCCGTTATACCGGTCTTTAGGTAATTCCGGCATGCCGGGCATTTTAATTGGAAGTTCGGTAACATCGCTTTGATAAGTGAACTGTCCGTTTAATTCAATTTTAGGTAAATAGCCCGATGTTGCCACTTTTTGCTCTTCGATAGTTATGTGCTTGTATGTATCGAGTTGACGGTTGATTTCTGAGTTTTCTATCGCTAATCGATAACAATCGTCTAACAATAAAGTATCCTTTTGGGCAGATGCACGATGATTCATCAAGAATACTAATGCCAAATAAATAGCGGTCAATCTTATCGAAAGCAAGCCTTTTGCCTTTGAGTTTGAATAATGAGTATTCCAAGCTTCGATAGGTTGATGTGTGACTTTCATTTCTATTGCTTTTATCCTCAAAATGAATCTATAATATACGCCAATAAAAACTAAAAAGCTTCTAATTTGTATTCTTATCGATGCAACATATTTGTCGTATCTTTGTAAAAGAGATTAAAAGGAAATGAGATGGAATTAACTTTAAATATAAAAGAGGAAAAAAAAATTGCATCTTTTCTTAATATGCTTAAGGAGATGGATTTTGTTGAGATTATTGATGTTAAGGAAGGTAAGGAAGATATCCCCATCGAGCATCAAAAACTATTGGATGAAAGATTAAAAAAGATTGAGTCAGGTAAAGCAACATTCAAAAGTTGGGATGAAATAAAAAAGAAGTATGAAGATAAGGCATTATAGTGTTGTATTTTCTGACGATGCTGAGAATGATTTTCAGGAATCATATGAATACTATAATGATGATAATTCTAATGTTGCCGATCTTTTCTTTAGGCAAATAAATGCAAGTCTTGACCTAATTAAGTCAAATCCGTTTTTATTTCTCATTCTTCAGAATAATATTCGGAAGTTTACAGTTAAGAAATTTCCTTTTTTAATCTACTTTCAAGTTGAGGATGATGTCATAAAAGTAATTGCTATTTTTCATACAAGTAGAAGTCCCGAGGTATGGAAAGATAGAATTCAATGACATTGTTTTCTCAGTGTAAAACATATTGTGATAGAATGAGGCATTTATATATTGTCTGAGAATTATAATTAAATGACACTTTTTCCTCTTTTTTTTTGTACTTCAAAAAAACAGTCCTATTTTTGCTAACGTAAAAAGCAACACGTATTTAAGATGAAATTCAATACAGTACTTATTCTCGACATTATTGTACTCGTGGTTTTAAACCGGGGGTAGTGAGAATGCTGTATAGTTAATTGAACAAAAATATAAACTAAAGCCTTTCTCACATGTTATGAGAAAGGCTTTTTTGTGTATTACACATTTAGATTGAAAATAAAAATTTGAAGATGAGCATAAAACAAGCATAAGTTTTATGTGGCCAAATAGATAAACAAGTAAAAATGAAGGTAACATTAAGAAGTGCAACCTCTACGGAAGGTCGCAGAATGGCAGGAGCCAGAAGTCTTTGGAGAGCTAACGGAATGCAAGAGTCTCATTTTGGTAAGCCCGTCATTGCAATCGTCAATTCTTTTACTCAGTTTGTGCCGGGTCACGTTCATCTTCATGAAATTGGCCAGCAAGTAAAAAAACGCATCGAAGAATTAGGATGCTTTGCTGCTGAGTTCAATACCATAGCCATCGATGATGGTATCGCGATGGGACACGACGGGATGTTGTATTCTTTACCATCACGCGACATCATTGCCGATAGTGTAGAGTACATGTGTAATGCGCACCGTGTAGATGCCATGGTTTGTATCTCTAACTGCGATAAAATTACTCCGGGAATGTTAATGGCGTCTATGCGTTTGAATATCCCAAGTGTATTTGTGTCGGGAGGTCCTATGGAAGCCGGTAAAGTTGGCGACCGTGCCTTAGACTTAGTAGATGCTATGGTAATGGCGGCTGATGATTCGGTTTCTGACGAAGAGGTTGATGCAGTTGAGAAAAATGCTTGTCCTACTTGTGGTTCTTGTTCGGGTATGTTTACAGCGAACTCTATGAACTGCTTAAACGAAGCCATCGGTTTAGCATTGCCGGGTAACGGAACCATCGTTGCAACACATGCGAACCGCACAAAATTGTTCGAAAAAGCGGCCGACTTAATTGTTGAAAGCACTTATAAATATTACAGAGACGGTGACGAGTCTGTATTACCACGCAACATTGCCACTTACGAAGCATTTGCAAATGCCATGACTCTTGATGTGGCCATGGGAGGTTCTACAAACACTGTATTACACATTTTAGCCATTGCTCATGAGGCTGGAGTGAATTTCACCATGCAAGACATCGATGCAATTTCTCGCAAGACACCTTGTTTGTGTAAAGTAGCTCCAAACGGTTCGGCGCACATCGAAGATGTAAACCGTGCGGGAGGTATCATGGGTATTTTAGGTGAGCTAGACCGTTTAGGTTTATTAAATACAAATGTGAACCGAGTAGATTTCCCTAGTTTGAAAGCTGCACTTGATGCTTACGATATTATGAGAGATACTCAGGTTGAAGATGCAGAAGAGGTTTACTCAAGTGCTCCTGCCGGATTGATTAACCTAACAATGGGTTCTCAAAAAACAAAGTATGGTACGTTAGATAAAGACCGTGCTGCCGGAGTTATTCGTAATGGTGAGAATGCATTTTCTGCCGATGGTGGTTTAGCTGTTCTTTTCGGTAACATCGCTTTAGACGGATGTATCGTAAAAACTGCCGGGGTTGATGAGTCTATCTGGGTATTCAATGGTAATGCTAAGGTTTACGAATCTCAGAATGCAGCCATCGATGGTATTTTATCTGATGAGGTAAAAGCCGGCGATGTGGTTATTATCCGTTACGAAGGCCCAAAAGGCGGACCGGGTATGCAAGAGATGCTTTACCCAACTTCTTACTTAAAATCTAAACATTTAGGTAAAGAATGTGCTTTATTAACGGATGGTCGTTTCTCAGGTGGTACATCCGGTTTATCAATCGGACATGCTTCTCCTGAAGCTGCAGCAGGTGGTGCTATCGGTTTAGTAAAAGACGGTGATAAAATTTTGATTGATATACCAAACAGAAAAATCCAATTAGAGATTTCTGATGAAGAATTAGCACAAAGACGTGCCGAAGAGGAAGCTAAAGGCGAAAACGCCTTTAAGCCTGAAGCACGTGACAGATATGTTTCTAAAGCACTTAAAGCTTATGCAAGCTTGGTTAGCTCTGCCGATAAAGGAGCTGTGCGTTTAATTGACTAAAGTCATGAGTTTGGAAACATTGCAAATAACCTTCAAAGAGGATAAAGAAATGGGAACTGATAATATACAGAA
Organism: Bacteroidales bacterium; assembly: GCA_003249255.1. Lineage (GTDB taxonomy): Bacteria > Bacteroidota > Bacteroidia > Bacteroidales > Marinilabiliaceae > SZUA-582. The sequence continues at coordinate 275,295 of QKJP01000049.1, forward strand.
GAAAAGAATGACAGGCTCCGAGGCCGTAATGCAATCATTGATTCACGAAGGTGTAAAGATGATTTTCGGATATCCTGGAGGAGCCATCATGCCAATTTACGATGCTTTGTATGACTATCACAGTCAGTTGCATCACATTTTAACCCGTCATGAGCAAGGTGCATTGCATGCTGCTCAAGGTTATGCTCGTGCAACCGGTGATGTTGGGGTTTGTTTTGTAACATCAGGACCGGGTGCAACCAATGCCATTACCGGTATTGCCGATGCTCAAATCGATTCTACTCCTTTGGTAGTAATCAGTGGTCAGGTGGCATCGCCGCTTTTAGGAACAGATGCTTTCCAGGAAACAGATGTGGTAGGTATTTCTCAGCCTATCACCAAATGGAATTACCAGGTTAAAAATGTGGAAGAAATTCCTGAGGCTATTGCGCGTGCTTTTTACATTGCACGTTCGGGTCGTCCGGGACCTGTATTGATTGATATCACAAAAGATGCTCAGTTTGCTGAGTTAGATTTCGAATATAAAAAGGTTGAGAAAATTCGCAGTTATATTCCGGTAACCAAAACCGATGAGGAAAAAGTTGCAGAAGCTGCGCAGTTAATCAACTTGGCTAAGAAGCCGTTAGTATTAGTCGGTCAGGGAGTTATTTTGGCTGAGGCCGAAAAAGACTTAATGAGCTTATTGGAAAAAACAGGTATGCCTGCTGCATGGACTTTATTAGGAATGTCGGCCATGCCAACAGACCATCCGTTAAACGTTGGGATGTTAGGTATGCATGGTAACTACGGGCCAAACATCAAAACAAACGATGCCGATTTAATTATTGCCTTAGGTATGCGTTTTGATGACCGTGTAACCGGTAATGTTCAGAAATATGCAACCAATGCAAAAGTGATTCATTTCGAAATCGACCCGGCTGAGATCAATAAAATTATTTACGCTGATGTTCCTGTATTGGGCGACATTAAAGAATCTCTTCCAATGTTGGTAGAGAAAGTTGCAGCGAACAAACACGAGGCTTGGGTTGAAGAATTTAGAGCTTGTGACCGTATCGAAGATGAGAAAATCATCAAGAATGAGTTGTATCCTACGAAGGAAGGATTAACCATGGGTGAGGTTGTTCGTCGTGTAACTGAGCAGTTTAATGATGAAGCAATTTTGGTTACTGATGTTGGTCAGCACCAAATGATGGCATCTCGTTACTTTAAATTCAAGCATTCGAGAAGTGTTGTAACATCAGGCGGTTTGGGAACAATGGGCTTTGGTCTTCCGGCGGCTCTGGGAGCGCAACTGGGTCAGCCTGACCGTGCGGTATGTGTTTTTGTAGGTGATGGTGGTTTCCAAATGACCATTCAAGAATTAGGAACGATTTGGCAAACAAAAGCACCGGTAAAAATCATTCTTTTAAATAACAATTTCTTAGGGATGGTTCGCCAGTGGCAAGAAATGTTCTTCGATAAGCGCTATGCATCAACTGAGTTAATCAACCCTGATTTCCAGATGATTACAAGGGGTTATGGTATTGCTTGCGAAAAGGTTGAGAAACGAGAAGATTTAGATGGTGCAATTAAGCGTATGGCAGAAACGGATGGTCCATTCTTACTCGAAGTTGTTGTAGAAAAAGAAGGTAATGTTTTACCAATGGTTCCGGCAGGAGCTGCTGTTAATGAAATTAGATTGGAGTAGATTTTATTTCAGATGCTAGATATGAGTATCAAGTATCAAGATGATTTAAAAACGTACCAAAAATAGATGTTTTACATTTTAATGCGATTATTGTCCCGGACTGTATAATCATTAAAAATCAAACAGATGAAGCAAGAATTCACACTTTCAATATATTCTGAGAACCACGTTGGTTTATTAAATCAGGTTACTACGGTTTTTACTCGTCGTCACATTAACATCGAGAGTTTAAACACATCTGAGTCTGCCATCAAGGGCATTCACAAATACACAGTGGTTGTTTTTGCCACACGTGAGCAGGTTGATAAACTGGCGCTTCAAATCGAAAAGAAAGTGGATGTGATTAAAGTATTCGTATTTACGGCTGATGAAATCATCCATCAGGAGATTGCGCTCTATAAGGTGCCGACTGAAGCCCTCCTCAATGGCAATGAGATTGAACGACTCGTTCGCAAACATGGAGCTCGTATTCTCGAAGTTACTACAAAATATACAGTAATAGAGAAAACAGGTCATCAATACGAAACGCAAGAACTGTTTGAAAAACTCGACCATTACGGCGTTTCTCAGTTTGTTCGTTCAGGAAGAGTGGCGGTTACAAAACTCGACCAAGAATTGCTGAATGAGCACATTAAAAAACTGGAAGACCAGAAAACGTTATTAGATTAAATAATTTGAATATTTTTGCAAGCGTTTCAGAGTGAAATACATCTGAAATCACAACAATATAAAAAAACGAAGCAATGAGTGAAAGAGTATATATATTCGATACGACCTTAAGAGATGGTGAGCAAGTTCCGGGATGTCAGTTGAACACAATTGAGAAAATTGAAGTAGCTCGTCAGTTAGAGAAATTAGGGGTAGATGTTATCGAAGCCGGTTTCCCGGTATCATCTCCGGGCGACTTTAACTCAGTCGTCGAAATATCAAAAGCCGTTTCAAATCCTACCATTTGTGCGTTAACACGTGCGGTAGAAAAAGATATAGAAGTTGCTGCCGAAGCATTAAAGTTTGCTAAAAACGGCCGTATCCATACAGGTATCGGAACTTCTCCTTACCACATTAAAGGGAAGTTTAACACAACTCCTGAAAAAATTATTGAACGTGCTGTGCATGCCGTAAAATTTGCCCGCAACTTGGTTGGTGAGGTTGAGTTTTATGCAGAGGATGCCGGTCGTTCTGACAACGAATATTTAGCTCGTGTAGTAGAAGCTGTGATTGCTGCCGGTGCTACTGTAATTAATATTCCTGATACAACAGGTTACTGTTTACCATCGGAGTACGGTGAGAAAATCGCTTATTTGATGAACAATGTATCTAACATCGATAAAGCAATTTTATCTACGCACTGTCACAACGACTTGGGTATGGCTACAGCCAATGCATTGTCAGGGGTATCAAACGGAGCTCGTCAGGTTGAAGTAACTATCAACGGTATTGGTGAACGTGCCGGTAACACTTCTTTAGAAGAAGTGGTGATGGCGATGCGTTGTCATAAATTATTAGATTTCGATACTAATATCGATGCTAAGCAAATCATCAAAACAAGTAAGTTAGTTTCTACTTTGATGCGTATGCCGGTGCAGGCTAACAAAGCAATTGTAGGTAGAAATGCCTTCTCTCACTCATCGGGTATTCATCAGGATGGTGTGTTGAAAGACCGTGAGACTTACGAAATTATCGACCCTGCTGATGTTGGTGTGAAAGAATCGAGCATTGTATTAACAGCTCGTTCTGGTCGTGCTGCATTAAAGCACCGTTTAGAAATTATTGGTTACAAAATCGAGGGGAAAGAGTTGGATACTGTTTACGAGCAGTTCTTAGATTTAGCGGATAGCAAGAAAGATGTGACTGATGAGGATTTAGATGCTTTAGTAAGTCAAGGTCACACAAAACAAGAGCGTTCTATAAAATTAGAAAAACTTCAGGTAGTAAGTGGGTTGTCTTTAATACCAACGGCTACTGTAACCATGAGTTTTGATGGTGATGTGTTTACAGAAACTGCTACCGGTAACGGTCCTGTTGATGCGGTGTTTACAGCTATAAAAGCTTTGATGAAGCGTAAAGTTCACTTAGAAGAATACTTGGTACAAGCCGTAACTCGTGGTAGTGATGATTTGGGTAAAGTACACGTTCAAATCGAACACAAGGGAAATACGTACTACGGCTATGCAGCTAACACCGATGTGATAACGGCTTCAGCAGAAGCATTTATTGATGCGGTTTCTAAAGTGCATAATTAGGCAGAAGGAGTAAGGCAGAAGGCACCTGCCTGCCCGCTAGGCAGGGAAGTGATTTTTATTTAGTCAGGAGTCAGAAGACAGTAGTCAGGCTTGATTTATAGGATTTAGATAATCTGCGATTCTGCTAAACAAAACTGTAAAGCAAAGTGTTTGTTTGATGCAAGATTAGGCAGAAGACACCTGCCTGCCGGCAAGGTAGGGAAGTGACTTGCAAGATGCCAAAACGAACCTTAAGACCGAAGGTCTTATATCATATAGCCTAGGGCATCGCCCTAGGTACTTTTAATACGAATTACATTTTAGCCCTGTAGGGGCGAAATAAGATTCCAAAACAAGAAGTTAAACTTTTTAATATTCAAATAAATTGGCAGGAAAAACATTATTCGATAAGGTTTGGGACAGTCACGTGGTAGAAGCCATCGAGAACGGTCCTAACGTGCTTTACATCGACCGTCATTTCGTACATGAAGTGACCAGTCCACAGGCATTTGCAGGAGTTAAAGAGCGTGGAGTTGGCGTATTTCGTCCAAATCAGGTATTAGCTACGCCTGACCACAACATTCCTACAATTAATCAAGACCAACCTATTAAAGATCAGCTTTCAGCACATCAGGTTGATACTTTAACTAAAAACTGTGAAGAGAACAACGTTACTCTTTACGGATTAGGACACGAATACAATGGTATCGTTCACGTTGTTGGACCTGAGCAAGGTATTACTCAGCCGGGTATGACAATGGTTTGTGGTGATAGCCACACAAGTACTCACGGTGCATTTGGTTCTATCGCATTCGGTATTGGTACATCAGAGGTTGAGATGACATTGGCTACTCAATGTATTATGCAGCCAAAGCCAAAAAGTATGCGTATCAACATCGAAGGTGAGCTTGGTGCAGGTGTAACAGCTAAGGATATTGTTCTTTATGTTATTTCGAAATTAACTACTTCGGGTGGTACAGGATATTTCGTTGAGTTCGCAGGTTCTGCAATTCGCGCTTTATCAATGGAAGGTCGTATGACAGTTTGTAACATGAGTATCGAAATGGGTGCTCGTGGTGGTATGATTGCTCCTGATGAGACAACTTTCGAATACATCAAAGGTCGTCGTAACGCTCCTACAGGTGAGCAGTGGGAAAAAGCAGTTGCCTATTGGAAAACTCTTCCAACAGATGCTGATGCTAAGTTCGATTTAGAGTTAACTTACGAAGCTGCTGACATTGAGCCACAAATTACTTATGGTACTAACCCGGGTATGGGTACAGGTATCACTCAAAATATTCCTTCTTTAGACACGATTGAAGAGGCATCTAAAAAGACTTATTTACAGTCTATGAAGTACATGGGCTTCGAACCGGGCGATAAATTAGAAGGTAAAAAAGTAGATTACGTTTTCTTAGGTTCTTGTACCAATGGTCGTATCGAGGATTTACGTGTGTTTGCAGAGGCTGTAAAAGGTAAAAAGAAAGCTGACAACATTACTGCATGGATTGTTCCGGGTAGTAGGTTAGTAGAGAAACAAGCGATTGAAGAAGGTATCAAAGAAACTTTAGAAGCTGCCGGTTTCGAATTACGTCAGCCGGGTTGTTCTGCTTGTTTAGCTATGAACGACGATAAGATTCCTGCAGGTAAGTACGCCGTTGCGACATCAAACCGTAACTTCGAAGGACGTCAGGGACCGGGTTCTCGCACCTTGTTAGCTTCTCCATTAACGGCAGCAGCTGCAGCAGTAACGGGTGTTATTGCAGACCCAAGAAAAGTATTTAATTTATAATCCTAAAGAAGTAAAAAAATGCCAATAGATAAATTTGTCACCCTTCAGACATCAGTGGTACCTTTACCAATCGAAAACGTGGATACTGACCAGATTATCCCGGCTCGTTTCTTAAAGGCAACTACCAAAGAGGGATTCGGAGATAACTTATTTTGTGACTGGCGTTACGAAAAAGACGGTACTCCAAAAGCGGATTTCGTATTAAACGACCCAACATACAGTGGTCCTATTTTAGTAGCAGGTAAAAACTTTGGAAGTGGTTCGAGCCGTGAGCACGCTGCATGGGCTGTGGCTGGTTATGGTTTTAAAGCTGTAGTATCTTCATTCTTTGCAGATATCTTTAGAGGAAACTCTTTAAACAACGGTGTATTACCGGTACAGGTTTCTGAAGCTTTCTTAGCAAAAATCTTTGCCGAGGTAGAAAAAGATCCTAAAGCAGAAGTTAAGATTGATTTAGAAAATCAGACCATCACCTTAATTCCAACAGGTGAATCTGAGTCATTCGAAATCAACGGATACAAAAAGAAATGCTTATTAAACGGTTACGATGATATCGATTACCTTTTAAGCATTAAAGATAAAATTCAAGCCTTCGAAAAGCAGGCTGTTAAATTCTAATCACTTCTTTTTTGAAGTTGAATAATACAAAGTCTGCTTTTCATTTCGTGAGGAAGTGAGGGCAGGCTTTTTTTGATAGATAATAGATTTTTAGATGATAGACTACTAGACTTATCTAAAACTGTTTGTCTATTATCTATTAGTCTAATGTCTATAATCTGAAGGTATGAAGGTTGAAATAATGGATACCACCCTGCGGGATGGGGAGCAAACAACAGGCGTTTCGTTCAATGAATCGGAAAAGCTGGCGATGGCTCACATCTTGTTGGATGAAGTGAAAGTAGACCGTCTGGAAGTTGCATCGGCCAGGGTAAGTGAGGGTGAATTTAAGGCGGTGAAGAAAATTACCGAATGGGCTGCCACTAAAGGTTACTTAGACAAGATTGAGGTTCTTGGTTTTGTTGATAAAGGGGTGTCTTTACAGTGGATTCAGGATGCCGGGGCAAAGGTAATTAACCTGTTGACTAAGGGTTCGTTGAAGCACGTAACCAGTCAGTTGCGCAAAACGCCTGAGCAACATGTGGATGATATCATCAAAGTGATTCGTCAGGCTACAGAGATGGGCATTACTGTTAATGTGTATCTGGAGGATTGGTCGAATGGTATGATTAGCTCTCCGGATTATGTGTTTTATTTGATAGATGCTTTAAAAGACCAAGCGATTCAACGATTTATGTTACCTGATACATTAGGCGTGTTAAATCCCGACCAGGTAGCCGAATTTTGTGGCGAAACAGTAAAACGCTTCCCGAATATTCATTTTGATTTTCATGCTCATAACGATTATGATTTGTCTGTAGCTAATGTGTATGCTGCGGTTAAAGCCGGAATGAAAGGGGTGCATACTACTGTAAACGGATTAGGTGAGCGTGCCGGTAATGCTCCATTGGCATCTGTCGTAGCGGTTTTATCCGACCAGTTAAATGTAGAATTCAATCTGAATGAATCAAAACTGACACGCATCAGTCGTTTGGTTGAGAGTTTTTCAGGTATCAGAATCCCGGCGAACAAACCATTAACAGGTGAGTATGTATTTACCCAATGTAGCGGTGTACATGCCGATGGCGATAACAAAGACAATTTATACTTTAACGAGTTAATGCCGGAACGTTTCGGTCGGGTTCGTAAGTATGCTTTAGGAAAAACCTCCGGTAAGGCCAATATCCTTAAAAACTTAGAGGAATTAGGTATTGATTTGTCAGCCGAAGAGATGAAAAAAGTCTCTGAACGTGTTATCGAGTTGAGTGATAAAAAGGAAATGGTTACGACCGAAGACCTGCCATACATCATTGCAGATGTGTTGCGTAGTTCTGAAAATTTGAGAGATTACATTAAACTAATTAATTACAGTCTTTCATCAACCAAAGGATTAAAACCGGTTGCTACCATAAAAATTGAAGTTGACGGTCGTTCCTATCAGGAAACATCAGCAGGAGATGGTCAGTACGATGCTTTTATGAAAGCCCTTTGGAAAATTTATGAGAAGTTAGATAAATCTTTCCCAAAACTGTTAGATTACAATGTAACCATACCTCCCGGTGGTAAAACAGATGCACTTGTAGAAGCCATGATTACCTGGGAGTTTAAAGATAAGGAGTTTAAAACACGCGGCCTCGATGCCGACCAAACCGAAGCAGCCATCATTGCCACGATGAAGATGCTTAATATTATAGAAAACGAGAATATATTATAGATTTGCATTTATTAAGTACGGAGTCCGCAGTACGGAGTCCGCAGTATAGCGTTTCTGTATAGAAAGAGTTTTTCAAATAAGGGAGAACACTTTCAATAAGTGTGAAACAGCTAGAAGCTAATAGCTAGAAGCTAGAGGCTACTGAAACTATGTACATTAAAAAAAGATAGAATACCATGAAAATGAACATTGGCGTATTAGCCGGGGACGGAATTGGTCCGGAGATTGTAGCGCAGGCACGTAAGGTAATGGATGCTGTTGCTGTTAAATTTAATCATGAGATTAATTATACTGAAGCTTTAGTGGGTGCTATTGCAATTGATAAAGTTGGTAATCCATACCCTGATGAGACTCATGAAGTTTGTATGAACAGCGATGCGGTTCTTTTTGGTGCAATTGGTGACCCAAAATATGATAACGACCCATCTGCAAAAGTTCGTCCTGAGCAAGGTTTATTAGGAATGCGTAAAAAATTAGGTTTATACGCAAACATCCGTCCTGTAACAACTTTCCCATCATTATTACACAAAAGTCCGTTACGCAAAGATATCGTAGAAGGTGCTGATTTTGTTGTAGTACGTGAGTTAACCGGTGGTATCTACTTTGGTGAAAAAGGTCGCTCTGAAGATTTAACGAAGGCTTTCGATAATTGTACTTATTCGGTAGAGGAAGTAGAACGCATCTTAGCATTGGCTTACGATTATGCAGCTAAACGTAACAAGCGTTTAACAGTAGTAGATAAAGCGAACGTACTTTGTACTTCTCGTTTGTGGAGAGAAGTAGCACAACGTATGGAAAAAGAGCATACCGATATCGCAACTGATTACATGTTTGTTGATAATGCGGCTATGCAGTTAATCCAGTGGCCAAAGAAGTTCGACGTAATGGTAACCGAAAATATGTTTGGTGATATCTTATCTGATGAGGCATCTGTAATTACCGGGTCGTTAGGTTTATTACCATCTGCATCTGTAGGTGTTCATACGTCGGTATTTGAGCCTATTCACGGTTCTTATCCACAGGCTGCCGGCAAAGACATTGCTAACCCGATTGCAACAGTTCTTTCTGCTGCTATGTTATTAGAATCTTTAGATTTATTAGACGAAGCAAAAGCAATTCGCGAAGTTGTTGATAAGTCTTTAGAAGCAGGTGTTGTAACTGAAGATATCGCAGGTGACGGTAAAGCTTACAAAACTTCAGAAGTAGGTGATTGGTTAGCTGCGAATGTGTAGGTAAAATAGCCATTAGCTTTTAGCTACTAGCTTCTAGCGAATGGTATTACGTATAAAATTGAGCCTTGGGAGTGTTTGCTTCCAAGGCTTTTGTGTTTAAACGTAATAATAGTTTGTATTCTTTACATGCAACCTCTCCGGGGTTGTAAAAATTTCTATTTTTTGTACTACAATTATTGTATCCTCTCCGAGGAAATAATTCATAACTTCTGAGAAGTTCTTATTATTGTGGCAATAGTTTTCAGCTATAGAATCATAGAACCTGGGAGAGCTTGAATAGCTTTTTAACAAAATTGCGTCATCGTCACGACGGAATTCTTATAAATTCAGTCACTCAAATAAAACATTCAACTCATTTTGCTGCGTTAGGCAATTAGATGTTATAACTTTGTATTTATAAAGTATAGCACAATGAAAGCATCAGAACACATCACTCCGAAATATTATCCGAATCTTAAAGATATTATCTCTGCCAAACATACCATTAATGAAGTGGTAGAGACAACTCCTTTAGTTCAAAATTTAAACTTATCTCGTAAATACTGCTCCAAGGTTTGGTTTAAGCGAGAGGATTTACAAGTGGTTCGTTCCTACAAAATTCGAGGGGCTTATAACAAAATCAAAAGTCTTACAAGTGACGAATTGGATAAAGGGATTGTTTGTGCCTCCGCCGGTAATCATGCACAAGGCGTTGCCTATTCTTGTCAGAAATTAGGGATTAATGGCTTAATTTTTATGCCGAGCACAACTCCAAAACAAAAAATTAACCAGGTAAAAATGTTTGGTGGTGATAAAGTAGAAGTTATTCTTACCGGAGATACTTACGATGCCTCTTACAATGCTGCCATGGAAGAATGTAAAAAGTCCGGTAAGGCCTTTATTCATCCTTTTGATGATCCCCAAATCATAGAAGGGCAAGCAACGGTTGGTTTAGAAATCTTACAGCAAGCGAATGCATCCATCGATTATTTGTTTGTGCCAATTGGTGGCGGAGGACTTATTGCCGGTATCGGCAGTTATTTTAAGCAAATGAGTCCGAATACCAAAATCATTGGGGTAGAGCCTGCCGGTGCTCCTGCGATGAAAGAATCTTTAGATAAAGGTGAAATAGTCACCTTAGAAGATATTGACAAGTTTGTAGATGGTGCTGCTGTTCAGCGAGTTGGTCATTTAACCTTTGAAATCGCTAAAGAGGTTGTTGATGATTTGATTTTAGTGCCCGAGGGTAAAATTTGCACTAAAATTCTTGAGCTATATAACTACGATGCCATTGTGGTAGAACCTGCCGGTGCTTTAAGTATAGCTGCGCTAGATTATTACGCTGATGAAATCAAAGGCAAGAATGTGGTTTGTGTATTGAGTGGTAGTAATAACGACATCACCCGTACTGAAGAAATAAAAGAACGTTCTTTATTGTTCGAAGGTGTGAAACATTATTTCATTGTTCGTTTCCCTCAGCGTGCCGGGGCTTTAAAGTCTTTTGTAAATGATGTTCTTGGACCAAATGATGACATTACCCATTTTGAATATAAGAAGAAAACAGCTCGTGAAAAAGGACCGGCAGTCGTTGGTATTGAATTGCAAGACCCAAAGGATTTTGATGGCTTATTAAAACGAATGGAAAAGCATGGCTTTAAATGGGAATATTTAAATGAAAAGCCGGAGTTGTTTCAGTATATTATTTAAATTAGCACTAGTTCAAAAGTGTTATTAGGTTATTAAATTTTGAATATCCGCAATTATGGATAATGCAAAAACTTAGGTATGACGTCAAAAAAATATCAACACAGAGACACAGAGCATTATAGTTTTAACTTTATAAACTCTGTGCTTTTTTGTCTCTGTGTTAAAACAGTTATGCGTAAAAACGGATATTCGTTTAAATTTTATTCAAACTAGTTTTATATGAGATTGAAAATATTTCTATTGATCACCCTTACACCTTTATTGCTATTTGCTCAAAGTGAGTCATCGCAAATAGCAACAGTAGTTCCATTTCTTAATATGACATCTAATCCCCGAATTAATTCTTTTGGTGAAATTGGGACTGTCACGTCTAATTTTTATCGCGATGGTGGGTTTCTTCAAAACCCGGCTTTGCTTTCACGCAAGGGTAAGAACTACGGAGTTGGTATTTCCAGAAGGTTTTATGGTGGTGATTTTAACGATATGTCACTGTTTAATTTTGAAGGGTATAGTTCAATAAATGAAAAGCATACTTTGGGCTATAGTTATTCTAGATTTAGTCTTGGAGAAATTCAATATAGGCAAACAGTTGAGAGTATTCCTATTACATCAATGCCTATAGAGCAATTTCATCAATTCTTGTATTCTGTGGCCCTTACGGAAAGCTTTTCATTTGGAGCTGTATTTAGATATTTCACTAGTGATTTTGGAGCATATATAGAAAATATGCAGAAGCTAAGATGTGTTGCTCTTAATGTGGGTTTCGAATACAAGAAGACAAAGAGTTTATCATCTAAGGCGAAACTAAATTACCATGTAGGAGGAGCTATCTCTAATCTTGGTCCTAAAGTTTCGTATGATATTAATTCAGAAATCAAAGAATTTATTCCAACAAACTTGAGTTTAGCAGCTCTACTTAATCCTGAATTTAATGTAGCTAATGAAAGTTATCTGAGTGTTGAGTTAGCTTATCAGATGGAGAAGTTATTGGTGCCTAGTCCTCAACCCTTAGGAGGTGTTGATGATTCAGATGATTATTCCGCTTTACAAGGTGTATTTCAGTCTTTTAGTGATGCACCTAACGGTATGTCAGAAGAGCTGCAAGAATTAGTACATAAAATTGGAACTGAAGTTAGATTTAATAGCTCAGATAAATTTTATGTAGCATTGCGATTAGGGAAATTATTTGAGCATGAATATAAAGGCAATAGAAACTACATAACCAATGGTTTAGGTCTGGGTTATATGGGGTTCTTTATTGATTATAGTTCCAAGTTTGATATGGGAGCCCCTCAGAGCGCTTTTAATTATGTGAATTTAAGGCTAGGATTTAGATCTAGTTTCACGAAGCCGTTTAGATTTTAAAGAAAGAGGAGAAATAAAAACTCGCAACACTCCGTGGGATTAAAAGAGCATTGCGAGTCCCCTTAAGGGATTACGGTATCTTAAATTAAGCCGATAGCTTTAACTATCGGCTTTTGTGTATGCTATCAACAAAATCTTGTTCTGAAAATCTGTTAAAGTATTTATAGCAATTCCCATTGGTAAATGCGTTATTACTTCGCCTTTCTGATGTTTTGTTTCAGATAAATAAGTCTTGATTTCATTTAGTAGACGCTGATTGTTTTGGTCAGATGCCGGAATACTTGCTGCAAAAAGCTCATAACTTCTTTTTACAGCATTCAGGTTATTGGCTAGCTCAGCATTGTAACTTATGGTTTTGTTTAAGCCAATTAAATGGTATAACTTGTTGTTTGACTGTAGTGGTAGGAAGTTCTTATTTCCCTCATCTATCGATAAAACTAAATTTGTTTTTAAAGTTTCAATATCATTTAATAATTGAGAAGATTTCGAATTTAAGTTTAAACCTGATGCCTTGCTTAAATGTTCGTTAATCACTATAAGCGAGGAAGTAGAATTTCCATAGGATCGATAAATGTGGCCACTAAAATTGATGGCTAGTAAGGAGGAAAAAACACCCAAAAACACCATAAAGCAAAGTACTCCTAAAAAGTTAAGGTTAGCTTTTAGTTTTTGTTTATTGTGATAATAGATGTAGGTTGGAAGAAATAAAACGAATGGTAATGGAATGCCAATAATCATTAATTTCTGTGCTCCCGGCCATTGTTGAATGGTAAATAGTGCTGATAATAAGTCGATTGAAAATGCTATTAACGCCGTTAAATAAACGGCTTTTAATAATATATCTTCAGTGGCTTTTCTAAGCGTATTATAAGCTCTTGGTAGAAATAATGCTACCATTAAAATAACTCCCAATGTAAGTAATATTCCTGCTAAGGGCAGATGAAGCATTTTAGCAATAGAACCTAATAGTATGAAAACTAAGCTGAGGATGCCTGTTAAATATATTGAACTTTTCATAGTTGTCTGATTTTATTTAGTTGCGATTGAAGTAGGTAAGGATAATGTTTCGGCTAAGCGAACTTTGTATTGCCACATTGATAGTGTGTTTAAAATTGCCATTGGAGCTTGATCTTTAAAGTAATGATCTTCCCAGGATATTACCCAGCCGGTTTCTAATGTTATTCCACTTGTATTAATAAGCTTTTTTGCATTGTCTGGTAGTAAATCCACATAAGCGTTAAGCTGCTCTTTTAGATTAATAAGCGGTTGATAGGAATTGTTTTCAGCTAAAAGAAAATTAGTGTTTTTAAGATGTGACTTAATTTCGATCCCTTTGTTTTTTAGAGCAGTTGCTTTTTCCTTGTCTACGTGGAAGGCTTCCATGTAAACAGATAACTTGATCTCTTCAATTTGATTATAAAGTTTATCAGCCGTGTTTGATAACGTTTTATCTTCCAAGCTTAATAATAGATTATGATTCTTATCTGCTAAAAATTGATTGGTCTGATTGATTGAATTCTTTTGGAAATGAATGTCAACTAATAAATCGTTTCGACCGGAAAGGCCTAATAAGAAGTTAATTATAATGAAGTAGGCGAAAGCAACAATCCCAAAAATAAACTCAAGATGAATTTTATCAGAATTCTTAACCACTTTTCTGTAATAAAGTGGAATTGCATAAAATATCAGAAAAATACTTCCGACTAAGTAACAAATAGTAGCACCCGGCCAATGTTCAACTTTAAGAATGACTCCTGTGAGAAAAATCATTAACGTTACAATTCCTGTTATTAGGACACGGGTATTAGGATTCTTCCTTTTTTTGATAGAATATGCAATGGCCGGTAAGGTCACATAAGTGATTAGACCAAAGCCAATAAAGAATAACTGATCTGCTTCTGGCCAATGCATTATTTTGAAGAATATCCCTGTCATTAAGGTAATTCCACTTATTCCTCCAAATAGAAATTCAGGTTTTAGTTTAGAGTTACCTATTTCTTTGTGTACGATAAATAATAGGGCAGGGAAAAATACTAATGCGGTAAATAAAAAGGCAATTAAGAGAAGCATTGTAGCTCCCGGCCAATGCATGATCTTAAATAATGAACCAATAGCCATAATTGCAACAGCTGAGGTTCCGATGGCTTTCATCGATTTTTTCATGATTCTGTAATTTTTGTCGATTAACATTAAGGTGTCTTTTTCAATTTCCCGTAATCCCTTAATGCCAAATTCCTCCTTCACTAAAGCATAAGCCTTGCTAAAAGAAATTCCTCGTTCCATGCGCGATTCGATATCACAGCAAATGTGATCGATTAAATCCGCCTCCAGATGCGAAAAAGTAATCCCTTCCCTTTCCACATCTTTCATTACAGTTGCAACCTGATGTTTGTCTAGGCTACACATGATTCAGTCCCGGTTGAGGATTTAAAAGAATCTTGATTGTCTCCATAAATTCTTCCAGTTCCTTAATGCGCTCTTTTGCGCAAACCTTGCCTGAGTCTGTTAAGCGATAATAAATACGATTGCGATTATTAACCACTTCTGATTCAGTTTCTAAAGCTCCTTCTTTTTCCAGCTTATGCAAAATTGGATATAAAGCACCAAAAGTCAGTTTAATTTTGCCGGCACTGACTTCTTCTACTTTCTGAGTAATTTCGTATCCGTACATTCTGCCATTCTCAGCCAATAGTTTTAATACTATCGATTTTAAAGAGCCTTTAACTAATTCCTTTGGTATCATAACGCACTATTTTGAAATGATTAGCAAAACATCATGATTCAAATATATAATAGAATCTTATATATAGCAAATAACACGATATTAAATTTTGAGGTATAGTTTCTGTTTTAATGTTATCTGTGTGATTTAGAGAGAAATAATCTTTAGTGTTTTCTACTAGGGTTTGTGTTTTATCTGTTTGATAAAGAAACTATATGCTTAAAATATCGTTAACTTTGTATAAGATAGATTTTACACATTATGAAAGAACAAACCTTAAATCAGGAGCTAAGTTTTTATTTTGATAAGCTTTCGGAAGAGCAAAAGAAATCATTATTATCAATGATGAAATCTTTTATGGATAAACCTGAGTCAAAATTAGAAAGGATTTCTCTAGCTAGGTACAACCAGGAATTAGAAGAGGCTGAACAAAGAATCTCAGACGGGGAGCATGTTACTCAAGATTCGCTTAGGAATGAAATTAAGGAATGGTGAAAGGAGTACCTCTACCAATTATCTGGGATCGGCATGCAAAAAACCAATTAAAGAAAGCGTATTATAAAATATTGGAAGATTCTTACCAAGGTGCAGTAACTGTACGAGATGGAATATTGAATGCAATTGATGAAATTCCTTCACAACCATACAAGTATCCGGTCGATCGATTTAAGAAAAATAATAATGGAAAGTATAGGGCTTTTGAATTATATAGTTATCGGATTGTTTATAAGATTACAAATGATAATATTCAAATTTTAAGAATTAGGCATGCGAAAAGGGAGCCTTTGAAATATTAGTTAAAAAAAAACCTTGCAATCTCTTCGATTACAAGGCTCTTATATCTTGGTAATATTGCACTAATTAGTGCAAGTTTTAATTGTAAATTAGTCTATTATCTAATGTCTAATGATCTATTTTAGACTAATACCCCAAATTAAGCGGCACCCATTTTTCAAATTCCTCAAGTGTCATTCCTTTACGTTTGGCAATATCCTCAGCTTGATCTTTTCCAATTTTTCCAAGTCCAAAATAAATTGCTTCAGGATGCGCAAAATACAATCCACTTACCGATGCATTTGGATACATGCTAAAATGTTCTGTTAAAGTAATGCCTGAGTTATCTTCGGCGCTCAATAAATCAAACAATAAGCGTTTTTCACTATGGTCCGGACAGGCTGGGTAACCTAATGCCGGCCGAATACCTCTGTAGCGTTCACGGATGAAGTTCTCAGTGTTGAATTCTTCTTCAGGAGCATAGCCCCAGAATTCTTTTCTTACGCGGAAATGAAGAAGCTCTGCAAAAGCTTCTGCCAAACGATCTGCTAAAGACTTTAATAGAATACTATTGAAATCATCATGATCATCTTCATAGATTTTTAGCCATTTTTCAATGCCAATACCGGCGGTAACTGCAAATCCACCAATGTGATCAAAGCGTTTCGAATCCTTTGGTGCCACAAAGTCACTTAACGAATGGAAAACTTCTTTGTTCGGTTTATCCTGCTGTTCGCGTAAACAATGGAAAGTAGTAAGGACTTCAGAACGAGATTCATCAGCATAAACCTCAATGTCATCATCATTAACGGTGTTAGCAGGAAAAATGCCAAAAACCGCATTGGCTTGAAGCATCTTCTCGGTTTCGATACGGTCTAACATTTCCATCGAAGCCTTGTGCAACTTAAGGGCTTCTTCGGCTTTGTTTTTCGCATCTTCAGTTTTAAAACGTTCTAACCATTTGGCTTTTGAAGCGTCATCAACAACATTCTCAATGCCATCGTAGTTACCGGTCAACTGCCAGGCATGATAGAAGAAAGTCCAATCGATGTATTTTCGAATTTCTGCTATTGGGTAATCTTCTAATACTTTAACTCCTGTTTCGGAAGGCAGTTGAGTGGACGTATTTGACCAATCAATTTTATATTTCTTTTGGCGAGCTTCTTCAATTGAGAGTAGTTTTATCTCTTTTTTAGAAGCATTGCGCTCTCTAAGAGATTGGTATTCATCTTTGATTTGTTGCGCAAAGTTTTCTTTTTCTTTATCTGAAAGTAATGCACTCACAACTTGTACGCTTTTCGAAGCATCCTTTACGTGTACAACCGGATAATCATATTCCGGTTCAATTTTCACAGCCGTATGAATTTTAGAAGTGGTTGCGCCACCAATCATTAAAGGAATCGAAAGACCTTTCTTTTTCATCTCCTTTGCAACGGTTGTCATTTCTTCTAAAGAAGGTGTAATTAACCCACTTAAACCAATGATGTCCACTTCATTTTTGATAGCTGCCTCAATAATTTTTTCTGTTGGCACCATCACACCAAGGTCGATAATTTCGTAATTGTTACACGCAAGAATAACGCTAACAATGTTTTTTCCAATGTCGTGTACATCTCCTTTTACCGTAGCCATTAAAATCTTACCGGCTGAAGAGCCTGATTTTCCGGCCGCTGCTTTTTCTGCTTCGATAAATGGTTGAAGAATAGCTACAGCTTTCTTCATTACACGAGCTGTTTTTACAACTTGTGGTAGGAACATTTTTCCCGATCCAAAGAGATCACCAACTATGTCCATTCCGGCCATTAATGGTTGCTCAATAATATCTAAAGAGAACTCGTATTTTTCACGTGCCTCTGCTAAATCTTCTTCCAAGAAATCTGGAATACCTTTAATAAGACAATGTGCTAAACGACCTTCCAAATCTTTTTCGCGCCATTCTAAACGATTATCAACCTTACCTTCGGTTTTCTGATCTTTAATTTGCTCGGCAAATTCAATCAGGCGCTCAGTGGCATCATCTCTGCGGTTAAGAATTACATCTTCTACTAATTCCAAAAGATCTTTCGGAATCTCATCGTAGATCTGAAGCATTCCCGGATTTACAATTCCCATGTCCATACCTGCCTGAATGGCGTGATACAGGAAGGCTGAATGAATGGCTTCACGTACGACGTTGTTGCCTCTAAATGAGAATGATAAATTACTTACACCACCACTGACTTTGGCGTGCGGTAAGTTTTCTTTTATCCATTTAGTCGAATTGATGAAATCTACACCATAGTTATTGTGTTCTTCAATTCCGGTAGCAACTGCTAAGATATTAGGATCGAAGATGATGTCTTCAGCCGGGAAGTTAATTTTCTCAGTAAGAAGTTTGTATGCTCTGCTGCAAATTTCTTTACGGCGCTCAAAAGTATCTGCCTGACCTTTTTCGTCGAAAGCCATTACAACAACAGCAGCACCGTACTCTTTAATTTTTGTTGCTTGTTCTAAGAATGGTTTTTCGCCTTCTTTAAGTGAGATGGAGTTAACAACGGCTTTTCCTTGTAAGCATTTTAAGCCTGCTTCTAAAACTTCCCATTTAGAGCTGTCTATCATTACCGGCAAACGAGCGATATCCGGTTCCGAAGCCATCAGGTTTAAGAAAGTAACCATTTCTTTTTTAGCGTCTAACATGGCATCGTCCATGTTAACGTCTATAATCTGAGCTCCACCTTCTACCTGGTCGCGAGCAATATTTAACGCTTCTTCGTATTTTTCTTCGCGAATTAAACGGGCAAATTTTAAAGATCCGGCAACATTAGTACGCTCACCTACATTAATAAAGTTGAATTCTTTAGTGAACGAAAGCGCTTCAAGTCCACTTAATTTAGTAATGTGTGATATTTCGGCTTCTTTATGAATTTTAGCTTGTTCAATCATCTTGGCAAATTCACGAATGTGATCCGGGGTGGTCCCACAGCATCCACCAATGATATTTACCAATCCGTCTTCTAAATATTCTTTAATTTGAGGAGCCATTTGTAACGGAGTCTCGTCGTATTCGCCAAACTGGTTTGGGAGTCCCGCATTAGGATAGGCACTAATTTTAAAAGGTGCTTTTTGTCCTAACTCTTGAATGTAAGGTTTAAGATCTCTAGCACCGTAAGAACAGTTTAATCCAATCGAAAGTAAATCGACGTGAGACACCGAGTTTAAAAATGCTTCTAATGTCTGCCCCGATAATGTTCTACCGCTACTATCGGCAATGGTGGCCGAAATCATTACCGGCATTTTTTCAATGCGACGGTGCTTTAATTCTTTATTGATGGCAAATAGTGCCGCCTTGGCATTTAGGGTATCAAAAACCGTTTCAACCAGAAACATATCAACACCACCATCTAATAGGCCAATTACCTGCTCTTTGTAAGCTTTCACCAAATCATCAAAAGTGATGGCTCTGTACCCCGGATTATTTACATCTGGCGACAGCGACGCAGTTTTATTTGTTGGACCAATAGCGCCTGCAACAAAACGCGGTTTGTTCGGTGTTTCGACTTCAACTGCTGCTTCGCGAGCAAGTTTTGCTGAAGTTCTATTTAATTCATATACAATATCTTCTAAATCGTAATCTGCTTGCGAAACAGATGTAGAATTAAAGGTGTTTGTTTCGATAATATCCGATCCGGCTTTTAAATATTCCAAATGGATATTTTTGATGATATCAGGACGAACGATGGAAAGCAAATCATTATTTCCCTTTAAAGGGCTGCCATGATCAGCAAAGCGCTCGCCTCTAAAATCTTCTTCTTCCAATTTATGATTTTGAATAAGGCTACCCATGGCACCATCTAACAAGAGTACTCTTTCTTTAAGAACCTTATATAATAAATCGGTTTTTGTCATAATGTATAGTGAATTTGTGTACGAATATTTTATTTATCAGGCTGTTAATGTTAATCCTTAACGAAGTAAACAGTTAACATTCCATTTGGTTATGATTTGGGCTGCAAAACTAATTAATTTTCGGCAAAAGCCTTAAAGCAAACTGCTTTAGTGCTTAACAATTTAGGGTATATAGATAGGATTTGCAATTTGCCGGCTTAGAATTTGATGAAGAGGTTAATTATCGATGTTATCTGTTGTATTAACAGAAAATTCAATTTTTGTAATAAAAGTGTTTTATAACAGAAAAACATTTACCCTTGTCAATACGTTGAACTTATTAATTTAATCTTTTCGCCCTTAATTACTGTTGAAATATTAGTTTTTAGCCAATAATAATTACAAACAATAAACTAGAGGAATATGGCAATATTGAAATGGGATGAAAAATATAGTGTAAATATTAGTCTTATTGATGAGCAACATAAAGTCTTGTTAAAAATGATCAATGACTTTTATGATAGCATACAATCAAAGTCTAACAACGAATTGATAGGTGAGTTAATCAGAAAAATGAATGATTATGTGAAGTTTCATTTTTCTACTGAAGAAAAGATGTTTCAAGATTATAATTATGTAGAATATTATAATCATAAAAAGGAACATGATGAATTTATTGATAAAGTAACTGATTTAGATCGTCGTTTTCGCGAAGGGAAGATTATTGTTTCGTTTGAAATTACTAATTTTTTAAAGAAATGGGTGATTGATCATATTCTGAAATCCGATAAAAAGTATTCTTTGCATTTTACAAAAATGGGGCTGAATTAAGTTCTGTATTTTTACATAGGTAATTGTCAGGAGAGTGACGAATTTATTTGATAAGCCCATAGTGTGATTGCATCTTCATGCTATGGGTGCTTTTAAAATGAGATGATATCTAAGTTGTTACGAGTACTGGTAATTATTTTAATGCTGCTCTTAGCATCCGCTCTCGATTATTCAAATCTTTTTTCACCTCTACATTTGAATAGCCATGTAATTCCATTAGTTTTTTCATGTCCTCACCCAAAAACTCGTTAATTTCAAAGAAGATAACTCCTCCCGGTTTTAATAGTTTAAGTCCGAGCTCTGCTATTTTTCGATAGAAAATTAAAGGATCTTCATTACTTACAAAAAGAGCTGTGTGTGGTTCATGGTCTAATACATTATTTTCCATCAACTCTTTTTCTAATTCTCTTACATAAGGTGGATTGCTAACAATGATGTCGAATTTTTTATTGAGCAGCGAGTCATCCGGATTTAAAGCATCTACCAAATTAAATTCAACCGGAGCTTCATTAAGTTTTGAGTTTTCGGTTGCGGTATCAATGGCTTTGTCAGAAATGTCCCAGGCTTCAACTTTTGCATCGGGTAAGTTCTTTTTAAGCGCAATGGCTATGCATCCACTTCCTGTTCCGATATCGAGGATTGATGATTTATTACAAGTGTTATCATTTAAAATCCAATGAACCAACTCTTCTGTTTCTGGGCGAGGAATGAGTGTAGCCGGATTTACTTTAAACGTCAATTCGTAAAATTCTGTATGTCCTAAAATGTATTGGATTGGTTCATGCTGTTTTAATCGTTCAATAAGATCTGCCAACTTAATAGATTGTTCTGCTGAAATCTCGTGATCTTTTGCCAAGAGTAATTGTGTGGAATTAAGGTGGAGTAAATCTTCAAAAATTAATTTGATGAATTGATTTAATTCCTGTTCTTCATAATAATTCTGAAGTTCGGTTTTAAAACCTCTGGAGAATGTTTGAATGGTCGTGCAGCTCATTTTTTAGTATCTTGGCGGCAAAATTACGAAACTCAGATGAATCATTTACTCGACTCGGAGAAATACATGCAACGCTGTTTGCAATTGGCTCAATTAGCAGAAGGTAAAACTTATCCTAATCCTATGGTGGGAAGTGTGATTGTTCACAAGGGGAAAATTATTGGAGAAGGATATCATCGTAAAGCCGGTGAGCCACATGCAGAAGTGAATGCTGTTAATTCAGTAAAAGAGCAAAGCCTGTTAAAGGAATCTACCTTATATGTTAATCTGGAGCCTTGTGCACATTATGGCAAAACTCCCCCTTGTTCTAAATTAATAATTGATAAGAAAATACCTCATGTGGTGATTGGTTGTGTAGATTCATTTTCTGAAGTATCCGGCAAAGGCATTGAAATGATGGAAGCTGCCGGGGTAAAAGTGGAGGTTGGTATTTTAGAGAAAGAGAGTTTGGAGTTAAATCGTCGTTTTTTTACTTATCATAACAAGCAACGTCCTTACATTATTTTAAAATGGGCACAGACCTTAGATGGTTTTGTAGACATCGATCGTGATCAAGCAGAATACGGCCAGCCCACCTGGATTACGAACGAATGGGCCCGTAGGGCTGTACATCAGCAAAGAGCTACTGAAGAAGCCATTTTGGTAGGGACGTACACCGTTCTTAAGGATAATCCTTCTTTGACCTTAAGAGACTGGACCGGTCATCAGCCTTTACGCCTTATTATTGATAAACAATGTAGAGTTTCGTCTGATTCCCACATTTTGGATGGAATGCATGCGTCGGTTGTTTACAATTATATTCGGTCAGAAACTCAAGGAAGCATTGATTGGGTAAGACTTCAAGAGGAAGAAAACCTAAATCAGCAAATTCTAAATGATCTTTTTGATCGAGGTGTTCAATCTTTAATTGTGGAAGGAGGACAAGCTACACTTGATTCCTTTATCTCTGCTAATTTATGGGATGAAGCTCATGTTTATATTGGAGATAGATGGTTTATTAATGGTGTTAAGGCACCTGTTGTAAAGGGACAAATTATTTCGGAAGATGCTTTTGGTGATAGTAAGCGCTATATTTATCGAAACAGAACAGTAAAAGTTTAATCATCAGCCTTAAATTAATAAGGTGAAAGGAAGTTTATGGAGTTTTTTCAAAGTCTTATCCCCTATTTAAGTCCGGTTCTTATTTCGGCTTATGTTGTGGCCATATTAGTAGTTATTGTCTTGATTATGCTTGATAATCGCAGTCCCTTAAAATCCATTTCCTGGATTTTAGTGTTGCTGCTTCTACCTGTAATTGGGGTAGTGTTTTATGTTTTTTTTGGACAAAACTTAAGGAAAGAAAAAATTATTGCTCGTAAGGGTTTAAAGAATCTTGATCTGCTTCATTCTATCGCCCATTCGCAAAGTAATATCATATCACAAAATGGATGCGAGGCTTATACCGGGGATGATGATAATTTAAAACTTATGCAATTATTGTTGTCTAATTCATCTTCCATCATTACCATGGGGAATAAGGTTAAAGTGCTTAACAATGGTCAGGTTACCTTTGAGGCCATCATCGAAGCCTTATCTGTAGCCAAACACTTTATTCACATGGAGTATTACATTTTTGCTAATGATGAGATTGGTCGTAAGTTGGTTAATCTGCTCAAAAAAAAGGCTAAAGAAGGAGTCGAAGTTAGAGTTATTGTTGATGATGTGGGGAGTTGGGAATTGAATAATTCGTTTTTTTCAGATTTAGAAAAAAACAACATTGAGGTTTATTCATTTCTAAAGGTTCGTTTTCCCACTTTTACGAGTAAAGTAAATTACCGAAATCACCGTAAGATAGTTGTGGTTGATGGAGAAGTAGGTTTTTTAGGAGGTATTAATGTTGCTGACCGTTACATTACCGGGGATAAGAGGTATGGCATTTGGCGCGATATTCACTTAAAGGTCGAAGGTGATGCTGTGAATGCGCTTCAAAGTGTTTTTTTAACCGATTGGTATTTTGTGAGTCAGAAAGATATTGCTGAGCCTTCTTATTTTCCGCCCAAGCATCCTGATGGAGATCATTTGGTTCAGATTGTTTCCAGTGGCCCCGATACTGACTATCCTGCCATTATGATGGGTATTTTTCAGTCTATCTCATCCGCCAAGAAATACGTTTATATTGCAACACCTTATTTTATGCCCAGCGAATGTGTTTTAATGGCCATTAAGGCCGCAGCCTTGGGTGGCGTTGATGTTCGTATTTTGATTCCTGAAAAAAGTGATGCTTATTTTACCAAATTGTGTACCATGTCATACATTCAGGAATTGCAGGAAGCTAACGTTAAAATATTTTTTTATACCAAAGGTTTTCTGCACAGTAAAATGATGGTAGTTGATGATCGGGTGTGTACCATAGGAACCGCAAATATGGATTTTAGAAGTTTTGAACAAAATTTTGAAGTTAATGCCTTTTTGTATGATGAGGAAATTGCCCGTGATGTGCGACTCGATTTTGAAGAGGATCAAAAAGATGCTTATTTGGTAGAATATGATATGTGGATGAAGCGATCACGTAAACAAAAAGCTAAGGAATCATTTGCTCGCTTGTTTAGTCCGCTCTTATAAGTGTTATGCACTTTGAGGTCTGCGATTAAAGTTGTCGTTGTGTTATATAGGCCGTCTGAGGCTCATGAATAGATGGGTTAAGCTTTCTTTTTTTTCAACGTAAAACCAATTGCCAAAACAGCTCCAAAGATCACTAAAAATGCACCAAGGTAAGCTGTAGAACTAAATGCTCTAATGGGTATCCATTCCACATGAAATGTTAGCATCAGTTCAAGTAGAATAAAAGTAATTATTGGATTGAGGTTAATGATGATGCTTATTTTATTCGCTTCGATGTATTTAAATGATTCACTTAGAGCTCCGTATGCAAGCAATGTGTTTATGCCAAGGATAATCATTAAAGCATAAGCCCACCAAGGTTGTTCTGCTGTAAATGAAGAGAAATTTACCATGGGCAGAAAAAGAAGTGCAGGTAAACCATAAATGACCATGTTTAATTGTTGGGCTGGATATTTCTGCACCATCTGTTTGTTTAGAACGGCATATCCAGTCCATGTCCAAGCCCCAAATAATACCCAAAGTACCCCGGTGTTTAATTCTTTAGCAACCTCCATCGAAGAGATTAATTGTTGGTGATAAAAAACACCCATGCCCGTAAAAGCAATGGTAAAACCTAATACTCGAACCGGAGTTAACTTTTCTTTAAAAAAAGTAAAGCCTAAAACAGCTAAAGTAATCGCACCCAGTTGAATGATCACTTGTGTAACTCCAGGTCCTGCGTAATATACACCTTGCATGTAGCCTATATAATTCATGCCAAGCAGCAAGCTGCAAAGGATAAGTTTTTTCGGTGGATGCTTGATGATTTTTAGATATTCAGGCGTTTTGATCCAATGGTAAAGAATTAAAATAAGTGTTGCGATAAAAAAGCGAAACCAAACAATGGTGTACGAGTCATAGAATTTTAAACTAATCTTTAATATAATGCTCAATACACCCCAAAGAGAAGCCGTTAGTGTGGCAAGAAGAAGTCCTTTGGTGCTATTGCTTAACATGAGATTATGTGTTTTTAGTGTATTTAATAAAACTTATTAAAGATTGAAAAGGTTTAAGATAATCGTGTTTTGTAATGCAATCCTAACCATTGATGGATAGGGGAGAGGATGGTGTTAATAAGGTTTCAATGCATTGGGTGATTTATAAACAAATCTACTATCTATTATTTTACTTCGAATTATCTGTTGTGATAATATTTTTCAAAAAAATGTATAATGAAAAGAATATTCTTTTAAAAATCAAGGCTTGACGATCTGATTTTTTTTAAAATCCGTTATATTTGTGGCAACTTATAAAAAAAGACCTTTTATCATGAAACATACTTTACAAATAGCAACCGCTATCCTTGCAGCTCTTGCGTATGTGGCTTGTTCAAGTCCAAAGAAGCCTGCAAAAGTTGAGGCACCTGTTGCTGAACTAAAAAAAGACACTGTAAAAAAGGATGTCAGAGAATTTGTATATCCTCTACCTTCTGCCTTTGAAGTGACTGAGATGTTAAACCGTATTGAAGCGGCTTACATTTTTTCATTGTCAAACCCAACATCTAATGTTGATAAATATCTTTCAACAAAAAGTCAAGCTTTAAATCTTGGAGTTTATAGTGCTGATTTAAGTTATGCAAGTACTTATAATCAAAAGCAGCAAACAATAGATTTTATGAATGCTTCTACTGCTTTAATTACAAAGTTAGATATGCAATCGGCTTTAGATGCAAAATTATTAGAGAAAGTTGAAGCTAATATTGATAGTAAAGAGGCTTTAGTAGAGATTATTACCAATTCTTTTTACGATACTTATGAGTATCTGAATAAAAACGACCGTTCATCACTTTCTATTTTAGTATTGGCCGGAAGTTGGGTTGAAGCTCTTTATATTTCTGCGCATATCTCAGAAGATACCTTCGATAATAAGGAAATGGTGAAGCTTATTATGGATCAAAAAGCTCCATTGGTGAAGTTATTAACCATTTTAGAAAATTTTTCTACTGACGCCGATGTTTTAAGCGTTTTAGAAGAATTAAAACCAATTAAAGCCATCTACGAGGAAATGGAAGCTGGAAGTATTTCTGAAGAACAGTTAATCGCTATTAAGAATAAAGTAGCAGCTGTTCGTACCAAATTTGTATCATAAACACTTAGGAGTGATCATACAATATTAATTTTAAGTGGGGCTCAATTGGTGGCCCCATTTTTTTTTATTATCATTAGCGTCTATCCCTTAAAGTAAAAAGAAACCTTTTTTTAGTAATAAAACAACCATAGAATAAATGAGTGAATTGTTTCTTGACGCACTGATGCAAATTTTTGCCCTTCTTACTGATATAAAGACGGAGAAGGAAACTGGTGAAGGACGTTTAGTTGTTAAAAAGTTCTTGGCTCGTAATTTTAATGTCGAGTATGTAGATCAAGCATTAGAACGTTATGATTTTTATTTAAATAAATATCATAAGCATTCTTATAGTCAGGATTTAAGTGAAAGGGAGCAGCAGTCTTCTTATAATTTAGGAAAAATTGTTGCGATCTGTAATGAGTTAAATAATGAGCTTGAGCAAGAAACCAAATTTATTTTGATGACTATTATGCTGAATTTTATCATGCATGATAGTGCGTTGAGTAAAGAGGAAGAACTATTTACAGATACCCTTGCCGACAAACTTCATTTAGAGAAAGATGATTACGCTAATCTTAAAGCGTTTACCTTAGATAATCCTCTAGCTGTTACAGATAAAGATAAATTACTGTTAATTGATGGTTCTCCCGATCGACTTGATAAACAGATTAAACACATCTATAACCCCAAACAGCAGGTTGAGGTTTGGGTTCTTCATCTGCATAATCCCAATATTTTTGTTTTTAGGTATTCCGGAAAAAGAAACCTTTACCTAAATGGTCATATTATTGAGCAAGATCGTTCTGTCATATTTCCGGCCGGTGCTGTAATTAAAACTTCACGCATGGCCCCGGTTTATTATGGGCGCGTTGCAGAGAAGTTTATAGCCCGTCAAGATCGTGGTCGGATTGTTTACCGCGCCATTGATATTACTTATAAATTTAATGGAAATCAAGTTGGGATTCATCCGTTTAGTTTTACTGGTCGTTCAGGGCAATTGGTAGGTGTGATGGGCGGTAGTGGCACCGGAAAATCTACACTGTTAAATGTCTTAAATGGGAATTATAAACTGGATGGCGGTATTATTACCATTAATGGTTATGATTTAAGTAAAGATCACGAGAAATTAGAAGGTGTTATCGGTTATGTTCCTCAGGATGATTTATTAAAAGAAGAGCTAACGGTTTTTGAGAACCTTTATTTTAATGCTCAATTGTGTTTTAGTCACTTGTCAAAAACCGAAATTGTCAAGGTGGTAGAGAGTGCTTTAACTGATTTTGATTTAGTGGAGGCTCGCGATCTGGTGGTAGGCTCCCCCATGAATAAAATTTTGAGTGGTGGACAGCGAAAACGATTGAATATTGCTCTTGAGTTGATTAGAGAACCATCGGTGCTTTTTGTTGATGAGCCCACATCGGGTTTATCTTCCATGGATTCTGAAAAAGTGATGGTGCTTTTAAAGCGACAGAGTTTAAAAGGAAAGTTGGTGATCATCAATATTCATCAGCCTAGTAGTGATTTATATAAATTGATTGATAAGTTGCTTCTCATCGATAAAGGAGGTCGCATAATTTATAATGGAAATCCAATGGATGCCATTGCCTATTTCAAGAAAATGGCGAATTATGTTAATCCTGATGAGAGAGAGTGTTACGCTTGTGGTAATGTTCAAACTGAACAGCCCTTGCGTATTATTGAAGCTCGTATGGTGAATCCTAATGGTCGTTTTATTCGACAACGAAAAGTTTCACCAGAGGAATGGTATCAGCATTATTTAGAAAACTTTGAACAACGATTTGAGTGGAAAACGAAGCGTGAACATGATAAGAAAGAGAAACTTCCTGCAAACCTTTATAATATTCCGGGTAGATTAAGGCAGTTTTTAATTTATCTCAAACGAGATGCCCTGTCAAAAATTAAGGACAAGCAATATTTACTGATTAACTTCTTGGAAGCTCCCCTTTTAGCTTTTATTCTAGGGTTCTTTACAAAGTTTATCAGTGGTACAGCAAATGATCCTACTGCTTATTTGTTTGGAAAGAACGAAAATTTACCGGCTTACTTATTTATGAGTGTGGTTGTTTCGCTGTTTATGGGTTTAAATGTCAGTGCTGAAGAGATCATTAAAGATAAACGATTATTGAAAAGGGAATCTTTTTTGAATCTTAGCCGATCAAGCTTTTTAAATAGTAAAATAGTTATTCTCTTTGTTATTTCGGCTATTCAAACCCTTAGTTTTGTGTTAATTGGCAATTCTATATTAGAGGTTAAAGGGCTTAATTTTAGTTATTGGTTAATACTCTTTAGCGCAGCCTGTTTTGCAAACATGTTGGGATTAAATGTAAGCAGTGGATTAAAGTCTGTGGTGGCAATTTACATTTTGATTCCTCTCATTTTAGTGCCTCAGCTCTTGTTTAGTGGTGTGATTGTTCGGTTTGAGAAATTACATGGTTCCATTGCTTCTGATGAATATGTGCCAGTTATTGGAGAATTAATGGTTTCCAGATGGGCATACGAAGCTTTAGCAGTGAATCAATTTAAAAATAATAAATATCAGAAGTATTTCTTTGAGATTGAAAAAGAAGCCAGTCATGCCTCTTATGTGTCAAGTTTGTTAATTCCGGAATTAAACCAAATTAATTATAACTGTAAATACTTTCTGGAACAAAATGATACCACCAACCTTCGATTGGAAACTATTCGGCTACATCATGAGTTAAGTCGGGTCGCACATTTTGAGGCAATTACAGGTTACGTAAATTTGCCTGAATTGGAATTGGGGCAGTTTAACGATGATACTTATAGCGGAATTAAAAAGTTGTTGT
Organism: Bacteroidales bacterium; assembly: GCA_003249255.1. Classification (GTDB taxonomy): domain Bacteria; phylum Bacteroidota; class Bacteroidia; order Bacteroidales; family Marinilabiliaceae; genus SZUA-582. Next base: position 304,307 of record QKJP01000049.1, read on the forward strand.
CATCCATTCAAAAGAAGAAGAGAAGTTCTTATCGGGTCAATCAAAAGAAAAAGGATGATCTTTATAGTCAGTTGATTAAAAAATTCGGATCAAAAGAAAAATTTCTTGAATTTAAATTAAAATACCAAAATGAATCCTTAGAGGAGTTGGTTTTAAATAAACGAGAAATAAGACAAATTGATACCAAAGGTTATTCCATTGTTCAATTGAAACATCCTATTTATAAAAATCCAACATCTAATATGGGACGTGCCCACTTTTATGCGCCATATAAACGAATCTTTGGGGTACACATTGGTACGCCATTCTTTAACATAATGGTGATTTGGTTGTCATCAGCAGTTTTATATTTCACCTTGTATCTGGATGTACTACGACGTATTATTCATTACTTTGAAAACTTTAAATTACGAAGGTTAAATAAACGATTGTCGAAATTGAAGATATAAAATAATGCTCCTCTCTGTCTCTCTTATAGATTGTTTTCAGAGAGGAGTTTTTTTATCCTTTAAAATCAATAGTACTGTGTGTGCCGTCGCAGAATGGTTTGTGTTGTGATTGTCCACATCTGCATAGGGCAGGATTCTCTTCAAGCTTTACTTCTCCATCAGGGAGAATAATAGATAATTTGCCTTTAAAAAGGAGTGGGCCGTTTTTAAGAACTGTTAATTCTGTTTTTGTCTCTTTTTTTTCCATACCTTCATCTAATATGATATACGATAATGCCTCGGTTGGGCATTCTTTAATTTGGTTAATTATACTTTCATTGTCTGCGTTTTCAAGGATGATCCATGGCCTTCTGTTGATGTCGAAAACGTTGGGTAATCCACCTGCACAATTAAATGAATGAACGCATTTGTGCGGTTGCCATATAACACATAAGTTACCTTTGGTATAACGAATTTTTCTTCGAATAGTCATTTCTAAATTTTTTAGAATAAGTTAAGGCCATAATAGAAATATTTCAACTTTTAGTGCTGTTGCTTTTATAGTAATACTGTGGAATGTAGCTTAATAGTTTGCAAACTTGTTTTTAATCTCTTGTGGAAGAGGAGAAAAGAATTCAATTTTTTGGTATGGAATTGTTAAGATGCTTTAACAATCTTTAAGTAACTAATAATCTGTACTTCCGTTAATACCTTTAATTTAAAATTTTGAAACCAAATCATGAAAACAAAAGTTAAAGGTTATTTTTTTGCAATTACATTAGGGTTAATTGGATTTTCTTCTGCCACCGCGCAGGTCGAAAAGTTTGAAGCGTTGTTTATGTATAATTTTGCTCAAAACACCAGTTGGGAAAATGTAGGAGATGAAGAGTTAATTATTACCGTGGTTTCTAATCAAGATATTGCCTCCATATTGAAAACCATGGCCAAGTCCAAAACCGTAGGTGCCAGAAAAGTTGTAATAAAAGAGGTTGAAAACATTAATGAAGTAACTCCTTCTCAGATAATATACATAGGAGACTCTAAAGTAAAGGAAATATCTAGTTTATACGCTTATGTAAAGAAAGATGATGCGCTTGTGATTTCCGGTAAGGCGGGTCAGTGTAAAGTTGGAGCTGATATTAGTTTTAAAATGGAGAGTGGGAAGTTGCGCTATGAAATTAATACTAAAACTATTGATGCCAAAAAACTTAAGATTACTTCAAAAATGGTTAATTTGGGGATAAAAGTGAGTTAATTAGTTGGTTCCTTTTTTGGTCTTCTAAACAGGTATCGAAATGCTCCTGTTTATTTGAAGCTTAGAAAGTAATTCTTGAAGGAATGGTTTTCTTTCAAAACTGAAAATTAGCTTTTAGTTTTGTTGTGATCCATGCAAAAAATTAGACTTTCAAAATGATATCTGATATTATTAAGATGCTTTAACGATCTTTTTGAAACTAATCACTAATTTTGATCGTTGAAGTGAAAAGTAACAAATGTAAACCAAGCATGAGAAAAAAAAATAAAGGATATTTTCTGGCGATATGGATAATGGTGATTGGATTTACTTCTGCATCAGCTCAAATTGAAAAGTTTGAAGCGTTATTTATGTATAATTTTGCTCAAAATACCAACTGGGATAACATTGGAGACCAAGAATTAATTATTACTGTTGTTTCAAATAAAGAAGTAGCTTCAATATTGGGTTCGATGGCACAAACAAAAAAAGTTGGATCCAGACAGGTTGTTGTCAAAGAAGTAGAGGATGTTAATCAAGCGACCGCATCACAGATTATTTATGTCGGAAGTTCAAAAGTTAAGCAGTTGCCTACTTTAAGTTCGGTTGTAAAAACAGATGATATTCTTGTGATTTCCGGAAAATCTGGTCAGTGTAAATCCGGTGCCGATATTAGTTTTAAAGTGGAAGAGGGAAAGTTACGTTATGAAATTAATATTAAGACTATAGAAACTAAGCATTTAAGTATTACATCAAAGCTTATAAATCTCGGTATTAAAGTGAATTAAATTATAGTTAGGTTAGGTTGAGTTTATTAGGAGGTCTCTTGTAAAGCATTATTTTTACAAGGGACTTATTTTTTAAAGTTATCTTCAAACTTCAGATTTCCTACAGAATTCAGATTTAGCTTTGCAGCGTATTTTGGATAACTACACTCATTTGAGAATATGGTTGGATTAATCGGTATAAGTCATCAAACAGCTCTTTTAGAAATCAGAGAACAATTAGTGATTTCTAAAGAAGAGATTAGCGGGCTTTTCGAATACCTAAGCTTTAAATGTAAAGTTGGGGGGATCTTGGCCTTAAGTACTTGTAACCGAACTGAATTGTATTTTGAGACCAAAACCTCCCAGGTAGACGACCCAAACGCTTATCTTGAAAAAGTAACCGATGCTTATATTTCTTATTTTAAGAAACCCGATAGCATCAAATCCTATTTATACACCAAAACAGGGATTGATACCGCCCGTCATTTATTTCGGGTGACAACCGGTTTAGATTCTCTTATTTTAGGTGAATATCAAATAGTTTCCCAAGTAAAAGAAGCTTTTAGCTGGGTTGATAATACGGCTTTGATCGGGCCGGAGTTAACACGCATGGTTCAAAAGGCCTTTGAAGCTGGTAAAGAAGTTCGCACACGCACATCAATTAATCGAGGAGCTGTTTCTGTAAGTTCTGCTGCGGTAGAGTTGGCTGCTAAACGTTTAGGGTGTTACACTCAGATGAAAACTTTAACAGTAGGAGCTGGTGAGACTGGTAATATTGTTGCTTTAAATTTTTCTAAGAAAGGGTGTAAAGATATTTGGATTACCAATAGAACCTATGAGAAAGCCGAGCAAGTTGCAGATCGGGTTGGAGGAATCGCCTTTCCTATGCACGAGTGTAATGTACAAATGAAAGATGCGGATGTTGTTATCTACACAACTTCTTCGAGTAAGTTTTTGTTGAATAAAGATTGTGCTCAGAAAATTATGAATGAGCGTAATGGAAAATCTTTATTGGTAATCGATCTTTGTAATCCTCGCAATGTAGCGCAGGATGTTGGCGAAATTGAAGGATTAACCTTGTTAGACTTAGATCACATGGAAGAAGTGGTGAAGTCTAATTTCGATAAGCGTAAAGATGAGCTTGGAGTGGCCGAACAGATTATCGATGAAATATTAATTGAGTTTGATGACTGGTTAAATGTTCGTCGCATGAGTTCTGCAATATCAAACATTACTTCTCTTTTTAAAGATGTTCATTCGAGTGAAATTGGTAATTATAAGAAAGTAGATGATGATTCAGACGACTTTCAAAAATTATCTGAATATGGTGAACATTTAAGTTCAAAATATACAAGAATGCTGATTAAGCAAATTCGTTTGATAACAAATGAAGGAAGAGACCCGGAAAAGGTGAAAATGGTCGAAGAATTTTTTAATTTTGACGTGTAAAATAATTTTAACGGATGAGTGAATGCTCATCCGTTTTGCAATTTAATTATTCATGAGCAGCAACTCTATAAAGATTGGTACCCGAGGTAGTAATCTTGCGCTTTATCAGGCCAATCTGGTGAAAGATCAATTGTCTGAAAAGTTTCCTGATAAGCATTTTGAAATTGTTATCATCTCAACCAAAGGCGATAAGATTTTGGATGTTGCGTTGTCTAAAATTGGCGATAAAGGATTGTTTACCAAGGAGCTGGAAGTGGCTCTTTTTGCCGGGGAGGTAGATTTGTGTGTTCATAGTTTAAAAGATTTACCAACCGAATTTCCGAAAGGTGCACAGTTAGGCGCAGTGCTAACTCGTGCCGAATATAAAGATGCCTGGGTGAGCAAAGATGGTCTTTCTCTTGAAGAAATGACCGAAGAGCATGTGGTGGCTACATCAAGCCTTCGTCGAAAAGCACAGGTGCATCGTATTAATCCCAAAGTAAAAGTAGTAGACATTCGTGGGAATGTAGAGACGCGTCTTCGTAAAATGAAAGACGAAGGGCATTGTGATGCCATGGTGATGGCCGGTGCCGGTTTGATTCGCCTTGGTTACGAGAAGGAAATCACTACTTTATTCGAACCTGAATATTTTGTTTCGGCATGCGGACAAGGTGCTATTGCGATTGAAACACGCGAAAATGATCAGGATATTTTACCAATAGTTAAAACAATTCATTGCGAAAATACTTATGCTCAAATAACCGCTGAGCGCAGTTTCTTAAACGAATTAGAAGGTGGGTGCCAAATTCCAATTGGTGCTCATGCTACCATAACCGATACTAGATTAGATTTGTTAGCCTTAGTTGCCATGCCTGACGGAAGCAAAGAGTTGAGAGGAACTCTGAGCGGACATGTGGGAGAGGCGGAGAAAATTGGGCGTGAATTAGCTCAACAACTGGCAAAACAAGGGGGAAATAAAATTCTTGAAGTTGTACGTGACATGAATTTAAAATAATGGCAGAGCAAAGTAGTAAACCGGCAATTTTATTAACTCATCCATTTGCATCGGATGATGTTTTGGCTGAAAGTTTTATGAATAAGGGATTTGAAGTTATAACAGATCCTATGATTGAAACAAAAATTCGTATTCTATCAGAAGAAGAACGAAAAGTTGTATTATCCAGTCGGAAACTCATATTTACAAGTAAGCGTGGTGTTGAGTATTTTCTAGAGCAGTTTAAACCGGCCGAAGTCTTAGATAAAAGCTTTATTTGCGTTGGAAAGAAAACTGCAATGACACTTGAGAAAAATCATCTAAAACCCTGGTGGGTTTCTAGTGGAAAAACCGCAGCAGATTTGGTAGATGAAATCCGCGAATACACCATCATGAGTGAAGAACATTGGACTGCCCTCTTAGGAGACTTAGCTGATGATACCATAATAAAAGGGATATCTGACATGTGTAAAGTTTCTCGATTTGATACTTATCATACCACAATCGCAACCACTAAAAATGATGCTACGATTGATTTATTACAATCGAAAAAAGAGTTGATGGTTTTAGTTACTAGTGCATCTTGTTTTAGAGGGTTTATGGAATTGTACGGTGACTTGTTTCATAAAAATATCAAGTTTGCTTCGATTGGACCCAAAACGACTCAGGAGATGAAAAAATATAATTTGGAACCAAACGTTGTTGCACCTACATCTACCTACGAGGGGTTATTATACACCTTAACAAATTATTTTAACTTATCATAAATTACAGTAAATGGCTTTTCCAATCACCCGATTAAGAAGGTTACGATACGACAAAATTTTAAGAAATATGGTGAGCGAGACTCACCTTTCTGTTAATGATTTGGTTTATCCCTTGTTCGTTTGTCCGGGTGAGGGAGTGAAGAAGCCAATTTCTTCCATGCCGGGTAATTACCAAATGTCGATCGATGTTTTGGTGGAGACTTGTAAGCTGGCGGTTTCAAAGGGAGTGAAGAGCATCCTTTTATTTGGCATTCCGGAATCGAAAGATGAGCACGGACATGTTGGTTGTTCCCATAATGGCATTGTGCAACAGGCATTAAGAGCCATTAAAACAGAGATTGAGGATATTCAGTTAATCGCAGATGTTTGCAACTGCGAATATACTACCCACGGTCATTGTGGCACTATTGTGGATGGCGATGTCGATAATGACCTCACCATCGAAACTCTGGCCAAACAAGCTGTTTCTTTAGCTGAAGCCGGAGCCGATGTAATTGCACCAAGTGACATGATGGATGGCCGGGTTGGTCGTATCCGTACAGCATTAGATGAAGCTGGTTACATCAAAACGCCTATCATGTCTTATGCTGCGAAATATGCCTCCGGATTCTATGGGCCATTTAGAGAAGCTGCAGAAAGTGCACCTCAGTTTGGTGATCGTAGCACTTATCAAATGAATCCGGCTAACAGTGATGAAGCTCTTCGGGAAGTTGCTGCCGACATCGAAGAAGGTGCCGATATTGTAATGGTGAAACCAGCACTGAGTTATCTGGATGTGATCTACCGCATTAAAAACGAATTTAAAATGCCAACTGCGGCCTACAACGTAAGTGGCGAATTTAGCATGGTAAAAGCAGCAGGCGAAAAAAACTGGATAGATGAACAAAGAGTGATGATGGAAGTTTTACTTTCCATCAAACGTGCAGGAGCAGACATCATCATCACCTATCATGCGCTTGATGCAGCAGACATCTTAAATAATAATTAACAAAGAATAAATCATAATCGAGGCAAAAGCCCGCCAATTATTATGCTTCGTTAATTTGAATAAAGCCAATTAAGCCCAAACGGGGCGAAATATAATAGCATAGGGCAACGCCTTATGAACCTGCGAATTGTCAATCAAGGGCCAAAGGCCCGAAATCAAATAGCCTAGGGCAACGCCCTAGGAAAAAAGAACGAAATACAAATCAAGCCCTGTAGGGGCGATATCTAAATTCTAATATCTAGCATCTCATTTCTAAAATATGAACACCAACAGCAGCATAAAAGCCTTTCAAGAAGCACAAGAAGTTATTCCCGGAGGAGTAAACTCCCCGGTTCGCGCATTCAAAAGCGTAGGAATTGATCCTTTATTCATTAAAAAAGGAAAAGGAACTACGGTTTGGGATATTGATGATAACGAATACACCGATTTCGTTGCCTCTTGGGGACCATTAATTCTTGGGCATGCTAACGATGATGTCTTAAATGCAATCGCAGAAGCAGCAGCCAACGGAACAAGTTACGGTGCTCCCACTTTATTAGAGACTGAGATGGCCAAACAAATCGTTAAGATGATGCCATCCATCGAAAAGGTGCGTATGGTAAACTCTGGTACAGAAGCTACCATGAGTGCCATCCGTTTAGCACGTGGGTACACCAACAAAGAATTAATCATCAAGTTTGGTGGTTGTTATCATGGTCATGGAGATAGTTTCTTAATCAAAGCAGGTTCTGGTGCCATCACTTTAGGACTGCCTGATAGCCCGGGTGTAACAAAGGGAAATGCTCAAGATACCTTAACTGCAGAATACAATAATCTGGATTCTGTTAAGGCGTTATTCGAGCAGCACAAAGACCAGATTGCTGCCATTATTGTAGAGCCTGTTGCCGGTAACATGGGAGTTGTTCCTCCGCAAAAAGGTTTCTTAGAAGGATTAAGAGCGTTGGCAGATGAGAACAATGCTTTATTAGTGTTTGATGAGGTAATTACTGGTTTCCGTTTAGCCAAAGGTGGAGCTCAGGAATATTACAATGTCATGCCGGATTTAACCACACTTGGTAAAATCATTGGTGGTGGTCTTCCCGTAGGTGCTTATGGTGGTAAAAAGGAGATCATGGATCAATTGGCGCCAAATGGACCTGTTTATCAAGCAGGTACATTATCCGGAAATCCCTTAGCCATGGCAGCAGGACTAACTGCTCTTAAGAAGTTAGATGAAACACCAAATGCCTACGAAGAGCTGGAGAAAAAGGCAGCTTTTGTGGCTGCAGGGTTCGAGAAAAATGCGAAAGATCTAGGTTTGAATGTCGTTCTAAATCGAGTAGGTTCGATGATGACTGCCTTCTTCACAGATAAAGATCAAGTAACATCATTCGACGAAGCAATGGCATCTGATACAAAGAAATATGCAGCTTACTTTAGAGAAGCCTTAAATAATGGCTTATACATCGCACCATCTCAGTTTGAGTGTTTATTTGTTTCGATGGCACACACCCAAGAAGATCTTGAGAAATTAGTTGCCGGAAACAGAAAAGCGTTGGAGGCTGTAAAGTAAAGGCAGAAGGCAATAGGCAGAAGTCAGAAGTGTTTTCTGCAACATTAATCACTAATAATTAATCATTATTACATGCAATCAGTATTTCTAGATACCATCCAAGGAAAACAAACAGAACGTCCACCGGTGTGGTTCATGCGTCAGGCAGGACGAGTGTTACCAAATTATCGCGCTTTAAAGGAAAACTATACTTTTTCGGAGTTGATGGAAGATCCAAAATTAGCTGCAGAAGTAACCTTGATGCCAATACACGATTTGGGGGTAGATGCTGCTATTCTGTTTTCAGATATCCTGGTGGTGCCTGAGGCGTTAGGGATGTCTTTGGAATTTACTGATGCCGGTCCAGTTTTTGGGAAGCCTTTACATGCTTATGATGAGCCTTTAAAGCAATTAACCCGAAACATGGATAAGGTGGCGCATGTTTACGATGTGATTGATGAGATTGTTAAAACACGTCCTGCAAATATTCCACTGATTGGTTTTTGTGGTGGATTATTAACAACTTTCTGTTTTATGTTTCGCGATAATGTGCGCGATATCACGTTTAAAAATGCTACCGAGTTTTTATATAAAGACCGTAAAACAAGCCAGCAGATTATTGATGCTTTAACTGATATCTCTATCGAATATGCCGTAAAACAAGCAGAGCACGGAGTAGAAGCCTTCCAACTTTTTGAAACCTATGGTGGTTTAATTCCCGAAGATCTGTATTTAGAGATGATCTTACCAGCTTCGAAACGCATTTTAGACGCAGTGCGAGCAAAAGGAATTCCAACCATTTATTTTCCTAAAGATCTGGGGAATGGAATTTCAGCCATCAATAAAGAGATTACAGATTTTGTGGGAATAGATTGGCGCATGTCATTAAAGCATGCCCGTTCCATTGTTGATCCAGAAGTTGGACTTCAAGGAAATCTAGATCCTCGTTTATTGTATGCCGATCAGAAAACGATCGAAGAGACTTTAAACAAGACTTATTTGCCGTTTGGTCGAGATAACCAGAAATGGATTTTCAATCTAGGTCATGGGATCCTTCCAGATTTACCGGTCGAAAACGTTAAGTTCGTTATCGATTGGGTGAAAAATACCCATTGGCAACGTAAATAATTATTAGTTGTTAATGATCAATTATTAATTAGGCTTGTTTATTTAAATACAGATAGATAATTATAGTTAGCAATCTCCGGACTCCGAACTTCGGACTCCGAACTAATTTTTTCGGAATGCTCCAATTAGATAGAAACCTACTCGATAAATACAACATAGCCGGCCCTCGTTACACCAGTTATCCTCCTGCGAATCATTTTAAGGAAGAATACGGAAATGAGCAGTACCGCACAAGTGTGATTCAATCGAACGATGAAGATCCGCAGAGAGTTTCTGTCTATGTACACATTCCTTTCTGTCCTCAGTTGTGTACTTTTTGTGGATGTACGACCTATACCGGCATGGGGCAGAATGTGATCGAAGAATACGTAGATGTTTTAATTCAAGAGATTGAAACAGTCTCTAAAGATATTTCCAAAGATCGTAAGCTTACACAAGTTCATTGGGGTGGAGGTACGCCAAATGCCATCGATGTAAAATTGATTCGCAAGGTAACTGATGTCATCAAAGCCAACTTTAATTTTGCTGAGCATTACGAGATGGCCATGGAATGTAGTCCGGCTTACTTAGACTTTGATATGGTTGATGCTTTGCGCGAAATGGGCTTTAATCGCATAAGTTTAGGAATCCAGGATTTTAAGAAAGAAGTGCTTTCTGCCATTAATCGTCGTCCTGCCAAAGTTCCTGTACCAGAAATGGTAGCTTATTTGCGCAAAATTGGTTTTACAGGTATCAATTTAGATTTAGTATATGGTTTGCCTTTTCAAACAGTAGACAGTTTTAAGGAAACCGTAGCAGAGGCTTTGGCTGCTAATCCCGATCGTTTGGTAACCTTTAGTTATGCCCATGTGCCTACAGTAATCCGTCGTCAGCGCATGTTAGAGCAATACGGTTTGCCGGGGCCTAACGAAAAAATTACCATGTTAGAAGATGCTTATAACATGGCCTTAGAAGCCGGTTATGTAGCCATTGGAATGGATCATTTTGCCCGTGCTTCCGATGAGTTTGCCATTGCTTTAAAAGAACGAAAACTACACCGTAATTTTCAGGGTTACTGTACGCGCGAAACAACCGGACAGGTATATGCCTTTGGTACATCAGGTATTAGTCAGTTGTTTAATGCCTATAGTCAAAATGAGAAGACCATCAAAAAATATATGGAGCGTGTTCGTGAGTCTGGCCGTGCTGTTGTTCGTGGTTATCAACTCAACAAAAATGAGCAAATTATTCGCCAGGTTATCAACGAAGTAATGTGTAATTATTATGTAAATTTTAAAGAAATTGCTCAAAGCTTCAATGCTTCGCTCGATGAGGTTTATTCCGCCTTTAACTTCTCGGTTGAAAAAATTCAGCACTTTATTGATGATGAATTGTTAAAGTTCGAGAATGATGTATTACAAGTAATTGGGCAAGGACGATTTGTGGTGCGGAACATTGCCATGGTATTTGATCCACTTCTAGCAAAAAAGATTGGTAGTTATTCGAAAACAGTATAACATAAACCTTCAAGGTTTTCAAAGCCTTGAAGGTGTTCTTTTTCTAAAATCTTCTCCCCATAACCAATATATCATCCAACTGTTCCAAATCCCCTTTCCAACTAGCAAGAGTATCGTCTAAAAGTTGAACTTGTTCTTCCATGGGTAAATGCCCATTAATGGTTAATAGTTTTTTAAGATTAGCTGATTTAAACTTTTTGCCATGAGAACCACCAAATTGATCTGCAAAGCCATCAGTAAACAGATAGATCATATCATGAGCTTGAATAAGAACTTCGTGGTTGGTAAACTTATTCTCTTTTGGGGTATTCTTACCAATTGAAAAACGATCTGCAATAAGGGTCTCCATTATGTTGTCTCTTAATAGCCATAATGGATTGTATGCTCCGGCGTATTCTAATACTTTTGTTTGAGGATCGTAACTGATTATACACAAATCCATACCATCATTAATTTGGTCATCATCTTTTTGGTGTAGGCTATTGCTTACTTCAATGTTTAACTGATTAAGTATTTCTGCGGGTTGAATAATCCCTTTCTCAATAATGATCTTGTTTAAGGCAGTGTGACCAATCATGGACATGAACGCACCCGGAACTCCATGTCCGGTGCAATCAACAACTGCTAAAAATTCTTTACCATGATAAACGCCGGTCCAATAAAAATCACCACTCACAATGTCTTTAGGTTTAAAGAATAAAAATGTATCGTTAAAAGGTATTTTTGGCGTAAAAATGGCAAATTGGATGCGTTTGGCATAAACGATACTGTCAGTTATATCTTTATTTTTTTCCTCTAGTTCTTTGTTGGCATTTGAAAGAGCAATTGTTCTTTCTGTAACTTTTTGTGCCAGAATTTTTTTCTCTATTATTAAGTTTCTTTCTCTTATCTTAATGTAGGTGAAAATGCCAATAAGGATGATTAGAATAGAGCTTATTATAAACCATGGACGTTGATATATTGGAGCTAATATTGCGAACGAAATTTCTGATTTCGCACGGCTAACTTGGCCATGAGAATTTACGGCAAGTAATTTAAAGGTGTAATTACCGGGTGGTAACGCGCGATAGTTGGCAGTTTGTTCACCATCTGTTGCCATCCAGTCCGAATCCGAGCCATCCAACATGATTTTGTACGATACAGATGATGGATTTCGTACACAAACATTACTGAAACTAAATAGAAAGTTATTTTTGTAATGAGGGAATTTTTGCCCTTGTTTTATATCAATTTGCTCTCCGTTTACCAAGGTGTTTGTGATAAACGGAATTGGAGGTACAGGTGTCGTATTATCCTTAGAGGGCTTATAGCAGGTAACACCTGTTACAGTACCCAACCATAAATTGCCTTGGTCGTCTTTATAGGCGGCATTTGCTTTTGATTCGATACCTGTATATCCTGATCTGTTTGAATAGGAGATAACAATGTTTTTTGAAGGTTTGATTTTATTTAATCCATTGGATGTACCCCCATATATGTCATTGTCATTATCCGTAATAATAAAACGAATGTTGTTCGAGAATAGACCGTTCTCTATTTTAAAATGCCTATCTATTTGTCCATTTTTGAGTTTATAAATTCCATTTACCTCAGTACCTATAATCAGATTGTTTTCAGTATCGCTTGAAATACATATCGGAGAGATTTTTTCCTGAAATTCAATATTAATAAAAATATTATTTTCAAAGTAGGATAAGCCTCCATTTTGAGTTCCTACCCAAATTGTGCCTTTTTGATCTTTATGGATGGCTTTGATCTCATTGGATGGAAGTCCGTCAATCTGGCTTAAAGTTTTGATATACTGGTTGCTGTTAATGTCATAGAGAATCAGGCCACCAAGGGTTCCAATCCACAATTGATTTTTATCATCAATTTCCATGGCCCAAATAGCCTTCGAAACTTTGGGGAGTAATAGGTTTATCTCAGGCTTTGTTACAAAGGCTTTTCGGTTAATGTCATACATCATTATTCCTTGATCCTCAGTTCCTATCCAAATGTTCTGATTGTTATCAACCTTTAGAATTCTGATTTGATTACTTATTTGGTTGGATTCCTGAGTGTAATTTGTAAACTGGTTCTTGTCTGGATCATAAACAGATAAGCCTCCATTTGTGCCAAACCAAAAATGACCATCTTTATCCTGAATGATTGAACTTACTTGGTTCTGAACCAAGCCATTTTTGGTTGTATACGAAATAAATTTTTCACCTTTATAAATGTCTAGTCCATGTTCGGTTGTGCCGATTAAAATATTGCCTTCAAGATCCTCGATGATACTCCATATTTTATTATCGTGCATGCCATTACCGGTATTGTAGACTGTAAACTGACTTTGAGTATCAATTTTGGTTAAACCGCCTCTTAATTCTAAATCCCAATGTGAGATCCAGATATTGCCGGTTTTGTCTTCTATAATATCGGTTATCCAATTAGAAGCTATCCCCGAATCTGTATCGTAATAGTGAATTTTATTGGATCCAATTTCTTGCTTGTATAATCCTCCATTGTAGGTTCCGTACCAAAAGTTTTTTTTGCTGTCCTGAAACATCACCGAGAATTGAAAATAGGTATCCAGGTTTTCAGGTACAAAACGTGAAAATGTGTGGTTTTGGTAATTGTATTCTTTAATTCCAATGTCGGTAATTAAATAAAGGTTTCCTTCAGAAGATACCATTGAGTTAAAAACCCGGTCACTTAAATCTTTGCCAATAAATTGTTCAAATTCAATGTTTTCTTCCGGTTCAGATGGATTACTTATTCTAATTGCGCCGTTGGCATAGGTCGTGATCCACAAGTAACCTTCCTTATCTTGGCAAAATGAAGTTATGTTGCTGTTTATCGGCAAGTTGGAGATTCGGGTGAATTTATTGTTTTTGTACTTGGTTAATCCCCCGGATTCGTGGCCTATCCATAATGTGCTATCCTGTGATTTATACAAAACCCTTGCTCCACCTTTGGCAAGACTATCATTGGTTGAGTAATTGATAAATTCAGAACCATCAAAACGTGAAACCCCAATGTCGGTACCTAACCATATATATCCATTGTCAAGCTGGCAGATGGAGTATATTTTTGAAGACTCCAGTCCATCAGTAGTCTTATAATTATCAAAGAAATAAGTTTGGGCACCGCCATTTATAAAACTGAAAATAAGAAGAAGAGCTAATAAATGGCGATTCATAATATTTGAAATTTGTAATCTGAATGTTCTGAATGACGCATAATGCAATAAAGATTGGAAAACGTCAAAAACTTTCAACTCGAAACGGCGAGTCACAGAGTTTTAGAGTTTAACTTCATAACCCTCTGTGCTTTTGTGTCCCCGCCAGTATCGGGCAGGTCTGTATTATGATAATTATCCATAAAAAAAGGATATACATTTTGTAAGTATTAAAAATTATTTTGAATCCTTACTGATGAAGAAGAAAGTTCCATTTTCGTCTGATAAGCCTGCTATTTTACCAAATTTAGGACTCTGCTGATTATTTGCTGAAACTGCTTGTGTCACTTTTATCACAATCGATTCAATTGGAATACATGAGTTTGGATTATTAGAGAGCATGTTTGCAAATGTTTTAGTAAACTGCGAGTTGTCTAATGCCAATTCATACCCTGCTGATGTGAAAACTTGTGAAGATTTAAGTTTTGAAGCTTGCCAATCACCACAATTTCGTTCGGTTATTTCACTTCTCATGGCTTGGTAGAATGTTGGACCTGACTCGCAAGCATCAGTAATAAGTAGCGTGTGCTCAAGGTGGTCATTAAACACTTGTAATGATGCTTTTAATTGATTGATGCTATAATAACTGTATTCATCGTTACGATTAGCGTCAACAGGAATCCAATAACCTACATCATTTACAAATTTTCCGTGACCTGCATACCATACTAAAACTGAGCTTACACCATTGCTTTTAACTAGATCTCTTAATTCGATTTGGAAAAAACGTTCCATATCTGCTTTGCTCATATCTTTTTTGTGGATAATGTTGTGAATGTCGTATTGGGTAAGAGCCGAACGCATTAATGTAACGTCTTGTCCGGGTCCATCAAGACTAGGGAAATTGATGTAGTTTGAATTTTCAATAAAGATAGCCCAAGTGCGCCCCATCGGATTGTTTTTTAAAAGCGATATTCCATCCCGATTTAACTTATATACCTGATCGACTTGATTCCCATGGATGTCTTTTGCACTTACGGTAAAGCTATTTTTGTTGCTGATGTCAATGGTTGCCATAAAACGAGGTTTGATATCATTCATTTTAAAACTGGCTGTTACACCATCTATAAAAATACTATTAATAGCACTCTCATCTTTAATGTTCCCTTCTATGTAAAGAGTGTTGTTGTCAGAGTCTAAAAAGATTTCACCATTGTCTGAAGAATAGGGGGCCAATAGTGCAACCACAGGAGCATCTACTTCAGTTTTATGAAGTTTAAAGGTTGTTTCACTCACATTGTCATAGGCATCTATGGCTTTTACAATAAATGTTTCTGTATTTACCGTACCGATGGTTGCCTTAAAGGTTTTTTCTTCCTTCTCAAATGGAATATTCACATCATTTATTTTTACGGCTTTAATGGCACTTGCATCAATGATGGTTCCTGTGATTTCAATTTCATTTAAATTTTTGGCATAGTTAACCTCATTTGTATTTACCGGGGTAGGGTGGGTAATTACAATCTGAGGTTTATTGCTTTCTCTGTTTAATTCAAATAATCTGACATTTGCTTTGTCCAAAAGTTCTTGAGCATTTCCATCGTAAGCTTGTAATTCCGTTAGTTTTGTATAGTCTTTAATGGCTGCATTATAATTTGCTATTTGCTCATACGAATAAGCTCTTTTATAATATGCCTGAACATTAGTTTTATCCATTAAAATAACTTTATTAAAATCATTAATGGCATTCTGATGTTGGGTAAATTCTTGGTAGTACGTTCCGCGAATTAAATACAGGTCTGCATTGTTTGGATTCAACATGATGTTGCGTGACATGTCATTAATGGCACTTGGATAATCAATTAATGCAGCGTATACTCGACTTCTTATGAGATAGGCCTCTTGTCCTTTTTCTTTTGTAGCAACAGCTTTATTTGAGGTTACCAATGCCTTGTCTAGTTTGTTTAGTTCTAATTCAAGCGTTGCCAATCCTAATAGAGCTTCTATGTAATTCGGTTTAAGTCTTAGTGCAGAATGATATTCTGATTCGGCAATGTCTTGAAAATTGGTTGCCTCAAAGGCTAAAGCTTTGTAGTAGTGTAATTCTGCTGTTTCTTGTAAGTTGAGGGCAATGTCTGCTGATGCAATAGCATTCGAATAGTCCTCTGTTTTTAAGAGCATCTGGGTTTGTAGTAGGTAAGCGTCAAATTTAACTTTCCGTTCTTCGAGTACCAATTTTACAAACTTTAGCCCTTTGTTGTAATCTTCTAATTCATAGCATATTTTAGCTGCTGAGAAATAGACAATTTCATCGTTGAATTCCAAAGAAATGAGCTTGTCAAAATCAGAAACTGCTTCTTTTAGTTGCTTGTTTTTTTCGAAAGCATAAGCTCTTTCAAGATAGGCATCCTCATAATTGGGATCGAGCTTAATCGCTTGTGTGTATTGCTCTATGGCATTGGTAAAATCATTAATTTCCGAAAATTTTTTTCCGGCTTTAAAGAACTGTTTTGAGTTTTGTCCAAGTGTTGAAAAACAAATAGATAATAGTATAGACAGCAACAGAGAGTTTTTCATAGCTATTGTGTTATTGTTACAATAATTATAAATCTAATCAAAAAAATGGGAATGAAGAGTGTAAACCATTAAATCAAGACTCAAACATTCGATATTCTAAAAAAGATCGTTAATCGTATTAATTAAATCGCTTTTGATGGGTATAAAGTCATCTAAGCGTGACTTTAGGTTTTGTAATAACTTTGGGTTTATAGTTTGTGTAGATTTTTAATCTCAAATTCAAAGGTATTCGAAAAATCTATTTTCAAAGAGTCAAATTCTTCATCCAGTATCATTTTATAGCCGGTAATTAATTCGCTTGGTAGAGGTTTAATTCCTTTATTGCGTTTGAAGAAAGCTTTTATTTTTTGACAATCAGTACGTTCTATGGCAACAATACATTCTTGATCCATGCTTTCGTAAAACTCATATTCACTTTTAATTGTTCGAAGAAGGCCCATAAGTGTTATTTTCTGTTAAATGTAATTTTACTGTAAATATAATGTTTTGATTAAAGGTTTAATAGAATAGATGAATACTCTTAACTTCTTATTCATCTTGCCGTATTATTGATAAATAAACCAAATAATACTTGTCCTATGAAGTTATGTCTTAATGTTGTTGGTATATTGGTGTTTAGTATATTGTTTGCCTCAGCACAGGAACCGCAAACTCATCCAATGAAAATGTTTACTGATACAGACGGTAAACTTTATATTAATAAAACCCAGCCGATGTATTTGTTTTTAGGAACTTCGGCAGATCCTACGCAAGTTGAGAAACTGCCCAGCCAAAGTACACCCAAGTATGCAAATCCCTTTTACTTTGATACCGAAGGAAGAAATACGATTCGAACCCCTTCGCAGGTTGATCCGGTAACTAAAAAAGCAGTAGTTCCTGAAGCTGATATTATTTTCGATGTTTATGCAGATGGCTTAGCCCCATCCACCGGGGTTAAATTTTCGAATGCCAGTAAATATATTAAAGAGAGTAAAATTATTTATGGAAAAGGTTTAGGAATTAGCTTAAACGCAGGAGATCAAGTGTCAGGTGTCGATCAGGTGTTTTATTCTATTGATGGGGCTCCATATAAGAAGTATGAAGATACCATCCGATTGAATGTCGAAAAAGATTATTCACTTAAGTATTATAGTGTGGATCGAGTTGGAAACGTTGAATTACCCAAAATTCGTGAGTTTACTCTTGACGTAACGGCACCTGTTGTAGCTTGGAAATTATTAGGAGATGTAGCTGATAAAAACGCATTGTCAGGAAGGTCAAAAATTGAACTTTTAGCAAAAGATGAAATTTCGGGGGTTAAAAAGATATTTTATCAAATCGATGAAGGCCCGCTTAAAACTTATTTAAGCCCAATACCATTAAATGAGATACCCGATGGAGATCATGCTTTTAAATTTTTTGCTGATGATAACGTTTCTAACACCAGTAAAGGGGGAGATCTTGATAATGGATTATCCATTCATGCTTTTATCGTGGATAAAACACCTCCAACTGCCAGCATTGAATTAGAAGGAGATGTGTACAATGGCCAATATACTTATGTTTCTCCCAGAACGAAAGTGAAGTTAAGCGGAGAGGATGATTTATTTGGAATTAAAAAAATTAACTATTCCATTAACTCTACTTCACTGGAAGAGCAATATGGCGAACCGTTTAATCTATTAGATCAGGAAGGCTTTCAGGCCATCAGAGCACAGTCGTGGGATTATGTCGCAAATAAATCATTGATGCAGAAGAAAACGGTATTCTATGATAAAGAAGCGCCCGTTTCAGGAATTCAGTATTTGTCGCCAAAGTTTTTTGCACGGGATACCTTATTTATTAGCGAAAGTACTAGTATCTCATTGTTTTCAAAAGATGCTGCTGCCGGTGTCCAAAAGATCGAATACAAAGTAGATAATGGAGGATATGTTGAGGGTAAACAATTGAAACTGACTGGAAGTGGACTTCATAAAATTGCCTTTAAAGCTTATGATCATGTAAATAATGAAGAGCTGTTTAAAACAAGTGAAGTGGTTGTGGATATTGATGGTCCAGAAGTGTATGTTAATTTTAGTATTAAATCTATTCGTCAAGAAGTTGTAGATGGCGAAACGATAGAGGTGTATCCGCCTTATGTAAATATGTATATTGGAGCTACAGATAGATATTGTGGTACTCAGTCCATTTTCTATACCATTGATGGAGGAGTTAAGCGTGATTATGCAGTTGGAAGTAATCCTTCTGATGTACAGATGTTTACTAAAGAGAAGATGTATTCCGTTTTGGTTGAGGCTGTTGATAAGCTTGGAAATAAAGGAACTAAGACTGTTCGTTTTAAAATAGCTAGCAAGTAGTTTTGTAAGTGAGAAAAAAAGTACGATAGGGCATATTTGCTCATCGTGCTTTTAAAATGTACTGTTTTGAAAAACTGTAGTCGTTTTGGTGCCGATTGATGATGTATGAAGAGCTGTGAAGAATTAGTGAATTTTCCCAAGCGATAATTTTTTCCAAAGAATAACTATTAATATTTTAGTGCATAGTAGAAAATAAACTCTGAAAGGTATGAGATTATTAATTACACTGTTTTCGTTATGGTTCTTTTTTATTAATAATGTTGTAGCTCAAAATCAATTAGAGCATGCCCAAAAGACTTATACCAGTTCGGATGGAAGGCTTTATGTGAATAAAAATCAACCCATTTATCTTTTTATTGGGGCAACACCTGATGCTTCTAATTTGCAAAAACTAAGTAGTCAACAATCACCTCAAAGTGTAAATCCCTTATATTTTGAAAAAGAAGGCAGAAATGCAATCAGAACACCCTCACAGGTCGATCCAATTACTAAAAAAGTTGTAATGCCTGAGGCTGATATCATTTTTGATGTGTATGCTGATGGAATTTCCCCCAAAAGTAGTGCTAAGTTTTTAAACGCAACCCGATTTCTTAAAGAGGGCAAAGTGATCTATGGAAATAATTTGGTGGTAAATTTAAAAACCTTCGATGAAGTTTCCGGTATAGATAAATTATATTATTCAATAGATGGAGGGCCATATAAAACCTATAAAGATTCTCTAAGCTTTGAGCAAGAAAAAGATTATGAGCTTAAATTTTATGGCGTTGATCATGTAGGTAATGTAGAGCAAGTCAACGAGTATGCATTTGTTGTAGATAAAACAGCACCAACTGTGTCATGGGAAATTGTCGGAAATGCGAATAAAGATACCTTATCCGGAAATGCTAAAATTAAATTAAGTGCCTTTGATGATGTTGCAGGGGTTAAACATTTGTATTATCAGATTGATGAAAAGCCGGCTATCTTATATACTACTCCTATTTCTTTGTCTCAGTTTTCAGGGGGAGGTCATTCTTTTAAGTTTTTTGCAATAGATAATGTAGCTAATTCCAGCGATAGAAACTCAGATGGTGAAGCTTCTTTAGCCGCCATTAAAGATTTTATCATTGATAATACCCCACCCAAAGCTACTTTTCTTGTAATTGGTGATTATTATAAAAATGGAAGTTTAGAATTTATTTCTCCTCGCACCCGATTAAAGTTAGACGGTGAAGATGATATGCTTTTTATTGATCGGGTTCAATATTCGATCAATAGTACGGATTTGAAAATGGAATATTCCGAACCGTTTAAGTTTGAGGAGATTGGAAAAAATATTGTTTGGTATCAAGCTGTTGATATGGTTGAGAATAAATCATCTATCCAACAGAAATCTTTTTATGTGGATGGAGATGCTCCTGTATCCGGAATAACTTATAAGAATCCTAAGTTTTTTGCTCGTGATACATTGTTTATTGGCGAAGATACCGATATAACTATTTTTTCAAAAGATCATGGTGCCGGAGTCAAAGAGATTGATTATAAAATAGATAATGGTAATTTTATTATGGGAAGTACCTTGAAATTAACTGGCGGAGGGTATCATAAGATTGAATTTAAATCTTTAGACAATGTTAATAATGAGGAAGTTATAAAGACTAGTGAAGTTGTTGTTGATGTGGATGGTCCGGAGGTATTTGTCCGGTTTAGTATTAAGTCTATTCGTCAGGAAGTTGTAGATGGCGAAACAATTGAAGTTTACCCTCCTTATGTCAATATGTATATAGGGGCTACAGATCGATATTGTGGCACGCAATCTATTTTTTATACCATTGATGGAGGGATAAGAAGAGATTATTCCATTGGAAGTAATCCCTCAGATGTTCAGATGTTTAATGCCGAGAAAATATATACTGTACTTGTGGAGGCGTATGATAAGCTAGGAAATAAAGGTTCAAAAAACATTCGGTTTAGAATAGCAAATAGATAAACCTGAGAATAGGTGGAGTTGTATAACTCTACCTTTTATTATAGCTTTATGTTTAGCTGAATAATGAATTCTTTTAGCGTTTTAGACGAAGAGAACAGAATACCTTTCTTATTCATAAATGTACTTTGTTTATTGTTTAAGTTGAGCTTTTCTCCTTGAATATCAGAGGCAAATAACCCAAGTTCCCTATAAATGCAAGCGGTTGCTGCATAATCCCATATGCTTCCACCGCCATCTTGTTTTTTTGGAAGTTTAAAATAGCACGCGGGCTGGTTTTCAATTGCCCAAATGGCATTCATGGCAGCGCCACCATGAGCAATTAGATTTACCTTGCATAAATTATTTATTAGACCAAATTCATTTAATTCTCTAATGATAGGGTTAAAGAGTTGGTGTTTTTTAAAACTTCTGTCGCAAATAACAGTTAGGTTGTCAAGGTGTTGAGATGGACTTATGTGCCAAGGTTTATGATTTAAAAAAGCTCCGCCATTTTTTATGGCATGATATAATTGATTCTTGTTCGGGTCGTATATCACTCCAATGTGCGGTGTTCCATTTTGTGCTACCAAAGCTATTGAAACTGCATATCCTGAAGTTCCTTCCGTGAAGGGAAGGGTGCCGTCAAGGGGATCAATGCACCAAAAGAATTCCTTTTCGAAGCGGCTGGAGTCGTCATGGCTCTCTTCTGCTAAAACACCAAGGTTATACTTTTCAATGTTGTGATTTAAAGTGTCAAGTATTAATTTTTCACTTAATAAATCGACTTCGGTAAGCACCTGTGATGCAAGACTATCTCCCGCAACTTTTGTTTGAGTCTTGGGAATTCTTGCACCATAAGATGAAATAAGCTGCCCGGCATCTTGAGCAGCTTTTAGGGCGTCTTGTAATAAAGTATTTAAATCTTTGGAAGAGAGTGGCATCGCATTAGTTTGTTAAGCTTTCCACAACTTGCTTGGCTAACCTCTCACTGTAACTGTTTATTTTCCAGTGATCAGGGCGCCAACCTTTTAAAAAGCGATGAAAGTCGGTCCAGGCCACCGGATATAATGCTCGCCAATCAGCTTCTAGTTCATCCAGATTGATGTTTTTATTTCGTTTCGTGAGAGCCATTCTAAGTTCTTGGAAATAGAAATCGAGTAATGTAGTTTCAAGTTTTTCACAATCCTCTTCGAATAAGCAGCTTCCGATAAAGTAAGCCACATCCTTCATGCCGCATCCTCCACCAACATATTGAAAATCAACTGCTGCTACTTTTGTTCCATCTGAAGAAAAGCAGAAATTTGCCAATTTGGCATCCCCGTGTACAAATGTTTGGTAAGGTGAGTCCTGAAGTTTCTTATCAATGGTTCGGGCAGCTTTCTTCAGTGGGATGTCATTCATAACCTTGTATTCATCAGGCCGCGTATCGAGGTGCCAATAGGTGCCCACTTCCCATAAATATTCCGAGGTTTCCCCCATAAAGGTCGCGTGAAAATTTGCAAGCCAAGTCAGACAAACCTTAATGCCTTTAAGCGAAATGTTCTTTTTTCTTCGAGGATACCCACTGCTGTTTAGGTCTTCAAGAACCAACATGATTTCATCATTTTTTGACTCAATGGCAAAGCATTCCGGAATGCGACAGGAGTCATCGCAACGATGTGCCCAGCGATCATACCAAACCGTTTCTACAAGATAGGATTTGATTTTGCGTTCATGGGCAAATTCTGTATTCCAACCATGTGGTTGATTGGAGTGTTCTGGTAAAATGACGTGTTTAACAACTACAGTTTCCCGGTCGGCTCCCTTTAATCCATAACGGATTATTTTTCCATACCCACTCCATAGATTCTGTATTGTTTCAACTTCAAAAATATCATCGGCCCCCGTTGACTTAAGGGTAATTGCCTTAAACAGGTTATTCATCTTGAATCTTCATAAAATGTATTGGACGTAAATATAGCATTTCTTTATTACTCTTCCTTACTGTGGTGTTAAAGCCAGTGTTCTGAAATTTCCGTGAGTTCAATAAATTGTTGTGTGAAGATTATTTGTTTGTTGGTGAATAACGTTTGGTTATAGGTTTAGTTTTTAGAACGAATAGTTAATCTGGATTTTACCTTCGTTTAAGCAGTTGCTGTTGATTTGTTGATTGCCTGATGAAATAATGTTCTTGTTGGCATAGTTTGTGTGGCCGATTTTCATCCAAATTATGAAGTGATTATTTACAGAGTATTTTAAATTGAAGGTCAATCTATATCCTTTATCTGAATAAGAAGGGATTGAAAAAGCGTATAATACATCCGGATCATAACTGTAAATACGACTATTGAAATCATCTGTATTAAACATCGCATATCGAAAAGCCACAGTAGCTTTTGAGTTAAAATCGCATTTAAAGTCTTGGTAGATTAGGTAGCCTTGGGCTTTATAGGATGTAGAATTTTTATAAAAGTTGTAGTTTAATTGCGTTTCTGAAGACCAGTTTTTGTTTATTTTGAATTTATAGTTTATTCGGTATTGCGTTTTTTCAGAACTTATTAAAGTATATTGCTTGCTGTTTTCTGCATTGTTTGTGAAGTCTTTTTTTGTTTTAATCCTAAAATAAGTACTTGAATAATCGTTTATCTGGTAGTTTAATTGAAGCAAATAGTCGCTGCCATTTGAAGGGGCATAGCTTGAATGTTTAAGCCAAGAGTAGTTAAATAAGTCAAAATAGCCGGTGAATTCCAATTTATATTGCGGTCTCAGATAAAAGCTTGTAAAGTAGCCTTCTTCTGCCGACGGATTTGACGAGTTTGCAAAAGGATTTGCAAATTGGGAGTTGTATTTTTTATTGTAGTTTCGGTACGATGCCGATAGAATAATGTCGGGAGTAGGTGAAAATGTGATTCCTTCATAAACAGAAATTTCATAGTTGTTTTGTGACGTAATTTCTCCATATAATCTGATTTTTGAGAAGAATACAGAATGAGCTAGCCAGACTTTGTTAATTTCTTTTCCAGAGAATTTATAAATGTTTTTCATGTGACTTTCAGGTTGTAATGGTTTATCTATCTTCCAATTAGCATAGCCCAAATCAAGGTGAAAGAGGTGGTGTTTATACGAGAGGTTATTACCTATGGTCACTTCTCTGGTATTGTGTTTTTTATTCAGCTCGTTATAAGTGCGATGATAACCAGATGTAGTTAGGGATGAGATGCTTAAACTATCGCTGTTAGATGTGGCGTCGATGTATTTAGTTGAGAAAAAAGGCGACAACGTAAATTTGTCATATTTGGAATTCAGTGCGATTCCTCTGAGGTAGTTGCACTCATTTGAAGAACTGTATTTTTGAATTCCTTTAGCGCGTCGACGAATCTGAGCAGTTTGGTTTGTTTTGCTAAATGCCAGATCAGTCCACATTCCTAATCCTTGCCCGAAAGCAACTTTGAAGTCCCCAATAATAATATTGTCAATGTATTTTGTAGGATTTTTCCATTCAAGAAAAGCTGATTGGAAATCGGTTAAATTAGAATTGTAGTAGTAAGATTCTCCCGGATCTTTTTCTAAAGTGAAACCGGAAAGAATTTTTTGGTTTATTTCCATGTTCCCTTTTATTAATAGTTTTTCTTTTGAGCCTAAATAAGCTGATGTGGTGGAGTCTGTTTCTAGATATCCTTCAGGAGTTTCAAGCGTAGAGCCTAATCTGGTAAGAATATTACCTTTAAATGTTTTCTTGAGTGGAAGTGAGCTTTCTTGGATGGATACAAATGGAAGAAGTAGTTTGATGGTTTGGATCTTTAGTCCTTCAACTGCTTGAAGTTCATATAGAGTCAGCAGAGGTTTGTGTTGGTAAATGTAAAAGAGAATGTTTTCTATATCATTATCGGTTAAAAATATTAATTGCTCAAGTTCAGTTTTAGAAGTGTTATTGAGATTAATGGGATTTTTCCGTAAATAAGCCAGGTTTTCAATGATTTCGTCATAATTTATTGTACACTCTTCGTGTTCAATTAGTGATTCAATTTTATCGATAAGAAAATTTTCCGGAATGTATTCTTGGGAAAATAAATTCTGGAATTGGATGATGCAGAATATAAATGCTACAAGCTTTCTCATGTTGGAGACAAGAATTAGATAAGGTATGAGATGGCTCCTGATGATGTAACTCCAAGTTGTGAATGGAGATTGATGCTCACGGCAAGATGAATCTTTTTGTAAGCGTATCCTGCGCCTATGGAATAAGGTTGTGGACTTGTGTTAATCCCAAGCCGCACTTCTAATGTTTTTACAAACTCTGTTTCGAATCCCACTTTATAGATAGAATGCTGATGTAGACTGTTTTCTACTTCAGCTCTAAGGTTGAAGATTTCGATTGCTTGCCATTTAATCCCGATGTTGAAAAGGCTTGGAATGTTAAATTGTGAATTTCCGTATTTTATTTTGGCTAGTTCCGGGTTTTGTATTAGGATTCCAATAGTTAAAGAAGATGAGCTTGCATATGTGAAACCGACCGATGAATAAGCTGATTTGCTTAATTCCGAACCTTCAATTTGGTGTGTGAGATAATTGTATTGCAAGCCAACGGCTAGTTTGGATCCAAAAAGTCTGCTGTAGGCCAAATTGTATTTGCCGAAAAGATTATAACCCGGACCATCTTGAAGGATGCTTGCAGAAATTTGTCCGTATTTGGTACGAAAGTTCCCGACTAATGTTCTTGTGTTTAGTTCTTCAATGTTGTAGCGTCGCTCACAACTGATGCCAATTGAATTTTGCTTGCTAAAACATGAGATTGAAAAGTTAGAAAAAACTGCCCATGGTGAATCGTCAGTAGTGGAATTGGAACCTAAAGAAGTGCTGACCGGTCCCCTGTAAGTGTAGTTTTGTGAGGATGCAATGGTTGTAATGCTTAAAAAAATACCATTCAGTATAAGAACAGTGAGGTAATTCATAATACTTGTTTTAAAAGATTTCCTAATTCAAAAAGAGCTTCATTCTTTCTGAATTAGGAAATGGGTGTATTATGAATTTAAATCAATAGACCTTAAATGTCAATTAGACTAAAGCTGTTAAATAGGTTTTGATTATTTTTATCATATCATTCGAACTCGTAACAAGTTTAGCTTGAAAACCTAAGTTGCTGGCAGTGTCAATGTTTTGTTGGTTGTCATCCAAAAATAAAATGTTTTCAGCTTTGGTGTTGCTTTGCTCTAAAACCTTTTCGTAGATGATGGCATCCGGTTTTCTGCATTCCATTTCATAAGAATAGAATTTATGATGAAATAGGTTGGACATGTCTGTGTATTCAGCTCCCATTTCATATAATTTCTCAATATGTATTTTATTAGTATTACTTAATATCATTACTTTGAAGCTTTTTTTTAATTCTTCAATAAGTCTGATTCGTTCTTCGGGAAGATGAATCAACATCGCATTCCAGGCATCGATAATTTCTTGATCCTCTACCTTTTCAGGAAGTTGTTCTTGTATGGCTGTAAGGAATTCTCTTTCATTAATTCCCCCAATTTCAAATGTTTTAAAAATACCTTCTTGATGAGCATTTGAAATCAGTTTATCTACATCTTTTAATTCAAGCTTTTGGAAAGCTTCAATGCTTTTTTGTGGATCTATGTCAAGTACTACTCCTCCGAGGTCGAATAAAATGGTTGTAATCATATTTGATTTTTGTTGGTGATTTGTTTTTTTATAATTGTTTGAAAAATAGTTTATAAGGCTTTGAATGAGTTAGATGGACAAGTATAATTAATTAAATGGATTATAAGTTTGTCTAATGTTTAGCCGGGTAAAAGTATCCCTGAAATTGTAGTATTAATCTTTGACTCTTTAACTTTAATTTCTATAAATAGTTTCTTTTTCACTAAAATAAACTCTATATTTGCACCCGCTAAAATATGCACGAGTTGTTTATTTAGCTATTTGAAACAAGAATAAACGTAGGTTGTTTATTTGCATTATTAATTAAAAGTTAAAATTTGTCCAATGGCTGTAAAAATTAGATTAGCAAGACACGGACGTAAGAGGTATGCTTACTACCACATTGTGGTAGCTGATAGCAGGGCGCCACGAGATGGCAGGTATATTGAAAGGATCGGTTCATACAATCCTAACACTAATCCTGCTACTATCAACCTTAATTTTGATAAAGCTTTATCATGGTTAAATGATGGTGCTCAACCTACAGATACTTGTAGAGCAATTTTGTCTTACAAGGGCGTTATGATGAAAAAACACCTTTTAGAGGGTGTTAAAAAAGGTGCTTTCGATGAGGCTGAAGCTGAGAAACGTTTCGAGGCGTGGTTATCTACGAAAGAAGGAAAAGTTCAGGCGAAAAAAGATCAACTTTCAGGTGCAAAGGCTGATGCTGAAAAAGCTCGCTTTGAACAAGAGGTTAAAGTGAATGCTGAGAGAGCTGAAGCTTTAGCTGCGAAAAAAGCTGAATTAGCTGCCGAAGTTGAAGCTGCTGCCAAAACTGCTGCTGGCGAAGAAACTGAAGGTGAAGCTGCTGAAGGTGCTACAGAAGAGCCGCAAGCTGAGTAAGCTTTAGTTTCACAAAAATAATTAAGAAGCCGTTTCAATTTTTTGAGACGGTTTTTTTTGCTTATAAGCTTTGTTGTCGCACTTATTGCTGATTGAGAACGAAAAGGTTTTGTTAAATAAATCTGCTATTTTTAAAACTTTTTTTGACCATTGAACGTATTTTTATGACGACGAAATGTTTTTTGACGCAAATTAGCTATTGTTCAGTGTGAACATTAGAAAATTGTTTGGTATTTTTAAGTTTCGTTTGTTGGTCATTTTATGTGCCATATTAGAATCTAATTCAATGTATCGTAAAAGTCTTTATATTTTGATTCAAGTGTTTTTCTCGCACATAATTATTTATGTGCTGGCGTTTCTTGGGTTCATGTTTGCCGGCAATGTTTTTTCACAACAAAAAGCCACTATTGTAAATTCCGATACAGCTTCTTGTGGAAGTTTTAGTGCAGATTTAAAAATCAAATTAGAAAATGTCAAGGCCCCTATAGGTTTTGTGTATGATATATATGATCCGGTGAGTGGTGTTAGATTGAAAAAAGATCTAATTGTTGCTAATGGAGATGCATTATTTCCTGATTTAGATGGGATTGTTAAAAGGTTAATTAGTGAGTCTGTTTCTGGACGTGTTGTTTTGAAAAAGTTTTTTGATGCGGATATCCCCAGGCCATGGACGATTAATACAGTTGGCTATGATGGTGATAAAATTGTAGACGGAAACTGGACCTTTATGGTCGATGAACCGGTCTCTCCATTAATTGGTCATAATGATGTGCCTAAATGTGGTTATCAGGATACTTTACATGCAATCCCTACCTTTGATAAAGGAACTTATTATTGGAAAGATGTTGCAGGCCTCATAATAAAAGAGACAGTAGGTTTTACCGGGATGGATAGTGTTATTATCGAGGCCAACAAGCCAGGTACTTACGAGATGATCTTTGTGGAAGAAAATGGAGCCTGTAAAGAAGAAGCTTCTGCAAGTGTTCAATTACTGGGTTCTCCACGACCTACAATAACTGCACTAAGTCATATTTGTTCTTCGTTGGATGGAGATCAAGCCGCAACTATTCAGATGGCTGTAAAAGATGGAGCAGGAAATTATTCGTATAAATTTAAAGATACAAAAGGTAATCTTTTTCCTGAAACTGGATATTATTTATATCCTGATCCGCAAGGAGTTGATTCAAAATCAATTAAAATAAATCGGGAGGATACCATTTTTGTAGCCGAAATGAGGGATGCCAATAATTGTCCTGTATCAAAAGGAGAAGATACAACCAAAACAGTGGTTTATGATCGTAATCCCTTTGTGAATTTAGGTCCTGATCTAGTTGAGTGTTCCAATGTATTGGATCAGCTACCCGGTGTTATTTCGGATAGTGATTTTCTTAAGCGTTTTATTCCATTCTATAATTGGACTAGTACCTCTTCAAATGTATCGTTTGGTGATAAAACGAAGCTGAATACTTCCGCAAGTGTTGCTAATAATTATGGAGAATATAATTTAACATTAACGGCCACAATAGATGGTTGTACTTCTTCCGATGAGCTGTCTATTCTGTTTAATGAGCCCCCGGCAATGACATTGCCCAAAGCAGATTCAACATTTTGTGCAGGTGAATCTATTTTGATGGAGGTAGATGCCAATAGTGATTTTGAAGTACAGATCGATTATGCGGTAAATAATACCATATTTTCCATTCATAGTGGGAATGGATTATCAACTTCTGTATCACCTACAGAAACCACAACTTATCAGTTTACAAAAATCACCGATATACATGGTTGTGAAACGGTTTATTCTGATTTATATTTTACTGCCCATGTTCTTCCGGTTCCAAAAGCTGATGCTGGATCAGTTGAAAATGTTTGTGGTAAAAGCATCAATCTACAGGCTAGTCCTAGTGTTACCGTTTCTGAAAACTATCAATATTCAGGAATTTGGTCTGGAAAGGGTGTTTTCGAAGATGCCAATTCATACCAGACTAATTTTGAGAGTGCTGTTTTTGAAGATAATAGTTTAGTTTGGACCGAAACAGTTAGTTCTTTTGACGGATATACTGTTTGTTCAGATGAAGTCTCAGTTGATGTATTTTTTGAACCCGATACGATTACTGCTTTTGCCGGAAATGATACCATTGTTTTTAATCAGTCGAATGTTGTTTTATCCGCACGAGAGCCTGCTTATGGAGAACCGTTTTGGAAAGCTATTTCAGATGTTCTTAGTTTTGATCCAGGTAATCGGCATGATGCAACTTTAAATGGTCTAAAAGAAGGAGATAATAAAGTTAATTGGATCATTAATTTTAAATATTGTGAATCTCAAAGTGATGAGGTTATAATAAAACAAAGAGGGTTAACCAATCCGAATGGATTTTCACCCAATGGAGATGGAATAAATGATATGTTTATAATAGGCGGAGCTGAGAAAGTTCCTAATAATAAATTGGTTGTTTTCGATGGAAATGGAAAATTGGTTTATTCACAAGATAATTTTTCAAATGAAGGATGGAATGGAGTAGCAACTAGTGGGGAAAGATTATCGAATGGTACCTATTATTATGTATTTACCGGAGATGGTATTGAAGCCATTAAAGATTTCTTGATTATAAAAGGAGAGAATTGATTGTTTTCATGAATAAGATATTTCTAATAATACTACCTGTATTTCTAATAGTTTTTGATTTGTCAGCTCAAAACAGGGTTTCGATGAGTCAATACATGCATAATCACTATGCCATAAATCCTGCCTTTGCCGGAAATAGGGAGGCATTAAGTTTGTTTGGAGGCTATCGTAAGAAGTGGGCAGGACTAAATGGGGCTCCAAGTTCTCAGTTTTTTTCAAGTCATGTTCCTTTGCCTAATGACAATGTCGCAGTAGGTTTTAGCTTATTTAATAGTTCTGTGTCAGTGGTTAATCAATCGGGTGCATCCTTTTCCTATGCTTATCGATTGAAGATGGATAAAAATACTAAGTTGGCGTTTGCATTATCTGCAGGTGCAGACTTTTATGCTCTAAACTGGACGCAGGTAAATACGCTTGATGAAACTCACATTGATCCTGAATTTGCTAGTAATGAAACAGGAATTAATCCAATACTTGGATTTGGATCAGCTTTGTATAGTCATCAATTTTTCCTCGGTTTTTCTATTCCAAATTTCTTCTTTTTTGATACTTATGGCCAAAAAGAGGGAACTTTTAATATTGGTAAAGCTAATTACTTGTTAAATGCAGGATACATGTACGAAATATCAGAGCTATGGAAAGTTCAACCCAGTGCATTAGTAGCTATGAATTTTGATGATGCAACCAATTTTGAGATGAGTGCAACTGTTGTTTACAATGATCAAATTTGGATTGGAGGTTCATATCGAACAACTCAAGATGCAGTCGCCTTATTAGGATATCAAATCAATCCTCAGTTGAGATTTACCTACAGCTTTGATTTTACAATGACAGAAGTAAGTTCTTATAATTCAGGCACGCATGAGCTATCGTTGCAATTTGATTTTGGTTATAAGCTACCATCTTCAAATCCTAAATTCTTTTAACTGCTATGATAAGATCGTTTGTAATAATATTATTAGTGGCTGTTCTTGGGCTTGATGTGTATTCTCAGAGTTTGAAAGTACAAGAGCTTGATCTGGGAGGAAAGGGTTCTAATGATATGTCCCCTATTCTGAAAGATTCTATTCTTTATTTTTCGTCCGACCGAAAAAGTAGTTGGTTGATTAATTATTACGATCAAAATAAAAGGAATTTATATCGCATTTATCAGGTTCCCTTAATTGAAGATGGAAGTTTTGGTAAGGTAACTGCTTATGATTTAGAAGAATTAAGTCCCTATTCAACTCCATGTATCATGTTTTCTCGCGATGGAGAAGATATTTTTATTACCAAAACACCTTATAATACCTATCGCCAAAGCAGAGCTAAGTTCAGATTTGGAAGCACATTCGGGATATATTCTGCACCATTAAAAAAGACTGGTTTTGGCAGACTTTCGGATTTAAACGTTAATAAGAAAAAATCCAATGTTGGGCAACCAAGTATTACTCCAGATGGGAATACCCTCTTCTTTGTTGCTGATAATAAAGATGGATATGGAAAAAGTGACATTTGGGTCGCTGAAAAAATAAATGGCAAATGGGACAATGTTCAAAATCTTGGCAGTGCCGTTAATACCGAGGAAAATGAAGTAACTCCATTTTATCATCCATCAGGTAAACTCTTATTTGCCTCTGAAGGACATGGGGGTAAAGGAGGCATGGATATTTATTTTACCATAAAAACAGAGAAAGGATGGTCAAAACCTATACCCTACGACCAAAAGATAAATACCGCTAGTAATGACTTTGGTTGTTATTTGAGTGACGACGAGTCTTGGGGAGTTTTTACATCTGACCGGTCTGGAAAAAATGATAAATTGTTTCGTTTTGATGTAGAATTTCCTGAATTTCAAACCTGTGAAGAACAAACGGAAGATTCATACTGTTTTACTTTATTTGAGAATGGCCCGGATCAATCCACCTCTAAACCCATTGTATACACATGGGATTTTGGAGATGGAGAATTTGCTAATGGAGCCAATGTAGACCACTGTTTTGCCGGACCAGGGGCATATCATATCAAATTAGATGCTGTGGATACATTAACTCATGAAAAATTGTTTACAGTAGCAGAATATGATGTTGATCTTCAGCGGTCTGAGCAAGTTTATATCTCTTCAAAAGATACTGTGAAAGTTGGTCAACCTGTGGTTTTTGACGTATCAGATTCATATTTAGGCAACCTAAAAACACAAGGTTTTTATTGGGAATTTGAAGATGGAAGCCGTCAAAAAGGTGCTGTTGTAAACCATGTTTTTAAAAACGTAGGTAAGTTTAGTGTTAATTGTGGTATGGTTTCTGAAGGTTTTCCGGAAGTGAAAAAATGTTCTTCAAAAGAAATAATTGTAATAGAATAATGAAAATACGTCTTATAGCTTTTCTTGCCGGAGTATTATTGGTAGTTAATACTGTTTCAATAAGTGCTCAACCTGTTCCTGGTGTTGATGAAAACATTCCTTATCTGGTTACCTTTGGTAACAAGGGCGAATATGCCTGGGGCGATGATAATTTTTGTCAGATGATCTTTTTTGCAATACCGGAAAGTTATACAGAACCGATATATGTTCGTGTTTTCGATCCCGAAATTGGAGGAACTTTAGATGAACAGCAAAGTGACTGGGATACCAAAATGCGTTACGAAATTTATGGAGGGATTCAAAGTTGTTCCCATCCTGATGCCAAAAAAATGAATTTGGATGGTGATTACGATAGTGGAACCTTATTAGCTTCCAAAACTTTTGGGAATGATTCTAAATATGATGGAAAGTGGTATACTTTTGGTCCTATAAATCCCACTGAAGGTGAAAATCTTCCTCGTGAAGGAGGAAATAGCTTTAAAATTTTGATTGAAGGGGTAAGTGGCGATGATGGAAACTTGTATAAGCTATACATTTCATCTTCGCCAGACGAAAATGTGGACGTAGAAGGTGCTTTTGCATATTACTTCAGATATAAGTTTCGTATGCACGATAACCGTGATCAAATCGCTCATATTTACCCATATATGGACAATGAGATTGTTTCCATCAAACAATCTAATTTTGATTGGGATAATGATGGAATTATCCGTATTATTTCCGTAAATAAAAACGGTGAAAAAATGGCCGTATCCAATGATGCCAATTGGGTAACCAGTGAGCATAAAGTCACCGAAAAGGAAAAAAATTCATCATGGGATATTCAAATGATTAAGAACAAAGACGCTCTTATAAAGAGTAATAATGTGGTTATTTATCTTGAAAACCAATACGGAGAATCGGTGAAATTTTATAGTGTGCCTATTGGAGGCATTCCTCGTTATGTTTATAATATTGGATTAACCCCTAAGAAAAAATAATTTTTAAAAACTTGCCAAATGATTCCAATTCAATTGAGGCTAATTTTAATTCAACTGTCAGTATGGATGTGCTTAGCTTTAAATGCACAAACTTATGATTTTAAAAATTATGATAGTTCAGTTGGGCTACCTCAGAATTATATCTACAGTTTGGTTCAGGATCATCATGGTTATGTATGGATTGCTACCGGACAAGGTCTTGTAAGGTATGATGGCTTTGAATTTAAAACTTTTACTAATCGAGATTCTTTGGCCGATGATGCGGTTCAAAAACTTTTTTTGGCAAGTAATGGATATTTATGGACAGGTCATAGTAATGGTAATTTAAGCTATTTTGACGGTGAATTATTTCACTCCATTGAAATTGATATAACCAATTCTATCGTTCATGATATTGCAGAAGATGAAGTGGGTAATATTTGGGCTGTTGATCAGAATAGAGGATTATTTCGTATTTCCCCACAAAAAGAAGTAAGAACTTTCTTTGATCGCAAAATATTTGGTAGAAATCGTTATTATTCTGTAGCCGTTGTCAATGCTTCAGAGATTCTTGTCGGAACCGCAGATGGACTTTTGCACGTGAAGTTTAGTGAAGGTTTTGATCATGTAGAAGTTAATAAATTAGATCAAATTCCAAATACACAAATCGAATGTATAAAGCCTAGTAGAGCCAATGCGGGACAGTTTTGGATAGGTACTCAGGATGCAGGTTTTTACAAATATTCAGTTGCTTCCCAGTCAAGTAATCATATTGTTGATAATCGGTTGTGTTTACTTTTTAACATTGAAGGAGAAACCATAAAAGATATTTATGAAGATCGAGATGGGAATATTCTTGTCGCCTCATGGGGGCATGGCGTAATTAAATTACTTTGGGATCCTTATAAGGAAGAATATTCAAATTCGTTTAACTTTTCCACTGCAAACGGCTTATCAGCAGATTTTGTAAACGAAATTCTTTGTGACCGTGAGAATAATTATTGGTTTGCTACTTATGGTGGAGGAGTTGCTTCATTGATCAGGGATTACTTTATCTTTTATAATTTAGAACAAATTGGTTTTAAAAATCAAAAGGTATACTCTACCCTTCGTACCAAAAATGAGTTGTGGATAGGATTAGAGAAAGGATTGTTAAAGACAGATCCATTGTGCTTTACGAATATCGAATATTATGATTCGTCATTTGGTATTCCATTGGATAAAATTACCGGCTTATATCAAGATGATAATGATGTTTTGTGGGTTGCAACTCAAAATAAGGGTTTGTACTATCGCCTATCTGGGAAAATGAAATTTAATTCATATCCTTATTCCAAGTCTACTCCAGGTAACATGATAAATGATATTTTAGGTTTTGATGATACAATTTATCTGGCTACTAATGAAGGAATTTATATTCTTAATACAGCTGATAAAAGTCAAAAGTATTTGGATATGTCGTCTGGATTATCACACAACACCATAAATTTCTTATATAAGGACAGTAAAGGTGTTATTTGGGTAGGGCCAAAAAACAATGGCATTTGTAGTATAGACAACAATGATATTGAGCGCCATAAACTCATGGCCGGTTCTGTGAATGTAGCTGATATGACCGAAGACAGAGATGGAAATAAATGGTTGGCCACAGAGAATTTGGGAATTTTAAAGTATGCCGGAGATTCTTTAGTGAAGCTTACCATGGATGAGGGGCTCAAAAAGAATTATTGTTATAGCATCGAATGTGATCGGATGAATCGTTTGTGGATATGTCACCATCCCGGATTAAGTTGTATTGATTTGAGAGAAGGTCAATCACGAATATTTGATTACGAAAATAATATGATTGGTGATTTTAGCCATGTTACAAAAGATCAATTTGGGGAGCTTTGGTTTTCATCCAGTGAAGGTGTTGTTAATTACCTTCCACAAAATGATCAAAAGAATATGATCCCGCCGTTGTTGAATTTATCATCTGTGGTAATTAATGATATTGCTCACTCCCTGGATAAAGATATTATATTACCTTACCCTTACGGTAAAAAGAAATATAATTTAAAGTTTGACTTTATAGGAATCAGCTTTGAAAACCCACTAGAAGTACGCTATGAAGCTCAACTCTTAAAAGACGAAAAACCCGTTGAGAAGCATTCTGATCAATTTGGATGGGAAGATATAGGATCTACTAATTTTGTTAAGTATGAATATTTGGTAGATGGAGAATATTATTTAAGGATTAGAGCTTTTAACGCGGATGGAGTGGTTTCTACTGTGCCTATTTCACGGAAGATTGTCATTAAAAATCCGTTCTGGCAATCGTGGTGGTTTATAGTTTTATGTATTTCTGTTTTTATTATAGGCATCTATTTGATGGTGAAATACAGAGAACGTAAGTTAGTTCAACAAAAGCAAGTGCTACAGCGCGAAGTGGCCTCACAAACGGTAGTTTTAAGGAATCAAAAAGCTGAAATTGAACGTAAAAACAGGGATATTACGGATAGTATTAATTATGCCAAAAAGATCCAGTCATCAATTTTACCTCCTTTAGATGAATTAGATGCATTATTTCCCGGTTCTTTTGTGTATTATGTCCCACGAGACATTGTGAGTGGTGATTTTTATTGGTTTAACAGGACAGGAGATACTTTTATTATTTGTTGTGCCGATTGTACCGGGCATGGAGTTCCAGGAGCCTTTATGTCGATGATCGGAACAACCATATTGAATGATATTTCTAAACTTGAAGAAATAAATTCTCCGGCAGACATGCTTGAACGGCTTGATGGAGAGATTAAAATGTTGCTACAAACTAAAGAAGGTGCCGAAAGTAAAGATGGTATGGATATTTCCGTTATAGAAATTCATATTCCAACTCTGCGTCTTCGAATTGCTTCTGCGCGGCGTCCTGTATACATGAAGCTGAATAATGAATTGGTTATTTATAAAGGGAATAGGCGCAGTATTGGAGACGATGATTTGTCCGCCCAAATAGGTTTTGTTAATGTGGAATACAAAGCAGTTAAAGGGGATCAAATCTTCTTGTTTTCAGATGGCTATCCGGATCAGTTTGGTGGACCCTTAGGGAAGAAATTTATGACTGTTGGTGTTCGAAATCTAATCGAGCAGATTTACGAAATGGATAAAGAACAACAATTAAAAACCGTGAAAGAGAATTTTGAGAAATGGCAAGGAGAGTATGAGCAAGTTGATGATGTTTTATTTATGGGAATAAGGTTATAACATGTCAAATATTTTTTTGAGGGCTAATGGTTGTTAGCCTTTTTTTATAAGCAAAAGTCAATAATAAGAAATTAAGCTCTTAATTGTTTTAATGTTAACTTTGCCGTCTAAAGAATGGTAAAATGAGTAGAGAAAGACGTCCACATATAGGAATTTTTGGGCGAAGAAATAATGGTAAAAGTTCTATAATTAATCGTTTAGCGGGGCAAGATATTGCCATCGTATCAAATGTTGCGGGTACTACAACTGATCCGGTTAAAAAATCTTTTGAAATTACAGGTTTTGGACCTGTTGTTTTAATTGATACAGCCGGTGTAGATGATGTGGGTGATTTAGGACAAAAGCGTGTTGAAAAAACTATTCAAGCGATAAAATTAGTAGATTTAGCTATCCTTGTGATCATAAAAAATCAGATAGAAGCGACTGAACTTGAGCTTATTGAATCTTTTGAAAAGCACAATACACCTTATCTTATTGTTCACAATAAATCTGACATTGAGCCATTAAGCGCCAGTGTTATTTCTTCTGACCTCAAAGCTAAATCAATACTTGATTACAATACGCATAATGGCAACACCGAAATGTTGGTGGATGCGATTAAAGAAGCTATACCAGAATCGGCTTTTATGAACCCTTCACTTTTAGGTGATTTGGTAAGCTATGGAGACATTGTTTTATTGATTACTCCCATTGATATTGAAGCCCCTGCAGGAAGGATGATTTTGCCACAGGTGCAAGCGATTAGGGATGTTTTGGACAATGATGCGATTTGTGTGGTCCTGAAAGAACGAGAAGTGGATGTGTTTTTAAAGCAAACAGGAATTAAACCGGCTTTAGCAATAACTGATAGTCAAATCTTTTTAAAAGCTGATGCTTCTATTCCTAAAGATATTCCACTGACTAGTTTTAGTATTATGTTGGCTCATTTTAAAGGAGACTTTTCAACTTTTATTAATGGAACACCGTTCATCGATAAGTTAAAAGATGGTGATCGTGTTTTGTTACTCGAATCCTGTACACACCATGTTGCTTGTGATGATATTGGAAGGGTGAAAATACCTCGATGGTTATTAAATTATACCGGTTGTAAATTAGAATTTGATGTTGTGGCAGGTTTAGATAAAGTCGAAAGACCAGTTACCGATTATAGTTTAGTAATTCAGTGTGGTGGCTGTATGATTACACGTAAACAATTGCACAATAGACTTGCTCCTGCAATTGAAGCTGGAATTCCTGTAACCAATTACGGTATGGCGATTGCCTATGTTCAAGGTATTTATGAGCGTTCTGTAGCACCTTTTTTAGGGACTTCTGATACTGATGTTGATTATTTATAGTACACTAAGAATTATTTGTGCGCAAGAAAAGGTAGCTTTACATAAAATACCGTTCCGATGTTTTCCTCGGATTTCATCCATATTTCACCCTCCATTAAGAGGGTTAATTTTTGACAGATGGCTAAACCTAATCCGGTTCCTTTGTATATTTTATTGTCCTTATGATCAGCTTGAATAAATCTTTCAAAAATGCTTTTCTGATAATTAATGGGGATACCTATTCCGGTGTCTTCTACCGATAGTATGAGTGAATCGTGGCTCGAAGTAAGTCCAATTGTAACTTTGCCGTTTGAAGTAAATTTTAGGCTATTGTTTATAAGGTTTGTCAATATTTGTTGAACCTTAGCTTCGTCGCCATAAAAAATGTTATCGTCTAATTGATTGATTTCTATAAATATTTGGTTGTTGTTTTGGGTTGCGATTGTATGGAAGAATCCTGCCAATTTTTGTACCGTGTGAACAATGTCAAAGCAGGAGAGATTAAGGGTAGTTTGCCCGGTTTCGATGCGTGATATTTCTAAAACGTCATTAATGATATTTAGAAGTTGTTGCCCACTGTTTGCAATTATTTGAACATAGTCTTGTCGCGTCAAAGGATCAATGTTTTCATTTTTAAGAAGTTCTGTAAAGCCTAAAATGCCATTCATTGGTGTTCTAATTTCGTGGCTCATATTTGCGATGAAGGCGGATTTCAGTCGATCGCTTTCTTCAGCTTTTTCCTTAGCCTTGATTATTTCTTTTTCAGAGTTTTTTCGCTCACTAAGGTCTCTTATTATCGAGAGGTAATAATTGTCATTAGGACGTTTGGAATTCATCTCGCAAGGGATAGATTTACCATCTTTACATCTAATGTCTCGCTCCATAAGGATGGATTGGCCTGAGTTTAGCAAGTCAAAACGTAGAGGAAAGTTAGTTATTGATTCTGGCGTAAAAACACTTGAAATGTGTTGGCCAATAAGCTCTTCTTTGGAAAAGCCTGTCATTTTTAAAAATGCAATGTTAACTTCAATGATGATGCCGTGTGTATTACCTATTAATATTCCATCTCCTGCGTTATCAATAACTTCCTTGAATTTATCAACCGTTAAAGCTAAATCGAATTGTGTTTTCTTCTGATCGCTAATGTCTCTTATCACAATTGCTCTGACTTCCCGACCTTTGTAATCTAAGTTTTTTGCTTTAATCTCAATAGGGAAATAAATGCCATCTTTATTTATGGCCACAGATTCATAGGGTGTTTCACTTTTATCATTCAGTTTTTTGAGGGCATCCTGTCGGTATTCCGGAACGATAAAATCGGGAGCGAATTTTCCTATTATTTCATGATGTTTAAAGCCTAATGTATGACATACTCGCTCATTGGCATCTATGCAATAGCCATTTTCGGTTAAAAGAATACCTTCTGAAGTGATGGAGGAAAAAACCTTAAAACGCTCTGCCAAATCGGCAAATTGCATTAGTTTGTTTTGAGCAATAATTTTCTCCAGTTCTTCAATTCTTTTCTTGAGGTTGTGAGTATGTATTGTTTCCTCCATACAATTCAGTGTGTAACCTGGTTTGGTCGTGATTGGTAATGTATGGAAATTATTAAGGAAAGTCCATGAGACTTGATGAATGACCTTAAAGTGGTTATTAATTATTGGATTTGTATGATTTTACGATTGGCTTAGGTCTTTTAAACTATAACCTTGCTTTATTAGGCTTTCTGCCTTCATGATCTTGTTTAACAGGGAGTTGTTGATTAGCTTAAGCGATTTATTGGCTTCAAAAATCGAGCAAGCTTTTGTTTTCATTTCTTGAGCTAATTCAGCTGCATGATGATAGCCAATATACGGTGATAACGCGGTGGTAACAGATGGGTTGAAATAAGTTTGATCGATGAGATCAGTATTTTTCGAAATGGAAAGATTTTTAATTAGAAACTCAGTTAGGCTTTTATTTGCTGAAATTAATAATTTAATGCTTTCTAATAAACTATGGCCAATGACGGGGATATATGCATTTAAATCCAGGCACCCTTGTCCGCAGAGGTTTGAAATCATAAGATCATTGGCGTAAACTTTATGCGCAATACTGATGATGTATTCGGGTATAACCGGATTAATTTTTCCGGGCATAATGCTGCTTCCTACTTGTCTTTGAGGGATTTTGATTTCAGGGTGAGCAAACAGATCAGAAGATAATAATCTAAGATCATTTGTCATTTTTTCGAGGTTTACCGCATGTGCTTTTAAAATGGCATGAACCTCCACAAAACTATCCAGATTTGCTGTTGTGTCGCTCATGTTTTCACTTCGGGTGATGGGTAGTCCTGTTAAGTGTTGTAGTTCAGTTACCACATGCATGATAAAATAACGAGGGATGCTTAATCCGGTGCCAATTGCGCCACCTCCTAAATTGACTTCCTTAATTCGTTCAAAACATTTTGAAACCCGCCACCAATCGCGTGATAAGGCATTGTTGTAGGTGCTGAAAAGCTTATCGTAGGTAGAGGGGACTGCCGCCTGCATTTGAGTATAGCCTTGTCGTAATATGTTTTTATGAGCAGATTCTACTTTTTCAATTTCAAAACGCGAGGAGTTAATGGCTTGTTCTAATTTTTCAAGGAGTTGAATACCTGCTACTTTTAAGGCAGTAGGAACAACATCATTGGTGGATTGGTAGATGTTGGCATGTTCAAAAGGATCTATTTGCGAATATTCTCCGGCTTTAGCTCCACTTTTAATGAGAGCCACATTGGAGATAATTTCATTTACATTCATGTTGATTGAAGTTCCTGCTCCTCCTTGAATAGCGGGAACTATAAAGTGCTCGAAATGGTTTTGGTTCACAATTTCAGAGGCCGCTTTAATCAGGTTGTTCAGGGTTGATTCAGGAATGAAATGTAAATGTTCTAATTCTGAATAACGTTCTTGTGCTGCTTTAGAGAACTTTTGATAGGTTTGATAACAGGCCAATTTGACCTGGCCCATTGCCCTATACCATTCAATGTGAAAGGGGATTGTATTGGGAAAGTTTTCTTTTGCACGGTAGGAATGAACACCATAAAGTGCTTCTTTCGGAATTTGAACTTCTCCAAGAAAATCTGATTCTGTTCTCATGAGTTTATTTTAAACCATTGGGCGGGCATAAGCTTGAACATCTTTTTCGGTGATGGTGGCTTGCCCCAAAATTATTAACCGTTCAATAACATTTCTGAACTCGCGAATGTTTCCGGTCCAGTTTATTTTTTGAAGTTCTGAAATTGCTTCCGGTGAAAACTCTTTTTCTGCCATTCCTAACTCTTGACTAATCATGGCTTTAAAATGTGAAGTTAATAAAGGAATATCTTCTTTACGGTCGTTTAATGCAGGAACATGAATGAGAATTACACTTAAACGATGGTAAAGATCTTCTCTGAAATTGCCTTTTTCAATTTCTTCTTTTAAATTTTTATTGGTAGCTGCTAAAACTCTCACGTTGACTTTTATGTCTTTATCGCTACCAACGCGGCTGATAATGTTTTCTTGTAAAGCTCTTAAAACTTTAGCCTGTGCCGGTAAACTCATATCGCCTATTTCATCCAGAAATATGGTTCCTTCATGGGCTTGTTCAAACTTTCCTTTGCGCTGTTTGATGGCCGAAGTGAACGCTCCTTTTTCATGGCCAAATAATTCACTTTCAATTAATTCAGATGGGATGGCGGCGCAGTTGACTTCAATGAAAGGCTGTTTTGCGCGATTGCTGTTTTCGTGTAAGTGACGAGCGACCAGTTCTTTACCGGTTCCATTTTCACCTGTAATCAGAACCCTTGCATCAGTGACAGCAACCTTATCAATCATTTCTTTCACTTTTTGAATTGGTTCTGACTCTCCAATCATTTCATAGCGCTGACTTACTTTGCGCTTTAGCACCTTGGTTTCGGAGACCAAAGTACTTTTTTCCATGGCATTTTTAACCGTGATTAGAAGACGATTTAAATCCAGTGGTTTTTCAATGAAATCGTATGCTCCTTTTTTGATGGCTTCAACAGCGGTATCGATATTTCCATGACCCGAAATCATAACCACCGGAGTGTCTTTTTCTGATGCAATGATTTTTTCCAACACTTCAATGCCATCCATGTTTGGCATTTTAATGTCGCACAATATAACATCGAAACTGTTTTCTGCATGAAAACTAAGTCCTTCTTCTCCATTTTCGGCTAAGACTACTTCATGGTTTTCATATTCAAGGATATCTTTCAGGGTATTTCTTATCCCTTTTTGATCATCAATCACTAAGATTTTTGCCATTTAAAATGTCTTATTAATTATTTGATTAATAGCACCTTCTTTTAATGCAAATGCACATTGCCATATTTCTTCTACGCCAAATTCATCTATCACAAAATCGATAAAAATACTGGCCAGAACGATCATTTCTACACGTTGAAGATCCATTCTTTCCATTTTTTCACGTTCTGCAATTGTAGATGCAATGTATTTTTTGTGTAATTCTTTAAAATGCTGAATGGGGATCTGGTAGCTTGTAATTTTTGTCATCTCTAAATAAGGATGGTGAATGGCTGCAATCATCGCTGCGATGGTATCGAAAGAACCGGAAGAACCAATCAATATTTTAGTCGGATACTTTTTAAGTGCATCATACAACAATTGTAATTCGGGTTTTAGATAGGCAATTACAGAATCAATCTCGTCTTGTGTAATTGGGTCTGACGGTTGAAAACGATCTAATAGCCTAGCCATTCCTAAGTTAAAGCTATGCTTCCAAATGACGCCATCTTTATTGGCAATTACAAATTCATTGGATCCGCCACCAATATCCAGAATCATAACCCTTTCATCACCAATGGGTACAACTTGTTTTACGCCATCGAAAATAAGTTGGGCTTCTTTTTGCCCATCTACAATTTGGATGTCTAAATCCAGTTCTTCCTTTACTCGCGATACAAAATCTTTTCCAT
This sequence comes from Bacteroidales bacterium, assembly GCA_003249255.1. GTDB lineage: Bacteria > Bacteroidota > Bacteroidia > Bacteroidales > Marinilabiliaceae > SZUA-582. The sequence goes on from QKJP01000049.1 coordinate 347,074, forward strand.
TTGCTGCGCTTCTTATGGCAGCAGTTGCAATGCAGGTAATTTGCTCAACATTATAGGGCGCCATCGTGTTGAGATGTGTTTTTAGTGCTGTGATGCCTCTTTCCATGGCTTCTGGAGTAATGGTGTTATCATTAATGCCTCCTTTACCCAATTTAGCAGGGTATTTGGTTTCCAAAAGGATGTTATAATCTGTACTTCCATTTTTTTCTACAACCATTAGGTTGAAGGTGTTGGTTCCAAGGTCTATGATTGCACTTCGCATATGTAAATTATTTTAGATCAAAAGTACTGATTATTGAAAGAAAGATGAAATTGTTAAGCTTTGTTCTTATTGAAGGATGATTTATAATGTATTGTATTGATGTGCTGATGTGCGAATTTGAAAATTAGGTCTTTTATTATTCGAAGTTTTTCAATTGCGAAAAACACAATATCTGACAAGCTAATCATGCTTGCTTGAAAAAAAGTCAATAGTTCGTTTTTGCTAGATGTTGGTTTAAAATTGTGAGTATTTACATTTGCACAATAAATCATTAGCACATCTGCGCATTAATTAAAGACTTTTTTAGTGCAAGTAAATTGTCATTTTCCTGCATATCTAAACCATTTCCAAATTTCTTTGTAGCTAACCTTTTTGCCATACATTAAAATTCCTGTTCGATAGACTCTGCCTGCAAACCAGGTTGTCAAAATAAAACTGCAACATAAGATGAGCATGGATAGCATGATTTCCCAGGTTGGTATTTGAAATGGAATTCTCGCCATCATCACAATTGGTGAAGTTAACGGAATCATGGAAAACCAAAAGGCAATATCTCCACCCGGATTTCGAAACGCCGCAAAAGAAATGTAAATGGATAAGATAAGTGGCAGCATGATTGGCATCACAAACTGTTGACTGTCTGTTTCGTTATCCAATGCCGCCCCTACTGCTGCAAATAAGCTTGCGTATAATAAATATCCTCCTAAAAAGAAATAGATAAAAGCTGCCAAACTTCCCAAAAGATTGATGTTGTTTAATTGATTTGTGATTTTCTCAAAGTTGGCTTGCAATTCGCTTTGTTGTATCGTTTCTTGAGTGATATTAGTGATTTCCTGGTGTGGAGTTTCAATGTTAAAGGTGGATTGAAGAGCTGTTGTTATGACAATTGATAATAAACCCCAAATTAAAAACTGGGTAAGTGCCACCAAGGCAATACCTACTATTTTTCCCATCATCAATTGAAAAGGTTTAACCGATGAAATGATTACTTCTACTATTCGGTTTGTTTTTTCTTCAATAACCCCTTTCATCACTTGTGTGCCGTATAATAAAATTAAGAAGTAAATGAGTGTTGCAAATACAATTGCTAAAACCATGGTAACTTCTACTGAGCTTTCATTTTCTTTTCCATCTTCACTCAGATTTATGGTTTTAACCGAAATATGGGTGCTCTGAATGTCTCGAATAATTGTAGAGAGTTCTTCAATCTGGTATTGGTCAAGTTTCTCTTTTTGGGCAATGTTGTCTAAATGGTAGGTGATGTGGTTTTTAACGTCAATGGTTATTTGTGCTTCAGAAAAAACCTGAACTTCATTTACTGTATTCAAAAATCCATTGGGAATTACCACGAAAGCATCAAATCCAAATTGATGGTAGTCTTTGTAAATGTCTTTAAACTGAAATTTTGGCGGGTATAAAAAGTGCATGGTTCCTTTGTCCGGTATAGGCTGATGGAATCTACTTGTTTCATCAATAACGGCAATGTACCTATCTTCACTATCGTCAACGGTAGAGAGCCATGCAGGTAATACCATGGTTACAGCAAATAATACAGGACCAATCAAGCTCATGATAATAAAGCTTTTTTTACGTACCCGGGTGGAATATTCCCGTTTTATAATTAAGGATATCTTGCTCATGTCTAATTGTTATTCGCTTTGTTAGAGTTGCTTTGCTCTACCACTTTTATAAAAATGTCATTCATGCTTGGTAGAATTTCCTTGATGCCATGAATCTCGACTTGGTTGATGACGTTTTGCAGTAAGTGATTAATGGTTTGTCCCTTGGATAATTGAATAGTGGCCACTTGATGATTGTGATGATCTGAGATCGTTTTGATGTTAAAAGAATGGTTGAGTACGTTTTTTAAAGCATCTGAAGCTCCTGCAAAGTCAAGTTGAACAAGGTTGTCTTTGTAGGTCTGCTTAACACCATTTATGGTGCCACTCAAGATTGTTTGAGAGTTATTGATAAGCGTAATGTTATCGCATATTTCTTCAACCGAACTCATGTTGTGCGTACTAAAGATAATGGTAGCTCCTTTTTTTTGAAGTTCCAGAATTTCTTGTTTTAAGAGGTTGGTATTAATAGGATCGAAACCGCTAAAGGGTTCGTCAAAGATTAACAACTCAGGGTTATGAAGAACCGTTACAATAAACTGTATTTTTTGTTGCATTCCTTTTGAAAGTTCGTCTACTTTTTTGTCCCACCATGCCTGTATTTCAAACTTTTCAAACCAATATTTTAGGCCTTTCATGGCATCAGTTTTTGACATGCCTTTTAACCGAGCAAGGTAAATGGCTTGTTCGCCCACTTTCATTTTTTTGTATAAGCCTCTTTCTTCCGGTAAATAGCCAATTCTGGCAATATCTGATGGTTTTAATGGTTTGCCATTAATTGATATTTCTCCTGAGTCTGCTCCTGTAATTTGATTGATGATACGTATTAAGGTTGTTTTGCCTGCCCCATTAGGTCCCAGGAGGCCAAAAATGCTGTTTTGCGGAACAGATATGTTGACTTTATTTAATGCCAAGTGGTTGGCATATTGCTTGACCACATCTCTAGCTTCTAAGAAAATCATTCTTTTGTTTTTACACGTTGAAATATGAGCGTGAAGTTAATTATAATTAATTGAAGGATTGGTTTTAGTCGTGATAGCTTTAGGGATTCGCTTTTAGCGAACTGATTATTCCCTGACCACAAAAATCACTTTTCTCAACCACGAAAGTCACTAAAACCACGAAAAAATTTAAAATTAGCGAAGCTAAATTAACACCCTAATTTTCCTTTTCGTGTGTTTTTGTGTTGTTTTTCGTAGTTAAAATAAAGTGTTTTGTTTATTAAGCCATTTCCCTGGTGATAGCTTATGGAAGAAAGGAAAGGTTATTTTTGCAAGTAACTGTAATCTATGTTTGCAGTTTGTGATGATGTGTGTTGTATGTTTACTAGCTCTTTGTAAAGATTAAATAAAGGTGATGGAAGTAATAGATGTTGTTCAATGCTGCCTGGCTGTTTTGATCGAAAAAGTATTACCCAATGCAAGACTTTTTCACATTGGGTAAATAACTTAAGAGATAACGCAATTAACAATCTGTTCTTTAGGCTCCCACTTGTCTTCCGATAAGCCAGTAAGAGTTTATTCTTTTTACAAAGGCCTGAGGTTTTTCTGCAAATAGCTTACCAACTAAGGGCCATATTTCCTGATGAATCTCCTGTCGCTCATAATTGAAAGTATCTAAGAGTATTATTTTTGATTCAGGACTTAGTACATCTGAAGGTACTTCTTTGATATATTTAATGGCCTCAACCAAATTATGATCGTTGCCAAGAGCATCAGCTACTGTTTTTAAATCTGAGCTATAGGAAGCAAAGAATGATGGCCAAACTTCGCCACATAATTGCATTTGGTACAAGAGGTATTTGATTTCTTTTCGAAGTTTGTGAAGCGTTTTATCATCGAGCATTCGTTGAGATAAAGCCATGTAATTTCCGCATTTTTTATATACTTGATAGATGCCTTTACTTACCGTTTTGGGGCCAAAATCAATAGGATACAAATTGTATATGTTATCAATTTCAGCTTTAACTTCTTGTTTAATGTAATGCAGACTATCTTTCTCCATGAGTAATTTAATTTCAGCCTCTTTTATGCTGCTTAAATGTTCAATGAAACTGATGAATTCTTCCTCGTTAATGTTGATTTCTTCTGCCTCAAAACATTCTGCTAAATAGGCTATTACAACATTAAGATCCCTTGCTTTGGCCAGTTTGATGGCAATTTCTTTGTATTTGGCATTTTGGTACAGAAAACTCGTTTCCCCAATGTCGTACCTGATGATTCGAAGCAAAGCCCTAATCCTTCGACAGTGTTTTCTGATTTTATGGACCGTAATGTCAATTGTTTCCGGAATATCACATTGATTTGAAATGGCATTTAGTTGTTCCTCCATCACTCGAATCACCCCAGTCTGTAATTCCTCGTGCGTATCTATGGTGTATCTGATCATCATAACTAATAGAGTTAATGGTTGATTTCAAATTAGCGCGATTGAGCCCAAAAGTCAACACTGAATTTGTGAAGTTGACTAATCCTGAAAAATGTGTTCCAAAATAGAATTGGACATTGATTAAGAAAGAATATACATTTACTGTATAATCACTGATTAAAAACACTAAACAAGCAGTTATGTATTATTTAAAAAATGGTTTTCTCATTTTTGAAATGTTAGATAAACGAAGTAACGTTTTTTTAATCGAAGGAAATCATCAATTTGTGTTGGTTGATACCGGAAAAAGTAATGGATGGCGCAAGTTGAAAAATGGACTGCATAAGGTTGTAGAAGAAAGTAAAGACTTGTCATGGCTTGTTTTAACACATACTCATTTTGATCATTCTGCAAATGCCGCAGCCATTCAGGAAGAATATGATTTAAAAGTTGCCGTGGGAAGGGCTGAGGCTCAATGCTTACTTGATGGAGAGTCTGAACTGCCGGATGGAACCAATATGCTTACGGCTATTTTATCGACATTTGGTAAAAGCTTACCACAAAAAATATTTCGTTTTGATCCGGTAAAACCCTCCTTATTAATTGATGATAATTATGAGTTAATGCCCGGAATACGTTTGATTTCAACCCCGGGACATTCCGAAGGATCCATTAGCTTAATCGTTGGCGATGAAATTGCGATTGTTGGTGATGTGTTGTTTGGTATGTTCGAAGGTTATATCATGCCACCTTATGCCAATGATGTATTGGCCTTGTTAGAGAGCTGGAAAAAGCTACTAGATACCAATTGTCGTTTGTTTTTACCCGGGCATGGTAAGGCTATTACCCGTGAGGCTCTTGAAGAAGCATATCTGCGCTATCAGGAAATAGGAGCCCATGTTTAAATGTGCTAATGTGCAAATTAGGAAATGTGAGACCGAAACTTTTTGTCCTTAACTGCTATCACTTAACTGTCTTTGGTTAATCAAAAATCCTCATTATCAGGTAAAAGTAATCTGTAGACTTTGGATAATAATATACAAAGTAATGTTAGTTATTGCCATCCTCAAGGTACTAAACCGCATGGAATTGATGTTTAGTCATCAGTTATTATAAGGTGTACTGAGCCTTTGCGAGAAATTTTAGGTTCGTTATTAAAACCTTCTGCTTCGATGGCATAAAAATAAACTCCGGCATCTGCTTTTGAACCATTGATATAGCCATCCCAACCATGGCTCGGATCAGTAGTTTCAAACACTTTACGTCCCCAGCGATTGAAAATAATCATTGAGAAGTTTTTTACCGAGCGGAAGTATACTTTAAATTCATCGTTACTATTATAGCTTGAAAAAGGGGTGAATGCATTGGGCACTCCTATTTCCATAACGTCTAGTTTGAATTCAAAATTTTCAGATTTATCGTTGCAGTATTTGTTTTCAACCAATAGTGATACTGTATAATTACCCTTCAATGCGAAATAACTGGTAGCCGGATTGCCATATTCTTCATTAGCACCCAATCCTTCCCACGTGTATTTCGTGATGACTCCTTGCGATAAAGAGTCCGGGTCATTGTCCGGAATTGGATTGGCATAGAAGGTGATGTCCAAATCGGCAGATGATCCATCGTTTTCTTCATTGGCACTAATAAATTCCTTTAAGTGATCTTGTTTATTTGGATAGAACTTAGCCATAACTGCTACAGCTTTATATTCCAATTGAGCTTTATGTGATTCTATGCCACTATTCTTTGTGGTGAATCTGGATGTTACTTTACAGGTGTATAACGTGTTTTTATAAGGCGCTGTGTAATCAATTTTAATAGAATCGTTTCTTTCATCGTATTCACCTTCCGGTTCACTCGACCATAAATATTCGAAACCGTAATCGATATCGGTAGCTTCAATGTTTTCTTCTTTGTGGAAATAGACCGTTAGTGCGATTGGTGAGCTTTTGGCTTCTAAGGTTAATGTTTTACACTGTTTAGCAGTGTCTGCTTCTACCGGAGCAATTTGGCTAGTGAAAGCAGGATAAAAGCACCACGCAAAATATTCATGATTGGTTCCATCCGTGTCACTGTATGAAACTTTATAACAGCCTGCATTTGAAATGTTTATTGTAGATGAAGGAGTGTTTGGTTGATTGTCTATAGGGATATTAAAGCTTTGATTTGTAGAATTGTATTTTTGCCATGTGAAGTCATGGTTTTTGCCATCTTTGGGGTCTATTCTTAGTGTGCCTGTTATGCCATTTGTAAAATAAAAAATTGGATCGTTGGACCCATTCGGGTAGTCAGTCTCTTCTGCCATGAAATGACCGGAAGCTGTGATCTGAGCCATGGTAGTAGAAGTCATGCATAACGCTGCACAAAAGCTAATAAGAGTAGGGATATGTTGCTTAGCTATGTTTTGAAGGTATCTTTTCATGAAACTTATAATCATTGCGGTTTTTGTCCGATAGTATTTTTAAAGGCCAAATATAGTAATTCTTTATAACGGCTAAAACAAGCGTTTTATTATTGTGTTTCATTAGTTTCTATTCAGAAGTGAAACTTGTTGAAAAATATTGAGTAATAAAAAAGGTGAAAAACTAAAAGAACAGTTAGTTTTGTGAAACTACAACAAGTCAATTGCTATCAAATTAAAATATTGTGTTAGATTATCTTGAAGGATTAAATGAACCGCAACGTCAAGCGGTTGAACAAACCGAAGGACCCTCTTTGGTTATAGCAGGAGCAGGATCAGGAAAAACCAGAGTACTTACCTTTCGAATTGCCCATTTACTTCAGCAAGGGGTAAGACCCTACCGAATATTGTCTTTGACCTTTACCAATAAGGCTGCAAGGGAAATGAAAGAGCGAATAGGGCAAGTTGTAGGCCAGGAAGTAGCTACCAATATATGGATGGGTACTTTTCACTCCATCTTTGCAAAAATTCTTCGCTATGAATCTTCAGCACTAGGTTATCCTTCGTCATTTACGATATACGACAGTTCCGATTCTAAGAATTTGATTAAAAGTATTGTAAAGCGAATGAAGTTGCCCGAAAAAGCTTACAAACCAGGTGCTATATTGTCTCGCATTTCTTCTGCAAAAAATGATTTGATTACGCCGATTGCTTATTCCCGGGATACCAATAGGATTAGTGCAGATAAAGCTTCGCAAATGTCTATGATTTATGAAATCTATTCGCAATACATGCGCGAATGTTATAAATCAGGAGTGATGGATTTTGATGATTTGTTGCTGAATACAAATATTTTATTCAGAGATCATCCCGAGATATTAAAAAAGTATCAGGAACGTTTCGATTATATCATGGTAGATGAGTATCAGGATACTAATTTTTCTCAATATTTAATTATTAAAAAGTTAGCGCAAAATCACCAAAACATTTGTGTGGTGGGTGATGATGCTCAGAGTATTTATAGTTTCCGTGGAGCCAAAATTGAAAACATTTTGAACTTCAGAAATGATTACCCGGACTATAAAATGTTTAAACTGGAACAAAACTACCGTTCCTCACAAACCATCGTTAATGCTGCAAATAGCATTATTGCCAATAACCAAAAGCAAATTCAAAAAAATACCTTTTCAGCTAACGAAGTTGGAAAACCAATACGTGTCATTAAAGCCTATTCAGATACTGAAGAAGGGTTTATTGTGTGTAACGATATATTTGAAACCCGCATGCGTGAGCATTGTGAGTATGAGGATTTTGCAATTCTATATCGAACCAATGCACAGTCTCGTGTATTTGAAGAAGCATTAAGAAAGAAAAATTTACCGTATAAAATATACGGTGGGTTGTCATTCTATCAACGGAAAGAGATCAAGGATCTTTTAGCATATTTTCGTATTGTGGTAAATCCAATGGATCAGGAAGGGATTAAGCGAGTGATTAATTATCCGGCCAGAGGAATTGGAAAAACTACTGTCGAACGATTAGAAGCTGCGGCTGTAACTTCCGGTAAAAGCCTTTGGGAAATAGTTGCTAATCCGGGTTCAGTATCAACCGGTTTAAATGCGGGTGCTCAAAAGAAAGTATTTGCTTTTGCATCCTTGGTTAGTCAGTTTATGGCCAAAATGGGCAGTTTATCTGCTTATGATTTGGCCGAAGAGATCGCAACCGCCAGTGGGATACTGCACGACTTAAAAGAAGATAAAACCATTGAAGGACAAGGTCGTCTAGAAAACGTTAGCGAATTGCTGAATGGGATAAAAGATTTTGTAATTACGCGTTTAGAACAAGGTGAGCCAGCCGGTTTAGTGAACTTTTTAGAAGAGGTTTCTCTGTTAACAGATCAGGATAACGAGAACCCTGACGACATGAATAAAGTGACCTTAATGACCATTCATTCTGCCAAAGGATTAGAGTTTAAGAATGTATATATTGTGGGAGTAGAAGAAGGATTGTTTCCCGGTTCGCAATCTTCTGAAAGTGAAAAAGACCTCGAAGAAGAGCGAAGGTTGTTTTATGTAGCTGTAACCCGAGCAGAGAAAAATGCAACCATCACTTTTGCTAAATCACGATATAAATATGGTGAAGTAATAAATAGTAAGCCAAGTCGCTTTATTCGTGAGATGGATCAATCTTATTTGAAGTTATCTGCTGAAGGAATCTTAGAAGGCAATTCATTACGTCCATCACCGGGTAATTCATCACCCGTATTCCGATCTTCCAGTCCGCTTCGAAGAGCCTCTGAGGTGCAGAATAAAGTAAAGTTTAATTATTCAAAGGCCTCTAATTCAGGTTCGAAGGTGCCTTTAAATTATAAAGCCGGAGCGCAAGAGACAATCGAAGTAGGCATGAAAGTGGAGCATGAACGATTTGGCATTGGCGAAGTGATGAGTATCGATGGAGTAGCTCCTGATTTAAAGGCAACTGTAGTCTTTAATAATGCAGGTTCTAAACAATTATTATTGAAATTTGCCAAACTAAAAATTTTGACTTAGTTTTGTTGCATACAGTTACCCCTCTGAGAAGAAAAGAGTGTAACCTGACACTTTTCAAGAAGCTCAATAGACTTAATTTTTAGCTTCAGAGAAATTCCTGTTTTTAAATGAATCGCATTATAAGTTTATAATTCCTATCAATGGACTATAATTCAAATAGATCAAAGTTGGTCCTTCCTGAATATGGACGTCATATTCAAAAAATGGTAGCCCACGCTGTTACGATTGAGGATCGCCAAGAGCGCATGCATTGTGCCAATACCATAATTGGTATTATGGGAAATATGTTCCCTCATTTACGGGATGTAAATGATTTTAAACATAAGTTATGGGATCATCTGGCTATTATGTCTGATTTTAAATTGGATATTGATTATCCGTATGAAGTTCCTGCTCCTGAAAAACTAAGCGAACGTCCTGAAAAGATTCCTTATCAAAATGGTAAAATGTCTTACATGCATTATGGTCAATTGATTGAGCAGATGATAGTCAAAGCCATTGCTATGGAAGATGCCGAGGAAAAAAAGAGATTAGTTTTTCTGATCGCAACACACATGAAAAAATCGTTGTATAATTGGAATAAGGATTTTGCGTTGGATGAACGTGTGTTTCGTGATATTGAACGTTTATCCAAAGGTCAGTTAAAAGTCGATGCAGATGAGGTGAAATTGCCTGAGATTAAGGATAACTACCAGATCCGTACGACTACTAACGTAGGGCGAACCGTAAACAATAAAAAGCGCCATCCAGGAAAGCCACGTCACGAAAAAAAATAGTCTCAGTTTAAATATTTCCCTAAATAAAATAAAAAAGAAAATTCACATGAGTTACTTCGAAATCGAAGGAGGCCATCGATTGAGTGGTGAGATTACCCCACAAGGTGCTAAAAATGAAGCTTTACAAGTTATTTGTGCGGTGTTGTTAACAAAGGAAAAAGTTACCATCAAGAATATTCCTGATATTGTTGATGTGAATAACTTGATTGATTTACTGGCAGATTTGGGTGTTGAGGTGAATCGAATTGACCGACACACTTGTGAGTTTACTGCTGCAAAGGTTAATCTTGAATACATGCAAACGCATGAATTTAAACAGCAAGCCTCCTCTTTACGTGGATCAACTATGATAATGGGGCCTCTTTTAGGGCGTTTTGGAAAAGCTTACTACCCAAAGCCAGGGGGTGATAAAATTGGTCGTCGACGTTTAGATACACACTTTTTAGGATTTCAAAAGCTGGGAGCCATTTTTAATTTTGATCCGGATGATGTTTTTTACACCGTTATCGCATCCGAAATGAAAGGGAAATACATTTTATTGGATGAGGCCTCTGTAACAGGAACCGCCAATATATTGATGGCTGCTGTGTTAACGCCTGGAACAACTACAATTTATAATGCTGCTTGCGAGCCATATTTGCAACAATTGTGTCGAATGGCCGTGTCAATGGGTGCAAAGATTAATGGAATTGGGTCAAATTTGTTAACCATTCAAGGCGTTGATGTCTTGGGGGGATGTGATCATACCATTTTGCCTGATATGATTGAAGTCGGTAGTTTTATTGGAATGGCTGCCATGACTGGCTCTGAAATTTTAATCAAAAATGTTGGTTATGATCATCTTGGCATTATCCCTTCTGCTTTTCAGCGCTTAGGTATAAAGATGGAAGTTAAAGGAGACGATCTTTATATACCGGCTCAGGATAATTATGAAATAGATACTTTTATTGATGGCTCAATTATGACCATCGCGGATGCTCCATGGCCGGGATTAACACCTGATTTATTAAGTATCTTTTTAGTAGTAGCTATTCAAGCAAAAGGAAGTGTTTTAATCCATCAAAAGATGTTTGAGTCTCGTTTGTTTTTTGTGGATAAATTGATTGATATGGGGGCTCGAATTATTTTGTGTGATCCGCATAGAGCAACAGTTATAGGATTGAATAAAGAAACTGCATTGCGAGGTGCAACCATGTCTTCGCCTGATATTCGTGCCGGTGTTGCTTTATTAATCGCCGCTTTATCTGCAAAGGGTACAAGTGTGATACAAAATATTGAGCAAATTGATCGTGGTTATCAAAACATTGATAAGCGTCTTCAAAATTTAGGCGCTCGCATCAAAAGGATTAAATAAAAAACATCATTTTTTTTGCGTCAAGACATTTTTGTATATTATTGATTATGAGGTGTTAGTGGTTGTGTCTGACTAATATAAAAATATATTTTTAATATCCTATAATTATTCATTTTGCAGATGCGTAATAGCTGCATACATTTGTACCATGATTTTATCCACTGGTCATATATTACTTTCTGTTGGTCTAATAGTTGATTAGGCATCTCACTATTTTTTATAACCTAGCGTTACTTTTTTATAAATCAAAACACATATATATGAAGCAACTAATAATATCATTAGTTATTATATCTATAGGATTGGGTTTCGTGTCTTTTATGAAAGATGGACGTGTACCAGAGATTGGTTTAGAGATTGGAGATCAGGCTCCCGGGTTTGAAATTGAAGGTCTTGATGGTAAAATGATCAAGTTGAGTGATTATAAAGGGCGGATGGTTTTGTTAAACTTTTGGGCTTCTTATGATTCACAATCTCGTATAAACAGTTATAATCTTACTCGCTTACATTCTTTGTATCAGGATTGTAGGTTTGAAAATGGACAAGGATTTGAGGTGTTAAGTATTTCATTAGATCGTTTTAAATCACCTTTAAGGGAGGCTATTGAAAGGGATCGGACGAAGTATTTTGATCATGCTTGCGATTATAAGGGCAGAGAAGGCAATTTGGTGAAGATGTATAACATTGATCAACCGGTTAATATTTTACTCGATGGAGAAGGGCGTATTCTTGTGAAGGATGCGTTTCATGAAAAATTAGAAAAATCATTATCCTATCTAGAGCTTAAATAGGTAGCTGGTATTCATGGTAAGTTATAGAAAGGCAGTTTCGTCAGTGGATGAAGCTGCTTTTGTCATTTTTACAGAATGTAGGAGTAAGCAAATGATAATTACTCTGTCAATTTGTCTAATCTTATCGGGTTGGCAAATTAATTGTGTATTTTTGCATGGCCTAATTATTGAGATGGCTTGAAAATTAAATAATAACAGTAAAATAATTATATAGATGGCAAAGGATTCTTCAAAGTCGATGGACGAGAAAGATGAAAAGGAAGTAGTAGATGCTAATGTGGAGCAGGAAACTGCTGCAACAGAAAAAACTGCTGCTGAAAATCAAGAAGTAAAAGATGAGGCTGAAGAAGCTGCTACAGAGCCTGTGCAGGAAGTAACTGAAGAGGAGAAGTTAGCAAAACAAGTAGCCGAAATGAATGATAAATATCTTCGCCTTAGTGCAGAATTCGATAACTATCGGAAACGTACATTAAAGGAAAAGATGGAGCTGACAAAATCAGCAGGTGAATCGATTCTGTTAGGTTTGTTACCTGTTGCGGATGATTTCGACCGAGCTTTAAATCACATTGATGATGTAAAAGATGTAGAGTCGATGAAAGAAGGAATCATGATTATTTATAAAAAATTTGCGGATTTCTTGCAAAGTAAAGGTGTTAAAGAAATTGATTCTATTCAGAAAGAATTTGACACGGATTTGCACGAAGCTATTACTAAGATTCCTGCCCCAACCGAGGAGCTAAAAGGTAAAGTGATTGATTGTATCGAGAAAGGTTATACTTTAAATGAGAAGGTGATCCGTTTCTCTAAAGTTGTTGTTGGAGAGTAAAAGAGCATAAGATGTCTAAAAGAGATTATTACGAGGTACTGGAAGTATCTAAAAATGCTACGGAAGCTGAAATTAAGAAGGCTTACCGTAAAAAAGCAATTCAATATCACCCGGATAAAAACCCGGATGATAAAGCTTCTGAGGAGAAGTTTAAAGAGGCTGCTGAGGCATATGAGGTACTATCGGATGCTCAGAAAAGACAGCGCTATGATCAGTATGGTCATGCAGGAGTAGGTGGTGCTGCCGGTGGAGGTTTTGGTGGCGGAGGAATGTCTATGGATGATATTTTCTCACATTTTGGTGATATTTTTGGTGGCGGAGGCTTTGGAGGCTTCAGTGGTTTTGGAGGCGGTAGCCGCAGTCGGGGTCGTCGTGTAAATAAGGGATCTAATCTACGTGTAAAGGTTCGCTTAACCCTTGAAGAAATTGCAAATGGTGCCGAAAAGAAAATCAAGGTTAAAAAATACGTAGAGTGTAAATCGTGTACCGGAACAGGTGCTGCCAAAGGATCGTCGCATAGCGATTGTTCTACTTGTCATGGTACCGGACAGGTTACTCGTATTAGCAATACCATTCTTGGTCAGATGCAAACTGCATCTACCTGTCCGCATTGTGGTGGAGAAGGAAAGATCATTACCAATAAATGTCCTGATTGTGCCGGAGAAGGTATCGTTCGCGACGATGAGGTGATCACATTAAATATTCCTGCCGGTGTAGAAGAGGGTATGCAGCTTTCTGTATCAGGAAGAGGTAACGCTGCTCGCCGTGGTGGAATTAACGGAGACTTGTTGGTTCTTATCGAAGAAGAGAAGCATCCGGAATTAATTCGCGATGGTAACAACTTAATCTACAACTTACACCTGTCGGTGCCTGATGCTATTTTAGGTGCTCCTGTTGAAATCCCAACCGTAGAAGGTAAGGTGAAGGTGAAGATTGAAGGCGGTACGCAGCCGGGTAAAATCTTACGTTTAAAAGGAAAAGGTTTACCGGATGTGAATGGTTACGGTAAAGGTGACTTGTTAGTAAATGTACAGGTGTATATTCCTAAAGAACTATCAAAAGAAGATCGTAAAGCTGTTGAGAAGTTAAAAGACTCTGCCAACTTCCAGCCGCAAAAGGAAGAATCGGAAAGTTTCTTTAGTCGCATGAAGAGTATGTTTGATTAGGTAGAAGATTTTAATGAGCAAATTAGCTAATGTGTTAAGGTGCTAATTTAACTGGCTCATTATTTAATATTTATCTGAGGTAAACCAATACCTTAAAAACTAATCATACTTGGTAGGTAGACCAACTAAGGATGTTGGATGTAAGAAATTAAATTATTTGCATCTGGTTTATATAGAAACGATTTAAAAAGGTCAGCAAATGCTGGCCTTTTTTTGTTTATTATTGATAGATTGCCAATGGTTTTAGTACCTAAATAGATTGTCGCACGCTGCAATCATGCAGGGGAATAGCTTTCATGAAGGATTAACCGGATTTACAAGATTTTTTTTAAAAAATTATAGCTGTAAGCCTGGTAGTCGGGTAAATCCTGTGAAAAAAAACATGTGGTTAAACTCTGTTTTCTACAAAGAATGTTAAAGGCGAAATTCCTGTGCAATCGTGCGACGGCTTAACAACAAATACTTGTTTAAGCTTTAGTCGACAATATGAATGTTATTATGAAAAATATTACTGTTGGTGCAGAACGATTTGCGAAGCTAATGAAAAAGTGGAAAAGTGTAGTGAATGGAAAGTTAGTTAAATTTGTTGATGCAGCAATACCGGACTATTTATCGAATTTCAATTTTGCACAACTAACAAGTAGCTTAAAAACAAAAGCAATTGCTCACCTGGAGCAACTAAAATTAGATGTTGCATTAGATTTATTCAAAAATAAAAATATTGTTCCTGAATTGGCCGATGAAGTGACTGCACTAGGCAGGTACGGCGATAATTGTAATGCGGTGTGTGCTGTTAATAAATTTGGTTGTTTCGCCGGCGAAACAAAGGTCAAGACATCAAAAGGCCTTATTGCAATCAACAAAATCCAAAATAACGACAGCGTTTGGTCTTATAACCATCAGCTAAAGATGTATCAAAAAAAGCTGGTAACCAGTACTAAGCGCACTGTGGCTACCCTGTTGTGCGTTTTAGCTTTAAACAACGGTTCGCAGGTGCTTGCTACTCCCAATCACCCTATTTACATTGATGGAGATTATGTGGAGGCTGGTAACATTCCAAAAGGAAGTACGCTTAAAACCTACGATGGACAAAAGCTGTGGGTACAAAACACCCATTTGGTAGATACCATACTAGATGTTTACAATTTAACCGTTGCTGACAACTCCAACTACCTTATTGGAGAAGCTGGTGTACTGGTGCATAACGACTGCTTTTTAGCCAAGCTTGGTTCTTACAAAAAGCTGATAGCTAAATTAGATGACCTAACTCCAGTACAGAAAGCTAAGTTTATTGACGATTTTGCAGGCGCTAGCGATGAGGTCTTGCGTAAATTGGAAGGTGCACCGGAGTTGGTCGAGAGTTGGAAGTATTTATCAGACTTATCTGATACACGAAAATGGGTAAGACAGAATATTGATATTTTGAAGAAATTTGATGAGTTTCCCGATAAACAAGCTGCATTGAAAAAGTTTTATAAGGATATGAATCCGAATGGTCCATTCCAGATGTAAGAAATGGAGTACAATATGATAAATATGGGTTTGTTGAATTTCCAGATGATGCAATTGCACCAATTTCAAATAAAAAATATTTTTCAGAATTTATGGATGGTGCAAAAGATGGTTCTAAGAAAGATTATGAAGATGCAGCCAAATGGTTTGTTGCGAATAACAAACCTCATGCTGAGTTGTCAAATGGAGGTCAGGGAATTGTTGTAAATGGGGAGTATTATTCAATGCATCATATGCAAGATGGTAAAACAATTATACCTGTTTTACGAAGTGTGCATAATCCATCTGTTACATCTCACACAGGTGGTGCTTCAATTATTCGTAATGGGTTAAAAGGTGTTTTCGAAATAAAGTAAATTATGAGTAGTTTTTACAAAAAAAATAGTCAGTATTATAATTCTTTTCAAGAAAAGAAAATAAATGTACTTTTTCAGAAAAGAAAGGTTGTATTACCAAAGGAGTATAAAGAATTCATTCTTAAATACAAAGTAGGTCGTAGTTTAGAAAAATGGGATGGGGTTTTAGATAGTTATTTCAGACCTTTCACCTTACATAAGGTTACAATTCAGGTTGATTCAGATTCTTTAAGCTACAATTGGTTGAGTTCCATAGGTCAGATACTATGGGATTTAGAATTTAATCCAAGTGCATTGGAAATGCTAAACTCTATGCAATTGTTGCTGATTGGTAATTTGGCTGATAGAGAAGATTTGTTTTTAGGTGTCGGTGAAGAGAATCACGGAATGATTTATAGATACTTTTATGACACTGATGAAGCTCCTAAATTGTTGTTTACTTCGATTTTTGAGTTTGTAAATTCTATTAATTTTGAATTAAAAGATGAATTTAAGGATGTGAAAAGTAGTACAGAGAAAAGATATTCAAAAAATGATTCAGTAGATTTTGAGAAATCTCAGGTATTGGATAATATCGAAAAGACAGAATATGAGAGTGATAAATTGATCTCTTCAGAAACCTTACTTAACAGCTTAAACATGGAGATCGATGAAGTACGAAGTTAAATTTACAAAAGAAGTTCTTGATATCGTAATACATGATTTTCGAGCTAAAATAAATAATCGTGAAGGGTGGCGTCTTGCACGTGCAGTAGATGTTGAAAACACCACTCTAGAAGTTTGGATTGATCTGATAGATACATTACAGACTTCCCCATACATTTACCCTGAATACAATAATGTTTATTTAGCTATAGAGTTGTATGTGCCTTATGTTTTGATTTATAAGATAGTCGATGAAATGGTAATTGTGTTTAAAGCTTTAAAGCGAGAAGAACTTTTTTCATAAGAAGTCGTTTCTGGAAAAGAAACCTAATCCATTTTAATTTTACCATCCAGTAAATCCTTCATGCCCCGATCCCGCGCGATTATATCGCGAGGTAAACCAGTAAACAAAAAAACAATGAATATACCTAAACCATGTGCCGTAACTATAAATTTAAAAATCCGGAAGGATGTTTCTTTCTGTGTTTTGCAGTAGTTGAGTGGTTAAATGTTGAACCTTGGGAATGAAAGCCACACGAAAGGATTCGTGCGGCAGCGGCAGCAAGGTCTGCTAAATTATCTTTTGACAAAAGTAAATTATTGGGATTTGAGTATGATGTTTACTGGGGAATTGATTTAAATTCTTTTTCATTGAATTCTTTTCCTTTACAAGAATATTTTCAGAAGCATGGGGTTACGAGCTGTTGGTCAAATGCCGGATTAAAAGATAATCTTGTATTTTTCTTTAGCGACCAAGAATACAAAGAAAATTTCAAGTTGGTTTGTTTCGACCATATTTAAAAGAAAGTAATATCTACTTGGAGCGTAAAAACGAATAATAATTTAGTGGGATTTGATATAAATGGTCCTGAAATTTTCGGAAACTATCTATTATTGAAAGAGCAGAATCAAACGGTTTATATACTAGAAATTACTAATTAGCCTGAATAAGCCTTTTTAGCTTTCATATCCCTGAGAGCCATATCAATCAGGTGGAATTGCAAATAAAAAGTGGACGATTTTTTAAAACATTAAGCAGCATTTAAAACTTGATAATAATTTAATTCATATTCAACAGGTGTTAGATATCCTAACGATGAATGCAATCTTCTTGTATTGTACCACCCTTCAATATACTCAAACACTGAAATTTTCGCTTGTTGTATAGTAGTATATTTACAATGATAAACTAATTCAGACTTTAGTGTTTTGAAAAAGCTTTCAGCCACAGCATTATCCCAACAATTTCCTTTCCTACTCATACTTTGTTTAACTAACCTATGTTTTGCAATTAAGTTAGTAAATTCCTTGCAAGCATATTGCACATCTCTATCTGAATGAAATATTAATTCTTGAGTTATTTGGCGTTTTCTAGTAGCCATATTCCAGGCTGGGATTATAGTGTCGGCTGTGTGCAATGTTTGGCTCAATGACCAACTGATAACCTGACGGTCAAACAAATCAACCACCGTGGTTAAATACAACCAACCTTGCAGAGTTCTTATATATGTTATATCTGATACTCACGTTTGATTAATTCTCAGTGGTTTAAAATTCCTTTCTAAAATGTTTGCTGCAACTGGGTGGACAATATGGATATATCTAAAAAATAAAAACAAATATAGTTACCAAATAGGGTAACTTTTTCTATCTTTGTAAAGTATGAGAATAATAAAAGAGTCAACATTAACCGAGTATTGCAAGCAATGTAAATACCGACAGGCTGAAGAGTCTGTACGGTCTTGGATTTACGAAGTTAGGTTCTCAACATGGAACAATGCAAATGAACTAAAAGCAAAATACGGCAATGCCAGTATAATAAGTTCTAAAAGAGTAGTGTTCAACATAAAAGGCAATGATTACCGCCTGATTGTTGACATAGAATATAAGTTAAAAATAGTCTTTGTTGTTTGGTTTGGAACCCATAAGGAATACGACAAAATAGACGCAAAAACAGTAAGTTATGAAAACTAAAATATTAAAGACAGAACAAGATTATAACGAAGCTTGTGAACGCATTTATGCTTTGATTAATAGTAATGAAAATGCGATTGAACCCGACAGTCCTGAAGGTGAAGAAATAGAGCTTTTATCTTTACTTGTAGAAAAATACGAGCATGAACATTATCCGGTAGAAGTACCAAACCCGATAGAAGCCATCAAGTTTAGAATGGAACAAATGAATTTAAAACAGGCTGATGTAGCACCGTTGTTTGGAGGGAAAACCAGGGTGTCGGAAGTCTTGCATGGAAAACGACCATTGACATTAAAAATGATTACTTTATTAAATAGGTACTTGGGAATACCTTTAGAATCCTTAGTCACCGGAAATAAAGAAGTGAAATTAGAACCGGAAAAAAGCGAGAAACTTTTAAGAATAGAATCTATCAAAAAATACTACTCTGGCTCAAGGGCAGCAATTATTTAAAACCCCCGCTAGTGCGCGATTGCATCGCGTACTAAAGTTGTAAATAAAAACTATTTAAAAGACAACGATTAAATAAACTTAGAACTAACCATGAGCCGCAACTATAAATTCAAAAATCCGGAAGGATGTTACTTTCAGTGTTCTGCAGTAGTTGAGTGGTTAAATATTGAGCCTTGGGAATGAAAGCCACACGAAAGGATTCATGCGGCAGCGGGGGGTTATGTTGATAATACTTAATTTATTGCTCCAAAGAAATATATGGATGACTTAATCGAGAAAGCTAATCTGGATATTTCAGTAATAGAAACAGGTTTAGGATTTGATATTGGTCATTTTAATAATGGAGGGGGTTAGTTAGGATAGATGTTATTAAACTATATGATTTGAACCTAAGGATGGCTCAAGGTATTGAACAAGGGAAGAATGCAAATTGGATCCCCGGAGGATATGCTGATGATGGTATTCCTGAAGCTGTAATAAATAGAATCCCTAATAATGAGCAATATGTGAAAATAACTGAAGATTTGTTTAAATGATGGATGAATTGGAAAAGCTAGTGCAAGCTTTAAATAAGAATGAATTGATTTTATATTTGGAAGGGGTTAATGAATATAAAATTGACTTACATCACTGGATAGGAGCGAGGTTTCCAACTGATGTTTCAATTGTGTTATCAAAAGGGATTTATTTGATATATGAGAAATATCCTTCATTAAAAATAAAACAGCAATTTGAGGAATCTTTATTGGACATGATGCATAATGAAGTGTTTGATTTATATATAGCTACAAAGTATGTTTTTGGCCAAATGTTAAATGAAAAAAATATAAAGATTCACTTTTTCAATTGAATTGGAATCTTATTCTAAGTAATCTAAATAATTCTCTTCGAGAGAAAGAGAATGAGTTAAGATCTTATTATGAAGGGGAGGGAACAGGATGTGAGAATGGGGTTTGGGATGAAATTTTAAGGTTAGATATGCTTTGTAAAAAGAAATGTAATATTTCGCTTATTAATTGGTAATTGAAATGAGTGGCTTTCAGTATATGTTAAATTATTTTTTTCTACTAGGTTTTAGTTTTTTTGCTGTCTTTTCTGGGGGGGGCTTTTGTTGGGCAAGCATTTGATGAAGAAGCAAATGAAGGTGTTGTTGGTGTATTACAATATTTTGAGGTTTCCAAATTTTATCCGGTTGAACATCGAACAGGTAGAGTGCTGAAAGGAGAGCATATAGAGAAGCAATTCCGAAATTATATTCAAATCCAATTTAAAGTTGATGATTATTATCATAAAGGATGGGATCATGTTTCAGATTTAGTTTCTCGGCGGGTATTGAGTTTCGTGTTTCGAGAAGAAAAAATTGCAAAGATGCATATGGATTGCTTACGAGATAGCTTACCAATCATATATAATAAAGCAGAACTGGCAAATGCACAGGTTAATTACAAATTAGACAAAGAAGGAGAGTTTTCCTTTTTAAGAATAAACGATTCTCAAATAATAGGAACTTACTGGGGACTTAAAGGTCGTGTGTTTAAGTTTATATTTGGGTTTGTGTTGTTTTGTATGGGGTTAATTTTCTTATATGTAGGTACTGTTTTAATTATTCATAATGTTAAAGAGTATAAAAAGACAGGTGAGTTACCGCCATTAACCAATAAAGTAGCTGGATTAAAGTTCTTATTTGGTAAAAAGTATAAACTTAAATAATCTGATTAAGCAGTAGATGAAAGGTCAGGAAACTGATAAAGTAACTTCGCTAGTGCACGATTAATGTAATTAAGTTAAGGCTGAAAGACTTGTTTAAATTGGCGTAGGGCATCGTCCAATGTAAATTAGTTCGGTTTTAAACAGCTCTGTAAGATCGAAATATTTCTTAAGTTAATGACATTGTTCGTGCGGCAGCTTGGGATTTTGCGGATAAAAAATAGCCGCAGATGCACCGATAAAAAAGAGCCGGAATGAAATTAATAAATCATTTCCTTTGTGTGCACTTTGAGCCCTTCGTGGTTAAACTTTACCACAAAGTACACGAAGGAAACCAGATAGGAAACAAAGAAAAAATTATGGCCACCGATTCACGGATGAACTATCTGTGTATCCGTGGCTTTTTCTTTTAAACCATTTCCTAACCTTCTGGTTTCATAAAACAAAAGGCATCTTTATGAGCTCAAATAATTATCAAGTCATCATTGTGGGGCAGGGCATAGCCGGGACGCTGCTTTCATATCAATTGCATAAAAATGGTATTAAACATTTAGTAATCGACCAGCAAAGTGAGTATGGGGCTACTCGTGTAGCTGCAGGATTGATTAATCCTTTTATGCTCAAATGGGGCCGTAAGGTCAAGAATGGCGATGAATATTTACAATATGCAGACGCTTTGTATCGTGAGTTGGAAACTTTTCTTCAAACCCGTTTTTATTATCCCACAGCGGTGAATAAACTCTTTAAGCAAGGAGATCGGGAGCTTTGGGAAAAGCAGATGAAGAAACGCAAATTTGCCGATGAGGTGGAGTTGTCGGATCGTGATTTATCAGCCGAAGGAATTTCGAGTAAGGAAGGTTATGTGAGCATCAAAACCACAGCGCGAATCGATTTTAATGTCTTGTTGGATGCTTACCGATGTTTCTTAAAGTCGCAGAGTGTTTTGTTGGAAGAGAGCTTTGATGAATCTGAATTACAAGTTAATCTCAAAGGTGTTAAATATAAGCAGTACTCTGCCAATCAAATAATATTTTGTCGAGGAGCTTGGGAGTCTCGTAGTGAGATGTTTCCTCAGGTTGAATTTGAGCCCAGTAAAGGGGAGGTCTTATTTGTTAAGTGTCCGTCATTAAACTTAAGTGAGATTATAAGTAAAGATATATTCTTAATGCCTGTAGAGGATGGCTGTTTTAAGGTTGGAGCTTCGTATAGTAATCAGTGTACTGATATAAAGCCTACATTAGAGAAAAAGGAAGAGTTGATCAGGAAGCTTGACTCCTTTTTGTTGAGGGATTATGAGGTTTTGGATCAGTATAGTGGTATTCGGCCTATTTTAACGGATAGGAAACCTATTTGTGGTTTTGTTGGAGAAAGCCCATTAATTGGTATTTTTAATGGGCTTGGCTCCAGAGGAGGATTGATGGCTCCTCTTTATTCTAAATTAATGTCTATTGATATTTTGCAAAAAGATAATTTGTTAGGGTCTTTTAATTAAAGAGTAATGGTTTTAAAAGTTACAGAGTTTGTAATGATTTGATTCTTAATTTTTTTTCTACTACAGGATCGTAAGCTAAATCATCATCTGAATTAATGCATGGGCATATCGATGCGTTGTCTATTATAAGGTAGATGGATTCTTCAAATTCGGTTTCATCAATTTTAATATGGCAACGATAACGTCCTTGAGGTAATGTGTTGTTGTTTTCTCTGTCATCCCAGAATATCCATCCCGGTTGTTTCTTTTGAATATACAAGTTTGTTCTGGTTGTTAAATATGTTAATAATTACTTGGGAGTTTTCTTCAATTTCCCTGAAGTTATAAATGTCATTTACGCCATCTCCATTGGGGGTAAAATAGGTATTTAAAAAAAGTGCAGGTAATTCACAGTTGTCAATTTTAGCTGATTTATCCTCATCTTTTTTACAAGCTGAAAAAAGAGAGATTGATAAGATTGCATAAAGTAGGATTGTTGATTTGTTCATGGTTTTTAGTTTAAATTTCTAACTTGCTAACTTAAGAATGAATAATTATGGCAAAATCTATTAGCATACTTGGTTGTGGATGGTTGGGCTTTCCCTTAGCAAAATGTCTTGTGAAGTCAGGTTGGCAGGTGAAAGGCTCTACCACTGAATTGAAAAAGATGAAAGAATTGAAAGCTGCAGGTATTGATCCCTTTATGATAAAGTTAGGAGAGAATCCTTCTTTGTGCAGCGCAGATATATTTCTTGATTCAGAATATCTCATCGTAAATGTACCGCCAAGTAAGGGTATGAAGACGAAAGAGGATATTGAACAATTGATTAATCTTATTAAACTATCAACGGTAAAAAAGGTGATTTTTGTGAGTTCTACTTCGGTTTATCCCAATGTGAATGGAGAGATTGAGGAAGAGTATACGGATCAATTGGCTGATGATACTCATCATCTAATTGCAGCTGAACGACAGTTTCAAAAAACTTCAGAATTTGAGACTACCATAGTTCGCTTTGGAGGCTTATTTGGAGGGGAGCGTCATCCGGGTGGCTTCTTTAAATCTGCACGTATAACTAAAAATCCTGAATCTCGAGTTAATCTTATTCACTTAGATGATTGTATTACGCTTTTAACAAAGATTCTTGAACGGGAAGTTTGGGGCGAAGTGTTAAATGGTGTAACTGATACTCATCCTACTAAACGTGAATTCTACTCTTTATCCGCTAAGGTAGCTGGTTTTCCTGTTCCTGATTTTGAAGATGTGAAGCAGTCGCCTTTTAAGATCGTTTCCAATAAAAAGGTTAAAGAGTTATTGGGGATGGAGTTTGAGCATTCAGATTTGATGAGGGAATTTGAATAGAAGTGCATAGTGCAATGGTTCGAAGTCCGATGTTCGGAGTTTGATTCTTGGGATTGACAGTTCTTATAGTGAGTGAAAGTTTTTACTGAAATTAAGGTTCTACTTCGGACTCCGTGCTCCGAACTTCCTGCTTATAAAATACAGAAAAGCCGGCTCTCATTAGAACCGGCTCCTCTTTCAGATATGATAACAAAACAACGCAACCAAATTTTAGTAGTTGTATGAGCTTTGTCCGTGCTCGTGGATATCTAATCCTTCGCGCTCTTCTTGTTCTGTTACTCTTAAGCCCATAGTAGCTTTTAAAGTTTTGAATAAGATTAAGCCTAATCCGAACGCCCATGCACCAATTGCGATAACTCCAATGGCTTGAGAGATAAGTAATGAAACTCCACCTCCGTAGAATAAACCACCGTCTTTTGCAAATAATCCAACTAATAAAGTACCTAAAGCACCACATACACCATGTACTGAGATAGCACCCACAGGATCATCCACTTTTAATTTCTTGTCTACAAATTCGATAGAGAAAACAATAACTAAACCTGCAATTACACCAATGATAGCTGCACCACCCGGAGTAACGATATCACAACCTGCTGTAATACCTACAAGACCAGCTAAAGCACCGTTTAAAGTCATTGATAAATCTGGTTTTCCGTAGCGGAACCAAGTAACAAACATGGTCACCATTGCACCAGCTGCAGCTGCTAAGTTAGTTGTGATAAAGATGCTTGCAACAGCGTTTGCATTATCACCGCTAATAGCTAATTGAGATCCAGGGTTGAAACCAAACCAACCTAACCAAAGGATGAATACACCTAAAGCACCTAACACCATGTTGTGACCTGGGATTGCATTTGCTTTTCCATTGTATTTACCTAAACGAGGTCCGATAGTCCATGCACCAGCTAAGGCTGCCCATCCTCCTACAGAGTGAACAACTGTAGAACCTGCGAAGTCGTGGAAAGGAGTTTCCATAGTTGATAACCAACCACCACCCCATACCCAGTGACCTGAGATTGGATAGATAACTAAGGTGATGATTACTGAGAATACTAAATATGTGCTAAATTTTGTACGTTCTGCCATAGCTCCTGAAACGATTGTTGCAGCTGTTGCAGCAAATACAGTTTGGAAGAATAAGCTGTGTAAGTCACCTTCTTTGCTGTAAAATAAATCAAAGGCTCCAAAGAAAGCACCTTCGCCTCCGTACATAATTGAGTAACCTACAATCCAAAAAACCAACGAACCTATACAAAAGTCCATAAAGTTCTTCATAATGATGTTACCTACGTTTTTTGCTCGTGTAAAACCTGCTTCTACTAGAGCAAATCCTGCTTGCATGAAAAAGACTAATATCCCTGCAACGAGGATCCATAATATATCTAATGCGTTTGTATCCATGATTTCCAGTTTTTTTAAGAGTTTAATTACTTTTCGTAAAGGGTTTCTGGTCCTGATTCTCCGGTTCTGATGCGGTAAGTTTCTTCGATGTCTGTAACGAAAATACGACCGTCACCTATCTCACCTGTGCGTGCAGAGCTCATAATTGCATTTACTGTACGCTCTACATTTTGATCTCTTACGATGATTGATATCAATCTTCTTTCAATGATTGAAGTATCGTAAAGAGTTCCTCTGTAAAGGTGACCTTCGCGAGCTGTACCAACTCCTCTAACATCCCAGTGTGAGAAAAAAGTAATTTCTTGCTCTTCTAATGCTTTTTTCACTTCTTCAAAGCGAGTAAGCCTTATTATTGCTTCAATTTTTTTCATGATGAATATCTTTTTGTTTGTTATCTGCTATAATAATAGTTTGAGAAGAGCAGGTCAGTTCTTTTGAAAGATCTAACTGGTTTGGTGTTTGGATGTAAGTTGATAAGACCTTACTCTTCTCGAATGTTGTATGATTAGAATGAAATTCCTGCTACGATATATAGCTGCTCTCTATTAGGATTCATAATTACCTGACCGAATACCGGTAAAGAGAATGTTTCAGAGAATTTGATCTCTTTTTCAGTTCCGATACCAATGTTACAAATTTGGAAGTCACCTGTTTTACCTGTAAGTCGCTCTCCAGTTAAAGGATCGATTTCTCCAAGAACATGCCATCCATCTCCACCACCAATAAATACATTGAAGTTCTCGAAAGCATATCCTGCTTCAAAATACATGGTTCCACTTTCTAAACCTGCTCCTTCGTATAAAGCATAGTTTGCAGCAATGCTGAAAGCTCCGGTTTCATATCCTGCATTGATCTCAATACCATGTGATGATACTTTACCTTCATCGTCATTGTTTTCTAGTTGTAGCCAGCTGTTTCCAGGGTAGTAATAGTCTGTTAAACCTAGGCTTAAACCGAAGTCGAAGCCATAAGATGCATATAAATCTGCTTCTTGAAAACGACTTGATAAACCATATGAACCCCAAGCTCCTATAGCTAAACTTCCAACTGAATATTCAACTGTTGGTTGAATGTTTGGGTTGTTGTCCGCTTGCGATCCACGCCATACATAACTAGAAACTAAATCAGCTCCTGTAGAAAATTCTCCTTGTGCGCTAGCAGTTAAGGTTGCTATGCCTAATCCTAAAATCAATAAAATCTTTTTCATTTTAAAACAGTTAATTGTTAATAATTGCGTTTGTTTATTATTCTCTATGCATTTTCATAGGGGAGATCGTGCAAAAAGAATGTTTTTTTAATCTCATCCCCCTACTTTGAGTAGGTTGACAGTGCAAATATAGATAATCTCCCAAATGCTAAACAAATTTTTTAGGGGTAAAAATGTCAATTGTGCTCCACAACATATTTTCATCCCCATTGAAAAAGGGGGGTCTCTTCGTTGTATAGGTATAAAATGTACTGGTGTGCCCCTTGAATTATGGGGATAGGTATGGAATTGTTGTGTATTTGCATTGAATAGGGTGTGGTTTGTGGATTCGTTTGGTGTTTTTTGTAAGAAGTTTTTGGTTTTGTTGTGTTTTTTGGTTCTCTCATATGAATTTAAGAAGGCTATTTGTAAAAATCAACAAGGTGTACCAGTAATAAAGCTGAGATATTTAAAATGTGTATAGTCGAATGAGTTTATTTCAAATCGCATATCTGCAATAATCGTCAACCTGACTGGTTTTGGATGAGGTGTTGTGGGATCAGGGTTGTGCTTTGTTTCTTATAATGTCTTCTATCGTGTTGCGATGAAGTTTATATTCTGTATTGTTCTGGAAGGATTTGTTTGATGTTGTGGAGGGCTGATTTTAAAGAGAGCAATAGTTTTTGGAAGATTGAGCTAAACATTTTCTTAGATTAAGTCTTATACTAGTGTATTTTTGATTCTTCTGTTGTCCATTGGATTAAATAAAAAGGTAGGTGTGTATTTCGGAAATGTAATGGATTTTCGTATTTCTTCGTGGAATATGTTGCTAAACAGGTATTTTGATACGTATGTTTTTGCAATATCCCTTGAAAACCACTACTTTTGTATCCGATTTTGACGAAATGGGCTCTTGTTATTCCTTAATATTAAGGAAGTTCAAGGCTTTTTTGTGCGGATATAACCGAACCCGAATTATGATTGAAAAGCGTCCTGAAGAGGGCAAGAAGTTGAGTATTCTCCATAATCAATAAATATGATGCAGAAAAGATTTCCAAAACCCCAGGGTCTTTACGATCCTGCCAACGAACACGAGAATTGTGGTATTGGTTTTGTCGCTAATATTAAAGGCGCACAAACCCATGATATTGTACAAAGAGGGTTGGAGGTGCTAGTTAATATGACGCACCGAGGCGCTGAGAGTTCTGACAACAAATCTGGTGATGGTGCCGGTATTTTAATGCAGGTTCCTCACGAATTTTTTAGTGCCGTACAAGAAGGTTTACCTGAAGCTGGTAAATATGGTACCGGTTTAGTGTTTTTGCCTAAAGATGAAAAAGAAGCACTACAGTGTCAGGAAGTATTAAATAAGTACATCGTTCAAGAAGGACTTACTTTAATTGGTTACCGAGAGGTGCCGGTTGATAGTAGTGTGATCGGTGAAATTGCTATGAGCTCAGAACCGGCTATTAAGCAGGTATTTGTGGGTGGCGAATACGAGACTGATACTTTTGAGCGTAAGCTTTTCTTAGCTCGTAAGCAAGCCGAGAATGCTATAAGAGCGACAGATCTTAAAGAAAAAGAGTCATTTTATTTACCATCTCTTTCTTCAAAGACTTTTATATATAAAGGTATGTTAACGCCGGAACAAGTAGGTCAATATTTTGTAGACTTACAAGATCCGCGTTTGAAGAGTGCTATTTCCTTAGTTCACTCACGTTTTAGTACCAATACTTTCCCAACATGGGATTTGGCACAACCTTTCCGTATGATGGCTCACAATGGTGAGATCAATACTGTAAAAGGTAACCGTTTATGGATGGAAGCTCGCGAGAGTTTATTAGAGTCTGACTTATTTGGTGATGATTTGAAGAAATTATTCCCAATCGTTACACCTAATATGAGTGACTCAGCTTCTTTAGATAACGTTGTTGAGTTCTTATTCCAAACAGGTCGTGACTTGCCTCACGTATTAAGTATGTTAATCCCTGAGTCTTGGAATGATAAGAACCCAATTCCGAAAAGCTTAAAAGCGTACTACGAATATTACTCTACGGTGATGGAGCCATGGGATGGTCCTGCTTCAATCGTATACTCTGATGGTCGTTACATTGGAGGTACGCTTGACCGTAACGGTTTACGTCCTTCTCGTTATGTGATCACTAAAGATGACATGATTGTGATGGGTTCTGAGGTTGGTTGTCAGGTATTTCCACCGGAAGCGATCAAAGAAAAAGGTCGTCTTAAGCCTGGTAAATTATTATTAGTAGATACTCAGTTAGGAATTATTATTCCTGATGAAGAGATCAAAGCTCAATTATCTAAGCGTAATCCTTACGAAAACTGGTTAAAAGAAAACCGTATTCGTTTACGTGAGATTAAAGCTAAACCAACTACTCCAGCTAAGGATGGCGACTTTGATACTGAATTAAAAGTATTTGGCTATAACCGCGAAGATTTCGAAAGTGTAGTGGCTCCAATGGCAGAAAGTGGTCAGGAACCTACTTCTTCAATGGGTAACGATACACCAATTGCAGCATTCTCAGAGAAACCTCAAAGAATGTTCTCTTACTTCCGTCAGGTGTTTGCGCAGGTAACTAACCCACCAATCGATCCAATTCGTGAGGGCTTAGTAATGGCATTAACCAACTACATTGGTTCGGTTTCTAAAAATATCCTGGTAGAAGATCCTTCTCACTGTCGTGCTGTTAAGTTTGAGAGTCCTATTATGACGAATGCAGACTTAGAGAAGTTAAAAGGTTTAGGTGAAGATTTTGCGTATGTTACTTTAGACATGACTTTCCCTAAAGCTGAAGGCGGTAAAGGTTTAGAAAAGGCAATTGATGCTTTATGTGCTGCTGCCGAAAAAGCAGTAGATAACAGAAACGCATACATTATCTTATCAGATAAAGCTGTTGATGCCAACAATGCACCAATTCCTGCATTATTAGCAACAGCTGCTGTTCATCACCACTTAATTCACGCCAAGAAGCGTATGCAGACTGGTTTAGTGATTGAGACTGGTGAAGCTCGTGAAGTGATGCACTTTGCTACTTTATTAGGTTACGGTGCAAGTGTTATCAATCCTTATGTTTGTTTTGCAGCTATCGATGGTATGATCGAGAAAGGTAAAGTAAACGTAGACAACGAAACAGCTTATTATAACTTCATTAAAGCAGTAGACAAAGGTTTATTAAAAATCATGTCTAAAATGGGTATCAGTACCTTACGTTCGTACCACGGTGCTCAAATGTTCGAAGCTGTTGGGGTCTCTCAAACAGTGGTTGACAAATGCTTTAAAGGAACGCCAACTAAAATTGATGGGGTAGGTTTCGAAGAGATTGCGAAAGAAGCGATCATGGATCATGATAAAGCTTACAATCCTTCATTTAACCAAAATCCTTTCCAAAGCAAAGGTGCTTTAGCATACCGTAAGTATGGTGAGAAGCACGGTTGGAACCCTGAAACAATCGGATTATTACAGTGGGCAACTTCAGAAGGCGATTATTCTAAATTTAAAGAATTTTCTAAGCGTGTTGATGAAGATAACAGAAACCCATTATTCATCCGTGGTTTCTTAAGACCCAAAGCTGGTAAATCAATTGATATTAGCGAAGTAGAACCAGTATCAGCAATTACTAAACGTTTCGTAACTGGTGCGATGTCTTATGGTTCTATCTCAAAAGAAGCGCACGAAGCATTAGCGCTTGCCATGAACGAAGTTGGTGGTCGTAGTAACACCGGTGAAGGTGGTGAGGATGTTGAGCGTTTAACATCTCCTGCGCGTTCATCTATTAAGCAAATTGCATCGGGTCGTTTTGGTGTAACTAACAACTACCTGACCAATGCTGATGAGCTTCAGATTAAGATTGCCCAAGGTGCTAAACCGGGTGAGGGTGGTCAGTTACCAGGTTTTAAGGTCGACAAGATCATTGCTAAGTTGAGAAATTCTACTCCGGGTATTACCCTTATTTCTCCACCTCCTCACCACGATATTTACTCGATTGAGGATTTAGCACAGTTAATCTTCGACTTGAAGAACGTGAATCCACGTGCAATGGTTTCTGTGAAGTTAGTATCAGAGAATGGTGTTGGTACGGTTGCTGCGGGTGTAGCTAAGGCTCATGCAGACTTAATTGTTATCGCCGGTACAGAAGGTGGTACAGGTGCGAGCCCTTCATCTTCTATCCGTCACGCTGGTATGCCTGTTGAGATTGGTTTAGCAGAAACTCAACAAACTCTTGTAATGAACAACTTACGTGGCCGTGTATACTTACAAACAGATGGTCAGTTAAAAACTGGTTTAGATGTTGTGAAGATGGCAATGTTAGGTGCTGAAGAGTTTGGTTTTGCTACATCTGCATTGGTTACTTTAGGATGTATCATGATGCGTAAGTGTCACTTAAATACCTGTCCTGCCGGTGTTGCAACCCAAGATGTAGAATTACGCAAGCGCTTTATTGGAAAATATAAATATGTCGTTAATTTCATGAACTTTATCGCTCAGGAAGTACGCGAATATTTAGCACAGATGGGTTACAAATCATTAAACGATATCATCGGTCGTTCCGACTTAATGGAACAAAATCCTGAAGTTGGTAACTGGAAAACCGGTGGAATTGACATGAGTAAGTTACTTTACTTCCCAAAAGAAGCAAAGAAATATCCTATTCGCAGAACTCATTCGCAAGATCATGGCATTGATAATGTGTTAGACCGTTCGTTAATTAAGCAAGCTCAACCTGCATTATTAAATAAATCTAAAGTTTGGATTGCAAGCGATGTAGTAAATGTTGACCGTGCTGTAGGTGCGATGTTATCCGGTGAAGTTTCTAAAAAATACGGTGAAGAAGGATTGCCTAAAAACACCATTAACTGTAATTTCTTAGGATCAGCAGGCCAATCGTTTGGTGCATTCTTGGCAAAAGGGGTTTCTTTCCGCTTAGAAGGGGATGCTAATGACTACTTAGGTAAAGGTCTTTCGGGTGGTAAAATTGTTGTGGTTCCTCCTGTGGCGTCATCATTTATACCAGAAGAAAACATTATCGTTGGTAATACCTTATTGTATGGTGCTACTTCAGGTAACGTTTATATTCGCGGTGTGGCCGGTGAGCGTTTCGCTGTACGTAACTCAGGTGCTATGGCAGTTGTAGAAGGTACAGGAGACCACTGTTGCGAGTACATGACCGGAGGACGAATTGCAGTACTTGGTAAAACAGGTCGTAACTTTGCTGCTGGTATGAGTGGTGGTATTGCTTATGTATTGGATGAAGAAGGTAACTTTGATTACTTCTGTAACAAAGGATTAGTAGACCTTTGTCCGGTAGAAGATGCTGCTGATATTGCTGAGTTACAATTTATGTTGAATAAGCATTTATTACATACTAACAGTACACGTGCCCAAGAGATTTTAGTTAACTGGACCAAGTATCAACCTAAGTTCGTTAAGGTGATTCCTTTCGAATACAAGAAGGTGCTTGAAGAACAGAAGATTAAAGAACTTAAACGCAAGTTAGCTGAGACAGAGGATACACCTCATATTAGAGAGTAGTAATCAAATCACGAATTTCATAAAAGCCGGTTCCCCCGGAATCGGTTTTTAATAAAATATAGAATTATGGCAGATCCTAAAGGATTTTTAAAATTTGGTCGTAAGGTTGCCGGTTACCGTCCTGTTGGTGAAAGGGTTAACGATTATAGTGAGGTGGAGCAAGTGCTTAATCAAGACGACCGTATCGAGCAAGCCTCTCGATGCATGGATTGTGGTATTCCGTTTTGTCACTGGGCTTGTCCTGTAGGAAGTAAAATTCCGGAGTGGCAAGATGCAGTTTATAAAGGAGATTGGAAGTTAGCCAGTGATCTTCTTCACTCAACGAATAGTTTCCCTGAGTTTACAGGTCGTATTTGTCCTGCTCCATGTGAGAAATCATGTGTGTTAGCGATTCATAACGAAGCCGTAACAATTAACGATAATGAGTTCGCAATTGTAGAGAAGGCTTTTGAAGAAGGATACATTCAGCCACGTATTCCTGAAGTACGCACAGGTAAAAAAGTGGCCGTTATTGGTGGTGGACCTGCCGGTTTATCAACTGCGGACTTATTAAATCAAGCTGGTCACGAAGTTACTGTTTTTGAAAAAGACGATGCTGTAGGTGGATTATTACGTTACGGTATTCCGGATTTCAAATTAAATAAAAAAGTAATCGATCGTCGTGTTGAAATCTTCGTAAAAGAAGGCATCAAGTTTCAACTAAATACTTCAGTGGGTGAAGATATTAAAGGCGAGGAGATTCTTAAAGACTTCGATGCGGTAGTGTTATCTATCGGTGCAATGAAACCTCGTGATCTTCCTGTAGAAGGACGTGACTTAGAAGGTGTTTACTTTGCAATGGAGTTCTTAAAGCAACAAAATAAAGTGAACCGTGGTATCACTGTCGAAAACCAAATTCGTGCAACAGGTAAGAATGTGATCGTAATTGGTGGTGGTGACACTGGTTCTGACTGTGTTGGTACTTCTAACCGTCAGAAAGCAATCAGTGTAACTCAAATTGAGATTTTACCAAAGCCATCAGAAACACGTGCTCCGGGTAACCCATGGCCTTATTGGCCAACTACGCTTAAGACATCTTCTTCTCACTTAGAGGGGTGTGATCGTAAGTGGAGTATGAGCACCAAACGCTTTATTGGCGAAAACGGTAAATTAAAAGCTGTTGAGTTAGTAGAAGTAGAGTGGAATAAGGATGAGAACGGTGCTTGGAAAATGAGTGAGAAAGAAGGGACTACTCAAATTAAAGAAGTTGAATTAGCTTTCTTATCAATGGGTTTTGTGAGCCCTGTTCACGAAGGATTAGTAAACGAGTTTGGTCTTGAATTAGACGGTCGTGGTAACATCAAGATCGATGGTAAATATCAAACCAGCAAAGCTAAAGTATTTGCTGCCGGTGATGCTCAAAATGGTGCAAGTTTAGTTGTAACAGCTATCCAAAAAGGACGTGAAGCAGCTGAGAATGTTCATAATTTCTTAATGGAGAACTAAGAATACAAGGTCATCATATCATTGAAGAAAGGGTTGCCGAATGGTAACCCTTTTTTTGTTCGGGTATACCCTCAAGGTTTATAAAATCTTGAGGGTATATTTTTTATTCTTCATGATAATTAAATGGAGTTTCATAAGTCGGTATATAGGTGGATGGAGTAGTTTGATGTTGGCGTGACATCAAGCAAATTACGTCATGGCATTTACAATGCTCAGGAAAATTCGCTTTAAAGACAAGATTATCAGGATTTACCAGATTTTTTTAATATCCTAGCTGTAAGCCTGATAATCGTGTAAATCCCGTCAAAAAAACAAGTGGTTAAACTTTGTTTCCTACAAAAAATGTTAAAGGCGAATCACTGTTACAATGCTCTAAAAGTATTCTTAAGCCAATTAAATCATTAATACCTCAACTCCTTTTGGAATTTCTAACCTTTACCTAATAATTATCCCCGTAATCAATAGTTTTTTGTGCTTGAATTATTATTTTCGTGGCATTAAAAAATTAATACAACCTAAATTAAAATCAAATGAAAAAAATTGGATTATTATTAGCTGTAGTGCTTCTGTTTGGTACTGCTAGTCAATCATTCGCGCGTTATGGGAAATCTGACATAGCGTTTAAAAATGGTTTTAGCTTAAACCTTGTTTTAGGCGGTGGTAAAACTTATGGTACAGATACTGAAATGGATGCCGGAGATATCGAGGAAGGACTTGGTTTAATCTCTGGTTTACAGATAGGTAACCGCTGGTATTTTGGAGATAATGGCACCTTTGGTGGTGGTCTTATGGTTAACTGGTTTGATTTTGGTTATGCCTCTCGTACAGATGATGGTACTGTTAGTTTGGCCTCAGATGTTGCTTTTTTTGAAATTGGACCAATGGGAACTTATTCTTTAGGTAATGACATGGCCATTGATGCATACTACAACCTTAGACCAACAGTACTAGTATCTGGTGCGTTTGGTGAAGAGGACAGTGATAATGCCATGATCTATTCAGGTGGTGGTCTTTCTCATGCACTTGGCACTGCATTTCGTTACAAAATCTTTAATGTTGGCGTTGAATATGTATTAGGTAATATCTCAACAGCAGGTGCAAGTAATATAGCCAAAGATTTGGAAGAAATCGGTTTCGATGCACCTACTATTAGAACTAACAGCTTCCGTTTCATGCTAGGTTTCAAATTCTAAAAAAAATAGAATTACAATACTTCAAGAGCTTACTCAAACGGGTAAGCTCTTTTTTTTTAACTCTTTGCGCTTGTTGATAGACTACAAGAACTATAGTAAATTCCAATTAACTTTTACATCCCTCATATAATACTTTGTGCTAGTGTTAAATATCGAAAAGTAGATAAATCAATTTGGATATTAATTCATCAGCACATTTGCACATTGTTTATTTCTGAACAATTTGCCCATCAGCACATTACTAACTTCGATCGAATCAGATTACTTAACAAATAATTTCCATCATTTTATTTCCATAATAATTCATAATATATAAATTTGCGTTCGAATTGCATATTTTTGCAAGTCACAAACCGCCTTGCCTAAGTTGCTTGAACCAGATTATTACATTTTTTCAATACAAATTAATTCACAACAAAATGAACAAGCTTTTTAGTAAACTATTGGTAGTTATAGCCATTAGTGGAATGTTTGCTGCATGTGCCGGTAAAAAGGAGGAAAGGAAGGCCTGCTGTGCCCAAAAGGAACAAATTACCATCTTCCACGCGGGTAGTTTAACAGTACCTTTAAAAGAAATCATTACGGAGTTTAACAAGGAGTATCCAAATGTTGAGGTCATTACAGAAGGTGCAGGAAGTAGAAAATGTGCGCGCAAAATCACTGACTTAAATCAACCATGTGACATCATGGCTTCGGCAGATTATACTGTAATTGATAAACTTTTAATTCCTGATTATACAGATTTTAACATCAAATTTGCATCTAACGAAATGACCATCGTTTACCACGAAGGTTCTCGTCACTCTGAAGAAATTAATGCAGAAAACTGGCATGAGGTTCTTTTAAAAGACGATGTTGCATTTGGCCGCTCAGACCCAAATGCTGATCCATGTGGGTACCGCGCTGTGTTAACCAGCAAATTAGCTGAAATATACTACAAACAAGAAGGTTTAGCTGATAAGCTTTTATCTAAAAACACAGAGTACATCCGTCCAAAAGAAACGGACTTATTAGGTTTACTTGAATCAAATGCCATTGATTATATTTTTCTTTATCGTTCAGTTGCTGAACAGCATGGATTAAAATATGTGGCTCTACCTGATTCCATTAATTTAAAATCTACCGAGCTTTCTGACTTTTATGCTCAAGCTACTGTAGACATCACTGGTAAAGAGCCTGGAGAATTCATCACTAAAAAAGGTGAGCCGATGGTTTATGGTGTGACATTACTTAAAAATGCACCAAACAAAACTGCTGCCATGAACTTCGTGAAGTTCTTATTAAACAATGATAAAGGTTTAGCAATTATGCGTAAGAATGGTCAACCTGATGTTGTACCTTCTACATCTGAAACTTACTCAAGTATCCCGGCTGAACTTAAAGAATTCGCAAAACAATAATCTTTTTTTTCATAGATGAATCTGAAGTAGTCACTCAAATGAAGTGGCTGCTTTGGATTGTTGCATCTAAATTTTTAAGAACATGCATGCAAAAACGTTACTCACAAGGAGATGATCAAATTTTCTTTTGCGTCTTTGTGTGAAAATTATAAACAGATTAAACGACTATGTAAAAAGCTATATACACAGGAGGATGATTAAATTTCCTTGTGCGTCTTTGCGTGAAAAAAATAAACACATGAATAAAAAATACATACTTAAACTAGCAGCAAGTTCTGCACTTTTATTATCTACCCTTTCCTTAACTGCCCAATTTGAATTAAGTGGGGTTGTTCGTCCCCGTTTTGAATTGAGAGATGGATATAGCTCTCCAAAAACCGAAAATTCTGAAATTGCAGCATTTACCAGCCAACGTACACGATTAAGTTTCGACTTTAAAAATGATAAACTAAAAACCCGTTTTACTGTATTTGATGCCCGTACATGGGGAGATCAAGTATGGAAAAAAGATGAGCCTTCAATGGGATTACACGAAGCATGGGCTGAATTAAAACTTTGTGAAAACGCAGTCGTTAAGTTTGGTCGTCAGGAATTAAAGTATGACAACAGTCGTTTAGTTTCTCCGGTAAACTGGAATCAAATTGGAGCTGCTCATGATGCATTGTTCTTTAAATACCGCAAAGACGGTTTTGAAATGGATTTAGGAACAGCCTGGAGCCAGTCTTCTTCAAACCCTGTCAGTGGAACAGATTATTCAAGCAACCTGGACAATGACTTTTACAAAAATTTAAACATCATTTGGTTAAGTAAAAAACTGAACGATTTAACC
The DNA here is from genome assembly GCA_003249255.1 of Bacteroidales bacterium. Taxonomy (GTDB): domain Bacteria; phylum Bacteroidota; class Bacteroidia; order Bacteroidales; family Marinilabiliaceae; genus SZUA-582. Next base: position 383,715 of record QKJP01000049.1, read on the forward strand.
CTGTCTTCACTTTCTATCATTGATGGTTACGAGCAGTACAAAATTGACAATGTGTTAGACGATAATGGTAAAAATGTTCAAATAGAAGTAGGAGATCCAAATGTAAGCTACTACCGTTACACTACCGGGTTAAAAGTTGACTACAAAGTCGGTGATTTTCAGGCCATCGGTCGTGTGTTTTATCAAGGAGGTAAAGATAAGTCAGGAAAAGATTTAACAGCTACTTTTTACAATGCCGATATTACTTATAAAGTATCTGACAAGTTTAAAGTGCTTGCCGGTGTAGAAGTAATGAGTGGAAATGATGTGGAAGACGAGAAATACAATGCCTTTGACATTTGTTATGGTGGTCGCCATGGTTTTAATGGTCGCATGGATTATTATTCAATTCCTAAAACAACCAAAGGTGCTGGTTTATTAAACCCATATGTTAAAGCTGATTATTCATTTAACAAAGAAACAAAGTTGACCGCTGAAGTTCACAATTTCTCTGTTATGCAAGATAAACTGTCTGATGGAACAGAATTAGACAGCAAAGGCTTAGGTAACGAAATAGATTTTACCTTTACCAAGAAATTTGACAAAGCCATTGAGTTAAGTGCTGGTTACTCCATGATGTTTGGAACTGAAACCATGGAAATTATTAAAGGTGGAGATAAAGACAAATTCAACCAATGGGCTTTTGTAATGGTTAGTGTAACACCATCATTATTTAAATCTTCGAATGAATAAAATTCAACCGATAAATTTACTCTTTATGTTCCTGGGCGGGTTGCTACTCCTTTTTGTGGTAGCCCCCCTTTCCGGAATGATTCTGGCAACTTCGCCTGAAAGTTTTTTGGAAACCATTGCACGTAAAGAAGTTACCAATAGTATTATCCTCACCATTTTAACCTCATTTGGTGGGACTCTGTTCTTCTCATTTTTGGCCATTCCATTGGCTTATTTAATGGCACGGCATGAGTTTCCGGGTAAAAAAATTGTTTCCGGGATCATCGATCTTCCGGTGGTAATTCCTCACACAGCAGCAGGGATTGCCATTCTTGGTTTTATATCACGTGATTCAGTCATAGGAAAAGCAGCCGAATCTATTGGCTTTACTTTTGTTGGACATCCGGTAGCAATTGCTTTGGCCATGGCCTTTGTGAGCATTCCATTTTTATTTAATGCAGCAAGGGATGGCTTTGAAGCTGTACCCATCCGTTACGAAAAAGTTGCTTTAAATTTAAAAGCTTCTCCATTCAAGGTGTTTTTTACCATTTCGCTACCATTGGCTTCCAGAAGCATATTGTCGGGTTTTATCATGATGTTTGCCCGTGGAATGAGTGAATTTGGAGCTGTTGTCATCGTTGCTTATCATCCAATGATAACGCCAATATTAGTCTACGAATGGTTTACCAGTTTTGGGTTGAAATATGCCCGTCCGGCCGCAGTTGCCTTTATTTTAATTTGTTTAGTATTCTTTGTTGTATTAAGATTTATCGTTAACGAAAAAGGGAAAAGAACGAATGTTAGAGCTAAATAACATATCTAAACGCTTGGGTGATTTTTCCTTAGAGGACATTAACTTAAGCATTAATAAAAACGAATACTTTGTTATACTGGGCATATCGGGAGCCGGAAAGTCAGTTTTGTTAGAAATGATTGCCGGGATGGTAACTCCTGATGTAGGTACTGTAGTTCTAAATGGAAAGAACATTACCCATGTGAGTATCCAAAATAGGGATGTAGGAATTGTGTTTCAGGATTTTGCTGTTTTTCCACACATGACTGTTCTTAAGAATATCTTATACCCTCTTAAAAACATGGGGCTGAAGAAGGCTGAAGCCATTGAAACAGCGAAGGAATATGCCCGGGAAATGAATATATCTCATCTGCTGGATCGAATGCCTGATACCTTATCCGGTGGCGAATTGCAACGTGTAGCACTCACGAGAACACTTGCCACAAAACCTGATTTTCTTTTGTTGGATGAGCCATTAGCATCTGTAGATTCAAAGCTGAAAGATGAAATCCGAGGCTTGTTAAGAAACATCCACCGCAAAGGAATTACCATCATTCATGTTACACACGATTATGAAGAGGCTGTTTCTTTAGCAGAAAAGATTGCAGTTATTTATCAGGGAAAACTTATTCAAACCGGTACTGCTAAGGAAGTTTTTCATAATCCCAAATCGGAATTCATTGCCAACTTCACAGGTATCAAAAACTTTTATCGCGCAACTTATAATGATGAAAATGTTTCCTTAGTGGAAGAGAGTGTTTTCATCCATCATTACAACAATGCACAAGAACCCAAAGGCTACTTACTATTACGTAGTGAGGATGTAATTCTTTCCAAGCAACATACTTTGACCAGTACCCTAAACAACTTTGAAGGCACTGTAATGGATTTCTTTCCATGCATTCATGGTATTGAAGTGCAAATTGACATTGGCATCAAAATAACGGCTCATATTACCCACGAATCCGTTAAAGCCTTAGGGCTCGAAAGAGGTAAAAAGATTTGGGTGAGTTTTAAATCTACTGCTGTGAAGTTTATTCCACATGATGAATGAGCAAATACTAGTGACTAAATAATAGAGAATAAACCCTCAGGTTTTCAAGACCTTGAGGGTTTTCTATAAGATCTAAATTCGGTTATAGAGGTAAATCAATAGTAAACTTACGTTAGCATCAAAGTTGCGGTGTCCTTTAGTATAGTCTGAAGGACTATGAATATCATGGCATGATATTGTTAGCACAAATATAGGTGCGTAGTCTTAATCACACGAATAGGCCGCTTTAGCGCTTAAATAAAAAACCTGATTAACATCCTAACTCTTATAGGATAGGCTTTGTAATATCGCCCACTTTGTTTTTTAGGTTTATGCAGAAATGTATATACTTGTCTACCAACCTCAATTCGTTTATTAACAAATTATTTGTGTATCAATAGGATGTAAACTAAAGAAGGATTGCTCCAATTTAGAAACAATCCTTCAATATATTTATTTCAGCCAGCAGCCTGTGGCTAGCAGCTAATAGCTTTATTACTTCTTATTCGGATTCACAAAGTGATAATGAGATCCAAAACGATCAAAAGCAGCTTTGTCTAACGCTTCTTGATGATTTGGGTGAGCAACAGAAATAATAGCTTTGGCTCTTTCTTGTAAGGTTTTACCGTATAAGTTAACCGCACCAAATTCAGTTACAAACCAGTGCATGTTAGAACGAGTAGTAACAACACCTGATCCTTCAATTAAGGTTGGAGAAATTTTAGAAAGTCCTTTTGCCGTTACAGATGGCATTGCAATAATAGGTTTACCGCCTAATGAATGTCCTGCACCACGAATAAAGTCAATTTGACCCCCTACACCCGAATAATGCTTAATACCAATCGAATCAGCACAAACCTGTCCTGTCAAATCAATAGCTAATGCCGAGTTGATCGCAGTTACTTTATGGTTCTGACGAATTACATCAACACTGTTGGTGTGCTTTACATCCATCATAGCCACCATAGGGTTATCATCAATAAATTCGTATAATTTTTGCGATCCCATTAAGAAAGAGGCTACCATCTTACCTTTGTCAATTTGCTTACGCTTACCGTTTACAACACCTTTTTCTACAAGTGGTAAAATACCATCTGCAAACATTTCTGTGTGTACACCTAAATCTTTGTGGTTACCTAGCTGAGCTAATACTGCATTAGGAATACCACCAATACCCATTTGTAAACATGCTCCATCTTCGATTAATTCTGCAACGTTTTTACCAATTTGGATATCCATTTCTGTTAATGCACCCATGTCATGAGCATATAGCGGACTGTCATCTTCCACAAAATGAGTAATTTCACTCATAGGAATCATGGCATCTCCCCATGCACGTGGCACGTTAGGGTTCACCAGGGCAATAACCGTTTCTGCACTTTCGATAGCCGCTAACGTCGCATCTACTGAAGTACCTAATGAAACATAACCATGCTTATCCGGAGGTGAAACCATGATAAGAGCTACATTAACTTTTAAATAACCCTCACGAATTAGTTTTTGTGTCTCACTTAAGAATACAGGAATGTAATCTGCAAAACCAGCCTGAGTTTGCTTACGTAAGTTCGCACCTACGAAAAACTGCTCTGAAACAAAGATTCCTTCGAATTCAGGATTAGCAAAATCTACCTGCTCTTCAATGTGGATGTGTTGAACTTTTACATCGTAAAACTCTTTATTACGACCTCGTTCAACCATTGCTTTAATTAATTTGTGAGGAGTAACGGCAACACTACTTAAATGAACGCGATCTCCTGACTTAATTACTTTTACAGCTTCTTGTGCTGATATGGTATTATAACTCATGATTATCTTATTTATAGATTTTTTTCTCTAATAGGAATGGATGCAAATTTAAAAAAATATTAATCTCCTCAATTACTTCACCGACATAAAGTAATAGAAATTCGAAAATTTAAAATGTTTCTGAAATAAGAAAGTCCGAAGTCCAAAGTACGGAGTCCGTTTTTGACTCTAATTGTGAGAATTAATAGGATTTTTCTTCCCATATTAACGTTATTTGTGGCAATAGGAATTAAAAAAAAGCCACGCTCAAAAGCGTGGCCTTCCTATGTTTTTCATGCTAACGTCGTACTTATTTATAGATTAAATCAGCACCAATTGTACCAACTAAATCACCGATGTAACTATCAGCACTTACTTTGGCCAATAAAGCTTCAGCTTTAGCTAAGCGACCTGCAATATCCAATTTAGCAGCTTTTTCTGCATTTGTACTTTTCGCGGCAAAGGCTTTTAAAGCTTCCACTTGCGTAGTATGAAGGTCAATGTCCTTACGTTGTTTTTCAACCAAACGAGCTTTGTACCAATCACTGTTGATCACATACTCCCGATCGAAATATTTACGCAATTCAGGATCACTGATTTCTTTCCCTTCGTACTGACCATAAGCCATGATGTGAAGTAAAATTTTCAATGGAGGAATTGCAGCTTCAATAGATCCATCTTCAAAGTAGGCTTTTGCAACTTTTTCTTGTGCTTCTACAATGTTGTTGATTCCATCTACATAATCTTCTAAACCTTGAAGTTCAGGCTTTAACATTTGCTCATTGAAGACAGCTAATGGTTCATCAAATAAACGGTTCATACAACGGAAAGCAAAATTTTCAGTGATACGGTAACCTAAACGGCTTGCTAACACTTTTTGTCCGTTGTACTCAAAGTCTTCCAGCTTCTCTAAACAACCTGTTTCGATCAATAATTTAGGATCACGGTCAGCAGGCTCTAAACGAGACCAAATCTCAGGAACCAAAATCGAAATGTCATGGTCAAAACGGTTCTTACCAACATATCCTGCTGCTGAAGAGTAGCCATGATATTCGGTTAAGATGTATGATAAAAGTGCATTATTCAAGTCACTTGTAGGTGCTAACATGTTGAAAGGACCTTTTGTTAAAGCACCCTCAGACCCGGCACCTGTTGTAGATGGCGATTTTCCTGTTAAACTACAGATGAAGTCCATCATTAATTCAGGAATATCCTGATAGTGAATTGGATTGTAAACACTTAGAGGACGAATGCCATTCTCCTTATCAACCGGATTATTTCTACGACCCGGTAATACTGCATTTACAGGATAATATACTGCATCTTCAGATGAAATTTTACGATGTAAACGAACACCAACTTCTGCGAGATAGCTATCAAAAGTTTCTTCAGTGTAAATATTCTTCTGTAAATATCTTGGATTCTTTGTAGGACCATCTTCAACCATACGCGGATGGGATGGTACTGAAAAGAATATGTCTTTCTCACTTTCTGCAACCTTTTTAACAAAATCTTGTACCGGTTGGGTATACTTATCAAAATTAACCGCATCTTCGATTAATTCTACAGCAACATCTTTTGTTAACGGCTCATAGTTAGTTAAGAATGTACCCGGCGAAACCAAATCCAGCTCTGCCTCTACATCATAACCACGAATCACAGCCTCATCAGGACGTTGGAATAAGTGTGCTTCACAGTTCTTGGTAATCTTCACACTTTTATTCTCTGCAAATTCTTTATTTAAATTCTTTAACTGACTTGCAGGAAGTGTTACCGAAGCTGTAATGTCATCTTCCATCTGGATTTTTGCACTAGGAACAAAGTCCGAACGTAACTTATGAAGCAACCAATGACCTCTTTCATCAAAACCGATACGAGCGTAAGAAGCAATTACCTTATTGTTTTTATACAATAGAGTAGTTCCCTGGCGACCATTTACAATTTCTGCAGAAATGTAATCTTTCCAGTTCCCTTTTTCACGGTCGTTGCGGTACAAGCGTTTAACAAATAAAACTAACGAGCGAATATGATCAGAAATGGACTTCAACATTTCGTTGTACTCGTCTGTATATTGTTCTGATGGGGTTAACAATTTAACTGTAGAACCTAAAGTTCGCTCAGGGCTTAAGAACGAGCGGGTATCGGTTACTTTTCCATCCTTAAAGCGTTTTGAGAAATCGAAATTGATAATTTCGTCTGCCTTGTTTAAATCAGCCTCCAGATTAACAATGTTATAAGTGCCGTATTTAATGGCATTTTGCATCGACTTAGAAATCTCAGACTTACCACCTCCCGAAACCGTACAAGGCTTATGGCAGAACATACCTTCAGGTTGTGTATTAATGATTCTCCATAACGGTTGAGCAGGGTGCTTCACCAATTGGAACTTATGACCAGATGGATGTACATAAGTTTTCTCCGGCGATAAAGTTAATTTTTGCTCTTTTCCATCTTTTACCCAGCTAACTGCATTCTTCTGAATATCGATATCCGCATCTGCCTGAATGTACACTATATCAGTATACTTTTTATCAATCGCATAACCTTCGGGCTTAACTTCAACACGGTCTCCTAATAGTTTCATCGCCTCATCAAAGGCATAAGTATCTTTAAGCTTTTCTGAAAATGCTTTTCCAAATACATTCTCGCTCATGATACCTCTTGGATACGCTATTGCACCACCGGCATGCTCTTCCTCAACGATACCAAACATATTAGCAGCATATCCAATCTGAGTTTTTACCTCTTTCTTAGAATAACCGTAATAGTTATCTGCAATTAATGTAACTACAACGCCCTTTTCAGAACGGCAGGTTAGCTTAAATGCACCACCGTCATTATATAATTCATTTTCATCTTTCCAGCACATTCCATCTTTGCGCTGACGCTCAGTAGCATCATCATAATGAGGAAGACCAACGTCTTTCTTGCGCAATTTGGTTAATTGCGTAGCTAAAATTACGGTGCCAGTATGACCGGTCCAACCTTCTACGTCTAGAGCTGAATCATTCTCCGGTAAATTAGGATCGCCTGCGTTACCAAAAATAGACTCTACAAAGTCAAGGTTACTCACCAAATTACCCGGTGCAAAAAAGCGCATCTCCATACTCTTTTCAGGGGTTACACCAGGAACCTCAGGACATACTACCGGACGTAATAATAAAGATACCATTACCTCAGCCTGTTCTTCCATGGTTGATGTAAAAGGCAGATTCATCAGTTCTTTAGGCGGGTTTACGGCTGCACTTAATAAATGTGCAAAAGTAATTTTTGGTACCTCCTTTTTATCTAATGGAACCGGTAATGAACCTGCTACAACATGAAAAGTTCCTTTGGTTGTACGCTTGTCATTAGCAGGATTATTTAAAATTCCTTGTTTAAGGCGATGGGATGAAACCAGATCACTTTTAAAAGTATTTCCATTAGGAGGTAAACTTAGTTCACGGGCTATCCCTTTTTGATTTAATATGAATGTGTTATTTGGTAATCTATAAGATGCAGGATCCACATCTACATCTTTCAAATAATCATCAATAAAGTTTTGTATACGGGTATCAACCGGCGAAAGATAGTCGGTTATTAATTTTGAATTTTCTCTGAAACTATTGATCAATCCTTCGGTAAGAGAAAAGAATTTTTGGTTGGCAAGTTTACTTTTAGCATCAGCATTATCTTCAAAAACCGGCTGCCCCAAAGTAGCCAATTGTAAGTTGATGTACTGAATTAAATCCTTACGATCCTTTTTGCTAGGCTTCGCATTTTTTAGCATTTCTTCTTTCATCAATGTCTTATTTTTTTATAAACCGGCTAAATGTAGTGATTTATAGGGGTAATCAATAATAATCTGAAAGAAATTCAACTTTTTTAACGCTAAATATTAAGTAACTCCCAAGTGTTTACTAAGAATTTAACATTATGCTCATTCTGTGTTAAATTTATGTGAGAAATTAAAAATCAATCTCTTTATGCGATTCTCCAAATCTAAGTTCGAAGACTATTCGTTTAGAACATTTGATGACAGGCAAAAATGAAATGTGGGAAAAAGTAATATTTAAAGGGAGAAATTACTTTGATGTAAAGGAATTGTTTTCAACTTCGAAAAACACAAATAGCCAGGAAACATCAATTTAGCTTGATACTTAGTTTGTGGTTGGGAGACTTTCGAGCTTATGTTTTTTTGAGTACTTGAATTCTAAAAGTGGAAAGGTAAATGCCATGTTTTTAATGTCTTGAATGAAGGCATTCCTGAAATAATGGATACAAAAAAAAGGTTGACCTAATCCAGGTCAACCTCATTATCTTCATTATCTACAATCTTGAACTCTAAAAAGCCGAGTGAGTCAGAAGGTAACACCCTTAAACCCATTGAATATTTAAATTTCCATTTCAGTACATCTGATGGAAATCCTTTCTTCAGATGAGAATAAACAAAAGGATGAACCTTCAGGTTCAATTTTTTCATTTTTAAGCCTAGCACAGCTTTTTCAACAGCAGCTTCAATTTTTTCAGTCCAAAATAAGGACGGAGTAATTTTTCCGGTTCCCATACAAGTTGGACAAGTTTCCTGGGTTCTGATATACAATTCAGGTCTTACACGTTGGCGGGTTATCTGCATCAAACCAAATTTACTCAATGGTAAAATGTTATGCTTGGTTCGATCACCTGCCATAGCCTGCTTCATCCGCTCATGTACTTTTTGGCGGTTTTCATTCGTTTGCATATCGATGAAATCAACCACTATGATTCCACCCATATCTCGTAATCTTAACTGACGTGCTATTTCATCTGCAGCTGCCAGATTTACCTCTAAAGCCGTGTTTTCTTGGCTAGAGGCCGATTTCGAGCGGTTTCCACTATTAACATCAATTACATGCAGCGCTTCGGTATGTTCTATTATCAAATAGGCTCCGCTTTTAAACGAAACGGTTTTTCCGAATAAGGCTTTTATTTGTCGGTTTATGTTAAACTGATCAAATATCGGTGCCTGACCTCTGTAATGTTTTACAATTTTTTCACGATCCGGAGCAATTAATGCTACGTATTCTTTAATCTCCTTATAAAAATCTTCGGAGTTGACATGAATGGCATTGAACGACGTATTCATTACATCTCTAATCAATGCGCTGGTTCTGCTTATTTCTCCAATAACAAGACCCGGGGCTTTTACGTCTTTAATGTAAGCTGTGTTTTCTTCCCAGCGTCTGACCAGGATTTGTAATTCTTTATCCAGCTCAGCTACACGTTTATCTTCGGCCATGGTGCGAATAATTACCCCATAACCTTTAGGTTTGATACTTTGCAGCAAACGTTTTAAGCGGCTCCGCTCTTCTTTGGATGAAATTTTCTGACTAACAGAGATTTTGTCAGAAAACGGCAGTAACACTAAATTTCTACCTGCAATAGATAGTTCAGATGTTAATCGTGGTCCTTTGGTTGAAATTGGTTCTTTTGCTACTTGAACCAATACATTTTGACCTGCTGTTAATACCTCAGAAATGATACCTTTTTTATCAATATCAGGTTCTGATTTTAGCTTATGCAATGCTATTACTCCCTTTTTGGTAGAAGCTATATTCAAGAATTTGTTGAGGGTACGGAATTGAGGTCCAAGATCAAGATAATGTAAAAAGGCATCTTTCTCGTATCCTACATCAACAAAGGCGGCGTTTAAACCGGGCATGATTTTTTTTACACGGCCCAAATAAACATCGCCTACTGCAAATTGAATATTGCTTTGCTCCTTTCGGAGTTCTACCAACCGCTTATCTTCAGTTAATGCTAAAGATAGCTGATCGGGAGATACATCTACATAAAGTTCTGCATTCACGTTTTGATCGTAATTTTATTTCAAAGAACGTTACCATAATCTTTATTATGGGTATATAAAAACAAACAGAAAGTAAATACTTTCTGTTTGTAAGGTCATTTAGACAATTTTTAAGAAATGCTTATTTCTTTTTATGTCTGTTTTTGCGTAGTCTCTTTTTACGTTTATGAGTCGCAATCTTATGTCTTTTACGTTTTTTTCCGCTTGGCATAGCTCGTATTTTTTAATTATTAATAAATTACTTTACAGTATCTTTTACTTTACTCACAAAGCTTTTTGAAGGCTTGAATGATGGAATAAAGTGCTCAGGGATAATAATCGTCGTGTTTTTAGAAATATTACGTGCTGTTTTTTCAGCTCTCTTTTTTACAACAAAAGAACCAAAACCTCTCAAATACACATTCTTACCCTTAACCAAAGAACCCTTTAAGGTGTCCATGAAAGCTTCTACCGTTTTCTGAACAGTAACTTTCTCTATACCAGTATTCTTCGAAATTTCGTTAACAATATCAGCCTTTGTCATTTTTTTTCTAAAATTATTTAATTATCAATCATTTACAGCTAATTCCCAAAAATTGAGATTGCAAAGATAAAGTGAAATCTGAATAAAAAAAAACAAAAGAACTATTTTTGCACAAAATTTTAAGGATGATAGATTTCAGCAACACCCTAATAGAGTGGTACAAAGAGAACGCTCGTTCCTTACCGTGGCGTTTTACAAAAAATCCTTACAAAATATGGATCTCCGAAATAATCCTCCAACAAACTCAGGTAAAACAAGGCCTCCAGTATTATTTAAGCTTCATCAAAACCTTTCCTGACATTTCATCTTTAGCCAATGCTGCTGAAGATAAAGTTCTAAAAGCATGGCAAGGTTTAGGTTATTATTCACGGGCAAGAAATCTTCATTTTTCTGCCAAAATGATCTTGAGTACTTATCAGGGGGAGTTTCCCAAGAGCTACAAGGACATCATTAAACTTAAAGGTGTAGGTTTATATACCGCTGCGGCAATTGCATCTTTTGCTTTCGATTTGCCATATCCGGTTGTAGACGGCAATGTCTATCGATTTCTATCCCGGTTGAAAGGAATAAAGACACCCATCGATACAAGCGAAGGCAAAAAACAATTTTACGAATTGGCACATCAACTTCTAAGTCTAACAGATCCGGCAGGTCATAATCAGGCCATGATGGAAATTGGGTCATTAATATGTAAGCCAAAACTCCCTAGGTGCTCCGAATGTCCATTTAATACAATGTGCATCGCTTATCAAACCAATACTATTTATGATTTTCCGGTAAAAGAGAACAAGGTTAAACAGCGTAAACGATACTTTAATTATTTTCTCATTCAGGAAAAGGATGGTTTATACATTACAAAACGCACGGGTAACGACATTTGGAAAAACCTTTATGAGCTTCCTTTAATTGAAAGTAATCAATCGGTATCTGCCAAATGTTTAAAAGAGGAATTAATTCCTCAAAAATTAAATTTCGAATCAGCTTCAATTAAACTCTTGCATAAAACGAAGCATATCTTGAGCCATCAAATTTTAGAAACCAAGTTTTTTTTACTAATTGACTCTTTGGAAAATGTAAAATCTCATTCTGATTACATTTATATCAAACAATCAGATTTACAAGAATATGCTTTTCCTCAGCTTCTTTTAAATTTCTTTGCAGCAATTGGAATTTCTAAAGGGTAAAAATTGGCTACCTTGTTTTATCGTTTTAGTTTTGTATTTTTATTTTCCAAAAATTATAAACAACAAGCAAAATGTCAGTTAATAAAGCAATTTTAGTAGGAAACGTTGGTAAAGATCCGGAAGTTAGATATCTGGATAATGACGTAGCTGTAGCATCCTTTACTTTAGCTACTACCGAAAGAGGTTTTACAACCAGAGATGGGCAACAAGTTCCGGATAGAACTGACTGGCATAACATTGTTTGCTGGAGAGGATTGGCCAAAATTGTTGAAAGCTACGTAAAAAAAGGTTCTCAATTATACATCGAAGGAAAAATTAAAACGCGTACTTACGATGATAAGGATGGCAACAAAAGATACTTTACCGAGATTTTTGCGGATAATCTTCAGTTGCTGGGGCGCAAATCTGATAATCAAAGCGGAAGTGTACCAGGTGAAAATGCTGGTTTTAGTTCTCAGCCTTCAGGAATTACTACACAGGCTCCGCAACCTTCAGCTCCACAAACCGAAGACGATTTCTTGGGTGGAGATGAAACCGATGATTTACCATTTTAAGTTCTAAAGTTTTAACTAAAACATTTTTGATTGGAAGCTGATAGTTATCATTTTTTTCTGGCAAATATTTTTCATGGAATTGAATTCTTACCTTTTTCGGTGGCAGGAGTTATAGGTTTAATTATTAACATTTGCCTGCTTCTGTCTTCAGCTCTTATTTCAGGATCTGAAGTTGCATATTTTTCCTTGTCTCCGAATGATTTGAGTGAGATAAGAAATCACCCCTCAAAAACCAATAATCTCATATCCAAACATCTTAACGATAAAGAATCGTTATTGGCAACTATTTTAATTGGTAATAATTTTGTTAATGTCGCGATCGTAATTCTAACGTCTTTTGTTGCTGATAGTTTTATTGGATTTGGCAACAATGAATTGATTAAATTTGCTTTTGAAATCATCTTCATCACGGCTTTAATCTTATTCTTTGGCGAAATTTTACCCAAAATTTACTCTTCTCAATCGCCTAAGAAATTTGCTTCTCTTATGGCTTATCCTCTTCTTGTGTTGAGTCGGTTGTTTAGACCATTAAGTGCTGTTCTTGTTAAATCGACGAATATTGTAAACAAGCGTATTAAAAAAAATGTGGGAAACCTATCGCTCGAAGACATATCCCAGGCTTTAGAATTAACGAGCCGGGACATTAGTGAAGAGAAAGAAATGTTGGAAGGCATTGTCAAATTCGGAAACATTGATGTTTCTGAAATCATGACAGCTAGGGTTGATGTGGTAGATGTGGAGATTAACAGCGACTATAAAAAAGTGCTTCAGGTGATTATCGATTCGGGGTATTCCAGAATTCCGGTTTTTGAAGATACTCCCGACAAAGTTAAAGGAATATTGTATGTTAAAGATCTGCTTCCATACTTGACAAAAAGTACCGAATTTAAATGGCAAAGACTCATTAGAGATGCCTATTATGTGCCTGAAACTAAAATGATCAGTGATCTTTTGGGTGAATTTCAGGCTCAAAACATTCACATGGCCATTGTGGTAGATGAGTACGGAGGAACTTCCGGTGTAGTAACCCTTGAAGATATTTTAGAAGAAATCGTTGGCGATATCAATGATGAAATGGATGATGAAGAACAACTGTATACTCAATTAGAAGATGGTTCATTTGTTTTTGAAGGAAAAACGCTGATCAATGATTTTCATAAGGCCACTAACACGGATGAAGATTTATTTGAGAAAGTTAGAGGCGAAGCAGAGACGCTTGCAGGCATTTTATTAGAATTAAAAGGTACTATACCTGCCAAACATGAGATCATCACGTTTAGAAATATTGATTTTACTATTTTGGCATCAGACTCAAGGAGAATTAAGAAAGTAAAGTGTAAAATTAAACCGATCGGAAATGAATAAATCAATAAAGCTTTTCAGCATTTTATTTATGCTCGTTTGGGGAGTGTCTTGTCAAAGAAACTATACTCCAAAACCAAAGGCTTATTTTCGAATAGAATTTCCTGAAAGAGCTTACCAGCAGTTTGATACCAATTACCCTTATGCCTTTAAATACCCAAAGTATTGCATTGCTTCTCCGGATACCTCGTATGGTTCAGAAAAATATTGGATCAACATTGAATTCCCCAAATTTAATGGTAAAATACACATCAGCTATAAATCTATAAAGGATAATTTTCAGGAATTAATGGAAGATAGCCGAAAGTTGGCCTATAAACATTCTGTAAAAGCAGATGCAATCGGAGAAAAAATGTTTATTGATGATGATCAAAAAGTATACGGTATACTGTATGATATTCAGGGAGATGCTGCATCTTCCATTCAGTTTTTTGCTACCGATAGCACCAAGCATTTCTTAAGAGGTTCATTATACTTCAACTCAAAACCTAACAAAGATAGTCTTGCTCCGGTAATTAAATTTGTCAAAGAAGATATCATTGTGTTAATGGAATCTTTAAACTGGAAAGAATAAAAATTATAACATGCCACTTTTAAATATTATTGATTCATCAAACAAAGGGCGTGTCGCTATTTGGCAACTCACAGAATCGGTTCACGAATTATTGCAACTCGTAAACTTGCCTCGTGAGGAGAACGAAATTCTAAAGAACTTTAAACTGGAAAAACGGAAGAAAGAATGGCTATGCAGTAGAATTCTTCTCCAAACCCTACTTGAAGCTTATCCTCAAGTCTCATACAAAGCAAGCGGTAAACCTTACTTGTGTAATTCAGATCAACACATTTCAATATCGCATTGCAATGGATTTGTGGCCGTTTCTGTTTCTGCAAATAATACCGCGTTGGACATTGAAACTTGTTCGATTCGTGTTGAAAAGGTTGCCAAGCGTTTTATTAATTCTGAAGAAGAGTTATTTATTGATCACACTAAGCAACTCGAATACTACACCCTTTTATGGACGATAAAAGAGTGCATGTATAAATATTTTGACATTGCAGGGGTTGATTTCAAAAACGAGTTTTCTGTTGAGCCATTTGTTTTAGTAGAAAAAGGAACTATAAAAAGTGGATTTAAGCAAAATGGAGCAATAAAATCTTTAGATTTAGAGTATATTTTTACTCCAGAATATATATTGTCCTACCATTGATAAGTAAGGAAAAATGATTTACGATACCATTCTCGAAAAATTCAATAGAGGAGAAAAGCAATTTGCCTTACTCATAGACCCGGACAAGTTCACTGATACCCAAAAGTCTGAGTTAATTGATATTCTCAAACATGTTACACCTGATCTCATATTGGTTGGTGGTAGTTTGGTTAGCGAAGATTCTGCATCTTTTATACAACAGCTTAAACAAGATATTTCTTTACCAATTATCCAATATCCGGGTAGTGCCATGCAATTAGCACCAACGGCTGATGCGATCTTATTTTTATCACTTTTGTCAGGGCGAAATGCAGAATTTCTAATCAGTCATCATGTAAGTGCCGCACCTCTCATAAAGAAGCATAAAATAGAACCGATCTCCACCGGATATATTTTAATAGATGGAGGTTGTACAACTTCAGTTCAATACATTAGCCAAACCCAGCCTATCCCCGGAGATAAAGACGACATGGCAGTAGCAACTGCTTTAGCCGGTGAGTTTTTAGGTATGAAATTGCTATATCTGGAGGCGGGAAGCGGAGCCAAAAATCCCGTTCCAACCAAATTAATTTCGGCGGTAAAAACTCAGGTAAGTATCCCTCTAATTGTTGGTGGAGGTTTAAATACCACACAAAAAATTAAAGATGCCTGTTTGGCTGGTGCCGATATTGTGGTAGTTGGTAATGTTCTCGAAAAAGATATTTCCTTGTTAAGAGAATTTGCTCAGCTTGTAAAATCCTAAAATCCTTCGATTACTTCTCCTTCGCAACCATTTGGAAAAGGAATTCCTAATAGTGTACATATAGTTGGAGCTAAGTTTATCATTGGTTCTGATCTGTTTACAACTCTTGCTTCGATGCCTCCTCCAAAAATAAAAAGCGGCAAATGAACTTGTGAATATTGCTTACTCAAGATTACTCCATCGACTTCTTCATTCCAACCCGGACTTAAACGCAATAAGATGTCACCCGAACGAAGATTATGGAAATTTAATTCTAATGAGCGAATAGAGGATAAGGAAGAATTCATACTAGCCAATTCCTTTGCCGGCACGGCATAAGCAACCCCTTTCATTTGCATTAAAAACTCGGCAGATTGCTTGGCCATTTCATCAAAATCTTTTCCTTTTTCTTTAATAAAGTCTTGGTTTAAATAGATCTGGCTATCGTTGTAACTTTTTACCCATTTTCCTTGTCCATGTATTGCCATTAAATACAAATTCAACAATGAAGTAGCTTTAGCACCACTAAAAATACCGGTTGGGATATTACTTCGCTTATAATCATTCTCTGATCTTAAAGGAGAAGATAAGGAAGTTAGAACTACTACCGTATTATTCAATCCGATCCGGTCCTCAACAATTCCTAGTATGTCTCCAATCTCAGTATCTAAGCGCATAACCATATCTTCAGTTTCGGGAGCAAAAACTGAAGCATTCTTAAACATTGTACTCTTTGTAGAAAAATGAACCGATAGAACATCTGTTACATCATCCCGTCCGATATCACTATTAAAAAGACTGTAGGCAACAAAATCACGGATTAATTTATTGCCATAAGGAGATTCTATTACATTTTTATAAGCATCTTTTCCACGTTTCTTTTGTAAAGAATACAAGAAATGGTGATCACCCTTTACTTCATCCTTAAAAAACTTATACTGGTGATAGGTATTTAAGTCTTTTGAAGGTCCCCATTCACGACCAGAGTATAAATCAGCTAAATTTTTTGAGTTAAAATTATTTACCCATTTAGGTAGTGGTACTAAAGTCGTATCTTTTAAGCTTTCAAATGCACCACTTTCTTTACTCAATCGATATATTTCATTGGGCATTTGACCACCTGACCATAAAAATGAAGAAGGCTCTACTCCAATAGTTGTGACTTTTGAAGCACCATTATGCATCCATTTCAACTCATCTACAATGGTGGACACGAGAATTTGAGAAGTGTTTTCGCGTGGTTGTAAACTATCCGGCAGTGAATAATCAACGATTCCCATCGTTGAAATGACTTCTGATTTCCGTAAACGATCGTACCATTTTTCTGAGACTATTCCATGTGTTGCAGGATATGATCCGGAAAGCAAAGTGGCCAAATTGGTTCCCTTGTACAGAGAACCGGCAGGGTATTGAGCATTCTTCAAAAACACCCCCTCCGTCATTAAACGATTGAAGCCTTTGTCTGAAAATTTATCTTGAAAAGCTAATAGTTGAGTTGTATTTAATTCATCAATAAAAAAGAACAAAACCAATTTTGGCCGCTTTAAACCAGCTTTTTTTTGACTGTGTAAACCTGTAAAAGAAAGACTAAATATAAAAAGGAGTAAATAATAACGCATTGTGCTATGGCTAATTTATTTTTTGCAAATATAGCTATACATCAATGCAATTTAACATCAATCACTGTTTTTATAACAAACAACTTCAACGTTTTCTATATAAGCAATTCCTCCGCAGCCTGATTTGTCGAGAAGTTTTACAATGATCTCGGTAAAATTTACAATTCTTTCCTCTCTGTCCACCATTTCTATAATAATTGGTAATTCGCGGTTGATTTCAAACACTTTAATGTTATGCACAATGCTATCAGCTCCATAGGATAACACTCCTTTAAAAACAGTAACTCCGGCTATCTTATATTTCTTTGCAGCAAATACAATTGCCTCATACAATGGTCTTTTATATACGATATCATTCTCGCCTATAATGACCTTTAATTTCTTTGCTTCGCCCTGTAATAACATATCCTAGAGTGTTTGGTTTAGACTAAATGGTTGAAATGAAATTACGGTGAAAAAAAACCAAATTCAACTTATATTCTTATTGCCTTACACCAACATAGCTTTTGGAGATATGTAAGCATTAAAGTCATTTATCAATGGTAAATATTTCTAGGTTGTCGGCCTAATTTCAAACGGTATAGGTATTTAGAAGACTTGCTATTGTCTTTTTTTATGGTCAATTTATAAGGGCGAATAAAACAAAATCCTCATCCCATGAAAACATATGCAGCAAATCAGATTAAAAATATAGCCCTGCTTGGGAGCAGTGGCAGTGGAAAGACCACTTTAGCAGAAGCTTTTTTATACGAAGGTGGCATTATTAACCGACGTGGTACCATCGAGAATCATTCCACAGCAAGTGACTATCACCCGGTGGAGCATGAATACGGCTATTCTGTTTTTTCTTCTGTTTTATTTACAGAGTACCTCAACAAAAAATTTAATTTTATTGATTGCCCCGGTGCCGAAGATTTTATTGGAGGAGCAGTAACATCACTTAATGTTACCGATACTTCATTAATTCTTTTAAATGCAACTCAAGGCGTAGAAGTTGGTACCGAAAACTTTTTTATGTACACTGAGCAGTATAAGAAACCAATCCTTTTTGTGGTGAATCAGCTTGACCATGAGAAGGCTAATTTTGATCTAACCCTTGAACAGGCTTTTGATACTTTTGGGGCAAAAGTAGTTGTCGTTCAATACCCAATAAATGTAGGAAGTAATTTTAATGGCCTTATTGATGTTTTAAAAATGAAATTGTATCAATGGCCGGCTGAAGGTGGGGAGCCTGAAATACTCGACATCCCTGACAGTGAAAAAGAAAAAGCAAACCAATTACATAATACTTTAGTTGAAGCTGCTGCTGAAAATGATGAATCTTTGATGGAGTTATTTTTTGAAAAGGGCACTTTAGACGAAGATCAAATGCGACAAGGCATTCGAAAAGGATTAATTGCCCGTGATTTATTTCCTGTATTTTGTGTTTCTGCCTTAAAAGATATGGGAGGAAGACGCTTGATGGAATTCCTGGGAAATGTGGTGCCAAATGTTTCTGACATGCCTGGTCCATTAAGTAAAAATGGAGGAGAAATAAAGTGCGATCCGGATGGTCCTACATCTGTTTTTATTTTTAAATCTTCGATAGAACCTCATTTAGGTGAGATTTCCTACTTCAAAGTTATTTCGGGTAAAATCACTGACGGAATGGATCTTATCAATGCCAATAAAGAGTCTAAAGAAAGAGTTGCTCAGCTGTTTTGTATGACTGGTAGCACACGGCATAAAGTTGCAGAACTTGTAGCGGGCGACATTGGTGCAACGGTTAAACTTAAGGACTCGCATACCAACCATACCTTGAATGAGAAAGGATGTAATTATTTAATGGAAGCGATTCATTATCCTAATCCGAAATTCAGAACTGCTATTTTGCCTCTTAACGACAGTGATGATGAAAAGTTGAGTGAATTGCTTCAAAAAATGCATGAAGAAGATCCTACCTGGATTATTGAATATTCTAAAGAATTAAAGCAGACCATCGTACATGGTCAAGGTGAATTTCATCTAAACACCTTAAAATGGAGGTTAGAGCACAATGAAAAAATGAACGTTCAGTTTATATCTCCCAAAATACCTTACCGTGAAACAATCACTCAAATTGCCAAAGGAGATTACCGCCATAAAAAGCAATCCGGAGGAGCAGGCCAGTTTGGTGAAGTTCATTTGATTATTGAACCCTATTATGAAGATATGCCAACACCGGCAAGTATGAAAATAGATGGACAGGAGATTAAACTGCCGATCAGAGGAACAGAAGAAATTGCATTGCCATGGGGTGGAAAACTGATCTTTAACAATTGTATTGTAGGGGGAGCTATTGATAACCGATTCCTACCTGCTATCTTGAAAGGAATCATGGAAAAAATGGAAGAAGGACCATTAACGGGTTCTTATGCTCGAGATATACGAGTATTTGTATACGATGGTAAAATGCATCAGGTTGATTCCAACGAAATTTCATTTAAACTTGCTGGACGAAATGCTTTTAGTGAAGCATTTAAAAACGCCGCACCAAAGCTCTTAGAGCCGGTTTATCATGTAGAAATTAAAGTGCCAAGTGATAAAATGGGGGATGTTATGAGTGATCTTCAAACCAGAAGAGCCATGATAGAAGGAATGAATAGTGAAAAGAAATTTGAAGTAATCAAAGCCAAGGTTCCTTTAAAAGAAATGGATAAATATTCTACTTCATTAAGTAGTATGACGGGAGGTCGTGGTTTTTACAGCATGTCATTTTATGGTTATGAAAAAGTCCCTTACGATGTGCAAGAAGAATTGATCAAAAGTTTTGAAAATGAGTTTGCAGAACATTAATCCAATGCACATCCCTACCGCAATGTTTTGGATAGCCTGAAAGGAAAGTATATTGCACAAAAAGAGGGCATAAGCCCTCTTTTTTATTGTTAAAACGCCAAATGACGTAACATCAAGAGTCTTTTTTTACCAATCCTAAGAGAACATTATAGATCTCAATCGGAATACTATTTAAATTGTGATCAAAATAAGTACTCGCCGAAATACTTCTTTTGTCGTTAAAATGAAGCTTATAATCAATGTATGGAATGTTTTCCGTAGCATTCTTGGTTGAATCTGTTACTATCGTGCTTTCTAAATAACTTACAAAAGGTTCAGCATGAGCTATAATATCGCCATTGGCATATTGAATCAAAAATGTCCCATTTGACTTTAAGGCATCTACATATAAGGGATAATTTAATTCATACTCAGTCTCATTTTCTGATGGAATCATAAAATCCGAAGATCTCGCTAATAAATTAGCGGTATTAATCATTGATTTCATCTTTATATCTGAAAAATAAGTATCAACTTCTAAATTGGTTATTTTAGAAGGAGGGACTTTTGAAAAATCTCCTTTCAGAATCAACTGTTGTTTAAAAAACAGATTAGCACCCCTGCTGGCAGAACACAACCATACGGCTACTTGATCACTTTCAGAATATGCAACTTCTAGCGAAAAAGGAATTGGGTTTAATACTAAAGCCATGTGTTCAGGATCTCCATTGGAATCGAATTCAACATTGATATTACTGCTTACGATGAGTTTATTGTCTAATTTCATTTCGAAATACATACTTTGAATCTGCTTACTTTTAGGATTTAGCTCAAAGTCATAAATGCGTGCAACACAGTTGTTAGTATCTTTGTGGGAAGCCGATGGGAAATGATAAATGATCTCTTCTGAATTGGCTTTAGTTCGTTTAAAAGAATTAGTTGTTGCATCCCATTCCCAAGTACCCAAGCTGTTCTTCCAGAAAGAAGTCATCTTTTCATTTTCATTGGCAACTAATCGTTTTAATACACTGAAATAGATATCAATCGAGTTCGTAGATTTCATCGCGCCTCCTAAATCTAGCATTACGCCAATAAAATCATTAGCCTTGATATCCGGTTTTTCCTCAATTAATCCTTCCATTTCCAAACTCGTTTGGGCAAAGGAAGATTCTGATAATTCATCGAGATAGTTATGAAAGGTAGATGTTGCTATTTCAATATTATCACGGTCGGTAGAAGCCGAAAAAGGACTATATCCTGTACTTGCATCTTCTTCGTTTGAAGAGCAAGCAACCATCAAGAGGCTTAAGAGAAAAATAGACAGATGCTTCATTTTTTCTAATTTGGGATATCAAGTATATGACAATTGGAACGGGCATCACACGTACAGAGAGAGCATAAGATTTTGGCCCGATAGTTAATAAAAAAGAGGCTCCCAAATTGGAAGCCCCTTGATGTAAATATGAATTAGTAAAGAATTTGTTACTCAGCAGTAGACCATCCTTTAGCCCAAGTAGGCTCGTCTTTACCGTTACCGGCACCTGTAGCATCAGTTTTTTCAGTGAAAGATAATCCGTCAACAGCTTTTTTGTCGTTACCGGTACCCATGTCAACAAAAGCAACGTTAGTGATTTTGATATCACCGGCTTTTACTCTTGCAGCAGCATCAGTATCTTTACTGTCAGTGAAGAAATAAGCTTGGCCTTTACCATCTTTTAATCCGCCAATTACTAAGTTGTCGATGGTTTGTTTACCTGCGCCTTCTTTTAAGAACCAAGGCTTTTCACCCATACCTATTACTGTTACATTTTTAACAGTAGCATTTGTCATTGGAGTAGCTGAACCGTTAGCACCGTTGTTAGAACCTTCGATACCTGATTTTTTAGAATCTTTAGAATACCAATAGTTTCCTGTACCAGCCCATCCATCTGCAAAGTCAATACCATCATCGTTAGAACCGATAGAAACTATGTGAGAAGCGTTTACAGTACCACCAAAGAACTCTAAACCATCATCGTTACCCATGTAAGAAGATACATAGTCAACAGTTGTTCCAGAACCTACTCCAAAGAAAGTTACGCCGTTAAATTGTTTTTCTTCTGTATAAATATAACCGGTGTATTCAACACGTAAATATTTAATAGAACCAGAGTTGTCATTTGCATCAGAACCACCATAAGGTAAATCAGAAACTTCGGCTTTACCAACACCTGTGTTTACAGGAGCTTTACCACAAATAACTAAACCACCCCATGTACCTGTTTCTTTTACTGAAGAAGTCATAACTACCGGTTTCTCAGCAGTACCGTTCACCATTATTTTACCGCCTTGAGCAACTGCGATATAAGAAGTTGTATTTCCTTTAGCAACAATTTTAGTACCTGCAGGGATTGTTAATGTTGCACCAGCTTTTACAATAAAAGCACCGTTAAGTTGGTATTCAATTGCAGCATCAAGCGTTTTGTTTTCTGAAAGATCTCCTGTAAGGGTGTTTGAACCTTGTACTACAGGTTTTGGATCTTCGTCTTTATCATCCTTACAGCTTACAAAGCCAAACATTAATGCTGCTAAAAATAAAAGTGATAACTTTTTCATTTTCTTAAGTTTAAAAAATTAGTATTAGAAATTGTATTTAAATTTTAATTTGAACATTACACCTTTTTTACGCTGACGAATTAAATAATCATCATCTTCGTTACGTTGAATTCTATTGTATTCAGGGTCAAGAAGGTTTTTTGCAGAAAAGTCTATTCCCAAACGATTGATTTTTGTTTTAATCACGAAGTCTAATGTGCTAACGGCCTCGTCTATTTGATCTCCCATGGCACTGTGCCCAATGGAATACAATCGATCTGATATGTAGTTGTAAATAATCGTGGGGGTAATGGATTTTTTATTGTTGTCCCATTTCTGTTTATAACCCAGTGTAAGGTTTGCTAATAGTGGAGCAGCTCCTTGTAAATCACTGGTATTTTCGTTGAATTGGGTGTTGAAATGAGATTCTGTTTCAAGGCTGATTTTTTCGGCATCAAGATCAGTTTGTGATTTCATTAAGGTGATATTGGTAGCAATGTATATTTTTCTTACATCTGAAGAGGATCCAAAGTTGATGATGTCCTTTTTTCCTTCAAATTCTACTCCATATACATAAGCTGCATCACCGGTATTAGCGTTAGTATATTCTGAAAATGTTCCGTTTAAGGTGATCTTATTAATCGGATTATCAATGTGTTTTGCAAAGGCACACACACTAAATATTTCACCAGACTTTGGGTAATATTCAAATTTTAAGTCCCCATTATATATTTTTGATGGTTTTAAATATGGGTTCCCATATATGACATCATTCAACCCCTGAAATCCAATTAAAGGCATTTCTTGTAATTGTGGAATGGTATAGGTTTCAGAGCCGGCTAATCTGATGTTTACTTTTTCGTTGGCTGTGTACTTAAAAGAAAGACTAGGTAAAGGTTTGTTTTGTGTAAAGTCTACCGTTTCGGCAAAGTTTGTTTGTTTGGTTCGGGTGGTTATGTCCTGATTGATGAATTCTTGTCTAATGCCGGCAAGCATTGATAACTTTTCAGATATGTTAAATTCAAAAAGTCCAAAGATGTTTGCTTGTAAAACATTTCCTGTATAATCCTGACCAGGAGATCTTTCTCCATATTTATCAGGTGCTGTAGCTGCCAATACTTTAAATACGCCTGCTGCATAATTTTCTTGGTTGAAGAAGGCATCAATGTTATTTGCATCTACAAAAATGCGGTCGTCAGTAAAAATCTGGTGGTTAAATTGATAGTTTTCAAAGGTTCTTGTTTTTGAACTACCTGAAAAGCCTAAGGTAATTTTGCTTCGATAACCGTCTTCACCAAAGCCTTCACCTAACTGTTTACTTATTTTAGCATTTGCTGCTATTTCTGTTTCTTGAAATGATTGTGTGTATCTAAAGTTTTTAGCAACTGCCTCCGGGTCTAACTCCCCAATGTTTGTTTGCGGGTTATATTCTAAAAAAGTGTTTTGAATCCGCTCCGGAGTTTCGTTCCATACATTGTTGATGGTTGCACCCCAATCTATGGTATAAGTGTCGCTAATGTTATGCGTTCCTAATAATTGGTTAACAGTGATAAAGTTTCTTGAAAAATCGGCTCTTCGTTTTAAACCATCATCATTGCTGCTAACGTCGCGAATTAACCCAAACATTGACAAAAACTCCTGTGATGACGAATTCATTGCCAAATTATTAAAATAGATGTTGCTATTTGGTCTGGCGTAGTTGAGATTAATCATTGCGGTTGACTGCGTTTCGTATTTGTAAGCTTCACCTGCTGTTTTTGTACGTGGAACTTCATTTCCACTTTGAATATTATCTACTCTTTCTGAATAGGATTGCTCGTTATCAAATGAAGCGGTAGCAAAAATGTTTAAGCTGGATGTGCTGTTAATGTCGAATTTTTTTCCACCGCTGATACCGATGCCAACATTGGGAGTAGGGCTTGATGTTACCGGATTCCACGAGTTTTCGAAACCATATTTCGGTTGTGTTTTGTCTTCTAATCCGGCAATATCTACTAAAGGTTGACTATAAAACCCACTTTTATCAGGTCCATCATTCAAATAGAACTCATCTACTCCAAATAAACTTGAGTTTTGAGACCCTTCTACACTGATGGTTAGGAAGTCTTCTCCGGTTAAATGTTTTGAGATGACGTTGATATTAGCACCACCAAAATCACCATTTAAGTTTGCACTGTAAGTTTTCTCAATGTTGATATGAGAAATAACATCTGTACCAAATAGGCCAAGATCAATGTTTTTGTAATCAGGGTCGTTAGTTGGAAGTGGAAGGCCGTTATAAGTGGTTGTATTGTAGCGGTCTCCCAAACCACGAACGTTTAGAGATTGAGAACCTTCTTGTTTGGTAATACCTGATATCTTAGTAACTGCACTTGCCGCATCTCCTACACCTTGGGCCGATAACTGTTCAGCACCAATACTCTCCATGGCAATGACTGACTTTTTCTGCTCTAGCATTAGTGTTTTTTCTGATTCACGGTTGGCTTTTGCCACCACAACCACTTCTTCTAAATCCATTTCGGCAGTACCTAATTGAAAGTTAATTTCCACATTATGATCTGCACTAACTACCACATTTTGCTTAACTTGTGGTTCATAAGAAATGTATTGGCAGCGGATAGAGTATGTTCCTGGAGCTAAAGGAGGCATTTCAAATTCTCCCATAAAGTTGGTAATGGTACCTGTAGTTGTTCCTTCAATAATTACAGCGGCACCAACAAGCTCCTCACCTGTTTTTTTGTCTGTAATTTTCCCTTTAATTGTTCCTGTTTGCGCAAAGCCCTGTGTAAAACTTATTGCAAGAAGGATCAAAGTTGTTACGAATCCTCTTTTCATTTTCCTCTTACTAATTCTGTTTTATTTACGATGGCAAATGTATAGGCTCTGCCAAAGAGCTGCGATAAGTATAAATTAATTGAGTTTTAAGGATTCGTTAATTGGGCAGCTTTTTAATATTGAATTGATTTTGAAATCAGCAATGAGGAGGGCTAAGTGAATGATATTGTGTTGATAAATTGTTCTTTGCTGGGATAACATTTAGTTAACAATGCAAAAAAAACAATTATAAAGGCTTGCTTTTTATTGTTAAAATTTGTAAATGAAGAAGTAAGGTTTAATTGAAGGCAGTAACAATTATGAAGTGCAATTAACTTTAGTCAATTGTTTAGTGGAATAATTTTAATCTGTGAACGGAAAGGAAATGAATGCTGAGTGTTGAGCTTAATCAATGGCTGGAGATAGCCTAAAAAGAAAAAAAGCTACTAGAGATTTTCTCTAATAGCTATTGCAATGTTTTCAAACTCTTCTTGAGTGAGTTGTAGTTTCGGATTTCGAAAATTAATATCTGCTTCACTGTTCATAGGCACCAGATGAATGTGCGCATGTGGCACCTCCAGTCCCAAAACAGCTACCCCGACTCGCTTACATGAAATCGCTTTTTTTTGTGCTACCGCAATCTTTTTAGCAAAGACCATCATTCCTGCTAAATGATCATCTTCTAAATCAAAAAGGTAATCCGTTTCTTGCTTAGGAATGACTAATAAATGACCTTTCGCTAATGGATTGATATCTAAAAAAGCAAAATACTTTTCGTCTTCAGCTATTTTATAACAAGGAATTTCACCTTTAATTATTTTTGTAAAAATAGTAGCCATGGTTAGGTGTTTAATTCTTAGATCGAAATTTCAATAATTTCAAAGGTCATAGTTCCATTTGGAACTTTGATTTCCGCTTGATCACCTACTTCTTTTCCCAAAAGACCTTTTGCAATAGGAGTCGAAACTGAAATTTTGCCGGCTTTTAAGTCTGCTTCACTTTCAGGTACAATGGTATAAGTCATTTCGGCATTGTTTTTAAGGTTTTTGATTTTAACCTTATTCAACAACTGCACTTTAGTCGTGTCAATTTTTGATTCGTCAAGTATGCGGCTGTTAGCAATCGTGTTTTTAAGCTTAGAAATACGCATTTCTAATAGGCCTTGTGCTTCTTTGGCTGCATCATATTCTGCATTTTCAGATAAATCACCTTTATCCCGAGCCTCTGCAATTTGTTTTGAAATTGACGGACGCTCATAGGTTTCCAGTTGATGTAACTCTTCCTTAAGTTTCTTTAAACCTGATTGGGTTATATATTGAATGTTTGACATTTTTCTCTTCGTTTAATTAATCATCTTCACATAAAAAAACAAAAGAATCCCGCAATGAGCGAAACTCTTTCATGCAAATATAAAAAGTTTAAGTTGATATCAAAAAACCATTAGGCAGCTTTTTTGATCGGTGTACGTTTTGGGTTGATGATACTCTTTACGAGTAAGGTCGTTTCATTATTTCTGAATAAATCACGGCTTTACGTAAGTCAAATTCTTCATGTAAGATATGTTCATGACTTTGCTGGTGTTCATGGTCGTGAAGAAAAGCTTCATTTGGAACCTCTTTTCTCTTCTTTTCAGAAAGGTCTACTTTTTCCAATGAAGCCTTATTTTGTTTTTGGATTTGAGTGGGACGTTCTTGTGACTTTTGAACTTTAGGTGAATTGAATAAATTACGCAAGTCTTCAATTGATAACTCTGGTTCTTCATGCTCCTTTGCATTTGGAGTGGAGTGAGGAGGAATAGGTTTAGAGTTTTTGCTTTTATTTGCTTTATTTATTGCACTAATGATAAATGCAACAATCATAACTATAATGTATATGTAATCACCGATGTTTTCCATAGTCGTAAATTTGTGTCCCTAAAAATAAGCGGCTTAATTCTATAAACAAAATTCCGTTTAATTTTTTTGATCTCAATAATAAGCCCGAACTTTGTATGATCGAGTTATAAAGTCAGAAGATATGAAAAAGTTATTGTTAATTAGTTTACTAACTATACTATTCGTTGCATGTACGGATAAAGACGATGATGTTGTGCCGGATGTTTCTTTTGATGCCATGATCGACCCTACTTCGCCGGAATATGTTATTCAGGATAATCCATTTATTGTTTTGCCGGATGCCTTAAATCGGCGAATTGGAGTTGCCGGGATTGTTGTATTTTCTGTCACGTCTGAAGAATTTTATGCATTTGATTTGATGTGTACCAATAGCGACCACGATGATATTGTATTAGTTGGTATTGAAAAGCCTGGAAGTATTACAATGGTTTGTCCGGAATGTAAATCAGAGTTTAATGTGGCCTCCGAATTTGGAAGTGTTACAAAAGGGCCTGCCAAATGGCCTTTAAAAAGATATTCTACCGATAAAAGAGGTGACTATTTACATATTTGGAATTAGGTTTTGTGGAGTTGTTATTTTGTTAAATATACTTAGCTTATTATAAGAAGGTATGATTGAAAATGTTTCCAATCGTACCTTTGTGATTTAGTTGCTGCTTGTAAATTCTTCTAATGAGAAGCGTTCTTTAACGGCAATACCCTTATTCGTTTCTTCAATAGAACAGCATTCATGGTAA
This sequence comes from Bacteroidales bacterium, assembly GCA_003249255.1. Lineage (GTDB taxonomy): Bacteria > Bacteroidota > Bacteroidia > Bacteroidales > Marinilabiliaceae > SZUA-582. The sequence goes on from QKJP01000049.1 coordinate 411,848, forward strand.
AAATCATGTTCAAAAAAGAGCGTGATGTTTTCGTTAATGGCTTTCTGTAAAAACGCTTCTTTTTCTTGAATCGAAACAATTGGTTGTATGTCATACGCCGCCACCCACGTTAATCGTACACTTGGAACAACAGGAATAAAGTCTCCTGTAAAAGCGATTTTTCCTTGAGGACTATTGACAATTGGTACAATTTGCCCGGAGGTGTGACCGTCGTAAATTTTAATTTCTACTTCGGGCAACCAATTTCCATCTTCTTGAATGGTTTGAAGTTGACCTTTCTCAAAAACTGGCATCATGTTTTCGGGGAAATATACAGCGCCTTCTCTAATGTTGGGATTCAGGTAGTTTTGCCATTGTTTTTCTGAAACCCAATAGGTGGCATTGGGGAAGGTTGGTCTTAGGTCGCCCTGGTCTGTTTTTTCAACACAGCCACCACAATGGTCAAAATGAAGATGAGTTAATAATACGTCGGTTATATCTTTGGGTGTGTAGCCATTTTCTTTGAGCGATTGAATTAATTCACCATCCCCGAATAGCCTGGAGTACGAAAAAAACTTTTCACTTTGCTTTTGGCCAATGCCAGTATCAATTAAAATTTTTCGATCTCCGGTGTCAATCAGTAAACTTCTCATGGTTACTTTGCAGTAATTGTCATCGTCAGCCGGATATTGTTTGGCCCACATTTTTTTTGGAATCACTCCAAATAATGCCCCTCCGTCACACATGAAGTGGCCGGTATCTATTTTTATTAATTTCATGAATTTTGCGTTTTATACAAAATTATTAGTTTTTAATAATTGCCAGACTGGATGCATTAATAAATACATTTTTAAATGATCGGAATTATGCGTTTTGCAAAAGTAATCTCTATAATGCATATAGAGGTAAGTAGTTAAATACGTATCAATAGTAAGCTTACATTAGCATCAAAAATGCGGTATTATAAAGCATAGCCTGAAGGGCTATGAATATCATGGCGTTTATAATAAAATGCCTGATTAATATCCTAGCCCTTACAGGCTTGGCTTTTGGATATCGCCCACTTGGGGTCTTTTTTAGATTTATACAGAAATGTATGTACTTAAACTACTGACCTCAAAATGCATAATAATCATCGACACAGAGTTTCCGAGTTTTTTTGTTTAACGTTGTAAACTTTGAACAGAGTTAATTCTTAGAGCAATTAATTTTGATTTGGTGCAGTACTACTTGTTTGATTGAATGAGAGAATTTGAAATCTACTCAAGTTGTTAATGTTTTGTTAAATAAAGCTTTTTGTGATAATTGTTACTAAATTCATATTTCATTAGCTTTAAAATTGCAAGGTCAAAATTACTATGAGGTAAACATATGGTGTGTTTTTTGAGCCTTTTGTAAGGATTAATAAAGAAAAGCGTCTATCTGTAAATAATAATAAATAATTAATAGGATATATGAAAAAAGTATGGTTTTCAATTTTACTGCTCCATGCTGTATTGGTCGGAGTAAGTGCACAGTTTGAGTCACATATCAATTGGAATTTCTCCTTAAAGCCCTTAGAAGATAAAAAAGTTGAAATTATTTGCACGGCTATGTTGGATGAAGGTTGGCATGTTTATTCATCCGTTTTACCTGAGAACACTGCAGAGGCAACAGATATTGTCATCGAAAAAAATGATAACTATGTTGTTAAGGAAACTGTCATTGAACATGGTATCCCCAAAAAGCACTTTGATGAAAGCTTTGATGCTGAATTAGCATGGTTCGACGGTAGCGCCACATTTTCCAAAATTGTGCAATTGAATACGGATGATGAGGTGATCATTAAAGGTTATGTTTATTCAATGGTCTGTAATGATGAAACCTGTATGCCTCCTGAAGAGGTTGAGTTTGCTTTAAATTCAGTTACTGGTAAAAGTGTTGCGATAGAAGAATCGGGTGCAAGTAATGCTTTTAGTTTTGGTACAGCATCAACCAAATCTACTGTCGATGTTCAAGTTGCAGAAGAAAAAGTCGAAGAGATTGCAGAACCTGTTGAGGCGGGGCGTGAAGAATCTTATTGGGGCTTATTTTTATTAGCTTTTATTGCTGGATTTGCGGCATTGTTAACTCCATGTGTTTTTCCAATGATTCCAATGACCGTGAGTTTTTTTATCAAGCAAAGCCCAAGTCGAAGTAAAGGAATAAAAAATGCAATGTTATTTGGTGTATCAATAATTTTAATTTATGTGTTATTAGGAACTATTGTTACCGCAATTTTTGGAGCAGATTTTTTAAACTCACTTTCTACAAATCCATGGTTTAATACATTCTTCTTTTTATTATTGGTGGTCTTTGCCATATCCTTTTTTGGTGCGTTTGAAATTATTATGCCCAGTTCATGGGTGAACTTTGCGGATAAGAATTCTGATAAGGGAGGTATTATTGGTATCTTTTTTATGGCATTTACATTGGCATTGGTCTCTTTTAGTTGTACAGGACCATTGGTGGGAACCATATTGTTTCAATCTGCAACAGGTGGATTTATTGGACCAATTATCGGAATGCTTGGTTTTTCATTAGCACTTGCATTACCTTTTACATTATTTGCAGCATTTCCCGGCTATTTAAATTCATTACCTAAATCTGGAGGGTGGTTAAATTCGGTGAAGGTTGTTTTAGGATTCTTGGAATTAGCTTTTGCCTTTAAGTTTTTGTCAATTGCTGATATGGTTATGGATCTTCATTTGTTAGAGCGTGAGGTGTTTATTGCTATTTGGATTGTGATTTTTGCTGCAATGGGATTCTATTTGCTTGGGAAAATAAAGTTGCCCCATGATTCAAAAATGGAGTATATTCCGGTAAGCAGATTCTTAATAGGGTTGTTAACTCTGGCATTTGCTGTGTATATGATTCCCGGTTTATGGGGGGCTCCGGTTAACTTGATCAGTGGTTTTCCCCCTCCAAAAGATTATGCCGAATCTCCATTTGGTGTGGGTAGTGAATTGCCATCAGCAGGCGGTGGAATTAGTCAAGGGACTTTGCCTGAAGGGATGCACTTTGGTCCCCAGGGTATTCCTGCTTTTGATGATTATGATAAGGCTCTGAATTATGCGAAAGAAATCAAAAAACCCATATTGCTTGACTTTACCGGAAAAGGTTGCACCAATTGTAGAAAAATGGAAGATAAGGTATGGTCTAATAAACAGATAAAAGAGTTGCTTACCAATGATTATATATTAGTTTCTCTCTATGTGGATTTGAGAACAGAACTGGAAGAACCATACGTATCTGAGTTAACCGGAAAGAAAATTCGTACCATAGGACAAAAATGGTCTGAATTCCAGTTTGTTAATTTTCAACAACAAGGACAGCCCTATTATGTTTTAATTGATGAAAATGGTGAAAAACTGAATGAACCTAAAGCGTATGATCCCGATATTAAAAGCTATAAAGCATGGTTGGATGAAGGTTTAAAAGCTTATGCTATAAAGAAATAAATAATAAAGGGTCTTTTCGATTAGTATGAAAAGGCTCTTTTTTTTAGAACATCATTTATATTTTCTTTGTTTTAGAGTGAAGAACCTCCACTATGTATAAAATTAAAGTTATATATGATGATTGTTGCAATCTTTGTGTTGCAGCTGTTAAAAGAATTAAGAAAAAGGATGCCAAAGGAACCTTTATTTTTGTTCCTTTTCATACATCTAATCTTCATGTAAACAACGAATGTAATGGAATGCAATTTGATCAACTGATTGTTGTAAAAAATAATCAGTCAATTAAAGGTGCTCAAGCGGTATTAATGATTATGAAAGAGCTTGGAGGCTTTGTTGCTTTGGTCTCTTTTTGTATTCAGAAACTGCCCAACATATTTCTCGATAAGCTATATTTTTTACTCGCCACAAATCGATACCGTATTTGGGGAAAACGAAAGGAATGCTCAACCTGCAATGGGACTATTATAAATTAGAATCTCCTTCTTGCTCTTCTTTATATTTCTTGGCTAAAAACGGAAGAAATTCGCCTATTGCTTTTACTGCGTTTAAAGTCCCTTCTGATATTTTTTCCTTTTTCATTTTAAGAATAAAAGTTGTGTAAAGAGCAGTTAAGCAAATGTCGACGTCGTTCCTTAAAGCCTTACCTGATTTCTCATCAAATTCTTTTAAGAAAGGAACTATTTTTTGAAAGTTGTGTTTGTAAGCCACTTCGTTGGGTGCATTTAATAAGCGTTGGTGAAGCTGATTAACATCAAATACTGTATTGATATTGATCTGTAAATGGCCTTTTACTTCTTTTTGCTCAAGTTTCATCATCTCAACAAGATTAGCCCACCAGTCTCTTATTTCCAAGATCATGTCTGCAGATTGATTATAGCCACTAATAATGTTTTGATCGATTAGATTCATATCCAGTTTGTTGGCTCTAATCAATTCTTCAACCTGCCACATGTAAAGAATGTATTCTATGATGTTTTCTTTTTTCTTTTGTTGCGCGATAATCATTTTCGTTTAAAATTCTAATGGTGAAATTGAATGTTGAAGTCTTTTAGTTAGAAGAGAGTTTTGTTTTTAGTGGGTAGGTTGTTTACGAATTATATATGCTTCGAACTTTCTAAAAACTCCACTCACTTTCAAAGCGATCTAAATCTCTTCGGTCGCGTTTGGTAGGTCTTCCTAAACCTCTTGGACGTTCTAATTTACTGGCAAGTTTGGCCAACTCAAGTGTTTCTAATTCGTCGGCAGAAGTGACATCTTTAATAAATCCTTCAACAAGTTTAGCACCCATTCGTCGTTCAGAAAGGTTTAATACTTCGTAACTGCGAGTGATGGGAGGTACTTTTATGTTGATGATTTCTCCAACTTTGATTACCCTGGAAGATTTTACATTTTGACCGTTAATCGTAACACGTCCTTTTTTGACCTCTTCAGAAGCTATCGATCGTGTTTTAAACAAGCGTACAGCCCAAAGAAATTTATCAATTCTTACTTCTGCAATCTCCTTCATCTTACTTGTTGTTAAATTGATTCATGGTTTGCCCGAGGCCAATGGTACCAAATGCCTTAATGGCATCTATCGCAATAGGAATACGGTCATTTAGAACTTTTTGTTCCTCATCGGTCCATTTACCTAAAACAAAATCAATTTGTTGACCTTTGTGAAAATCGTTTCCAATACCAAATCTTAAACGAGCATAATTAGTCGTGCCCAAAATGCTTTGGATATTTTTTAGTCCGTTGTGTCCGGCATCACTCCCTTTCCCTTTAATTCGAATGGTTCCAAAGGGAAGTGCTAAATCATCCACAATCACAAATAAATGATTTGCATTAATTTTCTCACGTTGAATCCAAAAGTTTACAGCTTTGCCGCTAAGGTTTACGTAAGTGTTAGGTTTGAGTAAAATAAAGGTTCTTGCTTTGTGCTTAATTTCAGCAACAGCACCATAGCGCTCATCTTTAAATGAAACATTGTGTGCAGATGCCATTTCATCTAAAATATCAAAGCCAATGTTATGACGAGTGTTGGCATATTCTGCCCCAATATTTCCCAGGCCTACAATTAGATATTTCATGTTGTGATCAACTTTAGATTTTGTACGATTGAAGAATGTGGAAATTCTTTGAATAAACTTCAATGTCTTAGCGTTTACAAAAAACAGAAAACCCCCATATGGTATATATGGAGGTTTTTATTTCGAGGATTTTGATTATCCTTTTGCTTGCTGTGCAGCACGAGCAGCTCTTGTAAGACGAACAGCTACTACAACAGAGTTCTTAGCATTTAATAACTCAACGTTGTCATAAGATAATTGAGCCACTTGGATTTTACCACCTAAACCAACTTTTGTAATGTCGATATTTAAAGTGTCAGGTAAATCTTTAGGTAACGCTTTAACTTTAAGTTTACGTTGCTCTAACTGTAATTTACCACCGGCTTTAACACCTTCAGCAAGACCGTTTAATTTTACAGGAACTTCAACAACGATCGCTTTATCTTCTGAGATTTGTAAGAAGTCGGCATGAAGTAAGTTGTCTTGTACCGGGTGGTACTGAGTGTCTTGTAAAATACAGTCGAATACTTTACCATTAAGATCTAATTTAATGATGTAAGTATTAGGTGTGAAGATGATTTTACTAAAATCATTTTCGTTGGCATAGAAGTGAATGTTTTCATCACCACCGTAAACAACGCAAGGTACTTTACCTTCGCATCTTAACTGCTTTGTTGCAGTTTTTCCAAGGTCTGTACGTACAGTTCCTTTAATTTCAATTGTTTGCATAATAATTTTTTAAGTGTTACTCAAAATTAAGTCAATGTGAGGCTTAATTTCCCATCACACGCTTTGCCTTAAGCGGCTGCAAATATAGTAATTATAATAAAAACTGATTACTAATTGATTGATAATTGTAAACCTTCTCAATTGTATCAGCAAATAATTGTGCTACAGATAAAACCGTGATTTTAGGGTTTTGCTCTTTTACCGGAATTGAATCGGTAATGAATAGCTCTGTTAATCCTGAATTTTTGATTCTTTCGTGCGCCGGACCTGATAAAACAGCATGAGTAGTAATAGCTCTAACGCTTTTTGCACCTGCTTCTAACATCATGTCAGCAGCTTTGGTAAGTGTACCGGCTGTATCTACCATGTCGTCAATGATGATAACGTTTTTACCCATCACATCACCTATTACTTTCATTTCACCCACTACATTTGCTTTTTCGCGAGTTTTGTGGCAAATAACCATTGGGCATTCTAAGAATTTAGCATAGCTGTTAGCCCTTTTCGAGCCTCCAACATCAGGGGAAGCAATGACTAATTCTTCAAGATTTAAGTTTTTGATGTGCGGAACAAAAATTGAAGATGCATATAAATGATCAACAGGAATGTCGAAGAAACCTTGGATTTGATCTGCATGAAGATCCATTGTAATTACGCGATCTACGCCGGCAGCCATTAACATGTCGGCAACTAATTTTGCACCAATGGCTACTCTTGGCTGATCTTTTCTGTCTTGTCGGGCAAAACCAAAATAAGGAATGATCGCAACAATTTTATAAGCCGATGCTCTTTTGGCTGCATCAATCATCATCAATAACTCTAATAAGTTATCTGCCGGAGGAATAGTTGATTGGATTAAGAATACATGTGAACCTCTTACGGTTTCCTCAAACATGGTTGTGAACTCTCCATCACTAAAACGAAGGCATTGTACACTTCCTAGTTCTCGTCCTGAACAAAGACTGATTTTCTCTGCTAGATAACGAGTAGCAGAGCCTGAAAAAATCTTAATTGGTGCTTTTGGTGGCATTTACTTTTTGTTTATCAGTTTTAATATCTGAGGTTAAGCGGTGCAAAGGTAAGCATTTCCATTTTTCTTAACATCTGATATGTCATGAAATTTGATAATTAAACAATGTTTTTTCTTGAGTGCGTTTTGAGTATTTAATTACCACTTTTCATTGAGTTCATCAATGAACGATAACAGTTCTTCGCGTCCGTTTCTTTTAGTTGATGAGCTAATGAATACAGGTGGTAATTCTTCCCAGTGTTCAAGTAATTGAGATTTATAATTGTTGATGTATTGATCAAATTCTGTTTTCTTTAGTTTATCTGTTTTTGTGAAAACGATTGAAATCGGAATTTGATTCATAAGCATGGTATTCATGAACTCTAAATCAATTTCTTGAAGGGGTAGTCTAGAATCGATCAAAACAAATAAGCACATGAGGTTAGGTCGATTGCCTAAATAATCAGTAATGATTTTACTAAATCCCGATCTGAGTTTTTTGGAAACTTTTGCATATCCATACCCGGGTAAGTCTACTAAAAACCAATGGTCGTTAATCGTAAAATGATTTATTAATTGTGTTTTGCCGGGAGTTGCTGATGTTTTTGCCAACGATTTTCTTTGGCAGAGCATATTAATTAAGGATGATTTTCCCACATTCGATCTTCCAATAAAAGCATATTCAGGGCGATCTGGTTTTGGGCATTGTTCAGCCTTTGCACTGCTTTTAAAGAAGTCAGCTTTAGTAATATCCATGATGATTTATTTTGATGCAAAGGTATGTTCATTTCAATTGATAATAAAACTTAAGTTGAGATTAATACAAGATAATTTCGAGGCAATTTCGAGCAAGTCTCAGGAGAAATGCATTGTAGTTTAAAATAGGATTGTATATTTGTGCATCTTAGAAATGTTGAATGAGTACTTTATACCCCATAAAATTTACCCCTATATTTAAAGAAAAGCTTTGGGGGGGACAGAAATTAAGAGATGAACTAGGGAAAGATCTGGCTAACCTGAATAATGTTGGTGAGAGCTGGGAAGTATCTGGTTTGGAGGGCGATGTGTCTGTGGTAGCCAATGGTTTTTTGGCTGGTAATTCTTTGGAAGAAATTATCGAAGTCTACATGGGGGACCTCGTTGGAGATAAGGTTTTTGAGCGTTTTGGTACTCAATTTCCACTCTTGTTTAAATTTATCGATGCCAAACAGTTACTTTCTATTCAGGTTCATCCCAATGATGAAGTTGCAAAGGAGCGTCATGCTTCGTTTGGAAAAACAGAACTGTGGTATGTAGTTCAGGCCGAAGAAGGTTCTACTTTAATATCAGGGTTTAAGGAAGATGTTACTTGTGAAGAATATCTCCAAAAGTTAGAAGAAAATGAAGTAGAGAGCATTCTTGCTGCTCATGAAGTTCAAGCGGGTGATGTTTTTTATATTCCGGCAGGTCGGGTTCATTCCATTGGAAAAGGGATTTTGCTTGCAGAGATACAACAGACATCTGATATTACCTACCGTATTTATGATTTTGCACGCAAAGATGCCAATGGTAACGAGCGAGAGCTACATACTGATTATGCACTCGATACGATAGATTTCTCCAAGTTGGATAATGCAAAAGTTAAATACCTCCATAATGGAAATGGTGTTAGTTCTTTAGTAAGCTGTGATTATTTCAAAACTCAGGTGTTAGAACTTAATACGAATTTTGAAAGGGATTTTTATGAACTTGATTCTTTTTTGGTGTTTATGTGCGTTGACGGAGCTGCTGATATTGTTTATTCGGGAGAGAAAGCGGAACGTATTCAAAAAGGCGAGACTGTATTAATACCGGCAGAACTTAAATCCATTCAGATTCAACCTAAAGGAAATGTAACATTACTAGAAGCTTCAGTGTAGATTTCTCAAGTTTTTAAGTGATTCAGATCGTTTCTGAAAAATGAAAAACTTAAATGCAATTGAATATATATTCTATTCAAGATATAGTACAATCCGGTGATTAATCAATTACCGGATTTTTTTTGACCTTGCTGCCGGTGTTAAGATATTAACATTTTGTTAGTTTGTTGTTCGATTTGTTTTTTTGATCCCATTACACGATTAAATATTAGTATCTTTGCCAGTGAAAATTACTTGTGTTGATAGTCTTGTTAATTCATGTCAAAGTTGGATTGGCAAAATTTAATAGTTGAATAATTAATTTATTTGAAATGAGAGTATTGAAATTTGGAGGTACATCGGTAGGTTCAGCGGAACGCATGAAAGAAGTAGCCTCTTTAATCACTGATGAGCATCGAAAAGTAGTGGTTCTATCAGCCATGTCGGGTACAACTAATAGTTTGGTAGATATTACAAGCTATTTGTATAAGAAAAATCACGACGGTGCAACTGAAGTAATTAGTCAGCTAGAAAAGAAATACGAAGCCGAAGTGGATGCTTTATATGCTTCCGAAGAGTTTAAAACAAAAGGGTTTGAACTAATAAAAACCCATTTTGAATATATTAAATCTTTCACCAAAGATGTTTTTACGGTTTTTGAAGAAAAGGCCATTTTGGCACAAGGTGAGTTGTTGTCAACGGCAATGTTTCATTTTTATCTTCAGGAACAAGGGGTAAAGTCAGTCCTACTGCCAGCTCTTGATTTCATGCGTATTGATAAAAATAGTGAGCCTGACAAAGAATATATAAGAGAGAATTTAGCAAACGTCATAGCAGATAACGAAGGTGCTGATATTTATATCACACAAGGGTTTATTTGTAGAAATGCCTTTGGTGAAATTGATAATCTCCAGCGTGGAGGAAGTGATTATTCAGCCTCCCTAATTGGTGCAGCTATTAAGGCAGACGAAATACAGATTTGGACGGATATTGATGGGATGCACAACAATGATCCGCGTTTTGTAGAGAAAACACACTCCATTTCTGATTTGTCGTTTGATGAGGCCGCTGAGTTGGCCTACTTTGGGGCAAAAATACTTCATCCTACAAGTGTATTGCCGGCTAAACTGGAAAACATTCCTGTACGTTTGTTAAATACGATGGAGCCTAAAGCTCAAGGTACCCTAATCTCCTCTAATCACGAGAAAAAACGCATCGCTGCTGTAGCTGCAAAAGATGGTATTACGGCTATCAAAATCAAGTCCGGACGAATGTTGTTAGCCTATGGTTTCTTACGTAAAGTGTTTGAAATATTTGAAAGCTATAAAACGCCAATCGATATGATTAGCACATCCGAAGTTGGGGTTTCTGTTACCATTGATGATGATACGCACTTAAACGATATCGTTGATGATCTTCGTAATTTTGGAACTGTAGATATTGATACAGATCAGGTTATCGTGTGTGTGGTAGGAGATTTAGTTCCTGCTAATGTTGGTTATGCAAATCAGGTGTTAGGCGCTTTGAAAGATATTCCTGTTAGAATGATTTCTTATGGCGGAAGTAATTACAATATATCTTTATTGATCAATGCTTCGGATAAGAAAAAAGCATTAAATGCTTTAAGTAATAATCTTTTTAATGAGTAGGAGAGGAAATCGATGAATAATAATTTTCCTGTTGATAGATTAAGTGGCATTGAAACTCCATTTTATTATTATAATATGGATATTTTGAATCAAACCTTGGATTTGGTTCGAAAAGAATCCGCCAAATATGGTTATCATGTACACTACGCTGTAAAAGCCAATGCCAATGAGCGCATCATGAAAACCATCAAAGACTATGGTTTTGGGGCTGATTGTGTAAGTGGATATGAAGTTCAGCAAGCCATCGATTGCGGTTATCCTTCTTCCGGAATTGTGTATGCAGGCGTGGGTAAGGCTGATTGGGAAATTAATTTAGGTTTAGATAACGATATTGCCTGTTTTAATGTTGAGTCAATTCCCGAATTAGAAATTATTAATGAGCTTGCCGGGAAAAAAGGTAAAATTGCCAATGTAGCATTGCGCATCAATCCAAATGTCAATGCCAATACGCACCATTACATTACAACCGGATTAGAAGAGAATAAGTTTGGAATCAATCATTGGGATTTAGAGAATGTATTAGAAGTTCTTTCCGGATTAAAAAATGTAAAGTTAGAAGGTATTCATTTTCACATTGGCTCTCAGATTACTGACTTAACTTCATTTCATGATTTATGTATCCGCGTGAATGAATTGCAAGAATGGTTTATTTCTCATAATGTACTGCCACGTATTGTGAATGTTGGTGGAGGTTTAGGTGTTGATTATCAGAATCCGGAAAATGCAATTCCTGATTTCGAGAGTTACTTTAAGTTATTTTCAGAACATTTAGATCTTCGTCCCGGCCAGGAGTTGCACTTTGAATTAGGTCGTTCTTTGGTTTGCCAGTGTGGATCTCTCATGAGTAAAGTTCTGTATGTTAAAAAAGGAGTGAAGGTTCAGTTCGCAATTTTAGATGCAGGTATGAGTGATTTAATTCGTCCTGCCTTGTATCAGGCATTTCACAAAATTGAAAACCTTAGCTCAAAAGGAAATGTGGAAAAATACGATGTGGTAGGGCCTATTTGTGAGTCAAGTGATTGTTTTGGAAAAGCAGTTGTTTTACCTGAAACCAATCGGGGCGATTTAATTGCAGTTCGTTCTGCCGGGGCTTATGGTGAAGTGATGGCGAGTCAATATAATTTGCGTAAGTTACCCAAACCATATTATTCAGATCAATTGTAGATTAGATTATAGCCCCGAAAGCCATCGGGGTAAGATAATAGAAATAAGAAAGCACCTTGTATAAGGTGCTTTTGTTTTTTTATAGAGCCTCAAATCACTCCGAGCTTCGGACTTTCTCCGATAGTAATCGGAACTTCGGACTTATTTTAAAACTCATAATCCACACAAGCTCTACTCTCAGCTACTTCTCTAATGCTGGCTCCCACTTTTACGTGATCCGGATGGATAGCATAGCTTCTTAAATCTTCCATCGATGCAAAAGTGGTTGTAAGAGCAAGATCATAATCTTCTTTCGGGTTGCAGTTTAATCCAACTTCAATGGATTTAAGTACATCAATTTTATCCGCTAATGCTAATAAGGCTGTTTTAAGATCTTCTAGTTTGTGTGTTTTGGCTTCTTCGGATTCAAATTCCTTTAATTCAAATAATACAATGTGTTTTATCATGGTCTATCTGTTTTAATTTGTATGCGATATAATTAATTTAAATGTTAATTTGTTTGAGTTTTTCGAGCTACATTTAACTCAATTGATTAAAGATAATACAAAACAGAAAGAGAAGTCCTATGATTGATCATATAAAAGTTGAAGACATCATGTTTTTGGATATTGAAACAGTTCCTCAAGAGGCTGGTTTTGATGATGTTTCGCCGGAGTTACAGGAGCTATGGGACAAAAAGTCTCAGTTCTTTAGAAAAGACGATGAGTTGCCCGAAGATGTTTATCAACGAGCCGGAATTTATGCCGAGTTTGGTAAGATTGTTTGTATATCCGTTGGTGTTCTATCTCATAAAGATGGTCAGGAAAAATTTAGGGTAAAATCCTTCGCAAGCCATGATGAGATAGCCTTGCTTAGTGAGTTTGCACAGATGCTTAATGGGTTTACTAAAGATCCTAAAAAGAATTTATGTGGTCATAATGTAAAAGAATTTGATATTCCTTTTATTGCTCGACGCATGTTAATCCATGGAGTCAAGCTGCCTGCAATTATTGATGTGGCGGGAAAAAAACCTTGGGAGGTGAAGTTTATCGATACTTTAGATTTATGGAAATTTGGTGACTATAAACACTATACCTCTTTGAATTTGCTTACCACCATTTTTAATATTCCATCTCCCAAAGATGATATCGATGGTAGTCAGGTTGCCTCCGTTTACTACGAAGAAAAAGATTTGGATAGAATTGCCCGGTATTGCGAGAAAGATGTATTTGCTACTGCTCAATTGTTGTTGAAGTTCAAAGGGATGCCAATTTTACCCCAAGAAGCTTTTGAACATGTGGGATAATGAAATAGCCTATGATACAGTTAAGAGGATGGAATTAAAATCGTAACATAGTCCTGACTTCTGTAATTAGCGGTGGAATTAAAGGCTTTTATGTTATTTCCGAAAAACTATTTCAATTGTTATCCTCAGCTAGGGGCTAAGGGCTAGAAGCTGTTATGGAAACGTTGTCTTCATCTAACAAAAAATAATTTAGTGTTTTAATGAGAAGCTCAGGTTGATCTGCGTGAATCCAATGACCCGCATTGGGAAGCCTTACAAAATCAGCATTAGGAAAGAGTTTTCTGGCAGTAAAAGGATCGTCTTCCAGAAAATAATTTGAGTTTTCTCCGGATATAAACAATGTGGGTAAAGTACAGGTTTGTTCCATGGTGTTAATGTGAGAAAAACCATCCATTATTTCCGGTAGGTTGTTTTTTAGAGCTTTGATATTTAAGCGCCAGTGAAATTCATTATTGTTATCTCGTTCGATGTTTTTTAATAAGAATTGACGAATTCTTTCGCTCGATATATTTTGAGATAAGGCTTTATCTAATTCATTTCTGCTTTTTGCTTCATGGAGATTTAATTCTAGTAATGAATTAATGATGTGGCCGTGGTCGTTGATGTTTTGAGAGAAGTTACTAAAACTAGCGTACGATTTTGGAGCAATGTCAAGGATAACCAGTTTTTGAATAAACTCCGGATAGTTTAAAGCGAATCTCATGGCAACTTTTCCACCCATGGAATGGCCAATGAGGTTGAAGTCTTTAAGATTTTTCTTTTCAAAAAGTTCATGTAAATCATCCACCATGGCATTAAAGGTCATCTCATCGGAATGTCCTGATTTGCCATGGTTTCGTAAATCGACCAATACTAGCTTATAATCGTTTTGAAGTTGTTTTGCTATAGAGAGCCAGTTGTCTGATGAGCCGTAAAGCCCATGCAGGATAATGGTTGGTGTTCCTTTTGAGCCTAGCTCCCTATAGAATAGTTCCATTATTTTTTAAGGAGTTGATTTTTATATTCTTGAATGGTTTTTTCCAATCCTAGATATAAGGCGTCGCAAATTAATGCATGACCTATTGAAACCTCTTTAAGAAAAGGAATTTTCTCGTTAAAGAATTTTAGATTTTCAAGGCTTAAATCGTGACCTGCATTAATTTTTAAACCAATTTTATTGGCCAGATTTGCAGCTTCTATAAAAGGAGCAATTGCAGCTTCTTTATTTTTAGCATAACCTGCCGCATAGGGTTCGGTATAGAGTTCAATCCTGTCAGTATTGGTTTTTACTGCGTTCTGGATGTTTTCTAAATTCGTATCTATAAAAATTGATGTACGGATACCCGCTTCGCTAAATTGACCAATCACATCCTGAAGAAAAGATAAGTTGTTTACCGTGTCCCAGCCTGCATTTGAAGTAATTGCTTCAGGTGGATCAGGCACAAGTGTTACTTGGTTCGGTTTTGCTTTTAGAACAAGATCAATGAATTTTTTTGTTGGGTAACCTTCAATGTTAAATTCAGTATAGACAATTGGACGTAAGTCAAGTACATCTTTGTAACGAACATGGCGCTCATCCGGACGTGGGTGTACGGTTATTCCTTCTGCTCCGAAATTCTGAATGTCTTTTGCCGCTTTAATTAAATCCGGCATGTTGCCACCTCTGGCATTTCGAACAGTTGCAATTTTATTGATGTTAACACTAAGTTTTGTCATGTTCTTTATTCTTGTCCTTAACTATTTTTAAAAAGCAATTATATAATAACCATCCTACTTTTTGATTGTTGAATTCTTAGAAGTATATTTATACTAACAATCGAAACAAAGAGCGGTTGTTGTAGTGGGCAAAATTATAAAGTATTTCTAAAACTAATCTATGTTAGCGAAAGAATTAATATCAGATGTGGTTCCTTCCTTAAAGACTTCCGATTCGGGCTTGGATGCCTTGAACTGGATGGAAGTTTTTAGAGTAAGTCATTTGCCAATAGTCAATAATAAAACTTTTTTAGGGCTGATCTCTGATATTGATATTTATGATTTGAATTCGGCAGATGAGCCACTTGGTAATCATGCGCTTTCCTATGAGGCGCCTTATGTGTATGATTATCAGCATATATATGACGTAGTAGAGACGGCCTCTCGATTGAAATTAACCGTGATTCCTGTATTAAATGATGATAAAGAATATCTGGGATTAATTACTCAAAGCGATTTGTTGCATCATTTTGCTGATTTAATTGCGGCTCATACTCCAGGAGGCATTATTTTATTGGATTTGTTGCCGCGGGATTATTCCTTGCCTGAAATCGCCAGAATTGTTGAAGATGCAGAGGCCAAAATATTGAGTCTGTATGTAACTCAGCCCTTTGGTAATGAGCAATACAGTGTTACCATTAAGTTGAATCGAACTGATGTGCAGCCGGTTTTAAATGCGTTTGAGCGATATGGATATACAGTGGGGGTTGCTTATGTAGGTGAGAATGCTTATGATGATGCCGCTCAACGTAACTATGATTCTTTAATGAAGTATTTAAGCATCTAAATTATTTCTCCTTCTTTAAAATGTTTTACTTTTGCTCGTAGTCGTGTTAAAAGGCTGGTCGTTTTAGAAGTTAATAATGGTCTAAAAGCGATTGAATTTAATGAAAAGGTAGAACTAATAAATCCATTTTGAGAACCAAAATTGCCATATTTGGAAAAGTACTTTCAAAGAGTTTCCATACTTCTTGTGTAGATCTTTTTTCTATTTTGAAAAAGTTTGAGGTTGATGTTGTAATATATAAACCCTTTTATGAGTTTTTATTGTCGGAAGTCAAGATGAAACCTGATGTCGTTGGTTTTTTTGAAGGAGAGACCCGATTGGAAGATGTAGATTTGGTTTTTAGTATTGGTGGAGACGGAACTTTTCTCGAATCAGTGTCTTATGTTCGTGATTCAGGTATTCCCATTGTAGGAATTAATACCGGCCGGCTTGGTTTTTTGGCAGATATCTCACAGAATGACATGCGTAAGGTCGTGAGCGATATTTTAACGGGAACTTATAAATGTCGAGAGATCGAATTATTGTCCTTGTATACCGGTGGTGATGAGTTTGGTTATAGAAATTTTGCATTAAATGAGTTGGCAATATCCAAAAGAGATAGTTCTGCCATGATATCTATTCATACTTATTTAAATGATGAGTTCTTGACTTCCTATTGGGCAGATGGCTTAATTATTGCCACACCAACGGGTTCAACAGCCTATTCGATGAGTGTTGGTGGACCAATTGTTCATCCTCTATCTCAAAGTTTTATCATTACACCCATTGCCCCACATAATTTAACGGTACGACCCATGGTAGTGCCCAATGATGTAGAGATTACCTTAAAAATTGATGGAAGAGATAGTAATTTTTTGGCTTCCTTAGATTCGCGTAGTGTTGTTTTTGAAAATACTGTCTCCATAAGGGTTAAAAAAGCAGATTTTAAAATCCGAGTTGTGGAATTGCCGGATCATTCTTTTTATTCAACACTGCGGAATAAATTGATGTGGGGAGCTGATAGACGCAATTAGCGTTAAAGTTTAGTTAAACTTATTTTTCAAACTTAGAGCAGGCAATATTTTTATAAAAAAATGGTTATAATCATACCTCGTAATCTATAAATGACACTAAGCGAGAGGCATGGTTTTTAATTTTAAATATTACTTTTGTGGCTGTTGAAAAAAAACAGAATAAGTTGGGATGGAATAAGTATAACGACCTTTGTCTACTCGATGGTAAGCAATTACTTAAACAGTTTGTTTGTGTAGTGCTTCTATGTTTGACCTATGTGAGTGCTGCTCAGGCTCAACACCGCATTGAGTTGGGTGGATTTGTGGGAGCTTCATATTACAATGGTGATTTAAATCCATCCATTCCTTTCCTGAATTCAAATTTTGCCTTTGGTGGTATTGGTCGATATGTGTTTACAGATCGTATAGCTCTTAAGGGGACAGCTACTATAGGTCGAATTTCAGGTTCTTATCCGGATGGGGATGTCAGGTATTATGAATATCCCGATGAAGAAAGAGAATACAACTTTAGTAGAAGGATAGGTGATGTGTCTGCTCAAATCGAGTTTAATTTTCTTTCGTATGATCATCGCTTTATTAGCAACACTGTTTTTTCTCCGTATTTATCCATGGGGCTTGCAACAACTGTTTATTCATCTGCATCACGTGAAGATGAAAATGAAGGTACAAGAATTGTATTATCTTTGCCTTTTGGGTTTGGTGTTAAGTATAAAGTGAATGATTGGGTTCGAATTGGTGCCGAATGGACTTTTCGAAAAACATTCGTAGATGATTTAGATTATCAGGAGGCAGGAGTAATAGATCCTTCTGATCCATATAGATTTAACGAACAAGTGAGTACGCATAATAATGATTGGTACTCATTTGCAGGTGTTTATGTTACGTTTAGTATGTTTCGTAGAAAGAACACCTGTCAAAGTGGTTTTTAATAGAATGAATAACTCAGGTATGTCACTAAAAGACCAGCTGATTAAAGATAGATTGCCAAAACATGTGGCCGTTATCATGGATGGAAACGGACGTTGGGCAAAAAAAAGAGGAAATTCCAGAGTCTTTGGACATAAGAATGGAGTTAAAGCCGTACGAGAAGTAACTGAAGCAGCTGCTGAGCTCGGAATTGGTTACCTTACGTTATATGCATTTAGTACAGAGAATTGGAGTCGTCCTAAAGCTGAAGTGGAAGCTTTGATGGCTTTATTGGTTTCTACCATAAGTTCTGAAACTAAAACATTAATGAAAAATAATGTAAGGTTAAATACAATTGGATGTCGAGATGCTTTACCCAAGGCTGTTTTGGCAAAGCTAGAGTCGTGTATTGAAGAAACATCTTCTAATTCTGGATTAACTCTTACTTTGGCGTTAAGTTACAGTTCTCAATGGGAAATTATTGAAGCTGTAAAGACGATTTCTACAAAGGTTAAAGATGGAAGTCTATTGGTTGAGGATATTACCTCCGAAAACTTCGGAGCTTATTTATCGACCAGCGGGATGCCTGATCCGGAGTTGATGATTCGAACCAGTGGAGAGCACCGTATTAGTAACTTTTTACTTTGGCAATTGGCTTATGCTGAGTTTTATTTTACCGAAATCCTTTGGCCCGATTTTAGAAAGGAAGATTTTTATCAAGCTTTAATGGATTACCAGGGGCGTGAAAGAAGGTTTGGAAAAACCGGAGATCAGGTAAAAGCTTAATCATCTTTTTCATTTAATGAAGTAAACCTGTGAATACAGGAAATGCATTAGATCAGTTTTGATCTAATTAAACTTAAATAATACATGAGAGTTTTTTTTCAATATATAATTATATCTACTCTAATCTTATTCGGTGCTAACTCAATTTTGGCTCAAGAAGATATTTCTACTATTTCGTATTCCGGTACTCCTCGTAAATATGAAGTCGCGGAGATTGAAATAAAAGGCATTGAGAATTTGGATTCAAAAATTCTTTTGAACATCAGTGGCATTCGAAAAGGTCAAAAGATTACAATACCCGGAGATGAAATTTCTGAGGCCATCAGGAGATATTGGAAACATGGTCTTTTTTCTGATGTGGAAATTAGAGCAAGTAAAATAGAAGGTAATCAGGTATACTTAGAAATTCATTTAAAGGAAAGACCACGTCTTTCAGAGATAACTTTTTATGGTCTTCGAAAAGGAGAAATCGAAACAATATCTGAAAAAGTAGCTATGATGAAGGGAACTCAGGTTACCCCTCACATGATAGATCGCGCTGAAAAATACATCAAAGATCATTTTATCGAAAAAGGCTTCTATAATACTGAAGTAAAAATTGTTCAACGTGATGATCCAAGTAAGCCAAATTTTGTATTGTTAGATATTACAGTTGATAAAAAAGATAAAGTAAAGGTACGTACTTTAACTTTTGAAGGGAACGAAGTGTTAAGTTTCAATAAGTTAAACCGTACCATGAAAAAGACGAATGAGAAAGGAAAGATTAGAAATTTCTTCCGTTCAAAAAAGTTTATTCAAGAGGAGTATGAGGCTGATATTGAGGCTTTAATTGATAAATACAATGAAATTGGGCATCGTGACATTTTAATAATTTCAGAAAAGGTTAGCAAAAACGATGATAATACCGTAGATGTCTCTATTAAATTAGACGAAGGTCGTAAATATTATTTTGGGGATATCACCTGGGTGGGAAATAGTAAATACCCAAGCGATTTATTATCCTACAATTTACGTATAAAAAAGGGAGATGTGTATAATCAGAAGTTACTGGATGAGCGTTTGTCTACTGCTGACGATGCGGTTCATAACCTGTACATGGATAAAGGGTATTTGTTTTCGAATATCAACCCCGTAGAAGTAAGAGTTGAAGGTGATACCATCGATCTTGAAATGCGTATTTATGAAGGACAGCAAGCGACTATAAACAACGTAGTTGTAAAAGGAAATACGAAAACACATGAGCATGTCGTACGTCGTGAGATTCGTACAAAGCCGGGACAATTATTTAGTAAGTCTGAATTGATTCGAACAGTTCGTGAGTTAGCACAATTAGGGCACTTTAACCCGGAAGCAATTTCGCCGGATGTTCAACCCAACCAGGAAAATGGAACCGTAGACTTAGTTTATAATTTAGAAGAGAAAGCCAATGACCAGGTGGAACTTTCAGGTGGTTATGGGGCAGGAATGTTTGTGGGCTCTTTAGGGTTGAAATTCACTAATTTCTCTGTGCGTAACTTCTTTAACGGTGAGGCATGGAGACCACTTCCAACGGGTGATGGTCAGACATTGTCGTTAAGAGCTCAAACTAATGGTACTTATTATCAGTCATACAGTGCCTCTTTTACTGAGCCTTGGGTGGGAGGAAAAAAACCTAACTCTTTAAGTTTTTCAGTTTATCATTCTATCACCACTGGTTTTAGTCGTTATTCGAATTTGAATAGTTTTTATGGTAGTGGTTATAATACTGGATATGGTGGAATTAATCCGTATGCATATCAAAATGCAGATTCTGATAAGCACTTAAAGGTATCGGGTGTTTCTTTGGGATTTGGGAAAAGATTACGCTGGCCTGATGATTGGTTTCAACTATATTTAGAAACTAGTTACCAACGTTATGATATTAAAAACTGGACCTTTGCTGAAATGCGTAATGGGGTTGCTAATAATTTGAGTTTTAAAGTGATGTTGAGTCGTCGCTCCATAGATAATCCAATTTATACCCGAAGTGGATCCGATTTCTCTTTTGGACTTGAATTTACACCACCGTGGTCTTTAATTGATGGTAGAGATTGGTCACAAGAAAAAAATCCTGAAGTATTGTTCCAGAAAATCGAGTACCATAAATGGAAGTTTAAAGGAGTCTTATTTAAACCGCTTGATCGGAAGGAAAAGTTAGTGGTGATGTCTCGTGCTGAATATGGTTTCTTGGGTTATTATAACAAGAACCTTCGTTCCCCATTTGAAAAGTTTGTTTTGGGAGGAGATGGGATGACCGGTTACAGTATGTATGGTAGTGAAACCATTGGTTTACGTGGTTATGCTAATTCAGCATTAACACCTCGTGATGAATATGGAGGGGCAAATGGTAATATGTATACCAAGTTAACTATGGAGTTGAGATATCCGTTAGCCTTAAATCCTTCGGCAACTGTATTTGCACTTAGCTTTGTTGAGGCTGGTAATGCCTGGAGTGAGTTTGATCAGTTTAATCCTTTTGAATTGAGACGTTCTGCCGGTGTAGGACTGAGAATCTTCTTACCTATTTTTGGTATGATGGGATTAGATTATGGTTATGGATTTGATGAAGATATTGTAGCAAAACAACTTAGGAGAGCTCCTGACCCACATAATTTCCATTTTACCATGGGGCAAACTTTCTAGTTTTAGTTTACTATTTAAACTTAATAAAGAAAAATATAACTATGAAAAAGATACTTTTATTTGCAATGCTAATGGTGAGCTCTTTAACTTTTGCTCAAAAGTTTGCATTTGTTGATTCGGAGTATATCCTTAAAAATATTCCGGCTTACGAAGCTGCTAATGAACAATTAAACCAGCTTTCAACCCAATGGCAAACAGAAATTGAAGCGAAGTTTGAAGAAGTGGCTCAACTCTATCAAAATTTCCAAACTGAAAATGTATTTCTTTCAAACGAAATGAAAGTGAAACGTGAAAATGAAATCGTTGAAAGAGAAAAGCAAGCTAAACAATTACAGAAACATTACTTTGGACCGGAAGGCGAATTGTTTAAGCGTAGAGCCTCGTTAGTGAAGCCAATTCAAGATGAGGTGTTTAATGCTATTTCTGACATTGCTTCTGAAGAAGGTATTGGAGCTGTATTTGATAAAGCTTCAGGAATGGGCATTATGTATGTAGATACCAAAAGTGATATCAGTGATGATGTACTGATCAAACTTGGATATAAAGCAGAATAATTTTAATTGATACTTAGAATAGAAACAATGAATAAGACGATCTTATTAGCAATTGCTATTGCTTTTACTTCTTTTTCATCTGTGTTAGCACAGAAGCTAAAGTTTGGGCATATTAATACCATGGAGTTAATGGCATCTTTGCCCGAAATGCAAAGTGTTCAAACTGAATTGGAAACTGCTTTTTCAGAAAAAGAAAACCAGTTAACGACCATGCAAGAAGATTTAAGAGCTCAACAACAGGCCTACATGGAAACAGCTCAAGAAATGGGACCTGCAGCGAGGGCAGCCAAAGAAAAAGAGTTAATGGAGTTGAATCAAAAGGTTCAGCAGTTTTATGCCATGGCTCAACAGGAGATCAAACAGAAAGAACAAGAATTGCGTACGCCTATTGCTCAAAAAGTAAAACAAGCCATTCAAGATGTTGGTGACGAGAATGGATTTATGTATATATTTGAGGCTGTAAGTGGTATTGCGGTATATAAATCAAACGATAGTGAGGATATAACTGCTTTAGTGAAAGCAAAATTAGGTGTTAATTAAGAAAAACTAAATTATGAAATTAATAAAATTACTTTTTGTAGCTGTTGCTTTTATTTTGACAGCTAATGTAAATGCGCAAGACTTAAAGTTTGGTCATATCGAAGTTCAAAAGTTAGTTGCAGAATTACCTGCAAAAATATCGGCTGATAAAGCATTGCAAAGTGAAGCAAAGAAATTAGAAGATCAGTTAAAAACGATGCAAAGTGATTTAGAAAAAAAGTATAACGAGTACTTAACTCAACGTGATAGTCTACCTGATTTGATTCGTGCAACCAAAGAAAAGGAAATCCAGGATTACGATCAACGCATGCAACAATACAGTCAAATGGCTCAGCAGTCATTGGCTAAAAAAGAGCAAGAGTTACTTCAGCCGATAATTGAAAAGGTTCAAAAGGCGATAGATGCAGTAGGTGAAGAGCAAGGTTTAATTTATATTTTTGACATTAGTTCTCAAGTTGTACTTTATCATTCTACAAAAAGTATTGATTGTGCTCCTTTTGTAAGGGCTAAATTAGGAATGTAAAAAAAAATATTTCAATATAAAAAAGGGTAGCTGATAGGTTACCCTTTTTTATTGGTGACGAATTCCGCTATTCTATGATTTGTGTAATTCGTAGATAGATTTTTTCTTAATAATTATTATATGAAACAAGGCCCAATAGCATTTTTCGATTCCGGATACGGAGGATTAACTATTCTTGATAAAGTACGAAAGGCTATGCCCGAATACGATTATATCTATTTGGGCGATAATGCCAGATCGCCTTATGGAACGCGTTCTTTCGATGTGATTTACGAATATACCTTGCAGGCCGTAAAAAAGCTTTTTGAGATGGGTGCTCATTTGGTTATTTTAGCTTGTAATACTGCCTCTGCAAAAGCCTTGCGTAATATTCAGCAAAAGGATCTTCCCGGCATCGATCCACAACGGCGTGTTTTAGGCGTAATACGTCCAAGTGTAGAAGAAATTGGGAATAGGAGCAAAAATCGTCATGTTGGTGTTTTTGGAACAGTTGGTACGGTTTCATCCGAATCCTATCTCTTAGAAATTGCCAAGCTGTTTCCTGATATGAAAGTATCACAAGAGGCTTGTCCTATGTGGGTGCCTTTAGTGGAAAATAATGAGTTTTTAAATAATGGTGCTGATTATTTTGTAAAACAACATGTTGATGCTTTACTCAAGAAAGATCCGACGTTAGATACGATTATATTAGGTTGTACCCATTACCCAATGTTAATGCCGAAAATAATGCAATTCTTGCCTCAAGGTGTTAATGTTATTGAGCAAGGAGATATTATTGCAGAAAGTCTGAAAGATTATTTAGCACGTCATCCCGAAATGAATGAGAAATGCTCGAAAGGTGGTAGTGTTCATTTTTATACGACCGAATGTAAAGATAAATTTCGTTCCACAGCCGAAATCTTCTTCGATGGCGATTTTAATGTGGAGCATGTTGTTTTATAGTAATGAGTACTGAGATTTGAGTATTGAGAATAGTACTCCTGTCTCACTACTCATTACTCAATTCTATTCTTCTTTATACCAACTCGCATACATCAGATAATTATTTGCAATCTTTTGCACCATTTCCTTCGATTGCTCAGGCTCAATGTCTTTTACTTTTTTTGCAGGAACACCGGCATAAACACTATTCGGTTCAACAATGGTTCCGGTTAATACCAGCGAGTTTGCTGCAATAATGGAATTGGAACCAATTACGGCATGGTCTAAAATTGTCGCACCAATACCAACTAACACATTGTCTTCAATTTTAGCACCGTGAATACATACATTGTGACCAATGGAAACATTATCGCCAATCTCGATGGTTGATTTCTCATATAGCGTATGAAGAACTGAGCCATCTTGGATGTTTACTTTGTTTCCAATTCTGATGGAGTTAACATCGCCACGTAAAACAGCATTAAACCAAATGCTACAATCATTTCCTACTACAACATCACCCACTACTGTGGCATTCTCAGATAAATAAACATTCTCCCCAAATTGAGGCGTGAAACCTCTAACAGTTTTTATAAGTGCCATATTTTATTTGTATAGATTTTAAATAATACAAAAATACAATCATATTCCCGATAAAAAAGTATAAGTACTATGTATTCTTGATGATTGCACTTAGTTTTATAGTATTCGAGATATTTCCTGTCATGAAATCTATGGCTCAAAGGGAATGCAACGCTAATTATTGAAAATGTTTTTATGGGAAAAAGATCGAAGGTAATTGAGAAGGACGAGGTCGTTGTTCGATTTTCTGGGGATTCCGGTGATGGAATGCAGCTAACTGGTAACCTTTTTTCATACACATCAGCCATATTTGGGAATGATATTTCTACGTTTCCCGATTATCCGTCTGAGATTCGTGCTCCGCAGGGAACCATAAGTGGTGTTTCAGGTTTTCAGGTGCATTTTGGTCACAATGATGTATATACACCGGGAGATTATTGCGATGTCTTGGTCGCCATGAATCCGGCCGCTTTAAAAGCTAATGCCAAATGGATGAAGCCCGGAGGAGTGATCATTATCGATGAAGATTGTTTTGATAAAAAGCATTTGGAAAAAGCAGGTTATCAAACCGACGATCCTATAAAAGAAGAAAAGTTAGGAGATTACAATGTCATCAAAGCGCCGATCTCTACTCTTACCAAAGAGAGTTTGAAAGATATGGGGCTCGATACTAAAAGTATTCTTCGCAGTAAGAATATGTATGCGCTTGGATTGGTGTACTGGATGTTCGATCGTCCATTGGATCATACTCAGGAGTATATCAAGAAGAAGTTTGCAAAAAGTGAGCTCATTGTTCAAGCTAATTTAAAAGTCTTAGATGATGGGTATAATTACGGTAGTATTCTACAAGTTGTAACGCCATCATTTCATATTTCACCGGCAGATGTTAAGAAAGGAACATACCGGAATTTAAGTGGTAACACCGCCGTTGCCTGGGGATTTTTGGCTGCTGCCGAAAAAAGTGGCTTGGAATTATTTTTGGGTTCATATCCGATTACACCTGCTACCGAAATTCTTCAAGAATTGAGTCGACGTAAAGATTTAGGTGTAAAAGTATTTCAGGCCGAAGATGAAATTGCCGGAATTTGTACCGCCATCGGTGCAAGTTTTGGTGGCGATTTAGCTATAACCACAACTTCGGGTCCGGGATTGGCTCTAAAAGGGGAAGCTATTGGGTTAGCAGTAATGGCCGAATTACCTTTGGTGGTAGTGAATGTTCAACGAGGAGGCCCTTCTACCGGTTTGCCTACCAAAACAGAGCAATCTGATTTAATGCAGGCTTTGTTCGGACGAAATGGAGAGAGTCCTTGTGTGGTAATGGCCGCCGGTTCGCCTGTTAATTGTTTCGATTATGCGTTTTATGCGGCTAAAGTCGCCATCGAACACATGACACCTGTTATTTTGTTAACAGATGGTTTTATTGCAAATGGTACGCAGCCTTGGCGAATTCCAGATTTAAATGATTGGCCTGAGATTAAAGTGCCAAGAGTAACTAAAGATATGAAAGACTGGCATCCTTACATGCGCGATTTGGATAAGCTGTCTCGTTATTGGGCTGCTCCTGGAATACCTGGTTTTGAGCATCCTTTAGGAGGTTTAGAGAAAGATTACGATTCCGGTGATGTGTCTCATAATCCTGAAAATCACCAAAAGATGGTTAATGTTCGTCAGGAAAAAGTGGATCGTGTTGCCAACTATATTCCGGAATTAGAGATATTGGGTGATGCCGATTCTGATGTGCTCGTTGTTGGATGGGGAGGTACTTATGGACATTTATTTACGGCCTTAGATGAGCTCCGTCAAGAAGGTCATAAGTTGGCCTTAGCTCATTTTAATTACATCAGTCCTTTGCCAAAGAACACTTATGATATTCTTAAATCCTATAAAAAGATTGTGGTTTGTGAATTAAATATGGGACAGTTTGCCAATTATTTACGAATGAAGTTTCAGGATTTAAGGTATTTGCAGTTTAATAAAGTGCAAGGATTGCCATTTACTGTTTTAGAGTTGAAGGAGTATTTTAAATCATTAATGGAAGAGTAGGTTATGTCTGAAAATACGATATCACATTTAGATTTTAAGAACGACCAGAGTGTAAAATGGTGTCCAGGGTGTGGAGATCATGCCATTTTGAATTCAGTTCAAAAAGCCATGGCGGAACTTGGTTGCAAAAAAGAAGAAGTGGCGGTTGTTTCAGGTATTGGTTGTTCCTCGCGCTTTCCGTATTACATGAGTACCTATGGTTTTCATACCATTCACGGTCGCGGGCCGGCAATAGCTTCCGGCTTAAAAGTGGCCAATCCTAAACTTAAAGTTTGGCAAATTACCGGTGACGGGGATGCTTTAGCAATTGGAGGTAATCACTTTATTCATACCATCCGTCGAAACATCGATTTAAATATCATCCTATTTAACAATCGGATTTATGGTTTAACAAAAGGACAGTATTCGCCTACTTCACAACGAGGGTTTGTTTCAAAATCATCACCATTTGGTACGGTAGAATATCCATTCAGACCTGGTGAATTAGTGTTGGGAGCACGTGGGTATTTCTTTGCTCGTTGCATCGATAAAGATTTAAAGCATCAAGTGGAAGTGATGAAAGCCGCTGCCAAGCATGAGGGTGCTTCTGTGATTGAAGTGCTTCAAAATTGTGTAATTTTTAATGACCAAATTCATAGTGAGATTACCGATAAGGAACATAAGGCAGACAGAACCATTTATTTGGAGCATGGTCAGCCAATGATTTTTGGTAAGAATCGTGATAAAGGCTTAATCCTCGAAGGATTGAATCTGAAGGTAGTCACCATAGGAGAAAACGGAATAACAGAAGATGATATTTTGGTTCATGATGCTCATTGCGAAGATATGACTTTGCAAATGAAGCTGACGGATATGGAGTATCCTAACTTTCCGGTGGCATTAGGGGTTATTCGCGATGCGGAAGCTTTGGTTTATGATCAATGTGTTCAGCTTCAAATTGAAGGTATTCAGGAACAAAGTGACATCAAGTCTTTTGATGATTTGGTACGTTCCGGTGATACTTGGGAGGTGGAGTAGGCGCTATTGGCTTTTAGCTACAGGTTTCTAGTATTTCGTCTTGATGAGTCGATAAATATTGCTGGAATTATTATTAATTTTGAAGAAAAAGAGTATGCAAAGAATCCTTCAAAATAATGTTGAGAAATTAAGGAGTCTGTGTCAATCTTTAAAAATTAAAAGGATGTATGCTTTTGGCTCAATAATAAAAGGCGAGTTTACAGAGGATAGTGATATTGATTTTTTAATTTCATTTGCGGATAACTTAACAGTTGAGGAGTATACCGATAATTATTTTGAGCTTCATTACAAGCTTCGTGAGTTATTAAAACGTGATATTGATATTGTTACAGAACGTTCTTTGTCAAATCCGTATTTTATAGAAAGCATAAATGAGTCAAAAGAACTAATTTATGAAGCGTGAAATAAATAAGTATTTGTTTGATGTTAAGGTTTCTATAGATTCTATTTTTGATTATTTAGGAGAGAATTATGATTTCTTTGAATATCAAAATAATAAATTACTTCGTAGAGGAATTGAACGAGAGATTGAAATTATTGGAGAGGCAATGAATCGAATATTAAAGCTATGTCCTGAAATACAAATCGAAAATGCCAGAAAAATTGTCGATACTCGAAATTGGGTTATTCATGGGTATGATAAGGTTGAAGATGTGGTAATTTGGGGAATTGTTTCAAATCATTTGCTAAAATTAAAAGATGAAGTCGAAGCTCTTTTGAAAAAGGAATAAAGAGTTGTGGAACTATCCGGAAGAGTGAGAGCTATTAGCTGTGTTGTAGATGGGAAAAGGATCTTTGCTTTATTGGAAAAAGCTTGTAGCTATCAGCTTTTTTTCTTAGGTTCTTGATAATTTAATAAAAATATTTCATCTTTGTAACTCAATTTTAGATAAATGAAATTAGTAACAAATAATATTTGGTGGTGGCATAACGATTTTCTGTAAACGGGAATTGAAGGCCACAGTTGTATTAATATAAAAGCATCAGAGAAGGCTTGCCAATTCCCGGCAAGCCTTCTTTTTTTATAAATTTTGAAAATATCTAACCATGAGTAAAATAAATATAAAATGTGTAGCAACACCTGTACCGGCTAACGTTGCAGATGTTACCACCCCGGTTAGTTTATATATGAAACTGCGTGATGCGTATCCCAATACCATCATGTTAGAGAGTAGCGATTACCACGGTAATTCTAACTCCATGTCTTTTATTTGTTTCAATCCGATTTACGAGTTTATAGCCGACCAAGGCTTTGTAAAACAGGGTGAAGCGCATAAGGAATTAGAGAGTACTCAGATTGATAAAGTGAATCAGGTGCCGGAGTTATTAGATAAATTCATCAATCAATTTGCGATTGATAACTGTGCCTGTTCGCTTAAAGTAAATGGTTTATTTGGTTACTCTACTTTCGATGCGGTTCAGTATTTCGATACCATCAAGTTTAAATCAAAGAAGCCTGAGGAGTATGCAATACCTGAGTTGCGTTATACTTTCTTTAAATACATCATTGTATTCAATCACTTTACCAATCAAATTCATTTAGTAGAGAATTTACAGGATGGTGAGACTTCAGATAGCGAGGCTTTAATTGATACTTTATACAATCGTACCATCCCTTTGTTTAAGTTCGAACCGGATGAGAAAGAGGTGTCGAATTTGACAGATGAGGAATTTATGCAGATGGTAACCAAAGGTAAAGAGCATTGTTACCGTGGAGATGTTTTTCAGATTGTATTGTCTCGTCAGTTTAAGCGAGGCTTTAAAGGAGATGAGTTTAATGTTTATCGAGCCTTGAGAAATATCAATCCATCACCTTATCTATTTTATTTCGATTACGGAAGTTACAAGATATTTGGTTCTTCACCCGAAGCTCAATTAGTGATTCAGGATGGAGATGCAACCATCAATCCAATTGCCGGAACTTTTAAACGTACCGGTGACGATGCAAAAGATAAAGCCTTGGCCGATGAATTAAGTAAAGACCCGAAAGAAAATGCTGAGCATGTGATGTTGGTCGACTTGGCTCGTAACGATTTAAGTCGCAATTGCCGAAAAGTGAAAGTGAATACCTATAAAGAAGTTCAGTACTATTCACACGTTTTACACTTGGTGTCTGATGTGAGTGGTACTTTAAAAGAAGGTTCAATTCCATCACGTATCATGGCCGATACTTTTCCGGCGGGTACATTATCCGGTGCACCAAAGTATAAAGCCATGGAGTTGATAGATTCCATTGAGAATCAGAACCGAAGTTACTATGGCGGATGTATTGGAAGTATCAGTTTCGATGGGAACTTTAATCAGGCCATCATGATTCGTTCTTTCTTGAGTAAGAACAATACATTGTTTTGCCAGGCCGGAGCCGGAGTGGTGAGCAAGTCGAAAGAAGAAAGCGAATTGGCCGAGGTGAATAATAAATTAGGAGCTCTTAAGAAAGCCATTGAGATGGCGAAAGAGTTTTAGAGTTCGTGTAGCGAATTCTTAGACATAAGTAGCAAGACATAAGTATCAAGACTACGCAAAAACGTAGTATGATGAGGCTGTTCTGTAACAATAAAAGACAAAAGATTGTAAAGAAGCATTGAAGAAGAAAATCAAGTGTAGTATGTGAGTAGTCTTGATACTTGATACTAGCATCTTGATACTAATAAAGATAATATGAAACTATTAGTTCTAGATAATTACGATTCATTTACCTACAACCTGGTTCATTACTTGGAAGAAATCCTTGGTGAGTCGGTTGATGTATATCGAAATGATGAGATTTCGATTGAAGAGGTAGGTACATACGATAAGATATTGCTTTCACCGGGACCGGGAGTTCCTGATGAAGCGGGTATTCTTAAAGAAGTGATCAAGACTTACGGAGGTAAAATTAGTATTTTTGGAGTGTGCTTGGGTTGTCAGGCAATTTCAGAAGTATATGGTGGAAGCATTCGTAACCTAAATACGGTTTATCATGGCGTTGCAACACCTGTGAGTGTGACTTCGCGTGATGAATATATTTTCGATTCTATTCCCGATACCTTTTTAGCAGGTCGTTACCACAGTTGGGTAGTAAACGACGAAGACTTGCCGGCCGATTTAATTGTTACCACACGCGACGAAGAAGGTCAGATTATGGGCTTGATGCACAAAGAACACGACGTTCGCGGTGTACAATTTCACCCGGAGTCTGTTTTGACTGAGCATGGTAAGCAGATGATTCGTAATTGGTTGGGGAAGTAGTTCGGAGTTCAGAGTACGGAGTTCGAAGTGATTTACATGATGTAGAGAGGTTGAGAGGAAGAAAGTTTTAATAATTCAGTAATAGAACTTCTGCCTACTGCCTTCTGCCATTTTTTGAAAAAAAATTACAATGCATAATGTAAATGGCTAGTAGCTAAGAGCTAGCGGCTAGCAGCTTAACTTTAAGAAAATGATTAAAAACATATTAAAAGACCTTTTCGAGCACAAAACCCTAACGCGTGAGCAAGCGCGTGAGGTGTTGGTGAATATTGCTGGAGAGAAATTTAATCAATCGGAAGTGGTGGCTTTCTTAACGGTGTTTATGATGCGCCCGGTAACGGTTGAGGAATTAAGCGGTTTCCGTGATGCTTTGTTGGAGCTTTGTGTGCGCATCGATTTGTCGGAGTTTAATACCATCGATATGTGTGGTACAGGAGGTGACGGTAAGAATACTTTCAATGTGTCAACCTTAGCATCTTTGGTAGTTGCGGGTGCCGGAGCAAAAGTATCCAAGCATGGTAACTACGGTGTATCTTCTTCATGTGGTTCATCTAATGTGATGGAGTACTTAGGGTATCAATTCACCAATGATGAAGATAAACTGAAGAGCCAGTTAGATAAGGCCAATATTTGTTTCTTACATGCGCCCTTATTCCATCCTGCCATGAAAGCGGTTGGGCCAATTCGTAAAGAATTAGGGTTAAAAACCTTTTTTAATATGTTAGGGCCAATGGTAAATCCATCGTTCCCGCAAAATCAGTTGGTTGGGGTTTTTAGTTTGGAGTTGGCGCGTATTTATCAATACATCTATCAACATACCAATAAGAATTATACCATTGTTCATTCATTGGATGTGTATGACGAGATTTCGTTAACTGGAGATTTCAAAACCATCACGAATAGTGGTGAGCAGGTTTATTCTCCGGCCGATTTTGGAATGCGTACGGTTATGCCTGAAGAAATTTTTGGCGGAGATACAGTCCCTGAAGCTGCTGAGATATTTGTGAAAGTATTGGAAGGTAAAGGAACAGAAGCTCAGAATAATGTAGTAATTGCTAATGCTGCATTAGCGTTAGAGTGTTATTTTCAGGATAAGAACCGTGAGCAATGTATCGAAGCTGCTAAAGATTCTCTTCTTGGAGGTAAAGCTGCCGGTGTATTGGCAAAATTAATTTCAAAAAGCTAAAGTGATGACAATTCTAGATAAAATTATAGAGCACAAACGCATTGAAGTGGAAGTGGCTAAAAATGCCTTTCCGGTTGAAGAACTGTTGGAGTCAGAGGCGTTTAAAAAGGAAGTTCCATCCTTAGTAGCTTATTTGGCTGACCCTGCTAAAGCCGGCATCATTGCAGAGCATAAACGTCAGTCGCCATCAAAAGGGGTGATTAATGATAAAGTGACTGTTGAAGAAGTGGCGAAAGGTTATGAAGCAGCAGGTGCTTCTGCCATTTCGGTTTTAACGGATAGATATTTCTTCGGAGGTAGTAACGATGACTTGATTGCCGCACGTGCTGCGACTACGATTCCGATTTTAAGAAAAGATTTTATCATCGACCCTTACCAGATTTATGAGGCGAAGGCGATTGGGGCTAGTGCGATTTTATTGATTGCTGCGGTCTTAGATAAGCGTCAGGCTGCCGGTTTAGGCTATATTGCCCATCAAAACGGATTAGAAGTATTGATGGAGCTTCATGACGAAAGCGAATTAGAAGTGCTAAACGATTTTGTGGATGTGGTTGGCATCAACAATCGAAATCTAAAGACTTTTGAGGTGAATCTGGATAAGTCCATCGAGTTAGCAAAGAAGTTACCAATGGATAAGTTGCGTATTTCAGAATCTGGAATTCATTCGCCTGAGGATTTGATTTATCTACGCAACAACGGATTTCAAGGCTTCTTGATTGGTGAAAACTTTATGAAGACAGAAAATCCCGGACAAGCTTGTATTGATTTTTGCGAAAAGATAAAGTTGTAATCAATGGCTAATGTTCCTCAAATAAAAGTTTGTGGCATGCGTGATGCAGCTAATATTAAAGCATTGGCTGATTTACAACCGGATTACATTGGATTTATCTTCTATCATAAATCACCTCGCTTTGTAGAAGGCGTGTTGGATGCCAAATTGGCGAAATCACTTCCGGCATCAATAAAAAAAGTAGGCGTTTTTGTGAACGCATCATTAGAGGAAATCAAAAAAGCTACAGAAAAATACAGTTTGGATGTCATCCAATTACATGGCCATGAAGAACCTGAGTTGTGTCAGAAAGTGAAGGAAACCGGATTGGAAGTAATTAAAGCCTTTCAGGTAAAAGAAGCTTTTGATTTTTTTAGCATCAATGCTTACAAACCGGTTTGTGATTATTTCTTATTCGATACAGCCACAAAAGGCTACGGAGGAAGCGGTTATAAATTCAATTGGGACATCTTAAAAGATTACGATAACGAAAAACCGCTTTTTTTAAGTGGCGGAATTGGTCCTGATGACGCCGCTGAAGTTGAAAAATTAGGTTGGTTAAACATCAAAGCCATTGATATAAACAGCAAGTTCGAGATAGAGCCTGCGAATAAGGATATTGAGAAACTGAAAAGCTTCATTTTAGAAGTAAGAAATAGATAAAGTGATTAGTCAATAGTCAGTAGTCAGAAGTGAGACTACTGACTACTGACTAAAAACTATTGACTAAATAACAAGTGATGTCAAACAAAAATAAATACCAGGTTGACGAGAACGGAATGTATGGCGATTTTGGAGGCGCTTATGTTCCGGAAATGCTTTATCCGAATGTGGAAAACCTGAAGAAAGAGTATTTGGGAATTATCGAGTCTGAAGAATTTCAGAACGAGTACAAA
>QKJP01000015.1 GCA_003249255.1 Bacteroidales bacterium
ATTATTCATAATATCTATCGCGGTTTTTGAGAGGGAATATTAGAGAATTTCCTTAATTAGAGTTGACGTAAAACTTGATGCTGCAAAAGGGTATATTGCATCACTATTTACATAGTTCTCTATTGAATCAATATATAACAGATACTCTTCATTGGTCATATTTTTCAAATAGTTATACAACTCATGATAATCTGAAAAATTACGCATATCGACAAAAGCACTGCTAGGTATGATATTTTCTATGTTGTTTGGACCTAAATAAATGGGAACTACTCCGGCAAAAAAACAATCAAATATTTTTTCTGTTATGTACCCATTTATATTTCTTGCATTTTCATAACATATTGAAAATCTATATTGCTCAAGAGTATCTTTTTTGCGGTTTAGAGTTCCTTTGTAAACGGTGTGTGTGGAAGTAAAAATCTTTTTAAAGAGACTAAACTTGTTGAGTTTGGAATTTGGGAAAGTATAATTACTTTTTCCCCAATTAAAACCATATAAATCAAATTCTTTAGGATGATTTTTCTCGAACCAATTTATAGCTTTTGCACGTTCACTATATAATTCACGTCTATCTGTATTGGTTTTATTACCCGCAATCATAGTGCAAAATCTATTCTTTTTCCCTAGATCAACCCTAAAATTAAGCGGAATTTTATTTGCAAGATTCAACTTGAAATACTTTACACCATCTACTATATCATCATTCCAAGTAAATATTTTTTTAAAGTAGTTGTGATTTGATGGATCAAAATTGTCAGGCTTTATTATTTCAGATTCCAATATTATTAGATATAGATCTTTACCCATTTTTTGAAACATCTCTAGTTCCTCTTTACGATCATTTGAAAAATCTAAATAGATAATTTTATCATAACTATCTATTGGAAGAATGTCTAATGTATTGATGCTAACACCAATCCTATTTAATTCGTCTTTTAAATGAATTAGTGGATACCCTAAATCTTCTCCAATAGGATAAGATAAAGGATTAAAGATTGCATTTTTTATGTTGTATATTTCGTATAGGTTAACGATGCCAATATTCATGTTTCTGGTGTGAATAAGTTATTTACGTTTTAAAATTAACATGGAACGCATATAGTAATAAGTAATTATGATAGGTGTTTTTTGGATGATACTTTTAGAAGACCAAAATCTTTTTATTTTTAATGTCCTTAACCTTTTTATGTTTTCTGCAACTAAGTTGTAGTCATCGATTATAATCCCATTTTTTATCATTCTATAATAGTCTCTTACTTTTGCTTTAGTAAGTTTAGTGGCAAATTGCTTTTCTATCTTAAGGTTATTTATAACCGCTTCAATATGGGTGATTGATATACTTAGTGTATTTCTTGTGAGATTTGTGTAATAAGAACTTGCTTGTAATGGATGGACTCTATAACTGATTAGATATTCTGGAATCACGGCAATTAAACCCTTTTGTAATATTCTTGCCCACATGTCTTGATCTTCGATATATTTGAGCTCTGTATTATACCCGTCTAAAGTTTCATATATGGATTTTCTAATCATAGAAGTTGGACAAACAAAACAACTTCCACCATAGTCAATTACATTATTTATGTATTGATCTAAACTCACTCGTCTAACACCGTTTTCATTTCTAAAAGGTGAAAACATATCCGCAAGTCGTGCGCCAGATGTATCTATTTGTTTAGCGAGCGTAAACACTCCTAATATGTCCGCATTATTATCCAAAATCTCAACTTCCTTTTCAACTATAGATGGATCATATATATCATCTGAGTGATATATTGCTACATAGTCCCCGCTGGCTAAGGAGATTAATTTATTGCAGTTTCCGCTATAGCCTAGGTTAGTAGTATTTCTATAATACTTTATCCTAGCGTCTTTTTTTATTAGTAAGTCAACAATCTCTTCAGTGTTGTCTGTGGATGCATTGTCTCCTACAATTATTTCAATATTGCTATAGGTTTGTTGAGTAATAGATGTTATTGCTTCCGTAATAAATGTTGCAGAGTTATATGTAGGAATACATATTGATACCAGTTTATTTATCATTGTTTTGAGATTGATGGGATCGATTTGTTTTACAAAACTAATCTTTTTGTGTGTGAATTAGCAATAATACCTTTATTGTGAATTTAGATTGTGCCAAAATAAGTAAGTTTGTTGTATTATTAATTCACCTGTTTTGGGGTCACATGCGTAAGCAAACCATCTTCTACTAAACAATATTTAGGTTATGAAAAAAGAGTCTTTAATCTCTGTAATAATACCATGTTATAATAATGCTGAGTTTATAACAGAAACCATTGATTCCGTCTTAAATCAAGATTATTCATCAATAGAAATAGTAGTAGTAAATGATGGCTCAACTGATAATAGTGAGCAAGTAATACACACTATTATTGATCAAAACCCCCATTTTTGCATTAAATATGTATCACAGGTTAACTCTGGACCTTCCAAAGCTCGAAATAATGGTGCTAAAAATGCGCAAGGAGATTATTTGCTGTTTTTAGATGGGGATGATAAGATTGCTCCTACTTATTTAAGTAAGTGCATATCGTTGTTGGAGAATGATGCAAATTTAAATATTGTTTATAGCGACTCGGAATTGTTTGATGCACAAACTGGCCCATGGCACTTACCCACCTTTGATTTAGAACGTATGCTTACGATGAATTGTATTCATATTTCTGCTGTAACCCGTAAAGCGGCTTTTGATACTGTAGGTGGGTTTGATGAAAACATCAATTATACCGAGGATTGGGAGCTATGGTTGAATATTGCGAGTGAAATAGGAGGTGTGCATAAGATTAATGAACCATTATTTTTCTACAGGAAACGCCAAGATAAAAGTTCACTTACCGATAATATAAATAGAGACTATATTGCAGCGAAAAGTAGACTTTATATTTACACAAAACACTATGACCTGTATGTAAAGTACGGATATGATTTTGATACTTTGATTACTTCTCAAAAATATAAGCAAAAGTATTATGATGTGTGGTATCGCAAGTTATTTTATCAGTTTAAAACCAAGAATCACTAAGCCTTACCTAAATAGTCTTGTTTTTTTGTGCTTAGTTTATACCATGTGCGTGCTAAAAACAGAACTAATTTAGTGTTACCTAGTTTATTAAAGGCACTTATTCCAGAGACATATAGACTGGTTATAGTTGTTCTTATGAATCTATTTTTATAGGCTTTACTGTATTTTTTGATAAAGGCACTTTTAGCAAAATAAAAGCTTTGATCTACTTTACCAGGACTCTTATGTATTAAATTAAAATCAATGGCCCATGCAGTATATCCTAATATATTAGCGATAAACACTAAGTCGGTGCCGTACATGTGAAACCCCTTTAGGTCCGATGAAAAGCTTAGGTTGGCTGATGATTTAACAAGAAAAAAATTCTCATCAATTGATTGTATTTTGAGCGGTAAGTCCTGTTCTAATTGCTCTTTGCCATCACCCATTGTAACATGCGTAATCTTGTATTTTAAGTTTACAGAACCAGCATTGGCTAATATAGCCCATTGAGGATCTATGGCATCCATTTGCTGTATTCTCAGGTGAAGTGTTTGGTAATTGTGATGTTTTAATAACACATCTTGATGACAGAATATGATGTATTTACCCTGTGCCTGATGAAGACAATTGTTGAATCCAGAATAAGCATCATAACTATTGCCCTTTGTATTATCCACATAGATATATTCGCAGATAGATTCAGTAAAGCCGCCATCTATAAATGAGTTAACCATTTCCATGTACTCTGTTAAGTTGGTAACAAGGGTACATATGGTAAATTGATACGAATAATTTATCTTGTGTTGTATTGATTTAGGCATAGTCATCATCGTTATTTGTATAATTTCTTAAACTGATTTAGCCATTTAGCCTTTCTTGTTATTTTAAAATCAGGGGTTAAACCAGAAAAGGCTGTTCCTCTGCGTAATATTTTGGATAGAAAAAAGTTTGGTGTCAGATGCCATTTATCTAAAAATACACGATTTCCTTTATTGTGTTTAATTCTTTTGGTTGAGATAGAACCAAAATGATAAACTCGGCTTCTGCCAATGCCTTTAAAATAGCGTATTCCAACCATCCATAACTTACGTGAAAAGTCGGGGTCAGAGGTCATGCCTGGGGTGTATTCAATACTTAATCCGCCTACTAAATCCCATAATTCAATGGGTATTATATTTGGAGGCCAAGTACTGCCCATCCAGTCTTCTTTAGTAAATTGTTGATAGGTTTGTAGTAATTTTTCTTCATCAAATGTTTGTACCGTTTGTCCAAAATTTGCATCTATAGTACACGCATGCCCATTGGGCTCAATCATGGTGGCAGAAATCATAAACTGACGATGACCAATTTGTTTAATCTCATCTACTAATGCCTCATCCCATTTTGGTAGTGCATACATGTCATCGTTGAAATAAGCTAATAAATCGCTTGTGGCAAGCGTTCTGGCTGCATTTAGTGCAAAACACACTCCTATATTTACCGGGCTATATATGTAATCTAGTTCATCTTGTGACTTTACCCAGGCTAAGGTATCATCTTTACCTTCATTTATAAACACAATTATTTGGTGTTTGAAGGTCGAATGAGATTGTAGGCTTCTAATACAAAGTTTAAGCATCTCAAGATTGTTCCATGTAGGAAGTAAAATTGAGAATACAGGATTGTTTATTTTTTGGTGTTTACCAATGATGAATTTATCTGTCATTTTTGATACGGCTAAAATAGTTTAGTATAGCTGTGAATATATGTGGTTTGGGTTATTGTACTGTGGTTTTTTGGTTTATTTTTTTGCAATTCTTAATGTACTCTAATACTTCGGGTATTGATATGGCTTGCATGCAAGCACATTCTTTTTCGCCACTACATGCGATACATGGGTTGTTGGTGACAAAGACCTTACTTTTAGTACCTATGGGCGCCCATCGCCCTGGGTGTATTGGTCTTATGGGAGGGTATATGCCCATGGCATGTATACCGCTCATTGCAGCTATGTGTAGTGGTCCTGTAGAGGCTGCGATGAGTCCATCGGCATGAGCAATAAATTGTATGAACGTATTTAAATCTAATTTCCCAATTAAGCTGATAACGTGAGGTGCTTGTCTTAATAGGGGTGCTGCCTGAGCTAATTCCTTTTCGGTACCACTTATAAAAATCTCAAAATCAGTAGATGGCAACGAATTAGCTAAGACTATAAATTTATTAATTCCCCATTCTCTGGCACTTCCGTTTGTGAAAGGGTGAAGTATAAGGTTAAATTTAGTAGGCGATAGTAACGCTTCAACTTCTTTAGATAATTTTCCTTTTCTAAAGCCATAGTTTAGGGCTAATTGACTTACAGATAACTCATTGTTAATTCCTAAAGGGCTAAGTAGTTTTAAGTTTAGTTGTCCTTCGTGCAAGTCTGATTTCTTGCGAGAAAATGCTACTTTATGATTTACTGTTAACAAGTGACCTATTCGGTGAGAGGTTCCAATTCTGTTTTTGATATTACTTAACAGTGCAAAAAGAGCAATGTCTTTGCGCGGAAATACGTGAATGATCGTATCTGCTTTAAGTTTGTTTAAGAACTTTATTTTGCCCCAGAATGAATTGTTTTTAAAATCTTCATAATCAATATATTCATCTACAAAGGTAGACGATAGAATAATTTCCTTTGTATAGGATCTACCCAAAAAGATAATTTTGCACGATGGGAATTGCGTTTTTATTACACCAGCCATTGGTAGGGTTAACACCACGTCTCCTATGGCGTCGGTTCTACTAATTATAATGGTTTTAGGTGCTTTGTTTTGGGTCATAATCCTAATTTATAGTCAACTTAGATGTTGTAGTTTTTAAACGTAAATAACCCATTAGGGAAACATAGTTTCTCAATGAAAGTTATTATTTTATATTTGGTGCGTTCGTGTTTGTGGTTGGCTTTGCGACCTAATTTATTGCTGTAATTAAGTTGATTAGCCCAATTAAACTCATTCAATCGATTGGCCATCACCTTAGGA
>QKJP01000060.1 GCA_003249255.1 Bacteroidales bacterium
CGAAATAATCTCCGTTAAGAAGGTTTGCTTTTCCTCATCGCTTAGCTTCAGGAACTCTTGATGTAATTTATTTACTGCCGTCATTGAATCGCTTTTTGTAAAGATAGTAAATAATTCATATCTATATTAGAATAAAGCCTCATTGTTCTAGTTTTGTTATATATGTCCCAGTCTGGAATTCCTTCAGATGGAGAAGGTGTTATGCCTACATAATATTCCCCAGTTCCCCCTAGTTCGCCGTAGCGAATAGATAATGTAAATCGTTCGGCGTATGGCTCTGCCTACGTCGTATACCATAAGCCTCTGGCCGTATAAATACCAAATCCTTGCAGTGTTAATTACAAGGCTTTTTGCGAAAAAATAAGCTTGTATAATAGCTTAAAAGTATTTTAATGCCTGTAAGCCTGCCTTGCTATAGCATAACGAATATAGGTGTCTATTAGGTTAAAAAGAATGTTTTGTGTATCAGAATCCAGGTCTTGAATTTCTTTTAAGCGTTCGATGTTCTTTTTGTCAAATATAGAATTTAGGCCTTCTCCAACCAGGTAATCAAGGCTAACTCCAAAAGCATCTGCTATTTTTTTAGCTATTTCTATGGATGGTATAGCATCCTGTCTTTCGTATTTACCAACCATTACTTGAGATATGCCTGTTTTAGTGGCAAGATCGTTTTGCGACCAATTGTTCTTTTTTCTCAGTTGATGCTGAAAAAGATTTTGAGAATAATATCGATTACTTGTTAGAAGAATGGTCTTTTACTTTAGCAGAAGAGTTTGTACAAAGAGTAGATGAAATATTAACTACCCTAAAAGGCGGATCAGTAAGTTATCAAGCTTCCAATTATAATGAGATTTTTATATGTGTTGTTTGTAAGCAGATCACTTTGTATTATAAAGAAAAGGGTACATCAGAAATAGAGTTAGTTCGTTTTAGGAATAATTTTCATGATAAGAGTAAATTAGGTTTTGATTAGGAATGGGGGCACGGAGGCACAAGGTTTTTGTTTCGAAATTATCAAACTCTGAGTCTCAGAGCCTCTGTGTTGATGTTTTTTAACGTCATGCCAATCACTTTTGTATTGTACATAATTGCGGACATTCAGAAAAATAATTCATGAAGTAACAGAAGATGCAATTATTATTGTTGATATCTTCCACATCAGTCAGCATCCCCAAAAAAACAATCGAGTAAAAGAACAATAAATACCCTGAAACGTTTTTTTGAATTGTACCGATTCTGTATAACTTTGTTTGTTTTAATAGACACAGGATATGGTTGATAATTCAGGAAAAATATTAAAAAGCATAAATCCAACGAAAATCGCTCTGCCAATAATTATTGGTTTAGTAGTAACCGGGTATATGCTATACCAAGAGTTTGATCCCTCCACCATTTCTGCATTAAGCTTTACTTACCAATCCATTTTCTGGTTTCTGATTTCCTTTTTGATGATGGCTATTCGCGACTTTGGCTACATGCTTCGGGTGCGAATTTTAACTTCAAAAGAATTGAGTTGGCGAAAAGTGTTTAACATTGTGATGTTGTGGGAATTTACATCCGCCATCACGCCATCCGCCATTGGAGGAACCAGTGTCGCGATCTTTTTTTTAAATAAAGAAGGTCTTAAAATTGGACGCAGTACTGCTGTTGTGATGGTTACTTCCTTTTTAGATGAATTGTATTTTATTGTTACTTTCCCGTTAATCATTTTGTTTGTAGGCTTATCGGATGTCTTTTCTTTTGGCGGAACAGATTTGGTTGGTACATCCTGGTTTCAGAACAAGTTTTTTATGTTCGCGCTTATTGGATATTCGCTAAAGCTGTTGTATACATTGGTGATTAGTTACGGGTTATTCTTAAACCCACGGGGGTTAAAGTGGCTGTTGTTGTGGATATTTAAGTTGCCAATTATTCGCAAATGGCGGCCTCAGGCTAATGAATCAGGTTCTGATCTTGTTGCCACTTCAAAAGAATTTAAAGTATGGCCGTTCAGATACTGGATCAAAGCTTTTATGGCTACAGCCATCAGTTGGACGGCCAGGTATTGGGTTGTAAATACCTTAATCATTACGTTTTTTGGAATTACGTTGCTTAACTGGGATGAACATATTCTGATTTTTGGAAAACAACTTGTGATGTGGATCATGATGTTGATCAGTCCAACACCGGGAGGAAGTGGATTTGCTGAATGGGTTTTCAAAGAGTTTTTAACCAATTATATTCCTGTCGGAACCGGTGTAGCCTTAGCCTTCTTTTGGCGCTTGGTGAGTTATTATCCCTATTTAATTGTAGGCGCTTTTATTGTCCCTCGATGGGTACGTAAACATTTCGTGAAGAGTTAATTAATTTTGATAAAAAAGTTAAATTTTGTGACAAAAAGTTATTGATCGTTGTGTCGGTTTCGTTATATTGCGATCGTAAAAGAAAAACTATGCCACACCAAAACTTAAACCTGAATTTTCTTTTCGTAATACTGTTATTCGTTTTGAGTAGTTGTTCAAAAGGAAGAGATAAATGTCAAGAAACCAATGAGCTTACTAAACGGGAGCTGATAATTTATTGTGAAAATGCAATGGTATCTCCCATTTTAGCTATGAAAGACGAGTTTGAGAAGAAATACGATTGCAAAATTCAAATACATAACGATTGCGAACAGAATTTGATTGGTAACATTAATCAGTCAAAAAAGGGAGATTTATATATCCCGGCATCCAATGTTTCTTTTTCAACATTTTCTAATAAAACAGGTGTCGAATTAACTGATTCCATGTTTATTGGCTTTAATAAACTGGTATTCATGGTTAGAAAAGGTAATCCAACCGGTTTTGATGGATGTTTTTCCGGTTTATTAAATGGTCAAAAGTCTCTTATTATTGCCAATCCTGAAACCAGTTCATTAGGAAGAATAACAAAGAAAGTTTTAATTGATAATGGTGTTTATGATCAAGTAATGAATAATATCATTTCCTTAACACCCGATTCTAAAGGCTTAGTTAAGTCTTTGGAGAATGATAAAGCTGAGGTAATTGTTAATTGGGAGAGTAGTTTTTATGAGAATGACAATGACAAAGCCGTTGATGCATTTGCATTGTATTCAGCAAAAAGTGAAAGTTTTCCTGTTTACGCAGCTACTTTATCGTGTTCAAAAAATTCTGATCTGGCCAAAGAGTTTTTAAAATACTCAGATTCTAAAAACGCAGAAATTGCATTAAGAAAGTACGGATTTAGCAAAAGGGAGACGATTATTTTTTAAATTTGGGATAAAAATAATCAAATCTAGAGTGGGAAAGAATAAATTGATATCAAGGTTTTCTCTGTTCAGAGAACCGATTATTAATAAGTTGTATATATTGTTAGCAATCTTTTTGCTAACAATAATTGCCATTATTAGTGTTGAGCATTACTTTGATCAGACTTATACCCATAAATATCAGGAACGTACTGCAAATCAGGAGCAGCTTAAGAAATTGGAACATTTGTTAAGTTATAACTTCCAAAAACTTAATATCCTGTTTATTAAGTTTCCATCAATTACGCATGAAAAGCAATTGCAAAATGCAGAAAATGAAATTCGGAAACTAACCCGTCAAACCAATGATATCTTAAATGTTATCGATCAGGGTGGCGAAATACGGAACGTTAAATCAGTTAATCTTCAAGCACAAGATGAAATAATTGAGGTTATTAAATACTCAAAAGATCGTTATACCGGTGATATTGAAGAGGTCAGAGAATTAATTCCTCAGTTAAACGATTTATTTACTTTATCCGGAAAAATTGGTGGTGTAATTGATGAAAAATTACGAGATAAAGATTCTGATCCTGAGAAATTTGATAAGACTACCAATTTTTATATCAAACAAGCCGAGTCCTCTTTTAGTCGTATTAATGATATTGAAAATCAAATATCTTATGACATTAACAAAAGGCTGGATCAATTAAACAATACTTCGATTAATGTTTACAACCGTTATATTCGGCTAAAATATTATTCCTTAATTTTCTTTACGCTTTTTGCAATTATACTCACCTACTTTTTGATTTCTCAGATCAAGAATTTGATTTTGAACAGGAAAAAAGCAGAGGAAAATAACCGTAAATTAATTCAGGCAATCGAGCAAAGTCCCATGTCTTTAATGATTACTGATACACGAGGAAATGTGGAGTATGTCAATAAAGGATTTGAGAAATTCAGGCAAGTTAATATAAATGCGTTTGGCAAGGAAAGTGCCCATAAAAAAGGACTAAATTCAAGAGATGAATTTGCTGATGTACTTTTGCAAACGATTCAAGAAGGCCGTGTATGGACCGGCGAAATTTCAAGTTCACGAGAAGATGGTTCTGTATTTTGGGAAAAGGTTTTAATATCGCCTGTATTAAGTGAAGATAAAACCATTTCAAACTACATTGCCATTAAGGAAGATACTACTGAAAAGAAATTACTTACAGAATCCTTAAAAGAAACCAACCGCTCACTTTCTACGATTACTGAGAATCTTCCGGTTGGGATCTTAATTGTAAATCAGGAACGTGAGATCATACAGGTTAATGATACAGCCGCTAAAATTATGGGCTTTGGATCGACCAAAGAAGCCATGACTCATATTTCCGGTCGTTCTTATCACGATTATTTCGTGACGGTTAAAAAGGAGGATTTTATTAATGCTCAATCAGGTATTACGGTAACTTCGTTGGAGGAACGCATCGAAGTGAAGGAAAATAATATTTCAAGAGAGATCTTGAAGAATATCATCCCAATCACACTGAATAACGAAGAAGTGTTTCTGGAAGCCTTTATGGACATTAGTGCTCAAAAGGAAATTCAGAAAAAAGAAGCTGAATCCAATAAAGCTAAATCTGAATTTTTAGCCAATATGAGTCACGAAATCAGGACTCCAATGAATGGAATTATTGGAGCAACCGAACTGCTTTCTAAAACTCAAATGGATAAGGAACAAAGTAATGTTGTTTCTATTATCAGTCGTTCATGTGATAATTTATTAGGGA
The DNA here is from genome assembly GCA_003249255.1 of Bacteroidales bacterium. Classification (GTDB taxonomy): domain Bacteria; phylum Bacteroidota; class Bacteroidia; order Bacteroidales; family Marinilabiliaceae; genus SZUA-582. Next base: position 5,008 of record QKJP01000060.1, read on the forward strand.
TCATCAACGATATTCTTGATTTTTCGAAGATTGAAGCCGGTAAGATGAATATAGAATCTTATCATTTTAATTTGCATTCAACGGTTGATTATCTTTTAGATCAAATGTCATTTAAAGCCAAGGATAAAGGCATTGAGATTTTAAGTGATATTTCAGATACGATTCCACATATTTTGATTGGTGACGAAGGGCGTTTGATTCAGGTTTTAGTGAACTTAATGGGAAATGCTGTTAAATTTACAAATGAAGGTGAAGTTGTAATAAAAGTTGATATTGAACAGCAGAAGGGTTCTGATATCATGTTACATTTTGCGGTTGAAGATTCTGGCATTGGAATTCCTAAAGATAAACTGGAAAAAATATTTGAATCTTTTACACAAGCTGATGGATCAACAACTCGTAAGTTTGGAGGAACTGGCCTGGGAACCAGCATTTCCAAAATGTTAATTGAACTGATGGGCGGAAAGATCTGGGTCGAAAGTCCAAATCCCAATTTTACCTGGTCCAAAGAGAATCCGGGATCCGTTTTCCACTTTGCTTTACCATTTGAAATAGAAAAGAATCAATCCTATCATCAAATTAATCAGGAGTTGTTTGGTAAGGTGAAGGCTTTAATTGTAGATAATCATCGAACCAACCTGTTATTGCTAAAGAAGACATTAACCAACTGGGGAATCCTTTCCGAGACTGTTAAAGATGAAACAGATGCTTTTTCTGAGTTAGCAAAGGAAGGTGATTTTAATTTGGTTATTGTTGATAGTCATGTGTTTAGTTCTACCGATAATACCTTTATTAACAATGTTAAAGAGAGATATCCTGAAATTAAAGTAATCTTGTTCTCTTCCGGTACTATGTGGAAGTCTGCATCGGATAATAAGCATATTGATTATGTACTTATGAAACCGATTAAGCATAATGAGCTTTTAAAAAACATTGAACGTTTGTTTTTAAAAGATATAAAAACCTCGGGTGAAGAAGGGCAGGTAGACTTTTATGAACGCATTAAGGATAAACGTGTGTTATTAGTGGAAGACAACATTATCAATCAGAAGATTGCTGAAAAGATGTTAAGTCGTCTTGGCTTAATTTCTGAAATTGCGAATAATGGAGAGATCGCTGTAGATATGGTTACCAAGGCTGAGGCTGATTATTACAGTCTGATTTTTATGGATGTTCAAATGCCGGTAATGAATGGTTTGGATGCAACCAGTAAATTGCGTGAACTTCAAGTTAAAACTCCAATTATTGCCATGACTGCAAATGCCTTAAAAGGGGATCGTGAAGTATGTATTAATGCAGGGATGGATGATTACATTGGTAAGCCTGTCAAAATGGATGCTTTAGAATCAGTGATAGATCAATGGATTTAGGTCAAGTCTATATTTGCTTCAGGAACCAATAAAATTGGTTATGCTTTTTTATCATGATACATTTAGAAAGCATAATTGCTTGTTTTATTAAGAATGAACTCCTTCAACAATTGAATGCATTCTTTTTATAGAATACTCACGATAGAAATCAATTGAATTTGTAATCTGAGGTTTCAAATTTTTAGTGTCAAGGCATAATGTGTAATAGCCATTACAAAAAAAGATTATGCGTTATTTACTTTTAAGCTTTGAAACTTACCATTAATAACCAATCCATCTAAATTCATGTTTTTAGCTGAATTTAAAGCGTTTTGGCTAGTGTGAACAATTGGTTCACCTTTAATGTTAAATGATGTATTTATTAAGGCTTTAATGTTATGATGCTGATCGAGATAGCTTAACAGATCAAAAAGCCAAGGATTGTCAATTTTTTCTTCAATGGTTTGAATTCTTGCAGTTCCGTTGATGTGCGTTATTCCTTCGAGTTCTTTTTTAAACTCTTCTTTAATCGCAAAGTCGAGTAGCATAAGCTGGCTTAGGTGGTGCATTTCATTCAGTCCTGTTACCTTTTTTGCATTGCATTCTAACATAACCGGAGCTACGGGTCTGTACCATTCTCTTTTTTTGTGTACCATGCTAACTTTATCGGCCAGTTTTTTTGAGTTTGGTAGCGCTAAAATGCTTCGGTTTCCTAAGGCACGAGGACCCATTTCGGCATTGCCATTGCATACCGCAATAACCTTGTTGTTAAGTAATGCAAGGGCACACTCTTTCACATCTTCGTGAGTGTAGGTGAATGCATCGGTTTGTAATCCCCAATTGTTCAGATATGGGGAATGTTGAGAAATTTTCCCGTGTTTATGGTATTCAAGTAGAGCTGCTGCACCTAAGGAAAGTCCGCTGTCATCAGGGCAAGGAGGTATAAAAATATCTTTGAAAAGATTCTTTTGGACTAGGGTTGAATTCGTTACAATGTTTAGAGCAGAGCCTCCGGAATAATACAGATACTCAGTACCCGTTTTTTCTTGGAGTTGAGTAATCTTTTTTAAAAAGTCTCTTTCGAAGATCTGGTGTAAGGTGGCAACGATATCTTGTAAAAAAGGATCGTTCGTGTTTAAGTGTTTGCTTTTCCAATTGAATTTTTCTTGGGCTAGTTGAAAAAAAACTTTTTTGTCACCCCAATTGTTAGCGAAATAGTCATTTTCTAGTAGCCAGGCTTCAATTTTGGGATCGTAATTTCCAAAAGCAGCCAAACCCATCATCTTTCCCGGAACGCTGTTTTGCTCTTTGTATTTTGCCCCGATGATGCCAAATACTATCGCATTGGCGTTAAAAAATGAAGAAAGGAATTTTAAATCCCAATGTGCTTCGATGGGTGTGATAGTCTGATTCTTATATATCCATGCTGAAAAATTGGATAAACTGGCTCCTCCATCAAAATGAACCAACAGGCTATTTTCTTTAAAAGATTGGCAGAAAGGTAAATTTGCACCAATATGAGCTAATTCATGATTAATCACATGAGCTTCTTTTTCGTGATTGAGCCACCAGCACCTTCCTTTTTCAGGATGTGGAGAAAGGGAGTTGGCTAAGGGACCTTCAAATCTAAACCTACCACAAGAAGATAAAAAAGTACGGCCGACTACGTTATCCACAAAAACAAGATCGTAATCCATCGGAGATAATAGTTCTTCTTGTTTTAGTAACTCATAAAGGTGATCAAAAAGGCGGTTGTCATGTTTTTTTCTGGTATGCCGCTCTAAACTTAAGTGGCGAATGACTTTACCTTGATGCATCAATGTTAAGGCATGATCGTGAACGTAAAAAGGAGTAGCGCTGTTTAGGCGATCCTGTATACCATATATTGCAAGCGTAGGTTTGTTTTTTTGCATTTGTTTTTAAATCAAAAACTGCGCTGTAAAAGTGATGATTATTAGGAGGTAGAATGTTAACTCTTGAATGAGCGATTTTTTCATTGTTAATAAAAACCTTGATGTCATGATGGATGCACCAATGGCTAAAAGAGGCCCAACTTCTAATGAAAAATAGGGTGTTAATCCTGCAATTGTACAGCATACAATTAGCCAAATAAAAATTCGATAATGTTTTCTGGAGTTAATCTTTAGCGAAGGCATGATGCGAAACACCATCAATATGGATAGGAGAATTAGGAAATAGGCTAATCCGTTGTATATTTTTGAAAACAAGTTATGCTCGAAAAAAGCAACGCCGGAAAAGAAGTTTTCGGTGGTTAAATTTAAAAACCAGAGGTGTTTATCTTGCCAAAAAAACACTCCAAAACTTAGCAGATATGGTAATATTAGGCCTAAAATAGAGGCCACGGCTGATCGGCCTGTAAGTGACCTGAGGATGACCATGGTAATCCAAATGAGCACGATGAAATAGATGCCTTTTGCATAAAATAAAGAACCTACCGAGAGCCAAAAGGCTGCTTCAAAGCACAAGGCCATTGGTTTTCTATTTCCAGTTGCCAGAAAGAGTCTTTCTAATGCCAATAAAAAGAGCGGGGTAAAAAACCATACCGGATGGAGTTTTTGGATGCTAATAAAGCCGCTAATCAGCACTAAATAGACAAAGCCGGGTAATGGGGTTTGAGTGCTCATTAAACTATAGCGGTTTACGATTCGATTGACACCAAAGGCCATTATCGCAGCCAAAAGCATACTGATGGTGGATGCAAAAAATGAGCTGTTTTTAACCAGTTTTTCAATCAAATTCCAAAGCGGCATAGCAGTTTCATCAGATGGCAAAGCAGGTGTGCTGACATCAAACAAAGCATTTGCCCAAATGCCTATTAAAAAAACAGGCAAAAGGGCATAAGAGATAATGGAGTTGCTATTTATAGTTCTGAATAACATACATTCTTATAGGTCAAAACCAATGTCTGAACGGAAATATTTTCCTTCAAAATTAATTTTTTGGGCATTTTCGAATGAACCTTTTAAAGCTTCATCTTTATTGGCTCCATACGAAGTTAATGCAATTACTCGTCCTCCGCTAGTTACAACCTTATTATCTTTTAAAGTAGTACCTGCGTGGAATACAATTTTATCTTTTAATGCATCTAATCCGGTGATTTCTTTACCTTTTTCGTAGTCTCCAGGATATCCACCCGAAACTAACATTACAGTTGTGGCAGCACGTTCGTCCACTTCAATGGTTTTAGATTTTAGTTCACCTGCAGCTGTTGCTTGAAAGAGTTCGACTAGATCACTTTTTAAGCGAGGCATTACAACTTCTGTTTCAGGGTCTCCCATTCGCACGTTGTATTCAATGACAAAAGGATCTTCGCCAATTTTGATTAAGCCTATGAAAATGAATCCTTTGTAGTCGATATTATCTTTTAAAAGACCATTTACCGTAGGTTTAACAATTCGGTCGTGTACTTTTGCCATAAATGCATCATCTGCAAAAGGAACCGGAGAAACAGCACCCATACCTCCGGTATTTAAGCCGGTATCGCCTTCGCCAATACGTTTGTAGTCTTTTGCTTCGGGTAAAACCACGTATCCGCCTTTTCCATCAGTTAAAACAAAAACAGATAATTCAATACCATCCATAAATTCTTCGATAACAACAGTAGAACTTGCATCTCCAAATTTACCATCTAACATGGCTTGTAATTCTGTTTCAGCTTCGTTTAAATCGTTTAGGATTAAAACACCTTTTCCGGCCGCTAAACCATCTGCCTTAAGGACGTAAGGTGCTTTTAAACGCTTTAAAAAGTCAAGACCTTCTTGTAAATTAGACGAGTTAACCGATAAATATCCGGCAGTTGGTATGTTGTGGCGTTGCATGAATATTTTAGAATATTCTTTACTTCCTTCTAATTGAGCCCCTTCTTTACTCGGACCAATAACCGGAATGTTTGCTAGTTGCCCATCGTTTTTAAAATAGTCGCTAACACCTCGCACAAGTGGCTCTTCAGGGCCAACAACTACCATTTCTACATTGTTTTCTAAAACAAAAGTTTTGATGGCGTCAAAGTCGTTGGCATTGATGTTTACATTTTCTCCCACGTTGGCAGTTCCTGCATTGCCCGGAGCAATGTATAATTTGCTTAGTTTTTCACTCTGCGATAATTTCCAGGCCATTGCGTGTTCGCGGCCACCCGATCCTAAAAGCAAAATTTTCATGTGTCTCTTATCTAGTTACATTTTAATTTTTCGAAACTGATAGCCTTGATCTTTCAAAGCTTTTATACAAGCCGGAAGTGCAATGTGCATTCTGTCCCAGGCTTTGTTTGAATCGTGAAAGACAATGATAGATCCGTTTCGAACATGATTAAGTGTATTGTCGATGACATCTTGGGCGCTTAATCGATTATCAAAGTCTTTAGAAAGTACATCCCACATTACAATTTCAGAAAATTGTTTTCTGAGTTTGGGAACATACCACGGATAAAGCTTCCCATGCGGAGGTCTAAATAGCCTGCTTTTAATGTGCGGCATTGCTTTATCAATGTTTTCAAAATATTCTGAGCGTGAACATTTCCACGCCGGTATGTGATTGTAGGTATGATTTCCTACACTGTGCCCCTCATCAATTAATTGATTGATTAAATGAGGGTTCTTATGTGCATTTTCTCCTACGCAAAAAAAAGTGGCAGGAATTTGATGTTTCCTGAGTTCCTCTATCACCCAGATTGTTTCCGGCTCTACCGGACCATCATCAAATGTAAGATAAACCACCTTTTCTTGCTTGTTTTTTCGCCAGGATACTCCCGGAAAGAAGGCTCTTAGCCAGAAAGGTGGTTGAATCATACGCTTGTTATTTATTGAAGTTTTAAAATGAGTCTATTAAAGTCTTTATCTAAATAATCACTCAACTCTTTTCTACCGTTTAGTAAAGCCATTTTATTTACTTCTGAATAAATGGCCATTGAACGCTGAATTTCTTGTTGTACAGCGTTTTTCTTATCTGGATCTAGAGAAGTGAAGTACTCGGTTTCTTGCATGCAAATTAATGCCAGGTCTTTTAAAATCTGATCGGCCAATTCCGTTTCTCCTAATTTGTAGTATGATTCAGCTAAGAAAATACTAAAGTAATTATGCGGGATGATTTCCGGATTAATCACCTCCATACACTTGTCTAAAATGTCTTTAGCCTTTTCATTTTTACCTTCTTCCAACAATGTAGTAGCTAGGCGTGATAAGTTATTACGGATGTTAGATGCCATTCGGATATGATTTTCATCCAAATAAACGCGAGGATCATCTAAACCACCCCATTTGAACTTATTCATCACGTTATCATACATTTTATCGGAATAAACGCGACCAAATTGCCCATCGTTTCGTTTTGATTTGATAGGAACTACTTGGTAAGCAAATCCTTCTAATTGGAAATAATCCTCAAGCGAAGCATAGTTATCTGACCCTACCGTAACAGCAAAATACACCGGACGATTCCAATCATTGTGCGCAAGCAGATCATAAATCATCAGTTCGTTTTTAAGGATCATGCTTTTGTTGATGTCGATGTTAATCTTTGGTGTGATTAAATGAGCGGCATCTTCAGGGACAATACCCTTTTGAAGCACTTTTAAACTGTCTGCCTCAAGATAGAATTTTTTTGAAGGTAAGTATTCAATCTCACCATCGTATTGAGGAATTTGTTTTGTTTTTGGATTGTCGCTTGCCACGAAATTAATTCCATCTTTCAGGCTAGGGCGGTCTTTGGTGCGCTGTAATACATAAACCATATCTCTTGTGCCGGAGACATATTGATCATGTTCCATAGAGAAAGGTAATGGATCCGAATCATAAGATTTACGCTTCATTTGATCGATGTACCAATCTGTTTGTAAATAGCTTAAATTACATACTCTAACATCGGTTCGGATACCTTCAACTTCTTGGGCATACCATAATGGGAAAGTATCGTTGTCACCATTGGTAAAGATGATGGCATTTTTTTCGCAAGAGTTGAGGTAGTTGTAGCCTATGTCGCTTGCCAAAAAACGGTGAGAACGATCATGGTCGTCCCAGTTTTCAGAAACCATTATTCCGGGTACTAATAACAAAGCTAAAACGGTTGCGCCAATCGAAGCTCCTTCTTTGGGTACATATTTTTTTAAACCTTCTACGATACCTAAGACTCCAAGTCCTATCCAGATGCTGAAAGCATAAAATGAACCGGCATAAGCATAATCTCTTTCTCGAGGTTGGTATGGGGTTTGATTTAAGTACAATACAATGGCTAAGCCGGTTAAAAAGAACAAGGATAAAACAATCCAAAAGCCTAGTTTACCTTCTTTACCTTTAGAGTACTGGAAGGCAAGACCAATTAATCCTAGAATCAAAGGAAGCATGTAGTATTTGTTATGTCCTTTATTTTCGCTGTATTCTTTAGGTAATAATGAGGTGTCTCCGTAGCGGGCCTGATCAATAATTGGAATACCGGTGATCCAGTTTCCTTTATGGATTTCCCCGTGCCCTTGTATGTCGTTTTGGCGTCCGGAAAAGTTCCATAAAAAGTATCTGAAATACATGTAACCAACCTGATAGTTGAAAAAGAATTTTAGGTTCTCTATTAATGTAGGAACCATCACCATTTTTTCTTTTCCTTGATGATCTATGGTACTTACCGGCTTTCCTTCGAAGCCAGACCAAGCTTTGTAGGCTCTAATGTGATGTCCCTCACGGCTATACATGCGAGGGAAGATGTTTAGCGTGTTTTGATCGAAAATGTAAACCCCTTTTGTATCAGCAATTTCATAACGACCATCTTTTTTAATGTAAATTGGTTCCCCATTCTCTTCTTTAGCCCTCATAGATGCTTCCTGATCTATAGGTGAGTTAAAGCACTGGCCATTGAATAATGGACGGTCACCATACTGTTCGCGGTTTAAGTAAGACATTAACGAGAACACATCTTCAGGTGAATTCTGATCCATTGGAGGATTGGCGTTGGAACGAATCACAATCATGGCATAAGAAGAGTAGCCAATGATAATAACTGTTATTGCTAAAACAATGGTGTTGGCGATCACCATTCTTTGCTTGTGAGTGTAAATTATTCCTGCAACAAGAAGCGATAATAATAAGATGGCATAAAAGATTGCGCCACTGTTATATGGTAAACCAAAATCATTAACAAATAGAAGTTCGAAAACACTCGCTAGTTTTACAACACCAGGAATAATGCCGTATAATACTCCACCCAAAATAACCGCAGATATACCTAATGCGATTAAGGTATTATTTCTGTTGATCTCATATTTTTTGAAGTAGTAAACCAATACAATGGCCGGGATTGCCAAAAGGTTTAATAAGTGAACTCCAATGGATAAGCCCATTAAATAGGCAATTAAAATGATCCAACGGTTAGCATGAGGCTGGTCGGCTACATTTTCCCATTTAAGGATGGCCCAAAATACCACTGCTGTAAATAGTGATGACATGGCATATACTTCACCTTCTACAGCCGAGAACCAAAAGGTATCTGAAACAGCATAAGCCAATGCGCCAACTAAACCACTTCCCATTATGGCATAGATTTGCCAGTTGGATGGCTCATCCCCGTTTTTAACCATGAGCTTTTTTGCCAGATGCGTGATGGTCCAGAATAAAAACAGAATGGTAAATGCACTTGCCAATGCCGACATGGAATTAATCATTGATGCTACCGAAGAAGCATCGGGTGCTAATAAGGTAAATAAGCGTCCCAAAATCATGAAGAAAGGTGCTCCCGGAGGGTGACCTACCATTAAATTATGGGCAGTTGAAATGAACTCACCACAATCCCAAAAACTAGCGGTTGGTTCAATGGTCATTAAGTAAATGATTGCTGATATTAAAAAAGTTAACCAGCCAAGAATTAAATTTAATCGGGTGTATTGTTTCATTTCTGCTTATTTTCAATCAAATAGGGTGATGTTCAAAACTTATTTTCAGGGCCATTTTCAGACCGAGGTCAAAAATACTATTTTTTACTAAATCGCTGTGTATTTTCTTTTATTAATGCTTGATGGGTTTGTGTTAAGAAGCGATAGATGTTAAGAAAAGGTTAATTTAAGACCCGATATGTCGATACGCCAAATTTAGAGTCGTATATTTACGTCAAAGAAAGAGCATGTCGCAAGCGAAGTATGATTTATTTGACGAAGATGAGCAAAATATGGCTTTGTTATTTAAAGCTTTAGCGCATCCGGCAAGAATTCAGATTTTGAAGTTTTTGGCTTCCAGTGAAGTTTGTTTTTCTGGAGATCTTAGTGATGTTATTCCTTTGGGTAGAACGACTATTCATCAACATTTGAACGAACTTAAAAAGGTCGGTTTGATTCAGGGAGTTGTTGCCGGAAGTAAAACAAACTATTGCCTGAATTCTGTTGTTATAAATAAGTTGGCTTGTTCGGCCAATAGCTTATTTAACGAATTGGTTGAGACGAAATTAAAGTGAAATTTAAATATATATCCGGTTTGTACAATTTTTTTTAACACAGGGGCACAAAGACACAGAGTTTATAAAGTTAAACTATAAACTCTGTGTCTCGGAGTCTCTGTGTTGATATATTTTTGATGTCACACCTGTTTTTTATAACATGCATAATTGCGGATATTCAAATAAATAATTTTAAAATAGAAAATATGAAAGTTTTAATTCTTTGTACCGGAAACAGTTGCCGTAGTCAAATGGCTCACGGTTTTTTACAATCGTTTGATGAAAACATCGAAGTGTTTTCGGCAGGTACCGAAGCGTCGGGTAAACTAAACCCCGGAGCAGTAAAAGCAATGGCCGAAATTGGAATTGATATCAGTGGACATACTTCAGATTCTGTAGAAAAGTATTTAAATGAAGAATGGGATTATGTGATTACGGTATGCGGTGGAGCCAATGAGTCTTGTCCTGCCTTTGTAGGGAACGTCAAAAATAGATTACACATTGGTTTTGATGATCCATCTCATGCAACCGGAACAGAGGAGTTCATCTGGAGCGAATTTGTTCGTGTGAGAGATGAGATTAAGGAACGGTTTTATCAGTTTTATCTTGAGCAGATTAAGCGCTAATTTATGTTCATGGGCTGATGAGTTGATGAGCTGATGTGCTAATGGGTAAAAAACACAAATGATTGATGTTTCAAAATGATGATTGTACGTTTTTTAGTAAATTAAGTATAAACTAAATCTTCATATCATGACAAATAATCAACCTAACCTTATTCTCGAATTAACATTTCAGTTTTCTTTAGATATTATTGAGTTTTGTGAGGTGCTTGAGGTGAAAAGAAAGTATGTAATTGCAAACCAGTTATTGAAATCAGGAACTTCAATTGGGGCAAATGCAAGAGAGGCTCAAGGTGCGGAAAGTAGAGCTGATTTTGTTCACAAGCTAAAGATTGCAGCTTAAGAAGCTGAGGAAACAGAGTATTGGTTATTGCTTTGTAAGTTTTCAAAAAGTTATCCAACTGACGACAGTTTAATTGGAAATCTTGTAAGAATTAAAAAAGTCTTGAGTAGAATAATTAGTACATCAAAGGCTAATAGATAAAGTTTATTTTATCAGTACATTAATTCATTGGCACATCAGCACATCCAAAATTTTAAAAATTAATCAACATCATTAGCAATAAGGTAAATCATCGTAAAAATCAACTTCGCTCTTTTCTCCATTAATTCATAATTTAATTTATCAGGCGTGTCGGTGGTTTTGTGGTAGTCTTTATGCAAACCACTGAAGAAACCAAGGGATGGAATATTTTTTTTATGAAACGCATAGAGGTCGCATCGTTCAATCAGGTTACCATATATTTCTTTGTCTTCGTAATCGTATTGAAGAGCTAAGGGTTCTTTAATCAAGCTGTTGGCAAGGTGGCAGATAGAATCCAGTTTGGGGTATTCACGGCTGCCTAATAAATAGACGTAGTTGTCTTTATGTGTTGAATCTGTACGGCCAATCATATCTATATTGATGTTGGCTTTTATCTCAAAGCGGTGTTGTTCTGGATGGTCTGAAAAGTAGTGTGCGCCTAATAAACCCTTTTCTTCCCCAGAGGTGGCAATGAAAATTAAGTTTTTATCACAAGGCTTTGATAGTTGAGAAAAAGTTTTGGCTAATTCTAATAATACCGAAGTACCACTGGCATTATCGTCAGCTCCATAGTAAATTCCCCTTCGATTAGCCCCTACGTGATCATAATGTGCTGTAATAACAATTGATTCATTTTGGTTACCGGAGCCCGGGATATAGGCAATCACATTTTCAGTGGGCTTAGCGAGCTTTTTAATCGGACTAAATAGTTTGATGTTTGTACTTTTTACCGTTTTTATGCTATCTAATGAAGTCATCTTCTCTAAGTTACTGAAAGGCCTGGTAAAGAGTGAACTGCATAATTGGGGTTGAGTGATAAATGTGCTGAAAGTTGTATCTGAATTTTGGAGATCTTGAATACGAATGGATCTTCTTCGTTGCGGTCCATAAACCTTCTTGGCTTCTTTAAACGCCTCCTGATTGCCTCTTTGAGACCAAAAAAGTTTTGTTGCCCCCATATTTTTAGCTAACCGTGAACTTACGGAAAGCTCATCAAGGGTGCTGAGAATTACAAAAACAGCTTTGTCTTGGATGGAGAGTTCTTTTAAGATTTCTTCAGAGCCATTTCCGGCAAAAACTAAATCAAGTTTCAGTGTGTCAGCAAATGGTGTATGAGAGTTATAATGAATGAATTGCTTGAAACCTGCAAAAGTATCTTTTTGATGAATCAGAGAATAGCCTTGCCATTTGATGGTTCCAAGTTCAAAAGTTTGAAAATAAGTTGTGTCATTCAAGGGTGTGAGTTGGAGGGAGGAAAAGTAATCAGAAATGTATTTGGCAGCTTTTTTTTGTCCCGGAGATCCAGTTTCTCGTCCATTAAGGCTGTCTGAAGCTAGGATGTACACGTTATTTTTTAGATCAGTAGCATTAATCGGTTTTAGGAATTTTCGTTTAAACTTACTTTGTTGGGCATAAAAACTTGTTGAAGCAATTGTAAATAGTCCTAAAAATAAAATTATGTACTTCATATAGAGTGTTCTACAAAGAGTTTTGCTTTCTAATGGAATTGTAATCTATGTAATATAACAGTTTTATTGAAAAGGTGTTCGATTGTGGTTCACTCAGAGTATTCGTAAAATTAAGATTATAATTGTTCTCAGGCGTGTTGGTTTCATGAAGGATAGCATTATTCCAGGCAGCAGCTAACTCAGAGCCGGGTGCAAATACCCAGCTTAATACAAGATCCATGTTGAAAGCATTGAAGTTTTTACTGTGGTCTTTTGGGTAGTTTGCATCTTTCTGTAAGGATCCATCTTCTTGAAGTAAATGATAGTCGCGATCTAATACCGATGTCCAGTAATGGCGTCCTCTTAGGCTTAAGTTAAGTTTGTTGTTGAAGGTGTAAGATAATTCAAGAGTATTGGTTATGAGTCTTATGTGGCGACGAGCTAAATGTATACTGTCGCCAGTTTCGTTGTGGTTAGCGAAATTGTAATAGTTGTTTCGCAAGTTGCTAAAGTTATGGAATATAAGATGAAACCGCTGTCCTACACGCAATGTAGTTTCGATTTCGCTCCAAATTTCATCTTGCTTAAATGTAGGCCTGTGGAATGCTCCAATTCGATAATTAACGCTAAAGGCTTTTCTTTGGTCGGTATGGATGTTAATATTCCAATAATCACTTGGTGCTAAGTGTAGATAGCGATCATCTACTCTTGGCTCATAATAATCATGTTGATTGAAATAATGTCCCCAATTAATCATGTAACCATAGTTATTTGTAAATAAACCCAAAGAATAAAAACCTATGTCGTGGCTATAATCATCGTTAGGGTTTATAATACGATAGTAGTTGTAACCAAATTCGGTATAGGTTTCTCTAAAGATGAGGGTTGGTTTTACGGTTTTATAGCTAAGCCACGCATGACTTCGGGCTTGGTTGTTTTGTTTCAGGTAACCCATGTCGTTGGGGTTGTAGTGTGTGCCGTAATAAGTTTGGCGAGCACCATAATTTAAAGCGCTACTGTTCTTTGAAAAGGCTATTTCACCAAAGCCATCAGATGTTGTTTCATCAATGGAGCGGTAGCCTAAACCTCCTTTACCGCTAATGGCGTAGTTTAGAGATTTATCTCGAAATTGAAATTCAGTCGCAATCACATTGGCCATGAATGGATCATCGTCAATGGAAGTGGTTTTTTCCATAGACATGTTAGTGTTAATGAGGCTGATGTATGAGTTGTTATTTAACGCCTGATCGAGCACAAGTACATTGTAGTTAGTGAATGGTTGAACGATCGTACTTCTTTCTATTCCGGTAATTGTATCGCGTGCAAGGGCTGTTGTTTTAGGCGAATTGGCATTTAAGAATCCAAGGGCTAAACCATGCTTATTCCGGCCTGATATTTTTGTGGAGTTGATAAGTTGTGTTTCGGTTGCTTTGTCTTCGATAATTTCGTGTTTATTAGTATTCTCGAGAAATTTGGGCTCTTTCCCAATCCTTCTTGAATAGAAAATGCCGGCACGGTTAAAGAGTTCGATACCTTCGTTAAAGAACTGCCGTTTTTCATCGTAATAGGTTTCAAAAGGCGATAGGTTGAGCTGTTCATCATCAGATTGGATTTGACCAAAATCAGGGATTAGCATCATGTCTAATGTGTAACTTTCACTGATTCCATATTTTACATCTAAACCCCCTTTGTAAATCAGGTTAGGAGATTTGCTATGAGGTTTGTAATCTACATAAGTTGAAGCATAAGGGCTGAAAGATAAGCGAACTGGAGGCTTTATGTTTTTAATGCCGGATAATTGTCCTTGTTGATGGATGAAACCCGAAATGTTTTTATCCACAAAGTTCCAGGAATTGTTTGAGTTGTATCTTCTAATGTTTCGGTAAATATTTAGCCCCCACAGATGGACCGGACTATCGGGAAAGCGAATGGCCGAATAAGGAATGCGCATTTCTACTATCCAACCTTCAGAAGTTATGTTTGTTTTGCTTTCCCATACTGCGTTCCAGTTATTGTCTTCCGTGTCATATTCGCCTTTGATGGCTTTTGAGTCGTTTTGTACTCCGGCCGGGGTAATGAAAAATCCATAAGCAAGTTGGCCTTTGTTATAGGGATCAAGGTAAACTCCAAAATAATCAGATAAGCCAACGTTATCTCTTTCAGACAAGAAGTTGTAAATGCTATCCGGAGCACTGTCATACAATTTTGCGCCTACATATATGGCACTTTCATCATAAAAAAACCATACTTCAGTAGCTTGTAAAGAGGCATCACCGTTGTTGGGTTCAAGTTGTTGAAAGTCTTTTGCCGGTTGAGCCAGGGTGTAGAAAACTTCATCTAAAACGCCATCGATGTTTAACGGTTGTGGAATGCGAAATGCTGATACTTCTTTCTGAGCTTGAGAGAATAAACTAAAGTTTAATACGGTGAATAGTATGAATGAAATTAGTCTTTGCATGTTCTTGTAGAGTATAACTTAGCTAAGTTAAAGAATTGCAAGGTTTCATGTTTAAGGTTGTCAAAAATTTTGACATGAAATTGAGGAGGATTGTCAAAAAAAGTATGGCCTTATGCTGTTTTTACCGCAGAGGATGTGAGAGAATTAATGGAGATTGCAGTGGGACGGAGCTTATTAGTGGTGAATGATGGTTCTAAATGAAGATATTTAATGTTTTGGAAAAAAGAATTTCATTTTAAAGGATTTATAATAGTAAGACTGTCTTCAATAATTTGACCATCCTGCATATCCTCAGAATATAGAACTTTACAATTGGTGAACAAAGCAGCTGCAATTATTAGAGAGTCGTAGAATGAATAATTATATTTATCTGCGATACGACAAGCAAGTTCAATCGTGTCGGGTTTGTTTATATATACGTTAAAGTTTGAACTTACTTCAGAGATTACGTTTTTAACAATCCTCCAGCTGAGTTTAAATTTTTTCTTTAGAGTATTAGATAGCTCTGTAAGAACTTGGGTACTAATGAATGTATCAGCTTGGTTAACTATTTCTAAAGCTTTTTGAAGTTTAAGGGGTTCGTCTTCAGAGTAGCAGTATATAAGGATGTTGGTGTCAATAAAGCAATTATCTTTCATTTGCTTCATTTCGGTCAAATTTATAGTTTTTAGTTTGTAATCTTATTGTAGAGAAGTTTTTAATTTTGTTTGAGCTATAAATCACATCATTTTGAAAATGGGGTGGATTTAACTCGATTAGATCATGATTAGTTTCAACTGGTAAGACAATAACTTCAAATTTCCCGTCTTTAAAATTGTCAGGTAAATTTAATTTCACCACCTTATTTTTTATGTCTATTATTTCACGGTGTGCTTTCATTTCAGCCTCTTTTTTTATTGCTGTTGCCATACTGTGAATGTTCATACGGAAATTTAAGATTAAAGTTCTCTATAATAAGAGAAAAGTATGTAAAAATCAATAATTATCGAAATAAGATATAAATAAGATCAAAAAATCCCTGCCTCAAAACTGAAGCAGGGATTCTATATTTAATTGAAATCGATCGTTATCCAACGATTTTCTTCATTGCAGTCATTGACTCACGTAAGTAAGCACCAACTTCTTCTACCGGGTGGAAACGGATGATTTCGTTAACTGCGATTAATTGCGCGTTGTCAACACCGTTATCTTTTCCTTGTCCGAAAGGCTTTCCAATGATGTCTGTATCAACAGTTTTCATGAAGTCAGCTAACAAAGGCTTACAAGCGTGATCGAATAAGTAACAACCGTACTCAGCAGTATCAGAAATTACACGGTTCATTTCGAATAATTTCTTACGAGCGATGGTGTTCGCGATCAATGGCGTTTCGTGTAACGACTCGTAGTAAGCCGACTCTTCTTTGATACCGGCTTCAGTCATTGTTTCGAATGCCAACTCAACCCCAGACTTAACCATAGCTACCATTAAAACTGCGTTGTCGAAGTACTCTTGTTCAGAGATTTCAACATCTCCGGCAGGCGTTTTCTCAAAGTTTGTTTCACCGGTAGCAGCACGCCAGGTTAATAAGTTGATATCGTCGTTAGCCCAGTCTTCCATCATAATGCGAGAGAACTCACCGCTCATGATATCGTCTTGGTGCTTTTGGAATAATGGACGCATGATTTCTTTCAACTCTTCTGATAATTCAAAAGCTTTGATTTTAGCAGGATTGCTTAAACGATCCATCATGTTAGTGATACCACCGTGTTTTAAAGCTTCAGTGATGGTTTCCCAACCGTATTGGATTAATTTAGAAGCATAACCTTTGTCAATTCCTTTTTCTACCATTTTGTCGAAGCAAAGGATAGAACCGGTTTGTAATAAACCACAAAGGATAGTTTGCTCACCCATTAGGTCAGACTTCACCTCAGCAACAAATGAAGAACGTAATACACCGGCAGTGTGACCACCAGTAGCAACAGCGTAAGCTTTAGCCTGCTCAAGACCTACCCCTTTAGGATCGTTCTCAGGGTGAACAGCGATAAGAGTTGGAACACCAAATCCACGCTTGTACTCTTCGCGAACCTCAGAACCAGGAGACTTAGGAGCAACCATAATTACAGTAAGGTCCTTACGGATTTGCATACCTTCTTCTACGATGTTGAAACCGTGAGAGTAAGATAAAGTAGCACCTTCTTTCATTAATGGCATGATAGCGCTAACAACTGCTGTGTGTTGTTTATCCGGAGTAAGGTTGATAACTAAATCAGCAGTAGGAATCATTTCTTCGTAAGTACCCACTTTGAAGTTGTTTTCTACAGCGTTTTTGTACGACTGGCGTTGCTCTTTGATAGCAGCTTCACGCAAGGTATAAGATACATCAAGACCAGAGTCTCTCATGTTAAGACCTTGGTTAAGACCTTGTGCACCACAACCAACGATCACACATTTTTTACCTTCAAGTGCTTTTACACCATCAGCGAATTCAGAACGATCCATGAATTCACAAACACCTAGCTGATTTAATTGCTCACGCAAAGGAAGCGTGTTAAAATAATTTGCCATTTTTAATGATCTATAAAATTAAAATCTATTGTTTTTCAATGATTTGAAGTTTTTGCAAAAGGCTCCAACTTCATGATACAAAGCAAGTAATTAATTTTGAGCGCAAAAAGTAAAAAAGCTTAATTTTTAGGTACTTTTTATGGATATGAAAAAGTAGTGAGAGGTGAGAGGTGAGATGAAGAATGTTAACGCAGGCATGTCTCTATGTCTTTGGTATAGAATAGTCTCACTCGTTTTTGCTAAAAAAGACTTACTCCAAAGACTTATTACGGTATTGAAGGGGTGTTAAATTTGTTTGCTTTTTAAAGAACTTTGTAAAGTAGGATTGATCCGAGAAATGCATTTGGTCTGCAATTTCAGTTACGCTCATGGAGGTGTGTATGAGAAGGCGTTTGATTTCCAGAAGTTGCTTTGCCTGAATGATTTGGTTGGATGTTTTACCGGTGAGTTGTTTTACAGTTTGAGTTAAGTGATTAGGGGTAATGTTTAGCATCTCTGCATAGTCATTAATGGATAAATTGTTAATGTAGTTTTCTTCAACAAGCTGGTAAAAGCGTTTGACCAATATCTGACCTTTTCCTTTTTGTACCAATTCATCTTTGTAGTTGTATTGTGTGGAGCAATTGACCAAAATTAAATCCAGGATAGAGCGTAAAAGTTCAGGCACAAAGCCTTCCGGTTTATTTACTTCTGCAATGCCTTTTAGAAATAGTTGTTCGATAAACATAAAATCATCCTTGCTGAGTTGAAGAGGAGGATTGTTTTGCTTAATTGTGAAGAAGAACGGAAATTCAAGCAAGCGGTTTTGATTACTTTGGTTCAGAAGATAAAACTCTGCTGTAAATATAAATATGTAACCTTCAATGTCATTTGATAACTCTAGTTTATGAGCTTGCCCAGGTGACATAAAGAAAATACAAGGCGGTTTGATTACATAGCGGTTGCTATCGATTACATGGTAACCGGATCCTTTAGATAAAAACAGAACCTCATAAAAATCATGTCGATGCGGGTATTCGACCTGAAAATGCCGATTGGCATCAAATACTTCCAACTGAAAATGCCGATTCTCCTTTTCAGAAGAAGAAAAGTTATGTAAGCTATAGGTTGGTATGTGATGCTTGCGACTCAAAATCCTTGATGCTGGTTATTGGGCAAAGGTATGTGAATTCTATTAATTGATGGATGCAAAATTGTTTTTAATGAAGAGAATAACTCACTGTCTTACCTGCTAGCGCGCAAATAACAACGTAACGCGTTGGTTCGTGATTGCAACGCGGACCGAATAAATAAAGCAAAAAGTACATAGCCTTTTAATGTCTATTGTGCTACGAGCCTTTTTACGTTAAAGAATTCTTCATCTATAAAACAAGTTCGGAATTTTATAAGCGAAATCTTCGTCTAATTTGCTCATTGTCTCATTTCCAAATCATTTTTATTATTTTTGTTGCAATTCAAAATATATCTATGACTTGCGAGATTCGTTCCAAAGAAGAAAAACAATTCCTTTTAGATCAGCGCTATTTAGCCATGGCGCGTATATGGGCTCAAAATTCATACTGTGTTAGGCGCCAGGTTGGAGCCATTTTGGTGAAAGATAAAATGATTATCAGTGATGGATACAATGGCACGCCATCCGGCTTTGAGAATGTATGTGAAGATGAGAACAATAAGACCAAACCTTATGTTTTACATGCAGAGGCCAATGCCATTTCAAAAGTTGCCCGGTCGAACAATAGTTCAGATGGAGCTACACTTTATGTAACGGCATCCCCTTGCATCGAATGTGCTAAATTGATCATTCAAGCAGGAATAAAACGAGTGGTTTTTACCGAAAAATACCACACCGAAGATGGCGTTCTTCTTTTAGACAGAGCAAATATTGAAGTGGTGCATGTTGAAGATGAAATGAGTGTGAATTTTATCAATAAGTAAGAATATAGAATAAAATTCCTTTTGCGTCTTGGTGGTTTTTGCGAGAGGATAATAAACAGATAAAATGAAATTATAAGATTATGACACAAAATACACGCAGGCAAATATTAACCCCAATGATATTTGCAGTACTATTAGCCTTGGGGATTTTTATTGGACGAAATTTTTTTCCAAATGGCAACTTATCATTTAAAAGTCCGCTAACCGTATATCCGCAAACAAATAAATTAGATGCGATTCTAAATCTAATAGAAGAAGAATATGTTGATACGGTTGATACCAAGAAGATTGTAGAGCATATTATACCTGAATTATTAAAAGATTTGGATCCGCACACGGTGTATATTCCGGCAAAAGATCTAACCAAAGTCAATGAAGAGTTACAGGGTAACTTTGGTGGAATTGGAGTTCAGTTTAGTATGCAAAAGGATAGTGTACTGGTAATCAAAGTTATTTCCGGTGGCCCCTCTGAAAAAGTTGGCTTGATGGCCGGTGACCGAATTGTAACAGTGAATGACACTGCCTTTGTAGGCGATAGCATTAACTCTAATATGGTTATGAATAAGCTTCGAGGTGAGATGGGAACAATGGTGAAGGTTGGCATTGTACGTCCGCCTTCTCAAAAAATTATCCCCTATGAAATTACCCGCGGTACCATTCCAATTTACAGTGTGGATGCAAGTTATATGGTTGATAGTGTAACCGGATACATTAAGGTTGAACGCTTTGCGCAAACAACTTATCAAGAGTTTGTAACGGCCTTAGCTAAGTTAAAAGCTCAGGAAGCTCAAAATGTTATTGTTGATTTGCGTGGAAACTCAGGCGGATTACTGGATGTGGCCATTAACATGTGTAACGAGTTTTTGGCTCGTAAGGAGTTAATTGTTTATACCGAAGGAAAAGCTCAAGCCCGACAAGATGTTTATGCAAATGGAGCAGGTACTTGTCAGGATACTAAAGTGATAGTTTTGATTGATGAGTTTTCGGCATCAGCCAGTGAGATTTTTGCCGGAGCCATTCAGGATAACGATAGAGGTGTTGTGATCGGTCGTCGTAGTTTTGGTAAAGGATTAGTACAGCAGCAAATTCCCTTGCCTGATGCTTCAGCCATCCGTTTAACTGTGGCACGCTATTATACCCCTGCCGGTCGTTGTATTCAAAAATCGTATGAGAACGGTAACGAAGATTACTTTTCGGATATCTATCACCGCTACGAAAATGGAGAGTTTTTTAATCAGGATAGTATCCATTTTAACGATTCCGTCCAGTATAAAACCAAGAATGGCCGAATCGTTTATGGTGGAGGAGGTATTATGCCGGATGTGTTTGTGGCTCGTGATACAACTTTGTACACCAGTACTTATGTTGCACTACGTTCGAGTGGAGCCATTTATCAATATGCATTAGAGTTTTCAGATAAACACCGCAAGGAATTGGATAAATACACTTCGGCTAAAGCCATGAAAAAATATTTAGATCAACAAGATCTTATGACTGAGTTTTTAGCTTATGCCAAAGGAAAAAAGGTTGAGGTTAAGCCTGATGAATATATTGCATCAAAGGTATTAATCGATAATGAGGTGAAAGCTTACATTGCTCGTAATGTGATCGATAATGATGGCTTTTATCCGATTATTAACGAAGTGGATGAGGTGTTTATTAAGGGTGTTGAGATGGCGACTAAGGAGCTGGAATAAAGAAAATGTGCTGAATTGTCAAATTGCCGAATTGTAGAGGTGCTAAATTGTTTAATGTGCTGATGTGCAAATGGCCTCTTGACCTAATCATCTAAAGGCCTAACGACCTAAAAAGGCACTGACAGATTTGCAGAAATTAATCGTTATTTATGAAAAAAAAATCAGGCGATTGATTTTTGCACAGTTCTTGTATATAGAGAACCTCGTATTTAAAATTGTTATTCAAAAGATTATGGTAGGTTTATTAAAGACGATATTTGTAATTATTCTCTTCTATTATTTATTTAAATACATCGGGCGACTGTTGTTACCGGTTTTATTGAAGAAAGGAGTTGAGAAGATGCAACAAAATCAATATCGTCAGTACAATGGTGGGGGAGATAATAATTATCAGAATCAGCAAGAAAAAGGGAAAGTAACCATTACCAATTCAGCTCAAAAGAAGCGCACTAACCCATCTCAGGATCAAGGGGAATATGTAGATTTTGAGGAAATCAAATAAGCAATCTAGAATATCATCTTTGGGGATGATTGATGATGATATTTTAAGCCTTATAACCGGGATGTTGTAAGGCTCTATTTTTTTATGTATGATGCAAAATTGATTGGCTAGACGAAACAAAACATCAACACAGAGACTCTAGGACACAGAGTTTTCAAGTTTTACTTTATAAACTCTGTGCTTTTATTTCTCCGCCTGCATTGGGCAGATCTATGTTAATTTAATTTTGGGTAAAAACGGATAGGCATATTATTTACTTATTAGTTTTTTATGAGGTGTTGTTTTAAAACAATAACGCAACACTTAATCCATTTGAATTAAGTCCCATTCGAATTTCTTTTTTAATGATGTTATCCTTCATTTTAAGATCATCATTGAATAAATTGACCGCATTATTATATTGTTTGCCGGATTTGGATTGAAGTGGAATGGCCACAGCAATTAGTCCGGCACCAATTCCAACCAAAGTCCAGTTCGCATCGCCGCCTGCTAAGGCTTGGCCTAACGGAAAACCAATCAGAAACCCTCCCGCAGTTCCACAGATGTTGCTTAGGGATTTATTTGATTGAGCTTTGTTGAATTCTTTGTAGGCTACCTCGTTTGTTTTTAGAGCATCTTTTGTTTCCTGTAGAGATAGCTTTATGTTTTTTTGAGAGAATTCGTATTTGCCTCCAGTTTTTTTAATGGAAAGCGTATCTGTTATGGTTTGTCCGAATGAAGAAGAAAATCCAAAGAAAAGAATGTAGAATGCTAAGATGATTTTTTTCATGTCTGATTTGTTTTTAGTATTACATACTACTCTGGTAAACGGACGGATTGAGTGAATTATTTTGGCTTTGTAGCACAAAATGGTTGATTTTTACATCAATAAAACTATGGATGTACAGTTGGTTATAGCTAAATACTCCTAATTGTAAGTTAGAAGCTTTCCTGTCGCAAACTTTCAACTTCGGACTTCGTACACCGGGCTTTTTGATGAGAGTTCGAAATATTTTCCAAAGATCAATTTGTTAAGAGAATAGTGACACTATTTCTTCCTTTTCTTCTTTTTCTTGGGTTGAAATTGCTCTTCTTCGATCTCAGCATTCTTGATCAGCGTTTTCCAATCGTTGCTCACTTCTTGTGAAAAAGCGACTGTATCTGAATATTCATCGTTGTCAATAGGGATGACATCGATTTTTTTACCTAGGTATTCTTCTATCTGTTGAAGTACTTCTGCCTCCTCCTGACTGCAATAGGATACGGCATAGCCTTTGTTTCGTCCACGACCGGTACGGCCAACGCGGTGTACGTAGTTTTCATCCACATCAGGCATGTCGTAGTTCACTACAAAATCTACGTTAGGAATGTCGATTCCACGTGCACTCACATCGGTAGCAATCATCACTTTGATCTCACCATTTTTAAATTTTTGAAGCGCATCAAAACGTTCTTCCTGAGTTTTGTCACTGTGGATGGTAACCGTATTAATGTTTACTCGTTCCATCGCTTTAAAAACCCTTTCGGCTCTTACTTTTGTTCGAACAAATACCAGAATTTTACTATCCGGATTTTCGTTAATGGTACGCTCTAAAAAGAAACGTTTATCATCCATTTTGATAAAGGCAATGGAATGATTTACATTTCGGGAAACCGGATTTTTGGGGGATATCTGAATTCGAATTGGCTTAGTTACTAAAGCATAAGCCAGCTTTTTAATGCGTTGGTTAATGGTTGCCGAAAAGAAAAGTGTCTGGCGGCTTTTGGGTAGATAACTGATCAGGTCGTGAATATCTTTGTTAAAACCTAAATCCAACATGTGGTCGGCTTCGTCCAAAACGAGGATTTCGGTTTTATAAATTTTTAAATGTCCTTGGTTAACCAGGTCAAATAAACGTCCCGGTGTTGCAACCAATACATCTACTCCTTTGCCAAGTTTCTCTATTTGAGGATCCTGATCCACTCCACCAAAAACGCAAACGAACTTTAAGTTCGTGTCTTTTCCAAGGGCAATAAATTCATCGGTAATTTGTAGTGCTAACTCACGCGTAGGTGCCATTACTATGCAGCGAGTACCCGCGTTGTGTTCACTTCTTTTTTTCTTTAGGAGTTTATCCAAAATAGGAATAACAAAGGCAGCCGTTTTGCCGGTTCCGGTTTGTGCAATGGCCAATACATCTTCGCCTCTCATGGTAGGAGGGATAGACTTGTATTGAATGTCTGTTGGTTTTTTGTAGCCAAGTGTTTCTATGGCTTTTACAATGCGATTATCTAACCCGAACTCTATAAATTTCATGCTGCGCTTGTTTTTTGCAAAGATAGGGATAAAAAAGAGAGAAGATTAATGTGTAAATGAATTAATGAGTTAATTCCAAAAATTGCTCACTTAGCATGAATTTAGTGCGGTGAAATGAAGTAACTCATCTTCTTGTTTCTTCTTGATGGTTGAATATAGTTCTGAATCAATTCAGATATATTTAACATATTTAAGTATTAAGTTGAGTTGAATAATTGTAATTTTGGTTCGATTTTATTAACCCAATAAATTAATTCTATGAACAAAAAAAAGTGGATGATTCCCATTTTGCTTGGTTTAGGTTTTCTTCCTATTAGTGGACAGGCATACCTAAATATTAAAAAAGCTGATGGGCAGATTAATTCTTTTGAGTTGTCAAAAATTCGGAAGATTACCCTTAATGATGGAGCAGTGAGTGTTTTGGCAGAAAACAACTTGTCCAAGTTTTCTCTAAGTGATCTCCTGTTGATGGATTTCTCCAGGCGAGAACTATCAAATTCAATTCATGAAATTGATCAGACAAGCAATGATGTTCTTGTGTATCCAAACCCTGTGATAGATCGCTTATGTTTTAAACAGTTATCCGGGCAAACGGCTATTCACATTGAAGTGATTGATGTTCATGGTAAACTTGTTAAGCGAGTAGAAATCTCGGGTGACGAATCGATGGATGTTTCAGATATCGAAAATGGTTTTTATATCTGTCGCATTGTAACCGACAACGGAGTGTTAAATACAAAATTTTATAAAAAATAAGAGCAATAAATTTATGAAACTGATTAATATATTATTTGTGTTTTTTGCATGTTCAATGATGGCAATAAACGCTCAAGAAAAAATGTACATCTATAACAACGGCGTAAAAATAGGTGAATACCTTGTTGAAGATGTGGATAGCATCACTTTTGAAATACCGGAAGATAATATTCAACCTGGTGTAGATATAAATGCTCCGATTATTGGTACCTGGACCTTAACTGGTGCAGATATGAGTGTTAAAGTAGGAGATCAAGATTTTGTTGATTATATGGCAGAGGTTTTTATGCAACAAATGGGTATGACAAAGGAGGCTGCTAAAGCGTTAGTTGAAGAAATGATGCAGGGTGATAATGGATTTGCTGATAGTATGCCTAAAACCGGGACTCTTGAGTTAAAGGAAGATGGAACCTATGCGGCTTTATTCGACACTAGAGATACTGATTCCGGAACTTGGTCGATTAACTCAACCAAAACAAAACTAACCTTAAACTCTACTGATGAAGAACAAGAGACCATGGTATTTGATGTGCGTACTTTAAATGATTCTCAATTATCTATCAAATTAGACCAAACTCAAAAGGCTGATATGGATGATGATGGAGTTGAAGAGACTACCTTGGATTTAACGATGTTAATGAATTATACTAAATAAAACTCTTATCAAGGAATAAACTATTACTAAGTCAATGTAGTTTTTCGTTGGTGTTTATAATTAGCATATTAAGTCCTTAAAAAATAGATAGCTGCTGTAGTATTACAGTGGCTTTTCCCATACGAAAGAATCCGAGCGGCAGCGTAAGGGGTAGATTGGTCGCAACTCACAAATTATGGTAGTAACATTACCGATCGTGGTTACACCATGCACTGCCTGTCCCGCTTTTTTAGCGGGAAGCATTTAGATGCTTTTAGCCTGATTAACATGAATGGCCGTGTGTACGATCCGCAAATTGGTCGTTTCTTAAGTCCTGACCCGCAATTGCAAGCGCCTGGTAATTGGTTGAATTATAATAGGTATGCGTATTGCATCAATAACCCGCTCAAATATACGGATCCAACGGGAGAGTGGTTTGGGATTGATGATGGTGTTGCCTTTTTGATTGGTGGAGCTGTTAACTTAGGTGTTAATTTATGGCAAGGAAATATTGATAATTTTGGAGAAGGACTTGCTGCTTTTGGTGCAGGAGGTGCTGCCGGAACGTTAGCTTTATATGGGCCTGCTGGTTGGGCAGCTGGCGGTGCTATTGTTGGAGGAACGAATGCTTGGATAAGCGGTGCAGAAGGTTGGGATATAGTAAAAGGAGCTGGTATTGGTGCTATATCTGGTTTAGCAGGTGGATATGCTGGACAATATGCAGTTAATGGACTGAATGTTGCCATAGGTGGTTTAAATATTACAAGTCCTGTTTTACAAGGATTAATCGGAGGAACAGTTGGAGGTGCTTCAGGTGGTTATGTAAGCGGTTTTACTGTTGGTATGCTAATGACTGGTGATCCATCACAAGCTCATGAATATGGTATGAGTGGTTTAAAATCTGGAGCAGTTATTGGTATGATCACTGGTCCAATTTCTGCGTATGCTTATGCTAAAAAGAATGATATTAATCCTTGGAATGGCAGAACAAAAGTTGGCCAAATCGCAAAAGAAAGAGGAATATATAGTGCGAATCAAAGGGATGAAGTAAATGGTAAAATCATTGATAAGTATCGTCAACAAATGGAGAATGGAACATTCCTAGATAATCCAGAAAACAAATCAGTTGCTGGATTTAAACATGAAGGTAAATTATATATGAGTGAAGGAAATCATAGAATGAATGCAGCAATTGAACACTATATTAATACGGGTAATGATATATATATGAACATTTTAATAAATGAATTAAACATACATTCAAAACCTTATTCACCAACTGATTATGGTTTGCCTAAATTAAACCTTCCAACAAGAAAATTATGAGTTATTTATATTGTGAAAAACATATTTACAATGGTTATGACGTACCTGATTTTAAAATTGAAAGAGGAAAAGCATATTGGATGCACAGTCCAATTATAGGTGTACATAATCAAGATTTTCTATTTGATAATAGTTTCATATATGTAAATACAACAGTAAGAATTGCTTATGGAAAAACAAACACCAAGCTTCCCCTTAAAAAGTATTTAAAAAGAACGTTTGGAAGCTATCAAGTTGAATTACAAAAAAGATTTGAAAACTTCAAAATAAATACTAATATGGGTTTTAGTTCTTTTGAAAGGTTTGAATCTTTAGTATTAGATATTGAGTATACTTTATTAAGTAACAATTTAGTATTCGTATTTTCAGCAGGTATATCGGAAGTAAATATAAAAAAAATGTGTAGTTACATAATTGAATTGTTGAATTGTAAACCCAATAAAAGTATTGTAATTATTAACAATGAAATTCAATCTAGAGATTTTTCAATAGAATTAATTCCTTCCCCCAGTTCGTCGTAGTAACTAAGTAATGTAAATCGTTTGGCGTAGCCTACGATAGTTATCGTAGTTGCTACGTCTTTTACCACAAGGCCTCTGGCCTGCATAAAAAAGATAGTAGCTACTGTAGAAATGCAGTGGCTATTTTTTTTGTTTTACATTTAGTATGTACATAGAAAGACCAGAGGCCGGTTGCATTACAACATAGCGAGACGCAATGCTGAACGAATGTTATTTTGGTAGGTGCTATTTAAGCATAAATGATTTTTTTCAAGTATGACAACCGGAGACTTCATTAAAAGCTTGTTTGTTCTCTTTTGTATACAAGTATTGCAATTTTAACCGCGAAGGGCGCAAAGGTTTCGTAAAGAACATCCATTATTAAGAATAGCCACAGATGCACAGATAGTCCTTAATAATCATCTGTGCATCTGCAGCTAATAAATAGATCAAAGCAAATAAGAACCACAGAATACACCGATAATCATGATATATATACTTTGTGTGTACTTGGTGTTCCTTTGTGGTTAATATTTATCATAAGGGGAGTAAACGATTTCTTTATACCCCCGCTACAAGAAGAGTCCCCTCGTGTGGTAAGTAATATAAATAATAAAGATTAGCTAAATATAAAGAACCTTACAATAGAGATCTTGCAAGATTTTTTATCGGAGATTTGCTTAGGTAACAAGCCACACGAGAGGACTCGTGTGCCCGCATTGGGAAATCCACAAAAGAATCTGTGCTAATTTGCGTAATCTGTGGACAAACTAAGCCACCAATACACCGATTAAAACAATCATCATCCCTGCATTCGTGGCCAAAAAAAATCAACCATCCATCCCTCATCCATTTTTTCTCTCCCCACATTCTTACTATTTTCGGGCACTTATTTAACCAGGAAAAATTATTCAATGAAAAAGTGGTTGTTTCCAAAGCGTTTTGCAGCTTTAAGAGGATTTTGCATAACCTATTTGGTTTTTGCATTTGTTATCCGCTTAACCTTGTACTTTTTATCCATCAAGTACATCGATTTTTCGGTCGTTAATCTTTTTAAAGTCTTTTCGATAGGCTTGCTTTACGACATTGGGGCGTTATCTTATATCATGGCCATGTCGGCAGTGTATTTGTTGCTGCTTCCATCCGAGTGGTATGGAAGTAAGTTTGACCGGATTGCAACACGCGTATTTTATGCCTTGTTTATTTTTGTCATGTCCTTCTCTTTTTTAGCCGAAATAACCTTTTGGGATGAGTATCAGCGACGTTTCAATTTTATAGCCATCGATTATTTACTTTATACTTATACCGTTATCGAGAATATTCACGAGACTTTTCCATTGCAGTATCTCATTGTCATATTGTTGGTAATTTCTTATGTGTCCATTAAAATTGCTGCTAAGCGGAAAGCCTTTAAGTATAGTTTTGAAAGTCAAGAAGGTTTATTGCGTAGAGTAGTTCCAGCGGTAATAATTTTTGCAATCCTTGGTGTTTATCATTTTAAGGTAGAAAACAAGCAGGCAGAGGTTTTTGATAATATGAATGAGAATGAATTGGCAAAGTCCGGTTTGTATTCTTTTTTTGCCGCGTTTAATAACCTGGAGCTGAGTTATACCGAGTTTTATAAAACGCTGCCGGAAGAGGAGCTAAATAGTATTATTCAAAAAGAAGTCGCATTGCAAAATGATAGCTTGTTAAACGATTCTTCCATTTATCGCTGCATAAAGAATGAAGGAGAAGAGCAGTATCCAAACGTTATTTTTGTAGGTTTGGAAAGCATGAATGCCGAGTTTATGAAACGGTTTGGTTATGGAGAAGTCATAACGCCTGCATTGGATTCAATCTTTAAAAACTCCATTGCATTTACCAATGTCTATGCTACAGGCACCCGAACCATTCGCGGATTAGAAGCCATTGCTTTATCCATTCCACCTACACCCGGTCGAAGTATTGTAAAGCGACCAAATAACGAAAACTTATTTACCATTGGTGAAGTTTTTAAACAAAAGGGCTATTCACGTACCTTTATTACCGGGGGCGACGGATTTTTTGATAACATGGCTTATTTCTTTAGCCATAGTGGTTTTGATATTGTAGACCGGACAGCCGATCCTGACGATTTGGAACCGTTACCAACCAAACGAACTCAAATAAGAGATGATCAGGTAACGTTTGAAAATGCCTGGGGGGCTTGTGATCAGGACATTTATAATGTGATTTTGGACATGGCCGATCAAGACTCTAAAACAGATCAACCTTTCTTTTACTTGTTTATGACCAACTCCAACCATCCGCCATACACTTATCCCGATGGCGTGGTTGATGTGCCTTCAGGAGATGGACGTACCGGATCGGTCAAATATGCCGATGCTGCCTTTGGAGAATTTTTCAGGAAAGCAGCAAAGAAGGACTGGTTTAAAAATACCGTGTTTGTAATCATGTCCGATCATTGTGCTTATAGTGCCGGGCGAACTTATTTTAATTTGAGTCGTCATCATATTCCTGCATTAATCTATAATTTACCCTCACAAAAAGCTGTAGAACTAGATGGTTTAGCATCACAGATTGATGTGTTTCCTACTTTGTTTGGTTATTTAAATTGGAGTTATAAAACCAATTTGTTTGGGAAAGACCTCAATAAAACACCTATAGAAGACCAAAGAGCCTTTATTGCCAACCACCGTTCATTAGGTTATTTAAAAAATGATCAATTTCTGGTATTAGAAACTCAGTCCGCAAGTTCTATCTATACCTATGATAAAAAAAATAATAAGCTGAGTGAGTGTAAATGCACAGATGATTGTATAGAAAAAGAAGCCATTGCTTATTATCAAACGGCTTATGAAATGTTTAAAAATGGGCAGTTATCAATTGAAAATGATTGATGATTAGGTTGGATCATGTTAAGATAGGATTGATATTAATGCTGTAATTGAGAAAACTGGCAATTCCCCAAGAGACAATTAAACTTTAAATAAAACTTATGAATTTGAAAGTGAAATTAATGGTAGCTCTCATGCTGCTGTTTACCCTTAATTCGAAACTAACTTCAAGCCTCAGAAAATCAAATCATGGCTAATCCTTAATCAGCACATCGAGAAATTAGCTCATCAGCACATTAAAATTTCAACGCATCTAATCTCAAAAATGAATAAGGGTAAAAAATAACTAAGCTGTCCTAATCATGTATAAGCTCCATAAAGTGATTCACTCCAATGCTATTACTATCTAACAGCTTTTGTTAGGTGTTTTGATGTTGTGCTTTATTTCAAATTTGAAAAGAAAGATTAATTTTTTGCACATTCACACATTAGCTAATTAGCACATTAAGGACTACTATCTATCACGAAGTCTTGAAGTCATTATTTGGGTTTTAAATATAGCTTTGAGACTTCATTTTTTTACTGTTTAGAATGATTAAAAATATCCTCAGTAAAATCCTTTAATGGTCTAATAAAAGAATCTTTGTATTTACCTGTTTCCACTAATTCATTTCTTTTCTTTGCAGTGAACTCTTTACCTTTAAATGCGCCATACACATAACGGGTAAAGCCATCTGCACCTTTAAATATTTGAAGTTCTTTTTGGTTTAAACCCTTAAGGTACAAATAAGCCCAGGTAGGCTTTCGTTTTAATGCCAAAACCTGTATGGTGTAATAGGCACTGTCCACTCGAGCCTTTTGAGTCATATCATTAAGTCCCTTTATAATATTATCGGTGTGATTTTTTATTTCATCTTTTACCGTTAGAGGGATCATTGGAGGTTCTAATCTGATTTTTCCAAAGGGAACTATTTTTTTGTTGTTGTTAAACGCTAAATCTTTATTTATATCCAGATACGAACGTTTCTCATCCTTATTTACCGAGGTCTCTGTAATGTAGTATTGCTCACCGGTTTTGAGAAATAGGGTGTATTTTCCATCTTTTTGATCGGGTCGGTAATCGCCCACAAGCACATTGTCTTTTTTTCTTGTGACCATGATACGAACACTTCCATTTGTAAGTGATTGTTTATCTTCAACCACTCCTTCTATAACGGCTAGTTCTCTTTCAAGGGTCTTGTCGAATTCTATCTTGTATAAATCACTTCCACCCATATTTCCTGAAAAATGAGTAGAGGCATAATATGCTTTATTTTTATCGATAGTGGGTAAAAAGAAAAAGTCATCCTCGGGAGTGTTAATCGGATATCCCATGTTACTTGGTGATGTCCAGGTACTATCTGGATTCATTTGTGTGTAAAATACATCCAGTTGTCCCATGCCATTATGGCCTTCCGAGGCAAAATATAATGTGTTTCCATCCGGATGGAGCATTGCTGTTTCTTCATCAAAAGGGGTGTTAACCTGGGGGCCCAAATTACGTGCTTCGCCCCAGTTTCCATGCTCATCTTTTTTTATCATGTAGATGTCTTTTCCACCGTAACCTCCTTCGCGGTCACTGGTAAAAAACAGCGTGCTTTTATCAGGCGATAAGGAAGCATGTGTTTCGTTTGCTTGGGAATTGATTGGCTTGGGCAACTTTACAGGTTTCTGCCACACATTATTCACTAGCACGCTATGATAAATGTTCTTTATATCTTCATCATTGTGAAGGATAAAAAGTTCTTTCCCATCAGCGGATAAACTTAGGATTGATTCATGATCTTGTACCTTAAAAAATATGTTCAGGGCATGAGATTGTTTCCATTTTCCATCTTCTTTGGAGGCTGTGTAAATTTTTTCAGGATTTTGGCCATCCTTTAGTTTTGTTGTTTTTTTATTCGGCCTTCTTGATGTGAAGTATAATTTATCATCCACTATGTTTATAAGAGGATTGTGGTCATCACATGAACTGTTTATTTTTTCACCCAGATTTGTGATCGATAACTTAATTGGATTTTCTAAAAAGATGGAAGAGTTATCGCATACTCTGATTTCTTCCTCAATTTCTTCAATAAAGGTAAATCGATCATTCGGGAATTTTTGTTTGAGTAGTTGATAAACTTCTTTGGCTTTATCCGTTTGTAATAAAACTTGAAGCGTTTTTGCATAAGCCATGTACATGTCTTTATACAAATCATTTTGTTCATCATCTTTGGAGAGAAGGCTAATTCCTTTTTCCAATACCGTTTTAGCTTGTTCAGTTTTGGTGTTGGAGTTCATGTAGGCGAGCCCCAGGTATAAATAGCATTCTTTACACGCGGGGTATATCTCTATTTCTTCTTCAAATAATTCAATCGCTTTCTGATAGTTTTCAGCTTCAAATTCATCGATGGCATCGTAATAAAAAATGTCAAGATATTCATCCTGAGCTTTTATGGCAAGTGAGGTTGTGAATAGAATAAATAAAAAGGACAACGTTTTTAAATTAGTATTTATCATAAATGCTAAAGTATGAATGCTTGTTTTCTAAAAAAAATGATGAGTATGTTACTCTGGTAGTCTAGCAGCTAAAAGTATAGAGTGGGAGCTTTGATAAAAAGGATGGTTTTAGCATAACAAACACTTTAAGGGAAATGTTTGTTGTAACCTTTGGGTGCTAAGATAGTGATTATCTTTTTATACTTTGTTAAAGAAAGGATATTTTTGAAGCAATGCCGCAGAAGTTTACTTATTTGCTTGGAAAGCATTAGTTTTGCACATTCAAAATACAGTTATGGAATCAACAAGACAAAAGAAAATAGCAAGATTGCTTCAAAAGGAGATCAGTGATGTGTTCATGAAAGAAGCAAAAGAGTACACCATAGGTGCCTTGGTAACGGTGAGTGTAGTACGTGTAACGCCTGATTTAGGGTTGGCAAAAGTGTATTTGAGCATTTTTCCGGGGGATAAAGTAGAAGGTGTTTTTAATACAATCGAAGAAAATAACCATCACATTCGTTTTGCTTTGGGTAAACGAGTGGGCAAACAGTTGCGTATCATTCCCGAATTGAAATTTTACGTGGATGATACCTTGGACTATGTAGAAAATATTGATCGCCTTTTAAACGAATAATTCATGCAATACGACCCTATTAAACGCTCTCTTGGCAAGGTTTTTAACCAAACACCGGTTTTACGAATTGTTTTTTACCGCTTGTTGGATTTGTTATTACTTCGTGCGTGGTATATTCGCAAAGCATTAAAAAATAAGGCGAAACAGGTTGAAGGTTCAATTTCTGTATTAGATGCCGGAAGTGGATTTGGGCAGTATGTTTATTACCTGTCTACTCTTGGAAAAGATTGGAAAATAACGGGTGCTGATGTTAAAGAGGAGCAAATTGCAGATTGTAACAATTTCTTTAAGAAAATTGGCAGGGGAGATCGTGTGAAATTTGTAAAAGCTGATTTAACCCGTTTTGAACAAAAAAATGAGTACGATGTGGTTTTGTCAGTCGATGTGATGGAGCACATCTTAGAAGATGAGTTAGTTTTTCAAAACTTTTTTGCATCCATGAAAAAAGGAGGGACACTTTTAATTTCCACGCCCTCTGATCAAGGTGGCTCCGATGCGCATGATCACGACCACGACGAAGCCCATGGTTTCATTGACGAACATGTACGTGATGGTTATGGCGTAGAAGATATTACTGATAAACTGCAAAGAGCCGGATTTTCTAACATTGAAGCCAATTATACTTATGGCACACCGGGTAATTTATCCTGGAAACTATCCATGAAGTATCCAATTTTAATGCTTAATAAAAGCAAATTGCTATTTGTGATATTACCGGTTTATTACTTTTTAACTTATCCAATTGCATTTGTGCTTAATTGCATGGATGTTCAAAAAAAACACACAACAGGAACCGGTTTAATGGTGATTGCCCAGAAACTTTAAAAACCATGAAGTTAGCCTTTAATATTGCCCGTCGCTACTTAATCGCCAAGAAGTCTCAGAACATCATCAATGTGATTTCAATGATTTCTGTATTTGGTGTGTTAACGGGTAGCATGGCTTTATTAGTGGTGCTTTCTGTTTTTAATGGCTTGCACGATTTTATTGGAGATCTGTATAACACCTTCGATCCGGATTTAAAAATACAACCCGTTTCCGGTAAAGTCATGTCTTTAGATTCCCTCAATAAAGCAGCTATTGAAAATGTTGATGGTGTTTATGTTGTGTCAGAACAATTGGAAGATCAAGCTTTATTAAAGTTTGGTAAGCGCCGTATGCCAGGAAGTATTTTAGGTATAGATGCGAACTTCAATAAGGTAAGTGGTATAGATTCTATATTGGTAGAAGGCAAGTATTCATTAGGTTATGGAAACGAGAATCATGGCATGATTGGAAGTATTTTGGCCAATCAACTTTCCATTCGGTTAAATTTTGTTTCTCCTTTGGTGATCTATGTGCCCAAGCGCAAAGGAACGATTACTACCATGAACGCTCACAACGCTTTTCAGAGTGAGTATTTACAACCCACCGGTATTTTTGAGGTGAAGCAAGTAGAATACGATGGGAAATATATTATTACCAACATTGCCTTAGCTCGACGCTTGTTTCAATATGAGGATGATGTTGTTAGTGCTTTGATTATCAAAGTTAAAGATGGTTATCCGATTGAGGACGTTCAGTCTCAAATAGAATCTGCAATTGGATCAAATTATAAAGTACTCAACAAGCAACAGCAACACGAAAATTATTTTCGAATGATGAAGATTGAGAAGTTGATGGCCTTTTTAATCTTATCATTCATCATGGTTATTGCGGCGTTTAATATCATTGGTACCATGTCTATGCTTATTTTTGAGAAGAAAGAAAGCATATTTACACTCAAGAGCATGGGTGCCAATAAGCAATTAATAGCTCGAATTTTTTTAATTGAAGGCTGGTTAATCTCTTTGCTGGGTGTCGTTATTGGATTACTTATTGGGATTTCCCTGGTATGGGCTCAGCAAAAGTTTGGTTTGGTGCAGTTTCAGGAGGGGGGTTCTTACATTACAGATGCCTACCCGGTAAGCTTACAGTTGGGCGATGTCTTGTTGGTACTGGTAACCGTTTCTACCATAGGTTTTTTTGCGGCTTGGTATCCGGTTCGGGTTTTTGTTAATCGTTATTTTAACGAAAGAGAATAGGTTTCAGCGTTTCTCAAGCTTGGAACATTTGGTTGTTTTGAAGTGTTAACATCACAATGAATTAAAGTTATTGCTATGAAGAATTACTTCTCTACCGGCGATTTGATCGTCATTTTTTTAACCGCGTTGTTTTTTATTTTGGCCTTGTTTGCCCACGGTTTAACCCATGATTTGTTATTAGAGGCCGGTGTTCTTTTAGTATCAATTAAATTAATTATGATGAACTATAAAAACATTCAATCCAATAATGCTATTCAAACTCAATTAAATGATATCAAAAAAACACTCGAAGAAATAAAGAAAAAATCCTAAAAAAATAGCAAGCTATTTTCACTTTTCGTGTGGTCGAAAGTATATTGCGTTTTCTAAAAAAACATTTTCCCATCGAATTCCCTATTGATCTACCGACCTAGTGCTCTACTAACCTCTTGATTTATCGATCATTCTAGAACGAGCTATCCACTGGTCAAAGTCCTATTAACTCTTATCTAATCAGTAAGTTTAGCTGTTTAGATATTGTGTTTTACACCACATGTAAACATTGAATTATGAATGAGTAAAATTAGCTCATTGTCGCATTTGCACATCAGCACATTAAAAACTTGTATCAAACAATTAAATTTTGCTAGTCAAATATTGTGCATTAAATCACAGCAAAGTATTGTACAATAGCTAGGATCAAATTTGCGCATTAGTTAATTTGCACATCAGTACATTAAAGGCTTCTATCTATCAACCTATTGATCTCTTGACCTAACCGCCTACCGACCTAATAATCCTTATAAGTCTCCTTTATCTGCGCCAATATTGGTTTTAACTCATCCAAGGTATTTGCACGTAGCATAGCAATTTTCAAATCTCTAAAATCGGGTAAGCCTTTAAAGGTGATTGCTAGGTGGCGACGCATGTGAAGAATACCTCGACGTTCATCAAGCCATTCTACGGCACTATCTAACTGCTCAACTACCCGGTCTACGTGCTCAGGCATTTTTATTTGAGGTAATAGTTCACCGGTTTCGAGGTAATGTTTTACTTCTTCAAAGATCCATGGTCGCCCAATGCTGGGTCTTCCAATCATTAAAGCATCAACACCATATTTATCCAGATAATCTTTGGCTTTTTCAGGAGAGTTGATGTCGCCATTACCAATAATGGGAATCTTGATGCGTGGATTGTTCTTTACTTTTCCGATCAATGTCCAGTCGGCCTCACCATTGTACATTTGAGCACGAGTTCTGCCATGTATGGTTAATGCCTGAATACCTACATCTTGAAGGCGCTCAGCTACCTCTTCGATCACTTTCGAATTTTCGTCCCAGCCTAAGCGCGTTTTTACGGTAACCGGAAGCTTGACGGCTTCAACCACCTGTTTGGTCATTTCCACCATTTTAGGAATGTCTTTTAGCATCCCAGAACCTGCTCCTTTGGTCGCAATTTTTTTCACCGGACAACCAAAGTTTAAATCGATCAGTTCCGGTTGTGCTTCTTCAGCGATTTTTGCAGCTTCAACCATCGGTTCAATATCTTTTCCATAAAGCTGAATGCCTACAGGACGTTCTTCCGGAAGAATAGTTAATTTACGCTTCGTTTTTTCAATGTCACGAATTAATGCATCTGCCGAAATAAATTCGGTGTACATTAAATCTGCCCCATAGCGCTTACACAAAATTCTAAATGAAGGGTCCGTTACATCCTCCATAGGTGCCAGAAGGAGAGGGGTTTGCTTAAATTCCAGAGATCCGATTTTCACAACTTATCAATTTTGGGTGCAAAGGTAAATAATAAACGGCAGAAGTACTTCACGTCCATAAAAAAGCACTTTATTCAAGTGGCTAACTATGAAACTATCTAAATAAAATACAAAGGATGATGTATTTCGATAAATGCAAAGTCCTATCCCAAAGATGACTTTGATTTTCTATACGAGAATATTATTTTTTGCCCTAGAACAATCTTCATTAACCTTAATTTAATGGGCAAAGAAAGTGATTGCCTAAGCGTTAGTTTTTAATGTTGTTTAATACAAGATGGTGGTAAAAAAAATCATCTTTGTGGAGAGAGGTTAACTCAAAAATTCGGAAACCATGTTTGAGTTCCACAACTTTGTGTAGGATATATTCAAAAGAATGTATTTTATGTTTTAACGATTAGAAGGGTGATTGATAAAATTAGCTGATAATGCTTTGTGTTTACACTTTCATGCGGTAGAAGTTTGAAGGTATTGCACCATCATTCATTAAAATATACTCAAAAATGAGTATTTCAGAATTTATCTCTCCGCTGTATTTTTGTAATGTAAGATTTGAACGGTTTAGATAATAATAAACCAGTCCCTTCTTCAACCTAAAAACCAACAACAGTTAAGCATTACCTAACCTTAATAACAACGAGTGCTTCAATTCTAACTTATAATGGATTTACCCTAATTTGAAGCACAATAATACTACCCAAATCAAAAGACACTGTTCCAATCGGGGCAGTGTTTTTTTTTCCTAAATTTTCGCACAAAACTTTCGCCCTCCACCAAATTATCCCGAACTTCTGCCTTCTGCCTTCTGCCTTCTGCATATGAGCACATAACTTACTTCTGCCCCAATATAAAACTTTAGAAACTTTTAACAATTCAATAGTTTCCTCAGTGTAAATATTTTCTACATTTGTACCTATATGGACGAAAAAAAGAAAACGATCATCGAAAGCACCTTTTACCTCTTTCAGAAATACGGGATTAAAAGCGTGAGTATGGATGACATTGCGCGGGAGTTGGGGATGTCAAAAAAAACACTTTATCAATACATCAGTGACAAAACTGAATTGGTAGAGAATTGCATGAACTTTGCAA
Source organism: Bacteroidales bacterium (assembly GCA_003249255.1). Taxonomy (GTDB): domain Bacteria; phylum Bacteroidota; class Bacteroidia; order Bacteroidales; family Marinilabiliaceae; genus SZUA-582. The sequence continues at coordinate 42,884 of QKJP01000060.1, forward strand.
AAGAAAAAATTGAAAGCTATTTATCTGTTTTTTACGATTATTCTAAAAACGCAATTGAACAGCACCTTGCTGCAAAAGAGTTGATCGAAAAAGATAGAGTTGTGGTAAATCCTACCCTTATTTTTGATTTAAATAAATACTATCCGGGCATTCTTCAAGATTTAAATGAATTTAAAAAGAAGGCCATTTATGAAGCTCATGTTTCAAACATTGATCATGGCAAAAAAGGAGGTTATTTCAACGAAGATCTAAATAGCCATGTAATAGCCAGAATGATGGTTTCATACCACATCTTTACATTTGATCCGGCAAACAGACTATTTTCAGAATCCGAAATAAAAGATGAAAGCATAATTTTCGAAGTCTATAAATATCACTTTAGGGGCATTTGTACTCCCAAAGGACTCGAAGTGGTGATACAATTATTTTGCCCTAATAAGAACAAGTAATAAAACGATTTAAAAACATTCAACCATGAAGAAAGTGCTTTGTGCATTAATCATTACGATCACCTCCCTGTCTACTCAATTGGTAGCTCAGGAACAAAGTGATACACTTTCCTTCTCATTATTAGATGCTATTGATTATGCAATGCAAAATGCGTATCAAAAAATCAATGCTGATCATGATGTAGAAATTGCGAGAAAGAAAATCTGGGAAACCACTGCGATAGGTTTACCTCAAGTATCTGCATCCACCGGTTACAACTATCACATTCAGCAAATGGAGACGCCTTTACCGGCAGATTTTATGCCTGCTGATCAATTACCTGAAGGCGTTAAACCGGGCGATAAAATTTATGTCTCTTTTGGATCAAAACATGACGCCAATGTAGGTATTGCAGTAAATCAATTGATTTTTGACGGGTCTTATATTATTGGTCTTAAAGCCAGTAAAGTTTATTTGCGAATTTCAGAAGAAGCGCGCGAAAAAACACAAATTGAAATTCGCAAAATGGTTTTTCAAGCCTATTATCTAGCTCTTACTGCTCTAAATAATGTTGAGACTTTTACAAAAAGCCTTGAAATAAGTGAACAACTTTACAAGGAAACAAATGCTTATTACGAAAATGGTTTTCGAGAAAAACTTGACGTTTCGCAGGTTGAGCTTATGGTTAGTAATGGCAAAAGTCGATTAATGGAAGCTGAAAGGGCTTATAAGGTAGCACTGGCTACATTAAAATATGCCATGGGACTTAATCTGGATCAAAATATTTATCTGAAAGATAAAATGGATGATATGATCACAACTGCTCATGTAATTTCAACAGGTTCTCCTGATTTTTCGGTTGAAAACTATATTGATTACAAAATAGCTTTTACAAACTCAGAATCTCAAAAGCTATTATGGCAAAACGAAAAAGTTCAGTTTCTTCCTAAAATTTATGCTTTTTACAATTACAACAGTTCAGGGTATAATGATGAATGGAGTGCTTATAATGACCTGCGTCCATCGCAATTGGTAGGTTTTTCACTAAATCTCCCAATATTTACCTCAGGCATGCGTCTTTCGAAGGTGAAACAGAGCAAGCTACAATATATCAAATCACAAAATGATTTAACGGCTGCCTCTGAAGATATTAAGAGAGAATACCTTACGGCATCAACCAATTTGTCCTCAGCAAAAGAGCAGTACGATAATGCATTAAAAAATAAGGATTTGGCCAATGAAATATACCAAATGACCTTAACCAAATTTAATAATGGGTTAGCTAACAGTACTTTATTAGCTCAAAATGAAGCTCAATACTTGCAGGCGGAAACATCCTATATTCAGTCGGCATTAAATATGCTAAATGCCCACATCGAGTATCAAAAAATCATTGGTAAACTTTAATACTAACAATTAAACGATCATCAGACATCAAATAAAATTAGCCATGAAAAAAATATTCATCATACCAATTCTTGCTTTATTAATTGCTTGCAATCAAAAAACAGAAGATAAGCAAGCTCTTTTATCTGAATACAAAACAGAACTTACAAAGCTTAAAAAGCAAATAGCTCAATTAGAAGATGAGGTTAAAGAAAAAAGCATCGAAAATCAAATTTCGGTAGATCTTGCAAGTATAGAAACGGAACTTTTTGAACACTTTGTAAATGTCTCCGGGAATGTGGAAGCTGATCAAAACATCATTGTTAGTCCTGAAGCTCAAGGAAAAATCACAAGTATTGATGCTAATGAAGGACAGCGGGTTAGTAAAGGTACTGTATTAGGAAAACTAAATACGGAGGCTTTAAACCGTAGCATTGATGAAATAAAAATCAATCTCGACTTAGCTAAGACAACTTTTGAACGTCAGGAAAAATTATGGAATCAAAACATTGGTTCTGAAATTGAATATCTGCAAGCCAAAAGTACCAAAGAGAGCCTTGAAAAACGTTTATCTGGCCTACAAGCTCAAGTAAACATGGCAACCTTAAAATCTCCAATTGATGGTATTGTTGATGAAATCATGCAAAAACAAGGAGAAATGGGAACACCTGCAATGGCATTTGCCCGCATTGTAAATATTGATCAGGTATACATTATCGCCAATATTTCAGAAACTTATTTAGACAAGGTAAAAGCGGGCGATGAAGTAAACATTGAGTTTCCGGTTATTAACAAAGAAGTGGTTGGTAAAATTAACCGTGTATCATCAGTTATTGATCCCGGTTCACGTACGTTCCGTTTACGCATTAATCTAAGCAATGCCAATAACGAAATAAAGCCAAACATGCTGGCAACTTTAAAGTTAAGAACTTTTGCTGCTGAGAATGCTATTGTTGTACCTTCTATATTAGTCAAAAAAGATTTTACCGGCGAGTTCCTATTCACAGCAGTTCAAGACAGCAACAAATGGGTGGCTAAAAAACAATACATTAAATCAGGCATTAAAGACAACAACAATACAGTTGTAGTAGAAGGTCTGAAAAAAGGTGATATGATTATTACCAAAGGTTTTGCCCAAGTCGTAGATGGCTCTGTTTTAAAAGTAAAATAAGCTATTTATCGTGATATTGCATTTAAGCCAACCGGCTATAACTTTTAAAAAAATACACAATGTCAGAACATATCCAACCCAAAGAAAAGGTTTCTACCCGAAAATTTAAACCTACCTTTTGGGCCATTGCCAATAAAAATACTGTTTACCTGCTTACTTTCTTCTTACTTATAGCAGGAATCATGTCATACCGTACGATGCAACGGGAGCTTTTTCCTGAAGTTGTTGTTCCCTATATCATGGTGAGTACTCCTTATCCGGGTAACAGCCCTTTAGATATTGAGAATTTAATTACTCGTCCGCTTGAAAAGGAATTGAAAGACTTAACAGGTGTTAAAAAATTATCGTCTGCTTCATATCAGGACATGAGTCTTATAATGGTTGAGTTTGAAGCAGATGTTGAAGTTGAACAAGCCAAATGGGATGTAAAAGACCGGGTTGATAATGCCAAACGTGAACTGCCGGATGACCTCATGGATGATCCGATTGTTAACGACATTGACTTCTCAGAGTTTCCGGTGTTAAATATTAATCTGTCAGGAGATTACAGTGTTTATGAGTTGAAAAAGTTTGCTGAAGACTTGCAGGATGACTTCGAAACACTTCGCGAAATACGTGAAGCTGATGTAAAAGGTGTGGACGAACGTGAAATTAAAATTCATGCTGATCCGCATCGCTTAGCTGCTTTAAATATGTCATTCATGGATATTGAAATGGCTATTCAGCAAGAAAACATTACCATGGGTCTTGGAGAGATCGTTGTTGATGGAACACGCCGTTCGTTAAGGATCAAAGCCGATTATGCAAACATGGATGAGCTAAAAAACACCATTGTTAAAGAACAAGATGGTCGCGTTGTTTACTTAAAGGATGTAGCTGACGTAATTGACAGTTTTAAGGAAAAAAGCTCCATCTCACGTCTTAATCATCAAGCAGTGGTAACCTTAGCCATCATTAAAAAGAGTGGTGAAAACTTATTGGATGCGACTGAAAAAGTTTTTAAAATCATTGAAGAAAAACAAGCGAGCAACACGCTTCCAAAAGACTTAACCATCACCATTACCGATGATCAAAGTGTTAATATTAGAGGTCAAATCAGCAACCTTGAAAATAGCATCATTATGGGTATGTTACTGGTAATGTTAATCTTATATCTTTTCTTAGGATTGAGAAATGCCATCTTTAGTGGTTTGGCTATTCCAATGTCTATGTTCATTAGCTTTTTGGTTCTGCAACAAATGGGTTATACCATTAATACCATGGTGTTATTTAGCTTGGTACTGGCATTAGGAATGCTTGTAGATAATGCCATTGTAGTGATTGAGAATGTTTATCGAATGATGGAGCATGGTGTAAAGAAAGCCAAAGCAGTAAAGAACGGTACATCGGAGATAGCGATTCCAATTATTTCATCTACAGCCACTACATTAGCAGCGTTTTTTCCACTGTTATTCTGGCCGGGTATAGTTGGTAAGTTTATGGGCTACTTGCCGGTAACCTTAATCGTAGTTTTGTCTTCCTCATTGTTTGTTGCATTGGTATTGAACCCGGTGTTTGCATCCCGATATATGGAACTGGAAGATGTGCGTGAAAAGAAAAACAATAAAAAGATCTTTAAAATAACCGGAATCATTGCAGGAGCCGGAATAATCGCTCACCTAGCAGGTTTAACAGGTTTAGGTAATTTATTCATTCTCCCTGTGCTTCTAACTGCAATAAATATCTATGGATTGAAGCCGGCAGCCATTTGGAACCAACACAATTTTCTTCCTAGACTAGAAAACTATTACGAAAGAGTGCTCAGAAAATCGCTTGGAAGAAAAACCTCCAAAATTCTATTAGGAGCTTCTGTATTTTTATTTTTCTTTTCGGTGATGTTTTTTGGAGCCATGAAGCCAAATGTTATCTTCTTTCCTGAAAACGAACCCCGTTCGGTATATGTAACCATGGAAACACCACTGGGAAGTTCCATCGAAACCACCGATGAAATAACTAAAAGTGCTGAAGAAATTCTTTATTCAACACTTCAGCCTTACATGAGTATTGTAAAATCAGTAGGCGTAAGTGTGGGAAGTGGAAAAGGAGGATTTTTCGAATCGAGTCGCTCACCTCATAAATCCTTAACGATCATCACCTTTGAGGAATATGAAGATAGAGGCGGCATTAGTACCCGGAAAATTCTACGTGAATTAACCGAAAACTTCAAAGGTTTTAAAGGTGCGAAAGTGTTTATTGAGAAAGAAGAAAATGGTCCTCCGGTTGGAAAACCCATTAACATTGAGGTAGCTGGAAATGATTACGAAAAACTTATTCAGGTTGCTGAAGACATGCAACGAGTTATAAACGAAGACCACATTTCGGGTATTGATAATCTGGAGCTCGACTTGAATACCAGTAAACCTGAAATGGCCATTACCATCGATCGTGATAAAGTGCGCCGCATGGGACTTTCAACCGCAATGGTGGCCATGGCTTTAAGAACCTCTTTATACGGAAAAGAGATTAGCAAATTTAAAGATGGGGAAGAGGAGTACGACATCATGTTGCGCTTAAATGATCAATATAGATATGATGTTTCAACCCTGATGAACCAGAAGCTGAAATTAGAAAAAAATGGTAAATCCTATCTGATTCCAATTTCATCTGTAGCTAAATACGATTATCAATCCACTTATGAAACCATTAACCGTATTGACAACACCCGTGTGATTACCATTCAATCCAATGTTCAAGAAGGTTACAATGCGAATGAAATCAATGCACGAATCAAAGAAGTATTAAACGACTACGAAATGCCGGCCAACTACCGTTGGAAAATGACCGGTGAGCAGGAAAACCAAAAAGAGACGGCTGATTTCCTATTGGGCGCTTTATTACTTGCTGTTGCACTTATTGCAATGATCTTAATTACGCAATTTAACTCATTAGCCAAGCCGCTGATTATCATTGGTACCGTTGGTTTAAGTACAATTGGTGTATTCATGGGATTAGGTTCTTTCCAAATGGACTTTGTAATCTTAATGACTGGTGTAGGTATTGTATCATTAGCCGGTATTGTGGTAAATAATGGTATTGTTCTTATTGATTACATTGATTTAGTTCGAGGTCAAAAGAAGGAAGAGCATGGACTTCCTGAACACGGCCGCCTATCGAGAGAGGAGGAAGTTGAATGTGTGATTAGAGCAGGTAAAACCCGTTTGCGTCCCGTTCTTTTAACGGCCATCACAACTGTTTTAGGATTAATTCCTATGGCTGTGGGATTAAATATCGATTTCATCAGCTTGTTTACCGAATTTAATCCTCACATCTACTTTGGAGGTGACAATGCTGATTTCTGGTCACCAATGGCTTGGACGGTTATTTTTGGATTAAGTACGTCTACCATTCTAACGCTTATTATGGCTCCGGTAATGTATAACCTGGCTGTAAGAGTTAGAAATAAACTGAGCAAAACAGAACCAATAGCACCTGTAAGTTCGGAGGTTTTTTAAAACTCAAACGAATACTATAAAAACCGCAAGTTTCTTTGGAACTTGCGGTTTTTCTTTTATCAGAATCGTTTCAACTCGTTGTGTTAGAAATTATCAATGCCAATTCATATATACTCCAAGCCCTATGGCAGTAGCACCATGAGTAAGTGATAATGAATTGACTTTACAGGATATATTTCATTACTTATTTGTCAAATTATAGGCAAACAATGACAAAAACTCAGAGCTCAATATTAGCAGTAGTGATACTCACTTCATTCTTAGGTCCTTTTTTGATTTCATCGGTAAGTATTGCATTACCGGCTATTGAAGCTGATTTTAAAATCAATGCGGTGACCTTAAGTTGGATAATAACATCTTTTCTTCTATCATCAGCTATTTCACTTTTACCACTTGGCCGTATTGCCGATATCCATGGAAATAAAACTATCTTTAAAACCGGTACATTAATCTTTACGCTGTTTTCGTTCGGATGTGCCCTAGCCTCTACGCCATCTCTCTTAATTAGCCTACGCTTTCTTCAAGGAATTGGAGCTGCCATGGTTATGACTACAGGACCGGCCATACTGGTCTTGGACTTTCCTGTAAACATTCGAGGGAAAATTATAGGAATGACAGTGGCTGCGGTATATATAGGTTTATCAGTTGGTCCTTTTTGTGGTGGTTTAATCACAAATTATTGGAATTGGAGAGGTATTTTTTACTTAACGGGAATACTCGGTTCCATTACCACCGCTGTAAGTTTTTATTACTTAAAGCAAACCCCTAATACCAAGCAAGCTGAAAAGATGGATTATTTTGGAAGCTTTCTGTATGCCGGTGCATTGATTGCTTTAGTATTTGGTTCATCAAGCATTAAAGAAATAAGTGGGTTACAATTAGTTATGGCAGGAGCTGTTTTGCTTTTTTTGTTTTGGTTTCAACAAAAAAAATCGGCAAAGGCCTTACTTCCAATTCAGTTATTAACGAATAATAAACTGTTTACGTTTTCAAACCTAGCTGCTTTAATAAACTATAGTGCTACATTTGCCATTGTATTTCTACTCAGTCTTTACCTGCAAAATGTAAAAGGATTTAGCCCGCATGAAGCTGGAAGTATATTAATTGCTCAACCCATAATGATGGCTCTATTTTCACCTTATGCAGGTTCCCTTTCTGATCGCTATGAACCCCGTGTTATTGCAAGTGCAGGCGTGATTATCTGTACGGTTGGATTAGCACTTTTTACTTTATTAGAACAAGAAACATCTACTTTTATAATTATCCTCAATCTATCCTTTATTGGATTGGGCTTTGCCTTTTTTTCCTCTCCAAACATGAACACCATTATGAGTTCAGTATCCAAAGACCATGCTGGAATAGCAGGTGGAATGGCTGCTACGATGCGTTTGTTAGGCCAAATGGCTTCGATGGCTATAGCATCCATTTTCTTCGCCTTGTTTATGGCCAACCAATCTGTTGAAGAAGTAGATGATAAGCTATTTCTTGAAATTTTGAGGTATTGTTTTATGGTATTTGCATTGATCTGTAGTAGTGGTATTTACTTTTCTCTCAAGAGAGGTAAGCTGTTTCAGTGTTGAATGATGATGTTTAGGAGCGCAATGTTTTAAAATCTTAAAAAAAGTTAAACATTGATGAATAGCTCATAAGTCCTGACTAATGAATTATTGACGGCCATGAACATCACTTTTTAGAAGATAAAGGAAGGTAATTATGTTAATTCTCGTTTGTAAGTGTCAGAAAATGAAGCTAAATTCAAATTAGACTTTGATAACAAAACTGCTTTCGCAATACGAAGTCTCTAGAATTATTTTATTGCTTGTTCATAGATTTTTAGATTAGTAAAAAAGCCGGAAACGTCCGGCTTTTTACTTTTTATAGAAATTGTTTACTAGTTATGAACAAGCGTACCTATATTCTCTCCCTTTAATACTTTCAGTAAATTCCCTTTCGTATCCATATCAAACACAACTACTTTAAGATCATTTTCTTTACACATAGCTGTTGCAGTTAAATCCATAATCTGAAGTCCTTTGTTATAAACTTCATCAAAAGAAATAGAATCGTATTTAGTTGCAGTAGGATCTTTCTCAGGATCTGCGGTGTAAACTCCATCTACGCGAGTCCCTTTTAACATTACATCTGCTTCAATCTCGATGCCACGTAAAGAAGAACCTGTATCCGTAGTAAAGTAAGGATTCCCTGTACCTGCAGCTAAAATAACCACTTCACCTTTATCTAAGGCCGCAACAGCTTTGGGTTTATCGTAAAACTCGCCAACAGGCTCCATTCTAATGGCAGTCATTACACGAGAGGTGATATCCATACCATTTAATGCAGAATTTAAAGCTAATGCATTAATCACAGTAGCAAGCATCCCCATTTGATCACCTTTGTAACGGTCAAAACCTTTAGAGGCACCACTTAAACCGCGAAAAATATTTCCACCACCGATTACAATTCCAACCTGAACGCCTAGCTCAACAGCTTCTTTAATTTGTTCTGCATAATCATTCAAACGATCCGGATCAATACCATAACCTTGTTCTCCCATTAAGGATTCTCCACTTAACTTTAAAAGGACTCTTTTATATTTCATATTCTTAGATTATTAGATAATAGACATTAGATAATAGACATTAGATAATAGACATTAGATAATAGACATTAGATTGCCTGTAAACATAACTACTTTAAGGCTTAAAGCCTTACTTATATGAGCATAGGGCAACGCCCTATGTGTACAATTCAACAATTAATTTAGCTCTGAAGGAGCGAAATAGTTAATACAAATTATTTGTATGCAAAAATACGAATATTAAGACACAAAAAAAGGGGCACTTGGCCCCTTCTTAAATATCTATAGTATAGACTAGCTTAAAGTAAAACGCTTGAAATCTACAGCAGTTAAACCTTTGCTTGCACTCTCAAGATATTGCTTGATAGTTAGTTTGTTATCTTTAACAAACGCTTGGTTTAATAACGTACTTTCTTTGAAGAACTTATTTAAACGTCCTTCTGCGATTTTCTCTAACATTGCCTCAGGCTTTCCTTCGTTACGAGCCATCTCCATACCGATCTCAAGCTCTTTTTGCTTAACATCTTCTGATACACCAGCTTCGTCAATAGCGATTGGAGCCATAGCAGCAGCTTGCATTGCAACGTCTTTAGCAACTTGCTCTTCAACATCAGCCTGATTGAAACCAACTAAAGTAGCTAATTTGTTACCGGCGTGAATGTAAGCAACAACAGTTTCTGCACTTACTTGATCGTAGTTAGCTAATACTAACTTCTCACCCATCACACCAGATTGAACTGCGATAACTTCAGCAACAGTACTGCCTTCCATAGGAAGTGCTAATAATGCTTCTAAATCAGCTGGTTTATTTTCTAAAGCAACATTAACTAAAGAATCAACTAATGCAACATAACTCTCGTTGATTGCAACGAAGTCAGTCTCACAGTTAAGAGCGATTAAAGCACCGAATTTCTTATCAGCAGAAACTTTTGCTCTAACAGCACCTTCAGTAGTTTCGCGGTCCGCACGCTTGCTAGCGATAGCCATACCACGTTTACGAATTGCCTCAACAGCCTTATCGAAGTCACCTTCAGATTCAGTTAATGCCTTCTTGCAATCCATCATTCCGGCACCTGTTAGTTTTCTTAATTTGCTTACGTCAGCAGCAGTAATTGCCATGATTGTATTTTTTTAAAATTTAAATCAAAAATTATTAAGCTTACTCAGCATCGTCTTCGATGTCTTCGTCAGCTACTTCTTCTTTTTTAGCTTTTACTTTTCCGGCATCTTTTTTGCCTTTAGAAGCAGGTTGACTATCTTTCTCTACTTTACGCTCGCTTAAACCTTCTTCGATGGCTTTACACATCACATCTGTGATAAGCTCGATAGATTTAGATGCATCATCGTTTGCAGGAATAACAAAGTCGATGTTTGAAGGATCTGAGTTAGTATCTACGATACCAAATACAGGAATATTCAAACGGATAGCTTCTTTAACAGCAATGTGCTCTTTCATTACGTCAATAACAAACATCGCTGCCGGAAGACGTGTTAAGTCTGCGATAGAACCTAAAGTCTTTTCTAATTTAGCACGCTGACGAGTGATTTGTAATCTTTCTCTTTTTGAAAGAACACCCCACTGAGATTTATCAGCCATCATTTTATCGATAGATGACATTTTCTTAACCGCCTTACGAATTGTAGGGAAGTTAGTTAACATACCACCTGGCCAACGCTCAACCACGTAAGGCATATTTACACCACCAACTTTATTGGTAATGATCTCTTTTGCTTGTTTTTTCGTAGCAACGAATAACACTTTCCGACCTGATTTAGCAATTTGCTTAAGTGCTTCTGCTGCTTCGTCTACTTTAACTGCAGTCTTATGTAAGTCCAAAATGTGGATTCCATTGCGCTCCATGAAGATATAAGGCGCCATGGCTGGGTTCCACTTTCTCTTTAAATGTCCGAAATGTACTCCGGCTTCTAATAATTGCTCAAAATTTACTCTTGGCATTTTTTCTTTTTTTAATTGTTTACCTTCTTTTTTAACTCAACTTTTAAGTAGTCTCCTTTTGAAGAGTCTTAAAAGTTTAGATACTAAACACTCCAGACAAATATTAACGTTTCGAGAACTGGAACTTCTTACGAGCTTTAGGCTGACCAGGCTTCTTACGCTCAACAACACGAGAGTCGCGAGTCATGAATCCTTCTGCTTTTAAAGCTGGTTTATTCTCTGCGTCAATTTTCACTAAAGCACGTGAAATAGCTAAGCGTAATGCTTCAGCTTGACCTTTGATACCTCCACCATAAAGGTTTACTTTGATATCATAATTTCCAGCCACACCAATAGTGTTCAATGGCTGCTTTACAATGAATTGTAATGTTGCAGGTGGAAAATAGTCAGCTAAATCACGCTTGTTGATAGTGATTTGACCTTTCCCTTCGCTCACATAAACACGAGCTACTGCTGCTTTTCTTCTACCAATGGCATTTATTACTTCCATAGTCGTTATTTAATGGCGTTAATATCAATTGTTTTTGGCTGTTGAGCCTCATGTTTATGCTCGGTCCCTGTATACACATAAAGATTTCTGAATAACTGACGACCTAAACGGTTCTTAGGTAACATACCTTTAACAGCTTTTTCAATTAATTTTTCAGGACTTTTTGCCATGATCTCAGCAGGAGTAACATCTGTACGACCACCTGGGTAACCACTGTAGAAGAAGTGTAAACGTTTGTTTAACTTATCACCGGTTAATTGAATTTTGTCTGCATTCAAGACAATCACGTTATCTCCACAATCTACGTGAGGAGTGTAATTAGGCTTGTATTTACCACGTAGCAACTTTGCTACTTTTGATGATAAACGACCTAATACCATATCTGCAGCATCAACAACTACCCACTCTTTGTTTGCAGTTGCAGCGTTAGCTGAGACAGTTTTGTAACTTAAAGTATCCACAGTCTTTAATTTTTTTAATTAATTATTTAACAAATTGCGAAGGCTTTGTACTTCTTTCAAAATGGCGGGTTCCCACACCTTTCATTCTGATTGTAAGTCAAATACCTTCAGGCTCGGACAATAATCGGCTGCAAAATTACTACAAATAGTTGAAATAGACTAAAATATCTATAAAAAAGTCTGATGTTTTTAATCCGCAGTCCAAAACTTGAGGTTAGAGAATAGTGAATTTGCTCGATACGTGCATTTGAACTAACACTTTTCGTTTTTTTTTCAAATCAATTTCATCGTACAATTAAAGATTTCACTGTGCCCAAAAATTAAAAAAGCCTCGTAACAATATGTTACAAGGCTCATATCTGCACTAAGATCTACTTTTTATTTTTTCAAATTTGAAAACTCCACTTTAAAGCGTTTGCTTTTAAAAATCTTTTTCATACATGGAATTGAATAAATCATTTCACAATCATAAGTGTGTCCAGCCTTTACTGCCAATCCTGTTAAGTCGATATAAATAAAGCGTTTGGCCACATTTTTGGGTAGCATCGTGATTTTCTTACTTATTAAAGCGCGCTTTTTATCGAGTATTTCATCCGTCACCGGTAAAAAATCAACATCCACAGTATCATTTCCTTCATACAACAAAAAGCTAAGGCCTTCATACTGAGTCTGACAAGTTCCTTCATCTATAAATGTATCACTAATAACAGGGTGATACACATATACATCATAATTATCGCTCAAGTCATTTACGCTAAGCTTTCGTGGGAAAGTACTGGTTAAATTCACTTTCATCGTTAATCCATTAGTACCTACAACCATTACCTCGCTTACGTCAACTTTCAACTGAGCCTGGCCTATTAAACTGCTAGATAGTAATATGATAGGGGCTAAAATCTTCTTCACACTAAAATTCTTCATCTTATGAGGATTTAATTGTCTAAATCTTTTAAAGCTAAATATTTACAAAACTTAATATACATCGTTTTTTTTAGTTTATCAATTTACGTTCCACAAATATTAAAATTATTGATAAACAGGTTAACATTTACCATTAACGGATATATATTAGTTTTATACCTAGTTCTATGTAATTCAGGAATTCTTAATACATTCGTCCGAAATCAGATATATTAGTAAAATGAAAGCAGAAGATTTTATGCGTAAAGCCATTTCAATGGCTACTGAGAATGTAAAAAATGGGGGAGGTCCCTTTGGAGCAGTTATTGTAAAAGACAATGAGATTATTGCAACAGGGGTAAATCGAGTAACCGCATCGAATGATCCCACTGCACATGCTGAGGTTTCTGCAATTCGAAATGCTTGCAACAAACTGAATACCTTCGATCTTACAGGATGTGAAATATATACTTCTTGTGAACCGTGTCCCATGTGTTTAGGAGCTATTTATTGGGCAAGATTATCAAAAATCTATTACGGAAACAACAAACAAGATGCAGCTCATATTGGTTTTGATGATGATTTCATTTACAATGAATTAGATCGTTCAATTGACCAACGTAACATTCCTACTTCTCAACTCCTGAACGATGAAGCCATCAGTACTTTTAAACTTTGGGAAAGTACAGAGGATAAAATCAAATATTAATTTGCTAATTAAATGATGAGTTGATGTGCTAATTCTTTTCTCGATGCCTTAAGAAGAATTTCACAAAACGAACTTATATCTATGCACTAAGCACTACTGAAATGAAACTAGATGCTTCCTTTTTCAATCGTGACGTTTTAGAAGTTGCACCTGATTTATTAGGTTGCACTTTAGTGCGTGACTTTGGGAATGGAAATATTCAAAGATTTACCATTACTGAGCTTGAAGCTTACAGAGGTGAAGAAGATTTAGCCTGCCATGCGAGTAAAGGAAGAACTCCTCGTACCGAAATTATGTACCATACTGGAGGATATATTTATGTTTACCTTATTTATGGCATGTATTGGATGCTTAATTTGGTAACGGGTTCTAACGATGAACCACAAGCCGTTTTAATCAGAGGTATAAATGACATTAAAGGCCCCGGGAAAGTTGGGAGACTTTTAGAACTTGATAAATCTTTTTACGGAGAAAATCTATTTACATCAAACAGAATCTGGATTGAAGCTATCTCTAAGCCTATATTCGATTATCAAACGTCGCCACGAATTGGTATTGACTATGCTTCGGATGAATGGCGCCTTAAGCCTTGGAGGTATTTTATTTAATGATATCACTAGATTATAGCGATTAGACTATGCTCAAAAAACATAAATACTTGTTGTATAACTTACCGCTCGGCAACCTCTGCCTTTTGTTTTATGTCTATTTGATGAACTGCCTAATTGTCAAATTGCTTGAAACTGTCCAACTCCTGATTTCTATCTAGCAACCATGGTAAGTCATTTAGATATTATACTTTGAACCATCGGTAAGTGTGGAATATTAAGTGAGTTTGTTTACAAATTTTCTAATTCGCACATTATCGAATTTACACATCAGCACATTAGGTACAACTAACTAATACACCTTCACTTCCCTCAAAAAGAAATTAGGCGTAAACATTAAATTCATTCCATAAGAATAATCAAGCAAACCGGATGGCAAATCGTAATATGATTCTAAATTAGCACTAAACTTAAAATATCTGGTAAACGCCTTGGTATAGTTCAATTTTGCAGTGATCATTTTACGTTCTTTTTCGTAGTTAACCGGCTCGAAATTAGAGATGGATTGAAATAGATGACTTCCGCGAGGTGATGCAAAATCCCAGGCTTGCCAATAGCCTATCATCAAAACGCCTCTTTTATATTTCACTTCTACTGTGGGATAAGCGCCATGTCCGTTATAATATCCAATCATCTGTTTTTTTGTTAAATCTCGAAACCCAATCCAATAAGCTGATATTCCTATTTCCTGAATAAAGCCATCTCCAACCTTTTGGCTTCCTTTTAATCCGGTGACAACATTAACGATGGATTTTACCGGTTCATCATAATCACTTATTTCGCCTCCAGTATGAGCAATCACCAACTGATTTGGCATTTCCAAACTGAAGTTTTCATTTTCA
The DNA here is from genome assembly GCA_003249255.1 of Bacteroidales bacterium. Lineage (GTDB taxonomy): Bacteria > Bacteroidota > Bacteroidia > Bacteroidales > Marinilabiliaceae > SZUA-582. The sequence continues at coordinate 57,906 of QKJP01000060.1, forward strand.
AAAAGCCTTAACTCTGAACTCATACCAACCGTAAATTTCTCCGGCTTTTGGTCTCCCACAACAATAAACTGACTCCAATCAATCCACGTATCCATCCAGAACGGATCGCTTTTATATAAAAATTGAAATCCGGTTTCTAACGGGCGAGTATATTGACTTTCGGTATTAAATACCGGTTCGATTAAGTGGTGGTGAACATCTCCTTTTAAACTTCCCATAATTAATTGCCATTGCTTACTCAACTTTGCGTGTGCGCTTAAAACCGGCAGCGCCTTATAAACTCCATCCACGCCGGAGAACTGAACGACATGAATACCAGCTTTTAGGCGAAGGTTATCTGTTGCATAATACATCAATGATGGCTGAAAAGCGTAACCTATGTATGTATATCCTTGCGAAAAACCACTTACATATTCGGTATTCTTCATGAAGTTATTATTCTCAATTCTGAGAAAAAGTTTATTCTTTGAAGAATCTGTAAATTCAGGATAATAATAACGCCAGCTTTCACACAACTGGGAAGATGCTAATTGTGAAAAAAATAAAACAACTAACACAACTGAGATCTTAAAACAATTACACATAACTATGCTCAATAAATTTCTTGAACAATATTACGTTTTTTTTAAGCGCCGCCACTATTTAGCTTGAATTAAGTCGATTTATAGACGCTGTAATTGAAGACATTCCATTTTTTTTGCCAAATTGATGAACTGCCGAGGTGATGAACTGCCGAATTACCTGATTCCAAAAGCTTGTAACATCGCATCTAACAAAATCCCTCAGGAAAAAACTTAACTTGTAGAAATAAGGTGTACGTGTATACAACTTATTTAATAACCAATAAGGTGGCTGAAGCCTATAAAAATAAGGTTATTAAAAACCTTATAGCATGTTTTAACCTTGGTACCCCTCAAACCACGATAAACTTAACCTTATTGTTTTTTAGAGATCCCCAACTTTTCGGTGTGATTCCCAATATTCCAGTTCATACAATATGTCTGCGATAATTTTTTCAGACGAAGAAAAATAATCGCACATTTATTCACATCAGCACCTTGGCGAATCAACTCATTTACACATTGAACAATTTGCTAATTAATCCCCAATTTATAAAGCATTTGTTGATGTTTGAGGTCGTACAATTCACTTTTAATACCAGCCAGTTTTCGTTCTTCTACAGGAACCATACAAGTATTTTGGAGATGTAGTTCTTTGGCATCATCTTCCGGATCGAGTACCATTTTAAGATTGACTATGTAATAAGGATGGCATCTCATGAATTGAAATGGTTGTAACATCGAATCGAAACGCCTTAGAGGTTGAGGAACAAAAAATGTAGATTGATCTGCAAAATGAAAAACCGAACCTCCCACGATGGCTTCGGCATAACTTATCTCATTAATAAGGCATACTCTTTCTTCATCATTATTATTCAAAATAATTTTTTTCTCTTTAGAATTCTCATTTTCCAGAAAAATTTCATTCCGTTTTGACTGATTACGTGATTGAACCAACTCAATTGTACGGTCAATTTCTGTCACCATTTCATGAACATCAAATGGCTTTAAGACAAAAGGTATGCCTGATAACTTTAAATTTGAGAGAATAGCATTGTTGATGGAAGTAATAAATAACGCTACTCCATTTTGAAGAAGGATTTCTAATAAATCGTATGAAAGTTTTTCTTTCATTTCGGTACTGATGATAAAAAGATCCGGAACCTCTCTTTGTATTCCAAAAGTTAGTTCATTAATACGACCAAAACTTCCTGCAATAACTATTTCAGGAAAATGCTCGTTAATAATCTTTTCTACTGCAACTCTATGATGACGATCATCATCTAACAGAAATAATTTGATCTGTTCATATTCCATACAGCGGCCTCCTTAAATATCAATCAACCCAATTACCAACTACTACTGTTAGGAATTAGGATTTCGGAGAGAAAAGTAATGAAAAAAGATTAAAAAACAAGTTAACTCACGTTAAGATTCTGATTTATTTATTATTACCCTGTTAGGACTCTTCTTTTTATCAGTAAAATCAAGCCTTCTATACAAATTATTAGCACCTTCATTAACTTCACTTTTCGTTTAAAAAAGGTTTGTACCTTAAATTATTCATCCTTAACTCATGTTATGTAAATTATTATAGATAAATTGAATATAATTAAAACCAATCTTAAACAGTATCATGAAATACTCCTTAGGTATTGATGTTGGTTCCACATCAGTAAACACGGTTGTTTTGGATAAAAACAATCAGGTCATTAAAGAATTTTACGATTTTTCTTACGGAAAACCTTTCCATGTGTTAAAAGACCGTCTTGATTCAATTTTAACAGAATTTCCCAAGGAAGAAATGCTACATATAAGCTTTACCGGTTCGGGTGGCAATAAAGCAGCAGAATTACTTGGGGGAAAAATGGTCAACGAAATCATTGCGCAGTCGACAGCCGTTGCAAAACTCTATCCTCAAGCTAAAACCATTATTGAGATGGGTGGTGAAGACTCCAAACTTATCTTTATGGATCAAGGTCAGATAGAAGGTCAATCCTACCTTACTGATTTTGCGATGAATAGTCTTTGTGCAGCAGGAACAGGTTCTTTTCTGGATCAACAGGGTAAGCGGATTGGAGTGAAAATTGATAAGGAGTTTGGTGAATTATCCTTAAAATCTGAAAATCCTCCACGGATAGCAGGGCGATGTAGCGTTTTTGCTAAAAGCGACATGATTCATTTGCAGCAAGTTGCTACACCCGTACACGATATTTTAGCAGGTTTATGTTTTGCCGTTGCCCGAAACTTTAAAAGTACTCTTGGAAAAGGAAAAGAGTTTACTACACCAATCATTTTTCAAGGTGGTGTAGCCTCTAATGTTGGAATGATACGAGCTTTTAATGAAATTCTTGATTTAAATGAAGGCGAGTTAATTATTCCGGATAACCATGCAGCTATGGGGGCCATTGGTTCATCGTTATACCTTCAGGACAATCCGGAAGACTACATTGGATTTAAAGGATTAGAGGCACTTGAGCAATTTTTATCTCAACAAGAATCTATTCAATCAAACATCCAACCTTTAATTGAAGGCAATCACGAACGAAATAAAGAGGTTAGAGACATTAGTCAGGAAAAAGAAAAGGTTGAAGTTTTTCTGGGAATTGATGTAGGATCATTAAGTACCAATGTTGTACTGATTGATAAGGACATTAATGTAATTGCTCGACGTTACATTCCAACTGCCAGTAAGCCATTAAATGCCATTCGCCGTGGTTTATCAGAGATTGGAGATGAAGTGGGTGCTAAAGTGAAAGTGGTTGGAGTAGGAACTACCGGATCTGGCCGTTACTTAACAGGTGATTTTATTGGGGCCGATTCCATTCAAAATGAAATAACGGCACAGGCAACAGCAACCATTGCTTTAAATCCTGAAGTTGATACCATTTTTGAAATTGGTGGACAAGACTCAAAATACATCCAGATTCAGAATGGTGTAGTTACCGACTTCGAGATGAATAAAGTCTGTGCAGCAGGAACAGGTTCTTTCCTGGAAGAACAAGCTGAAAAACTAAACATCAACATCAAAGAAGAGTTTGCCAAACTTGGTTTCGAAGGAAAAAATCCATCCAAACTTGGTGAGCGTTGTACGGTTTTTATGGAGAGTGACTTGAATTCGCTACTTCAAAAAGGTGATCAGAAAGAAAACCTGATTGCAGGCTTGGCCTACAGTACAGTTTCGAACTACATTAACCGTGTGGTGCGCGATAAGCCCATTGGCGATCACATTTATTTTCAGGGAGGAGTAACGAATAACAAAGCCGTGGTTGCAGCATTTGAGCAAGTAACCGGGAAGAAAATTAACATCCCTCCTCACTTCGACATTACCGGATCGATTGGAGCAGCTATTCTGGCCCGTGATAAAATGCCGAAAGGAGCTAAAACCAAATTCAAAGGGTTTGAAGTTAGTAAGACCCCATTTACAGCAGATTCTTTTACTTGTAAAAAATGCTCGAACTACTGCGAAATTCGTCGTATCAAAGTTGAAGGTGAAAAGCCATTATTTTATGGTGGTATCTGTGACATGTATGAAGTTGAGGATCGAAAAGGAAAAGGTGTAGATATTCCGAATTTATTTGAAGAGCGCTTAGTCATGCTTCAGGATGGATTCAAAGAAAGCAAAACACCGACTCGCAAAACCATTGGTATTCCGCGTGGACTAATGCTATACTACCAGCAATTCCCTTTTTGGAGAAATTTTTGGGAGAATTTAGGATTTGATGTGGTCATTTCTGATGAATCCAATAAAACGCTCCTCAATAATGCCATCGAAATGATGACGGCAGAAACATGCCTACCGGTAGAGTTAATGCATGGTCATGTGGATGATCTGTTAAAGAAAAATGTAGATCACATTTTTTTACCTTTTGTGGTAGATAATAAAGTTACCGATGGTTCAAAAACCAGCAACGCTAACTGTCCGTGGGTTCAGACCAATCCTTTTATGATAAAAGCATCCTTACACAAGGATAGAAACCAAACCAAATTGCTGATTCCTACTTTGCACATGAAGTATCCTAAAACCTTTCAAAAAGAAATGGCGGACTTCATTAAGGAGCAGTTTGGCATTTCGAAATCGAAAGTGATTAAAGCCATTGAAAAAGGAAACGCTGCACAGGATAGATTTGAGCAAGCCATTTACAAAAGAGGTCAGGAAGTAATCGCCAACTTACCTAAAGACAAAAAAGCCTTTGTTATTCTAGGTCGTCCTTATAACACAAGTGATCCAATGCAAAATTTAAGTTTGGCTGAGAAATTAATCAACATGGACATTTTACCGATTCCATTGGATTTCTTGCCGCTTAAAGACGAAAATATCACAGACTCATATCCAAATATTTACTGGCCCAATGGTCGCAAAATAGTTGCCGGAGCCCGCATCATTGAAAAAAACAAAGACCTGAATGCAATCTACCTGGGTAACTTCCGATGTGGCCCGGATACCTTCATCAACCACTATGTAAAAAAGGAAATTAAAAGTAAACCTTTCTTACATTTAGAAGTAGATGAACATGGTGCCGATGCAGGCATGATTACACGTATAGAAGCTTTTGTGGATAGCTTAAACGGCGCATACACAAAGCAAATTAAAGTAGAAAATTTTGAAGATCACGTACAAAATCCTGCTCCTAATTTAGATGGCAGAACACTTTACTTCCCTTATGCTCGTGAAGCTGTTTATGCCTTATCTTCTGCCTGCCGAAGTGTGGGTATGAAATCTGAAGTTCTACCCATGCAAAATGAGGCCATTATCGAACTGGGAAGAAAGCACACTTCAGGTGGGGAATGCTTTCCAATGATAGCAACCACAGGGAGCTTCCTGGCCAAGTTGCAAGAACCGGGAATTGATCCGGCCAAAACTGCTTTCTTTATGCCTGATCACAATGGGCCATGCCGCTTTGGGCATTACAATAAGCTGCATCGCATCATCTTTAACCGTCTTGGGTACAACGAGGCAGAAATTGTTCAACCAAGTAACGATGACGCTTATGCCAGTATTGCACCGGGACAAGCAACCAAGTGGCGCATCACGGCTATAAAAGGAATTGTTGCCATTGACTTGTTGCGAAAAATGCAACAACAGAAACGGCCTTATGAAATCAGTAAGGGCGAGACCAATAAGGTTTATGATGAATGCATGGCTAAAGTTTGCGAGTCGCTTGAAAATGGTGCAAAAAACCTGAAAGTGGTCATGAAAGATTGTGCCATCAAATTTAAGGACATTCCTTACGTTAAAGGAAAGCGCAAACCGGTGGTGGCCATCGTTGGTGAAATCTTTATGCGAGATAATCCTTATTGCAGTGCAAACCTGGTAGAACGTCTTGAGAATCTGGGAGCAGAAACCATGATGGCGCCATTTGGAGAATGGATTTCCTACTCTACTCATCGTTACAAGCGCGATAGCAAATGGAAGAGAGATACTAAAGGTAAAATTAAAGCACGTATTCAAGGTTTGTTCCAGCATCATGTTGAAGAGTCACTTCTCAAAGTTGTGGAAGCTAATTTTCCACTTGAAGAGGAAATTGCTGTAAAAGATATGTTGGCACAAAGCAACCGGTATATTCACGAAGACTACGATGGAGATCCTGCATTAGCTTTAGGTACAGCATCCATCTTATCGAAAAAGTACATTTCGGGTATCGTGAATATTCTTCCCTTCACTTGTATGCCGGGAACTTTAAATGCATCTGTTTCAGATTCGTTTAGAGACCAGAACAATGGTTTGCCGTGGGAGAATTTTGCTTACGATGGCCAAGCTGATACTTCATTCGAGACCCGATTTCAGGCCTTTATGCATCAGGTAGAAGGCTATGCGAAACGAAATAAATTTGATGAAGTACCGATTATGTGTTAAAAAAAGCACGGAGTCCGAAGTGATTTACATGACTTATAAAATTTCGAAGAAAACAAAAACGACTAAGCTATTGCAGCTTAGTCGTTTTTGTTTTTACATAATGCTTTAGATTCGTCTAGACGTAAAAAATCTCATCCTTCAATTTGTCCATTTCCTGAGTAGCTTTATCGGCAAAATAATTACTTAACAGAAGTTTATTTTCTCTAATTGCTCATCTGGAATACCTGTAGAATATAATTTCAACAGTTCTTTCTGAATGTTACTTAATGCAGTAAATTCCATATCCTTAGATCAATTGATTATCTTATGCTATGTTAACGATATTTCATCTGTCTAGTTACTCGAATTGGCAATAACTCAGGGGTATCTTTTAAGACAAGATTAACAGGATTTACAAGTTTTTTTTAAAAAAAAGCATAGCTATTAGCTTGTTAATCAGGTAAATTATGTCAAAAAAACGTATGGTTAAACTCTGTTTCTTACAAGAAATGTTAAAGGTGAATCCCTGTGTAATACCTAACTTATATTTTATCCAACGCCTGCTCAAAATCAGCAATGATGTCTTTTATATCTTCAATACTAACCGTTTCACGAATCAATTCAGGAGAGACACCGGCAGCCACTAAATCTTTCTCTTACAAAAGACGATGCATTATACTCTCCGGTTGCAACACAGCAGGTAGGACATGTAAAGTTTCTCATGACCAATTACTTTTATTATCCATTTTTGTCTTTTGTTTTAAGATATGGGTGAAAAGATAAACGTAAATTGTAGCGTTGAAGAAGAAAAGTATACCTCAACTCATTTGATACATCAGACTTCTTGAAAAAGGCATACTTATAATTCTGATTGATCGCAAGGTGGCTTTGCCGAATTCTCCTGAGAGTAAGTAATCCATTTTTTTGTTGTAGCCAGGCAGATGAGTTCTGAGATGTTACTGACGTTAAATTTCTTGATCATATTTCTACGATGCGTTTCAATGGTAAAAGGAGATTTTGACAGTAAGAATGCAATCTCTTTGGAATTCAATCCTTTGCTTAATAATTTAATGAGATGTAACTCAGTAGGAGTGGGCTGAATTTCCGAATCGTCAGTTGTGTGGCTTTCTAATGCAATTTCAATGGAAACTAATAATTGTTTAATATTGAATGGTTTAGTGATGAAATTGATCGGGTTGGTTTGATTAGCTTCGTGCAGAATATCAGAATCGCAGTAAGCCGAAATGTATAAAAATGGGATGTTAACTTTTTCACTAACTTCCTTCATCAGATCAATGCCTGTTCTTTCTTCACCCAGGTTAATGTCGCATAATATGAGATCAATTTTAGAGGTCAAAATAATTTTTTTGGCATCATCATACGAAGTTGCTATGCCTATCACCTCCAGTCCATTATTTTCTAAGATATCCTTAACTCCTGCTGCAACAACGATCTCGTCTTCAATAATTAAAATTTTATTCATAATAGACAATTTGCTCTAACTTATTAACCTCACCTTCAGTTTCTATTTCTTTAATTTTAAGCGCTACTGAAACATTGTATCGCTCATCAATATCATAGGTATAATATCCATTGTACTGTTTTGTGATCAATTTTACAAATGAAAGGCCAAAACCTGTACTCTCCGGAATTTCAACTTCCTTTTCAGAAATGTCATTGCTCACAAACAAGATAAATTCTTTGGGGGTATTGTTGGTATGAATCGAAATGTCAATTCTATTTTTTTCACCCTTAGGATTGGTTCCGTATTTTAAAGCATTGGTTAAGAGTTCATTTGTGATTAATCCTAAGTGGGTTGCTATTTCGGTATTCACTCTAAAAGAAGGTATGGTTATGATTAGCTCAGCTTCATCCTCTTTGCCGGAAATGTTTAAAATGTGTTTTGTAAGGTTTTCGAGATAAGCTTTTATATCCGGTTTTAAATCGGTGTTGCTTTTGTATAATTGGTTGTGCAGTAGTGAGATGCAATCGATTCGTGTTTGAACATCAATTAAAGCTTGTCTAAGCATGTCATTATCACTCTTAAGGCTTTGTGACGATAACAGCATAGAAACCATTTGTAAGTTGTTTTTAACACGATGATTTAATTCCTGAAGTAGTTTGGATGTAACTTTCTCTTTGTTAGAGATTTCTTTTATACTTTCATGGAGTTCTTTAGATTGTTTTTCGATTAGCGACTGATAGCGCAAAGTATCCTGTTTAAACAAATTGGTTGTAAAAATCATGTATAGGAAACTCGCGGTAATGTTTACATAGTAGTAAATTTTTTCGTGTTCTGTGCTAAGCTTGCTGTTTCCAGCATTATAAATGATGTGCTTTGAAAACAATAAGAGGAACAGCAGGTAAAGTGAGATTGAAAATACTATTTTTTTATTGTCAATGGTGTAGAATACCTGTAGTGCCAAAAGAATAAAATAATATTCAACACCAATGTTACCCACTTTTAAAGGATAGTATTGTAGTAAAAAGGGAACTAAAACGGTTAAGATGTAGGTTCCTATTATACGTTTTCTGTAACGGTTGAAGATGTATGCTGCAAAAACGATAGAGCTGATCAGTAGGTTTGAAGTTAAGTCGTTGTGATAGCTAAAAATAAGATTTAGAGCAATGAAAGTAACCAGAACACTAGTGCTAAATATAAGTGTTTGGTTAAGGAGTCTGATTTTTTTCTGTAATTCTAAGCTATCAGCTTCATGAATACCTGAATTAATGGCGATAGACCATAACTGAGTTGTAATCTTAATTGGAGAAAAACCAGAATTCATGTATTTGTAATAAATGATTTGACAGCGTAAAAATAGCCATATTTTTTGAGGATTGCATGGATTGACTCTTTGGACGTCAATGTAATTACTAACTTTGCATTTATCAGGATAAAGCAAAATGCCAGTTAAATCATCATTTTATGAGTCGTTTATTATCAATAGTTATCTTTTCCTTAGGGCTGTTTTTGCCGGGGAATCATGTAAATGCACAAAAAAAGCAAAAAACCAATAAAGGAACTTCCAAACGTGAAATAGAAAAACGATTAGAGGAATCTGCCAAAAAGGACGATACTAATTATTTTAACCCGCTTCAGCCCATGGGAGTTCGTCAGAATAATTTGCGAGATGATTTGTTATGGTCCTCCGAAACGGCTAATACAGGTTATGAAAAGTCGGGTAATATTAGTTTGACAACACCTTCTCGTTATGGATTGAAGGGTGACTTAGAGTTGTATTCTACGCTTGGTTATGATTATTGGGTTCCTAATGTTGGAATTAAAAAACGTTGGTCGGTATTTGATGGCTGGTTTATCGGGAGTAAACACATGCTATTTAGTGGGACTCCGGGATTTAATTGGGCTCAAAATCAAGGGCATAATGATATAGTGGACCAAGATGTCGAAATTCCATACATTTTATCCATGCGAAATGAGTTCCTGGCAAGTTATGTGTTTGTTACCAAAGTCACCTGTACAAAACCCAAACCTTGGTTAATACTTACAGGAGCCATCGGAGGTGATTATGGACACGCAATTGTAGGAAACAGTTTACGAGAGGTGGAAGGCCATTTTTTGACGAACCGTAGTCCGGCCACCACAGGTAGTAGTTGGGTGGCTTTTGCCAAAATTAGGGCTGATTGGCAGGCTTTAAACTTTTTGGCCGTGCGTGGTGGAGTGACTTATTTTTATGGTGATTTTACCAATAATGATGCCATTGAACATCGCTTATATGGTGAATTATTTGCCTTTCCTTATTTGTCTTTTTCAGGAGGGTACATGATGTCTTTTGCCAACTATAAGAGAGGAGGCGGTTTTCAGATTATTCCATTTGTTGATCTTACGCTTTATTTTGGCCGAAAACGGCAAAGAGAAGAAGGGCTTTGGGGAAAGAAAGGACCAAAGTAGTGTAATTGCTGCTTTGTTGATTTGCCGAACTGCTGATTTGCCGAGTTGTTGAGCTGTTTCTATAAGCCTTATTCTAGTATTCTCGCTCTAAACTCTGTGCTTTGGTGCCTGTGAGTTTAAACAATTCTGCATAAAACAGATATCCATTTCGTCTTCAATATTTATTCGAATCAACCCCAATAAAAAGTTTTCAAATATTTTATAGGTGCATTTCAATACCAACTTGTAATAAACAGTGAAAGCTTAAAATAACTTGACCAAAACAGATGCCGGAAGTTCTGAATGAAAAACTAGTCGAAAGATTTATAAAGTCTGATAAAGAGGCTTTTAATGAGATATTTAAGGCCTATTATGAATCGGTTTTTAAAAACATGTATTATAAAACCCGAGATTATGATTTGGCGTGTGATTTAACACAAGATGCTTTTGTTAAGTGTTGGGAAACAAGAGCAAAGGTAGATTCGGCCAAGTCGCTCTACTATTACATTGTAACCATTGCTACTAATTTGATGATCAATCATTATAATCATCAAAAAATGAAAACCCGCCATCATGAATTAATCAAGATGGATACACGAGAAGAAAGCCTATCTGCTGATACTAATATGGAGTATCAACAACTTCAACAGCGAATAGACCATGTGGTTACAAAATATTTACCACAGCAATGCCAAATTGTTTTTATCATGAGTAGGTATGAAGGAAAAAGCAATGGTGAAATAGCAGAAGCCTTAAATATCACAAAGAAAACAGTTGAAAATCAATTGTATAATGCGCTTAGAGTACTTCGATCAAAAGTAAAACCCGAGAAAGTAGCCTAATTACTTTTAGCCAAAAAGAGGTGTTATGGAAACAAATGAAATGAATAGTTATATCAAAACTATGTCCCATTCTGGTGATGATGTAGAAGAAATGATGGAGCTATGGGAGATTGCAGGAAAGGACAGAAAGATTCCTGTGCCTAATTTAAATGAGCAATGGGAAAAAATTGAGCAGCGTATCAGTGTAAAAAAGGTATCAGAGCATAAAAAAAGCTTGCGTTTATTTATCAGTATGGCTGCCGTATTTACGGTAATACTTGGTGTTTCGTTGGTTTATAAATTATTGTTTGCGCCAATTATTTACACCAGTGAAAACCATAAGCTTGAAATAATTCTAGCAGATGGGACACAAGTGACAATGAATAATAATAGTCGCCTTGAAATTCGTCCTTCCTTTAATGAAGCTGATCGTAATGTTATACTTGAGGGAGAAGCTTATTTTAAAGTTACCAAGAGTACTCATCCGTTTATCATAACCACACAAGTGGCACAGGTAAAAGTGGTTGGAACTGAGTTTAATGTAAAAGCTCGTGAAGATCATGCCGAATTGATCGTAAATGAGGGTATTGTAGATTTTTCAAACGTTAATAGTACTGACTTTCCGGTGAGAGTTACAAAAGGCTTATTGGCCAAGTGCCGAAAAAGTGAGAATCCCGGCACACCAGTTCCCTATTTATATCAAGGTAAAATTGATTGGATGAATGGCCGTATGCAATTTCAAGAAAGTACTTTGGCTGAAATTTGCCGTGAATTAAAACTTAACAAAGGGATGGAAATCATCATTGAAAATGATTCTTTACAAAATAAATTGGTTAGTGGCGTATTAGAAGATTCTAAACCAAATGAAATAATGGAAATTCTTTGTATGTTAACGCAGCGAAAATTTAGAGTGGAACATAATAAGTATGTTATTTATTAACAAACGAATTGCTTTTTTACTATTATATCAGATACTTTTTGCTTGCCTGGCCTATCCAAAAATTCACCCTCGGGTAAGTTATCATTTTGAGCACAGGTCATTAAGTAGTGCTCTTCAGTGCCTTATTGGAGAGTATGGGGTGTCCTTACTTTATGTTCATAATCAAATAGATAGTGTAATGGTTTCTTCAAGCTGCAGCGATTGCAGTCAAGAGGAAGCCATTCGTGTTTTATTAAGCGGAACTGCTTTATCTTTTAAGAAAGTAAATGATCAGTATGTGGTTTTTAATCCGGAAACTGATGATTTAATCCCTGCGAGCGAAACTGCTCTTGATTTGAATGCTTCACTCGAAGGTTTCATTGTAGATTCTGTTACCAATGAGCCTTTACCTTATGCTGTAGTGTTAATTGATGGACAGAGAAAGGGAACCGTCACCAATGAAAAAGGGTATTTTAAAATTGACCGTTTAAGTGTAGATAAGCATTCTTTAAAAATTCTTTACATAGGTTATGAACCTGATGTTTTAATTGCCGATCTGAGGAATGGAGGTTTAAAAGCCCGGCGAATAAAACTTAATCCTCAAAGCATCGAGTTAGATGCCGTGATTGTTAAGCGGAAGCAAAGTCGAAAAGTGATAACGGTTCAGGAACCTTCGATCATAACTTTTAATGCACTTGGGTTAACGACCACTCCTACTATGGATCAGGGAGATATTGTTCAGAACATGCGCCTTGTATCCGGTGTAAATATTATTCCTGATGATCCGATGGGGATTAATCTTCAGGGAGGTGCCTCCGATCAAACGCTTATTCTCTATGATCAGATTCCGCTTTATCATACCCAACATTTAATGGGGTTCAATGGCCTGTTAAATGCGGATTGCATTGACCATTTAACCTTGTATACCGGAGGGTATCCGGCAAAGTTTGGCGACCGTTTATCAGGAGTGTTAGATGTAGTGGGGAGAAGTGGTAAAAATGAAGGATTACATGCGGGTGCATCCCTGAACTTTTTCACAGCCAGAACTTATCTGGATCTTCCCATTTCAAAGCGTTTAAGTTTGTTTACCACCTTTAATACCAGTGCCGGATGGTTTGGATTATCAAATGAACTTTTAAATCGTCACGATTACACATTCTTTAATTATACCGATCAGTTAGATTATACCGGCCCATACGGAACTGGATTTTTTACTTCTGAAAGTCTGGTGTCTGATTTTCAAATCGATAATCAGAATTTTAATGATGTTACAACAAAACTGAGTTATCACATTTCTGAGAAGGATACGCTAGAAATGACATTTATTCATAGTAAGGAACAGATTAGTTTGTTAAGTGATGCATCTGTATTTGATGTTTATGGTGGAAAAAGAAAAGAAGGATGGAAAACACAAGGTTTTTCAGCAAGCTATAAAAGGCAATTGGGCAAGAAATTCCGGTCTTCGCTTGCTTATATGACTTCTCGTTTTTTGAACGACACCCACTTTCAGTATTACTCGTTAGTTGAAGGGAAACCAAATAATACCATCAGTGATTTTAGCAGTAGTAATTCCATTGATGAATCAAAGGTTAATTTTCAATTAGATTATAATTTAAAGGAGCACTACCGTTTTTCATCCGGAATGAACTATTCTGAAATGGCAACTTCATTAATTCGACACCAAGAAAACAGTAGTTTATCCACCGGTTTTTTTGATAATCATACCTCGGATAGAAAGCTGACATTATTTGCAGAAAGCATCATGTTGCTTTTCCAAAAAGCAGAGTTGAATTTAGGACTTAGATCTAATAAAGTTGAAGGAGTAGCCCCCTTTAGTCTTGAGCCTAAAATTCGAATGAAATATCATTTTACCGATCATTTTTCTTTGAGTGCTGCATGGGGGAATTACATGCAATTTATGCACCGTACGCCATCAGTAGTGCCTTACAATTTGTCAGCCATTGGTTCTATTGGTTCATGGCTTTATTCTCAAGACGGATTAAAACCTTCCAAAGCTGATCACCGGGTACTTGGTGTGAATTATGACACAAGGCCTTTTAGCGTGCATTTATCAGCCTATTACAAAAAGTATTCGGATCTATCTTTCTTTCTTCCTACGCAGCTAGACTTTGCTTATATAGATAATACCAACCGTGAAAAACGAAGGTTATATATCGATTGGATTGAAAATCGAACCCTCTTAAAGAGTGGTGATGTAGAGACCGATGTTTTTTATGGTTTAGGGTTTTCAAAAGGGATGGAAGTTTTGTTATCCAAAAATACGGGTATGTACACCGGATTTGTGAGTTATCATTACAGTCAATCCGAATTTATGTTTTCGTATATAAATGCGGGGAGGGCTTTTATCCCTTCTTATGATCGGGAGCACGAAATAAAGCTGATGAATTATTTGAGTCAGAAACCATGGAATTTTGGATGTGTGCTGTATTGGGTAAGTGGAAAGCCTTATCCCAACGAATATATGTATACCAGTTTTTACCACAATGACCGTTTGAGTTTAAACCATCCGATCAACTGGGAGATGAATTCCGATAAAAGGCTTCCGGCGTATATCAATGTTGATATGTCTATGGCGTATGATATATCCCTCAAAAGCAAGTATTCGGCCACCATTGGTATGGTTATTCAAAATGTGTTTGATACCCAAAATGTGATTAGTAAATATTATGTTTGGGAGAAAGCGAATGAAGCTTCTGAAGAATTGAGCTTAAAAATAAAAGATCAGTTATCCTTAGGTCGCATGTTTAACATCTTTATTAGTTTTGATTTCTAATGAGGATATTTCGATTACATATCTGTTTACTCGTATTGCTTGGCGTTTTAATTTCCTGCGGAGAGGAAGGCGTGGAAGTGCCAGTTCCCAATGTGAGTTTTGAACAGAAACAACCTGTAAATATGGAATTTACCTTATTGGATGAGCTGGAACAGTTTATGCAAAAAGGAAAATACAGTAACATGAGTGGTGTTTTGGTTTTTCGAAACAATCAAAATATTTATGAGAAATATTACAATGATTATCATCAGGATTCTTTAATACCCTTGCATAAAGCCACCCGGGTTGTTGTATCGGCCTTAATGGGAATCGCGATTGATAGAGGTGAACTTTCGAATGAAGACGAAGTTGTAACAAAGTTTTTTCCTGAATATGCTTCGAGTATTAATGATAAAGAACAAGTAACTATTCATCATATCTTGTCAAACAGCAGTCGGATTGAAACTAATCAAGATTGGAGAAATGCCTCTAATCCTGATTCGGTCATACTACATTCTGAATTAATTGGTATTCCCGGAGAACAATACAAAGAAGATGATGCTATGCCCTACCTACTGGGGCGCATCATTGAAAAGGCCAGCGGGTGTCGTTTAGATAGTTTTGCAAAAAAGGTTTTATTTCAACCCTTAGGCATCAAGCATTGGAAGTGGGAAACTGATGATTTTGGAAGGATGAGAGGCGATGGTTTAAAAGGATCGTTGTGGTTAAGTACAAGGGATTTGGCTAAAGTGGCTTTGCTGTACTTAAACAATGGGCAGTGGGGGCAACAACAAGTGATTTCAGATCAATGGATACAATCCAGTTTTTTACCCTGGATGTACATGTCCTTTGATTATCATCAGGGGTATATGGCCAAAGTAATGAACCGGCGAACAACCATCCCTGATTTATATAATTCCAGGGTAATCACTGTTACCAGTCGTTATCATAATCTTTTTTTCTTACCGGAGAATAAAACTTTAGTGATCATTCCAGCAAACGAAATTATAGAAGATCGATCGTTAGAATTATTAACACATTATTTTTTACCAACATTATTTCCGGGAAAAAGCATACCTGCCAATGAAAGCTATACCTATAATGCACAACTCATAGAAGATATTGAAGTAGATGGACATTTAGATGAATGGGCCAATATTCCTGGTATCGCACCTAACAATCCAATTAAGAAAAGAAGTGAAATTTCTGCTTCAGACTATAGTCCAACTGTAAAAATAGCATGGAATAGAAGGCAACCGACCCGTATTTATATGGGTATTGAGATCATTGATGATGTTTGTCAGCGAGGCGGTGATTTTAAAGATAGAATTGAAGTGACTTTTGATTTTTCAAACCAGGGGCGTTCTTACCGGTGTGAAATTCTTACTACTGGTGCTGTTCGCCAAGATGTTGCCATTGTCAAAAGATCTGCTTTATATCAAAATCACGAAAAATATTGTTTTGAAATAGAATTTGATCCTTGGAGAGGAGAACACCTTGAAACCGACCTTCAAAATTTTTTATTAGAGCCTGATAAAATGATTGGCGTAAAAGTAAATTGTATTGACTCAGATAGTTATGGTGATAAAGGACAAAAGTTTGGATGGAGTACCGATGAAGATCAGGACTTTTTATTTAGCGATTATGACCGGCCTGCATTATTTGGTTCGGTGTTTTTTAGAAATTACTAAATAGATGTAGGTGAATGAGGTTAATGAGCTGTATTTTAGAGAGAAGGTATTTGTTTTTTGATATGCTGATTAATTGATGTGCTGATGTGCAAATTAGAAAAAAGGAAAATGAATATTGAATGCCCGTAATTATGAGTAAAAACGGATACACATAAAAAATTATATAAGGATGCAAACGGTAATAAAATATATCTTGATGTTCTTTTTTATCCTTGGGTTAGGAATCTCCTATGCTCAGGTGGTGGAATATAAAAAAGCTTCCGGTTTAGAGTTAAATGAAATTACAGGGGTGTTTCAAAATGCAGAAGGAGATATTTTCTTTGGAGGAATAAATACCATTACAAAGCAAAATGGTACAAGTTATACGCTGTATTCATTTCCTGCAGATGTTGCCCCTCAAATGTCTACGGTTAAGCAATTTATTTGGGTCAACAGCTCTCTTTTTTATGTATTAACAACTGAAGGACGGCTATTGAAACTGAATGCAAGTGGCGTGTTGGTATCGCTTGACGGTTTTACGAATATCAGTATAACGGCAATTGCAAAAGATGATAGTGGAGTTGTATGGGCTGTAGGTAATCGCTTTCTATATCAACTCAATTCAACAGCCGAACAAAATGTTTTTTTACCGTTTACAAAAGAAGTTACTCAAATGTCTTTTGAAGGTGATGTACTTTGGCTAGCCATTACCGATGAGGGTCTTGTAAGATATGATGGAAGTAAATGGGATTTGCACCGAATTAATCTGGGAGATAAACAATATGGTGAAAACTCATTTGCAATAGACTCAAAGGGAAATAAATGGGTGTTTAATAAAAGTGTAGGTGTAGGAAAGTTTGACGGGACCAATTGGGTTAGATACTTGGTTGGAGATATTCCTTTACTACAGTTCATGCAATCTATTTTTATTGATGGTAATGATGAGGTGTGGTTAATGTCCCAAACCAAGGGTATCTGTCATTTAGAAGGAGCCTATTGGAAGAGCGTAAATTATCATTCCGGATTAATGAGTAACCGTATTTCAGCTCTTGCATCAGATCCTAACGGAAAGCTTTATTTGAGTTCTCAACGTGGCTATACATGTTATCAGAATGATACGATCAGTAATTATATTTTAGAATCCTCTTTACCAGGTGATGTTTTTATAAACAGTTATTTTGATTCAAAAAACAGAAAATGGCTTTCCACCCAATTAGGAACTCTTGTGATAGATAGTTTAGAAGTGCTTACCGATGAAATAAATTCTAAGGTAAAGCTTATTTCATTTTTAAGTATAGCCGAAGAAGTTGATGGAATTATTTGGGGAACCACTTCAGATGGAGTGTGGCGGTTTGAGCAAGAAAATAGTTGGAAGCATTACACCACTAATTCCGGTTTAATCAACAATTTTGTCAGTAAAGTAGCCATAGATGGAAATAATAGAAAATGGTTTGCAACCCGCGGTGGGATTTCTGTATTTGTAGATGGTAAATGGCTTAGTTACAATGTTTCAGATGGTTTGCCATTTACCAATGCAAATGGTATAGCCATTGATCGGAAAGGACGGGTTTGGGTCTCTTCAATGGAAATTGGAACCTTGGCCTACTTTGATGGAAATTATTGGTATTCGAGTCAGTTTGGAGGTGAAGGAGCACAATCTCTGCTCATTGATTATGACGAAAATATTTGGGTTAGTACTTATGATGAAGGTTTATTTAAATTCGATGGTGCAGTGTGGAAGCAGTTTACCGATCAGGGTTTCTTAAGTAGTAACTTAGTGTTGAATTTAGCTCTGAATTCTCAAAATGCGTTGCTCTATTCTGCCTCGGGCTCTGCCGAAAAGTATGATGGTAAAACTTGGTACAAGCTAATCAATAATGATGTCGATTATTATATGATGAGTTTTGATAAACAGGGTTATTTGTGGTTGCTCAATGAGCAGGCTATCACTCGTACTTCACAAGCCTCCCCCTTTTTAGAAGTATCTCACCGTTATGTAAAGATTGATGAAGAAAATACACCTTTTCCTGAAATATTGATTCAATCGAATTCCGTTCAATGGACATTAAAGCCTTTAGATGATTGGTTGCAAGTCGATGTTTTATCTGGTAGTGGGAATGAAAAGATTCATATTTATACCGAGTATAATTTTACAGGACAGGATAGAGAAGGTCGAATTTTAGTATCTGCCAATGGTGTTTATAATCGCGTGATATATGTGTATCAAGGACCGACATATCTGACCGGAGAGCTGGCAAGAGTAAAAGAAGGTGTTGATCCAAATGTGAAAGTATTTCAGCAAGATGGCAATTTGTTTGTCGAAGGTGATGAAATTAAAAGCCTTGAGTTGTTTTCTGTAAATGGTTCAAAATTATCCTACTCAACAAAAAGTTGTTTGAGTGTTTCTGAATTTCAAGCAGGAGTTTATGTTCTCCGGATTGAGTTAAGTAATGGTTCGATACAAATGAAAAAAGTGTTAGTAAATTAAGACTAAAGGTTGAGTTTGTACTAAAGAGAAATGCTCCGGTTTAATTTGTTACCGGAGCATTTTTACTTTTAGGCCTCTGTTTCTGAACAAAATAAACCTAAAACCACTTTTACTAATAAACTATGGTTATGAATGTTCGGATTCACAAGTCAGAAGAAAGAGGGCAAGCTGATTTTGGGTGGTTAAAAGCCCGTTATTCCTTTAGTTTTGCCGATTATTATAATCCGCAATCAGTTCATTTTGGCGTTTTGCGAGTATTAAACGATGATGCCATTATGCCAACTATGGGCTTTGGTACTCATCCGCATGACAACATGGAAATTGTGACCATTCCTTTAAGTGGCCGCATACAGCACAAAGACAGCATGGGGAATATCGCCGAAGTAAAAGCAGGTGAAATTCAGGTGATGAGTGCCGGTAGTGGTATTATGCACAGTGAATTTAATCCTGACGAAAAAGAGGTTTTGCGCTTGTTTCAAATTTGGCTTTACCCCAATAAAAAAAACGTAGAGCCGCGTTACGATCAAATTACATTGAAGGATCTTGAAGTTAAAAATGAATGGTATCAGGTGTTAAGTCCATATTCATCAGATCAAGGTGTGTGGGTGTATCAAGATGCCTGGTTTTTTATGGGCAAGTTTGATTCTGGAATAAGTGCCAATTACTTGGTCAAAAAGCCTGGAAATGGTCTTTACATTATTGTTATTGAGGGCGATATTGAGGTCGGTGAAAAAGTATTAGGCAAAAGAGATGCGATTTCAATTACGGAAGTTGAAAATCTAGAAATTAAAGCCTTAAGCCAGACTCACTTGTTAGTAATGGAAGTACCGATGCATAATTTCTGAACTCAGTGTTAAACCTTAAAAAGAGTAAATATGAAAGCGAAAATTTCTTCAGTTTTGCTAGTGTTTATAATGCTTGCATTCTATAGCCAAGCTCAAAAAATGCACATTGATACCGAAAAGAGTTCCATTCATTGGATTGGAAAAAAAGTAGGAGGTCAGCATGATGGGCATGTGAAGTTTAAAGAAGGAAACTTTACGAATTATATGAATTCGTTTACCAACGGTAGTTTTGTTGTGGATATGACAACGATTACTTGTTTGGATTTAACCGAGAAAGAATGGAATGACAAATTGGTGAATCATTTAAAATCAGATGATTTTTTTGGTGTTGAAAAATACCCTACTGCAAAATTAGAAATTACCGGTTCAGATAAGATTAAAGATGATAAAGTTAAGGTTAAAGGAAATTTAACCATCAAAGAGACAACCTTACCTGTGGAATTTACTGTTAGTCTGGATGGTGGAGGAACATATACTACCACTTTAGTGATTGACCGTTCTAAATTTGATGTGCGTTATGGCTCAAAATCCTTCTTTGATAACTTAGGTGATAAAATGATTTATGATGAGTTTACCTTAGAGATTAAAATAGTTGTGAAGTAACTTTTCGTTAGAAAAACTCGTTATAACATGTTGTAACATTCTAAAGAAGATTGTAACTTGCAATAACATAGGAAAGCTAAATAAGTCATGGCAATTTTAAACGTAATATCAATTGGTAATTCTAAAGGGATCATCATTCCCAAAGAAATGTTGAAAAAGCTGAATTCTGATAAAATAGAAATTGTAGAGAACGATTTCGATTTTACTTTAAAGGCTGCAAAAACAGTAAGAGAGGGTTGGGAAGAAGCAGCCAAGCAAGCTCATGAAAACAAGGATGATGAATTAATGATGGATTTTCCAAACGAATTTGATGCTGAGGATTGGACATGGTAATAAACCAATATGATGTAATATGGGTAAATTTAGATCCAACTGTTGGTAGTGAAATTAGGAAAAATAGACCCTGTGTTGTTATTTCACCCAATGAATTAAATGCCGGGTTAAATACGGTTTTAGTTGCGCCTTTAACAAGTACTATTCGAAAATATCCATTTAGAGCATTATGCGTGGTGCAAGATAAAAATGGTGCTATTGCATTAGACCAAATTAGATGTGTGGATAAAACTAGATTGTTAAAGAAAATTGGCAAATTAAAAAAGAATGAGGTAATTCAGTTGAAGATGATTCTACAGGAAATGCTTATAAAGTAGAAATGTTATTAATTAACACAAAAAGAAAGTCCTGTTCAATATCTGAGCAGGACTTTCTTTTTAGGTTAGTTGTTGGATGCACTTTGCTAAGACCGTAATCCCAGTGACAATTTCTTCTGGTGATGAACAAGAGAAGTTAAGTCGGAAATCATTGCTATCTGCTTCATTTATATAAAAAGGAGCCCCGGGTACCACAGCTACTTTTTCTTTTATAGCTGCCTCGAATAATTGTAGGGACGAAAAACCCTTAGGCATACTTACCCAACAAAACATACCTCCTTCAGGTCTGGTGCATTTTGTACCAAAAGGAAAATATTTCTCAATGGCATTAATCATGGCATGAGCTTGTTGGCCATAAGCTTTACAAATGATGTTGATGTGCTCTTTAGTATTGTAATCATTGAGATAAGTAGCAATCACTCTCTGTGAAAATATATCCGTATGCAAGTCAGATGCTTGTTTGGCAATCACAAGTTTTTCAAATATTTCATCCTTGGGCGCAACTATCCAACCTATTCTAAATCCCGGCGCAATGGTTTTCGAAAATGATCCTAAAAGGATGGTGTTCTCAGGCGCGTAATGGAAAATGTTTTTGTGCTTTTTACCATTGAATCTAATTGCTCCATAAGGGTCATCCTCAACGATTAATAAATTATTAATGATTGCCAGACTTGCTATTTGTTTCCGTTTTTCTTCTGAATAACTAATCCCTGTTGGATTTTGAAAATTCGGAATAACATAAGTTAGTTTAGGTTTTTGGTTTAAAACAGCCTCTCTAAACAGGTTGATGTTTAGACCATCTTCCTCCAGAGTAATCGCTTGAAAATTTGGTTGATACATGCTCATTGCCTGAATAGCTCCCAGATAGGAAGGTTTTTCTATAAGCACCGTGTCTCCCTTGTTGATAAATATTTTTCCAATTAAATCCAAAGCTTGTTGTGAACCACTGGTGATCAAGATCCGATCTTCAGAAATGTTTAAACCATCTTTTTGATATTGATCGGCAATGGCTTTTCTGAGCTCAAGCAAACCTTCGGTATTACTGTATTGTAAGGCATGGGATCCATTTTTAGAAAGTACTTTTTGAGTGCATTTTTTGATGGCTTCTACCGGAAAATATTCCTTGTTGGGTAAGCCTCCTGCAAAAGAAGTGATGCCGGGAGCATTGGCTACCTTTAAGATATCTCTTATAAAAGAGCGCGGAACGGTTTTAATTCGCTCACTTAAAAGTTGTGATTCAAGGGTTTCTGTGTTGTTCATTTTTTTGTGGTTTTAAGATGTTAGATAAAAAAAGCCCTGTGAAAATTTGTTCCACAGGGCTTGATCTTGTTTAAGTATGTGTATAGAGAGCCCTATGGAAATCGGAATGCGAGTACCACGACTGCTGCCATAATTGTATTTGTTAATGTTGAATTCATGTAATAATTTTTGAATAAAAAAATACCCTGCCGTTATTCGGCAGGGTATTCGTTGTTTAATTTTTTATAATATACAAGCTTGCCGAAGTTCTTTCATGATGAAATGACTGCGACAGCGACTTGTGTATATGTGTTGTTCTTCTTCATTGGTTCACAAACTTAAAAAATGTATTAATTATATCCTATAGGAGGATAGGGTTTTAATTCTTTTTAACAAGGTTTTGTTACTCAGAGTAATAGAAAACTGGTTTTCTGCCATCACAAATTATTCCTTCAGGTTTGAGAGGAACAGAGCAATCGGACATGACATTCCATTTTACATTATAGAGATCCTGCTGGGTCGTATAGAATTCTACTTTATCTAAGAAGTTTTTAGTGTCCAGTTGGGTAGAATAAGGTAAATAGCCGACAGGTCCGCCACATGCTTTGGAACCGTAGGCGGTAAAAGTCCAGTCTCCGGCTTCATCACAAGTATATTGAGCTGAAAGAGCTTGAATTTCATTTAATATACGTTCTAAAAGTTGACTATCATCTTCCCAAGAACTGGCATCTGTAATTTCAGTTGGTAGGTCTTCTGTATTACCATTTACAATTCCCCAAGGGTATTTTTTTCGGGTCACACTAATGGTGCCAGTTGTTTTGTTAGCCAAATCAATGGAAAACGATAATTCTTCCTGCTCACCAATGTAAGGCTCTTTAATGAGTATTTGATAAGATCGAGGCAATACCTCTTTGAAATTCATTTCTATGTCATATAAGCAATTGCAATGGCACTGTGGAGTCGATTCCATTTCCACGATTGAGATGGTATAGTTGGCGTAAGATTGATCGATATAAATGCTTTCCGGACAACAGTTAAAGCCGGCATTACTATGCTTTATGTAAAGCTCATTTCTCATTTCATCGTAAGAATATGTGATACTCGAAATGGTATCTGCTGTATAGTTGGTTGATTTTAAAAAGCTTTTGCAGTCACTGGCCGACGTAATTTGACCTATTATGTTTTTTGTTTCATCCTCATCGTCCGTTTTACAGCTAAAGGCCAAAAATAGAAGAGAAGTAACAATAAATAAAGAAAGCGTTTTCATAATTGTATCGTTTAAAGAAAGTGAGAATAGTCCATCTAAGATTATTCTAAATATAGTGAAAAAATGACAATGAATTATTTGATGATAATTCGCTGTGTTTTAGATTCTTCGTTGTTGTGAATCATCACCATGTAGATACCGGGGTTTAAACTGCTAATGTTGATGGTTTCTGTTGTGGAAGACCCGTTATCTTGCTTAATAGTTAGTCCGGATAAGGTAAGTATAGATATGTTGAATTCTTTTCCAAATCCTTTGGTTGAAACTTCTATTTCGTCACCTTGCACCGGATTTGGGAAAACATTGATTTCTGGTTCAATGTTGCCTTTGACGTCACTCAATGGCTCTTCAAGGGTATTAGCATTTCCGTTAGAATCCACTAGATAGAACCATCCATTCACATAGAAATCACCATTGGCGATATTTTCAGGTTCATCGCCATACCAAGCCCGGTTCTGGATAAAACAAATGCCATTAACAGGATTACCGTTATCATCTTTTATTACTAGGCCTTGTTTATCTACTATTGTTAAAGGCCATCTTTCGTCATTTGGGATTGTAACAATCCCCTTAAATCTGGTGTTCACATTTTGAATGAAAAGACTATTTACGGTATCTACTCTAACCATGTGATATGAGGTATCTTGGATTAAGGTATGAATAGTTACATCTTCTGCAATGATCTCTTTCAAATCAGGTGTCATACAGGTAATTCGGGTTTCTACCTGATGTAGTTTTATATTTTTCTCGTTGGTATAAGAGACTTCTCCGCTTACTTCATAAGTTGAGCCTTGTCTTAAAAAGCCAAGTTCTTCGTTGTTCTCAGGAACACTTTTTATAAAACCATATTGTGTTGGCGTTATATTGTATGAAAGTTTTATTGAATCATTAATATCAGTTGATGGATTATAACCTCCATATTCAACTGACGGGCCATAGGAATTATCTTTTGCCGGAATTAGCGAAAACCAACCATTTTGATAAAAGTCACCGTTTTCTAATTGATTTGCTTCATCTCCGTACCAAGCCCTGTTTTGGATGCAGTATATTGCTGCCGGTTGGCCTGATTCATTGCGGATTAAGTTACCTTGATCATCAAGCTCTGAATACGGCCAGTTTGAATCTGTAGGTATAATTACAGTCGTATGGAAGCTGGCTTGGTTGTCAATGGTATCAAGCTGTGATTTAGTTGTTTTTACATCAATTAGTCCCCAGTTTTTATCAAAGTAATAGATGTTGGTTTCAACCGAATGCAGCGGAACGCCGGAACTGTTTGCCAATTTGACTGATCCACTTGCGTGGTAAACAGAGCCTTTCATTAAATGGCCCAGACTGTTGTTTTGAGCAGGAATACTGGTTGAAAATACACTTTCAGGAATAAAGATGTTTGGTATTTCAATTCCGGGTTCGTTGGTTTTGTCTATTGTTATTCCATTCCCATTAGCGTCAACCAAGGCAAAATAACTATTGGTATAGTAATCACCATTGGTTAGGTTTTCTGCAACATCACCATACCAGGCTCTGGTTTGAATGCAGTAGGTGAAATAAGGTTCTCCATCCACTTTGTATAAATTGTTTTCTTCATCGAATATGGAAAGAGGCCAATTGGCACCAAATGGGATTTGAAGGGTCGTATTATAACTAGCACTGTCACCTGTTACTGTAATGTTGTGAATTGTAGATTTTTGGGCGATTATAGATTGGGTTGTACCATAGCAAAGTATGTTGGTTTCAACTCTATTTAACTTATATCCTAATGGATTCGTTAAAGCAATTGTTCCGCTAACGTTGTATGAGGAGGCTCTTCTGAGCTTTCCTAAATCTTCATTGTGTTTCGGATTATTTGATGAAAAAACCTCGGAATGATTAGTACTTGGTTCCGGTTTGTTATTAATAGATTCATCCGTTCCAGTATTTCCATTGGCACCTTTCCCATTTTCGTCTACCATAACAAACCAGCCATTGGCAAAATAATCACCATTTGCAACAACTTCAGCTTCATCTCCATACCATACCCGGTTTTGAATCGCATAAAAATAGATAGGTGTCGCTTCTCGATCCAGTTCTCCATTTTCGGTGATGATATTTAAAGGAAATTCATCACTTGTAGGAATTGAAATTTTTGCAGAAAATGATGCTTCGGAATCATTAATAGAAACTGAATGGATCGTACTTTTTTTGGCGATGATAGCCAATGAAGTATTCATGCATATAACATTAGTTTCCACCCGGTTTAATTGTAAGCCTTTATCATTTGTTAGTCTAACTTTCCCACTCACTTCAATTTCAGTTCCTTTTGAAAGCGCCCCATATTCAGAGTTGTCAATGGGGGCACTTTCAATAAACTGAGCAATACCATGTTGGCACAGTAATAGTATTGATATTAGGAAAAGTAATTTTTGCATCAGATGATTAAATTGAATGATAAAATTAGTCGTTTGCAAATAATTTTAGTCATTATTACTCAATTAAATGGCTATCTGCAAGATCGATTTCAATAGTTATACAAACTGATGAGGATTTATACCTATGTATTTTAGCTATTTTTTTTGAAATGTTATCTTGTGATAGACCTTAGATTTTAGATAATAGAACAATCGATAAATTTGCAAGTTATTGAGGTAACTAAGTTCTATCAAGCAGGTAAACTCATCGGAAAAATGAAAGTGACAAACTTGAACTTAAAGCTTAAAAATATAATATGTGTGGACGTTTTGTACAGGTATTAACCATCGAAACTTTAAAGACTGGTTATGGGATTGAAGCTACTCAAGATGAAATAACTGATAGCTATAATGTTGCTCCGGGTGATTATGCTTATGTGATTTCATCTAATGTGCCCAATAAGTTACAGAGGTATCAGTTTGGTTTAACACCTAATTGGGCTAAGAAGCCAATGTACTTGTTTAATGCGCGGGCAGAGGGGGATTTAAATAAAGAGAATGACCCTGATTTTAAAGGAGATATGGGGATTGTGGATAAACCAAGTTTTAAAAAGCCCATTCGTTCGCAGCGTTGCATCATTTTGGCAAATGCTTTTTACGAAGGGCCGGAAAAGGAAAAACTCAATCAGCCTTACCTGATATCGAATAAAAATGGTGAATTGATGTCTTTTGCCGGAATTTGGGATACCTGGGTACATCCCGATACCAAAGAAGAAACGCACTCTTTTGCCATTATTACCACAGCAGCGAATAGCATGACCAAGGTAATTGGGCATCCTCGTTGCCCGGCTATTATACCATCGGGTTTGGAAAAACGGTGGTTGAATCCGGAATTAGAATTGGCACAGGTTTTAGCCTTTTTAAAGCCTTACCCCGGCGAAGAAATGAAAGCTGTACCTGTTTCTGTGCAAATTAAAGATCCTAAAAACAAACGGCAAGAGATTTCAATTCCA
Source organism: Bacteroidales bacterium (assembly GCA_003249255.1). Classification (GTDB taxonomy): domain Bacteria; phylum Bacteroidota; class Bacteroidia; order Bacteroidales; family Marinilabiliaceae; genus SZUA-582. The sequence goes on from QKJP01000060.1 coordinate 84,860, forward strand.
GTTGGTGACACTTTAACTTCAGAATCTGCCCCGGTAGTGGTAAAGAAAGATTTGAAGTTACAAGGAATGGGGACTCGAAAGAAAAAGAAAGATCCTCCGGGATGGCAAAGGACTTTGTTTGATTGAGGATAGAACTCTGATAGTGTTAAAAAAAACTAAGCTTTAGTATTTTTAATTTTACTGCCTTTCAGGAGTGTTTTTCTGCATTGTCACGAGAAGAAATGGCTTCATCATCCATAGAAATGGCCATGTCATCAGAAAAATGGGCTTTGTCAGCAATTTTTAGGTGTCCCCGGTGTATTTGAGGTGGTCTCACAGGGATAAAAATGCTTCTCCGGGTATTAATTGCTAGGCTTCATTTATTAAAGAACGATTTATCAATCCCTTACGTACCTCACCGAAAAGCAAGCCGACATGGTAGAATTCGATTGATCGAGGCTTATGATATTGATATTTAAGGTTTTGAATAAAAGTACTTCAAGCGGGAGGAGCTGTCAATATCATTCGTCTATCGCAATGGGAGATTCGTAAAGAATGTGATTTGAAACCGTTTGCCAAGTCCTGCTAGTTGTTCGTTGTACCAGTCGGTTATATCTTGAATGTCAGCAAGTGCTTCCTGTTCAACTTTTATTTTAAACTTCCTCATTAAGTTTTTAGTGTTTTTTTAGCTTCGTCCCAATCTAAAAGTCTGTCAGGGTTCTTACGAGCTTTATCAAAACGTTCCATTACCAGTTTTTGGTGAGCTTCAGGAATGCTACTGTTTTCCTGTTCTTTATTTAATGCGTAATCGAGCATGTTTTTAATAGCATGAATTAAATTGACATCATTAATCTGCTTAAACTGCTCAATTATAATTGCTTTTTCGGCCTGAATATTCATAGTTGTCGTTTTCTATTGGTTCTTTCTAAACAGTTTGTTTTCTAATTCTATCCCTTTGTATGATGTATGACAAAGTTAAGAAAAAGACAGTTTAATGTTTATACGCAAAATATGTACAGATGTTATTTCTAATAATTAACCATTCACAATTAATCATTATTCCCTGTTCACTGATTTGTTTTCCCCGTTCGCTGAACTTTTTTGTCATCCTCTTTATAAGATCTGATTTTTGACTCAATAATGTAAATCATCTTGATACTTGATTCTTATGTCTGTTTTGTAAATCATCTCCGGACTTCTTGCTCCGGACTCCGAACTAAAAAAATGAGCCAATTAAAAATCACCAATCTCAGTAAAACCTATCCAAATGGTGTGAAAGCCTTGGATGCAGTTAACCTCGAATTAAACAACGGCATGTTTGGCCTGCTTGGCCCAAATGGTGCCGGTAAATCAACCTTGATGCGCACAATTGCTACGTTGCAGGAAGCCGATCAGGGCAGCATCACCCTTGATGGCATCGATGTGTTAAAACAGCCCGAAGAACTTCGTAAAGTCTTGGGCTATCTACCACAGGAATTTGACGTTTATCCCAATGTAACAGCAGAGGAATTGTTAGATCATTTGGCCATTCTTAAAGGCATTACCAATAAAGCAGAACGCAACCAAGTGATCGCCTATTTATTAGATAAGGTGAATTTATACGATGTGAGATCGAAGAAAGTAAAAAGCTTTTCGGGTGGTATGAAGCAACGCGTGGGCATTGCACAAGCTTTATTGGGACAACCAAAGTTGATTATTGTAGATGAGCCAACAGCCGGATTAGATCCCGGTGAGCGTAACCGTTTCTTAAACTTGTTATCAGATGTTGGAAGTGATGTAATTGTGATTCTTTCTACCCACATTGTTGATGATGTACGCGAATTGTGCACCAACATGGCCATTATGGATAAAGGGCAAATAGTACTCAGATCGACCCCACAAGAAGCGATCGAAGAACTAAACGGCAAAGTCTACCAAAAATTGATTGATAAAAATGAGCTGGCCGAGTACGAAGAGAATTATAAAGTTATTTCCAGTAAACTCATCTCCGGCCGACCACTCATTCATGTCCTCAGCGACACACCACCCGATGCCGCTTTCGAAGCTGTGAAGCCGAATCTGGAGGATGTGTTTTTTTCGCATTTGAGTAGTTCGTATTCGTTGATATAAAAAAGGCAGAAGGCAAAATTAAGGCAAAATTAAGGCAGAAGGCAGAAGTTTGATGTGCTGATGTGCTAATGAATTAATATGCAAATGAGCTGAAACCCTGTTAATGGTTGATAAATCTTGATAGTGGTTGTAAAAAAAAGCAGAAGTAAACAATGTGATAATGAGTACACGAGCAAATGAATTTTCTCATTTACACATTAACTAATTTGCATATCAAACTTCTGCCTACTGCCTTATCCCTTCTGGCTAATAACCACCATATAAATCAAAAAATATGTTCAAAACATTCTTCACATTCGAAATAAAAGATGCCTTTAAGCATCCGACCATTTATGTACTAACAGCCATGATAATGCTCTTAACCTTTGGGGCTTCGGTGAGCGATAAGGTAAACATCGGGCAGGCTGTAGGTAACATTTATCGAAATTCGCCATTCTCACTTTCAATTTACACGGCACTGTTCTCGATGTTTGGGATCTTTTTTGCCGAGAATTTTTTTAATCAGGCTGCATTAAGGGAGCATAAAAATGATTTTGCCGAGATTTTGTATGCCGCTCCATTAAGTAAGTTTAGTTACTTCTTTGGACGATTTGCCGGGGCGTTGGTTTTGGCTACCATTCCGCTTTGTGGCGTGTTTTTGGGCTCGTGGCTGGCAAGTGTTGTTGGACCGCTTGTTGGTTGGATGCCGGCAGAGCGTTTCGGTCCTTTTTACTTTAGTTCATTTATCAGCAACTATTTATTGTTTATCCTACCCAATATGATTTTTGGTGGAGCAGTAATCTTCGCTTTAGCCACCAAATGGAAAAGCAATGTGATATCCTCCTTAGGTGCCTTCTTTATTTTTATCTGTTACATATTGGCGCAAACTTTTATGACAGATATCGAGAACGAATCTTTAGCCGCTATTCTTGATGTATTTGGATCTAGTACACTAAAGTTTGATACCAAATATTTTACGCCGGTAGAGAAAAACACCATTAGTCTTGGGGTGAGCAGCATGTTGTTTGTAAACCGTTTGATCTGGTTGGGCGTAAGTGCTGTTATTATTGGGATATCCTATTATACTTTTTCCTTTAAAAGCAAGCTGAAGAAAACCAAGAGATCAGTGAAGGAAGCGCAAGCAATAACCAATGTTATTAGCATGCCAAGTGTATCCATCAATTATGGAATGATTTCTACCTTTCAATCCTTCTTTAAGATGAATTTCAATAGCATCATTAAAAGTCCAACTTTTAAAATTATGTTGGTATCGAGTGTAGTGGTGCTGTTCATTAATTTGAGTTTTGGATTTGAGTTGTACGGATTAAAATCCTACCCGGTAACCTACAAGGTCATTGATTTTATAGGAGCTAATAGTAACTTGTTTATGATGATGGTGATGGTGTTTTTTGCCGGAGAAATGGTTTGGCGCGATCGTGAAAGCAAGCTTAACGAAGTGCTGGATGTTACGCCTCATAACACATTTTTGATGGTAGTAGCCAAATATGTCACGTTAGTAGCTACATGTACCATGCTTTATGGGGTGTTTGTGTTATCGGGTATTGCTTTTCAAACCATAGAAGGTTTTAAGGACATTGATTATCAGCAATACCTGCTTCGATTCTTGTATGTTGATGTATGGACTTTTGCCATTTGGAGTGGTATTGTGCTAAGTATTCAAACGTTATTGAACAATAAGCAATTGAGCTATTTCATTTCTGGAATTGTTTTTATTGGGTGGGGCTTTCTAATGTCGGCCATTGGAGTTGACAGTAATCTGATGAGAATAGGATCGAGACCTAATTTGGTATTTTCAGACATGAACGGTTTTGGCCCGGGTTTGACTTCTGCCCTATGGTTTAATGTGTATTGGTTGCTGTTTGCCGTGTTGTGCATCTTTTTAACGGTTGCTTTATGGAACCGGGGTTACAAAGGCAAATTCAAAGACCGTTTAAAAGTTGTGCCAAAGCAATTAAGCGGTTCTTATAAATGGATGGCGCTTGCGACTGTATTTGTTTGGGGGCTTGTAGGAGGCATTATATTCTATAATACCAAGGTGTTGAATAAGCTGGTTTCTCAGAAAGAAAAAGACAATAACAGTGTGGCCTACGAAAAAGCTTACAAGCAGTACCAAGGCATTGCTGTTCCTAAGTTAATTGCAGCCGATTATACCATCGATATTTATCCCGAGGAAAGAGATTTTAGAGCAAAGGTGTTTTCTACTTATCGCAACGTAACGGATGAGGTTATTGATTCTTTACATTTCTCTTATAATGAGGGTTGGGGTATAGAGATTAAGGTGCCTAATGCCGAAGTAGTGCACGAGAATAAAGACTTACGGTACATCATTTTTAAGTTAGATCATGCTTTAAAACCGAACGATAGCATTGCGGTCGAAATTATTAGCCGCTATGCACCCCAAGGCTTTGAGAACGGAGTAGGAAAAACAGAAGTGGTAAAGAACGGTACTTTTGTGAATTGTTACTTTCTTTTACCCCGCTTAGGTTACAATGCTTCGTTTGAGTTGCAAGATAAGTTTAAACGCAAATTAAATGGCTTACCCGAAAAAGATAAAATTGCAGAGTTAAATACAGATACCTGTGCTGTGCTTGATAATAATTTCTTTACTCACGGCTTATCAGATTACATCGATGTAGAAACAGTGATCTCTACCTCGAAAGATCAAACGGCCATTGCACCCGGCTCATTGGTCGAAGATTGGTTCGAAGGTGACCGACATTATTTCCGCTATAAGCTAGATCATGCCTCGCAGGATTTTTACACGTTCATCTCAGCCAAATTCGAGAAGGCTACCCGTAAATGGAACGATGTTGACATCGAGATTTATTACGATCAAAAACATCCCTATAACATTAATATGATGTTAGATGCTGTTGAGCGCTCACTCGATTATTATACGCAGAAGTATGGATCTTATTATCACAAGCAATGTCGAATTATTGAGTTTCCTAGGTATGGGCACTTTGCACAAGCTTTTCCGGGAACCATGCCGTATTCTGAGGGAGTCGGCTTCATCACAAACTTAAGTAGCAGTGACAATAATGTTATTGATAAAGTGATATCGCATGAAATGGCGCATCAGTGGTTTGGTCATCAGGTGGTAGGTGCCGATATGGAAGGAGCTCAGTTCTTAAACGAGAGTTTAACCGAATATTCAGCTCTTATGACCATGAAAAACATTGCTGAAACACCCATGAAGATGCGTGAGTTTTTAAAGTACGAACACGATATGTATTTGGGTGGTCGAAGTTATGGTCAAACCCGGGAAGTGCCTATTAATAAAGTGGATTATCAATCTTACATTTATTACAGCAAGGGAAGTGTCCTTTTGTATGCACTTCAGGATTACATTGGTGAGGATGTGATGAACGATGCTTTGAAAGACTATTTAAACGAGTACAGGTATCAAAATTCAGATTACCCATCATCGGTACATTTTACAGAATTGCTAAAATCGAAGATGCCCGATTCTCTACAATACCTCATTAGTGATTGGATAGAAGACATCACTTTATACGATAATCGATTGGAAGATGCTACATATACTCAAACAGAAGCAGGAAAATACTTAGTCACCATGAATTTACATGCAGCTAAGATGAAAGCCGATAGCATTGGGAATGAATCTCCTGTGATGATTAATGACTGGGTAGATATTGGATTCTTCTTAGATGATAAGGAAGAGCAATTGTACCATCGCCAACGAGTGCTTTTAGATAAAGAAAAAATGACTTTTACTTATGAGTTAGATACACTTCCGGTAAAAGCTGCCGTAGACCCTTGCCATTTGCTTATCGACCGCGTGTATAAAGATAATGTGAAGCTATTGGCAAAGAAGTGATGGGATAGTTTTTTGATGCCACTATTGCATGGATGAAACTTGAATCTCAATTCACTTTACGTCCGTGCAAATTGGCAATTTCAATCCTTCGTGACCCTTCGAGCCCTTTGTGGTGAAATGTTTTTTCGGTGTAATTCAGTGTCTTCTCAAGTCTTAATCTTTTTTATAGCCACGGATGCACGGATGAAAATATTTCCTTTGTGTGCACTTCGAGTCCTTTGTGGTGAATACAATATCGTTTGTTTCATGTTTAGACATTAGTAAAATTAATTATCTGTGCATTTGTGGCCATGTAAATAAACGATCTCTTCTTTGTGCATGTGTTAAATTTTATCTTTGTTAAAAAGTTTTATGCGCCAAACCATCTACTACATCGTACATATTCTTGTCTTGGTCATTTTTGTGGCGGCTTATTTTTTGCGGATTTTTATCTCAGCAGGTTTGTATAAAACAAATTGGACCGAAGTCGAACATTTAAAATACAATGTGGTAGATGCAGGGCTTTCCTTTTACCTTCATGTGGGTTTAGTGTACTTTTCCTATTGGTTGTTTCCGGCTAAATATTTGGCCAAAAGTAAAGTGCTGCAATTTTTTACCGGTTTGGCGACTTGCTATATAGCCTATTACTTTTTCTTTTACGGAGGAAGGTTTTATTTTCAAAACATCTTGGGTTATGAGTTTTACACCTTTCAAGTGTTTGTTTTTTGGCAGTTCTTTTTGGGAACTACTTTTTTGATTGCTCTAGGAAACGGGCTTCGAATAATTATCGAATGGTCGAAAGATGCCAGCGAGCGACATCTTCTCGAAAAACAAAACTTCCAAAGTGAGGCTACATTATTAAAGTACCAGTTGAATCCTCATTTCTTATTTAATACGCTGAATAACATCGACTCCCTCATTATTGATGAATCCCCTTATGCATCTCCTGCATTAAATAAATTATCTGATTTGATGAATTACATGATTTATGAATCAGAAAAAGAGAAGGTGTTTTTGAAAGATGAGGTAGCGTATTTACAGAGCTATGTCGAGCTGCAAAAATTACGTTTTGCCAATCCCGGGATGGTGCAATTTTCGGTAAATGGAGATGTGGATGGTAAACAAATTGCACCCATGCTCTTTATTTCCTTCATCGAAAACACCTTTAAACATACCTCGTTAAAGAACAAAGAAGGTAATCGTATCGAGATTCGTATTGATGTAAAAGACAATCAACTACATTTTTACTGTGTAAACACCATCGGAGCTATCCGGAAAGATAAGAGCAGTGGAGTTGGACTGAATCTGGTAAAACGCCGTCTGGATCTTTTATACAAGAAAAACTACAACCTGCAAATCAACAACAACGGAATTGATTTTGAAGTGAAGTTAGATTTGAAGATTTGAAGGAAGTTCGAAGACTGAAGCCCCAAGGTAGAATGACATTTTGATAATCAACAAGTTCATTTTTACATTCTCTCATTTTCTAATTTGCACATTTACGCATTAGCACATTCTTACTTCTGCCTTCTGCCTAAAAAACTTTTGCCTTTTTTTCACTGCTAAAAACACCCCATTCATTGCATTTAATTGCGCAGGATGTTTTTTGTGACCAACTTTAAAGAGTTCTAATAGCTTATGAAACGACCATGTAAATTCAATTATCCAAGTTACACACAGGTGTCCCGATAGCTACCGAGAAATTAAATTTTCTTTGGCGTCTTGGCGGCTTTGCGTGAAATGATTTAGAGTATATGAAAAAATTCATCGTTATATTATTCCACCTTTTGTTTTGTCTGTTTATTGTAGGCTTAGGCGTGTTTACAACCTTCATTCACGCCACGCAAATAGCAATACCAGACTTTGTTTTCAAAGGTGATTTTTCGGTATTGATTGCACCCAATATTTTCCAATGGATCGATAGTCTTGGATTTGGGTTGTCGGTTCTTTTGATGATATACGTAGCTTATTTCATCTACCTTCCTAAATACCTGATCGAAGCAGATCATAAAGGTTTTGCCTACCGATTGTTAGGCATGTTGGTGGGATTTACGTTTTTTGTTTATGCGAGTATTTTTATCCTCCATCAGCTTTTCGATCATAAGTTTTTAAGTTTCAGGTACCCCGAAAATTTCGAACAACTTATCTTCGGTTTTTCAATTCAAATAGGTATTGGTACAGCCTTAAGAATGTTTTTCCAGTGGTTTGATGATGTGCAGGATAAAACCATTTTAGAAAAGCAAAAGATCAAAAGCGAACTCGATCTCTTAAAGAGCCGCTTAAATCCGGCCTTTTTATTTGGAACCATCAAAAATATAGATGCTTTAATACCCGTAAGTTCTTTAAAAGCATCAACAGCTTTAAATAAACTATCCGAATTAATGCGCTATGTCGTCTACGAATCGCGCCACGAATCTGTATCGCTACAAGATGAGGTGAATTACCTGCAAAACTATATAGAATTACTTCAATTAAATCAGGCAGAAGAAAATGACGTTCAGTTAAACCTTAAAGGAGATATTAATGACCAAAGAATCAGCCCCATGTTAATTATACCTTTTGTAGAGCAAGTAATTAATCATGAAAATAAAGGTCAAGTAGATATTCGCTTTTCCGTTTCAGAAACGTCCATAGATCTGAGTTGCCGAAAGAAAACATACCAAGCACTTCAAAATAAAAAAGGAGGACAGGATTTTTTGTTATTGGTAAAAAAACTGCAAATGGCTTATGGAAATAATTTCAACCTTAAAGTCATCGAAAAAGAAAAAGAATATGGAGTAGACTTAACCTTAAAGTCAATTTGTTAATTGATTTCTGATAGTTTTTTAGGCCGAAGGTCTAATATATAGTAGCACAGGGCATCGCCCTGTGAAAAATAAAATAAGTGAACCTTAGCTCTGAAAGAGCGATGTAAACAATACTACAAATGCAAATCCGAGTAATCGCCATAGAAGATGAACCCTTAGCCTTAAAAAAGCTAATCTCCTTCATCGAGAAAATAAACTACCTCAAAGTAACAGCCACCTTTGATAATGCCATCGATGCCATCAGCTATTTAAAAAGTAACGAGGTAGATCTCATCTTTTTAGATATTCAAATGGAAGAATTTACCGGCATTCAGTTTTTAGAAGCCGTACACAATCGTCCTAAAGTCATTATCACCTCTGCCTATAGCGAATATGCAATTAAAGGTTACGAATTTGATGTGGCCGATTACTTACTAAAGCCCTTTACTTTCGAGCGTTTCATTAAAGCAGTTGATAAAATAGCCGAAGACTTTAAAGAAGTGGATCAACCCACCATGAGCGACACCATCTTCATCAAAACAGAGTATCGTTTAGAAAAAGTGAAAATTGCCGATATTCTTTACATCGAAGGAATGAGTGAGTATTTACGTGTTCATACCAAGGACAAAAAACTCATGACCCGCCAAAACTTCAAAAGTATGGCCGGCATCTTACCACACGATCATTTTGTACGAGTACATAAGTCATATATGGTAGCCATCGATCAAATCGAAGTGATCGAACGTAATCGCATAACCATAGGCGAAACGAAAATTCCAATAGGCGAATCGTATAAAGAGGCATTTTATAAAGTGATTGGGATGTGAGAAGAAATCAGTAGGCAGAAGTCAGTAGTCAGAAGTAGACAATGTGCTGATGTGCTAATGTTGTAATGTGCAAATGCTCAAATTCGATAATGTGTAAATTAAACCAAGGCTGAAAGCCTTACAGATTCTAGCATAGGGCAATGCCCTATGAATACAGACCAATCTATCTATAGCCCTGAATGGGCGATGTGTGTTCAATTCAATTGAGCAGATATATACTATCATTTTAATTATTTCATCCATTCTCTCACCTTATTTCAACGAATGCAACTTTATTAAATAGAACTAATGAACAAAATAACTCTAAGCTGGAAAAGCAAATTCTTATCCACCACGCACAAACTCTTTATTGGCTCTCAACAAATTGGGGAGATGAAAGATAACAACATAGACTTCTCGTCAACCATCAACTATAATGGAACTAAGTTAAAGTTCCGAACAAAAAGTCTTTTGAGAGATAAAGCCGAAATTCTTGATGTAGATAAAAAACGAATTGTAGCAACTATTAGGCTAAGCAACTTTTTTAATAAAGCCTCCATTTATCTTAATGGGAGCGTTTATCACTGGAAAGTGGTTAATTTCTTTAATCCAAAGTGGCGCATTGATGGAAAAAATGGAGTGCATATTCACTTTTCAGGTTCCTATCAAAATGGAAGTGTGCAGAGCAATGTTCCGGAGGATTTACTTTTACTTACAGGCCTACTCATTAATAATTATTACTACCGGTTTACTATGTTGATTATTCTAAGCCAAATGCCAGTTTGGGTCATCCTTTTTTCTGTGCTATTTAAATCATAAGATCATGTCAATTAAATATAAGTGGAAGTCTAACTTTTTTAACCAAGGGTATAAACTTTACAAAGATTCTAAATCAATAGCTTTTTTACACAATCCCTTCTTTAGCTTTAATTCAGAAATTGAGATTAAAGAAGAAAAATTTCTGATTAAGTACTCTAGCCTTATCAAAGGAAAACTTAGCATAATAGACCCTTCTGATAACACCGAAATTGGTGAAATTGATTTGAAATGGTCATTGCTAAAAGCAAAAATCAGAATTAAAGACCGTTTCTTCAATTGGAAAGCAGCCACGCTAATATCTTTAAGTTGGTTGTGTAACGAAGAAAATGGAAATTCTATAGCATTCTATGGAAACCGAATTAAAGGTACTATCAATTTAGAAAAGGATGACGAATTGCTTGCTCTACTCGGATTGTATGTTCGCAATTTATACCGTCGATATAATGCAATTGGTTTCGGAGTACTCTATATTTTATTGATGCTGTCACTCAAGTTATAATTGATCTCGTTACATCTTCGATTATGCTTTTAAAATTATGAGTATTCTATCTAGGCACTAAGCACAACTAAGCAAACTGCCTATCCGCACTATGCACTTTTATATGTTATGACATCTTGTGACATTCTTTAATTTCCCTATGACACATCGCCTTCAATGTTGCCGTACTTTTGAAGTGTAGTATTCATCCAACTAAAAAAGACAATCATGAAAACTAAATCGAACAGAAATATTTTGATAGCGACACTTTTACTAATTGCCGGATTTGTAAGTATGAGTTGTGCATCCAATCGCGAGCCATCAATCTTAAAAACATTCTCGACAGGAGATGTTAAATTTTTATCGGTTTCAAGCACATCTGGTGGAATTAAAGTAATGGGACACGATGAGAATGAAATCGCAGTAAAAGTATTTGTAGAGAAAAACGGCTGGCTGTTATCGCCGGATGATGAGTTGGTACAACGATTAGACGAAGGTTACGATTTAAGCATTCAATTAGAAGAGAATGAATTGATCGTTAAAGCCAAGCGTACTTCAACCAGTGAAATGTGGAAAAAACTTTCGGTGTCCTTTCAAATCGAGTTGCCCAAAAATGTTACTAGTAATCTTCATACCTCAGGTGGAGGTATTACCATTGTTAATCTATCAGGAGAACAGAAACTGAATACCAGTGGAGGTGGGATTAATTTAGTGGGCATTTCTGGTAGTGTAATTGGAGAAACCTCAGGTGGAGGAATAAAAATAGAAGATAGTCAAGGCGATGTAAATGTCACAACCAGTGGTGGAGGCATCACCATTGCTAACACTAACGGAAATATTAAAGCCTTTACTTCCGGCGGAGGCATCAAACTCGATCATGTTAACGGCAATGTGAATGTAGGAACCAGCGGAGGCCAAATTTCATTAAACGGAGAGATGAAGAATGTTGTAGCTCGTACAAGTGGAGGCGGAATTCAGGCAACTATTACCGGACTTACAGAAAAACTTCATCTCGAAACTTCGGGAGGTGGTATTCATGCCAGCATTCCATCTCAACTAGGAATGGATCTTAATCTTCATGGCGACCATGTGAATATGCAATTAGAGAATTTTAGCGGAACATCAAAGCAAAATAAAATTGTTGGAAGCATGAATGGCGGTGGTATTCCGGTTTACATGTCAACTTCTGGAGGCGGAATAAATGTTGATTTTCAATAGTGTTTAATTAAATGCACGCAAAGTTTAACAAGTTGTTAACGCATTAATTTTCACCAACCAACTACTTTAGCTATCTGTAAAGTATTATTTGCCTGTAAGGCAAAGTTATAATAGCACAGGGTTTTAACCCTGTGTTGCGAATAAATGAGAAGGAAGCCTGTAGGGCTCAAATATAGTACACAAATAAGTTATTCGAATGTCAAAAAATCTGACACAAGCCTGTAAAAATAATTTACACTTTACAGAAGAGTAATAGAGACGTAAATTTATATTTTATTGAAAAATAGTCGTTTAAGTATTTTGGCACAGCCTTTGGACTATAACGAATGCAAATTAACTAAGCTGTAAATGTACTTCGGACTCCGAACTTCGGACTCCGTGCTAAAAAAAGCTGTAAACAACTCCGGACTCCCCCCGATAGCTATCAGGGCTCCGGACTCCGAACTTAAAAAAAATGAGCAAAAGTATCATTAAGGTAACTCAACTACACAAATCCTATCACAATGGCAATAACTCATTGCATGTGCTGAAAGGAATCGACATCGATATCAAAGAAGGGGAGATGGTTTCCATTATGGGATCATCCGGATCAGGAAAATCCACATTATTAAATATTCTGGGGATTTTGGATAACTACGATAGCGGACAATATTATTTAAATAATATCCTAATCGAGAAAATGAACGAACGTAATGCAGCAGCTTTCCGCAATGAGCACATCGGTTTTATTTTCCAGTCGTTCAATTTAATATCCTTTAAAAATGCCATGGAAAACGTGGCCTTACCGCTTTATTATAAAGGAGTGAGTCGCAAAAAAAGAAATGCACTGGCCTTAGAATATTTAGACCGTTTAGGTTTAAAAAGTCATGCAGAGCATTTACCAAGTGAAATGTCCGGAGGTCAGAAGCAACGTGTGGCAATAGCCCGTTCATTAATTTCGAATCCAAGTGTAATTTTAGCCGATGAGCCAACCGGTGCGCTAGATACTTCAACTTCTTACGAGGTGATGGATATCTTACATGAAGTTAATCGTCAGGGAAAAACAGTAGTTATCGTCACCCACGAAGATGATATCGCAGAAAAGACTCAACGTGTTATCCGTTTGCGCGATGGTTTAATAGAAGCCAACGAGATTAATGAATCTTTTCGGCTCGAACCTGTATTAGAAACGCAACTTTAAGACCTGCCTTATTATGTATGATTATATACAAGAAATTCTAACTACCCTTAAGCAGAACAGGTTGCGCGCTATGATGACCGGGTTTAGTGTGGCATGGGGAATTTTTATGCTCATCATTCTTTTAGGATCCGGGAAAGGACTTGAGAATGGGATGTCAAAGAATTTTAGCAGTAGTTCTACCAATGCTTTATGGATAAGATCGGGGAAATCGCAAATTGCCCACGATGGATTAAAGGCCGGTCGTCACATCCAATTTACCGATGAAGATATCGTAGCCCTGGCAACCAAATTGTCAGGTGATCTGGATTATTTATCAGGTCGCTTCTTCAATAACTTTGGCGCCAATCTTACCTATAAAAAAGAATTTTACTCAGGACAAACCGAAGGAGTAATGCCGGAGTTTAATAAAATCCAGATTTTTAATCAGATCACTGGCCGATTCATCAACGAAAAAGACATTAAAGACTACCGTAAAGTGGTGGTGATATCAACTCCTGTAAAACGTATTCTTTTTAGAGACGAAGATCCAATAGGAAAATATCTTAAGGTGAATAATATTCCTTTTAAGGTAGTGGGAGTGATGGAGTACATTGACGACAAGGAAGAAAAGAAAGTTTACTTTCCTTTAACCACCAGTCAGCGAGTTTTTAACGGAGGAAATAAACTTACCCAGATAGCTGTAAATACAACAGCAGCTACACCGGCAGAACACGAGAAAATAGAAAAAGCAGTTCGGGACGTATTGGCATCACGTCATCGGGTTTCTGTAGATGATGAATCTGCCATTGGCTTATGGAACATGATGGATACCTTAGTGATGTTTCAAGGTTTATTTGGAGGAATTCGCCTCTTCGTTTGGGTGATTGGTATCATGACTATAATTGCTGGTATTGTAGGAGTAAGTAACATTATGATCATCCTTGTAAAAGAACGCACTAAAGAAATCGGTATTCGAAAAGCATTAGGAGCAACGCCTTGGTCAATCATTAGATTAGTTCTTTCAGAGTCTGTTTTTATCACATCGATAGCCGGATTTGTCGGTTTAACAGCAGGAATGGCATTGTTATCAGGAGTTTCTATAATGTTAAGAAATATGCCCGATGTAGAACGTGCTTTCTCTAATCCATCTGCAAGTGTTGGAGTAGGAGTGGCAGCCTTAATAATATTGGTCTTAGCCGGATTAATAGCCGGATACATTCCTGCACGTAAAGCTGCTGCCATCCGGCCAATTGTGGCATTGCATGATGAATAATAGAAGAATTATAAACAGTCTTGATACTTGACTCTTATGTCTTGTGTCTTTTATTAAAACTCCGGACTCCGTACTTCGGGCTCCGAACTTATTTAAGAAAAGATGTTCGAAAAAGATAGATGGCAAGAAATATTCAATGCCATGTCAAAAAATAAACTCCGCACCGCTTTAACTGCATTTGGTGTTGCCTGGGCCATCTTTATGTTGGTGGTAATGACCGGTTCTGGTAACGGTTTGGTAAACGGAGCTACACACGGTTTCAGAAGCTTTGCAGAAAATAGTGGTTTTATGTGGGGGATGATGACGACCAAAGCTTACGGAGGTTTTAACCGCGGACGTTGGTGGTCTCTAAATAACGATGACATCATCGAAATTAAAGATCAGGTTAAAGGTGTTGATATTATTTCACCGCGCTTAAATGGCCGTGATCTTTCAGAAGGAGAAAATGTGGTGAGAGGGTTAAGGTCTGCTGCCTATACCGTAATGGGCGATTACCCTATTTATAAAGAAATTGACCCTTGTACTATATTAATGGGACGTTTTTTAAACGACGAAGACATTAAGTTAAAACGAAAAGTATGTGTCATAGGTGAAGATGTATACAAAGTCATGTTTAATAAAGATGTAGATCCCATTGGACAAATGTTAAGAGTAAACGGTGTTTATTTTATGGTTGTAGGAGTATCCCGACCAATGACATTTGGAAGAGACAAGGAGAAAACAGTTTTTTTACCATTCACATCTATGCAGCAGACCTTTAACTATGGAGATCGAATCAATTACTTTGCTTTTACGACCAAAGCAGGCTATTCAGTAAAAGAAGTGATGGATGATATAAAAGTCA
This sequence comes from Bacteroidales bacterium, assembly GCA_003249255.1. Taxonomy (GTDB): domain Bacteria; phylum Bacteroidota; class Bacteroidia; order Bacteroidales; family Marinilabiliaceae; genus SZUA-582. The sequence goes on from QKJP01000060.1 coordinate 100,151, forward strand.
TTCTACGAGACAATCATAGTTTAGCACCGGATGACGAACAAGCCATAGGTAGTTTTAACTTGGAAGAACGCCGTATGCAAATGAACTATATGTTTATGGGTATCAATATTTTGATTTGGATAGTAGGTATCGGAACACTCGTGGCAGGAGCCATTGGTATTAGTAACATCATGCTGGTAGTGGTAAAAGAACGTACGAAAGAAATTGGTATTCAGCGTGCAATAGGAGCTCCTCCATCGAAAGTGGTAGGTCAAATACTAACCGAATCGGTTTTTATTACCACCATTGCCGGTTTCTTTGGTTTGGCATTTGGGATGATAATTCTTTCTGTGATTGATCAAATTACCGATGCTCAAAGAGCCATTGCTCCACCCAACGAACCTAATTTCTTTATGGATCCTCAAGTCGGAATAGGCATGGCCATTGCAGCACTTATAATGTTAATCTTCGTAGGTTTCTTCGCCGGATTAATGCCTGCCCTCAAAGCCATCCGCATCAAACCAATCGAAGCCCTACGACATGAATGATAGGTACTGAAAGACAGATGATAGAAATCAAAAAGGGCCAACGGCCCGAAATACATTAGCATAGGGCGCAGCCCTATGGTTTAATCAACGAAATGAAAGTTAGCTCTGAAAGAGCGTCATATAACTAACTACCCTTGGTGAAACCCCGGGATTAAAAAGAAAAAAACAACACAAAATATCATGAAACGACCATGTAAATTCAATTATTCAAGTTCCACACTGGAGAATGATTGAATTTATTTGGGAGTTCCATATGTCCATTGAAAAATAATTACATTCATATGAAAAAAGCACTTAGAATTTTAGCCTTAGTCGTATTCGTAGCACTAGTCGGATACGTTGTAAAATACCTTTACAGCCAATCGAAAAAAGATCCAATCATTTACGAAACACAATCTGCCGAAATTGCAACAATCATTAATAAAACCGTTGCAACCGGTTCGGTAGTCCCACGTCGCGAGATCGAAATCAAGCCACAAGAATCAGGTATCATCACCGAGATTTATGTCGAAGAAGGTGATATGGTAAAATCCGGAGATATCATTGCCAAGCTACGTATTATCCCCGAAGTCGTTCAGGTAAACAATGCCGAAGCACAATTACGTCGAGCAAAGATTGCCGCAACAAATGCCGAAATCGAATTTAAAAGAAACCAAAAGTTATACGACGAGAAGGTGATTCCTGAATCAGAATACCTTTCAGAAAAATTAAAGTACGAAACTACTTTAGCCGATCGCGATGCAGCCGAAAACAACCTTCAGTTAATCAAAGAAGGGGTAACTAAAAACATGAATGGTCAAACCAATACCATCATTCGTTCAACCATCGATGGTATGGTGTTAGATGTGCCAATCAAAGAAGGAACCATGGTGACTAAGAGTAATACCTTTAATCCGGGTACAACCATCGCCAATGTTGCCGATATGACCGAAATGATTTTCGAAGGTCAGGTTGATGAAACAGAAGTAGGCAAGATTAAAGAAGGTATGGAACTAATGCTTTCCATTGGAGCCATTGATGAAGAAAAATTCTCTGCCAAATTAGAATTTATTGCGCCAAAAGGCGTTGAAGAAAATGGTGCAATCCAGTTCGAAATTAAAGCCGGTGTAACACTGAAAGAAGGTCAGTTTATCCGTGCAGGTTACAGTGCAACCGCAGATATCGTATTAGATCGTCGCGATAGTGTATTAGCCGTAAAAGAGCAGTTAATCACCTTCTCAAACGACTCCGCTTTTATCGAAATCGAAACCGCGCCACAGATTTTTGAGAAACGTCAAATTCAAACCGGTTTGTCTGATGGTATCACCATCGAAGTAACAGACGGCTTAACCAAAGAAGAAAAGATTAAAGTCCCTAAAGGATAGTGGTTAAAGAATAAATAATAATGAATAGTTAATAATGGATTTTCATTATGCGAATAATTCCAATGGGTAATTATTAGTGGTTAATGATTAATTATTAATGGAATTCTGTCATGCAAATAAAGGCCAAAGTGATAATTATTAAGGCATAATTGAGAAAGGATCTTTATTATGCAAATCTAGGCTGAAAGCCTTAAATATATTAGCATAGGGCAACGCCCTATGTATCAAAAATGGTGTTTCATTTTAGCCCTGAAGGGGCGTAATATCCCATAATAGATTTATCAATGAAAAAAATAACCTACATAATCGGATTGCTTTTTACAATTTCATCTGTAACAAATGCCCAATCCTCCGAAGCATGGACCCTGCAAAAATGCATCACCCATGCCCACGAAAACAACATCGACATTAAACGTCAAAAATTGAATAAAGAATTAAATGAAAATGAGTTTAAGCAATCTAAATTCGATTTATTGCCAGATTTAAACTTTAACTCTAATGCAGAATTAAAAAGCGCCTCAAATAATTCACAAGTAGGGGGTGCCTCTTATGATGGAAATACCAAAAGTATTAATTCGAGTTTAAGCTCAAGAGTCTCCTTGTTTGAAGGATTTGCAAAACAAAATGCGATTAAGAAAAATCGTTATGCACTGTTATCATCAGAGCAAGACATTAAAACAATGGAAAATGAAATAATGCTTCAGATTACCAAGAAGTTTATGCAAATATTGTATGATGAAGCATTGTTGGGTGTTACAAAAGAACAATATGAAGTGAGTAAGTTACAGGTAGAACGAACTCAAAAGTCGGTGGATGCCGGAAAATTGGCCTTGGGTAATTTGTTAGAGATTAAGTCTCAGTCTGCCAGGGAAGCTTTAAATGTAACTCAACAAGAAAACAATGTGTTGTTGGCCAAGTTAGATCTTGCTCAACTCCTAGATTTAGATGATGTGACCGCTTTTGAAATCTCTTCTCCCGAAATGCCTGATCTAACTAAATTTATGGCAGAAAACCCGGATGCCATTTATTTAAATGCTTTAAGCATTATGCCTCAAGTCGAGTCTCGTAATTTATTAGTGACCAAAAACGAATTTCAATTGAAAGAAACCAAAGGAGGACTTTATCCAACATTAAATGCTTATGCCGGCTATGGAACATCAGCCTTTTTTATTGCAGATTTCAAGAATGAAGATTTTTCCACGCAATACTCAGATAATTTATCCAGTTATATTGGCCTAACATTAAATGTCCCTCTTTTTAATCGCTTTCAAACCAGAACTAGAATTAAAAACGTGAAGATTGGTTTGGATGATGCACGTTTCCAACTTCAAAGTGAAAAGTTAAAATTGCGTAAAGAAGTTCAACAAGCTTATGCCGATGCCACAGCTTCTTATAAACAGTATTTGGCTAGTGAAGAAGCCGTGAAGTCCTACGAAGAGTCTTTTGCTTATACTCAAAAACGGTTTGATTTAGGAATGGTCACCTCAGTAGATTATAACATTGCAAAAACAGATTATACCAAAGCTCAATTAGATTTGTTACAAGCCAAGTACGAGTATATTTTGCGTAGTAAGATCTTAGATTTCTACAACGGAAAACCCATACAGTTGTAGTTTTTTAGAACCTAATGTTCTTTAGTAATGTTTGTAATTAAGCCCCAAAGGGGCGAAATCAAATAGCATAGGGCACCGCCCTATGAAAATAAATTTAGTGAGAATTTAGCCCTGTAGGGGCGATATAATGATTCTATAGGTTTTGATGCTTGAATCTTAGGTCTTGTTTCTGAGAAAAATACCCTTGCAAACATAAAAACCTGCTTTGATGTAAAACGTTACAGCAAAGCAGGTTCTTTTTTATTGGGCAGATATAATAAAAACATCCGCCTTTCTAACTTTATAATCTTCCATTACATCAATCATATCTTTTGAAATTGTAGTCGAGTCATCCCATAAAACTATGTTCATTTTGTACTTGCTTCCATCAATAACTTGTTCAAGATATATGTATGGCGTGTGAAATTGCACTGTCTTTCCAGCTTGAATTATTTCCACTAACTTTTCTGTTTTACACTTACCTTGTTCTACAATTCTTAAAGTAGCCTCTTGATTGATTAATACTCTGTTGTTAAAATCTATTTCTGTTATTTCATCCAGTTCATACGCTTTTAGATAAGCATTCAGAAAAGGAAGAATAGGTTTTAACGTATCCGGTTTCATTTGAAGGTCAAAAGTAACCCTGTGGCTTTGATTGTTTTTGGTTATCTCAATCCATCCTGCACCTCCATCAGCACAATCCGGACAACCAATTACATCATCTAGTTCAATAAATGCTTCAAAATCTATTTTTTCCAGTAGAGCATTCCAATACTCTGGGCTAATGTTTTCTTTTGCAGATTCATCCGGTAAAACATCTTGCATGTTCCAACCACTTTTGCTAAAGAAAATAGAATCTTTTTGAATCGTCATGTTATGTGCGCAATAGCCTAAGCATTCTCCAAATGATGTTCCGTATTTTATGGATGAAATTGAATTTGCTTTAGAATTGTCTCCATTCTTTTTACAGCTGCTGGTCATCAGAATTGCAGCTGTAATAATGCATAAGTAAATTGTCTTCATGGTTTTATTTTAATTGTTTTATTTCAACTCATCAATTGAATACAAATCAATTTCGTTATCCACCTATATTTTTTCATTAGGTCAGCATCTGAACAATTGTTATTTTTGTTTCCGGAAAAATCGATTTTGGATTTTTTGAGCAGAAGCACTTAGTTTGTTTATCTGTTATTAAAGTCGAATTTTCTGTTTTTGTAGTAAATAAAATATTAGATCATGGCAAAAATTCTTTGTATTGAAACCTCCACTTCGGTGTGTTCAGTGGCTTATTGTGAAGATGGAGATGTAGTGGCTTCAAAGGAATTGTTTAAAGTTAATTCCCATGCCAGTCACTTAACTTTGCTTATTCAAGAATTATTTCAAGAAGCAAATGCTCCGGAATTAACTGATATTGATGCCATTGCCATAAGTAGTGGACCCGGGTCATATACGGGTTTACGAATTGGTGTTTCGACTGCCAAAGGTCTTTGTTATGGCTTAAACAAGCCCCTAATTGCCATCGATTCATTAACTATTTTGTCTTATCCAGTGATTTCTCAAAATAGTTTGTCTTCAGATATGCCAATTTTATTTTGCCCATTGATGGACGCTCGTCGCATGGAAGTTTATACCGCATTGTTTAATCCTCAATTGGAAAAAGTAGAAGATGTATCTGCAAAGATTGTAGATGAAGATACTTTTGTATCTATTTTAGAAAGCAATAAAGTTGTTTTTTTCGGGAATGGAGCGGAGAAGTGTAGAGAGGTCATCAATCATCCAAATGCCGAATTCTTAAACGATTGTCATCCTTTAGCTAAACATATTGGAGCTCTGGCAGAAGAAAAGTTCGCTCAGGGACAATTCGAAGATGTTGCCTATTTCGAACCATTTTACCTAAAAGATTTTGTTGCAACTACTCCTAAGAAGAAGGTGATTTAAAAAAATAATGGACAGATGTGCTAATTAGTTAATGTGTAAATTAGCACTTTAGTCAATTCAAGGAGTTTCGACTGAATTCAAAGCTACATTTTGCAAGTCTTTTTAGCTCTTTTAGATTGTGTTTACAGCTATAAGATAAGCATCGAATAATTAGAGATTAATTTGCATATTGATACATTTGCAAATCAGCACATGATTGATTTCTATGCGCCAGGCACAACTAACAAAGCTGTAATTCCGCACTTGGTACAATATATTGCTAGCACATCAGATACTACCATCACCACACTTCCAACTTCCAGCCTCTAATATCTGTCTTCTCTTAAAATAATAAGTGTGGCCTGATAATTGATTGTCTTAGAATAAGAAGAAAACTCATTGTTGAACTTAAATAAGACAATTATGATACGTTTTGCATTTTTATTTATTCTTGGTCTATCAAGTTCTTTTTTAGCAGCCTCCAAAGATGCGCAATCATTAGATACCATTCCTTTGTATACAATTACTTCTCATGAAGCATTCCAAAATGGAGAGGAATTGAACTTTTCATTAAACTACGGTTTTGTTAAAGGTGGTGAAGCTTGCTTAAGTGTAAAGGATGTTCAGTTAAATGGTCAAAGAGTACAGCATGTTGTTGGTTTAGGGAAAACAGTAGGTTTGGCTGATGCTATTTATAAAGTAAGAGACCAGTACGAAAGCTATATTAATCCTACCAATGGATTACCTGTAAAATCAGTTCGCAATATTCAAGAAGGTAGGTATCGTTACTATAACGAAGTGTTATTTGACCATGATTCGTCTAAAGTTACCAGTCAAAAATCTGGCGATCATTTTGTTCATCCTGATATTTTAGACATGGTATCTGCCATATATTTTGCACGTAATCACAAAATTAATGATGATCTGAAAGAAGGTGAGATTATTGAATTTATGACTTATTTCTCCGATAAACTTTTCCCTCTGCGTATTAGATATAAAGGTATTGAGACCATTAAAACCGATTTTGGGAAGGTTAAATGTTATGTTTTTTCGCCGGTTACTGAAGTTGGTCGGGTTTTTACTACCGAAGATGATGTTAAAGTATGGGTGACCAAAGATAAAAACCGTATTCCCATAAAAATTGAATTTGATATTGTAGTAGGATCCTTTAAATGTGAATTGAGGTCTTATAAAGGTTTAAAACATCCATTTAGTAGCGTCGTTCGCCAATAAAAAAAGGCTCAGAAAATAGTTTGATAGTCTTTGATACATGGAATGTCATTTGTTAAAGCACAACTAGCGAATTTTATCAAGGTAATTGTAGATCAGAAAAGCTGAAATTTCCTTGATATTTTTTATTGTTTCGTGTTCCTAATAGCTTTTTGGAGTAAAATAAACAAAGGATCTTTGTTTCTTGTTTTTTGTTGTTAAGTTGTAGATTGTCAGTGTTTTGATTTGTGTTTTTTTTGAGTTTGTTCAGGTGTGCAATGAAAACTTTGCCCGGAGTTGATTCTTTAAGTTTAACCCTTTACCGGTGGAAATATTCTGAAATCTGAATCTTTATTTTTTCGTTCGAGCCATTTACATTACTTTTGGTGCGATTTTAGAATAATATAATAAGTAGAATTTCAATATTATGGCAACTACCGCTGATTTTAGAAATGGGATGTGTATTGAATACAACGGGCAATTGTGGTTCATTGTTAATTTTCAGCACGTAAAACCTGGTAAAGGTGCAGCTTTTGTACGTACAAAGTTGAAGAATGTATCAACCGGTAAAGTATTAGAAAATACTTTTAATGCAGGAGTAAAAGTTACAGAGGCTCGTGTAGAACGTCGCCCACACCAATTCCTTTTTAACGATGATATGGGATATCATTTCATGAACATGGAATCTTATGAGCAAACTCCTCTTGCAAAGGAAATCATTGATACTCCTGAGTTATTAGCTGAAGGGATGGAAGTGGAAGTGGTTTATCATGCAGATACTGAAACAGCTTTAATGGTGAATTTACCAAATTTTGTTTCTTTTGAAGTGACTTATACTGAGCCTGGTGTACGTGGAGATACGTCTTCTACCAACTCTTTAAAACCTGCAACTGTTGAAACCGGTGCTACCATTATGGTTCCTTTATTTGTGAATACAGGTGATAAGATCAAAATCGACACCAGGGATTCTTCCTATGTTGAGCGTGTAAAAGAATAGACACAAAATTAGATATTGCCCTGTAATGCTATGGTTTATAATCATATTGTTACAGGGTTTGTGTTTTTAAGCACATCAGGTGACAACTCTCCATTTTTTTTATACCTTAGTTGTATTCCAACAAAAGATTTGAATGGTAACGCATATTAAAAAAAGACGGCTACGTATTTATAAGGATCGATTAAACATCATTCTTGATATTGCACAAACCATCAATCAGGATCATTCCATCGAAGATTTATTGTCCGAATTTGAGATCTTACTTCGCGAAGAACTTGAAGTTGGAAAAATATTGGTATTTACCAGCGCTGATAATAAATGGCATAACCTCTTAGTTTCCGGAGTACCAGTAACCGAAGCTGCAAAGATAAATGTAGAAGAACATCTTTTAAAGTATAAGGGAATTGAAAATATTACCATGGAACATCCACCTTGTTTAAAAGGATTTGATGCGGTAATTCCCTTGTATCACAGATATCGTGCAATTGGTTTTATTTTAATAGGTGATGTTGAGGAAGAGCATCAAGGAATCAGTCCTACGATAAAACATTTAAAACTGATTCAGATTATTTCAAATCTAATCATTGTATTTATCGAAAATAAACGAATGCAAAATGCCTTGTTAGAGCAGCAAGCTTTGCAACGTGAGTTGGAATTGGCATCTCGTATACAGCAGCAGTTAGTTCCCAGTGTTGAGCAGTTACCTCAAAGTACCAAGTTTAAAATACGCTCGATTTACCATCCTCACTTAGGTGTAGGCGGAGATTATTACGATGCCTTTATGTTATCTCGTAATACGGTTGGTTTTTGCGTGGCAGATGTATCCGGTAAAGGGATTTCTGCAGCCATCTTAATGTCTAATTTTCAAGCAGTAATGCGGACTTTGTTCACGGCACGGGTGAACCTTAAGACATTGATACACCAATTGAATGCGCGTGTGAATGAAAGTGCTAACAATGAGAAGTTTATTACTTTGTTTATTGGGCGATATAATTTATTAACCCGACGAATGTCTTATGTAAATGCAGGTCATCTTCCTCCTTTGTTGTACGATAAAAATCGGAAACATTTATTATCCTTAGAAAAAGGTTCCATTGGTTTAGGAATGCTCGATTTTATTCCTACCGTAGAAGTTGGTCGGGTAAGAGTACGTAAAGGTGCTAAACTCTTGGCTTTTACCGATGGAATAGTCGAACTAGATGATGGTAGTCAGGTTGAATCCGGGACAGAGGATATTGAAAGAATATTGGCAAACTCCAATTCTTTGGATGAAAATTTTGAAGAGTTAAATGTTGAAGTAGATGCGCTCTTGGAAAAAGGCTCTGTATTTGATGATATTTCTTTGTTAGGAATGGAGTTTATGTAACATTTAAAACAAATCCTACTTTAGGAACATTTTCGATTTGGATGCGGGTGTCTCCGGCAAGATATTTGCGAAGCTTCGCAATAAAAACATCCAGACTTCTTCCATTAAAATAATCATTCTCTCCCCAAATTGCGATAAGGATATCCTCCCTTTTAATCAAAGTGTTTTTATTTAAGCATAAGTATTTTAATACTTCGTTTTCTTTAGCCGTCAGTCTGCGAGGTTCATGGTTTGGATGTGTTAGTAATTGGTTATTATAATCAAAAGAAAAACGCCCTATTTTAAAGTCAGTTATTTCTGTATGTAGTGTTTCATAGTTTTTGATCCGGTGTAAAATTGCCTCGATGCGGCATAAAAGTTCATCTTCATCAAAAGGTTTTGTGATGTAATCATCAACTCCTAATCGAAATCCTTTGATTTTATCCTCTTTCATGGCTCGGGCTGTTAAAAAGATGATGGGAACTTGTTTGTCCTCGGCACGAATTTTTTCTGCAATCGAAAATCCGTCAATACCGGGTAGCATTACATCTAAAATACAGAAGTTGTATTTTCCGGATTTAAATGCTTTTAAGCCGCTATTGCCATCTTTATAAAGTTTAACATCATAACCGTTTGATTCCAAAAAGTCTACGAGAAGGAAGCCCATGCTTGTATCATCTTCCACAAAAAGGATTTTCGTATCGTTCATAGTCAGTTTATTGATTCAGAGGTAAAGTTATACTAAATGTAGTGCCTTTATTTAATTCGCTCTTTACCTTTATTTTGCCTTTGTGATTTTCAATAACTTGTTTGACGTATGCTAACCCTATTCCAAAACCTTTAATGTTATGAATATCACCTGTGTTAACTCTGTAATACAGATCGAAAATATGCGGAAGATTAGCTGATGATATACCAATTCCTAGATCTGATACTTCAATTTCTATTTGATCTTTATTTTTTTTGATGGAGATGTTGATGTTAGGTTTTTCTTTTGAGTATTTAATGGCGTTGTCTACTAAGTTGTTAAAAACGTTAAATAGTTGATTGTTATACGTTTGTGTGTATAGAGGATAAGGGTAATTGTGCACTTTTATTTCACCTTTCAACTCATTTATGCGGTACGAAAATTCATTGGAAATATCTGTTATTAATTTATTTATTTCTAGGGGTTTACTTTTAGTATTTAATTGATCACAACTCAGGTTTAGTACATTATTCACATGGCTTTGAATTTTCTCGTATTCGTTTTTTATGATTTGAGTGTATTCCGGTGTTTTATTCGACCCATTATTTTTAGTGATCAGGCTATTGGCCAGTTTAATGTTTGCCAAAGGTGTTTGAAGTTCATGTAGCATGTTATTTACAAAAGCTGTGGTGCGTTCCATTTGAATGCGTCTTTGTTTGCTTTGTTTTAAAAGAAAAAGAAAGGCCCAAACAACAAATAAAATAATGAGTATGGAAATAATAAATGTACCAGTCATTTCGGCCATTAAGAAACGATTTCTGTCTGGGAACTGCAGCCTTATTTTAATGCCGGATTGTTCCAATAGTCCATTTAAAGTTTGTTGATAACATTTTGTTCCAAAGAGACCGGAGGCATTTTCGGGATTTGAAGTTTCCGAAATGGTAAACTTGAAATTCGATGGTAAATTGTAGATTTCTAAATTTGATCGGATGATGGAATCTAATTTTTCGCGGTGTTTTATCCGTTCTAAAGCAGCGCATGTTTTTCCGCATAGGTAATTGTTGATGCTGGTATTTATTTGGATTTGACGACCTATTTCATCACGCGAATCTTTAAGAGCCATTACTACCCTGTGGTTAAAGTTTTGTTCGGCAATCCTGGCAGTTCTAATGCTAGAAAGCACTTGAATAAACAATAATCCACTTAGTGCTAAAAATGTAATGGTGGTTAATAAGATAAACTTACACTGCTTTCCGTTCTTCATACTACTTTGCGTTATCTACATTGCAAAAATAGTAAGAAATGGTGCACTTGATAAAATATTAACAAGTCGTTAACAGCGATTAACAGGTAAATAACTTGGATGTTAGATGAAACCTTTTACATTTGAATTGTTTTTAATTTATATACGAATCAAAAAATAAGAAATCATGAAAAAGTTAATCTTACCATTTTTATTTGCATTTAGCTTAGCTATGGTTGCACCTGCTGCTACTACTATCGACGAGCCTCAAAAAACTGAGAAATCCGAGGATAAGAAATGTTGCAAAAAAGAAAAGGCAGATTGTGCAGAGAAAAAAGAATGCTGTAAAAAGAAAGAATCTTGTGATAAGAAATAATTCTTGCCAAAGAGCTTAGTTTCATTGACTAAGCTCTTTTTTTGCCTTCCATTTTCGTTTTGCTTTAATTTATTTACCAACTATTAACTTAATTTTTTTATGAAAAGGTTAAGCCTGGCATTGTTATGCTCTTTTTTATCTTGTTTAGCAGTTATTTCCCAAAGTAGTACAGTTCCTATATTTGAGAGTACAACAGGAATTAATGATGTGATTTTTAAGGATACTACCTATAGCAAGAATAATATTGGTTGTGCGTTTCTGTTGATTCATCAAAGTGATACTTTTGCCATTGCAGCAAAGCATACATTGGCTGTGGCTCATCACCCAAAGATGAAAACGACAAATTTTGAAGGAACTCTGGAAGGATGGAGGATATATCCGCGTCATCATCCGGGAAACTATGTTTTATGTGAGGAGTTGTTAAATACAGATAAATTAGACTCAGTGAATTTTAGGTATATAGGGCGCAATTGGTATAGTTATAATGATTATTTGATTTTTAAAATAAAAGAAAATCAATCTGATTTAAATCCTTTAAGAATAAGAACAACTCCTATAAGAAAAGGGGAAAAACTATATGCATTAGGATGGACCTATTGGGATGTAGAAGGAAGCCAAAGAATTTATGAGTTTTCGTATGAGAAAACGAGGGGTACAATGTTATTACTCAACTGTATAAATGCACCCGCGAATGGCGGAGGTTTAAGTGGATCACCCGTTGTAGATGAAAATGGAAATTTAGTTGCCATAGTATCTGGAGCTGGAGCGGATGAGAATAGAGATGATTATCTTAGTGTATGCAGTGTTGAATATCTAAACGGTTTTTTTTGAGTCTTATTACAGAGCTTTAACAAATAAGTATTAGCTAAAATTGGAATTGTTGGTGGTGGTTTAACCTTTTGAATAAAATGAAGGAAGTTTTCTGTGAGAGACTAAAAAGGGTTATTGAGGTCAGTAGCTAATACATACATCTCTGCATAAATCTAAAAAAAAAGGCCCCAAAGTTGGCGATATCCCAAAGCCTAGCCTGTAAGGACTAGGATATTATCAGGTATTTTATTTAAGCGCCATGATATTCATAGCCCTTCAGGCTATGCATAATGACGCCGCATGTTTGATGGTAACGTAAGCTTACTATTGATAAGTAATTAACTACTTATCTCTAAAGAGTTAATTCTGTCTCTTCAAATCTTTGAGTTTGATTCTTATTAAGCGATAGTAGGAGTTAAACAAATGTGCTCCATGTATTTTTTACAAACAAAAAATGCCTCCGAATGTACGGAGGCATTTTTTTATTGAAATTAATCAATAAAAATTAAGCTGTAACTTCTTTTTCAACAGCTAATTTACCACGGTAGTAACCACATTCACCACATACAGTGTGTAGTTTTACTGTAGCACCGCAGTTTGAACATACTCCTAATGCAGGTGCAACTGCTTTGTAGTGTGTTCTTCTTTTGTCGCGACGCGTTTTCGACGTCTTTCGTTTAGGATGTGCCATTTTAAAATATATTAATTGATATTACCTAATAGTTTATTTAAATCATCCCATCTGGGATCTATCTCTTCTTCATCCTCATCTTCCTCAACTAAATACTCATCTAATTTCATGAGCATTTCCGGGTTGCATGTTAGATTGCCATTTTCATCTTCCGGGTGAACCTGTCTGATTGGAAGGCTGATACAAATAAACTCATAAATTAATTGTGCTACATTTATTTCATGCTCACCATGTTGTAATACAATTATTTCTTCAGTAGGTTCATCGTACTCTTCACCAAACTTAATGTACACCTTTCCTTCGTTTTCAATCGGAATCGATAAGTCATCCAGGCATTTGTCGCAACTCGTAACCGCATCGCCTTTAACCTTAAAATCTAAAGTTAATAATGCCGAGCTTTTATTTAATTCAACTTCTGCCTTAATTGAGCCTTTCTCGATTAATGGATTTTCAAACAGCTCAAAAAATGAAGCGCCAATTTCATATTCAAAAAGGTGCTTTCCTTCTTTTAAACCACTGAAGGATATGTTATAGTCCTTTAATTTATCCACTAGTCCTTATTTAAAAACTGTGCAAAAGTACAAAATTAACAGTTTGAAAAAAAGAATTCAACTTTTTTTTACTTCTAAAGCGTAAAATAAACTGTTTTGCTAGGCCGGAAGGGTGATTCTAAAAGTAGTTCCTTTACCTATTTCCGATTCTTTTACAAATAGTTTTCCCCCATGGTAGCCTTCTACAATACGCTTCGCTAAGGATAGTCCTAGTCCCCAGCCTCTTACTTTTGTGGTGAATCCTGGTCTGAAAACTGTTTTAAACTGCGTGCGTGGCATTCCTTTGCCCGTATCTGCAATGTCAATAATCACATTTTTGTTTTCCTGACTAATTTTAAATATCACACGGCCTTTTCCGCTGATTGCATCCACTGCATTTTTGCTGATGTTTTCAAGAACCCATTGAAAAAGTACGGGATTTACCTTGGCTGTTATGCTATCTTCATCTCCATTTACATAGGTGAATTTAATATTACTTGGGGTTCTTCTATCCAGGTACTCGATAATGTCTTTAATGATGGGGCTGAGTGGTTCGTAGGATAATTCAGGTTTTGAGCCAATTTTTGAAAAACGATCTGTAATAACCTGTAAGCGTTCAACATCTTTGGCTAATTCATCTCCAAGAGGAGCTGTTTCTTCATTCATTTTGAGAACATCTACCCAACCTAGCATCGATGTTGTAGGCGTACCCAGTTGATGAGCTGTTTCTTTTGACATGCCTACCCATACTTGATCCTGTTCTGCTTTACGAGAACCACTAAATGCTAAATAAGCAATGGTGATAAAAAGACCTACGACGAGAATTTGAATAATGGGAAACCAGCTCAGTTTTTGAATGAGAACAGAATCCTGATAATAGAAATATTGTTTTTCACCCTTACCTAGATTTACAATAAAAGGAGGGTTTTGTTTTTCCATTTCAACGATCTTTTTTTGTAGAAACTTCTCTTTGTTTTCTTCCGGAACCTCCAGGTTTCTGGAAAACAGAACCACTTTGTTTTGATCGGTTAAGATTACCGGGATAGTCGTGTTTGATTTTATAATGTCTAAAGTGAGCTTGATTGAAGAGTCACTTTCATTACTGCTGATCAATTGTTTGGTAGCCTGAGCCCAAAGTTCTGCTTTTTTGCGTTCTTCTTCCTTTAATTCTTTTGATAAATTATTGGTGTAGATAAGGGTAAATGCACCAATGGCAATAGCATTGATGAGCAGGAAAAATTTCCAGTATTTTTTATGTTTATAAAAGTTTATTGACATTTGATTAATTTCGTTTGCACCATTTAGTAAGCATTCTTGATAAATCTTCCAGGCTTGCAGGTTTTGTTATAAAATCGTCCATTCCTGCTTGTAAAACGCGTTCTTTTTCGCACTCCTCAACGCTTGAGGTCATGGCGATCACAGGGCATGCATTTCCATTTTTTCGCAGCTTTTTAATGGCTTCCAGACCATCCATCTCAGGCATTAATAAATCCATAAATACAATATCGTAATTTGTCTTATCAATTTTCTTCAAAGCTTCATAGCCATTGTTAGCGATATCAATTTTGAAACCAAGATTTTTAAATAAGTTTTGAGCAACCCGTTGATTTAAGATATTGTCTTCTGCTAAAAGTATTTGATAGGTCTGGTCTAAGTGCTCCTCCACCGGGTTAAAAGGTTTATTCGGAATGTTTGGGAAGAATTTTAATATTGAATCCTTCAGTACGTTTAATTTAATTGGTTTTCGTAAGTATAAATCGGCACCTAACCTTTTGGCTAATGAAGTATTACCTGCATCAAAGTCTGAACTTTGTACGATTATGGGTAAGTGTTTGTGCAGACGGTGATTGTATAGCTCTTGCAGGAATTCTAAACCGTTAAAGTCTGGCCGTTGATCAATGATAATGAGGTGATATCTTTGATTGGTTCGAATAATGTCAATGGTTTCTAAGGTTGGCGCTAAAGCTTTGTATTCAATGTTTAATGAATTTAGATTTTTCTTTATAGTACTGATCTGAATATCAACATCTGTGATTACAAATGCTCTGATTTGTTCCAGGTGTTTGATGTGGTTGAAATCAAATAATTTATTATGAATCTCTTTGGAGATTGGAAGAGTGAAAGCAAATTCTGCTCCAGGTCTTTTTATATCGTCAGATAGGCCTGACGGACTTTTCGCCCAAATTTCTCCTCCCATCATGTTTACTAATTGTTTTGAAATGGTAATTCCTAATCCGGTACCGCCATATTTTCTGGTTGTACTTTCGTCTGCTTGTGAAAACGGATTGAAGATTGATTTTATTGCCTCTTTTTGAATGCCTATTCCGGTATCCTTTATGGATATCAATAGACCCGGAGAGCCATTCAGCCGTCTGGTAGAGGTAACAAATAGTTTAACTTTTCCTTTGTCTGTAAACTTTAGGGCATTGCTAATGAGGTTGTTTAAAATCTGTCGAACTCGGATAAGATCACCTTCGTAGTTGTTTGGTAAATCAATGTCACTATGCCACGATAAATTGATGCCTTTTTTATCAGCCTCATGCATAAAGCTATTCACCGTTGCGTCAATTTCTTTTTCAAGGTCAAACGGAATCGATTCAATTTCTAAGCGGCCGGCTTCAATTTTTGAGAAATCAAGAATGTCATTAATTAAAACAAGTAATAGGTCAGCTGAACGTTTTATGGTGGTCAATAGTTTCTGATCTTCTTTATTCAGTTTACTGTAGCTTAAAATATCGGTTAATCCGATTATGCCGTTTAAAGGCGTACGAAGCTCATGACTCATGTTCGCAATGAAATTCGATTTTGCCTGGTTGGCTTTAACTTCGCTTTTTCTGGCCTGGTCAATGGATGTTACTTCTATAAATACTTGCAGATAATATTTTTCGTGTGAAGCATAGAACGGAATTTCTTCAAACAAAATAACTTGTTCTTGCTTTTCTTTAGTTGTGATGATATACTTTTTAGACGAGGATGAATACGTTGATTTTTCATAGGTCATCTTATGGTCAAAAAGTAATTCGTCGTTGGCTTCCTGATGCATTAATTGATCTTCATCCTGATAATTGAATAATCGCAATGCACTTTTATTAACCTGTGTGATTTTTTTATCGTTGTTAACAAGTATCACTCCAATAGGGAGAAAATGGATGATCTTTTTGAGTGATTCTTCCGATTGGATGAGTTGCTTTTCTCGTATGCTTTTTCTTTTAATATAAATGTAGAAAAGGATGATAATGGCAAGAAGAATAAAAAGAGAAATCCCCCCAACATAAAGGAAATTACGCATTAAGGAAAATGAAACGATTTGTTCAGGTATGGAAAATGCGATTATGTATTTGGTTTGATCAAAACGAAGCGTATTAAATACCGAAATAACTTTTTGATCGATGTCATCAAAAGTGATGTGGTGAACTAATGCAACTGGTTCTCCATCCTTTAAGGATGATGTAATTTGATCGATTTGTGAGCATGTAAATGTGTTTGCTCCCAGTGTGTTATAGATTGTTTGGCCGTTTAAGTCTGAAAGCCATTGAAAATTTAATCCTTCTAAATTAAAACTATGAAAAGAAGCATCAAAAAAACTACTCAAAGCGATGTCAAATTCGACATAGCCGTAGGTTTTTGAGTTTTCGTAAAGAGGTTGTTGGTATACAATATTTTCATTTTGAGTATTAATAAAAATATTTGGTGAATAAACCTCAAGTTCATCTGTTTTTCCAAAGGTTGAAATAAGGTTTTTATGATTGCCTTTTCGCAGGCAAAAGAAGTTGCCGTTATCATCGTATACTTTTAATTCTTGAAGATGTTCTTCGTAGCGGCTAAACAAGAGTTCAATTCTTTTTTGCGCTTCGAGAGATCCCCCTCTGCTTTTAAATAAATCATTCAGCTCTGCAGGAGATAAAAGTAAAAGAATATTGGTTTGGGATTTTGTAAAATGCTGGTGTAGAGCATCTAGAGCTATGATGGATTGCTTTTGTAGAATTTCTTTTTGGGTGTCGGTTTGCCATTTGTAGGTGTCTACGAAATAATAGATGTTTGAAGTTATTAGGAGTGCAATGCTAACAAGCGCTATTGCAAGGGCTTTTTTCATAAATGATTTAATCGTTTAGTATATGATGGATTTGCCATTTTGCACCGTAAAAGTAGCTAAAAAGATTAACAATTGTTAAAAAATGTTTAAAACATTGTAAGTTTCTGATGGATAGATGGCTAATCTTGATTAAATGCTGTTTTTTGAGGATATAGCTATCTGTATTTTTCGTAGCGGTTTTGTAGTATAGAAATGTAACTGTCATATCTGGATGGTGCAATCACCCCTTCTTCAACAGCAATTTTAACAGCACAGCCGGGTTCATTTGAGTGTGTGCAATTGTTGTAGCGGCAGTTGTTAGAATTTTCAAAAATCTCTTTGAAATAATGGCTAAGTTCTTCACGCTCAATGTTAATTAAGCCAAAGCCTCTAACTCCCGGAGTGTCTATAATATATCCTCCAAAACTTAAAGCATGCATTTCGGCAAATGTAGTGGTGTGTACACCTTGTTGATGGGCTTCTGAAATTTCTGCTGTTTTTAAGTTTAATCCGGGTTCAACCTTATTAATTAGGGTTGATTTTCCAACCCCGGAATGACCACTTAGCACACTAATTTTATTTTTTAGTAATTCTTTAACTTCATCAAAGTGCTCATTTTGTTTAGCAGATACAGCTATCGTTGGGTATCCAATACCTTCGTATAATTCTCTCCACTCATCCAATATTTGAAGATGTTTCTGGTCGTAGCGATCTAGTTTGTTAAAGATGATTTTAACCGGGATACCATAAGCTTCCGAAGCTGCAATAAAGCGGTCTACAAATATCTTGCTAGTCATTGGGTAATTAATCGTTACGATTAAAATAGCCTGATCGACGTTGGCCGCAAGAATATGTGATTCTTTAGAAAGATTTGTTGCTCTGCGGATAATGTAATTTTTACGATCTTCAATTTCACAAATCACACCTTCTTCATTATCAAGCGTATATTTGACTTTATCGCCAACAGAAACAGGATTTGTACTTCTTATGTCGTTTAATCGTAATTTTCCTCGAATGTGACAGATAATGATTTCATTGTCATCATTTAAAACAGAATAACGACTTCCTGTAGACTTTATGACTAAACCACTTTTGTATTCCATGCCTTCACTTTTTCCAAAAATAATTTTTTGAGAGGAGAAAGTGAAGTGATAAGCTGAATAGTTTTGCTTTTCTGTTAAAAAACACTTTTCCTGGTTTTGGTTAATGCTACTGTGTTAAAACAGGTTCTTTACTATTAATAGTATCACTTGATAATGCTACAACTTCCATTTTGCCAAGTTGTATTTTTAAGGCATCGCGAATGTTTTTATAAGCATCTTTATTTTCTTCTGATATTGGTTCAGAAGGGGGGATGTTTTCTTTTAAAGCATCGACTTGTTTTCCGTTTTTCCAGAATCGATAGCACAGGTGATTGCCTGATGCTAACCCGGTAGCCCCAACATAACCGATTACCTGGCTTTGTTTTACTTTTACACCTGCTCTGATTCCTGTGGCTATCTTGCTCATGTGTAGGTATTGAGTGCTGTAAGTTGAGTTGTGTCTGATTTTTACAAAGTTTCCATTGAACTTACTGTATTCAGCTTGAGTTACGACACCGTCACCAACAGTACGGATAGGTGTTCCTTTGGGAGCTGCAAAATCTGTTCCTTTGTGTGCTTTCCATCTTTTTTGAACCGGATGGAATCTGGATCCTGAATAGCGTGAACTAATGCGTGTAAATTCTAATGGGTATTTTAAAAAGGCCTTGCGTACACTGTTTCCTTCGTCATCAAAGTAATCAACGCCGGTGCCTTGATTGAAGTAGAAGGCGTAATAGTCATTGCCTTCATGTTGCATGTAAACGGCTTTAATTTTATCAATGCCAATAGCTGTGGAATCTACCTGTTTTTCATCGTAGATAATTTTATATTGGTCTCCTTTTTGAAGTCGGTAAAAATCTATTTGCCAAGCTAGTACATCAACCATTGCGTTGGTCAGTGCCGGGCTGCCACCTCGTTTATCAATCGAAGCGGCTAATGAAAGTTCAATTGTTCCCGCAAATTCTTTCTCAACAAAAGCAACTTCTTTCTCAAATTTTTCAACGTAAATCGAATCTTCTAAATGATAAACAATGTACTCATAAGCATTCGGCTCATAAATCATGGCTTTTGCAGTGTTTAAAGAGTCGTTATAGCAAATGATGGTGTACTTTTTTGTCACTACCATTTTACGCACGTCGAAAACGTCTTTTGACGCATTGGCTAGTTCAACGACCTTTTGATAAGGCACATTGTATTTTTCTAGTATTTCAGATAGGTTTTCGTTGGGTTTTATATTATCCTCAACAACATTCATAGAGTCAATGATAAAACCATATAGTTTTTTAGGTTCCTTCACTTTTTCTATAATTGGTCCTGATTCCGGGATATGTTTTTTACCGTAATCTTCAAAAATGAAGAAATAAAGGGCTGCAAATGCTCCCAATCCGATAAGTCCTAATAGTACCTTTTTTTTCATGTCGCAAAGGTAATAACATTTTATACTAATGAGAATGATTCTAAAAGTGAGTTTTATCTGTGCATAAAAAGATTTTTGGTTTTACCACAAAAGGCACGAGTATTAAACGAAAGGATTTAGCAGGTCAACATTGCAAAATTTGGATGTTAATTTACTCTGAGTGTTTTAATTCTTTCGTGATTTTTCGTGCCTTTTGTCGATGAGAAAAAAATGTTCCCTCAGGGATTTCCTTTAATATTTTTTGTAGGAAACAAAGTTTAACCACATGTTTTTTTGACAGGATTTACGCGATTAACAGGCTTAAAGCTATGATTTTTTTTTAAAAACTTGCAAACCCTGTTGATCTTGTCTTAAAAGCTATTTCCCTGAATGTTCCCTAAGTTAAGCTATCCCTAAAATCGAAATTTCATGTTGTTCAATACTCCATGTTTTCTCTTGCAAACATGAGATTTAAAACTGTATGCGGTATAAAAACATTGGCATAAATCCTTGTTGGTAGGTTAAATATGTTTCGTTTTTATCAGAGTCGTAGTTTTCTCCAAATATGTTTTGATGATTACTCACGTTCTGTAAATCTATTGCCCATTCCTGACTATGTTTCTTTTTATTGATTTTGTAGCCAAATCGGATATCGGTTCTAAGGTAATCGTCATATTTGTTCTTGTATGCTTCATCCCAGTCGTATTTTATCGATCCGGCTAGCTGAGATTTGTCCAAGTCAATAGGAATGTATCTGCGACCTCCAGCCCATACTGATTTGATATCAATGGTAATAAAGTTGTTTTGTTTTACTTTAAACTCATATCCACCTAATAAATTAAAGACGTAATTGCTGTTGAAAGCTGTATTTCGAAGAGTGCCACTGTAGCCTTTATATTTTGAATCAAATATGGAAGTGGTAAACAGAAAATAGTAACCTCTGCTTAAAAATTTTTCAATGGTAAACTCTACTCCAAAGTTCGTACCGCTTCCTTCATTGATTAAATCGGCTTCTAAAGGAGTGCCAAAATTGGCTCCTGCATTCAGCATCGAGAATTCAGGTAAGTCCTTCTTGACAGGTACATTATATAAATATTGGTAGTATAATTCTGTTTTGATTCTAAAGTTTTCCGATAGTTGTAAATTATGCGCTGCTACATAATGATCTGAACGAGTGAACTTCAAGTCTTCGTTTGAGGTTCTGTATTGATTCGTTTGATGATTGTATTCTTTGAAGAAATAGACTGATTTCGGTTGCAATTGGCTATGGCGTCCATAACCCAGTGTGAATGAATTTAGTGCATTTAACTTAAATTCTAGACTTGCCCTTGGTTCTAGTGCTAACTCTTCATTAAAGGGGAAGTATTGGAGATGAAGTCCACCGTAACCTGTTATTTTGTTGGAGAAACGGTGCTGCCATTGTCCAAAGGCTCTCAAAAGAGAGAATTGCTTTTTGATGTTAACATCAGCGATGAACTTGTTGTATTCAGATTTATATACACTGTCTTGATAATTAATCAGGTAATGATCTATTGTGAAACCAAGATTGTAATTGTTCTTGTTGCTTGGTTTATGAATAAAACGAGTCGAAAAGGAAAGTTTTGATTCAGAGTCGTTGTTTCGAATAAAAGGAATGACATCTGTGCGATCATTTTTTAGTGAATCCAAAACAGCTTTAGCACTTGTGTTTTGAAATGAAACGCGAGTTTTAATTCCTGTTTTATTGTTTAAAAAATAGCTGTTTGTTAATCCAACAACAGCCAGTTCTGATCCGAAATCAGTTGTGGTTCCGGTGCCACTGTACGAATTATCTTCTTTGTCTTCTTCTTCGTGACCAAGTGCAATAAAGCTATCCCCATATAAACCAATTAATTTAAAGCGTCCAAGCCTTGTTCCCGGTAAATCCACATTAAAAGTAAAATCTTTGTATTGAGGAATGGCTGCTCCGGTGCCAAAATCAAAACCCATTTTATTCATTACTTCTAAAGTACTGTATCTGAAGTTGGCCATGTATGAAGCAGTTGGTTTATCTTCCCTTTTCATCATGGGACCTTCAATACCTGCTTCGAAACCGTTAAAACCAATTTGACCGGTAAATTCCGTGTTGGTATTGTTACCCGATCGCATGTATAAATCAAAGGCGCCGGCTGTGGCATTTCCATATTCTGCCGGAAAAGCACCGGTTAAAAAGTCACTGTTAGCCAAAAGGTTATTGTTGAGCATACTAACAGGTCCACCGGTTGTTCCCATGGCTCCAAAGTGGTTGGGATTAGGGATTTCAATACCTTCCAAGCGCCATAGGACGCCCATTGGAGAGTTTCCTCTAATGATGATGTCGTTTCTGGAATCACTGTTCATCATCACTCCTGCATAATTTGCAACCATTCTGGCCGGATCGCCTAAACTACCTGCAAAACGCTCCGTTTCTTCTACCGAAAATGACCTGGAGCTAATCATGGCCATTTCATTTTTTGTGCCTGATTTACCGGCTCCTGCTGTTACTGTGATTTCATCTACAGCATGGTATGATTCCTGAAGTTTGATTTGTAAAATGATTTCTTTCCCGCTGGATACGAGTAGGTTGTTAATCGTGCTGGGTTCGTAGCCTAAAAAGCTGATTTGTAGAGATTGACGTCCCAATGGAACACCATTTAATTCAAACTGACCATTCACATCAGAAACAGTTCCTGAAGGAGGATTGGTGTTTTGAAGAATAATATTCGCTCCAATTAAGGGGTAACCTGTAATGGCGTCAATTACTTCACCACGTATGGTTTGGTGAATGTTTTGAGAATAGGCTAACTGGCACAAGAGTATTTGTGCAACCAGAATTAAATAGTAGTTTTTTTTCATGACTTGTTAATTATGAACAAGTTCAAATTTAGGTTTAAGGATAAAGTAAATATAATGAAATGCGATGAATGGGAAAATAACAAGGATGGATAGCAAAAAGGATTTATCCAGATACTGTTCGGATTAATGGTTTTGTTGCATAACAAGATAGTATTTTGAGTAAAAAGTTTTAATGTGCTGATGTGCAAATTGTCTACTATGCAAATGAAAATAAACCTCCAAGCGACTTTTTAAAGCTGGAGTAAAATACTATATTCAAGTACTTGATAATGCAATAGATAGAATTGATTTATTCTTTTATCGTGATTTGGTTTTGTTAATCAGCTCTTGAACTTTTTCTCCATGCCAATTGGCAGCTCCTTTTTTCTTGATAAGGAGTTGTCCTTGTGGAGAAATTAGATAAGTTGCCGGAATATTACGCGAATAAAAAGATTGAGGTACTTGCTCTAAAGCTTTATAAACTGGAAATGTATAACCTTGTTTTTGAATGAATTTTTGTAAGGTTGTAGAATCTTCGTTACTCACCATAACAAATGCCACATTGTCCTTATATTGGTCATACAATTTTTGTATGGATGGCATTTCTGCAAGGCATGGAGGACACCAGGTAGCCCAAAGGTTCAAAAAGATTGTTTTGCCACGGAAATCATTGAGATTTACTTTTTGTCCATCTATAGTTTCCAATTGCCAATCGTATTCTCTTTGATCGATGTATATGATTTCTTCTGTTTCATGGGGTTGAAACATGCTAAGTCTTATAAAAGTCGACATGATACTTCTACGTGAACCTGGAAACAGCATTGCGATTAAAATACCTGTAAATACAAAATCGAAGATAATCCCAAGGCGTGTTTTTTTTCTTCTGTATTTGTTCCATTGATCTGTTAGAAAATTCATGCTTCCTTTTTTGTTTTTTCGGGGACTTGTTTATTGTTTGATATTATGTCATGCAGTTATTTAGATTTGTATTAATCTTCTGATGTCTAAACAAGTTTCCAGCCGCTTTTATGTTTTTTCTGTTGGTTGGATAAGATTTCAACCTTTATAAATCGATATTGTTTTAAACCTTCAACATTAGTAATAAAATTATCCAGATTTATGTTTAATTGATGGGCGGTTTCAGGTGTTAGGGTTAAAGGAAATAAAGATTGACTATCACCTCCTTTTATTTTAAACTTTCGAGCCTTTTTTAATGGAGATGCAAATATTAATATCGGATCCGAAAAGGTGTAATTGGTCTTTGTTAGATTTAAGATATTAAGCTTCGCAATTTTTGTATTTGTCTTTTTGTTGTTTTTTACCTTTAATGAAATAATTACTCTACCCGGAATTAGTTTCTGAATCCAGCCCTTACGTGTCGCAACAAATACCAGCAAAACCAATAAGGTCATTATTAAATAGGAGTTGAGATCAAAATCTTTTCTTTTTGCTGTTTGATCCAGGTATAAATCATTTATCGGAGCAATTGCCGAATCATCAATGTTTTCATGAGGTTTATTAAGATGTGAAGATGGTTGAGTATAATCTTGTTGAGGCTTGTTGCAAAGTTGCATCATTATTATAAAACCTAATCCACACAGAATCCAAACACGGTTTTGTTGATAGAATACTTGTAGTTTCTGTAAAAAATCCTTCATGCTTAATAACTTGGAAAATCCTGTAATCCTTTATAATTAATGTAGTATTCGCCGTTTTGTTCCGGTTTAGCCATTTCTACATCATTAGTGCCGTTGGCATTCGCTATTCCAACACTGGCAAATTTACAAGTGCCTTTATGTTGGGTGGCAACTTTTAAAACATCAGCAGCAATGTGAGGCAGTAAAATACCCATATCCGGATAACGTTCTGTTTTTACAACAATAAAAAAACGTTTGTCATCTTTTTGAGCCAGTATTTGAGGGTTTACATTAAGCTCTTTACGCACATTTAGTACCTTATAACCCTCATCAACTAGGTTTTTATACACTGCTTTGATACCTAAGAAATGCAATTCCTCATCGTTTAAAACTTTTCCCATTTAACAGTTCTTGTTATTGTGTTTTATTAATCCACGGCAAAATTGGTTAAAATAAATGGCTATGCCACCATGAACAGTTGAATTAAATTGTGTAACAACTTTATTTAGGATTTGAGAAAGTAGCCATTATTTTCTTATTAATTTTGCAGCATGATAGTTTTAGTATTTGCCATCATTGTGGCATTGGTTTTAGCTTTAGTCTTTTCTTTAAAAAGTAAGGATGATAAACCAGAGGAAGGTAGTGCTGCCGCGGTAGCAGCAGAAGATTGTTGTGGAGCACATGAGGTTTGTGAAACGGACAGTTTGTTAAGTCATTCGGATGAAATAGAATATTTTGAGGATGAGGAATTGGATCAGTTTAAAAAAACACATCCGGACAGTTATTCCGATGAGCAGATCGAAATGTTTAGAGAAGTGCTCTATACTTTAAAAGAAAATGAAGTGGCCGCCTGGTTGAAGAGTCTGCAACTGCGAGCCATTCATCCACCCTATATAATTAAAGAAGAAGCTCTGATGATTGTGGCAGAGCGTAGAGGGATTGAATAAGGCCAAGGTATCTATTATGCTGATAAGCTAATGAAAATCTATTTTTTGTGGGTTTCAAAGTTAGGTTGAAGTACAATTTTTAAGACTATAAAAAAGTTGATGGTTTTCCGATCAAAAGATACATGTATGTAAAGCTTTATAAGGTGTGAATTCACATTAAAATGGTTTATTTTTTGGTGAAATGAAGAAAATGAACTCAATTTTGAGCTTATTTTTGTTGATGGGTATAGCTATAAATGCTGTTTTGGGCATATAAATCATTAAGATTAAGAGATTTTTTAAAAAAAATAAGAGAAAAGTCAATTCTTTTGATGTTCATTGTAAGTTACATGTAATCAATGTGATATGAGCTACTTATCTATTTTACGAGTTGATGAGACGAACTGTTAACCAGTGTTAATAATAAAGTTAGGAGAATAAATTATTTTTGTTTTCTAATATTTTACTAGCTTAGTGCAAACTAAATTTTTTCATCCATTATTATGAATAAACAAGAATTAGTATCAGCGATTGCAGAGAAATCAGGTTTAACTAAAGTAGAAGCAGAAAAAGCTTTAAACGCATTTGTAGAAACTACTAAGGAAACGTTAGCTAAGAAAGAAAGCATTCAATTAATTGGATTCGGTACTTTCTCTATTTCTGAGCGTTCGGCTAGAACAGGAAGAAACCCGCAAACAGGTAACGAAATTCAAATTGCTGCTAAAAATGTAGCAAAATTCAAAGCTGGTAAAGCTTTAGATGAAGCTGTAAACTAAGCAGATTAAAGTTTTAGGGTTCAAAAAAATCCTGCTTCCTTCATTTTAGGATGCAGGATTTTTTATTTTATGGGTGATAAACTGGTTCCCCTCTGAAAAAAGAGGTGTGGTTTTATACAGATGATAATGTCAGGTATAAAGGAGTATCTATGCGTACATTCTCATTTGATGATTTACCTAAGCCATTTACGATTAGGTGTTGTATAGTCAAGAACTTTATAATTTAAAGCTTCTCCTATCTTTAAGGCATACTCCAATGCCGTATTAGCTTCTTCAAAGGATTTTAATTTACGATAGCGTTGTGTGCTGTTGAGTGCAAAGTTTACGTTAAAGGTGGCTTCAACATTATTTGAGTTTTCGCTGCAATTTACACATCCCCTCAAGCGTCTGACCACAGTGATGTATTTTACATCAGGAAGTGATTTCCATTTAAAGTGTAAGGTGTATCCAAGTATGGAAAAAAAGCTTCTTTGTCTTCGTTCATTGCCTTCAAGTTCGATTCCTGTAACGATGGTTGTATATAATAGGATGAATAGGGTTAACACCAAAGCAAGATTAAGAGAGATAAAGGCAATGAAAAAACAGCATAATAAATAAAAAAATACTGTTAAGCTAAAATGCTTTTTCTCTTCAATGATTTTAATTGTAGTCATTTTATTTTGATAGATAGTTTTTTCAATGTAGCGCAAAGTATTTTAAACCAGATTCAAAGATATAGAAGATATTTTCTTAGTAGCTTCGTTGCATGAGTCTCAATGTTAAAATTTTATAGATGGATTATCTTAATGTTTTTAAGCGTATTAAAACGATGGCGGATACCGGCTTGCATTATGCCGATAATGAATTTGATAAAGAGCGGTATGCGGAATTGCTAGAAATTAGTTTTCAATTGATGGCGTCTATAATGGATGCTCCCGTTGAAAAATTAAAAAATACTCAGCTGCCGGTTTTGGATTACCCTACTCCACAGGTTGATGTTCGGGGTTTTATTTTAAATGAAAACGATGACATTTTATTAGTGCAAGAGAAGTCTGATAAGAAGTGGGCACTTCCCGGAGGTTGGGCCGATATTGGATTATCTCCATCCGAAAACGTAATTAAAGAAGTTAAAGAAGAAAGTGGATTAGAGGTTGAGGTTATAAAACTTTTAGCAGTATATGATAAAAAATGTCATCCGCATCCACCTCAACCACATTATGTATATAAAATAATGTTTTTGTGCAATGTTGTGGGGGGAGAGCTGAAAGTATCACACGACATTAATGATGTGAATTGGTTTTCTGTAGATGATTTACCTGAACTATCGGAGGATAGAAATCTAAAGAGTCAGATAAGGGAGTTGTATCGTTTGTCGAAAAGTGACGGGAATGTAGTTTTTGATTAGTTAGGGTTGAAAAGAAGATATTTACCTTATTCGATATGCTTATGTATTTCTTTCACCCTCTTTTATTTTACTTGCTTGTTCCCGTTATGGTTGATGTATTGCTGCTAAGTAAGGTTTAAGAAACTAGTATTAAGCACAAAAAAAGCGCCCAAGGTGGAAGCCCTCAAACGCCTTAATTTTACAGTGGAGAATACCGGAATCGAACCGGTGACCTTTTGACTGCCAGTCAAACACTCTAGCCAACTGAGCTAATCCCCCAAAATGTTATGTATTACCTTGAGTAATTCAAGTTTTAATTTCAGGCGCAAATATATGTTAATTTTTGATTCGAACAAGATCAAAAGGAAAAATCGCATAAAAAAATTATAAGATGGCTTATACTCTTTTGTCAAAGAGGTGATTGAATTTAGTATTCTGTACATAAACTGTACACAAAACAAAAAAAATGTTGGGGATACCTAAGAAATCTTAACTAATGCAAATAAAAACTGTCAGCCTTTCATTGAAAATTGATTTTAAAGGACTATTTTTATGCACTCAATAAAATGTATAAGCGGAAACGCTGTTGATTAATAAAAAAAAACTGTTATAAAAAGCTATCTTTAGGCAGCAAAAACTTTGATCTATTATGGAAGTAAAAAAGTCGCCAAAGGCAGATCTTGAGAACAAGAAAAGCATCTTTATGCAACTAGGTTTAGTGATCACTTTAGCAATTATTTTTATTGCGTTCGAGTGGACCACAACTGATGTTGAAGCTTCTCAATTTGAGATTGTAGAAGATGTTGAAGCCGAGGAGGAAATTATGCCAATTACAAGGCAGGAAGAGGTAAAGCCACCACCACCACCGCCACCACCAAAAGTGGCTGATGTATTAAACATTGTTGAAGATGATGTTGAGATTGAAGAGGAATTGGATATCGAAGATACTGAGATGGAAGAGGATACTGAAGTTGATTTCGCAGAATTAACAATGGAAGAAGAAGTTGATGATGCTCCTGTATTCTTTATTGTAGAGGATATGCCGGAATTCCCTGGTGGAGAAATGGAACTTCGTAAGTACATTGCAAAAACTGTACAATATCCTGTTATTGCTCAGGAAAACAACATTCAAGGACGTGTTTATGTCTCGTTTGTTGTGAGTAAAACCGGTGATGTAACTGAAGTGAAAATTGCACGTGGAGTTGATCCAAATTTGGATAAAGAAGCCATCCGCGTTGTGCAAAAAATGCCTAAGTGGAAGCCTGGTAAGCAAAGAGGTAAAGCAGTAAAAGTTTCTTATACTGTACCGATTAACTTTGTATTACAATAAGCATTGTTTCCTAAAACAATATTATAAACCCAGCCTTCGAGCTGGGTTTTTTGTTGCCTGAATTTTCGATTATATTTGTATGGAAAAAATGCTATGTAATTAAGATGACTGATTTGTGCATGGCAGAGAGCTGCCCCGAAAGCTATCGGGGGATAGTGGCTAGTAGCTTTAAAAATTAGTATTATATTAATGATAGAAGGAATAAATAATGAAGACCTGCAACGAGTTGTACTGGTGAGTGTGAAGACTCCTGAAGTTACTGAAGCTCAGGTTGAAGAATATTTAGATGAGTTGGCTTTTTTAGCTGAGACAGCTGGTGCGCAACCGGTACGCAGATTTGTTCAGAAGCTTGCTATGCCTGATCCAAAGACTTTTTTAGGTAAGGGAAAACTTCAGGAGGTGGTTGACTTTATGAAGGTTCATGAAGTTGATACCATCATTTTTGATGATGAGTTAAGCCCTTCACAGCTTCGTAATCTTGAACGAGAACTGAAATGCCTAGTCTTAGATAGAACTAACCTGATCTTGGATATTTTTGCCCGTCGTGCGCGTACTGCCCATGCCAAAACACAGGTAGAATTAGCCCAATATCAATATTTGTTACCACGATTAACGCGAATGTGGACTCACTTGGAGAGGCAGCGCGGAGGAATTGGTATGCGTGGCCCCGGTGAAAAAGAGATTGAAACGGACCGTCGGATCATCCGTGATATGATTGCTCGTTTAAAGAAAGATCTTGAGAAAATTGATCGACAAATGACCACTCAGCGTCAGAATCGAGGTAAGATGGTTCGAGTTGCATTGGTGGGATATACCAATGTAGGCAAGAGTACTTTGATGAATGTGCTAAGTAAATCTGAGGTATTTGCAGAAAATAAATTATTTGCGACTTTAGATACAACAGTCCGCAAAGTGGTTGTTGATAACATTCCTTTCTTATTGGCTGATACAGTGGGTTTTATTCGTAAGTTGCCTCACCATTTAGTCGAATCATTCAAATCTACTTTAGATGAAGTGCGTGAGGCCGATATTTTGTTGCACATTGTAGATGTATCACATCCCGGTTTTGAGCAACAGATAGAAACCGTAAATCAAACCTTAAAGGAATTAGGTCAGGCAGAGAAACCCACCATTTTGGTGTTTAATAAAGTAGATGCCTTTACTTATGTGAAAAAAGATGAGGATGATTTAACTCCAAAAGAACGTAAAAACTTCTCGTTGGATGATATTAAACACACTTGGATAGGAAATCAAGAAGAAAAATGTGTTTTTATCTCCGCCTTAAATAAAGTTAACTTTGTTGAGTTCAAGCAATTGGTTTATGATGATGTGAAAGAAATTCATAAACAGCGTTTCCCATTCAATGATTATTTGTATTCCAATTATAATGAGGATGGAGATGAAGTTTAAGGTGAAAACGATCGAATGTGCAAATGAACATTAGCATCGAGCTTTAAAAAAATACTTTACGACGCGAAGAGTTTTATGCTTTTCGCGTTTTTTGGTTTTATTGTTTAGGTTTATCCTTATATTTTGAAACATTTTTAAGAACCGAACGATATAAGCCAAGATGTTTTCAAAAGATAAAATTAAAATATGGTTTGTTCAAAGCTTTAGAGCACTTTGGTTTCAATTGGTGTTTTGGGCCTTGGCTTTATTGTTTTTTGTATTTATTACCGGAAATGATTCGCTGTTTGTGAATTACTTGAATGTTCTTAGCATTCAATCTGTATACGCTAATATTACATTACATTCTGTGGCTATAGCATGTGTGTATGCAATGTTGGATATGTTTTTGTTTTCGGATCGTTTAATGCGAATTATGCCCATTAAAATTGTGGCTTTATTTCGTTATCTTTTGAGTTTATTGCTTGCATTTTTAGTGGTTTATATTGCCGATAACCAGTCACTCAATTTATTGAAAATAAAATCGTATGATGATTTTTTAGTTCACATGCCTAGTGTGAATCTTGATGTGATTCGTTTTGGCGTGTATTTCTTTTTAGCGTCTGTTTTTAATCAGGTGTATCTTCAGATGTTTAAAAAGATTGGCCGGAGTAATCTACTTTCTTTTTTAATGGGCTTTATGAATAAGCCTCATGAACAAAGAAGAATTTTCATGTTTATAGATATGAAATCATCTACTACGATTGCTGAAAAGCTGAATCACAAGAAGTTCAGTCAACTGGTGCAAGATGTGTTTAATGATTTAGCTATTGTGGATAATTACCATGGAGAAATTTATCAATACCTGGGTGATGGGGCTATCGTATCCTGGAGTTTAAAAAAGGGGCTCAAAGATAGTAATTGTATAAAAGCTTTTTATGCAGTTTCTAAGGTAGTGGAGCGTCGTGCTCGATATTATAAACGGCGTTATGGTTTAGTGCCCGCATTTAAGGCCGGTCTACACCTGGGTGAAACCATGGTGCTTCAGGTAGGGCGCGTAAGGCGCGATATTTCTTACAATGGAGATACCATGAATACAACCGCCAGAATTGAGTCTATGTGTAACGAACACAAAGCTGATATGCTCATATCCGGTGTGCTTTTCGAATCGCTTCCTAAGCAAAGTAAATTTCTTTATAAAGAAGTTGGGAATCTTAAATTGAAAGGAAAGGCCAAGGCGGTGCAGGTTTATAAGGTGAGTGAGTTTGCCAAGAAATAATTTGATCTAGTTCTATGTTAATCATAAATGATTTCTGTCAGGCCGGGAATACATATCCAAGAAAATAAACGAAATAAAAAAAGGCGCTTCTGAAAAGCGCCTTTTAATATTGTAGGTTATGTACTTAATAATAAGTAATAAATCTCACTAAACTAATCCTTCTTTAATCATGTACTCAGCGATCTGAACCGCGTTTAGAGCAGCACCTTTTTTGATCTGGTCACTTACGCACCAAAAAGAAATACCATTTTCGTTAGTTAAATCTTTTCTGATACGACCTACATAAACATCATCTTTTCCTGCAATATGTAAAGGAAGAGGATAATATTTTTCCTCCGGTTTATCCATTACAGTAATCCCTTCAGTTGCTTCACAAGCAGCTCTGAATGCTTCAGGAGAAACCGGCTCTTCTGTTTCTGCCCAAATGCTTTCTGAGTGAGCACGCATCACAGGAACACGAACGCAAGTAGCACTTACAGCAATGTCTGAATGCATAATTTTCTTTGTCTCATTAAACATTTTCATTTCCTCTTTGGTGTATCCGTTTTCTGTAAATACATCAATATGAGGAATAACATTGAAAAGCAATTGGTGAGCAAATGCTTCAACTTCTAATTCTTTTCCTGCTGCAAAATCTTTTACTTGCTTTAATAACTCTTCCATACCTGATGCTCCTGCACCGCTTGCCGATTGGTAAGATGATACATGTACCCTTTTAATATGCGAAAGACCTTCTAAAGCTTTTAATGCAACTACCATCTGAATAGTTGTACAGTTTGGATTGGCGATAATGTTACGCGGACGGTTTTTACAATCCTCTGCATTCACCTCAGGCACCACCAATGGTACATCATTATCCATACGGAAAGCACTTGAGTTATCAATCATTACAGCTCCATGCTTGGTAATGGTCTCGGCAAATTCTTTCGAAGTGCCACCACCTGCAGATGTTAAAGCGATGTCAATATCTTTAAAATCATCGTTGTGCTGTAATTCTTTTACTGTAAGTTCTTTGCCTTTAAAGGTGTAAGTTTTCCCTGCACTACGCGAAGAACCAAATAATACCAACTCATCAAGAGGGAAGTTGCGCTCCTCTAATACTTTAAGAAACTCTTGTCCCACGGCGCCACTTGCACCAACGATAGCTACTTTCATCTGTTTATATAGTTTTTAATTATTACCTGCCTGACCCACTTTTTGCGGGAGAACTTCCAAATATTTTTTTTTATCCAATCGAGTATAATCGTGAGGATAAAAAATACATGGTCGTTTCATGCTAGATTTATTAGAATTTGTTTTTAACTTTTGGTAACTTCTAATTACCAATTAATAAAAGGTGTTATTCCAGTTGTTTAAAAACACCCTTTCATTTTGCAAAAATAGAAATAATTGCCTTAACCTAACAAGCTTATGCTTCGCTTTTTTATTGTCTTTGTGATGCTTCCATGTATTCTTTGGGGGCAAGTTCAAGAGGATTTTTCGAATAATGACCTTTCAAATTGGGGAGGTCAAGTGGATCGATTTATGATTGAGAATGAAACTTTACGTTTAAATGCCCCTGTAGAGACCGGAACTTCTTCTTTATTTATCTCGAGTAAAACCATTGAAAATGCTACATGGGAGCTTGGTGTTGAGATGTTGTTTAATCCTTCAAGCAATAATTTATCCCGAATTTATTTGGTGGCTGATACTAATGTAGTAGATCAAATAACTCAAGCCATCTATATAGAGTTAGGAAGTGGTAATGATGATGTTTGTTTATATTGGATGGAAGCCGGTGAAGTTGAAAAGATAATTGATGGAGCCGATGACCGTCTGGATCTTTCTTCAGTTAGTATTAAACTGATGGTTTCCCACGAACATGGAAACTGGATTGTTGAAAGTGATTTGGGAAATGGTTGGGAACGGGTAGGAACAGCTCACAAAGAGATCAGTTTCTCCTGCCATTATTTTGGATTGTGCTGCCAATATACTTCCACAAGAAGTACTAAGTTTTTATTTGATGATATCAGGGTATCAGGTGAAGCTTTTGTGGATAGAGTTCCTCCTGAAATTTCAAATTTTAGGATCGTTAATAGTTACACTTTTCAATTGATGACTAATGAAAAGTTAGATGACGCATCAATTGTTGATAAAGCATTTTATTTGAAACAACAAAATAGATTTCCGACCTCGGTCTCTTTTGAGGATGATACCATTTTTCTTCATTTTTATCCGCCAATAGCAGATGTTGAGAATGAGGTAATGAGTATTTCCGGATTAGAAGATGTTGTTGGTAATGAAATTAAGGATACCTGTATTCATTTTTCTTATGAACGAATTGGATTAGAACAAGCTGTTTTAAAAAGTGATTCAGTTTTAAAAGTTGAGTTTTCAAAGAAGATTGGTTTATCAATGCTGGAAGGAATGGAGCTGTCGTTAAATTCAACTTCTATTAATTACGCGTTGGAAGCAGTTGAAGAGCTTGATTCCATTTTCTATTTGAAACTTGAATCAAAGGTTCAATCAGACAATCCATACACCTTGATCCTTGAAAATTTGGTGGATGAGAGAGGTGATACGCTTAAAATGCATCCTCATATATTATTTTATTATCAAGCTCACAGATTCGATGTTGTATTTTCAGAATTGATGGTCGATCCTGATCCTTCCATCGGGATGCCTGATGGAGAATACATCGAACTGTTTAATCAATCAGCAAATGAACTTAACTTAGAGGGGTGGATTTTAGAGGTAAATGGGAAAAGTTGTGAATTACCTAATGTGATAATCCCTGCCGAATCTTATAAAGTGTTGATTGGAGAAAAAGATCTTTTTGAAGACGCAGATACTTTCGTTTTTGTGGATGGATGGAAAAGTTTATCCAATACTTGCTTTCAAGTTGTATTGAAGAATACGGCCGGGCAGGTGATTGATGCGTTTAGGTATGATCGTGATGAAATTTCCGGAAATGATTTTAAGAAGGATGGCGGTTGGAGTGTGGAGCGAATGGATAAGAGTAATCAAAGTGGAAGTTATGAAAATTGGAAATGGACTGAAAATCTTTCCGGAGGAACTCCCGGTGTAGAAAATTCTGTATTGGCCGGTGTACTTGATGAAGAAAGTCCTCAAGTGAAGTACTTTACCTATGATGAAGTAGGATTGAAAGTTTATTTCTCAGAAGCGATGGACTTAATAGATGAAGAATTGAATTTTGAGATTACACCAGCAGGAAGTGTTTTTTATGTTTCAGAAGTAGATACTGTTTTTCAGAGTTACTTGTGTTTGGCCCCACAACAGAAACTTCCTGAAAATGATGTTTTTTCCATAAATATTTTCGGACTTAAAGATTTAGTTGGACGTGAATTGAAATTGGAACGAGGCATCCGTTTTGGAACAAGCGACAGTGTTATTTCGGGCGATGTGCTGATTAATGAAGTGCTGTTTAATCCTACCGCAGAAGGAGTTGATTTTGTAGAGTTGTTTAATAAAAGTGAGAAGATCATTAATGTTTCAGATTTAGCATTTGGCGAATGGAAGGAGGGCGAAATAGAAAAGCTTTATCACCTGACCAATGAAAACAGATTGATGCTACCTGGCGATTATTTAGTGCTGAGTAAAGATAGTCTGTTGATACTGGAGGAATATAATTGCAAGCAAGCACAATTTTTACTGAATGTAAGTTCTTTGCCAACATGGTCTGATGATGAGGGGACTGTTTTATTAACCGATAGGCGAGGTTTAATTTTAGATCGATTTGATTATTCAGAAAAACTGCACAATGATATTATCGCAGATGAAGAAGGAGTTTCCTTAGAACGTTTATCCATAAACCATCCAACACAGGATGAAAGTAATTGGGAGTCAGCCGCATCAACTGTTGGATATGCAACACCTACTTATGAGAATTCTCAAAAATATGAGGTAAGCACAGCTGCTGAAAATGGGTTTTCTGTCGAACCTAAAATCTTCATCCCTAATAATGATGGAAATGATGATTTGCTTTTTATCCATTACAATAATCAAGAACCGGGTGGAGTGGCTACCATCCGAATCTTTTCAGGTGTTGGCCAACAGGTTAATTGTTTAGCAAACAATCAGCTTATGGAAAACCATGGCTTCTTTACCTGGGATGGTCGAAATGATTCAGGAGAGGCTTTAATGCCGGGTTCTTACGTTGTGTTTATGAGTTGTTTTTATCCATCAGGAAAAATAGAAGAGTATAAGAAGGTTTGTGTGTTGGGAATCGGGGATTAATAGGTAATAATATACTATGAATAAAGAGGAGATATTTAAAAAAGTATTGGATAGTGCTTTTAAAGTTCATACAGCATTAGGCCCCGGCTTACTTGAAAAAGCCTATGAAGAATGTTTGTTTTATGAATTAATCAGTTGTGGTATTTTTGCCGAAAAGCAAAAAGCAATGCCAATAAACTATGCTGGTTTTGAAATTGAAACTGGGTATAGAATAGATCTATTTGTTGAGCGACAAATTATTGTTGAAATCAAATCTGTAAATGCTTTATCTGATGTGCATTTTGCTCAAATATTGACCTATATGAAATTAGCAGAGAGTAGTTTAGGTTTACTTGTGAACTTTAATGTTAATCATTTAAAGCAAGGTATACGAAGAGTGGTACTTTGATCTTAACCACCAAGGACTCAAAGTACTTCACAAAGAACACCAAGTGATTTTTTTAATGGCAATTAGGGGTGTTGTTTTCATTCTTAGTGCACCCTTCGTGTTCTTTGTGGTTTACTTTTTTGAAAGCACCTATCTTCATAAGTGCTTTCGTTTCATTAATCTATATTCGTTACAACTGTTTCTTTAGTCATGGTCATCGGCATTGATTTGGGTAAATCAGAATTTCCTTTCATGATGAAATCGCCTTTTAGTTCTTGATTAAGCTGGGCTTCAAGAACCCAACCTGATTGTTTATTGACTTTTACTTCTGAAAGAAGCGTTCCTGTCATTTTATATTTTACGTCGGTGTCCACAGTTTGATCTTTGCGGGTGGTGTTTAATATAGCATCTCCTTTAATGACGTAGTAATCCGGTCCGGTATCCTTTAAGCGGTAATTAGTTTCGATCTCTGAGATAATTCCTTTTTGAATGCTTTTTTTATCCACCCATTTCTCGCCCATCTTAGTTGTGCTTTTAGGATAAATGGCAGTAGTGAATTCAATGTTGCGTTTTAAAACCTCATGACCAAAGTACCCCATCAGCATTTGCCGGAATTGAGTTTTTTGTATGTCCATTAAATTATCAATGCCACTGATAATCTTGTCGCAAATAGGAGTTAGGTCATCAATTTCAATGATTTCACCTTGTGAATTCAATTTGAAACCAAAGGCTTTGTTGGTTAGACCCTTAAATAAAGTAGATAATAAATCGTATTGATTGTTTATTTCTGAACTAAACTCCATTGGGCCAGTTGGCAAATGGTTGGTCATGCTTAATTTTTCATAAGTGGCTTCCATGTTGTAGCCATTATCGTTTTTAGAGATGACTTTGTAAGCAATTACATATTCCGTTGAGGTGGTGGCTTTTTGTTCTTCACCTTCGTATACCATTGCTGTGGTTTCGCTGTTATTTATTTTCTGTTTGTAATTATCTCCCGGCTTAAGGTTTAATTTCAGGTTTGAGATCTGTCCTGATACTGAAATTGAAATAAATAGTAGAATTAAAAGATTTGAAATTTTCATACGTTTGATTGGTTATTGTTAGCTTATTAATAAATGTTGAATTTAAGAGTTAATTTGCACAATTTCACATCAGCACATATACTTCCAACTTGATTTTATCAGCACTAAATGTAATTTAATCATCAAGGCTTTATGATGTCTGGTTACTTATCTTTCTTTTTAAAGAGGTTTTTCATTTTATTTAAAAAGCCTTTTTCATCATCGTCTTTCGCTTCTCTTTCTTTTCGCTCTTGTTCTCTTCTTTCTCTGCGTTCTTCTTTTGTTTCGCTCCGATCAAATGAATCTAAAACACGATCAAATAAAGAAACATCCGGATCTTTTTCTGAATAATCAGCACACTCCAAGCGTTTCATGGCTTGATTCGATAAAGGTTTAAATGCATTTTTTGTAAACCATGAATAGCGTCCATCTTTTTCTGCATTTTGGAAGAAAAGCGCATAGATTGGTAAGGCTGTATGGCCTCCACAGCCTAAAGCAGTCGATCTAAACCTGATACTTGGTTGATCATTCCCCACCCAGGCACCTGCAACTATGGTAGGGGTGTAGCCAATAAACCAACCATCAGAGTTGTTTTGAGTGGTACCTGTTTTGCCCGCATGCTGGCTTCTAATCCCATATTTGGTGCGAAGCGATTGGGCGGTTCCTCTGTCAATTACACCTCGCATCATTTCGATAATGTATTGGGCGACATCCTCATCGTAAATAGCACCACTTTTATCTTTTTCCTGATGGGTATACAATATATTTCCGTCTTTATCTTCAATTTTTAAAAGGCCAACCGGTTCAATCGGTTTTCCATAATTAGGGAAAGTACAATAGGCGCTTGCCATTTCAAAAAGGGATAACTCGGCAGTACCTAAAGCAATGGATGGTACTTTGGGTATTTTACTCGTAATGCCCATGTCTTCAGCCATGTCAATCACATCGCCGATGCCTGTTTTAATAATCACTTCGGCGCTTATCGTATTTACCGAATTGGCTAATCCACCTTTTAAAGAATAGTAACCTTCATGATTTCCGCCACTGTTACCGGGAGACCAGTCGTCATAATTTGAATAAACGCGTTTTTCGTTGGATATAAAATCGCAAGGTTTCATGCCTTCATCTAAAGCAGCAGTATAAACAATGGGTTTAAAAGTTGAACCGACCTGTCGCTTTGCTGTAACGTGATCGTATTGAGAGAACTTGTGGTCGATTCCACCTACCCAGGCCATTATTTGCCCATTAGAAGGATTGATGGCAATAAATCCGGCATTTAACAGCTTTAAATAATGCTTAACCGAATCAACCGGACTCATGGTCACCGTTTTTTCACCTGAATGAGTAAATATTTGCATGGAGACTTTTTTCTCCATCTGTTGCATAATTTCAGCATCTGTTTTGTTGGCTGCCTTTAGTTTTTGGTATCTGTTTGATTCCCGTAACGCGTTGAGGTAAACCATTGGAAACTTTTCCCAGGGATCACGATCTTTCCAATGCTTATCGAATTCATCTTGAAGCAATTTCATTTGCTGGCTAACTGCATCTGCGGCATATTTTTGCAAATGGGAGTCGATGGTGGTTGTAATCTTTAGTCCATCCGTAAATAAGTTGTATTCATCCCCGTATTTGTCTTCCAGAATTTTTTCAGCTTTAATACGAATTTGTTCTCTAAAATAAGGAGCAATACCTGTGTTGTGGTCAATGCGTTGGTAGCGTAGTTTGATGTCGGATGCTTTCCATTTTTCTCCATCTTCTTTAGATAGAAACTTCTCACTCACCATGCGATCTAAAACCACATTGCGCCGAGTTTTACTTTTTTCCGGATTTTTTCGTGGGTTGAAGGCTGTATTAGCTGCAAGCATCCCTATTAAAGTTGCAGATTCAGCAGGATTTACGTCTCTTGATTTTTTTCCGAAGAAGCGTTTGGCCGCCATCTCAATTCCATAAACATCTTCTCCAAACGGAACCGTGTTGAGATATAATGTAAGAATCTGGTCTTTGCTGTAGATGTCCTCTAACTTGTTGGCAATAAATAATTCTTTTACTTTGCTTACCGGGAGTGATAAGAATCCATGACGCTGACGTGGGTACAGGTTTTTGGCCAACTGCTGACTAATGGTAGAACCTCCTCCCTGAGCTTTGTCACCTAGAAGAACTGTACGCACCAATACGCGACCTAAACTAATCATATCAATGCCGCTGTGTTCAAAGAAACGGTTGTCTTCGGTGGCAACAAGTGCATTTTTGATATGTGGAGAGATGGATGTGTTTTCGATGGAAATGCGTTGCTCAATAAAATAGCGTCCCATGATTTTTCCATCCGCTGAGTATACCTCCGAGGCTTCGTTTTGATGGATTTTAGAAAGTTCTTCATCATTTGGCAAACGGCCAAAAAGACCGAGATAGACAAATAGCACAAATAAGCCTCCAGCCATAATGGCAGCCGAAAAAATCTTCAATCCCCAAATCAAGAGTTTCTTTTTTATGGGAGATAATCCCTTGGTATCGTTTGAGGAAGTTGGTTTCTTTTTACTGGTTGAGGCGGCCTTTTTTTTAGGTGCCATTTTTTGTTGAGCCATTGATGCAATTATTTGCTCACGAAAGTATAAAAAATAGCCTTTAAACCTTTAGTTAATTTTCCGTAGTTTTTTGATTTTTGTTGGTCTCCTACTCGAGTGGATGATCCCAAGGATTTTTATTTAAGATGATTTGATTTTAAAAATGATGATCCAACTTAAGCATTTAGCTTTTCAATATATTTTTGTTTTGGTAGGAATTTCATTGCACTCTCGAAATGCAAGTGGTTTTTTGCAATGCGGTTGATAGTTGCAAATATTCTATCACCAACTCAGATTGCATTGTTAGGTTGGTGTTTGATAAAGGCAATGTAGCCTGTTATTTCATCAATGTTTTGGAGAGCATTTTGGGTAACTCTTAGCGAGTAAGTTTTTGTAGCTTTTCTTTTTGAGCTGCCCATTTTTGTTCTGCTTCAGTTAAGGATATGGTTGGAGAATCTTCAATATATTCTACCCATTTTTTAAAATCTTCTTCATCAATTTCAGATCTGGGTAATGCATAAGAATTGCTCTTTGGTTCTTTTACAATTCGAATCAGACGTTTCTCTTCTAGCTCTTGAAGTGCTTGTAAAGAATTATCTTTTATTAATTCGATTTTAAGACTTTGCATATTTAAGGCTTTGATGTCACAGACATTGATATTACGTAAAGATAAGGAATTTTGTTCCTATTAATATATTCTAACTATACATCCATCGATACAATTTATACCAACTTCCGGCGTTAATAACATCATCAATGCCATTGTTTTTTAATATGCCGGTGGCAGAGGCACTTCTCATACCTGAAGCACAACAAACCAAAATAGGGCTGTTCCACTTTTTGATTTTTTTAATGGTTGCATTATTTAATTTATCCAATGGAATATTAATGGCACCTTCAATGGCATCAGTTCTAAACTCTCCAACGGTTCTTACATCAATAATTTTTGCTCCCTTTTCGATGGCTTCTAATACTTGTTGTTTCTTATTTCCAAACAGAAAACTAAATAAACCCATATTTGCTTTTTTATAATCAGACAATAAACTCTTTTAATTGTTTGCAAATATATTTCAGTGGGTCTTTATGTTTTGTGCTAAAAGTCACATAAAGTAAATGTGCAAATGAGATAATTTACTAATTCTCTAATTTGCATATTGGTACATTTGATCCTTTACTTCAGCGAAATATTTTCAATTTTATTTCTCGAAAGTTTTATTCTACCAAGCTTCTCAAGCTGTTTTAATAAGCGCGAAATAACTTCTCTTGAAGTATGAAGGTCAGAGGCAATTTGTTGGTGAGTGCCGCTATAAACATTTTTATTTATTGCTGTAGTGTGCTGAACGAGGTATTTTTCCAAGCGTTCATCCATTTTCATAAATGCGATGGAATCGATGGTTTGTAACAATTCTTCAAAACGGGAACGGTAAGAATTCATGATGAAACTACGCCAGCTAGCATACTTACTTAACCAATCATCCATAAACTGAATGGGTACCATGATCACCGTAACATCTTCCAACACAGTCGCACGTATTTCACTCACTATTTTATTTAAGCAACAAGAAAGCGTACTGGCACAAGTTTCTCCGCCTTGCAGATAATAGAGTAATAACTCATTTCCTTCCAGATCTTCACGTACCACTTTAATGCTGCCTTCTATCAGAAGTGGCATAAACACCAATTCGCTGCCAATCTCAATCAGGTTTGAATCGGTTTCTACTTTCTTAATGGAGCAATATTTTTCCATGTCGTTTAGGAGAGCCGGTTCTGATAAAAAGGGAAATTTTGTTTGTATAAGATCTTTGATATTCATGTTAGTTTAAGAAAAGATAGTATTTGAAGTATTTTAATCAACACATTAACTCATTTTCACATTGTCAATTTACCCTCTTCGGCTTATTTCCTCAAGCTCTATATTATTTAGCACCTTTATATCTTTTCCATCCAATTTTATTAATCCGTCTTTTTCAAAAGCTTTTAAAAGTTTAACCGTGCTTTCGGTAGAAATACCGGCAAAATCTGCAATGTCTTTTCTAGCCATTAGTTGAAATACATCCGGAAAATTTTGTTTAAACTGGTTAATGTATAACAAGGTGTCTGCTAACCTGCCATTCATCTGTTTGTACAAGACGGTTTTGAGGGTATCAAACAAATTATTGTTGTGCTCGGTATATCGGCGCATTAATCCTAACCCAAAAATACCATTGTTATTTATGGTTTCGATAATGGCTGTTTTTTCAACTAAGAATACCTGGCAATCGGTTAATGCAACAGACGAATAACTAAAGGTGTTGTTTGAAAAGATGGCCGATAAACCTATAAACTCCCCGGGTTTGATAATGCGAAGGTTGTAGCTTTTTGTGCTTTCATCTTCTACGTATTGAATGGCCAAACCTTTAGCCATTAGCATGATGTAAGTTGCAAAAGCCCCTTGTTTGGTGAGGTTATCACCTTTTCGAAATTGCACCTGTGTCTTACTTCCGCGTATGAGATTTACTTCATCGGGAGTGAGGGTTTGAAAGCAAGGTGCCTGAAGTTCGCAAATAAAGTTTTTATCGTCTGAGCTAATGGATTTCATTATTTATACCTTATCTTTTAATTGACATAAATGCTTTATGCCCTTATTTTACTGGTGTTTCAATGCAAATATAAAACAAATCAATAAAAAGATTGAGCAAGATCAATTGGAATACGGATGTAGCTCAAGTCACTTTTCTTTCACAGAATTTGCGCAACCGATACTTTTGTAAGCATAGATTTTTAGTTCACCAGAAAAGAAAAACAAAAAAACATATAAACATGGAAAAGATTGTAATTATTGGAGGAGTAGCCGCAGGAGCTACAGCAGCAGCAAAAACAAGAAGATTATCACCGGATGCTCACATCACAATGTTAGAAGCAGGGCCAGATATCTCTTTTGCTAACTGTGGATTACCTTATTATATAGCAGGCGATATTAAAAGCCGTTCCAAATTAATTCTTCAAAGTCCTGAAAGTTTTAATGACCAATATGCAGTACAAGTTCACACGCACACCGTAGTAACTGAAATAGACCGTGCAGGAAAAAAAATTAAAGCCATTGATGGTCGAAGTGGAGATGTGAAAACCTTTGAGTATACCAAACTGATTTTAGCTCAAGGTGGGCGTCCGATAAAACCAAGTTTGCCGGGTGCCGATCACGATCATGTGTTTTCATTGTGGACTTTAGAAGACATGGATAAGATTGATAACTACTTGAAAGATCATCATCCTAAAACTGCTGTGGTAGTCGGAGGAGGATTTATTGGTTTAGAAATGGTTGAAGCATTAGCCAAAAGAGGTTTAAAAGTAAATGTGGTAGAAATGATGCCGCACGTAATGTCTATCATGGAGCCTGAAACTGCTGGTTTTGTAGAGCGTGAACTCCATTCTTATGGTGTAGGTGTACATACCAAAGCGGGTGTGATCGAAATTGGTCAACACCATGTGAAGTTAGATAATGGTGCCGAGTTGGATGCTGATATGGTGATTATGTCCATTGGTGTTCGCCCAACTTTACAACTGGCTATGGATGCCGGATTAACCATTGGAGAAGCCGGTGGTTTATTAGTCAATGACCGTTTACAAACCAATGATCCGGATATATTTGCGGCCGGAGATATGGTGGAGTTGGAGCACCGCGTAAGTAATAAAAAAGTACGTATTCCATTGGCCGGACCAGCCAACCGTCAAGGACGTATCGCTGCCGAGAATGCCTTAGGAGGTAATCATCCTTACAAAGGTGCAATTGGCACATCGGTAGTCCGGGTGTTTGAAGCTGTGGTTGGAATCACCGGTTTATCTTTAAAGCAAGCGCGTGCTGCAGGAATTGCTGCTGATGCCATTGTGGTCCATAAAGAACATCATACCGGTTATTATCCCGGGGCAGAACCGGTATCGGTAATGGTTATTTACGATAAAAACACAGGTGTCATTCTTGGTGGACAAACGGCCGGTTATAAAGCTGCCGATAAGCGTTTAGATGTATTAGCTACAGCAACCGCCGCCAAGCTGAAAGTGAGTGATATTGCAGATATGGATTTTGCCTACTCTCCTCCAATTGGTACTGCTAACGATGCGATTAACATGGCTGCCTATACGGCCGAAAACCGCATTTCGGGTTATAGTCCATCAGTTACAGCAACTGAGTTGGATGATTTTCTTCAAGGAAAAAAAGTGACCTTCTTAGATGTACGCGATGTCTTTGCTTATCGAAAAACCCATGTTAAGGGCGCATTACACATTCCATTAGAATTGCTCGCTGAAAGCTTAAGTTCTATTCCAAAAGATCATTTAGTTATCGTGTATGATGAAACCGGTAAAAAAGGCCATCAGGCATTAAGAACTTTGGTTGGAGCTGGTTTTAATGAAGTGGTAAATGTATCAGGCGGTCATACATCCTTACAGCGTCATGCAATTACAGTAGGTTTTAGAAATATCGAATTAGGTATCCTTCCAATAGAAGAAAAATCTTTAGAAGGTGAGGTTGAAGCCGAAGTTAATAAAGAAAGTACTGCACAAGAAGCCCAGGAGGAAACGGCAACTTTAATAGTCGATGTACGAACCGAAGGCGAATTTGCAGGAGGAGCTTACCCGGGAGCAATAAATATTCCATTAGATGCCATCATGGGAGGTAATGTTGATTTTGGACAGTTGATGGATCGTGAAATTATTGTGTATTGTGCATCAGGGGCTCGATCAGCTTATGCTCAACAAATATTAATGCAACGTGGATATACCAACGTTAAGAATGGTGGTGGTATTGCAGCAATGATGTCGAGAAGGTAAATAAGTTCGGAGTTCGTAGTACGAGGTTCGAAGTTTTTGCTCTGCTCGGAACGAAACTAATAGTTAGAGAATCGTCTTAT
This sequence comes from Bacteroidales bacterium, assembly GCA_003249255.1. Classification (GTDB taxonomy): domain Bacteria; phylum Bacteroidota; class Bacteroidia; order Bacteroidales; family Marinilabiliaceae; genus SZUA-582. The sequence continues at coordinate 144,630 of QKJP01000060.1, forward strand.
TCGTAAGTATTGGGCTACTTTCTAACTTCTAACATCTTATTTTTTGTGATTAGTTACGGGTGGGTGTTTCGGCACCTGCCTTTTTTTATCCTGGCGGTATAGTTTTTCTTAATGCTACCAACTTATTTTTCAATGATTAAAATTATGAAACTACTACAACTCTTACAGAAAAACCTAACATATAGCATTCCGGCTTTTATGATTTTAGGTTTGATATATGGATCAATTTTTAATACGCAAATATTAAAATTAGCCATCTTGCCATTAACTTTTGTGATGGTTTATCCCATGATGGTAAATTTAAATATCAAAAAAGTGTTTTCTAAAGGGGACGGAAAGCTGCAATGGGTTACGCAATTAATAAATTTTATAATTGTACCATTAATAGGTTTTTCGTTAGGGGAAATGTTCTTTTCTGATGAGCCCTTGGTTGCCCTTGGCCTTTTACTAGTTGCTTTAATCCCAACATCTGGGATGACGGTTTCGTGGACCGGTTTTGCAAAAGGTAATATGGAAGCTGCGATAAAAATGACAGTGATTGGTTTGGTGCTTGGTTCAGTGCTGATTCCATTTTATTTACAGGGGCTTATGGGAACTGCTTTAGAGTTACCTATGTTTAAAATTTTCTCTCAAATACTGATGGTTATTTTTCTACCAATGTTAGCCGGATACATTACACAACAATTGATCATTAAGAAATATGGACGAGATAAATACCAAAAAAACCTTAAACAAATCTTTCCTCCAATTTCGACCTTAGGAGTGGTGGGGATTGTATTTGTTGCGATGGCTTTAAAGGCCAAAGCTATATTGACTCACCCCGAGGTGTTATTAGAGTATGCACTACCATTATTGTTATTGTATGGCTTGATTTTTTTTATCACCACAATTATCGGAAAGTATTTCTTTTCGCGCGAAGATAGTATTGCATTAGTATATGGTACAGCTATGCGTAACTTATCCATTGCTTTAGCTATTGCCATGACTGTATTTGGGAATAAGGGGTCTGAAATCGCACTTATTATTGCTGTTGCTTATATCATTCAGGTGCAAGCAGCGTCGTGGTACATGAAATATAGTGCTGTTATTTTTGGGAAGTCGGTAGTGAAAGTTGTTCCTTGAGGCTTTGTATGTGGTTAAATTTGAGTTGATAATATTTTTATCATGTAATTGTGATACTTAGTAGGTTTTGAGTGTGATGTGATTTTATCTAATATCTCTCCGGTAATTTTCGGGGCTAAAGTTCTAAACCATCTATTACAGTAAAAGCTATAGCAGAATAGAGCTTGTTGTTTATCGAAATCATTTGAGGAAGGCAGCTGTCAGTTTGGGCAGCTGCCTTTTTTGATAATCGGGATGAATAATTTTTAATGTTAAAAAACTAAAAATAGCTTTTAAACGAGAATAATCTCAATATATTTGTAGTGAGAATATTCTCAAAAGCCAAATGTGTAAAATATGAAAACAGTTATTACGTCAACCTCAGATTCTTTATCTGCTAATTATGACAAGCGTTTTGGCAGAGGAGCTTGGTTTTGCATTTACGACGAGGATACTAAAGTTGTAGAGTTTGTTGTGAATGAGAATAAAGATGCTAATTCTGGTGCAGGAACAAAGGTTGCCGAATTGATGGTAGAGCTTGGAGTAACAAAAGTAATTTCTGGTGATTTTGGCCCTAAGGCAAAAGACTTGTTAGAGAAGTTCAATGTCCAAATGGTTATTGTTGAAGATAAGCATCAAACAGTTCAAGATATCTTGGATTTATTGTCTAACTAAATAATGAAAGTTATGCCACAAAGAAACGGAAAAGGGCCTAGGGGAGAAGGCTCTGCAACAGGTAGAGGCATGGGGAAGTGCCGCAGAGGAAATGCTGGCTACAGTGAAGGTTTTGGCCAAGGACAGGGGCGTCATCCCAACCGTGGAGGCGCTGGGTTTACAAATACTTTGAGGAGTAAGTAGGAATATTGCTTGGGATGGTTCACCGTGGAAAAACAGTTTGGAAGCTTTCATGATTCTTTGATTCGATACAATGACTGTCATGCATCTGAAAAAAGTTTTCAAGGTTCTGTGAGTCGCATGGCAGTCATTGTTTTTTATTTCAGGAAGTGAAATCGTCTCAAGCAATTTTTTTTAGGAATAATTTCAAAATAAGTAGTTGTTAAATGTATATATCCTGCAAGAGGATAGGGCAGGATAAAATGATAATCTATGAACCGATCATGCAAAAAAAACTTGCTCACAAGTGGGTAATTGAATTCCCTTTTGCGACTTGGCGTCTTTGCATGAAAATTAAAATCGTATGAAAAAAAGAATAGCCATTCCGGTAAATGAAAACGGAATTTTAGACGGACATTTTGGGCATTGTAAATTCTTTGCCCTTATCGATCTTGAAGAGGGTATAGTACTTACCGAAGATAAGGTTGTGCCTCCTCCTCATGAGCCAGGCTTATTGCCAAAGTGGTTGGCAGAGAAAGGTGCTACCGATATCATTGCCGGAGGTATGGGCCAACGTGCCATAGATTTATTTAACCAAAACAATATTAATGTTGTTGTGGGGGCACCTAAAGTTCCGGCTTTGGAGTTAATTGAAGGATTTGTGAAAGGCACATTAGAGTATACCAATAATTATTGTACCCATTAAAGAAGCTTGCTGAAAATGCCTTACAAAATTGCCATAGCTAGTGGAAAAGGGGGAACTGGCAAAACGACGGTTGCAGTTGCACTATATCAGTACATGCTCAATAAATGTATTGGTAAAGTGCAACTAATCGATTGCGATGTGGAAGAGCCTAATGATATGTTATTTTTTAGAGATCATTCTTTAAAATTTCGAAAAGAAGTAAAGCAAAAGGTGCCTGTCATCAATACAGATCAATGTAAATTTTGCCGTAAGTGTGCAGATTATTGTGAGTTTAATGCTATTTCAGTGGTGCCCAAAATTCGTTTTGCCGAGGTAAATGCATCCTTATGTCATTCGTGTGAAGCTTGCTTTTATGCTTGTGAGCATAAGGCCATTCATAGCCATTACAAGATTATTGGAGCAGTCAATAATTATCATGTTGGCCAGGAACAGACCAGTGTTTTAGAAGGTCGTTTAGAGATTGGCAGTGCTATGCAAACGGCCTTAATACGTGAGTTGCTTCAAAATGCAGATACATCGGCTGATTTTTTAATATTGGATGCACCTCCCGGTACTTCTTGCTCGGTGGTAGAAACAGTTGTAAGTGCTGATTTTGTGATTTTAGTAACGGAACCTACACCCTTTGGTTTGCACGATTTAAAGTTGTCGGTAGAATTGTTAACAGAGCTTCAAAAAGACTTTGGGATTGTTATTAATAAAGCCGGATTAGGTAATGATGAGGTTTACCGGTTTATTCGTGAGAATGATTTAAAACTTATTGGAGAATTACCTTTTAGTAAAAACTTTGCTTCCGGCTATGCCAATGGAGATCTGGAGAGTAATGTGCCTGATGAAGTAATTGTTGCTTTCCGGAATGTGGCCGGTGAAGTTATAAAGAATTGTGTGGTATGAAGGAGCTTACGATACTCAGTGGAAAAGGAGGCGCAGGAAAAACTTCCATCACAGCAGCGCTAATGTCTTTAGCTTCAAATGCTGTTTTTTGCGATAATGATGTTGATGCGGCAAACCTTCACTTACTCGCTAATCCTCAGATAGAAGAGGAAACTGTTTTTGAAGGAGCCCGCTTAGCTTCTATAGATCAGAGCATCTGTGTGAATTGTGGTTTGTGTGTGAATCATTGTAAGTTTCATGCCATTTCTAAAGATGATAACTATGTAGTTAATTCATTCTTGTGTGAAGGTTGCCGCTTGTGTGAACGTTTATGTCCTGTTGGTGCTATTACCACCGAAAAAAGCCTGGAGAATAAATGGTTTATATCATCCACCCGGTTTGGGAAATTGGTACATGCCAAGATGAAACCCGGAGAAGAAAACTCAGGAAAATTAGTAACCAAGGTAAGGCAAAAGGCAAAAGAAATCGCAGAAAATACTCAGGCTGATTACATTATTAATGATGGACCTCCGGGCATTGGTTGTTCGGTTATCTCATCTGTGACAGGTGTCGATGTTGTTCTTATAGTCATCGAACCTTCTAAAAGTGGATTGCATGATGCCAAACGATTGTTAAAGCTCGCTCAAAGTTTTCATGCAAAAATATTTGCGCTTATTAATAAGTATGATATGTCATCGGAGCAGACCGATGAAATAAACGCGTATCTACATCATGAGAAAATTTCAGTGATAGCTCGCGTACCTTTTGATGATCAAATTGTAAAAGCAATGCTTAACAAGCAAAGTATTGTTGAATATGCACCCGATTCTTTAAGTGCGATAGCCATGAAACAAGCATGGGAACAGCTTCAGAAGGAATTTCAGAACATGGAAGGATAGAACAACAAATAGCTCTCAACTAACAAACTGTAATTGCATTAGTAAATTAAGAAGAAATGGAGTATAAATTAGATACAGCACTTTTAAATCCTACGCTTGGAAATAAAATAAAGCAAGTTGTTTTGGTTGCCTCAGGAAAAGGAGGCGTTGGCAAATCAATGGTGGCTTCAAACTTGGCCATAGCTTTGTCTCGCGATGGCTACAAAACCGGATTGTTGGATGCGGATTTATACGGACCTTCAACTCCCTTATATTTTGGTCTTGATAAGCCAACAGCAACAGTAGAACAAAATAATGGGAAAGAAATATTTTTGCCGGTCGAAAGTTACGGAGTAAAAACCATGTCGATTGGTTTTTATATCAATAAAGAAGATGCGCTTATTTGGCGTGGTCCCAAGGTAAGCGGAGCAATTAACCAATTGATGAATGATACCAAATGGGGAGAGTTAGATTTTTTAGTCATTGATATGCCACCGGGAACAGGAGATATAGTTTTGTCCATCGCTCAAAACTACCCATCGGCAAAGGCCTTGATTGTAATTACACCTCAGCAAATGGCCCTTGCCGATGGTCGTAAATCAGGAAAAATGTTTGAAGCTACGAATATTGAAATTCTAGGAGTGGTTGAAAATATGTCTTGGTTTACTCCGGAAAAACATCCTGACGAAAAATATCGCTTGTTCGGATCAGGAGGTGGTAAGCAATTGGCGGCAGAATTAAATACGCCTTTGCTGGCTCAGATACCATTAATTAGTGATGTATGCGATTTGAGCGATTCGGGTAAAACCGTTTTTTCATCCGCTCAACCCGAAATATTAAAGATTTTTGAGCGTTTGGCAGCACGTGTTTCTGAGCTTGTTGGTATTGCAAAATAGAAATGTACGGACCTGGAATAAACAAGCAGCTTTGCACAGGCTGTGGGAAATGCGTGAGAATTTGTCCGGTTGGAGCTTTTTCATTGGTTACTGGAAAAGCCCAACTGGACGAAACGCGTTGCTTAAACTGTAAGTATTGTGTGAGCGAATGTGTGAAAAAAGCAATTAGTTTCTAAAATAAATGGCAAGTATAAAAATACAATCTATCGGAACGATTTATTCTCCTTATACCGAATCGGAAGGAACTCCTATTCAACCTGGAGGTTCTCATCAGCAAGGAAAATTGGTAGTTGATCCCGCCTTCGTTAAAGGATTGCAAGATGTCGAGGGGTTTTCCCATTTGATTATCCTGTATCATCTCAACAGGATTAAAGAGGAATTGCTGCTCGTAAAACCATTTATGGATGTGGTTGAGCATGGAATATTTGCCACCCGAAGTCCGGCACGCCCCAATCGAATTGGTCTATCTGTCGTTGAGTTGATTAAAATCGAAGGGAATGTTATGCATGTGAATAATATTGATGTGTTAGATGGAACTCCTCTGATTGATATTAAACCTTATGTGCCACATTTTGATAGTGTTCAGACAGGTAAGATCGGTTGGTTTAAAGGCAATGTTGATAAGCATAAAGTAGTACGGGATGATGCCCGGTTTGTTTAATCGCTAATGCCGTACTATTATTGTATGTATTAATGGTTCTGAAAAGCTTATTATTTGGATTAAATGAATGGTAGCGGTTAAGTAAAATAAATAATTCAAAATCTGAATGAACGTAATTACGCATAATGCAAAAAAAACTATTGATATGACGTCAAAAAAAAACTTTGTTTCTCATGCCCAGCTTGTATCGGGCTGGTCTGTGTTCAAATAATTATGTGCAATAACGGATATGCATGATTCAAAAAAAATCATCGAAGTATGATGTATCAATGTAAAGATTGTAACTGGCTCGGGCCAGAAGAAGAACTCGATTGGGATGAGGTAGAAACCTGCATGGGTTTTGATAAAGTAGATATCTGCCCAAAATGTTTTTCGATGAATGTTGTCCTTATAAAAGAGGAAGAATAAACATCCTACACTCCTCATCACACAAGAATAATATTCAGAGTGGTTGTTTTTGAGTAAACCTGACAGCTTCATTGTGATCTGTCAGTGTTTATTCTCTAGTAAAAGTTGATAATCATGGTACATTAATATTGAAGATGTTAATATACACATTGACCATTTTTCTCATTAACATATTTATTTACCCCATTCCTCATAAAACTGGTCCAAATAAGCCTTCATAAATTGATGACGACTCTCAGCCATTTTTCTTCCTGTTTGGGTTTTCATTAAATCTTTCAATAACAGGAGCTTCTCGTAAAAGTGATTGATGGTAGGAGCCGAACTTTTCTTATAATCCTTTGTAGAACTAAAATTTTGAGGTTTCTGTTCGGGATCATGAAAAAGTCGGTTTTTAATTGCACCATAAGTAAAGGCTCTGGCAATACCAATAGCTCCCATGGCATCCAAACGATCTGCATCTTGAACAATTCTGTACTCCGGTGAATCAAATTGCTCGCCCTGTAAGCCTTTTGAGTATGATGAATGGGTGATGATGTCAAGGATATGATCTGCTTTATCATTCGAAATCCCATTTGTCTTTAGCAGCTCCCGAACTTCAACAAGTGCTTTATCTTCAACAAAAAATTTTGAATCCGCTGCATCATGAAGCAGGGCTGCAAGAGAAACAACTTCTTCATCTCCCTTTTCCTTTTCAAGAATCTTCATGGCATTTCGCCAAACTCGTTCTACGTGTGCCCAATCGTGTCCCGGGTCAGTCCCTTGCATACGATCCTTAACCCAACTTTTTATTGCTTCTCTTTCTATCATTTTTCAAAAACAAAAAAAAGTCCCTCAACAAAAAGGGACTTTCTAGTATTATAAAAAAAGTTCTGTCTGTCATGCAGATAAATGTACTTACTGTCTTTGCAAAACGTCAAATAACTAAAGATTAATTTGCACACTGTATCATTAGCACATCAGCATATTGTTGGCTTCGGACTCCGAACTCCGAACTTCGTGCTTTTTACTTCTGCACCGCCATAATTCGGCTAATGTACTTTCCAAGAATATCAAACTCAATATTCACGGTCGTACCCACTTCAATCTGATGAAAATTCGTGAATTCATAGGTGTAAGGAATAATGGCCACAGAGAAACGATCATCCTGGCAATTAAACACAGTTAAGCTCACCCCATTTACCGTGGCCGAACCTTTTTCAACCGTTAAATAGCCTTGGGCAGCCATCTCAGGGTTTTTTGCATATTGAAATGTATATAACCAACTACCGTCGGTTTCTTTGCGCTCGATACATTTAGCTGTTTGGTCGACATGGCCTTGCACAATATGGCCATCTAAACGTCCATTCATAATCATGCTCCGTTCAAGATTTACTTTGTCGCCTATTTTTAATAATCCTAAGTTCGATTTTTCAAGAGTCTCTTTAATGGCAGTTACAGTATAGGTTTTTCCTTCTTTTTTTACCACTGTTAAACAAACGCCATTGTGAGCAACACTTTGGTCAATTTTTAATTCATCAACAAATGAGCACTCCATGGTTAAATGTAGGTTACCTTGGTCTTGCTCTAAGCCAACGATCGTTGCAGCTTCTTCTACGATTCCTGAAAACATCTTAAAATCCTTTATGTGAGACTTAATTTTATAAAATGCAAATTTATTTAAAATCCTAATCAAGGAAAATTTTTTAAGACATCAATTGTTTTTGTAATTTCGATCATTATTCTAAAAAAACATTCAGATGGTTACAGTTAAAACAAAATACCTAGGAAATCTTCGTACCGAGAATATTCATCTTCAGAGCGGAACCAAAATCATTACAGATGCACCTTGTGATAATCGTGGCAAAGGTGAATCGTTTTCTCCAACCGATCTTTTAGCAACAGCATTAGGCAATTGCATCATGACCATTATGGGTATTGTAGCCATGGATAAAGGTATCGACATAGATGGGACTGAGTTAGAAATTACCAAAGTTATGGCTTCAGATCCTCGTCGGGTTTCCGAAGTTATCATGGTTTTTAGTTTTCCGGATAAGGGTTATACTCAAGATGAAAAAAGTATTATTGAAAGTGTTGCCGGAACAAGTCCTGTTCCTTTAAGTGTGCATCCAAATTTAAAACAAAGCATTCAGTTTAATTGGTAGTTTTTGGATATGATTTTAGTTACCGGGGGCACTGGTTTGATCGGTTCTCATTTATTGTATAGACTTTTGGCTAATGGATACAAAGTAAAAGCTTTATGCCGGAAGGGAAGTTCTAAAAAGGATGTGAAGGATTTGTTTGACTTTTATGAAGCAAGTCCTTTGTTTTTTAAAATCGAATGGGTAGAAGGAGATGTGCAGGACTATTATTCTATTCTCAATGCCTTACACCACGTTACCCATGTATATCATTGTGCAGCCATGGTTTCCTTTCGGCCAAGTGACCGCAAGATGATGTACTCGGTCAATGTTGAAGGTACCGCGAATGTCGTAGATGCCTGTATTGAAAAGAAGATTACAAAGCTATGTCATGTCAGCTCCATCGCAACATTGGGTAAGTCACACAATGGGAGTTTGATTGATGAAGAGTGTTATTGGCAAAGTGATGATAATCATTCTTTTTATTCGCAAACCAAGTATAAAGCTGAAATGGAAGTTTGGCGCGGAATCAAAGAGGGATTAAAAGCTGTTATTGTTAACCCTTCAGTCGTCATTGGTCCCGGCAATCCAAATAAAAGTTCAGGGGAGCTTTTGCAAAAAGTTTCTAAAGGGATGCGTTTTTATACATCGGGAAGTACCGGTTTTGTACCGGTCAAAGATGTTGTTTGTTCGATGATCTGTTTGATGAATAGTGCGGTTGAAAATGAGCGTTTTATTCTTAATGGAGAGAATGTGACTTATCAACATTTTTTAACCTTGGCTTCTAAGGCTTTTAAAGTAGCTCCTCCATCATTGTTAGCGCCCAGATGGTTGTTAAACGTTGTTTGGCGCATCGAATATTTAAAATATATAATATTTCGTTCATTGCCCCGATTAACAAAAGAGGCTGCTCGTACCTCCATGAACCATTCGAAATATTCGTCTCTTAAGGTAAAAAAGGTGCTTCTAAAAGATTTTACAAGCCTGCATGAGTCCTTGTTAGAGTCCGTTATTTTTTTAACTTCTAAACATTGATACGAATCGACTTAATTAGTAAAATATTTAATTCATCAAGCACTAAATTGTTTTAATCATTTTTCTATTGTTCATTAAGTTAAGATTTATAACTTAGAATTAAGATGCATTTAAAAGCAAGTAAAATTGATAATTGTATTTTTTGTGTCGTATATCATTTAGGTTATTAACATGCAGTAATTTCATGAAGTGAGTTTTTTTGATTTACACATTTACCCTACCATTAAACCTTTTGGTCAAGTTTGTAAGTTTTTACTTAATAAACTTGAACGGATTACTGCTACTTCATTAATTGATTTTTTCTTGATAGAGAAGTATCCCAAATTGCATCAAAGTATTATTAATGTTAAGTATAAAGAGACTTTATGGGATGAAAAACGTCATGAGCGTTTTTTAAATGAAAATTTTGTCGAAAAAGCGTTTGTTAACTATTCAAAAGCTATCAAACCCATGCTTCCAAAGGAAATAATCAAATTGAATGTTGGTAATTATACTTAGTGCAAAAATGTTTGGCCTAATGATGGAAAATATCTATACAAAGGTACAGACCTGCCCAATGCAGCCGGGGATACCGAGTTTTATGTTTTTACTTCATAAGCGCAGTGCTTTTGTGCCGCTATGTGTTAAAATAATAAAGAGTAATCATCAAGTATTTATAAATCAAACCCCAAAATAAGCACAGGAAATAATTCGCAATATGATGAATGAAAATGGGATTGCATTTTTATGTCGTAATTATTAAAAACAATTTATATGAACAAAATTCTACTATTTATTTGTGTGTTTAGTCTATGGACTACCACGAATGTGTGTGCCCAAACCTCCAAATTTAAGGCACTTTTCATTTACAATTTTTCCTTAAATGTCGATTGGCCCGGCAATGCCTCTAGCGATAAGGTAGTGGTTACTGTATTAGGTGATGATGAAATTCAACAAGAATTGGAATCTATTTCAAAAATGAAAAAAGTTGGAAGTAAATCGCTGGTTGTTAAGTCGGTAGATAGTGTTAAAGAAATTGAAGATTCTCAAATTATTTTTGTAGGCTCTTCTAAAAGTTCGTTAATGCCCATTTTAGACTCTTACCAAAAGAACAAAGAAGTGCTAATTGTGGCCGATAAAGCCGGTTTGTGCAAGCAAGGGTCAGGAATTTGCTTTACCACAGTGAGCGGAAAACTGAGGTTTGAAATTAGTCAATCGATGATTGAAGCTCATAGTATTAAAATTTCTCAAAAAATTGTGAGTTTAGGTATCCCGGTTCAATAATCAGAATGAATAGTAATCATATTAGATTTAGTTAGGACGAATGACTAACTGGGAGTAAGATTAAAAAATGAAAAAACTTAAAGTATGAAAAAAATATATATCCTATTAGTGTGGGTCGCATTACATATTTTTAATGCAAACACATTATTTGCCCAGGTAGAAGGATTAACCCGGGAAAAAGTTCTTTCCATGTCAACCGAAGAGTTGAGTGGTTTAACCCTTGATCAATTGATGGAAGCCATTGATGTGGTTGGCGTTTCTAGTATGGAAGAGTTAATGAATCTGATCATGAATAAAAATATTGTTTCTGCATCAAAGTCCGACGAAAATGCGTTTGAGTCAGCCTTGTCTTCAACAGTATTGAGTAGTCGTGAAATTGAAGAGTCTGGAGCCACTAGTATTGAAGAGGCTTTACGATTGGTTCCGGGTGTAATTGTGCGTGAGAAAACGAATGGAACGTATGATGTGCAGATTCGTGGTAATCAGAATATGCCAATGAACAACATGCTGTTTTATGCCGAAAATTCGAATACCTTGGTGATGGTGAATGGTCGACCTGCATTTAATTATGGGAATGGTAATATGCTTTGGGAAACTCTACCGGTAAGTCTTGGTGAAGTCGATCGTATAGAAGTAGTTCGAGGGCCGGCAACTGCTCTTTACGGACCGAATGCTGTGAGTGGGGTTATTAATATAATTACCAAACGAATGAATTCACAAACGCCTTTAGCAACAGTTAACTTTCAGCAGGGCAATCATAATACAGATATCCGCGATTTAAGCATAAAAAAACAAGTATGTGATAAATTAGGAGTTGGTGTCTCAACTTATTACGAGTACCGTGATAGAAATACGACTGATATTTATGCATTCCCAAATCCGGTAAAAGATGATTTGGGAAATATTACGGAAATTCCGGGAGATCGATACGTCAGCTTACAAGAGTATGCTCAACTGGATGAAACTTATAAGTGGAGTAATGATGATGTAAGTGAATCGTATGATGACACTGGTTTAGCCAAAAGGAAAACCGGAGTAAATGGATACATAGAGTATAAGCCCACCGCTAAAATTTCATTATTTGCCAATGGTGGTTACATGGAGTCCAAAGCAATCACATCCCTGGTGGGAGATAATCCGACTTCATATAATCAGCGCGAGGCAACCATAAAACATGGAACTTTAAATGGTTCTATTTATGGTGTAAACCTAAAGGCGAGTGTAAATAATACCTTGTATGATTATAATAAGGGACATCCGGGATGGAAAATGAAATCAGAGCAATATAATGTGGATATGGATTATTTAATCCAGTTAGGAAGTTTTGCAGTGCGTCCCGGGTTAAGTTACCAATCTGTTTATTACGATGATCGTGCCTATAGTCCATCAGCTGATATCGGGTTCTTCCGCGATCGGATTGTACTTCGAAATTATGCGGCAAGTGCTCGTTTCGACTATACACCTATTGAAGCTTTACGGTTAGTAGCAGCATTACGTGCTGAAAAATATAATGTACCTGACAAAATGATGCCTACTTATCAGTTTAGTGCCACTTATAAGTTAAATGATAATAATCTTTTGAGAGCAGTCTATTCGCGTGCAAATCAAAGTACATTTATGACCAATGCTTATAGTAATTATAAATGGAACCGAGTAGGCTTAGGAGCCCCTGAAATTGTGCATTTTGGTGGTGCCGATAACCCGGGTATGATGGTAATGGATATGCTTGAAGTTGGTTATAGAACAAAACCAATGAAAAATTTGATGTTGGATTTTGAAGCATTTTATACAAAGGGAAAAGATTATAGCGCTTTAATGCCTGATAGTATGTCTACTGTTACATTTACAGGAGATCCAAGCTTAAATCCTTTACTTGGGCAAGTTGCTAATACGACTTTACATATCTCTTATCGAGACTTGGAATTAGAAAGTACTAATTATGGAGTTACTTTAAGGGCAGATTGGATTGTTTCTGAAAAACTTATCATTAATGGACATGTCACATACCAGCAAACTATAGCTGATAATTTCATGGATTATAATAGGAATCAAATAGCTGAACTCCAAGGTGCGGAGTATGTGCCTGGCATGAAAAAGGCGATAAAAGATTACTTGACTTACGTAGCAACCAACGGTGCAGCAGGAGCAAATACTCCACCATTACCATATTATAGTTCAAGTACTCAGCCTGATGCTAGTGAATTTAAAGACAATGTCAAGAATGAAGCTGTGCCTTCCTTTTGGGGTAGTTTAACTTTAACATATAAACCAATAAAATTGATAACTCTTACCACTCAGGCTTATTATTTTGACAAGTATTATATCTATACTCAATGGGATATGCCTGGAAGTAATTATGCAACTGGTCATATTGATAGTAAACTAAGCCTGAATGCCAAAGTAAGCTATCACTTGAGTAAAAAGGTGGATGTTTTCTTTAATGGTAGAAATATTCTCAATAACGATTCTCAAGAGTATTTGTACATGGATAACATTGGAGCTCTTTATTTGGGTGGGGTATCTATCAAACTATAATTGCTATAAGCTCTAGGGTTATATACCGGGATTTGGCAAGTTTATTTGCAATAGAGGAAATAAAACTCAATGACTTGCCAAATTTCATAATCATCAAGATAAGGATATCTAGGAGTGATTAATATCATGTTAGCCGCAATAGGTTAAAATCATTTTCCTCCTCAACCTTTTATGGTGAATTAGTCAAAGGAATTAATATAATAAAAGTCGCTTATCCTTTATTGGGGAGTGGCTTTTTTTATGGTTTTGGATGAATAAGTATTCAGATACAATCAATAAACTTCAAATGGCAGAGGGCTATTGTTTATGAGCGTACTTGAACAAGCTTTTATTGGTGAGCCTATTCATTCGATAAAATCATTAACGAAAATTACAAGTATTGATTAGATGCCCCATGAAGAAAATCATTACTGACCGTCTGTTTTTTAATTATTCGTAAGCAGAATAATAATTCTACCCTTTATGAGGTTTTGTGCCTGAAAAAACGTTTTAGTAAGTCTACAAAGAAGCAAATTCTTTTTAGTGATTGGCATTTAGTCTAGTGGAAATCTCATTGTATTTTTCACAATGAGATAGTGGTTTTTGTATTTATAATTATTGTTAGAGCTGAGAGTTTTTGTTTCTTTGTACTCAAGAAATAATGATAGAATAAAAGAATGACAGACAAGAAAATATTAATTACAGGTGGAGCCGGTTTTATAGGTTCACATGTGGTACGTCTTTTTGTGAATACTTACCCTAATTATCAGATCTATAATTTAGATGCCTTAACCTATGCCGGTAATCTTGAGAATTTAACCGACATTGAAAATGCTTCAAATTATCAATTCCTAAAGGCTGATATTACAGATGCAGATGCTATAAACACTCTTTTTGAAGAGCATCAGTTTGATAGTGTCATTCATTTAGCCGCAGAATCTCATGTTGATCGGTCTATTGCTGACCCTTTGTTATTTATAAAAACAAATATTTTAGGAACTATAAATCTTCTTAATGCAGCTAAAGCAATTTGGAAAGATAATTTCGAAGGCAAATTATTCTACCACATTTCAACCGATGAGGTTTATGGCTCCTTAGGTGATACAGGCTTGTTTACAGAAACAACGGCTTATGATCCTCGCAGTCCTTATTCGTCATCAAAAGCAAGTTCCGATCATATTGTAAGAGCTTATTACCATACGTATAATTTGCCGGTTGTTGTATCTAATTGTTCAAACAACTACGGTCCTAACCAGTTTCCGGAGAAATTATTGCCATTAGCCATTAGTAACATTAAGAATAATAAGCCCATTCCAATTTATGGTAAAGGAGAAAATATCCGTGATTGGCTATTTGTATTAGATCATGCAAGAGCTATTGATGTGATTTATCACAAAGGGAAAATTGGGGATACTTACAATATTGGAGGTGTAAATGAGTGGACGAACATTGATTTGATCCATAAACTTTGTGAAATCATGGACCGTAAGCTTGGTAGAGAAAATGGAGAGTCAGCTAAATTAATCACTTTCGTTACCGATAGAGCCGGTCATGATAAGCGTTATGCAATCGATTCTTCGAAATTGATGAAAGAATTAGACTGGCAGCCTAGTTTGCAGTTTGAAGAAGGTATGGAAAAAACAGTAGGCTGGTATTTGTCAAATGAGAAATGGTTGAATAATATCCTATCAGGAGATTACGAAAAGTATTATTCAAAACAATACGATAACAGATAATACAAACTAATTCTATAAAGAAGCCCGTCTGAATATTATTCAAACGGGCTTTATTTTATCTGTAAATTATAACTTACTCAACGGTTACCGATTTCGCTAAATTTCTTGGCTGATCAACATTACAACCTCTCATCACGGCAATGTGGTAGGAGATAAATTGTAATGGAATAACAGTCAGTAATGGAGCAACAGCTTCATGGCAATCAGGCACTTCTATTACATGATCAGCCATCTTTTTTATAGTTTGGTCACCTTCAGTAACAATGGCGATAACCTTACCATTTCTAGCTTTTACTTCTTGTATGTTACTCACGATTTTGTCGTAAGATTTGTCCTTGGTAGCAATTACAAAAACTGGCATGTTTTCATCGATAAGAGCAATGGGGCCATGTTTCATCTCTGCTGCGGGATAACCTTCAGCATGAATGTATGATATTTCTTTAAGCTTTAAAGCTCCTTCTAGTGCAACAGGGAACAAATTACCTCGGCCTAAATATAAGGCATTAGAAGCATCCTTATAGGTCTCTGCAATTTTCTTTATATACTCGTCAGATTCTAGTACTTTTTTAATTTTATCAGGTATTTTACCCAATTCTTTAATTAAATGGATGTAGTTATCAGGAGCTAGCGAACCTTTCATTTTTCCTAAAAGAAACGCCATCATCGAAAGAACCGTAACTTGTGATGTAAATGCTTTTGTAGATGCAACACCAATTTCAGGTCCTGCATGGGTATATACACCGGCGTGAGTTTCTCTTGGGATTGAAGAACCGGCTACGTTACAAATTCCTACAATGGTAGCGCCCCTTTCTTTGGCCATTTTAATAGCGGCTAAAGTGTCGGCTGTTTCACCACTTTGTGAAATCGCAATGATCACATCACCTTCCTGAATAACCGGATTTCGGTACCTAAATTCACTGGCATATTCAACTTCTACTGGAATTCTGGCATATTCTTCAAAAAGATACTCGCCCACCATTCCTGCATGCCACGAGGTACCACAAGCAATAATGATAATTCGTTTCGTGCTTAAAAGTTGAGGTAAGGCCTCTGTTAATCCTCCTAAAAAAATTTTAGAATGATCCATGGTTACACGTCCTCTAAAGGTATCTTCTATGGATAAAGGTTGCTCATAAATCTCCTTTAGCATGAAATGCTCGTAGTGGCCTTTATCAATTTCATCAATGCTTAAAGTGACATTTTGTATGTTGGCTTCTTTGGTGTCATTTTGAATGTTGGTCAATGTGAAACTGTCTTTTGTTATAACGGCAACTTCTTCATCATCCATGTATACTACTTTATCTGTATATTCTACAATTGGAGTGGCGTCTGATGCTAAGAAATATTCATTTTCACCAACACCTATTACCAATGGACTACCTTTTCTGGCTGCGATTAATTTATCTTTTTCGTCACTGCACGAGATAACCAGACCATAAGCTCCAATTACTTTTGTTAGAGCTGAGCGAACTGCAATTTCTGCGCTTACTTTTTGTTCGACGTAAATGCTTTCAATTAGGTTCGCCAAAACCTCTGTATCAGTTTCACTTTGAAACGTGTATCCTCTGCTAATTAGTCCCTTTTTTAAGTGAGCATAATTCTCAATGATACCATTGTGTACAACTACAAATTTCCCATTCATTGAGATATGTGGGTGAGAATTTGTATCACTTGGTATACCATGAGTTGCCCATCGGGTATGCCCCATGCCGATATTTCCGGTTATGGATTTTCCTTTTGCATGTTCTTCAAGATCTTTTACTTTTCCTTTGCATTTGTACACATGTAAGCCATCATTGATTAAAGCAACACCTGCTGAATCATATCCTCTGTATTCTAATCTTTGAAGGCCTTTTATGAGTATAGGGTAGGCAGTTCTATCACCTACGTAGGCAACAATTCCACACATAGTTTATTGTTTTGAAATTCTAAATCTATTTTGATTAAACTTAAGTTAAGAAAAATCAAAACATGAAAGTAGTCTTTTTATTTTTATCGGCTATGGATTTGCCAATAATTCTATGGATTGCTACTATTCCATGGGTAATTCTCTAATCTTTTTGATTAATGAAGGGACGTTCGTGTTGATGCTATTTAATTTTTCTTTTAGATGTTTGATGGTCGGATAATGTTCTAATTTTCTTCTTACCATTTCAAAATCATTATCATAACTAATTTTCATTTCATCAGTGAACTCTTTTTCTGAATCTATTAAAATTGAATTGTAATAATTTGTAGCTTCGATTTGAATTAAACTTAAAAAGTTTTCCAAATTATCTTTTGTGAACGAGGATGATGTATTTAGTAACTTTTCTTCGTGCAGCAGGCTTAGACAATACTTCCATTCATCCATATTGTAGCTCTTAAATAATTCATTAAAAGCCTCTTGGATTGTTTCTATCGCATCAACTTGTTTAGATTTAATTTTGGTAAGTATTTGATCTAATTTTTCCGTAGAGCATATTAGACCAAATGTATCAATCCATGTTGGATGATCTGTTTGTTCAGGGGTGAAAAGTATCTTTTTAAGCTGTGAAAAATTTGCGATTTCAGTATTGATTAGTTTTTGTGAAAGAATTTCTCCTAAATAGCAGGTAATACTTTGTTTATAAAGAGAAATTCCTTTTTGCGCTGAAGTGTCTGAAATAATTGTACCATCTAAACAGTAATGACCCTTATTCTCATTTTTTGTTAAGTGCTGCTTTAGCAAATCTTTTCCTTTTTTAATCTTCTGAATGGTATATGGATTAAATAATGAAAAGTGAATAAAATCGTTGGAATCAGAAAGATCTCTTTTGTCTCTTTGCGGCCATTTAAATCCGTCTCTATAAGTTCCTATGCTTTTTAAGTTGATACCGGGAATAAGATGACTTTGGCGGTTTGATTCTATGAGATAAGAAAATGGAAAGTTACTGGTGTCGCTATGCTGATAATGGCGACCGGCAATTAGCGTGAAAGCTCCTATTTTTGCCGGCCATAAGATATAGGCATCACTTCCCATTTTACAACCTCTTTCTAAAATTCCCTGATGAATTGGACCTAAGCGGTACATGTGATTGCTTTGATTTGCTCCACTTCCGGCATTAAAAAACGAATACTGGCCGGCGATTAATAGGGTCGATTTATGGTGAGTAACCGTAAAAGGTCCTGCAAAAACATTACAAGCTTCGCCATGTAGAGCCTCTGAGTTTGAGAAGAAAAGTGAGTTTTCTGCCGAAAATTGATAACTTATCGTACAGCATTCACCAATAAAACACTTCGTGATTATTGCTCCATTACTTATGGTGCTTCCTTTTCCTATTATCGAATCTTTAATTATTACATCCTGCCCAATAAAACTCGCGGTATTTATGGTGCAATTGTTAATCAAAGATGCTCCATTTATGAGTGTGTTTTCCTGAAGGTAAACATTTGATAGTTGACCTGAGTTGGTAATTATGCAGTCTTGCTCAATCGTACCAATATTGCTACTTTGACTTTGGCAATAGTTTTGTATAATCTTTTGAAGCCTTTTAATAAGTTCTTCATCTTTTCTGTATTTGCAAAGTATAAAGGCTACTTGCGCAGATAATTTGTTGTAGATGGGAATTTCTCGTCCACCCCCTTCATTAAGCGGTGAAACAATAACTCCATTTCCAAATTGTGACTCAGGATCACAATAAATCGAATCGACATTTTCAATGATTGCATTTTTCCGAATGTGATAATTAGCAATGTATTGATGAATGTTATTGATGTAACAATTTGATTCTATTGTGCAATTATGGATATGTGCATTATAGATGCCACTGTGCTTTTTTACTCCTCCTGAAAAAACATGCTCATTGGAAAATGTTCCAATGATTATTTTACCGGAGAAGACCGCATTTGAAATAAATGGGATAGATTGTTCTGATGCTATAAATATTTTTTCCCATTCGCCAGACTGACAGCCTTGTGCTTTTAACTGGGCAATTTCATGAGATAATAATGGGCGATAATTTTCCATAATAATTATTCCAAGAGTTAATAAGGAATCAATTGTCATCCAAGTTGAAAATAAAAAAGGAGCATTCCAAATGCTCCTTTCAGTATTATCGAACTAATTATTCTTGAGGTTTGTAGTGAAAATATTTGAAGATAACACTACTGTTTTGATTCCCTTTTAATATCACTCTGTTAAAGCCAGGTGCAATTGATGCGATGCCCACGTCAAATGTGAAGTAATCTTTGATGAGTTCTTCTTTTCTTGCTTCTGTTAAGTCATCATAAGTGGCAACTTCTGCTTGAATAAGCTTCATGACTTCCTCAAAATATTCAGTATTCAGAATGAAATAATATCTGTAATCTTTTTTATTTACTTCATAAGGATCATACTCTCCTTTACCATTTTTTGAATTGGTGGTCGAACCAATTATTTTTTTGTATTTGGTGCCATTTACATTTTTTATGGCGTCAATGATTTTTCCACTTTCCAGCGTACCAATTTTTAAACTATCAGGTTGCTTAAAACCTGCAAACTTAAGGTTTGTAAAATCATCGTATTGCAAGGTGTCGATGTTCAAGTAAAATTTAATGTTGCTTATTTTTATTGCGTTATCTCCATCTGTTCTTAAGGAATCGCTCCATGAAAGTATGTTTTGTGGGAACTGAAGTTGAACATAGCTGTTACTACCACTCATTTCATGAATATAAAGGTTTTCAGAGCTGCGGTCTCCAAATTTAATGTTTGAACTGAGTTCGTGATTGTAAACATTAAAACGCGTATTTTCTCTGTTTATCACAAAATCATAAGTGAAGGTTTGTGAACTGTCTACAGCTTTCTTGATCGGATTACCTTCTTCATCTGTCGCATCTTCATTTATTTTATAGGTGTATTTAAAATAAGTCGTAATGGTAACTCCTTTTATATCATCAGAACTAAGCAGGTAAACACGCGAAATAAATGCATCAACCGGATTGCTTACTTTAAAGTATAAGCCATTTAAGAAGTTTTTCAATACTTTTTGGTTGTTTGGAAGGTCTTCGTTAAAATCCAATTTAAAGATTTCTTTAGCAAACTCCTTGTCTTTACTTATGTTAAATCTCCACGATGGTGAGCCACTATTTTCTTTATTATAATGCAAATAAATAGTGTCGTTATTGCTATCAAATAAATTCTTGTACGATTCTTTAAGCTTTTTTACATTTTTCCAATTTTCTGTAGATCTGTATTTTGAAGATATATCCATATTAGGATATACCTTTTTACTTACAATTGGCTCTGTATCAGTGCTAATATTAGAGTTGTGTAAAATATTTGTGCTGTTGTCAGCTAATGGCGCGTTGAGCTTGTAGATTGCTATTTCTTGCTCTGCTTCCATATTTCCTACCCAATTATTAAAGTAATATGGTACAGAGATCACAACACTGTCTAGTGACCAACCATCGCCATTGTCCATTTTGTAATAGGTTTTCGTGTCAATGGTGTCATTATTTGAATTAATGTATTTTTTTACTTCAAATTTGACCGGTCCTCCCAATGAAAAGTTGGAAACAAAACCTGCGTTCGTATTGCCAAACTTAGGGTCATTATAATTCCCAATTATGCCGTAAGTTGCATCACTGGTGATGACGGTACCTTGCAATTGATTTGTTGTTATTAGCGGGTGGGCATTTTCGCTTATGTATCCGGCTAAATTTTCACTTGGAGGTAATACATTACCTTCCATTTTAGCCTCTTCTTCATCGCAGGAAATGATGAATAAAGAAAGCAGGCCAATAATAAATAATTGGCCTGCTGTAATATTGCTTCGTTTTGTAAGCTTTGTCATCTGTTTAATATCAAAATATAGCGATTAGTCTAACAAAGAATCATAAAAGCCATTGTAAGCTTCTACATATTCTTCTTCATTGTGGTAACTTAAGAACGGTTTACCTGATGCCTCAATAAACGAAATGAGTTCCGGATTTATTGTTTCACTTCCTTGAATAACTCCATCAGACATAGTTATGGCTAATTTTATAAGATTTACATAGTCGCACTTTTCAAGAACTTTTAAATCATCGTCTGATACGCCTTCAATTTTTAATTTTTCTTTGAAGTTATCACCCCATACATTCGAAAAATCGTTGTCGTATATGGTAAAAACAACTTTAGAATTGGCAAAATGAGGATCTTCATTCATCGATTTTTTAATATACAAAGGAGCCAGTGCCGTAAACCATCCGTTACAATGAACGATATCCGGAGCCCATCTTAATTTTTTAGTTGTTTCTAACGCGCCGCGAGCAAAGAAAATGATACGCTCATCGTTATCTTCAAATTCCTTACCATCTTTGTCGAGTAAAGCTGATTTTCTTTGGAAATAGTCTTCATTATCAATGAAATAAACCTGCATGCGTGCTGCTTGTATGGATGCTACTTTAATGATTAAAGGGTGATCCGTGTCATCAATAATTAAATTCATTCCTGATAAACGGATAACTTCATGCAGTTGGTTTCTGCGCTCATTTATGCAGCCAAATCGAGGCATAAATGTCCTAATTTCTTTTCCTTGATCTTGAATTCCCTGTGGTAAGTATCTACCGATTTTAGACATGTGTGACTCAGGAAGGTAAGGTGTGATTTCCTGAGATATGAATAAGACTTTTGCTTTTTCCATTACAACTTTCGTACGTGAATTTGAAAGCGCAAATTTACTAATAATAAACAAAATCCACAAACTTAGTGTTTTTTAACTTAGCTAATTGATCTTGGTGAGAGGGCTTAAATTGATATTATTTTGATGCTTTAATGATGGTTATGTGGAGGGTTTTTTATTACTTTGCCGCATTTTTTAAAGAGTTAATATACGTTATAGATTCTCAATGTATAAGATTAAGACAGTAAGTGAATTACAATCTGTATTGAAGCAAGTACAAAACCAAGGTAAGCAAATTGGTTTTGTGCCAACGATGGGTGCATTACACGAGGGGCATTTGTCATTAGTAAAACAAGCCAAAGATGAATGTGATTACGTCGTGGTAAGTGTTTTTGTGAATCCTAATCAGTTTAATGATCCTAAAGATCTTGAGAAATATCCGCGGGATATCGATAGAGATTCAGAGCTGCTTAGTACTGTTCATTGTGATTTACTATTTGCCCCGGGAATTGAAGATATTTATCCTGAAGAAGATACGCGTAAGTTTGAGTTTGGAGCATTGGAAACCGTAATGGAAGGAAGATATCGTCCCGGACATTTTAATGGGGTTGCTCAAGTGGTTAGTCGTTTATTTGATTATTGCAATCCGGATAAAGCTTATTTTGGACTGAAAGATTTTCAACAAGTGGCCATAATTCAAGATATGGCAGAACAGTTAAATTGTACTGTAGAGATCATTGCATGCCCTATAATTAGGGAAGATGATGGCTTGGCCATGAGTTCCCGAAATGTACGCTTAACACAAGAACAACGAAAAAATGCACCAGTTATAGCTAAAACTTTATTTGATTCTTGTAACTTTGTATCGAAAATGTCTGTTGAGGAGCTTAGAAATCATGTTATGCATGAAATAAACTTAACTGATGAATTTAAAGTTGAATATTTTGAAATAGTCGACGGTAAAACCTTGCAAGGTGTTGATAACTGGGAAGATTGCAACTATATTGTTGGATGTATTGCAGTGTTTGTAGGTGAAGTTAGACTGATAGATAATGTGATATACAAAAAGCGCTGATCATGAATGTTGAGGTGGTAAAATCAAAATTGCACAATGTTTCAGTAACCGAAGCAAATCTTAACTACGTTGGTAGTATTACTATTGATGAGGATTTGATGGATGCAGCTAATATTATTGAAAATGAAAAAGTTCAGGTGGTCAATAATAATAATGGCGAACGTTTAGAAACCTATGTAATTAAAGGCGAGCGCGGCACCGGTGTTATTTGTTTAAATGGTGCGGCAGCAAGAAAAGTAGCAGTTGGAGATGTGGTAATCATTATTACTTATTGTTCCATGCCCTTAGAAGAAGCGAAACAATTTAAACCAACTTTTGTATTTCCGGATACAGCAACAAATTTATTGGTTTAGTACTGAAAGAAATCAAATGAAATTTTAATATAAACCTCGGTTATACCGGGGTTTTCTTATTTGTGACTATTAAACGTGGTTATTATGACGGAATTAGATAAAATACATTCAAAAATATTATCCCGGGAAGATGCTGTGGTTCGGGTTCATGAAATCAATCGAACAGGTGGGAAGGTTGTATTTACAAATGGTTGTTTTGATATTGTTCATCAAGGGCATATCGATTACTTGTCAAAGGCAAAAGATTTAGGCGATTGTTTAATATTGGGTTTAAATACAGATGCTTCTGTTAAGCGTCTTAAAGGACCTGAGAGACCTGTTGTGTCTGAGCGTTCGCGTGCTATTTTAATGGCCGCCCTTCAGTTTATTGACCATGTGGTATTGTTTGATGAAGATACTCCCTATGAGTTAATAAAAGCTGTTCAGCCCGATGTTTTAGTAAAGGGAAGTGATTATAATGCTAAGGATATTGTGGGTTACGATGTGGTAATGGCAAAAGGTGGAGACGTGAAGACGATAGATTTCGTCGAAGGATTTTCAACATCCTCCATTGTCGAAAAAATAAAAAAGTCGATGTAAGCTATGGCTAAATCAAAATCTGTTTTTGTATGTCAAACTTGTGGAACAGAGTCTCCTAAATGGGTTGGAAAATGTTTTGGCTGTAACGAATGGAATACTTTTGTTGAAGAAACAAAAATAACCGGTGTTTCTCAAAGTACTCGTCCTGGAAGAGTAATTTCAGAAAGGACTAAACCTACTCCCATATCCCAAGTATCTGTAGAAGATCAGCCTCGGTTAAAAACAGGAAATGAGGAATTAGATCGTGTGCTGGGTGGTGGATTAGTTCCTGGAGCAATGGTTTTAATTGGAGGTGAACCTGGAATTGGAAAGTCAACTTTGGTTCTTCAGACCGCCCTAAATCTTCCAAAAGTAAAAGTACTATATGTGTCTGGAGAGGAAAGTCCTCAGCAAATAAAATTGCGCGCAGATCGTATTGTAAGTCACAGTGCTGATAATTGCCATGTGGTAAGTGAAGTTTCTGTCGAACACATTTTAAACCATATCGAAAATACACAGCCAGATGTAGTTGTTATTGATTCAGTTCAGACTTTAGAGACAGAAAGAATAGAATCTGCCCCAGGTAGTGTTTCTCAAATAAGGGAGTGTACGGCTGCAATTTTGCGGGTATGTAAACTTAAAAACCTACCGGTTTTCCTCATTGGCCACATCAATAAAGAAGGCAGTTTAGCCGGACCTAAAGTTTTAGAACACATGGTAGATGTTGTGTTGCAATTTGAAGGGGATCGTCATCACATGTATCGCATTCTACGATCTATAAAAAACAGATTTGGATCAACAAGTGAAATTGGGATTTTTGAAATGTTAAGTTCCGGTTTGCGGGAAGTAAATAATCCATCCGAATTACTCTTGGCAACTCACGAGGAGGCCAAGAGCGGTGTTTCAATAGCTGCTGCCATGGAAGGAATGCGTCCTTTTTTAATTGAAGTGCAAGGTTTGGCAAGCACTGCTGCTTATGGTAATCCTCAACGGTCGGTCACCGGATTTGATTTAAGGCGGTTAAATATGCTTTTAGCAGTTTTAGAGAAGCGTGCAGGATTTAAACTAGCTGCAAAAGATGTCTTTTTAAATATTGCCGGTGGTTTAAAAGTTAATGATCCTGCTATTGATTTGGCCGTTATGACTTCGGTTCTGTCTTCTAATATGGATATAGCTGTGTCACCTGATGTTTGTATGACGGGTGAGGTTGGCTTATCCGGTGAGATTCGACCTGTGACAAGAATTGAACAGCGTGTAGGAGAGGCTGCAAAACTTGGATTTAAAACCATAATTGTACCATCATTTGTGAAGGGGGTTGATTTTAGTAAATTTGATATTCAAGTCGTGAAAGCCGGTAAAATAGAGCAAGCTTTTAAGTTTTTGTTTGCATAAAAAAAGCGATGGTATCCATCGCTTTTCGGGGGGTAATGTAAGAGTATATTCTTTTTAGTGGTCTAAGTAGGTGTAAATCTATGATTTGATTGAATTTTACGTTTGATCCATTAAAAGAAATCATCTTGATTTGCTTTTTGAGCATCAGGTTGAATGTCCCCATCATCCGTGAACTTATCCGCCGCTATATGCTCATCAGTACACTTTAAGTTAATGTTAAAATTTAATGGTTTTTCAAATTTATCTTCTTGTGTGATCGGAATGTCTTCGTTGTCATAAATATCCTTCATATATAATGCAAATATCGGCAGAGCCATATTTGCGCCTTGTCCTAAGGCCGTATTGTCAAAATGAATATCCCTGTCTTCACCTCCTGCCCAAACGCCAGTAACTAGGTTTGGTGTAATTCCCATAAACCATCCGTCGGAGTTGTTTTGAGTTGTCCCTGTTTTTCCGCCGATTTCAGCTGTAAATTTATAACGGTATCTTAATCTCATTCCTGTTCCTTGGTTAACAACTCCTTGTAATAAGTTAATCATCAAAAATGCTGTTGATGCACTAATTGCTTCTCGCTTTTGAGGGTGAAATTCAGAAATAATATTCCCGTATCGATCTTCAATTCGGGTGACCATCATTGGTTCGATGTGAACGCCTTTATTTACGAAAGTGCCATAAGCACTGGTCATTTCAATTAATCCAAAGTCCGGAGTTCCAAGGCAGAGAGACGGAACCGGATCCATTGAGCTTTTTATTCCAATTTCATGTATGGTTGCTTCTATAGCTTTCGGATTAAACTGCTTCATAACCCATGCAGTAATGTTATTGTTTGAGTTGGCTAATCCCCATTTTAAAGAAACCATTTCACCGGCTCTTTCGTCTCCTGAATTTCTTGGAGTCCATGTTTTTCCGGTGGATAAATAAAATGTTTGAGGGATATTTGGTACTAAATCACAAGGTGTGTGGCCTTCTTGCATGGCCAAAGTGTATACAAAAGGTTTAATGGTTGATCCAACCTGACGTTTGCCCTTACCGGCCATGTCGTACATGAAGTGTTTAAAGTTTGGTCCTCCTACATAAGCTTTAATATGTCCGGATAAAGGATCTAATGATATTAAACCTGCTCTTAAGTGATATTTGTAGTGTTTTATAGAATCCATCGGAGTCATAAGGGTATCTTTTTCGCCGTCCCAAGTAAAAACTGTCATTGGATACTCCGTTTCAAAAACCTTATTAATGCTATCTATGTCTACTTTATTCCTTCTTAGGCTTCTGTATCTTTCAGTGCTTTTCATGGCCTTCGAGAGTATACTTTCGTATTGTTCCTGCGATATGTTTTTTGAGAAAGGAGCCCTTGTTCGCCCTTTTTTCTCATTAAAAAATGCAGGTTGGATAGTCTTGCCTAGATGTGATTTAACAGCGTTTTCTGCGTAATTTTGCATCCTGCTATCCAGCGTTGTATATATTTTTAAGCCATCTTTATAAATATTGTATTTTGTACCATCTGCTCTAAAGTTTTTATTGATCCATCCATATAAATCGTCATTTTGCCACATGATGCTGTCTTCAATAAATTTATTGGTTTGATAAGAAGCGTAATTTTCCCTTTTGGGCTCGTTGGCAGTCATGTGTAAACGTAAGTATTCTCTAAAATAAGGAGCCGGCCCTTCTTTGTGATCTATTCTGTTAAATCTTAGATTCATCGGAAGTGCAGATAGAGAATCATATTCTTCAGGTGTTAGGTATTTGGCTTTTTTCATTTGGCTCAAGACAACATTTCTGCGTTGTTGGGTAATTTCCGGTCTTCTGATGGGGTTAAATAAAGCAGGATTTTTTAGCATCCCAATTATAACAGCTGCTTCTTCAACTTTTAGTGTATCAGTAGATGAATTAAAAAATGTTTTAGCAGCCGACTTAATCCCATAAGCATCATATATAAATGCAGCTTTATTTAAGTACATCGTAAGGATCTCTTCCTTGGTATAACTTCGTTCAAGTTTTACAGCGATAACCCATTCTTTTAATTTTTGTATAAGACGGTCTAATACATTAGGAGCACTGTCATGAAAAAGTAATTTTGCCAATTGTTGAGTGATTGTACTACCTCCCCCTGAGCTTTGTTGTCTAAGAACCGCAGTTTTGAAGATGGCACGAGCCAAGCCTCTGGAATCTACCCCGGAATGATCATAAAAGCGTACGTCTTCTGTAGCAACCAACGCATTAATGATATTTGGGGATAACTCTTTATATTTCGCGAAGCTTCTGTTTTCACGATAAAATGAACCTAAAACTTCATGATCGCTGGAAATTATTTCCGTAGCTAAATTGCTTTTGGGGTTTTCTAACTCTTCAAAAGAAGGCATGAAACCAAGTAATCCATTTGATATTAAAATAAATAGAAAAGAAAATAATATTATTCCGGCTGCTACTATTCCCCAGATCCAGATAATTAAGCGCTTGACAATTAAAGAATTTGATTCCATATTTTTAGTACTAGTTTGGTGTAAAAATAATAAAAATTAGTAGAAGCAGTTGAGAAAAGGTTTGCGTTTAGTATTTTCATTTTTTAACATTGTGGCGTTTATTTCTAAATTTGTTTCGTTGTTATTACTATTTAATGACAAGAAAGTTGAGTAAAAGATGGCAAAAAAGTCGAAAGCAGTAGAGGGGAATTTGGTGATCGTTGAGTCACCTGCAAAAGCAAAGACCATTGAAAAATTTCTGGGAAGTGATTTTTTGGTGAAGTCTAGTTATGGCCATATCCGGGATTTATCAAAATCGGATTTTGGCGTTGATATAGGAAATGGTTATCAACCCGATTATATAGTATCTAGTGATAAAAAAGATATTGTAAAAGAACTCAAGGAATTAGCAGCCAATTCAAAAATGGTTTGGCTGGCTTCCGATGAGGACCGCGAGGGAGAAGCTATTGCATGGCATTTGTATGATGAGCTGGGGTTGAAAAAGGAAAATACAAAACGTATCGTTTTTCATGAAATTACTAAAGATGCAATCTTAAAAGCTATCGAAAATCCGAGGGATATCGATGAAGATTTGGTTAATGCTCAGCAAGCTCGACGGATTTTGGATCGATTAGTAGGCTTTGAGTTGTCTCCGGTGTTGTGGAAAAAAGTTAAGCCATCACTTTCGGCAGGTCGGGTACAGTCTGTTGCAGTTCGCTTGCTTGTTGATAGAGAACGCGAAATCTTAAACTTTAATTCTGTAGCCTCTTATCGTGTGACCGCTATCTTTATGGTTGAAGATGATAAGGGAAAAAAGACGGAGTTAAAGTCAGAATTGAATAAGCGTTTTGATACCTTAGAAGAGACAAAAAGTTTTCTTGAGCAATGTATAAATGTAGAGTTTCCTGTTACAAAGGTCGAGAAGAAGCCGTTGACAAAGAAACCTGCTGCTCCTTTTACGACATCTACACTTCAACAGGAAGCATCAAGAAAATTAGGTTTTTCTGTAGCGCAAACCATGTCAGTAGCTCAAAAATTGTATGAATCAGGAAAAATAACATACATGCGTACCGATTCGGTTAACTTATCTGAAGTTGCATTAAGCATGGCAGCAAAGCAGATCAGTGAAACAATGGGAGATCAGTATGTTGAAATTAGAAAATATCAAACCAAATCCAAAGGAGCACAAGAAGCTCACGAGGCCATTCGTCCAACTTATATAGAAAATCAACATGTAGAGGGCAGTTCACAGGAACAGCGCTTATACGATTTGATTTGGAAGCGCACCATAGCCTCTCAAATGAGTGATGCAAAATTAGAGAAAACTACCATTCATGTTGATGCAGGAGATACCGGTTATCATTTTACTGCCTCTGGAGAGATTATTACTTTCGATGGTTTTCTAAAAGTGTACATTGAATCTACCGATGTGGAACACGAACATGAAGAGGAGGATGATTCTATTATTCCGCCACTAACTGTTGGAGATCAATTAGAGATGAAGATTATAGAAGCTCGTCAGCGATGGAGTCAAAAGCCATCTAGATACACAGAGGCTAGTTTGGTGAAGAAGCTTGAAGAGTTGGGTATAGGACGACCGTCTACTTATGCTCCTACAATTTCAACGATTCAAAACAGAGGTTACGTTGTGAAAGAGGAACGAGAAGGTGTTCAGCGTGATTATAAATACTTGTCTCTTGAAAATGGCGTAGTAATTGTTTCTGAGAAATCCGAGATCACTGGAGCAGAACGGAATAAGATGTTTCCTACTGATATAGGTATGGTGGTCAACGATTTTCTGGTAAAATATTTTGATAATATTGTATCCTTTGACTTTACCGCGAAAGTAGAAAAAGAGTTTGATGATATCGCAATGGGAAAAATTGAATGGAGTCAATCAATCGATAATTTCTATAAGCCATTTCACGAGAAAGTGGAGGATACGATTGAACATTCCGAAAAAAGTGTTGGTGAGCGTCATCTAGGTGTTGACCCTGTAAGTGGACAGCCTGTTCTTGTCCGTATAGGTCGATTTGGGCCATTGGCTCAAATTGGTGAAACATCGGATGACGAAGGTGTTGAAAAGCCTAGATTTGCTTCCTTAAGAAAAGGCCAGCTGATTGAAACCATAACTCTTGATGAAGCTTTAGACTTGTTTAAGTTGCCACGAAACCTTGGTCAATTCGAAGATAAGGATGTGGTAATAGGGATTGGTAGGTTTGGTCCATATATCCGTCATAACAGTAAGTTTGTGTCATTAAAGAAAGGGGTTGATGATCCTTTTGAAATTGATTTAGAGACAAGTATTGAGCGGATTCTCACCAAACGTGAAGAAGATGCCAAAAAAACAATAAAAATATTTGAGGAAGATGCAGATCTTCAAATCCTAGATGGTCGATGGGGGCCTTTTATAAAATATCAAAAGGGGAATTATAAAATCCCTAAAGATAAAGTGGCGGATGATTTAACTTTTGAAGAATGTCAGGAAATCATTAAAAATGATACTTCGGCGAAAAATCGAAAAGGAAAAACCACTGCAAAGAAAGTAGTAGCTACAAAAGAAGCTGAAAAAAAGAAACCGACGACGACTAAAAAAGCAACAGTCAAAAAAACGACTGCTAAAAAATCAACAGTCAAGAATGTATCCGTAAAAAAAACGACCGCAAAAAAGTCATAAATGGATTTTTCTGAATGGCAATTTTATTTTGAGAGACCAGTTTTTGAAATAAAGAAAGCGTTTGTTGGTAAGTTTGATGAGTTTCTTTTGAGTAATGTAACTTTTTTATCGGGTGATAATATTAGTGAACTTAATCAATGTGATGTTGCCATTATAGGATTAGGAGATTATCATAAAAATAGTGCTGTGGAGTGTTATGCTGTTCCCAATTTGGTAAGGTCATTTTTGTATGGATTGAAAAGAAGTAAACAGATAAAGCCTATCTATGATTTGGGTAACCTAAAGGGTAAATCTATTGATGATAGATATAAAGCTCTGCAAGATTTTGTGGAGCTTTTAAGTGATATGGGCGTTTTACCAATAGTTGTTGGAGGAACACAAGATTATACTCTTCCGTTAGTTAAAGCTGTAGCTTCAAAGAATCAAAATTACAGGGTGTCTTTTGTAGATTCTCGTATTGATTTGTCAGAAGAAAAGTTAGCTTGTGATCCTTTTAATTACATTAATGTTATTAATGACTTGGAATCTGTGCCAGAAGATATTACTTTCGTGGCGACTCAGGGATATCAAGTGAGTAGTTTTCAAATGGAGTGGGTTCAGAGTAGTTCAAATGCCATGCTTCGTTTGGGGGAGATTCGAAAAGATGGGATTATTCAAGCTGAACCTTGGTTAAGGGATGTTGATGTAGTAAGTGTTGATGCCTCCGTATTAATGCAATGTGCAGATTCATCCACGGTATATCCGCGTCCCAACGGATTATCTGGTGAAGAGTTTTGTCAGTTAATGTGGTATGCTGGATTAAGTGATTTGTTAAAAAATGTAGGTTTTTTTCAGATTGATAATCAGGGTGATGGAGGGTTTTGTGAAAAAATGTTAATTGCTCAAGGTGTTTGGCATACAATAGAAGGTAATTCTTTACGTTTTAAAGATTATCCTGTTAGAAATGTTAACGAACATAAACAGTTTATTGTGTATATTGATGAATGCGACCTTAGTATTAAGTTTTATACAAATGCTAAAAATGAAAGGTGGTGGATGGAAGCTCCGTTAGGTGATAGTGAACAGCGAATTATTGCTTGTAGCAAAATGGATTTCATTGCCGCTTCAAAAGGAGAAATTCCTGATCGATGGTTGCGTTTTGTTAAAAAAAATTAATTGTAAATCAACAGGTAACAAAAATAATTAGTAAGATATCGTGTTTAAACGAAACTTTTTTTTGAACTTTTCAGTATATGTCCTAGTGTAAATAGAAAGCTGATAATCAGAGGAGAGTTAAAAGTTTTTATTCGAAGTTTTTTTCTAATATTTGAGTTCCCGCATGAAAAATATTAGGGGCTTTTTTATCTCATGGTTAGGAGAATACTTTTTTTTCTGTTATTTTGCATGACTTCTGTTGTGAAAGGTCAAAGTTTTCCGCAGTTTAGTCAAAATGTTTTTAGTTATTTAACTGTTAATCCTGGATACGCAGGTAATACAGGTGAAATCAATTCATTCCTGGGTCAAAGGAATCAATGGTTAGGGTTTGAAGGAGCTCCGGCAACAACGGTTTTCGGAGTCGATAAAGAAGTTAATCTTTTTGGAAGTGAAAGCGGAATAGGGATTTCTGGTTTTAATGACCAGATAGGTGAGTTTAAGACTTTTAGTGCTTCATTCAATTATGCAAAGAGGTGGGATGTTGGAGTTGGTAAATTAGGGATGGGGTTGTCAATTGATTTTATGAATCAAGCTTTAAATGGCGGTAATTTATATACCATGCCTTTAAAGGAAGATGGATCGGCAATTTCTGCTGGTAGCAATGATACCCATACTGACGAAACTTTCAATGAAGATTCGGGAATGGCATTGGGAGTTGGATTAGGAGTTTTCTTAGATACAAAAGATTATTATATTGGAGTATCAATGAAAAATTTGACGAATCCTCAACCAAAATTTACTGACACTTATGAAATGCAACTTAAAAGAACGATTTTTGTAAGTGGTGGTTACCGATATAAAGTGATAGATAGACCTTTAGTATTAGTACCTTCAGCTTTTTTTAAAAGCGATTTTGGGAGTTGGGAGTTGGATTTAGCATTAAAAGGATTTGTTAAAGATAAGTATTGGGGTGGTTTGGGTTATCGGTATCAAGATGCCATAACTGTATTAGGAGGTATTGAATTGAATACCGGGTTACGAATTGGAGTAAGTTACGATCTTGGGATTTCTGAAGTTTCTGGAGCAAGTGGGGGAACTTTTGATGTAATGTTAGGATATATTTTCAATTTGGATTTGGAAAAAAGAAAGAAACTATATAAAAGTGTGAGATATTTATAAATAAGAATAATAAGAAAAGTAATTCAGATATTTAGGCTATTATGAAGAAAATATTTGCCATTAGCGTCATTTTAGGAGCAATTCTCACAGGATGTGGACAGTCCAGTGGAGGGGAGCTGGTAGGAGTGGGTCGTAGTGGTTCATTTTACGAACCGGATCCATTCGGTATGTTATTTATACCGCAAGGTAGTTTTAACATGGGACCTAACGATCAAGATGTAGCTTGGTCTATGACATCACAATCAAAAACTGTTTCAGTACGATCTTTTTGGATGGATGAAACTGAGATTACTAACACTGAATATCGTCAGTTTGTAAACTGGGTTAGAGATTCCATCGCTCGTCGTTTACTTGGAGAGCAATTTGAAGAGTTTTTGATTACCGAAGACTTTTTAGGAAATGAAATTGATCCGCCATTCCTCAATTGGGATGAACCTATTGAATGGGATAATGAGGAATATGCCGAAATATTGGATGAAATGTACCTTACCGAAGGAGAACGTTTCTTCCGTCGTAAGGAAGTAGATACACGTAAATTAACTTATGAATACGATTGGGTAGATTTATTGCAAGCTGCCAAAAAATCAAATCGATACAATTTTGAGACAAAAAAGTACGAAGGTGTTGTTTATGATCTCGAAGGTAAAGAACGCGAAATTAAAGATCGTTCCGCTTTCATAATGAAAGATCAAGTAAATGTATATCCTGATACTTTGTGTTGGATTGCAGACTTTACTTATTCATTTAATGAGCCATGGACAGAAATGTATTTTTGGCATCCTGGTTTTGATCAATATCCTGTTGTAGGAGTTAGTTGGAAACAAGCTACCGCATTTTGTATTTGGAGAACTCAGTTGATGAATAATTTCTTAAGAAAAAGTGGTGAGCCTCAAGTTATGGCATATCGCTTGCCAAGTGAAGCTGAATGGGAGTATGCATCCAGAGGTTCCTTAGAGCATAACATGTACCCTTGGGGTGGTTTATATACTAGAAATCATAAAGGATGTTTCTTAGCAAACTTTAAACCTTTAAGAGGTAGATACGGTGATGATGGAGGTCAAACTACAATTTCTGTAGCAACATATTCACCTAATGATTATGGATTATTTGATATGTCAGGAAATGTTGCTGAATGGACATCTGGTGCGTATGATGAGTCTGCTTATTCATTTACGCATGATTTTAATCCAGATTATAAATACAATGCATTGCCAGATGATCCTCATGTAATGAAAAGAAAAGTTATTCGCGGAGGATCATGGAAGGATGTAGCATTCTTTTTACAAAATGGAACAAGAACCTATGAATATCAAGATTCAGCTAAGTCATACATAGGTTTCCGTTGTGTACGTGATTATATTGGAGAATAATAAAAAATTAGGAAGGAAAAGTTAAATTAGTTAATTATGAGTATTACTGAGTTTGTAGAAAGTCCCGGTTATAAAAAAGTAATGGGTAAAGTTTATGGTTTTGGTGCGGCTGTTGTATTATTAGGAGCACTGTGGAAAATTCTTCACTTACCCGGTTCAACTGCCATGCTAATTGCTGGTATGGGAACTGAAGTTATTATTTTTGGTTTATCAGCTTTTGAGCCACCACATGAAATGCCGGATTGGAGTTTAGTTTACCCTGAATTAGTAGGTTTAGAACCGAATGCAGGTCATGGTCATGGTTCAAGTGCAAAAGCAGGAGGCAGTGATTTAGCTGCATTAATTCAAGCGGGAAGTATTGAAACTACCGATGTGGAAAAATTATCTGAAGGGATTAAAAAACTTGCAGTCACATCTTCTCAATTATCAAATATTAGTGATGCGAGTATGGCTACAGAATCATATTTGCAAAACATGAAACTTGCCGGTGATTCAGTTGGACAATTAGCTAATGCTCAAGTAAAATCAGCCAAAGAATTAGATGAGAATGCAGGTAAACTTTCTCAAGTTTATGCAGAAGCAACTCAATCTATTAAAGCATCTAGTAAAGTTGTTGCTGATTCTTATGCTCAAACAAGTTCTTCTCTTAAAGCTCAGTTTGATCAGATGGCAGCTACTAATGATACATATAGTAAACAAATGAAGGATGCTTCAAATAATATAGGAGCGCTTAATTCGGCTTATGAATTACAATTAGAAAGTATAAATGCGCAAATTAAAACTTCCAAAGGTTTAGCCGACGGAATGTCTAATGTTTCAGATTTATTCCAACAATCTGCAAATGATGCCAAAGCATATCGTGAGCAGGTTCAGATGCTAAGCAAAAATGTTACGGAATTAAATAATATTTATGGCAATATGTTAAGTGCCATGAATGTAGGACGATAACATTAGAAGAGAGAGCTAAAAATAACTTCTAATTTTAAAAGAAAAATTTTATGAGTGGCGGAAATTGTCCAGAAACTCCCAGGCAGAAAATGATAGGAATGATGTATTTGTTCCTAACAGCAATGTTAGCATTAAATGTGTCTGGAGAATTATTAAAAGCCTTTAAACTTGTTGATGTGAGTATTCAACAATCAATGGCTTCGGTTGATAGTAAGATTTCTATATTAAACAGTAAAATTGATATTGCAGCTCAAGCAAATCCTGCCAAAGTTAAAGAGGTGCAGGCCAATGCGAATAAAATTAAGGCCGCTGCTGATAGTTTATATAATCAGATTCAGGATTTAAAAATCAAAATGCAAACGACAGTGGATCCTGAGGGAACACTTGATAATTTTGCTGGTGCAGATAATCAAGATATTGCGCCTCAAATTATGATAGTGGAACAGGGTGGATCTCGTTCTAAATTATTAAAGGAAGGAATTAATGCTTATAAACACCTTCTTTTAGGAATGGTTGAAGGCGATAGTGCATTAGTAAATAATATTACTAAAACATTGAATACTGAGCCTTCAGAACCAGAACAAAAAGGTGATGTACCAAGAAGTTGGGAAAGTGAGAAATTTGAGCATTTGCCTTTATCTGCATCGTTTGCTTTAATGAGTAGTATTCAAAGTAATGTAAGAACTAATCAAGCTGATGTTGTAAGTTATTTGTTAGCTAAAGTTGATGAAGGTGATTTTAAATTTAATAAAATTGAAGCTTTTGTTAAGCCTCAATCTGATTATATTATAAAAGGTGGTGAATACTATGCTGAATTAATATTAGCAGCAAGTGATAGTTTGCAAGATCCTTCCTTCAATATTCCAGGATATAAACCTGAAATCGAAAATGGTAAAGGAATTCTAAGAATACCAGCAGATAAAGTTGGGGAACAAACTTGGAAAGGAACAATGGTTGTAGTGGGACCTGATGGACAAAATAGAGAATATCCATTAGAACATACATATCGGGTAGCTGAACCTAATGTGGTAATTTCAGCTACTAAAATGAATGTTCTTTATGAAGCTCTTGACAATCCTATGATGATATCTGTGCCTGGTATACCATCCGATAAACTTCGAGTTACCATGTCAAATGCAGATTTTAAAAAGGTAGGTAATAATTATATTGTTAAGCCAAAGCCTGGTTTTGCTGGTGGCAAATCGACTATTTCAGTCTCTGCTGAAATTAATGGTGAGTCTAAACGTTTAGGAAGTATGGATTACCGGATCAAAAGGGTTCCAAATCCTTTTGCAAGTGTAGGAGGAAAGCAGGATGGTAAAATTCGTAAAAATACTTTATTAGCACAATCGGGTGTGTTTGCTGAAATGGGTGAAGATTTTGATTTTGAATTAGAATTTAAAGTAACTGGATTTACTGTTTCAGCTATTAAAAATGGGTTTTATGTAAGTGAAGTATCAGATAATAATAAATTTACTAAGGCTCAACAAGATTTAATTAAAGGAATTGCAGCTGGTAATAGGATTTTCTTTGAAGGTATAAAAGCTGTTGGTCCGGATAAGAAAACAAGAAAGTTGAGTACACTTACTTTTACACTAGATTAAGAATTTTAATAACATTGATATGAAAAAGTTATTCTCAATTCTCGTATTTTTAGTAGCAACAGGACTATTTAGTAGTCTGTTTGCACAAAATGTTTTAGATGGATTGTATCCTAAAGAACATGTTGAGAACCGTCGTCCAATTCCTTATGTACACATTCGTGAAGCAGATGTTTTATGGGCTAAGAAAGTATGGAGGATTATCGATTTACGAGAAAAGATTAATTTACCTATGTATTATCCAACAACACAGATGGATGAACGTATGAGCTTAATTGATCTATTATTATACGGTATTCAATATGAAGGTTTAACGGCTTATTCTACAAAAACTGAAGACGAGTTTCAAGTTCCAATGTCTTTAGATCAGGTGTTGAGAGAAATGGGTGCAGTTTCTGATACTCAACAGATTCGTAATGCTGATACTGGATTATACGAGGATAAGATTGTTGAAGGGGAAGTGCGTTCATATCAAGTTAAGCAGATTTTATTAAAAGAAATTTGGTTCTTTGATAGAAATTATTCTAGGATGGATGTGAGAATTATTGGATTATGTCCGTTGCGTGAGTATGTTAAGGAAGATGCAGGAGAAAATGGAACTGTAATCCGTCAACAGGTATTTTGGGTATATTTTCCAGAAGCAAGGCCTTTATTAGCTCGTCATGAGGTTTTTAATCCTAAAAATGATGCACAAAGAAGGACTTTTGATGATATCTTTATAAAGAGGTTCTTTGGAAGTTATATTTATAGAGAATCAAATGTATATAATAATCGTCAGATCGAAAATTATACAGCAGGTATGGAGGCCATGTTGGAATCTGAGAGGATAAAAAATGAAATTTTCACATTAGAACATGATATGTGGGAATTTTAGAGAAAAATTTATTTTAAAAAAGGAGCTTTAAGCTCCTTTTTTTATTCTGTAAAATCATTTTCTAAGTCTCTTGTGAAATTTTTTATTTGTTGTTCACTAGACTTGGGACAAATTAAAAGTGCATCGTTTGATTCCGCTATAATGTAATCTTCTAAACCTTGTATAATACCTTTTTTGTTTTCAGGAAGTGTAATTATACAGTTTTTTGTGTCATAGAGTTTCATTTTCCCATTAATGACAGCATTGTCCGAATCATCGTGCTTCGAATTTTCATATAGTGAAGACCATGTACCTAAATCGGACCAACCAAAATCTACAGTTTGAACATAGACATTGTCCGCTTTCTCCATTATACCATAATCAATGGATATATTTTTGCATTTCGAATAAATATCAGCTAAAGTCTTTTTCTTATCCTTAATATTGCTGTTTAAATGGTAGTTTTCAAATAAAGTACTTATTGGTTCAAGATGTTTTTTTAAGGCGAGTTCAATGGTATCTAATTTCCAAATGAATATTCCTGAATTCCAGAAAAAATCGCCACTTTCAAATAAAATTTCAGCCATTTCCTTACTTGGTTTCTCTGTAAAGGTTTTAACTTTATGAAAATCACCAATTTTTGGATTGTGGTTATTAATTTGGATATAACCATAGCCCGTTTCTGGTCTGGATGGTTTTATTCCTAGTGTTAATAGAGAGTTTTCCTTCTTTACAAAATTTGTACATGCAATAATATTTTGTTCAAATTCTTTTTGGTATAGAATTAAATGATCAGCGGGTGTTACTATTATTGTTGGGTTTTTAACTTTTTTTTTGATTATGCTGTTCGCAAATGCTATACAAGGAGCTGTATTCCTACGAATTGGTTCTTCTAAAATTTGATCTGGATTTAAAAAGGGAAGTTGGTCTAAAACAAGATTTTTATAATCAATAGTTGTGACGATAATAAAGTTATCTTGGTGGCAAATAGTTTTAAAACGGTCGTAGGTTTGTTGAAGTAATGTTTTCCCAACACCTAGTATATCTAAAAATTGTTTGGGAGTTTCACGTGTACTTAACGGCCAAAATCTACTACCAACTCCTCCTGCCATTATGATGCAATAAGTATTATCTGTCATAAAACAACTTTATTGTTAAGATTCATGATGTATCGAATCAAAATCCAAGGTATTATATATACTTTTATGAAGTAAAATTACGCACAATTTTTTATTATCAATGAGATTATTTTATCATTTAGGAAGGTATTCTATTTTTTTGAGACGTGTATTTGCGAAACCGGAAAAGCATTCTATTTTTTTTCGGCAAGTGTTAAAAGAAATAGATAGTTTGGGAATCAATTCTCTTGGCATTGTACTTATTATTACGGTATTTATGGGAGCTGTGGTAACGCTTCAAACTGCCTATAATATTGAATCGCCCTTAATTCCTCGTTCTACGGTTGGATTAGCAGCCAGAGATTCCATTCTACTTGAATTTTCATCCACTATTGTTTGTTTAATTCTAGCGGGTAAAGTAGGATCAAGTATCGCTTCAGAAATTGGAACAATGCGAGTTACTGAACAGATAGATGCTCTTGAAATTATGGGTGTCAATTCAATTGGTTATTTAGTACTTCCAAAAATTGTCGGTTTTTTATTGATAATTCCTTTTCTTGTGATTATTGGTATGGGAATTGGTGTCTTAGGAGGTTGGTTTGCTGTTACTTTTACCGGAGTGGTTCCAACAGAAGACTATATATATGGTATTCAATTTTCGTTTAAACCATTCTATATTGTGTATTCATTAATAAAGTCAGTAGTATTTAGTTTTATCATTTCATCTGTTTCATCCTATTTTGGTTATTATACGAAAGGAGGATCTTTAGAAGTGGGGAAGGCAAGTACAATTGCTGTAGTTTCAAGTAGTATTATTATTTTATTATTTAATCTACTTTTAACGCAACTACTATTAGTATGATAGAGATTAAAAATGTATGTAAATCTTTTGAGCATAAAGAAGTTTTAAAGGATATTTCAGCCGTATTTGAGAAAGGGCAAACAAACTTGATTATTGGACAAAGCGGATCTGGGAAAACAGTATTACTTAAATCTTTGGTAGGTTTACATGAAGTATCTTCAGGGTCTATTTTGTATGATAATCGTGTGTTTCAAACGATGACAAATAAAGAACGCAAAAAATTGCGTCAAGAGATTGGAATGCTTTTTCAAGGGAGTGCTTTATTTGATTCTTCTAACGTAGAGGAAAATGTGAGGTTTCCAATGGATATGTTTACCGATTGGAGTCTTGAGGAAAAAAATGAACGAGTTGAATTTTGTCTTCAAAGAGTGAAACTTGAAAATGCGAATAAATTATTTCCTTCCGAAATAAGTGGTGGTATGCAGAAAAGAGTAGCAATTGCCAGAGCAATTGCATTAAACCCTAAATATTTGTTTTGTGATGAGCCCAACTCGGGATTGGACCCAAGGACATCTATAATTATTGATGAATTAATACATGAGATTACAAAAGAATTTAATATTACTACAATTGTCAATACTCACGACATGAATTCAGTTATGGGTATTGGCGATAAAATTATTTTTGTCTATAAAGGTGAAAAACATTGGGAAGGTACTAAACATGATATTTTTCATACCCATAATGAACAATTGGATGATTTTATTTTTGCATCGAAAATGTTTAAAATAATAAAAGATAATTTTTAATCTATAATCGGTGATTTTTCATTTACTTGGTTCAACCAAGTATTGAATTGATACTATCTAACCTGATGTTTGGAATTTTATCGCTAAATTCTGAAGTTTCATGTTTAAGTACATTTGTAAATGAAAATCATAAGGAAGTGTATCTAAATGGTTACATATATCATAATGACAATGATTTTTTTAATTTTCAATTTTAATGTCGTTATTAAACATATCATATCCTCGATTGTATTCAGGTGATTTTTCAGGGGGTACAGGGTTTAAATGACGTAGTGTTTGTGCTGATTTTAGTTGCA
Source organism: Bacteroidales bacterium (assembly GCA_003249255.1). Lineage (GTDB taxonomy): Bacteria > Bacteroidota > Bacteroidia > Bacteroidales > Marinilabiliaceae > SZUA-582. The sequence goes on from QKJP01000060.1 coordinate 184,875, forward strand.
AGTCAGTAGGTCGGCTACCGGTTAAATACTCTAATGCAGTTGCTAAAAATTCTTCTCTAATATCGCCTAAAGTATAGTAACTAGCTGGGGTTGAGAAATCGTTGATTTCTTGATTAGGGTATAAGCCCTCTTCGTAATTGATTGAGTTATTCTTGTTTTCTGCCCTCATTACAATTGGTTGAATTGCCCAATTATGTTTTTCTTCTTCGTCATAAATGGTTATGGATCCATAGTATTTGCCATGTGTTTTTTCTCCTATTTGGTATATTTCCATATGGGGAGCTAATCCATAAATGATCATTTCACTTGCAGATGCTGTGCTGGTTGTGGTAAGAACCACTAATTTGTTTAGATTTAAATTATTGGGATTGCTTTCAAATCTTTTAATGAAGGAATTCGAGTTGTAATTCGAAGTTTCTTTTAAATAGTTGGTGACCTCTTCATTATATTTTTCTTTAATAAATACATCTCCTATTGCTGTTTGTGAAACTATCATATTTGCTAATAAGATTGCGGTATTAACAGAGCCACCTCTATTATATCTTAGATCCAAGATTAGTTCGTCGATATTTTCTGATTTGAAATCTTGGAAAATATCCTCAAGGTTGTTATTGTATTCATCTATAAAAGATGTATAAACTAAGTAGCCTATCTTTTTATTTTGGTAATTAATTATAGTGTCTAAATGAATTGGATTTATGCTGATGACGGAAGGTGTAATGTTTATTGTATTTGAAATGGGAATAATATTATTAGCATCAATCTTACAAAGTTCTATTTTTAATTGATCCTGGGTGTATAGTTGATAAAAATTGTTTTCGTTCAAGATTGTTCCATTAATCTTATAAATAATTTGGCCGCGTTTCATACCAGCTTCTTCGGCGGGTGTGTTTGGGTGTACAAATTCAATTTGACCAACTACATTATATGTGCTATTAGGAGCATACAGCCATTGAACAGAAAGACCAGGGTCTTTTTGAATGCCTGCAAATTGTTTAACTAACCCTTTATAGTCATCTGTAATAAAAGACCATCTGTCTACATCACCGTATTCATATAAAAGTGAGTAAAAATAATCAGAAGGTTCGGTACTAGAATTTGGGTTGATATTGGGTATTTGTTTATTCCAAAAATAGGCAAAATCCATGTTGTTTTTTATAAACCAGTTCACTTCAAGGGTAATGTCAGGCTCTTCGTCTTTGGTTCTACAAGAATTTGACGAGATTAGAATGGATATTAAAGCCAGGCAAAAAGATATTCGGTTGATTAATGTCATGGTTTTCTATTATTAGTATTGTTATATAAAACTATTATTTTTTTGAACACAAAGATAAATATTTTAGGAAATCATATTTATTGACCACCTTATTGCCTTGTTTTTTTTGTAACAAGATTTGTTTTAGCCAAAGTGTTGTGAATAAAGAGATCTTTTTTTGTCTAAATGAATATCCAATCAGACAATATTGTTGTCACCTTCTTGCACAATATTAGATAATTAGCATATGGAAGTTAGAAAAGTGGGAAAAATAATGAATAAAACATTTGGAAGTATCAGAAATACTCCGTTATTTTGCACCCGCTTTACGAAACAACGGTGTTCGGGAAATAAGCAAATAACATGTTGAGATATAAACTTTTGCGTTTCGATTTTGAAGAAAAGCTTTTG
>QKJP01000018.1 GCA_003249255.1 Bacteroidales bacterium
CATTCCCAAATTCAGAAACATACAAGTCAAACTACATCCTTGCCGATGAGATTGAAGAAACAGACGAGGTATTCTGGCAAAATTACAATATCATCAAACCAGACTCTCAATTAGAGTCTGTGTTTAAGTAACAAACCTGACTTTATTGATAATGCTCCTTAGATAAAAACGCATAACTTCTGTTATGAGTTACGCGCAATGGCTCTGTAAATAATGAATGGTTGAACGTACCGAAGCTAATTGAGACAACTCATCATTTTTGATGTTTACATTGAATCGGCTTTCCAAATAAAATAAGAAACAGTTCATGTCTAAATCATCAAATAATAATTCGTCTGTTAACGATGCATCCTCATTAATTTGATTTTTAGGTACCCCTGTCTTTCTTAATACTTTATATAAATTACGTCTTATTGATGTTGCAGTCATGATACTTTTTTTTTAGTTACTGGTATTATGACACCTTACTTGCCGCTTACACGTATTCGAAATATGGAATTTTTTAAATTATTAGTCATTTTTCTTTAGTGTGTTGTGTAATTGTCAAATTATGAGATGTTTGTGATTTTTGTAAATTATTGCTTTTCTACGTATTGTTATATCATTTAGGCTGTAATATCTCATCTATCATGTTTTTTTATAGGTTTTCTTAGTATTAGACCTCCTTTTCTCATCCTTTCTTGTGTATATTCGCGTACTAAAATTTAGAATTATGCAGAATCTATTCGAATGTAAAGTTAAATACGAGAAAATCGATGATAAATCGGGACAGCCAAAAAAAGTAAGTGAAGCTTACTTGATTGATGCTGTGTCTTTTACCGAAGCTGAAACACGCATTTATAAAGAAATGGAGGCCTTAATTAGTGGTGAATTTGTTGTAACCAACATCAATAAAGCCAACTATGCCGAAATATTTCCAAATGAGGATGGTGACAGGTGGTATAAAAGCAAAATTTCTTTTGTTTCAATGGATGAGAAATCAGGTAAAGAGAAAAAAGTATCCAACCAGATTCTTGTGATGGCAAATGACGTAAAAGATGCCTTTGATAAGATTCACGAGGGTATGAACGGCATGACAGTTGATTTTGATATCAATGCCATTAGTGAAAGCCCTATTCTTGATTTTTTCCCTTACTTTAAAGGTGAACTAGAGGAGCAGGGGCTACCTTCACATCTTAAACCTTTGTCTAAGTATGAAAAAGAGTTAGAAGAGGATTTAGATGAGGAAATTGAGGCCGATACCGACGAGCCTGATTTTAGTGATGATGAACAAGATGATTTAGATTAAATTCATCTTATACTTTATAATATAAGCTCATTTGGTTTTTAGAAATCAAATGAGCTTTTTTTATGTCTTTAATTGGGTTTGTTTTCACTATTGTAGTTGTTAATCTATGCTTTGGCGTCGTTCTTCCAATTCACTAATATAGTATTAGTCTGTTTTTTTAGATTATAGTCTTTAGAATTATTTTTCTTCTTTGGCTTGATTATTAGTGTTGTTATGTTTTTTATGTGAGTTAAGAACGTTAATAAAAGATAAAAACATCTTCAAATCTTGCAAGGTGTTTATATTTGGAATATATTTGTTCAACAAAACATTAATCATTATTAAAACCATTAGATATGTCCTCAACACAATTTAATACTCACTTAATGGCTGTTCAAGACAAGCTATTATATTTTGCTCTTAGTTTAACCGCTAACGATGAAGATGCTCGTGATTTGTTGCAAGAGACTACTCTTAAAGCATTAACATACAGAGAGCAATTTGTAAATAACACCAATTTCAAAGCTTGGGTTTTTACAATTATGAAAAATACGTTCATCAATAATTACCGTCGCAATCAAAAAACGAGAACAACCTTTGATAGTACAGAGGATGCTATTCGTGTAGCCTATAAAAGCAATTATAGCTCCGAAACACCCGAAAATGTTTATGCGGTTATGGAAATGAATCAGAAGGTTGAAAAATTAGATGATGATTTTAAAGTACCGTTCAAAATGCATACTCAAGGATTTAAATATAAGGAAATTGCAGAAAAATTAGACTTGCCCATTGGTACCGTAAAAAGTAGAATATTTTTTACGCGTAAAAAACTTCAAGGCATGCTCGAAGGAAGATAGTTATAAGTAGATGGGGTTTGTGTGTGAATTGGCCGCTGTGATTTATAATCGCAGCGGCTTTTTTGTTGTTAATTAGCGTATTACACTTAAGCATAAAAAAAGAGAGATGACTCTAAAATCATCTCTCTTATATATTGTTGTAGAAACACTAAACTTCTTGAAGAGCCTTTTTTGTTTTGCGGTAAGTAAAGGTGTTGAATATGTTACGACGTGCAAAACGTAATTGATTATCTGAGTTTAATAATTTATTAAACACATTTTTATTAACGCCATAGTATTCATAAGAACTACCATCCGTAAAGCTTATTTTGAAAACAAGTCCTTTGTGTTCAAAATCAGTAATGCCACATTCGGTAATTGTTTTATTGTATTCTTCTAAGTTAGCCAATTTCGTTTCTTCAGAAATACTAACTAAAAAATGATAACCATCAATGATTTGACGACTTTTTAATTCTGCCTCTTGTGCCAATTGGTCATTAGCCTGAAATTTATCAGGATGCCACTCTTTTACAAGTGTTCTATAAGTTACTTTTAATTCTTTAAGGTCAATGTTTTTTTCAACATTAAACAGTTTTTTGTATTCGTTGATAAGCTTCATGAATGTGTTCTTTCTAATTTTACAAAACTGTAATAGAGATTTATTTAGGCTTCAGCCTTTCTAAAACGGTGGCAAAGATACGTTTAATAATATGGGATAAACAATCGCTTTCTGTTTTTTAACTTTTTATCACAGACTGTTCTTTAATATGTTTAAAACAAAAAAGCGGTAAATAAGCTTTTTTAACTTATTTACCGCTTCATCCTACCTCAAAAGAAGTCTAGGCTGAAATATATTTTATGTTTTCTATGCTTCTAGTGCCTTTCAAAACAGGAAATAGCTCTTTAATAATTTTATCATCCATCGACTTTTTAGCTATCTCATGGTGGTGCATATACTGTATTCGAAGATTGTTTTTGGCTCTTTCTTCTTCTACCAATGCTAATTGCCAAGATTTCGTTGCTTCTTCAAAGATGGCCTTTGTGTGTTTGTATTTTTTATCGGCCTTTTGAAGTGGTTCTATTAACCTTAGTAAGCTCTGGGATTTTGATTTGTCATATAGTCCTAAAATTGTTTTAATAAGGTAGTCTACATTGAATCTATTTGTTACGGATGTGGCGTTGTCTAAGTCGCATGTTTTTAATGCATTGAAAGGTAGTTGGTAGTTGCCAAAACTTAGCGTGTATTGCCTTAGCTGTTCAAGAGTAAATCGTATTGTATTGTCTAATTCAGCATCCATTAATAACATGTTATTGTAACAACACGTTTTTTTCTCTTTTAAAGCCTCTTGTGCTCTGTGTTCTCCCTGCAATATTTCTACCAAATGGGCAATTTTGTAGGCTAATAACTCACATTTTTGTGCTCTGATACATCGTTGAATATGCTCTTTGGCAATGGTTAGATGTGTTTCGCTTGTGTAGTGTGTGTGTATCATGTGTTTGCGTTGTTTTGTGTGTGTTGTTTTGTGTGTGTTGTTTTGTCGGGTAATTCAAGTGCTAATCGTTGTAAACAGCGTTATCACTGGGATTCTTACCCTAAATTTATGTCAAAAAACTTGCTCATGAAACCTATTTTCTTCTTTTTATTAAAACTCTTGATGGATGAATCATCTACTTGGACGAACAACTGTTTTCTGGTTGTCAAACTCATCTAGCTTGTTAAATGGTTGAGTTGTTTCTATCTTGATGTTCCATAAAGTATAGTGGTGATTCTAGTCAGACTTTATAATAAACAAGGGTGTTATTAATGGTAATATACTAAATAGGCTTCTTCTTCGTTTTGATACCTTTTTAATATGATGTATTATTGGGCATGATTAAAAAACTTATTTTACTATCGTCTTTACTTCTTTTATCTTTTGGTGTTATTGCCCAAAATGTGGAATCAAATCCTTTAATACTCAAGGCTGATAAGTTTTATCAGGGTGAGTTTTATCGTGATGCGTCCAAAGCTTATCTATCAGCTCTTAAGAGTGATAAAAAGAATGTGTATTTAATGTATCGTTTGAGCGATTGTTATTATCAACAAAAAAAATGGAGTGATGCTCTTTTTTATAGTGGCGAGGTTATGATGGCCGATAAGGGCTATTGGTTAGATGCTGCCCTTATTTATGCTTCGTCTGCTAGTCGTATGAATGAGTTTAAAAAGGCTGTTCGTACTTATGAGAAAGCAATTAAACGTTTCCCCGATAATAGTACTCTTTATTATAATCTTGGATTAGCCTATTTTGATAATTCGTTATTTCAACAGGCTGAAACTTATGTTCAGAAAGCTGTTTTGTTGGATAAAGGTAATTCAGACAGTCATTTGTTGCTGGCTCATACCATGCGTAATCAAGGACAGTGGTTGAAGGCTATGTTGCCCTTGTATTATTTTCTTATCATCGAACAAGATACCGAACGTAGTAAAAAGATTTGGAATGAGTTGCAAGATGTTTGGCGACTAGCTGCTTCTAATCCCATTCGTACAAATGAATTTAATTCAGGATTAAGTAATGAGTTTGCTCAATTGGATAAAGGGTTGAAGTCTATCGCGTTTGATTATTTGTCTAAAACAGATTCCGCAGCGCAACCTTTGACTTTTGTGAATAAAACACAAGATTTATTTACCCTTATTGGGAAAAAGTATGTTGGAGGTATTGGTTTTTATGAGTTAACGTATTTAGATTTATTTCGTGATATTCAAACCATGAACCATACCGAATCGTTTGCCTATTACTTGAGTAATTGCAATTATAACCTCCAAGTGTTAGTGTGGATATCATCTCATACCTCCGAGTTTCAGTCGTTTGTTTCTTGGATGGAATTACATTCATAAATGTATAAGATATATTCGTGTAGTATATTTAGTTGATTTTCGGATAAAAAAAATGCTGATTTTCACGGTATTAAAAACCGTGAAAAAATGAGCAAAACAAAGGATTATTTTAATTATTTTCATCATCAAATTACTTGTAACGCGATGAAAGGCAATAGGTTTTTTGTCCGTATAATTTCGCGCAAGTGTGCAGATACGTACACAGTAGCGTTGTACTTCCGAATAAAATGCGATTATTCAAGTCAACAAATCATGTATAGCACAGGTTTGAAGTGTTTGAAAAGTGATTTTAACCCCAAAAAACAGACCATCAAACAAAAGGGTATTGACCAAATTTTACAAGCTGAAAAACAGCGGATTTACAAAGCTATTTATTATCTCAATGAGCAAAGCAAAGGTTTTGATTTGTCGCAATTAAAAAGTGTACTCATTAAGTCTAAAAATGGGGTTTTGGTTGCTGATGTGTGCGAAGTTGTTTTGCGTGAGATGCAAAAAGAGGTTAAACAATTAAGTTTTGAACAGTCAAAAAGTGTTTTAACTAAATTTTTACGTATATCTAAACTGGATAAGATGGTTATTTCAGAAGTTACACATTTAACGTTAGATAAGCTACTTTTCAAGTATAAAGAAAACTACCAAATACGCTCTTTTAAAAAGATTGTAGGCTTAGTTAAAAGAGTGTTTCAAAAGGCTTACAATACTGAAATAATAAAGGATAATCCATTTAGTAGATTAGATCTGAAGCAACTATTTAAAACAAATATACCTATCAAAAAG
>QKJP01000023.1 GCA_003249255.1 Bacteroidales bacterium
ATAGCTGGGAACGAGGAGCAAATGAAAACTGCAACCGACTGATTAGGCAGTATTTCCCTAAGAAAACAGACTTCGCAACAATAACAAATGAGCAAGTCAAAGCAATTCAAGATAAACTAAATAATAGACCTAGAAAACGTTTGCATTATAAATCACCAAAGAATATATTTGAAGAACTAACAAAAGTTGCATTTGTGGGTTGAATGTTGCATTGTTTAATAAATTGTTAGTTTCTCATTGTTTACTTCACAATGATAACACGAAGATAATAGATAAAATGAAAAAAAAAGTAAAAAAGTGTTTTTTTTTGTTATTTAAGTTAACTTTTTTTTACAAAAAAAACAGGTATTCTTGCGCCACTCTTAATAAATTGATTTTAAATTAAAATTTATATTTAATGCCAAATCACCCAAAAATTAGAACAAAATAATAAAACTTTTAATATTTTCGTTCTAAAAACTGTTAATTTGTACATCTACGAACGAAATAACTAAATATTAATAAAAAACATCTACTGAGACTCACAAAAACAAAAACACACCACACACAAGAAAACCTAACTTTATAACTGACTCAATTGTTAAAAAAAATAAAATAATTTGTTAAAAAAATAAATATACTACTCCCAGTCTAAAAACCGTTTGTTGAGATTATCATAGGCTTCAATGCGTCGGTCTCTAAAAAATGGCCAAATACGTCGTACTTCTTCCGAGCGGAGCAAATCAATGGATACTACTCTATTTTCTGTTTGATGAGTGGGAGCTTGATACAAGATTTCGCCTTGAGGACCAGCCACAAAACTAGAGCCCCAAAATGTAATGCCATTGGTATGCCCACTAGGGTCGGCCTCATACCCTACCCTATTCACACTTATAACAGGTAAGCCGTTGGCCACTGCGTGTGCACGTTGCGAGATAACCCAAGCATCTAACTGGCGTTTTTTCTCATCCTCGACATCGGTAGATTCCCAACCAATGGCAGTGGGATAAATTAACAAATCGGCACCTCTCATAGCCATTAAACGAGCGGCTTCGGGATACCACTGATCCCAACACACCAACACCCCTAGTTTACCCACCGAAGTTTGTATGGGTTCAAACCCCAGATCACCTGGTGTAAAGTAAAATTTCTCGTAATAAGCAGGGTCGTCAGGGATGTGCATTTTACGGTATTTACCAGCTATGGTGCCGTCAGTTTCAAAAACCACCGCCGTATTGTGATATAGTCCAGGTGCTCTTTTTTCGAACAACGAAGTAACAAGTACAATTTTTAGTTCTTTAGCCAAGGCACCGTAGAATAGAGTTGATGGACCAGGAATGGTCTCGGCCAAATTAAAATTAGTCGTATCCTCAACCTGACAAAAATACAACGAATTATGTAACTCTTGCAAAATCACCAATTGAGCACCTTGTTGAGCCACCTCTTTTATATTAGTAGCTAACAACGCTAGGTTAGAGTTTAAATCTCCAGAAATGGACTGTTGAATAAGACCTATTTTTATGTTTTTCATATCTTCACTATTAAGAACGTATAAATCGGCGCATGAGACGTAAAAGACAAGACATAAGATACAAGACACTAGACACAAAGTGGAATGTATACCTGTGCATAGAATTCATCACTATTATAGAACCATAGATAAGCTAAAATACCCCTTGTGGGTATTGCATGGTGATACAATGTAACGAGCCATGCTGTTTAATTAAAGGCAAACAGTTAATGCCTACAATCTCATGATTTTTAAATTCGCGTTTGAACAAGTCTAAAACCAATGTATCCTTTGGACTATTATAAGTAGGCACCAACACTTGACGGTTGGTAATTAAAAAATTAGCATACGTGGCAGGCAAACGATCGGCTCCATCAAATACCACATCGGCCATTGGCAATGGCACCAAGATATAAGGCAAACCATTGGTTTGTTTAAACTGCTGTAATTCTAATTCCATTGCTCTTAACGCAGGATAATGCTCATCCTTTTCATCGGCACATTGAACATACATAAGCGTATTCTCATTAATCAAACGCACCAAGGTATCTACATGACTATCGGTATCATCACCAGCCAAATACCCATTATTTATCCACAAAACACGCTTAACACCAAAACAATCTTTAAGATACAGTTCGACTTGTTCTTTGGTGAAGGCACCATTTCTATTGGGCGAAAGCAAACACTCTGAAGTAGTAATAATAGTACCCAATCCATCTGATTCAATAGCGCCACCTTCGAGCACAAAATTAAGTTGATTTTGATACCCCACTCCTTCTTTTACTAGTCCACTAGCATATAAAGCACTGGTTAATAAATTATCTTTATCTGCAGCAAACTTCAAGCCCCATCCATTAAATTTAAAATCGTACAACACAGGGCAACCCTCTTCCAGCACAGTGATAGCACCATGGTCACGTGCCCATGTGTCGTTTATAGGATGTTGCAGAAACAGGATATTATCCATCTTAGAATGCTCCAAAAAAGGAAGCACCGCCTCTTTAGAAGCACATACAATAAGCACTTTAGAATACTGACTTAAGCAATTAGCTAATTGAGCATACACAGGGTAAACTTCATCTAAAATATCAACCCAATCAGTAGATTCATCGGGCCATGTCAGTTGAACCGCACTTTGAGGTGCCCATTCGGCAGGAAGCATTTTTAGTTTCAAAACGATAAAATTAGTAGTACACCAATTGCACATTTAACACCATGAACGTGCATTATATTACCGACAAAAGTAATAAACAATCCAGTGTTGTAAAAGCAAAAAAGGATATTCATACACTGAATATCCTTTTGCATATGATTAAGAAGTAATCGTTAAGATTTTAACTGAGCCTCTATTTCGCGCACTTGATTTTTAAATTCTTTATCGGTCTCAATTAAATTATTAATTGCTTTACACGAGTGCAAAACCGTAGCGTGGTCTTTCTGACCAATTTTAGCACCAATGGCCGACAATGACGAATTAGTTAAACTCTTACTAAAAAACATGGCAATTTGACGAGCTTGAACAATTTCTCTTTTTCTAGTTTTAGACAATAAATCAGATATTTGCAAGCCAAAATAATCACATACCGTTTGGGAAATCATCTCAACCGATATTTCACGTGTAACTTTTTTTACTAATTTATCAACGATGGCTTTAGCCATATCAAAACTAATTTCCTTTTTATTAAGAGTAGCTTGAGCTAATAGAGATATTAAAGCCCCTTCTAATTCACGTACATTATTAACCACATTATTGGCAATATAATACACCACGTCATCCGTTACTTCAATACCGTCGTTATAAATTTTTTGTTTTAATATCGCCACTCTAGTTTCAAAATCAGGCATTTGCACATCAGCCGATAAACCCCATTTAAAGCGAGACAACAAACGCTCTTCTAAACCCACTAATTCCACAGGCGCTTTGTCGCTAGTTAAAATCAATTGTTTACCAGTTTGGTGTAAATGATTAAAGATATGGAAAAACGTATTTTGAGTTTTTATCTTACCTGCAAATTCTTGTACGTCATCAATGATTAACACATCTATCATTTGATAGAAGATTAAAAAATCATTAACAGTATTATTTCTGGTAGCCTCCGTATATTGGGTTTGAAATTTATTAGCATTCACATACAAAACCGTCTTTTCTGGTCTTGTCTTTTTCACTTCAATACCTATAGACTGTGCCAAATGCGTTTTACCTAAGCCAGAATTACCATATAAAAATAGTGGATTAAAAGCTGTTTTGCCTGGGTTTTTAGCCACCGCCAAACTTGCACTACGAGCTAAACGATTACACTCACCTTCCACAAAATTATCAAAAGAATATTCGCTATTTAACTGTGGGTCAATATTCAACTTTTTGATGCCAGGAATAACAAATGGATTACAAACCGTTGGTTTTTCTTGATTACCAACATTAAATGGTCTGTTACGCAAATCACCTTTATTGCTAGTAGGAATATTTAAGGTATAGGGTTGCTTATTATCTAAATGGGTATTATCCATGACAACACTATATTCCAATTTCGCCTTAGGACCTAATTCTTTACGAAGCGTTTTACTTAGAAGATCAATATATTGTTCTTCTAAGTATTCGTAGAAAAACAAACTCGGCACCTGTATAGATAAGACATCAAGTTCTACTTTAACAGGTACAATAGGCATAAACCATGTCTCATAACTGATTTGAGGAATATTATCCTTAATAACACGTAAACAGTTGTTCCAAATTTGGGTGTGATTGGTATTCATTTCCTTAGACTTCTTTTGATGCATTATGTTAGATTGGATCCTTATTAGCGAAAACAAAAATTGTGAAAAAATAAATGAAAACAAAATTGTAAAACCTTTGGAGTTTAGAATTGAAGCGTACTTAGTCTAATTATCAGCCACTTAAATAATTTTAAAATAAGCATCAAACAATCAAGCAATTACGCAAAAATTTAAACATTTTTTAACAATGCAACAACCCGTCAACACCTTTGTTTTTATGGACTTTAGTATACCCTTAAAAAAAGTGCAAAAAAAAAGATGAAAAAAATTTCCATCTTCCTATTTAACAATATCCCAAAACACTTAATTGGTTCTTTTCTTGGCTTTTTTAAGTGAAATCTCGTTCCCATTCTCTAAAGCGACCATATTAGCTAGTTTGAATATAGATTTAGCCTGTTCAAGCACCATCTCGGTATCTGCATATGATTTACTGGTGGCAATTGAGTATTTATACTTTGAGTCACGATAATTCTCGAACACTTTATAAGTAGTTGAGTTAATAGTGACGCTATCCATATTTAGTGGTTTTAGCGACTCTTGAATCACCACTTGATAGTTGATCCCCAACAACGCATTTGAGTCGCCGTTGACATATACATTCTTACCAAAATCGATGGCAGAAAAGCTAACGTAACGTTTGGGATTATTCTGAACATCAATCAACAGATTATTCAAATTAATGGAAGCTTCATTAAGTGAAAGATACAATTCCTCATCTTTCATTAGCTTTCCTAAGCTACCATTACCTTTATTAATATCCTCCAATAAGGTGGTCGATTCAGCAAGAGCTGTTTTTAAGGCGCCAATGGTTCCGTTCAAATCCGAGTTTTTTAGATCTTTTGAAAAGGAAGCCAAATTATTAAAGGTAGAATCTATATGAGGTCCTTGGCGAGCTAACATCAACAAAACGGCATCCATACGTTTAATTAAAACAGCAATTTCTCCATCATCGGCCATCTTAGTAGCAAGATTAGAAGAAATCTGTTCTAGATTCATCACCGTGAGGTTAAAATGATGTAGACTATTTTCTATACTTGTTTTATTCTTTTTATTAACTATAGTTCCTAAGTTGGAAAATACAGAATCTAGTCTAACAATAAGTTTTTCTGCTTTATCTTTTAAGGGTAATACTTCATTAGCCACTTGATCTTTAAAATCGCCCATAACAGATGTGCCGATAGTATCTCCGTGCGTCATATATATAAGCTGTTCGCCCTTGATAATTTCTACTGCCTTAGAACCCATTAAATCGAGACTATAAATCTCTGCTCTACTATCTTTAGGTAACTGAATATCAACATCAAGTGTAAATGTAACCAGAAATTTATTGGGATCGTTGGGGTGAAAATCTACGTTTCGCACCGTTCCCACCTTAAAACCACGATAATAAATAGGACTGGCCTCCGTTAAGCCATTAATACTTGCATATACGCCATAATAGGTATTGCCTCCAAAACTTAAGATATCACGGCCTTTCATGAAGTTGATACCCCAAATAGCTACAACAACAGTGATAAATACAGTTAGACCTAATTTAATTTCTTTTTTCATGCTTAAAAGTAAATAATAACCAAAAGTAGATTTTTTTTAAACATTACAAAATCTAAAATAAAATCCAAGTCTAATGAAACAATGACATAAAAACAATTAAATGAACAAATGTGTTCAACAACAAGGCATAACACAAAACATTATAACCCTATCAAAACCCATATATACTATATATGATAGAAGAACAACAACTCCCTAAAAATATAACGATCACAATCAACTAACAAAGCGATAATTAGTTGTCGTCAGATATTTTCCTAGCCTCACTAACAGATACTTTTTTAT
>QKJP01000059.1 GCA_003249255.1 Bacteroidales bacterium
TAAGCTGGTTCATGGTGCTTGAGCAAGTCAAAGGAAAGACTGATAAAGTCAAGGAGTTTGCAGTAGCTGCACTAGTGTCAACTAGTGCGTGGGAACTATTTAAGAATATACCCCTAAATCATATCTAACTTAGAATATAGCCTTATATTTCTGTTCCACATAAAACCGGGAATTGTAATAAGACCATCTTCTCTACTAAAGATACACTCCTTACGAGGCAGAGTTAAACCATAAACTAAAAAGAACAGAAAACCTAAAAGAGAAAATGAAGTAAAATAAATAAACAAATTCGAGCCTATTTCTTCCGGCAAATCCAACCCAGCAAAGAGCGCTATAAGTAATAAACCAAAAAAACTCCTCCTCCTGCAAAAGGCACCAGATATGGCACTACTACACCAACTAAAAATCGATCAGAAGCTTCTTTGAAATTTCGCTTTTTTTGCACCGACTCTATTGTTAACTCATACTTATTATCTGTTATTACATTTGACAGTATCCTACTCCATCCTCCGGTTCTTTTTCTTTTGGAATTGCCAGGGTATTTTAAGTGCGTGACTGTTCTTTTATAATCCTCTACTCTCATTGATTTACCATTTTTCCTTATTTGTAAGATCTTCTAATGACTTGAATTTTATTTCCTGATCTTTTATTACATTTTTATTTGTCCTCCCCCGTTCTTGGTAGCGTCTCGCTACCGAAGTACTACACCGGCCTCCAGCCGAAATTAATCAATAAAAAACAAAACACCCCAACTATGGTTTGTGAGTTGGGGTGTTTGTGTTTTGTGATATGTGCCTACAAAAAGCGGTGGCCTTTTATGACAAATGACTTAAGGCATTGCAATTCCCTAAATCCATAAGGTTTTTCTAATTCTAATAAACTTCAATACCTCCCTAAGGAATCATATAATCCTTATCTTTCCAGTACTTTTTTCTTTCAAGTTGATGGGCGGTAGTAGCTTCTGGTGTTTCGATACTTGCCGGGTATAATGGAGGCGGAAACCCTTCTGCCCTGCGTCGTTCAAAATCTGCTTGACGGTATTTATCAAACTCCCTTCCAGGCGGCAGAGGTCGATTTTTATCCATGTACCAAATAATTAAAGATCTTGCTTCTGTCATTGCTAAGTCTTCTAAAAAAGGAACAACATATGACTCTTCATCTTTATTGGGGCTTAATATGGCAAGAAGAGGTTTACTTGTTCCACCCAAACCAACTCCATAAACATAAACGACAAATTGAACCAAGGAAAAAGGTATTACATATCTTACCTTCCCATTATCATCTGGAATTTTCACAATACCAGTTTCTCTATTCAACTCAAAACATAGATATTGAAACTTTTTCCTTTTTAAGTGTTTCAATACACTATAAATAAGAACAACTGCAATAATTAAAAAAAGTATTATTGGAGAATTCCTAAAGAACAAATAAGATAGAAGTATTGCACCCAATGGGTAAATATAAATTAGAAACTTTTCATAATTCTCAAATTTCGCATAAACAAATTTTATACTTCTTGAAATATCATGAGACTCATTTCTATCAATATTCCACCATCTTATTGGTTTTCGCCTTCCTCCTCTAATTTCTTTTACAATTGTCTCCCTTGGTTTACTTGACTTAATAGGTTCACTAAACCATTTTTCTTCTTCTGGCTCTATATTTTTCCAGTTTAAGACATCACTCTTCGGCACATTAGATTCTTTCCTTTCAACTAATCTAGGTACTTCAATGTAATCAGGACATTGAAATTCGAAATTAGCAGGCTGTTTGGTTAAACCACATACGATACCTACACCCTCGCTGAGCCTTTGATGCTTACAGGCTTTGCAATAGGCTATTTTTTCTTCTTGTAATAACATAGTTTATTTTTTACAAACCTAAATCCTTAAAAGTAGCATTACTAATTATTGTTGAATGAAGTGCATCTTTATCATTAAATGCAGAACTTGCCTGTAAATTAACTCTAGAATAAATAAACGTTCGTTGTACCCGTTCTTCGTAGCGTCTCGCTACAGAAGTTCTACACCGGCCTCCGGCCGAAATTAATAAATTAATCTACAGGCACATTAATTTCAATAACAAATACACTAGCCTCCACACTTGAAACCATTAACTATGCCAGCATGCTAGAAAGCATCTATGCTCCGCAATACCATACCGGTTTATATTTTATCACTATTATATTAGATGGTAAGGTGGTTGTTGAAGAACTTGTGATTGAGTAAAATCACTAAAGAATTATTGCAATTACATCTTATAGCTATCTCTATTTTAAGGCAGCTTTTGTTTTTAAGAAAAGGATACAGCACTGTAAAAAATAATAAATTCTTACTCACCATAGCAATATACTCTTACAAGTGTAAAACAAAGCCTTGCAATTTCATAACTGCAAGGCTTGTTTCTATTATCATTTTTATTTTTCAATAATCATCAAACGCTTTGGTGTATAACTTTAAATAAGAAATCCCATATCCTATCATTACAACAAAACCAATAATGATCAATAATAATTCGTCGAAACCATCTTTATAAAAAGCCCACAAATAAAAAAGTGTACTAATAAGCGCTATTGCACTAAAGGTAATTTTTCTAATTTGTACATGCTTACAACCTAACCATGCTATTGTGGCAAAAGCGGCATACATTAAATAATTTGCTGCACCGGCATCATAATCTTTATCGTAAATAAAATCTACTGAAGTAAATAAACCGATTACAAGACAAATAACGGTAATAACCGTAAAAATTATACTTGACACTTTAGAGTCAACTTTCGTCTTTTTATTTGTCTCCATCTTTAATTTAAGACCTTCCTGCACTTCAAAAGCATCGCAACTGCCATCATAAGTTGTGGTCATATTAGTATAAGCACAAAACAAACCGAACTTTTGCATTACCACATGCTTACAATTGAAACAAAACGAACTCTCCATAATCTAGTTTTTATTTTTAACACATCGCACAGACAATCCCCAATGACCATCCAATATTCGTATCCCAAAAGTATTACCATTTGTAAAAACAGCAGCTGTATAATCAAACTCATTTTCGTCTATTGTCCAAAAAAGAGCAGATTCTTTAAAATCAACCACTACGCCCTTTTCATCTCTGTAAGAAGCCGGGTATACATCTAATTTATATTTGTTTGTACCTAAATAATGATACGGCCAATCGGTCGATGCCTTTAAATTCTTCACATACTCTTTATCTTTTAATTTATCGCGAGTATAATAATACACATTTTCCCTCCATTCATCAGTTGAAGCAACATGCCAGCCTACCGGGCATAGCTTCTTGGTATCAACAACATTTCGTGTATAATAAGCTCCATAAGGAGTTTTCATTGTACTATCATTATTCGCCCAACAATAATACATCTTATTTATATATGTACTCCAATTCTCATTTCCAGGCGTATAATCAAGTGGAGTACCATCATTTAAACGTGTCACTCTTAAGTTACTCGTCATCCACTCATTCCCATTTATCGTTACAGAACTATATACATTCCCATCTATATCTGTAACAGCCTTTTCTTTTACCGAAAAAACCACTTTTGGAATAGGCTTCTTAATGTCTTTTTTCTGGTTTTGTTTACACTGTACTAATAACAGGATCATAACAAAACCCCAATAATATAAAATACTCTTACTAAAATTCATTCTTCTAAAAATCTTTTAATTTAACAATAGCGACTTTCTCTGTTCAATGATTACTTACACTCATTTTAATCCTGACAAAGAAAAAGAATATTTGGGAGGATTTACAGGTCTAATTGCAACCTTTTATATTCTGACTTAAAAGACTGACAGGCAGGAGCAGTATACTTTTGGCCTGTCCTCATTCTTGAAAACAAACCTTTTCATTGAAATAGAAAATAGTTAACTTTGTACAATGACGAAAATAATGCAAGACATATTAAAACTAAGTGTTCCTGAACGTATATTAATGGTAGAAGCCATTTGGGATAGTATTGCAGAAAACGATGAAATGCTTGAATTATCAAATGAAGTAAAAGAGCTTTTAGATAATCGTATTGAGGCACATCAAAACAATCCAAGTGAAGGTTCCAGTTGGGCTGATGCAAAAGCAAGAATTAAAAATCAGTTCTAGTGTATAAACTAATCATCAAACCATTTGCTGAAGAAGATGCGAAAGATGCAGCAAATTGGTATAATGAAAAAAGAGAATGTTTAGGGAATGATTTTTTGCTAGCATTGGAAGCTGCTTTAAATGCAATACAGCGAAATCCCAATCAGTACCCGATTATTTACAAGGGAGTAAGGAGAGCTTTAACTGCTCGTTTTCCTTATGGAATATTTTTATCGTTGATGATAATATTATATCTGTTTTAGCAATCGCTCTTACAAGTAGAAGTCCAAAAACCTGGAAGAAAAGGGAATGAGCCTCGTTCTTCCTTATGCCTCGCTACACAGCATTACGCCAGACTCTGGTCGAAATTAGTACATAAGACAGCATATTGCTTAAGTTATTTTTTACAGAAACATCTACAAGCCACTAAGAGTCCCTATTCGTTTTTACCCTTATTAAAATTAGTATATAGTTATTTATTATAGTATTTCTCAGCATCAATGTAATCATATCTAAAATACTCTACTGTATACTTTTCTCCCGGTGGAGGAACCAATACACTGTTTAATATATTCATTGTATACACTACTTTACCATCATTAAAAGCATAACGTAACCAATCTACTTCCGGAGCATATTTAAAATGACTCGGATCTTCAAAATTCTTACGCTCCCAATGTTCAGGGTTTTGTTTATCATGATATTCTTTAGAACCTTGAGGCAAAGAGAAATTTTTTGGAGTTAAGTCACATACTCCATATTTATTAATATCCGGGCAAAAAGTTTCATCTTTCCACACGCGGTCCCGTTCTTTCTGGAATTCCGTGTTAGCCTCTGGTGTAGGAACCAAGCTATAATACATGGGCAAGGGAAAACCTTGAGCTTTACGGGTTTCAAATTCTCTTGCCCGGCAATGATCAAATATCTTACCTGGTGGCAGGGGGCGGTTTTGATCCATGTACCACGAATAGAAACTCCAATGTTCTTGAGTACGCTGATTAAAACCCAATTGGACTAATGAAATATAATTCTGCCTAAACCATTTTAAAACACCTTTTGCCGGAATAAAAACTACTACCTCTGAGTGAGAAGTCCCAGATGCCGACATGCCGGTTAGCATTCCCGATAATTCCATTCTATCAAAAGGTATGGTATAGTCCTTTTTACTAAACTTACCCGGCACAGTAACAAGCTGATGTTCCCTATCAAATATCCATTTTTTATTCATGAAAAATAACCCCATGATTAACTGATAAATGCCTATAAAAAAACTGACTGAAAAAATACCTATAAGCAACATTTTGATATCAAATGGTCCATCGTGCCTATATACAGGCACAACAAATGAGAAATATCCAATTAATACTAAAACACCCCAAAAAATAGTAGAATAATGAGCGGTATGCTTTAATATTAACTTTTTTTCATCTGCCTGAACTATTTTGCTTCTAAACTTATCTTGTGGCGATGGAACTCCTATAATTAAAGGAATCTTCCATCTTTCAATTTTAGATTTTTTGTTTTCAACCTTGGTTTCAGGGATAGGTTCTTCTTCAAAGTCTTTGCAATCGATCTCAAATAAAGGCTTTTGATTTGTTAAGCCACTGACTAAACCTATTTGCTTATTAAATGTGCGTTTTGTACATCTTTTACAAAAATCCAACGGCTTCTTGTCATTCATAAGTATCGTATAAAAAGTATATTCTTTAATTATATTATTGGCAGTATCAATGTTAACCGGTTGATAACCCGCCAGCGCACATTTACCTGACGGTGTTTATACTGATTCAAGCTTAACTTAAAACATTGGCCGTACAAATTCTTCGGGTAGCTAAACTAACTAAATATTTATTACTTAAATCAATAAAACAGATCCTCCTCTGCTTTTTTTTTACTTGATCACTCATCATGAAACAAATAAGTGATCTTGGATGTATAAGTTTTTTAATTTACCTTATAAATCAAATACAAAAGAACCTAATATGAAAAAATTGTACTTTTTACTATTAACCTTGATAAGCTTTTCTGCTGCGGCTCAACAAAATTTTAAGACTGGTAGCTTAAAGTTAGATACCGACCTAAATAAAATCAATGTAGAAGCAGAAGCCGATTTCGGAGCGTTTCAAACAGAAGTAAAAGTTTCATACGATCTTTCTGAGAAAAAATTGGATTACATGCATGCACAACTTGGCATGTCTGCAGGTGATATTTTCATCGCACTAGAAATCTCAAAAATTGCAAAAGTTCCGTTAGATGACGTGCTTGCTTCGTATTCAAAAGATAAAAGTAAAGGCTGGGGGTATATTGCGAAACAAATGGGTATAAAACCTGGATCGCCGGAATTCCATCAATTAAAAAACTGCACTAAGAAACATAAAGGAAAACAAATGGGTAAGAAACAATCAAAAAACAAACAGAAGCATAACAAATAGAAATCAAGTCCACCACGCTATACTCCTAACAATAAACACATTAAAAGCAGAAAGATGTAATACATTTTCATAAGTTTTCACATGCTTTTATAGTTGAAATGCACAATACGCTAGTTAATTTGCACATTGAAAAATTAGCACATCAACACATTAAAAAGCCCTACCGCATCCCGGCTGCTCTACACAAACTATCTACGCCATAACGTTTACGAATTTTATCCATGGCCATGTAAAGTTGTATTTGCTCAGGCGAATCATCAAACAAGCTTAACTGCTGTACGCCGTTTACCAAATGACTCAAACGAACACCAATTAAACGCACTAACATTCTGCGGGTATACAAGCGTTGAAACAGTTCTTTAGCCATATCAATTAGCACATGGTCAAAGGATGTATAAGGCAAGCGCTTTTGAAGCGTATGGGTATCAAAGTTCGAATAACGAATCTTAACCGTAATACAGGCCGTTAGCTTTTGTTGTTTGCGCAGGTCAAACGCCAAGCGTTCAGTCATACGTACGATCAGTTCCTGAAGGTAACGCACATCGGTTGTGTCTTGATCAAAAGTACGCTCCGAACTCATGGATTTCTGTTCTGAATAACGAACCACCGGACTTGGATCTATCCCATTGGCTTTTTTCCAGATAACGATCCCATTTTTGCCTAACACCCGTTCGATCATGTCGGGATGAATGTGTGCTAAAGTCTCTATTTTTGCCACCCCCATAGATCGCAATAACTGAAAGGTACGTGGCCCAACCATCGGAATTTTCTTAATCGATAGCGGATTTAAAAAGGCCTGCACCTCGGGCTCTCTGATCTCTAAAGCTCCATTGGGTTTAGATTCTCCTGTGGCAATTTTCGATACCGTTTTATTGGTTGATAAACCAAAAGAAATGGGCAAACCGGTTTCTTTGATGATGCGCTCCCGCAACTCCTTAGTCCATTTATAACAGCCATAGAAGCGATCCATACCTGTTAAATCCAGATAATGTTCATCAATGGACGCTTTTTCGTAAACCGGGGCACTGTCGGCAATCACATCGGTTACCAAACGCGAATATTTGGTATAGGCCTCCATATCCCCTCGTATATAAAAGGCATGCGGGCACAGTTGACGCGCCATCTTCATGGGCATGGCCGAATGTACCCCAAAAGTACGTGCTTCGTAACTACAGCCGGCCACGACGCCCCTGTCTGACATACCACCGATTATCACCGGTTGACCGATTAACTTACTTTGAATTAAGCGTTCTACCGAAACAAAAAAGGTATCTAAATCTAAATGTGCAATGTGACGTTTCATTTTTTACAAAGTTCGAAGTACGGAGTCCGAAGTACGGAGCCGTTTAGACATAAATAAAAAAACACTCTCATCCTCTTGCTTTTATTTTCATATAAACGTATTTTTGATTAATATTTAATCACTGTGCCGATTATAATATAATCACAAATATTGCTTTTGTACAGAGGAAATATGATTTTTTATTAACAAGAGGATAATTTTAAAAATTAAAAATAGAGTATCACAATGATTAACTAGTAGTTAAAGCAAAACAACTCACCAATATCATTAAATCATTTTTGTTTCACCTTCGGACTTCCCCCGATAGCTATCGGGGTTTCGGACTCCGTGCTTTATTTTAATAAATGTACTTTGCAGACAACATAAAATTCCTACGCAAACGCCGCAAACGCACTCAGGATGATGTGGCGCATTCCTTAGAAATGAAACGCTCAACTTTA
The DNA here is from genome assembly GCA_003249255.1 of Bacteroidales bacterium. Classification (GTDB taxonomy): domain Bacteria; phylum Bacteroidota; class Bacteroidia; order Bacteroidales; family Marinilabiliaceae; genus SZUA-582. Next base: position 8,271 of record QKJP01000059.1, read on the forward strand.
AGTGGTTACGAAAATAAAGTAGCTCAACCCAATCCTTTGGTTCTTATTGCCTTTAGTAATTACTTTAATGTAGCGATAGATACCTTATTAAAGGTAGATTTACAAAACTTATCCGAAAGTCAGCTTTCTCAACTCGAAGGTGGTTTTGATGTCTTTATTAAAGGCAGCGGTTTACGTGTATTAGTTTCTACGGTAGATACTAACAATAACGAAAACATCGAACTGGTACAAGAAAAAGCCAAGGCTGGTTACACGACCGGTTTTACCGATCCGGAATACATTAACAAACTCCCTACTTTTCAGCTCCCCTTCTTATCGCCCGATAAAAAGTACCGCACCTTTCAAATCTCCGGCGATTCCATGCTACCAATTCCCGAAGGTGCTTTAGTAACAGGAGAATACATTCAGGACTGGAGCAATCTTAAAACAGGAACCGCTTGTTTGGTAATAACCTTAGATGATGGGGTGGTTTTTAAGATTATAGAAAATCATTTAGACGAAAAAGGTACACTCACACTGCATTCGTTAAACAGTCTTTATAAACCTTACACAGTTTCATCGGATAACCTTAGAGAAATATGGCGCTTTGTACATTACATCAGTTCTGATATGCCAGAAGAAAACATTAATATGCATAACATTGCTCATAACATTGCTTCGCTTCAGAAAGATGTGGAGAGTATTAAAAATAACTTGTCTAAAAAAGAGTAACTGAATGTCCGCAATTATGCATAGTACAAAACTTATAAAACAACGTCAAAAAACTCACCTCAGATACATATGAACACAGGGGTTTATGATTTAAAAAACAAAAACTTTGTGCATTTCCTAGTTCACCTCTTGGTTTCTGAAATAGGCTCAAATATTTTCGTGTACTTTCCGAGTATTTCGTGGTAATCACTCAGCAACTAATAATTTTCCACTAAATTTGTAGCTATAATCAGCGTTACTAAACATCAAAAATCCACACAAGTTTATATCTTGTAGTATAACTTTATGTCTTGAATCTATTTTAAACAGATGAAGCAGCGCATATTATTTTTAATCAACCCCATATCCGGAATTGGAAAGCAAAAAACGGTCGAAAAGATCATAGAAAAAGAGCTTAATCCGGATCGTATCAAATACGAAATCGCTTATACTCAGTACCGCCGTCATGCACATGAACTAAGCAAAGAAGCCGTTGGAAAGTTTGATGCTGTAGTTGCTGTGGGAGGAGATGGTACGGTTAATGAAGTAGGCTCAGCGTTAATCAATACAGATACGGCATTAGCAATTATCCCCACAGGTTCCGGCAATGGTTTAGCCAGATATTTAGACATTCCTATCAGGGTTAATAAAGCCATGCAAGTCATTAACGAAATGACTACAAAAAAAATCGATTCTGTATTAATTAATGATTATGTCTCATTAAACGTAGCCGGCATTGGTTTTGATGGCCACATCTCCCATTGTTTTGCAGATCTAAAATCCAGAGGTCCTTTGGCCTATTTAAGATTAATCAACAAAGAGTTTATTAAATATCAATCTGAAACATACCATATTACAATCGAAGATAAAACTTATGAAGTTCCTGCTTTTTTAATAAGCTTTGCCAATTCGTCTCAATGGGGAAACAACATTCAAATTGCTCCCGGTGCAAAAATTGACGATGGACTAATTGATGTGTGTATCATTAAAGACTTCCCTAAACTTTCTGCTCCGGCCTATTTATATGCACTGCTAGACCAAAGCTTAACCCAACGCCCTTATGACGTGGTAAAAAGAGCCAGTGAAGTAACTATCGAATGTGAAAATGAATTAATTGGACATGCCGACGGCGAACCAATCACACTGGGTAATAAAGCTATAATCAAAATTCAACCTCTATCGTTAAATGTAATAATTCCACCGGTTGACTTTAATAAAAACCAAATTATTGAAGATTTGAAAGAAATTCTTCCACCTCTGCCTTTACTCCCAAAACTTCCAATAGAGAACAAACTCAAAGAAGATACTAAAATAAGAAAGCCGCAATCTTAAAAATTGCGGCTTTCTTTTTTTAATCAAGGTCAATAATGTTATTTATTAAATCTTTAGTATTCCATATACTAATAGTTTATTTATTCGTCTTTCCACCTTGGGCTTTTAATCTTTGTTGTTTCTGCACATCTTCTAAACGCTTTTGGAAACCACTCTTTTTCATAGGTTTCTTTTGGTTTGCTTTTAACTGAGCCAACAATGCATCTTCATCCACAAAACGACGAATGATAATGGTTTGTCCAATGGTGATTAATGTTGAGATGAAATAATAATAACTTAAACCGGATGCATAGTTATTGAAGAAAAACAAGAACATTACAGGCATCATGTACATCATTCCCTTCATACCCGGCATTTGCTGGCTACTTTGAGTCATCTCCTGGTTAATGCGAGTATAAACCAGGTTGGTAATAGACATTAGCAGACAGAATAAACTCACATGATTACCGTAAAAATTACTTATTAATGGAATATTAACATCCCATGTAAAAATTGCATCATATGATGATAAATCAGTTGCCCATAAGAAGCTTTGCTGACGCAACTCGATAGATGCCGGGAAGAACTGGAACATGGCAAATAGGATAGGCATTTGCAATACCATAGGCAAACAACCACCCATTGGATTCACTCCTGCCTTGCGGTAAAGTGCCATGGTAGCTTGCTGACGTTCCATGGTTTTTTCTTTTGGAATCTTATTGTTAATCTCTTCTATTTGAGGCTTTAACACCTTCATCTTTGCAGTAGAAATATAAGACTTATAAGTTAGAGGGAACAAAATCAGCTTAATTAAAACAGTTAAAATCAAAATGATCAAACCATAACTGCTAATGTATTTTTCAAGGAAATTAAAGACTTCGATTACCCCAAGATTAATCCAACGTAAAAAGCCCCAGCCTAATTCAACTAACTGACGTAGACCCAAATCCGCATAAGGCTTTAAAGCTTTAAAATCGTTTGGCCCAAAGTAATAGTTAAAAGCAATGTTATCATCTCCGGTATATGCAACAGACATTTTTGCTGATGCATTCATAATTAAAGGATTAATATCTTTATCTTCTTTAGGTGAACTTGCTGCAACTTCACCTCCAATAAATAAATCCTTGGCAATTAACACTGATGAAAAGAATTGATCCCTAAATGCAACCCACTCTACTTTAGTTTTTAACACATCACTATTAGACCCAGCAGCATGAATATTATCAACTTCATCCTGGAAATATTTAAAATAAACTCCCGAATAGCGCCTTTCAAAATCAATCCCTTTTTCTTTGGCCATTACATCCATCTTCCAGTCTAAATCTAACGAGTTACCAGAGATAATGGTGGACATGCGAGAGGTTAGGATATTAAAGTCGGCCATGTAACTATCAGCCGGAAGCTTATACACAAAATCCATTTTACCTTCAGCCGCCTGAATAGATAATGTTACAGTACTATCTGTTACATTTGAAGCTTGAAAATAAAGATCGTTCGTATAAAAGTTTCTTTGATTGTGTGTAAAGTGGAATCCAAATTGGTTTTTATTTGCTTCAGCAACCATTAAGGGTAAACTATCATGCGTTTGGTAATCTTTTAACTCCACAGAATGGATGTAACCTCCTTTGGTAGAAAGAACCATTTTCATTTTACTATTCTCAAGGGTAATAAACTCTTGAGTTCCTTTAGCAGCACCAGCAAACAAACCATACATTTCAACCAATTGAGCGGAATCTAATTCTGCCTCTACTTTTTTAGCTAATTCTTGTGCTTTTCCAAGTTCAGCTTTGGCCTCCTCTTTGGCTTTGGAAACTATAGCCATCGAATCTTGATAATGGCGCTGACGTTCTAATTCTGCTTCAGAAGGTTTATTAATCCACCAAAAAACGCCTAAGATGGCAGTGATTAATATTATTCCTGTAATATTATTCTTATCCATTTGTTTTCTTATCCTAAATTGTGTTGTATTGTCTTATTCTGAAATAGCGGCTTTAATAAAGGCCATAAAAATGGGGTGAGGCTTTAAAACGGTACTACTATACTCCGGGTGAAATTGTACCCCAACAAACCATTTATGACTAGGGATTTCAACAATCTCCACAAGCCCGGTATCAGGGTTCACTCCGGCAGCTTTCATACCTGCTGCTTCAAAAGCTTCCAAGTACTCATTATTAAACTCATAACGGTGACGGTGACGCTCATAAGTAAGATTTGATCCATAGGCATTATAAGCATTCGTCCCTTCAACCAGCTCACACTCATAAGCACCTAAACGCATCGTTCCACCTTTGTCGGTCACATTTTTTTGATCTTCCATCAGGTCAATCACAGGATGAGTTGTAGAATAATTCATTTCTCTTGAGTTCGCATCGTAATATTTTAATACATTTCGAGCATACTCAATAACTGAAATTTGCATACCTAAACAGATCCCAAAGAAAGGAACATTGTTTTCACGAGCATACTTTACTGCTTCCAATTTACCATCAATGCCTCTATGACCAAAACCGGGAGCTACTAATATACCATGTAACTTCCCAAGTTTTTTAGAAACATTTTCACCATTCAACTCTTCCGAATGAATTAACTCTATTTTCACTTTTCGGTTATGATATGTACCGGCATGTATTAAGGCTTCGATGATTGATTTATAAGCATCGGCTAATTCAACATATTTACCCACCAAACCAATTTTAACAGTTTCAGTGGCATTTTGCATTTTCTCAAGGAAAGCTTTCCAATCTTTTAACTCCGGTTTTTCCTCAACAGGTAATTTTAATTTCTCTAACACAATCTCGTCCAAACCTTCTTCCTGCATTTTCACAGGAACTTCGTAAATGGTTTTAACATCAATCGATTGAATCACTGCACGAGGATCAACATTACAGAACAAAGCTACTTTGCGACGAATATCAGCAGCCAAGTCATGCTCAGTACGTAGCACCAATACATCTGGCTGTACTCCTTCTTCTAATAAGGTTTTTACCGAATGCTGTGTTGGCTTTGTTTTTAGCTCACCTGATGAACTCAAATAAGGCACTAATGTTAAATGAATATTCAAAGCACGGTGTCCTAACTCCCACTTTAACTGACGAACAGCCTCTACATAAGGTAAAGATTCAATATCACCTACCGTGCCACCAATCTCTGTTATCACCACATCAAACTTATGCTTTGTTCCTAAAAGTTTGATGTTGCGCTTAATCTCATCAGTAATGTGAGGAATAATTTGTACAGTTTTTCCTAAATAATCGCCTTTACGCTCTTTGTTGATTACATTTTGGTAAATACGACCGGTTGTCACGTTATTTGCTTGTGAAGTAGGAACATTTAAAAAACGCTCGTAATGTCCAAGATCCAAGTCTGTCTCTGCTCCATCATCGGTTACATAACATTCTCCATGTTCGTAAGGATTAAGTGTTCCCGGATCAACATTCAAATAAGGATCTAACTTTTGAATGGTCACACGGTAACCTCTGGATTGAAGTAGTTTTGCTAACGATGCAGAAATAATTCCCTTACCCAACGAGGAGGCAACACCTCCGGTTACAAATACATATCTAGTAGTTTCCGGCACGACAAACTATATTTTAATTATTAAACAAAAAATTTTCTCTAATTTTCTCAAAAGCCACAAAGGTAGAAAAAATACAGGGACAATCAGAAGGATAATTTGTTAAATGGACATAAAAAAAGGTCGAATAATTTTCGACCTCTCTGTAATCCTTTATTTAATTGCTTCATCAAGCATATCTAACTTCTGGTTTAGCAACTTAACGTTTCGTCGTCCGGTTTCAATTTTATGATTCATTTCGCGCACCAAAGCGTCTGATTTATTAGACTTTGAAAAGAATCCAATGTTATTTTCCCAAACTGTAATGTCGGTCTGAAGCTGCTTTAATTTATTGATAATTTTATTGCGCTCCTGAACCAATTTATCACTTGTGTAATCACCTGTTCGATAGTTTTCAATTTTATTGCGGAACTTCTCCACATTTTTATGAAACTCGTCCATGTTTAAACTATCAAAATGATGATTAATCAAATTTCTGAATTCCTGATTAAGACGATCTTTATCTTTTAAAGGCACATGCCCTATTTCATTCCATTTCTTTTGGTAAGCTTGAAGATTTTTAAAATTCCCCTCACTACTTTCCACAAGCTTATAGCCTTTAAGTTCTTCTATTAAAGCTTCTTTTTGCTTAAGGTTATCACCTTGTTTCTCATCTGCATGGCTAAAGAATGTTTTCTTCTGCTCAAAGAAATAATCACAAGCAGAACGGAAACGCTTCCAAACGGCATCTGATTGCTTTCGTGGTGCTGGTCCAATGGTTTTCCACATTTTTTGAATGCGAATAAACTCTTCAGTAGCACGTTTCCAATCAGTATGATCTTTTAAAGCCTCTGCCTGAACACACAAATCTGTTTTTAATTGCAGGTTAACATGTTGATCACTTTTATAATGCTTAAAGAACTCACGTTTATTATTAAAAAAAGCATCGCAAGCAATACGGAAACGATCGTAGATTTGATTATTATCTTTTTTAGGGGCAAAACCAATGGTTTTCCAAATATTCTGGATTTCAATCAACTCTTTACTTTTGGCCTCCCAATCTTTTGGTGAATGTAATTCTTCTGAAATTAAAGCCTCCGCTTTTTCACACAATTCCGTTTTTGCATCAAGGTTTTTTTGAAGTTGCTCTTTCAAACTTTCAAAATATTCCTGGTGACGTTTATTTACCTTTGAAGTCGCTTCTTTAAAACGAACCCATAAATCATCTTTAATTTCATGAGGTACCGGCCCTATTTCGCGCCATTGATCATGAAACTTCTGTAAAGTCTTAAAAGCTTTCACAATGGTTGGTTCCAACAAAAGCTTTTCTGCTTTTTCACACAACTCGGTTTTAAGATCCAGATTTCGTTTTAAGTCTAAATCTCTTAACTCTTTATTTATTTTAATGTAGTTGTAGAAGTTTTCGATATGCAGGTTATAAGTCTCCCAAAGTTCTTGAACTTTACTTTGAGCCACTGGCCCAATATCTCGCCATCGCTGTTGAAGATCTCTAAATTCATTAAATGTGGTATTTAAAGATTCCTGACGGTTAATTAAATCTTTAATTCCATCAATAACTTCAAGCTTGGCTTTATAATTCTTATCTTTTTCCTCTTCCAATCTTTTGTTAAAATCAGCTCGTCTCTCCTTGTAATCAGATAATAATTTTTTGATTTCAATTTCCAAATCATCTTTTGGAGGAGCAAAATCTTCTTCAGGCTCACCAGAATCGATAAACTGACGTTTTAAAGCTTCTATTTCTGCCAAATGTTTTTTGTAAAAAGCAGCCTTAATAGCTTCTACTTCATCTTTTACCCTTTCAATTGGAAAATCTTTTAATACCATTTTTAAACGATTTACCAATTCCTTATTCGATAATTGAATATGGTCTACCTCATCAATAACAAGAATGTCTTCTTCTGAAACATCAATTTCAGCGGTTTTTTCATCACCATTTTCAAGCGTTTCTTGTGACATAAGTTCTGATGTTGTTTCAGAATGCAAACCGGTACCTTGTTCTGTTGGTTTGTTTAGATCTTTTGCTTCCATAAGCTCATTGGTTCTTAAATACAAGATCATTTCACCTTGCATTTTTCATTTAACGTAGTACGAATATATTGTTTATCACCCAAGCGTCAAACTTTTTAAAAACAAAAAAAGTTTGAATTACACTTTTTACCCCTATTAAAAAACAAAGAATGTAACCAAGTCAATGATTTAGATATGGTCATTATCAAATTTCCTAGAGTCTTCACATTATGACGTTAGCACTTCAGCACATCGAATACTTCTTCAAACAAATCTTTATCTTTGCGCCATTATTAACAATCAATCTGAATGTCCGCAAGTATGCATAATGCAAAAAACATAGAAGTTGCGTGAAAAAACTCGGCACAAGAACACAGAGACTTATTAAAACTTTGTTTCTCCGTAACCCCGCCTGCATCGGGCTGGTCTGTGTTAAAAATATGATGCATATTAATGGATATCCAATAAAATCAATAAAGCAATGCGCATAGATATTCTTACTCTTTTCCCGGAAATGTTTCAGGGACCTCTCACTGAATCCATCCTCAAAAGAGCCTCAGAAAAAAATTTGGTTGAAATTGAATTCCACAACATCAGAGATTACACCTTAGATAAACATAAAAAAGTAGATGACTATGCCTACGGTGGTGGTGCCGGTATGGTGATGACCATTCAACCCATAGCTGATTTAATTGATAAACTTAAAGGTGAACGTGACTATGATCACATCATTTACATGACTCCCGATGGAAAAACTTTTAATCAAAAAATTGCTAATACACTTTCTTTATCCGGAAACATAATGATTTTATGTGGTCATTACAAAGGTGTTGATCAGCGCATTCGGGATCTATACATAACTCTGGAAATCTCCATTGGTGATTATGTTTTAACTGGTGGTGAATTAGCTGCAGCTGTAGTCACTGATGCAATTGTTCGTTTAATTCCCGGGGTTATGTCTGATGAAACATCAGCACTAACGGATACTTTTCAGGATAACTTACTTTCTCCTCCGGTGTACACGCGACCGGCTGATTACAATGGGATGAAAGTACCGGAAATCTTATTAAGTGGAGATGAGGCTAAGATTGATCAATGGCGAGAGGAACAAGCTTATGAGCGAACCAAGAAGTTAAGACCGGATTTGTTGGAGTAAAACCACTACACGAATTAAAACATTAAAAGGTGTTGAAGTTTTTTCAATACCTTTTTCCATGTGTTTATGATTTTCACGCCAAGACGCAAAAGAAAATTTAATCTCCCCATAGCTATCAGGACTCCTGTGTGTAACTTTAATAATTGAATTTACATGTTCGTTTCATCTCAAGTTTATTTAGCCCAACACACCGATATCGCCTTAACTATTTATAAATCATTTTTATAGAAGTTTTTATTTGATTTCTATATATAATTTCTATATTTACAGCTCTATGCTACTTAACTAGATAATGATAAATAAAATAGCTTTTCACCCAAGTTATTTTCAAACCTAATCAAACTAGTGTATGAAAAAAATCTACCTAACTATAATTTTCATCGGACTAATCTCACCCTTCAACTTTGCTAAAATTCCACCAAAAGTTAGTCCTCACCCCACAACTTTTTTAACCATTGGTTATAATCAAATGGGCTTCGATCTATTAAACGAATGTCAGAAAGAACTTGACGCAACAAAAAACATCGCTATCTCTCCGCTTAGCATTGGCATGGCCATGAGTATAGCTAAAATGGGATCAAATGGTAATTCCAAGACTGAACTTACTAATGTAATGTACCAGAATGATTATGGGGATTTCTATTACAGTAACGGTAATAAAGACCTCTTAACTTCATTGATTAATGAAGAAAGGGATTGTGAACTATCCATAAACAATTCCATTTGGAATAGAGAGGACATCTCATTTCTGGAAAGTTACAGAACCTCAGCCTCCTATTCTTTTGATGCAGAAGTAAAATCCTTTAAAAAGAATGATCCTAATGCCAACGACCTCATAAATGGATGGATAGAAGAAAAAACCAATGGTGTGATCAATAACTTGATTGATGAAGTAACTCCAAACCAGTTATTCTTCTTAATAAACACACTTTACTTTAAAGGTGACTGGAAATATGAATTTATTCCTGAACTAACCGGAAAATTCCCTTTCTACTACAGCAATGGAACAAGTTCTGAAGTCCCTATGATGTGCCAGGTTTTATATAACTGCCCCTATTATTCAAGTGAAGAATTAACGGCAATTGAGCTTCCTTTCTCAGATGATAAATACAGCATGTCACTACTCTTACCCGGAGAAAAAAACAGTGCTACTAACCTTATTTCATCTTTAAACAAGGAGCTTTTCTTTGATATTGCTGATAACTTTCAACCTAAGTTCATTTGTCTACGCCTACCAAAATTTAAAGTTGATTATAAAAGCAGCCTTAAGAAGGCATTTCAAGCTTTAGGTGTAAATAACGTTTTTGAAGAGGCCAATGCCGATTTCTCGAACATGACTACAAGCCACGTTTTTATCGATAAAATCATTCATCAAAGTGTAATTGATGTTACTGAAAAAGGTGTTGAAGCTGCTGCATCGACTGCTGTAGCAATGGGCGGAAACAGTGGACAAGTTCCTTTAGATGTAAATTTCAACAAACCTTTCTTATTTCTAATTAACCACAAGGAAAGCGGTAGTATTTTATTTGTAGGAAAAGTTGCAAATCCCCAAAATGAAATCATCCCACAGATTCCAACGAGTTCTTTCACTAAACAACAAGATTTGTGCAAGATATTTTACAATAAAAGCAATGAATGTGTTGTAATAGAAAATCGCAAGAAAGCTGAAGGTGAAAACCTACAAATTGAGCTTATTAACTTAAGTGGCCAAGTGATTAAAAAAACAACATCGCAAGCCAGTAGCTCAACATCAATTCCTGTTAGCAACATTGAGAGTAACCTTTATCTACTAAAGATTCACACTTCTTCAGGCATACAAACTCAGAAGGTTTTAATTCATTAAGAACAAAATATCTCGCTAAAGCGCCAAGATGCGAAGTAAAACACTCTGCGACTTCGCGGCTTTGCGTGAAATCAACACATCCTCACCAGCACATTTCTAAAATCATCTCGCTAAGACGCTAAGAAAACGTTGCGGCTCTGCAGCTTTGCGAGAAACACCCTTCCCCTTATGACAGAAAACGACCTAGCCAAAATAATCGTAAACACAGCCTATGAAATTCATGTAAAACTTGGCCCTGGATTGTTAGAATCAGTCTATGAAGAGATCATGTTTTACGAGCTAACAAAGCAAGGGCTAATCGTTGAAAGACAAAAAACCATTCCTGTATATTGGGATGACTTAAAGATGAATTTAGGCTTCCGAGCAGATTTAGTGGTCGAAAACAAAATTATCATTGAATTAAAATCAGTTGAACAAATTGCCGCCGTTCACCCAAAACAATTACTAACCTACCTTAAAGTCACCAATCTAAAACTAGGATTATTAATAAACTTCAATGAAAAGCTTATTAAAGATGGGATAACCAGAATTGTAAATGACTTATAGACTCTCGTTAAGACGCTAAGAAAACTCTGCGGCTTTGCGCGAAATCAAAATATCCTCAGCAACACGTATCTTAGAATATCTCGCTAAGGCGCCAAGACGCTAAGTAATACACGTTGCAGCTTCGCGGATTTGCGTGAAACCAAAACATCCTCACTTGCTCATTTCTAAAAACATCTTGCTAAGACACCAAAAAGCTAAAAAAAACTTTGCGACTCTGCGGCTTTACGTGAAATCAATACATCCTCAGCAACAAATATCTTAGAATATCTCGCTAAGGCGCCAAGACGCTAAGTAAAATACGTTGCGGCTTCGCGGATTTGCGTGAAACCAAAACATCCTCACTTGCTCATTTCTAAAAACATCTTGCTAAGACACCAAAAAGCTAAAAAAAACTTTGCGACTCTGCGGCTTTGCGCGAAATCAAAATATCCTCAGCAACACGTATCTTAGAATATCTCGCTAAGGCGCCAAGACGCTAAGTAAAACACGTTGCAGCTTCGCGGATTTGCGTGAAACCAAAACATCCTCACTTGCTCATTTCTAAAAACATCTTGCTAAGACACCAAAAAGCTAAAAAAACTTTGCGACTCTGCGGCTTTGCGTGAATTCAAAACATCCTCAGCAATACGTATCTTAGAAAATCTCGCTAAGGCGCCAAGACGCTAAGTAAAATACGTTGCGGCTTCGCGGATTTGCGTGAAACCAAAACATCCTCACTTGCTCATTTCTAAAAACATCTTGCTAAGACACCAAAAAGCTAAAAAAACTTTGCGACTCTGCGGCTTTGCGTGAAATCAAAATATCCTCAGCAACACGTATCTTAGAAAACCTCGCTAAGGCGCCAAGACGCTAAGTAAAACACGTTGCAGCTTCGCGGATTTGTGTAAAATCAAAACATCCTCACTTGCTCATTTCTAAAAACATCTTGCTAAGACACCAAAAAGCTAAAAAAACTTTGCGACTCTGCGGCTTTGCGTGAATTCAAAACATCCTCAGCAACACACATCTTAGAAAATCTCGCTAAGGCGCCAAGACGCTATGAAAAACACTTTGCTGCTTCGCGGATTTGCGTGAAACCAAAACATCCTCACTTGCTCATTTCTAAAAACATCTTGCTAAGACACCAAAAAGCTAAAAAAAACTTTGCGACTCTGCGGCTTTGCGTGAAATCAAAACTTCCTCAGCAACACACATCTTAGAAAATCTCGCTAAGGCGCCAAGACGCTAAGTAAAATACGTTGCGGCTTCGCGGATTTGTGTGAGACATCTTAAAGATTCCCGTTGACGCTTCAGAAATATTTGACTATATTATAATCGAATTTATGATTATATTCTAATCAAATGTATTTAAACTGTCACTCATATTATAGCCTTCGCTACGGAACCTTATCACCTGAAGACCTGGTCAAACAGGCTCTTGGTTTAAAAACAAAAACCTTGGTTCTAACAGATATTAACAATTCATCAGCCATTTTTGAATTTGTAAAATCCTGCAAAGAAAATCAGATAAAACCCATTGTAGGTATCGAATTCAGAAAAAACAACCAATATCTCTACACCGGCATTGCTAAAAATAACGAAGGTTTTAAAGAGCTCAACAGTTTTTTAACAGAGTACAATCTGGCCAAAGAACAACTCCCTGCTAAAGCACCAGAATTTAAGCATTGCTACATTATTTACACGTTTAAACAAGCAAAATCACTTGACCTTAAAAACAATGAATTAATAGGCATTCGTCCACAAGAAGTCAACCAGCTACTCACCTCACCTCTCAATAAACAACAGCACAAGTTGGTAATATGGCAACCCATAACTTTTATCAATAAAGCAGGATATGAATTACACTGCCACTTGCGAGCCATTGACAAAAACATCCTGCTTTCGATGTTAAAATCAGATGATCTCGCACCGCAAACCGAATGGCCGGTTCCACAAGAAAAACTTTTAGCAGCATATATTAATTATCCAGACATCATTAATAACACACAAAAACTCTTAGACTCATGTAGTTTTGAATTTGATTTTAAATCCATCAAAAATAAACGGGTATTTACCACCAGTATAGAAGATGACCAACGCCTATTGACCAAACTTGCAATGGATGGCCTTAAGTATCGTTATGGTAGCAATAACAAGGTTGCCGAGGAGCGTGTAGAAAAAGAATTACAGATTATATTCAACCTTGGTTTTTCTGCTTATTTTTTAATCACTTGGGATATTATTCGTTACTCATTAAGCAGAGGTTTTTACCACGTGGGTAGAGGCAGTGGAGCCAACAGTGTAGTTGCCTACTGTTTAAAAATAACCGATGTAGACCCAATTGAACTCGACCTCTACTTTGAACGTTTTTTAAACCCCAAGCGCACTTCTCCACCGGATTTTGACATTGATTACTCCTGGAAAGAACGTGACGAAATTCAGGATTACATCTTTAAACGCTATGGCAAAGAACATACGGCTTTGTTAGGCGCAACTTCTACTTTCAAAGGAAAGTCGACCATCCGCGAATTAGGAAAAGTTTATGGACTCCCAAAAGAAGAAATTGATCAGCTCGTAAATCATCCCGAAGGTGAACATCATGACTCGGTAGCTCAGAAGATATTTACAATTGGAAATAGGATGACTGATTTTCCTAACCTGCGCACCATTCACGCCGGGGGGATTCTAATTTCAGAAGAGCCTCTGTCCTATTATACCGCATTGGACCTTCCTCCTAAAGGTTTTCCAACCATCCAATGGGACATGTACATAGCCGAAGATATCGGCTTCGAAAAACTAGATATATTATCCCAACGAGGAATTGGCCACATTAAGGATTGTGTAGATATTGTTAAGCAAAATCAAGGAATAACCATTGATGCTCATCAAGTAGAAATGTTTAAAAATGATACAACTGTAAAAAAACTACTACAACAAGGCGAAACCAACGGTTGTTTTTACATCGAGAGTCCGGCCATGCGCGGATTACTCAAAAAATTACAATGTGACAACTATATTTCTTTAGTGGCCGCCAGCTCCATCATTCGTCCCGGAGTGGCACGATCCGGCATGATGCGGGAATACATTCAGCGCTTTCACAATCCCAATGGATTTAAATACCTACATCCTGTAATGAAAGAACAACTGGAAGAAACCTATGGCGTAATGGTCTATCAGGAAGATGTACTTAAGGTCTGCCACCACTTTGCCGGACTCGATCTGGCCGATGCGGATGTATTACGTCGTGCCATGAGTGGCAAATACCGCTCTAAAAAAGAATTTCAGCGCATTGTAGACAAATTCTTTACCAACTGTAAAGAAAAAGGTTACCCAGATTCTCTGACCAAAGAAGTGTGGCGACAAATTGAATCTTTTGCAGGTTATTCTTTTTCGAAAGCACACTCTGCATCTTATGCGGTAGAAAGTTTCCAAAGTCTATATTTAAAGGCTCATTACCCCAAGGAATTTATGGTAGCTGTAATTAATAATTTTGGTGGATTTTACCATACTTCGGTTTATGTAAATGAAGCCCGACGCTGGGGTGCTAAAATACATCCACCTTGCGTAAATCACAGTGAATACCTAACATCCATAAAAGGAGGTGATATTTATTTAGGGTTCATCCACATTCAAAATCTGGAAAGAAGCATTGCTCAAAAAATCAGTTATGAACGAAATCAAAATGGCGATTACTTAGATTTACAAGACTTCATTGAACGTACCGGAGCAGGTAAAGAACAATTGATCTTACTCATCCGCATTGGAGCCTTTCGGTTCTTAAACAAAACAAAACCGCAATTACTTTGGGAAGTACACCTTTTATTAGGCACTAAAAAAGATATTCTTCCCGAATGCAAACCTCTTTTTACACCTAAACCTAAAAACTACACCCTGCCAACATTAACACAAAGCAGAGTTGAAGATGCTTATGATGAAATTGAATTACTTGGCTTTCCGGTTTCTCTTACTTTATTTGAGCTACTCCAAACTAAGTATAAAAATCCGATCAATGCTCACCAACTGCAAAACAACATTGGCAAACGCATCAAACTAATTGGCCAGCTTGTCACCATTAAATATGTGCGAACCATAAGAAAGCAACAAATGCACTTTGCCACCTTTTTTGATGAACAGGGAGAATTTTTCGACACGACTCACTTTCCAGATTCTCTAAAAGCCTATCCTTTTAAAGGACATGGCATGTACTTAATCTTAGGTAAAATTGTAGAAGAATTTGGATTTCCCAGCATTGAAGTGGAAAAAATGGAGAAATTACCCATTGTAAGCGATCCAAGGAATAATTAATCTCAAACAGAGCAAGTGGTAAAACATATAAAAAACTTACATTTGTTTATTACATAAGATTCAATAAATCGTGAACACCACCCAATTATCTAAATACAACAACGACTGGTTTGACGAAGGCGCTGGTTTTATCAAACGTACTCTCTGGTTTTACACCAATGCACTGTTTTTCATTAATCCTCTTAATCCTATTTCTTCCATTAAGGTTTTTTTATTGCGCCTCTTTGGTGCCAAAATTGGCAAAGCGGTTGTTATCAAACCGGGCGTTAACATTAAATACCCCTGGAAATTAAGCATTGGCAATTACACCTGGATTGGCGAAAAAGTTTGGATAGATAGCTTAGACCAAGTTAAAATAGGATCTAACTGCTGCATTTCGCAAGGTGCCTTACTATTAAATGGCAACCATAACTACCAAAAAGAAAGCTTCGATTTAATAGTGAATCCTATCCTTCTGGAAGATGGCGTTTGGATAGGTGCTCAAAGTATTGTAACCGGTGGAGTAACTTGCAAATCGCATTCTGTTTTGGCTGTACAAAGCACTGCTTCCAGCGATCTTGAAGCTTATTCTATTTACAGAGGCAATCCGGCTGTGAAAATTAAAAAGCGAAAACTATAACTCAATGTTATAGCAATAAAAAAGCCGATCATTTTGATCGACTTCAATTAAAAATCCCTTTATTTAGGCACCTTTATGCGGTAACCTACATTTACATTCCCTTTGGAAATATTACTCAATCTTCCTTTAATCAATCGCTTCTTAATGGCACTTAAATGATCCACAAATAAGTGTCCATCAATATGATCATATTCATGCTGAATAATGCGTGCTCCAAACCCTTCGTATTCTTCATCATGCTCTACAAAATTCTCATCCAGATATTTGATGCGGATACCATCAGGACGTTTTACATCTTCTCGAATACCCGGTACACTTAAACAACCTTCTTGCTCAACCACATCATCTCCAAACTCTTCTACAATTTGTGCATTGATAAATACTTTTCTAAAACCTTCCAATTCTGGAAAATCTTCTTTAAGAGGATCAGCATCAATCACAAATAAACGAATCGGGAAACCAACCTGTGGTGCTGCCAAACCAATTCCTTCAGCTCTAAGCATGGTTTCTTTCATATCGCTGATTAACTGCTCAAGACCCTTATAGTCTTTCGTAATATTTTCTGCTACCTTTCGCAGTACCGGCTGCCCATATACATAAACTGGTAAAATCATTATCTATTTTGCTCTAAATATGTTTGTAAAATTATGGTCGCACTTACTTTATCTACCAGTGCCTTATTTTGTCTTTCTTTCTTTTTAACACCGCCATCCAACATCGCCTGAAAAGCAATTTTTGAAGTAAATCGCTCATCTACCCAAGAAACAGGTAAATCAGGATATTTGTTCTTTAAGCGGTTCACAAATGGCTTAATGTACCTCATGGATTCGGACTCTACTCCATTTGTTTGAGTTGGATATCCCATCACAATCAACTCTACATCTTCAGCTTGCATATACTTTTCTAAGTATTCAAATAAAGTATGTGTTGGTACCGTTTCCAAACCATTGGCTATAATCTTTGAAGGATCAGTTACTGCAATTCCACAGCGTTTTCGTCCGTAATCTATCGCTAAAATTCTTCCCACCTTTTTAATAAAATATTTATCTTTTATTAATACGTAAACTTACGTCCTTCATTTGTTTTGGTTTCGGCTACTCTGTAATCAAATAACATAATTCGCAAACTGCCACATCTGCACATAAACCTTATAAGTTTCGGAAAATATAATCTGACTTCATCTGATACAAATGTTTACGCACATTACCTCCATATATGTGATGATTTCGATTTGGGTAAATAAACATATCAAATTGCTTATCTGCCTGTACTAGTTTATCAACATATTCCATGGTATGCTGCGCATGTACATTATCATCGGCAGTAGAATGAATGATAAATAAACGCCCACTTAAATCATCCACCAGATTAATAGGACTATTGGCATCATAGCCTTTTCCATTTTGATCAGGCTTGCGTAAATATCGTTCTGAATAAGTGGTGTCATAACAACGCCAATTTGTAATGGGTGCCACTGCTATCCCCATCTTAAACACGTCTGATTTACTCATGCACAAGGCGGTCATCATTCCGCCATAACTCCATCCCCAAATACCAATCCGGGAAGCATCAATGTAACTTTGCCCACCTAAATATTTTGCAGCATCAATAATGTCGTCGGCCTCCAGTTGTCCCAGTTTCAGATAGGATACTTTCCTAAAAGCTTCTCCTCTGGCAGCAGTCCCTCGAGGATCAACACACGCAACCACATAACCGTTACTGGCCAGATAATGCTCCCAACCTATTAACCATTCGTCCAATACCTTTTGCGATCCCGGTCCACAATATTGCATGATTAACAGCGGGTAGTGTTGATTAGGATCAAAACCTTTCGGTTTAATTAACCAGGCATTTAATTGATCGCCGGAAGAATTTTTAATAGTTATAAACTCTTTCGTGGGCATATTTACTTCTTCAGACTTCTTTCCTATACCGGCATTATCTTTTAATACACGAATTTGCTTTCCTTTGATGTCATTTAATGTAACCGTAGTGGGCGTTGAAACATTTGAAAAAGTATTAATCAAATATTTATAATCACGACTAAATGCAGCTTCATTAGTCCCCTCTTTTGTTGACAGCTGTAACGTTTTAGCACCATCCAATAAAGTTCCATAAACTTCTCTTTGTAAAGGATTCTTTTTTGCGGCTTGATAATAAAAGTACTTCGTCACAGGATCATATCCCAAAAACTTCGTCACATCCCATTTACCTTTGGTAACTTGCGACACCTTAGCTCCGGCTAATGAATATACATGTATATGATTATACCCATCTAAATCACCGATGTACATAAAATACTTTCCTCCATCTAAAAACAGAATATCATCCAGATGTTCGCTTTCCACAAATTTCTCGTTTCGATCCATAAACACAGAATTTGTTAATCCTGTAGCTGTATTGGCAATCAAAAGCTCTAATTCGTTTTGTAAACGATTCATTTTTACAATTCCTAATTTCTCAGGCTCTGTTGTAAATTTTATGCGTGGAATATAAAACTCTTCATTTGAGGAAATTTCCATCTCTTTGGTAGTTCGATGTTTGAGATTAAAAACATGAACACTCACCTTTGAATTTACTCTTCCCGCTTTTGGATATTTATAATTGTATGCTCCGGGATACAATTCATTTTCATCCATAGATGGAAATGATGCTTTATATAATGAAAAAGAATAGGCATCCACTTCTCGTTCATCAAACTTTACATAGGCAATCTCATCACTGGAAGGAGACCAATCATAAGCTTTATTGTAAGAAAATTCTTCTTCATTCACCCAATCGGGAATACCATTAAGAACCTCACCTAATTTCCCGCCTGAGGTAACTGCGCTCTCTGAGCCAAAACGCAACTTTTTTAAATGTAAATCATTGTCGTACACAAACGCAACTTTATCTCCATCCGGCGAAAAAGAAGGTACCATTTGGGGACTATGTTCAGACAAGGTCTCAATTTCTTTTCGTTGAACATCTACCACATAATAGGATGCTGTAAACGAATGACGGTAAATTGGCTTTACATCTGTGTAAACTAATACACGTGTTTCCTGATTATTAAATTCATAACCCGAAATAGTAGTAATGGGACATTCTTTAAGTTTACTTAAATCTACCACTACTTCAAGTTTCTTTCCAGTTGAAAAACTGTATTTTACAATTTTATTCCGATCTTCCAAAACGGTAAAATATTCACCTAATTTAGAAACCCTGACTTTTTCTAATCCTTCGGAATAAAAAGTATGCTTAACGGTTAAATCTTCTATGGAAATCGACTTATCTTGTGCGGATAATGCCGAAATAAATACAAATAATAATAAAAAGTATTTCATTCTAAATTGCTTGTTGTCTCAAATTCAAAGCACGAAAATAGAGTTTTATCCTACAACTGCCTATTGAATTGATCAATTCTTAATTAAAAAACCTAAAAATAAACTAGCTCAAAGCTAATTTTCAGGTCTTTTATGTATCTTTGCATGATTTTTAGAAATCAAGAATTACATTCTACAGCTATTTAATTCATTTCCATAAAATTAAATACTCAGATGATTCTTAATAAGCAAAATAGTAAACTACAACGAGTAAAAATATAGTAGTAATGATAAAAATTACCTTCCCCGACCAAAGCGTCAGAGAATATGAAGCAGGTGTTACAGGTATGCAAATTGCTGAAAGCATCAGCCCTAGATTAGCTAAAGAAGTACTAGCTGTTTCGGTTAATGATACGGTAATAGATGCAACACTTCCGATTACCGAAGATGCTAACATCAAACTTCACAAGTGGGAAGATGAGGAAGGTAAACATGCTTTCTGGCACTCTTCAGCTCACTTAATGGCTGAAGCTATCGAAGCTTTGTACCCGGGAACTAAATTTGGTATAGGTCCAACAATTGAAAATGGATTTTACTACGATATCGATACGCCGGAAGGTGTAAGCATTACAGATGCTGATTTACCAAATATCGAGAAGAAATTTTTAGACCTCGTAAGTCAAAAACCTGATTTTGTTCGAACTGAAGTATCAAAAGCACAAGCCATTGATTTCTTCACAAA
This sequence comes from Bacteroidales bacterium, assembly GCA_003249255.1. Taxonomy (GTDB): domain Bacteria; phylum Bacteroidota; class Bacteroidia; order Bacteroidales; family Marinilabiliaceae; genus SZUA-582. The sequence continues at coordinate 28,348 of QKJP01000059.1, forward strand.
AAAAGGTGACGAGTATAAATTAGAATTACTTAACGAGCTTGAAGATGGTACAATTACCTTTTACAAGCAAGGTAACTTTACTGATTTATGTCGCGGCCCTCACTTACCAAGCGCAGCACCGGTAAAAGCGATAAAACTTTTAAGCGTTGCTGGAGCATACTGGAGAGGTGATGAAACTCGCAAGCAATTAACTCGTATTTATGCGATATCTTTCCCTAAAGCAAAACTACTTTCTGAGTATATAGAGCGCTTAGAGGAAGCTATGAAACGCGACCACCGCAAAATCGGGAAAGAGCTTGAATTGTTTACTTTTTCTCAAAAAGTAGGTCAAGGTTTACCACTTTGGTTACCTAAAGGTGCTATGTTACGTGAGAACCTTGAGAAGTTCTTAAAGAAAGTACAGGTTGAGTATGGTTACGAACCGGTAATCACTCCTCACATTGGAAATAAAGAGCTGTATGTAACATCAGGTCACTATGCTAAATACGGAAAGGATTCTTTCCAACCCATCCACACTCCTGCTGAAGGTGAAGAATTCCTGTTAAAGCCGATGAACTGTCCTCACCACTGTGAGATTTACAAAGCAAAACCGCGTTCTTATAAAGATTTACCGATTCGTTTTGCTGAATTTGGTACCGTTTACCGCTACGAGCAAAGTGGTGAGTTACACGGACTAACAAGGGTTCGTGGATTTACTCAGGATGATGCTCACTTATTCTGCCGTCCGGACCAATTAAAAGACGAGTTTAAGAAAGTAATCGACATCATATTATACATCTTTAAAGCATTAGACTTTAAAGAATACATCACACAGGTTTCATTACGCGACCCTAATGATCACAGCAAGTACATTGGTAGCGAAGAGAATTGGGACAAAGCAGAACAAGCTATTATAGAAGCCTGTGATGAAAAAGGCATGGAAACCATCGTTGAAACAGGCGAGGCTGCGTTCTATGGCCCTAAACTTGACTTTATGGTAAAAGATGCCATAGGTCGAAAATGGCAATTAGGCACTATCCAGGTCGATTACAACCTACCTGAGCGTTTTGAACTAGAGTACGTTGGTAGCGACAATCAAAAACACCGTCCGGTAATGATTCACCGTGCTCCATTTGGAAGTATGGAACGTTTTGTTGCTGTTTTAATTGAGCACACAGCCGGTAAATTTCCACTTTGGTTAACACCTGAACAAGTGGTAATTTTACCAATCAGTGAAAAATACAACGATTACGCAAAAAAAGTTTTAAAATTCCTAAGAAATTCCGATATTCGCGCTGTTCTTGATGACCGTAACGAAAAAATTGGTAAGAAGATCAGGGACAATGAGTTAAAGCGTATCCCATACCTACTTATTGTAGGCGAAAAAGAGGCTGAAGAGAACCAAGTTTCAGTTCGAAGACAAGGTGAAGGTGATTTAGGTGCTATGAGCTTAGATAATTTTGCTACCTTTGTGGCCGCTGAAGTGGAAAAAATGCTTTCAGAGATAAAAGAAAAATAGTACTAATTAAATTAAGGAGGGCTTAACAATAGCTAAACCACAAAGAAAACAGGTACGCCCTGTAAAGCAGGAGCCGGCACATCGAATTAATCGATACATACGCGTTCCTCAAGTTAGACTTGTTGGTGATAACATCGACGAACCGGGCGTTTTTGATACAGCGACTGCCTTAAAAATGGCAGATGAATTGGATTTAGATTTAGTCGAGATTTCGCCTAAGGCAGATCCGCCTGTATGTAAAATCATCGATTATCAAAAGTTTCTATACCAACAAAAGCGTAAGCAAAAGGAATTAAAAGCTAAAACGGTAAAAGTAGTAGTTAAAGAAATTCGTTTTGGTCCAAATACGGATGATCATGATTACCAGTTTAAATTAAAACATGCCGAGAAGTTTCTTGGGGAGGGTGCAAAAGTAAAAGCATTTGTATTCTTTAAAGGTCGTGCAATCTTATTTAAAGATAAAGGTGAAATTTTATTATTACGTTTCGCCCAAGATCTTGAAGAATTTGCTAAAGTAGAGCAAATGCCAAAGCTGGAAGGTAAACGTATGACCATGTTCCTGGCTCCCAAAGCATCTAAAAAGTAATTTTGCTTTTTTTATAACTAAATATATAGGAATAATGCCAAAAATGAAGACTAATTCCAGTGCTAAGAAGCGTTTTACAATCACTGGAAGCGGAAAGATTAAAAGAAAGCATGCTTTTAAAAGTCACATTTTAACAAAAAAGTCGACTAAGCAGAAGAGAAATCTTACTTATGCAGGTACTGTTCACAAAGCTGATGAAACAAACATCAAGCTATTATTGAACATGAAGTAATAAGCGATAGATTTAAAAAATTAATTTTAAACCGGAATGAATTAGCTGAAAGTTTCCAAATTGAGGAACGCTAACCATTCGAAAATGATTTAAAAATGCCAAGATCAGTAAATCATGTTGCGTCTAGAGAAAGACGTCGTAAATTATTAAAGAAAACCAAAGGTTATTTTGGTAGAAGAAAAAATGTATGGACTGTAGCCAAAAACACTTATGAAAAAGGTTTACAGTATGCATACCGCGATAGAAAGAAAAAGAAAAGCAGCTTCCGTGCATTATGGATTCAGCGTATTAACGCAGCAGCTCGCTTAGAAGGTGTTTCTTACAGTAAGCTTATGGGTGCTTTAAACAAGCAAAACATTGAGATCAACCGTAAAGTTCTTGCTGACTTAGCGGTTAATCACCCGGATGCGTTTAAAGCTGTATTGAAAAAAGCGATGGAAGCATAGGCTTTGATCAATGATATTTGAAAAGGTTGTCTCTTGAGGCAACCTTTTTTTATATCAAAAAATTCACCTTAAAAAATCGAATAATTGAAGATAATAGTCGCCCATTACCCCTTTTACACATCTGCCCATCAAAGCCTTTATCTACATCAAGGTTAAAACAAGGTTAAAGCCTCCCTCCTACTTTTAACAACGCGCAATTTTGTTATCTTTGAGCTCGATTTTAACAAAATCATAAAAAAATTAATCGTTAAATAATTACTTCACACAATGCTCACTTTAATGAGTTAGTGAAAAGACAAAATAAAGCGCATGAAAATAGCATTGATCGGATATGGCAAAATGGGTAAAGAAATTGAAAAAATTGCCATTGACCGCGGACACGAAATTGTTGCAAAAATAGACATCAACTCACCTGATTCATTTGATAGCGAAGCCTTTAAATCTGCTGAAGCAGCTATTGAGTTCACACGTCCGGAAGCAGCCTACGATAACTACATGAAGTGTTTTGCAGCAAACGTGCCGGTTGTATCAGGTACCACCGGTTGGTTGGATAAAATTGACGAGATCAAAGCGAAGTGTTCGGATGAAGGACAAACGTTCTTTTATGCTTCAAACTTCAGTTTAGGGGTAAACATCTTCTTTGAGATTAATAAGCAGTTAGCTAAAATGATGAATAAAGTGGCTGAATATGATGTAGAAATGGAAGAAGTTCACCATACTCAAAAGCTGGATGCGCCAAGTGGTACAGCAATTACTTTAGCCGAAGGTATTTTAGAAAACCTGGACAGAAAAACCAACTGGGCCTTAGATAAAGCTGAAAAAGAGGATGAAATGATAATAAAAGCCGTTCGCCATGGTGAGGTTCCTGGAATTCACACCATTAAGTACGAATCTGAAGTTGATGAAATCATCATCCACCACAGTGCAAAATCCCGTAAAGGTTTTGCATTAGGAGCTGTATTAGCCGCTGAATTTGTAAAAGACAACAAAGGATATCTTGGAATGCAAGATCTTTTAAAACTTTAATCTAACTACTTTATCATGTTTAAAGCATCTAAACGAGCCTGGCTTAAAGGCATTATTGCCTGTATTGTTTTTATACTTTGGGTATTCTGGATTGGAAACTTCTGGTTCATATTTGGTTTACCGCTTGTATTTGACGTGTACATCTCCAAGATAATTCCATGGGGATTTTGGAAAAAACGCAAAGATGGAAAAAAACCATCTGCTGTTATTGAATGGATTGATGCATTAGTATTCGCATTGGTTGCAGTATACATCATCAACATCTTTTTATTTCAAAATTACAAGATTCCAACAAGTTCTTTAGAAAAGTCCTTATTAGTTGGAGATCATCTTTTTGTAAGCAAAGTAAGCTATGGGCCACGCATGCCTAATACACCATTATCATTTCCTTTGGTCCAAAATACTTTTCCTATTATTAACACCAAATCTTATTTAGAAACTCCAACATGGGATTACAAGCGACTTGGAGGTTTAGGAGATGTTCAAAGAAATGATATTGTTGTTTTTAACTTTCCGGCAGGAGACACTGTTCCTTTTAAAGTGAATAATCCTGATATTTATAATTTATCCTTCCTTAAAGGAATTGATTTAATTAACAGGAATTTAAAACTAGGTCCTAAAAAACCTTTTTCATCTGCTTACGAAAGAAACCATTTCTTAAGAAACTTAGGAAGACAATTTATCGAAAACAATCCAAATACTTTTGGTGAAATATTATATCGTCCGATAGACCGAAGAGATAATTACGTAAAAAGATGTATTGCCATACCGGGTGATACCTTAGAAGTTCGAAATAACCAGGTCTACATCAACGGAGAAATGGGGGAAAATCCTAAAGATGTTCAGTATAACTATCAGGTAACAACAGATGGTACTGTGCTAACAGATCATTTTTACGAAAAAATTGGAATTGCTAAAGCGGATCAAGATGGATTTGCTCCTAAATACACATTACCATTAACGCAAGAAATGATTGAAAAGATGAAAGACTATCCTTTCATCAAAGAGCTTAAGAAAAATGAGTTTGCGCCAGATTCGAGTGGTATGAGTGTTTTCCCATACAGCCAGGACTATCCTTGGAGCCGTGATAACTATGGTCCAATTTGGATGCCTGAAGCCGGCAAAACAATTGAATTAAACATGACTAACCTTGTACTTTATGAGCGCATAATTACTGCCCATGAGGGTAATGATTTAAAAGTTAAAGATGGTGAAATCTACATAAATGGTGAGTTAGTGAATTCTTACACGTTTAAAATGAATTACTATTTTATGATGGGTGACAACCGCCATAAATCTGCCGACTCGCGTTCTTGGGGGTTTGTGCCTGAAGATCATATTGTTGGAAAACCGATTTTAGTTTGGTTATCCTTAGATACAGATAAAAGCTTCCCTTCTAACATTCGTTGGGATCGTTTTTTCAAATTGGCACACAACAACTAATTATTAACACATAAGACAGGCAGAAGATTCCTAAGGATTCTTCTGCTTTTTTGTGATAAATTTGTAACGAATGAAAATCCAAAAAATCATTAGCTTCACCCTATTTCTTATATTCTTATTATTAGTGGTATGGAGTCAAAATTGGATTTTATTTTTTCTTCTAATTACCATTGCACTTTTCTTTTGGCATCCGAATTTACAAGGAATACTGGTTCAATTTTTCCTGCGTAAACACTCCAAAAAAACCGCGGTTCAAGAATGGATTTTAGCAGTTTTATTTGGTTTATTAGCCGTTAACTTTACGAACAATTACTTGTTTAGTATTTATACCATCCGCTCTTCTAGCATGCAACCGTCCTACCAATCAGGAACTACCTTCTTGATGAATAAAATATTGATAGGGCCGGCAAAAAGCCAAAACACAATTAAATCCTACCACCGTATTCCGGGTATTCGCTCAATAAAACAAGGTGATGTAATCGTGTTTAACTTTCCAGAGGGTGATACTGTATTTATTAACCATCCCAACGAAAATTATCATTTTCAAAAACGTATCACCAAACAAAACAAAACTGAGAATCACATTTTAAATAGTCAGAAGGACTATAAAAAGGTAAATCAACGGCCTCGTTTTATTAAACGAGTAATTGCATTACCGGGCGATACACTAACTATTATCAATGGTGTAAATTACATCAATAAGAAGGCATCATTATTTAATGAAAATCTGTTGTATAAACTCGCTCTGGAAAAAAACACTCCATTTAAAATTAAAAAAGATATCCTTGATAAAAGCTATGTGAGTTATGTAGAAAAAGGCACACAATATATAGAATCACCAATTACTTTAATCGACAACAAAAAGTTTTCGCCATATCTAACATTAATTGAGTCTCCTAAAAATAAGCCTGATCCTTTTGTATTTCCATTTAACACCTCCTTTAGATGGAATGAATCAAATTGGGGACCAATGGTAATTCCTCAAAAGGGTCAAAAAGTTAAAATCACTTTAGAAAACATTTCTTTATATCAACGCATCATTGAAGTGTATGAAGAAAATAAATTGGAATTTAAAAAAGATCATATCTATATAAATGGCCAAGAAAGAACCCATTATACCTTTAGGATGAACTATTATTGGGTTGGAGGCGACAATAAACCCCACTCTTTTGACAGTCGATATTGGGGCTTCTTACCGGAAAATCATATCATTGGAGTTATTCAACCTCTGCCGTTTCATGGATCTCAAAACAAATAAAGAAAAATGGAGAATTTACCTGTGTTTCCAAGTTGCTATTTAGGAACAATACAATACTTTGCTCATTTAGTACAATATAGCGGAACCGTTGCCATAGAAGTACACAGCCCATACCAACGGAAATCATACCGAAACAGATGCCTGATAATGGGTGCTAATGGAAAAATGCCATTATCTATTCCGGTAACAAACCATAAAAATGAAAAAACACTGCTCAAAGATACTTTAGTTAGTTACGATACGCCATGGCAAAAACAACATTGGAGAAGCATTGTATCAGCGTATAACAGTTCGCCTTTTTTTGAGTATTACAAAGATGCAATAGAAGCATCTTATCAGAATACATTTGAACATCTTATTGACCTTAACCTTGACCTGACTCAAGTTATACTGGAAGAAATTGGTGCAGACATAGAACTAATACAAACAATCGAAAAATCGGAAAACACGCAATACAGATATCTGGTCAATCCCAAAATACCTTTAGCAAAAGATACTCAGTTTAAAGTTATTCCTTACAGACAAGTATTTGCCGAAAAGCATGCTTTTGAAGGCAATTTAAGCATTCTGGATTTATTGTTTAATAAAGGTCCGGAAACTTTATCGTGGTTGGAAGATAGCTTGAATAAATGTGCAGATGTGTAAATGCAACAATATGAAAACTAACTCATTTATCATTCAAAAATTAGTTCTGAGATAAGCCCAATAACAACGTAATTTTCAAAACTTGTTTGATAAAACTAAATTCAGTTTAGACTTGTATTTCCTCAAGGATTTCGGCAAGTATACGCTCATGATCAAAAGCTAATTCAGGAAGATCATCCACATCAAACCATTGAGCATCTTGAGCATCATCCATTGCTTTGGCTGTTACTTCATGATCTATAAACCCAATAAAAACAACCGAAATTGTTCGATGACGAGGATCCCGGTCAACAGCCCCATAAGTTTTAAATTGTGAAATTGAAACATCCTTTATACTAGTCTCCTCTTCTAATTCTCTCAAAGCCGCCGGTTCTAGATCTTCATCCATATCCACAAAACCTCCGGGAAATGCCCATTTACCTTGAAAAGGTTCATTCTTGCGCTTAATTAATAACACTTTACCGGAAGAAACTTTGTTTTTTACTCCTGCAAATAACACGACATCAGTGGTTACTGTAGGTCTAGGATAATCATAACAATATTTCATTACAAGACCCTTTTAATAACACGGAGTTTGTGACTGTATTTTTTATTCGCCTCATCATAAATGCCTTGATGATCAAATTTATCAATACGCACTCTACCTGAAGCATGGATAACTTCTCCTTTTCCAAGACACATACCGACATGGGTAATATTTCCACCTTCATTTTCGAAAAAAGCTAAATCACCTAATTTTGCTTCTTCAACAAAATTAACAATTTCACCAAGCTCAACTTGCTGAGATGCATCACGTGGTAATTGATGTCCCATAATTTTATATACCACTTGCATTAATCCGGAACAATCGATGCCATAAAAACTCTTTCCACCCCATATATAAGGAGCATTAATAAACGACATGGCCACCTCTCCTAAGTCTTTCGGTTTTTTATTACTATTATAATTACTGGAAAGGTAATATTCGATAGATCCGATATAAAAACTATTCATATCCTGACCATTAAAGAATATAGAACTACCACCGGTTATAATATGCGTATGTTTTTCCGGTTCTGATACGACCCTCACAAAAGGACCAGGAACAATCCATTTATCAGCTTTTATCCATTGATCAACTTCTTTCTCTGAAATTTTCCGAACTAGCTTATGATCAACCCAACCTTCATAGCCATCGTCAAGAAGTTTTACTTTGATCCATTTTTCCGTTTCATCAAGCACCTCAAAGGCATCACCAAATAATATTTGGCTTACCATTTCAGCTTGCTCCCTTGGTTCACTTCTTAAAGGTATTAAACCATACGTACATATTGACTTCTTCATATTATATAAGGCTAAAAATCAAATCATTAAACACCACTTTCGCAAATATTGAGCGTTTTTTTGAAATGAAAAAATAGTAGTTTATTTTGTAATTCTTAGGGGGTATTTAATGTTATTTTAAAACTTTCTTTCACTCGATTCTTTATCAATCACATAGAAATAATAAAAGATAAAAGAGTAAGAATAGACCTTAATCCATATATAAAAGAAAGATTTACAATAAAATCTATCCTCTAAAATATCACATTAATCCCTCTCTCTTTTTGGCTGATGCAACTAACTGTTGTATTTTTGATAATCATTAATTCTAGATTATTTAAGAATGGTTGAACGTGTAAAAAATACCTGGCATAAATACTATAAACCTGTAAGTAGGTTTTGTCTTTTTTTTATAGCAATTACAGTGGTTACATATTTACTACCTAAAACAAGTAAATTTGGTTTTGAATATACGAAAGGAACCCCTTGGAAACACCAGTTATTAATTGCTCCATTTGATTTTGCAATTTATAAAACTCAAACTGAATTAAATCGTGAAAAAGATAGTTTACTAACTTTCTTTAGACCATACTTTTTAAAGGACTCGATGGTGGGAGAAACTATGTGTCAGGAGCTAATAAATTCCGTCAATCGAAAATCCGAACAGTATTTAACAAAATATCCTCAATTAAACAAAAAATATAAACGTGACTCAACTTATTACGAATGTCTTACTACTTGCCTACAAGATCAGCTTGAATTAGTGTACAAACAAGGTATTATTCTGCTTCCGGAAGAATATATTGCTAACAGTGAACGATTTGAACTCATGCTGATTGAAGGATCTTTTGTTGAACCATACCAATTGGCTGAACTCAACTTACAGGCACAAGCTTATCAAAAAATATTGCGATCTATTTTATCCCGATTTAATAATGTTAAAGAACCCAAGGTTCAGATGATATCTGAAATAATTTCAGACATAGAATTAAATAAATATATCAAACCCAATATTTTACTGGATGAAAACAGAAATAATCTGGAGAAAGAAAGCTTACAGGAAAAAATTTCATTAACATCAGGCCGAGTCTTGGCTGGCCAACGTATTATTGACCAAGGGGAAATTGTGGACGATAACGCTGCTAAAATATTAAATTCATTTAAACGGGAGTTTGAATCTAAGCTAAACGTAACATCTAACTACTACCAAATAATTAGTGGGCAAGCAATTATAATATTATTTTTATTTGTTATTATCTACCTGTTCATGTTTTATTTCAGGCATGATATGTTTGAGCAAATAAGTTCTATTATATTTATTTTACTCATTACAACATTATTAATATCCTTATCATCTATTAGCACCTTATTTCCTGCTTTTCCAATCTTCGTGGTACCATTTACAATTCTTCCTATAATTATCAGAACCTTTTTTGATAGCCGCTTAGCATTTTTCATGTATGTGATTACAGTATTAATTTCTGCCTTTTTTGCACTCAATAGTTTTCAATTTGTACTAATACAAATACCGGCAGGATTAGTGGCTGTATATAGCCTATTTAGAATGGTAAGACGAAGTCATATTGTAAGAGCTGCACTCCTTATCTTCTTAAGTTATTCAATTCTATATACAGCACTTTTCTTGTGGAATGAAGGTGACATCACTAAAATCGAATTAGTTAACTATGCCTATTTTGCAGCAAATGCAATACTTGTTTTATTGGTATATCCACTTATTTATATTTTCGAGCGCTTATTTGGTTTTTTATCAGATGTAACCTTGGTGGAATTATCAGATACCAACCATCCGATATTAAGAAAATTAGCAGAATCAGCACCCGGTACCTTTCAACACAGTATTCAAGTTGGAAATTTAGCACAAGAAGTAGCTTATAAAATCAACGCCAATCCAGCCTTAGTTCGTGCAGGAGCCATGTATCATGATATTGGAAAAATGGCCTCTCCTCTCTTCTTTACCGAAAATCAAGCAGCCGGTATTAATCTACATAATGGATTAGATTTTGAAGACAGTGCTCAAATTGTTATTAACCATATTGAAAATGGGGTTAAAATGGCCAGAAAAAACAAAGTTCCTCAGCAAGTTATTGATTTTATTACCACACATCAAGGAACTACCAAAACCTGGTATTTTTATAATTCATACGTTAATGCCAATCCGGATGCAAACATTGATGAAGGACTATTTACTTACCCAGGTCCGACTCCATTTACCAAAGAAACCGCGATCCTGATGATGGCAGATTCTATAGAAGCAGCTTCCCGAAGCTTAAAAACCTATAATGATGAAGCCATTGATAAATTAGTAGAAAAGATTATAGATACTCAAATCAAAGAAAATCAGTTTATTAATGCACCTATTACATTTAGAGAAATTACAGAAGCAAAAACTGTATTTAAAACAAAACTGAAAAACATCTACCACGCAAGGATCGAATATCCGGATATAAAAAAGAAGAAAACAAATAATGATTAAAAGAAATGGGAAAGAATAATTCTTTCCCATTTCTTTTAATCATTATGGATATCTAAACCGTAGATAATGGATCACTTTTAAAAAGTCTCATATTCATCATCTGAAAGATCCTTTCTAAACTCATCCCCTAAATCAAAACTAATGCCATCTTGATTTTTAGATTTGGATTCAGGCTTTTTGCCCCGCTTAATTTTGGTTTCCTGCAACACTTCATTTCCTTTAGATTCAGTGGAAGATACTTTTTTCTTATCCTCTGCTTGATTAGCTTTTTCATGTTTCCGGTTCAATTCAAACAAAGATATTGCCTGATTTAGGTCTTTAGATAACTTATCTAAAACAGCCGTTGCGGCACTTATCTGATCAGCATTAGCTGCGTTGCGTTGTGTAACCTGGTTCAATTGCATTAAAGCATTATTAATTTGCTCTACACCTGTAACCTGTTCTAATGAGGCTGTTGTAATTTCTTGTATTAATTGTGCCGTACGCTGAATATCAGGTGTTACCTTTTCAAGTTTTTCAGATGCATTTTTAGACGATTCCTTGGTTAATCCTGAAGCAAAGGTGATTTCTTTCGCTGCAGCTGCACTATGCTCGGCCAGTTTACGAACTTCTGCCGCAACAACTGCAAAGCCCCTTCCCTCAGCACCTGCTCTGGCAGCTTCTACTGCTGCATTTAAAGCCAGAATATTGGTTTGAAAAGCGATTTCACTAATCACCGTTACTTTTTGACTAATGTTTTCAATTGATTCGGCTGCTTTTTTAGATAAATCATTACCGTCTTGAATATCCTTTGCTGCTTGAACAGCTACATTAACAGTTTCTTTAGAGTTTTCTGTATTTTGCTGTATATTAGCATACATTTCCTCCATGGATGAAGAAACCTCCTCCGCAGCAGAAGCTTGCTCGGTTGCTCCTTCTGATAATTCTAAAGCTTCTCTATTTAAGGTCATTCCTGTAGTTAGTATACTTTCGGCGGTATTTGATACCTGACTTACCATTTTTCGCAAATTATCAACCATTGTATTTAATGATTGGGATAACTGCCCCACTTCGTCATTTCCACTTACTCTTATACTAACAGATAAATCACCTTTGGAAATTTTATCTGCCATTACAATACTGTCTTCAATTGGTTTAGAAATAGATTTTGATAAAAAGAAGACTAAAAAACTAAACAATAGGAAAATAAAAATAAAACTATAAAGAAAGACTTCATTCTGAAGTGCGACCATTTTGGAACTCACTTCCCCCAACTTTTTCATCTGATCTAAGCCTACATCAGAAGCAGCTCCTACGTCCCACATAATACTTTTAGAAATCTCAAAGCGCCTTAAACTATGAAGTTTAGCTTCTCTTAAAATAGAATAATATTGGTTTAGAGACTCCGCACAATTTTGAATAAGAGGTTTTAATCGATTGGGCAATGCGGTAACTTTCACATCATTTAAGTACAATTCTGCTGCGAGTTTTCGATCTTCAATCAATAAAAAATCTTGGTTTTGTTCTTCAATAAAAAGATCTGCAACAAGCTTATTAAGCCTCCCCACCAATCTCTGAACCCCATAATAATCACCATAACTCAAAGATTCTTCATGTAATTTTGCCAAATCCTCTACCAATTGGACTTTTGCCTGATTGGCTACTCCTTGTGCTTCATAATAATCCTTTGAAGCAGACTGAAAAAGCAAAATATTACTCTTAACATCATCCTGATTAATTCCATTTTTAATGATGCCAGCTTCTTCATGCTCCAAATTCTGATCGAGTTTAATTAAAGCATCATTTAATAATGTCAACGAAGTACGGGCTCTGTCACGATAATACTCATCACCGCTAAAGTCATAGGATCTGGAAAACTCTTGAGTTTGTTTCCAATACTCACTTACTAATTGGGCTTCAGATACAATTGGTATAAACACATTACTTAATGTGTTAAAATCTTTATTTAAACGGTACATATTTACCATTACATAAAAACCCAAAATACCTATTATAATTACTATTGAGGCGAATCCAATTCCTATTTTAGATCTGATTGCAAGGTCCCTCCAAACGATTTTTTTCATGACTCATCAATTTTGTCTCTAGTAAATTTCAGAAAAAAAAGCATTTTTTGAAAGTATATTGTATTTTTAAATGACATTAATTTTATATACCATTCCTATGAAAACTATTATTTATTACTTCAGTGTCATTTTTCTGATTTCCATCTATGGATGCTCATCGGGAAGTAATCAGAGATTAAAAATTGGTTTTTTATTTAATTCACAAAATACACCTCGATTTGTAAAAGAAGCAGCTTTTTTCAAAGAACGCGCTGAGCAATTGGGGGCTGAAGTTATTATTGAACAGGCTAATGATGATGAAAACCTTCAAGCCATTAAGTTTGAAGAATTGGCACAAAAAGATATTGATGCCATTGTAATTGTTCCGGTAAATGCCAATACTGCAGCAAGCATTGTTAGATCAGCCCAAAGTCAAGGAATAAAGGCAATAGCGTATAATCGCCTTATCACCAATTGTGACTTATCATTTTTTGTAACTGTTAATACCACTAGTCTAGGGAAGCATATGGTGGAATCAGCTGTTAAAGAAAAACCAACGGGTAACTATATATTATTAGGAGGTGATAAATATGATCGAAATGCCATTGGATTAATGAATTCAATAGATACAGAATTAAAACCTTTCATTGAATCGGGCAAAATTAAGCTTTTGTATCGATCTTATATTGAATCTTGGAGTGGTGCAAATGCAGGTTATGAATTAGATAAGGTCATATCATATACCGGCATAAAACCGGATGTTGTTTTATCTGCTTACGATGGCATGTCTGACGGTTGCATTGAAGTACTGGATAAATATGGCTTTGATGATGTGATTGTAACCGGGCAAGATGCTGAAAAAAATGCAGTTAAAAACATTATAAAAGGAAAACAATACATGACTTTATACCATCCATTAAAAGAAAGTGCCTATACTGCTGCTGAAGCTACTATCGACTTATTAAAAGAAAAAGACCTTAGTAACACAATTAACGATTACACCTTCAATGGTCTTTCAAAAGTGCCGACTATTCGTATCGAATCCAAAGTGGTAACCAAAGATAACATTAATGAAATACTCATTAATAGTGGGTTCTATACAAAGGAAGAGTTGTATTAAATATCAAAAACATTTAAGGGAAAGGGTTTAAAAGCAATCTATCAATGCATAAACTTCAGTTTCCTTCTTTAAGATCTCATTTTTTTGGAATGGCTTCAATCATTTCACTCTATTTCCATGCAAATTTAAAAATGTATTTGAATCGCCTTGGGCTTTGTTTAATAGTGATAAAAAAGTATTTCCATTTGTGGATTTGGAGTTTTTAAACGCCTCTCCCACATGAAATCAAACAAAAAAATGCAAAAGTCTGTGTTATTATCAATATGATTATCCTAAATATTTAACTTTGGAGACACTAAATATGGATCTTCAAAAAAATAATAATGACAAAAGACTCAAGCCTAATTTCTATTCTATCACTAATTGTGGCTGTTTTAGCTGTATTTGTTGGACCGCTTATTTCTATGTTGGTTACCAGAAAGCAAATTGAGGCTTCAACTCATGTGACTAACAAACAAATACTTTCTCCCATTCGTCAGAATTGGATTAATGATCTAAGGTCTGTTTTAGCTGAATTCACTTCTAAAGCAAAAATACATTTCGAATGCGAAGACAGTTGTGACAATCATTACTCCCAAATTATTGAACTTGAACATCGTCTTTATTTAATGCTTAACCCCAAAGAAAAGGATCACGAAGAATTAAAAATTGAAATTGAGGCTCTGGTTCAACTAATTTCTGCAAATACTGATCTACAGGTATTTAAAGAATCTCATTCAAGAGTGATGACCCTTTCTCAAAAAATTCTTAAAAGGGAATGGGAAAGAGTGAAATATCAGGATTAACCTGAAACCCAAAGTATTAACTATGCTGATGTGCTAATGCCCCAATGTGCAAATGAGAATATAGCTAAGGAAAAATTCTTTATAAGATCGAAAGCAGAATTAATAGCCAACTGACCAATATTTATTTGATAACAAACAGAAGTTGAACGTTTTGTAATTACTCAATAACATTTGTAATGATTAAAAAATTCACACTAATATCACTACTCTATTTTTCTAGTATATTAACAATTGCTCAAAACGAGTTAAAACTAAAAGCGATTGCTTTAAAAGACAACATTTCGCTTGGAGAGCAAGTAACGATAAAGCTTTCTATTGAAGGCATTCAAAGCAATGTGCTATCCAGAGAATCCGAAATCCAAAGTAATGGTATTTTAGATGATTTCTTTGGTCATGCTCAAAATATTGATGGTGACTGTTTTCATACTTTCATCAAAGAAAAGCCACAACAACTAGGCAGCAATTTACTAGGTCCCTACTCCATTTCAGTAATGGGACAAAAATTTACTTCAAACACGGTGAGTGTATTGGTTCAAAAACCAAAATCTGAACAGGTAGATATTATTTTACCTCAAGATGCTAAATTAGGCGAAGAAGTTGTCATTAAAGTCATTAGTAAATCAGCACAAAGTTTTCCCATTACACTACTAAGCAATGAATACTTCAACATTAAAAAACAATCCAGTTCAACTGAAATTTCAAATGGAAAATTCACAAAGGAAGTTTCCTACAAAGTAATCATGTTAAAAAGAGGGATTATCAACTTTAATAGCAATTCTTTTGCAGATTTGCCTAAGCATGTTAGTGTAAATGAAGTTGAATTAGTTGTTAAATAACAACGCTAAAATATGACTTCTTAAAAAGGTTACATTAAAACAATTGAGTTACGAATTTACTCTTTTCTTCAACTTCACAATTACCCAATTTGGTTATTTGCACATTCCCTAATTTTCTACTCTCTGCAAAAACTGAGTTTTAAACTCAACCGGCACATAATTATCGATCTGCATACAAACCTCTGAGGAAAACTCAATCCCATAAGTAATCAAACGATTCCAGTTTTCACTTGATAAGGAAAGACCATTATTAGGGTATACTTCTGAATCTATTAATGCTTTAATCATTCCAGCATTAAAATTATCTCCGGCACCAATGGTACTGACTGGTTTAATTACCGGCACATGATAATGATGTCTGAAATCATTTCCAAAAGCAAAAACGCCATTAGAATTTGCCGTGATAACCAAATGACTGCAATACTTGTTTACCTTTTGATACACTTCATCCATATTAGTAGTACCATAGATATTTTCAAAATCTTCATCAGAACCACGGACTAAATCGGCTAAGGCAAAGTTCTCTTCTATGGTTGATACCAACTGATCTCTATTGGGTAAATGATGACTTCTGAAGTTTGGATCATAAACAATGATGGCTCCTGCTTTTTTTGCAGCATTTAAATAGTCAAGTAACTGTGGACGGACGATAGGGTTCAATCCAAAAAAAGAACCGAAAACAACAATGTCGCCAAGTTGAAATTCTGGTTTATCTCCTACTAAACGTTGAGATGGGTAATCTTTGTAAAAATCGTATTCGGCATCATTTCGCTCATTTAAAAAAGCTAATGCTAAAGCTGATTTTCCACTTGAATATCGACAAATATATTGAGTAGATAATTTATTCTGCTCCAAAAAACGGACGATCATATCACCTACTTTATCTGTACCAATCTCTGTAATAAAATATGAATCAACCTCCATTCTAGCCAACGAAACCATTGTGTTAAGAGCGCTTCCTCCAGCTTTTGCAGCAATGGGTTGATCGTTTTTAAACATCAGGTCTAGTACAGTTTCGCCAATTCCGAATACTCGTCTCATGTGCTTTTAATTTGTACTTAGTGAAAAACAAGAATATCCAATTTTTAAACAATTTCTTTTAAAATCACTCAAGAGTTTCTAGGGTTGTATAAAAGAAGGTATTGGTAATTATTTCTTTTCCATCATCATAGATAATTTTATAATTTTCGCCTGACATGGATGATTTTGAAGCAATCTTTTCGATAAAATCCTCAACTGTTTTTATCCTCTCACCTGCCTTTCTTACTTTCATTCGCAGATGACTTCCGGCTTCTTTTGCATTATAAACAGAACCATTTCGATAAAACTTAGCATTTTCTAAATCTTCAACTGATTGAATTAATGCTTCGATTTTTTCTTTATCAGTCTTTGCTGTTTTTTTTGCTTGACCATAAACAACTTCGGATAATCCTATAATCAGAATTAATAATAATAGTGTTTTTCTCATGGTATCCATTTTTATTTTGCGTTCCATCTCTTATTTGCTCTTATGAACCAATATGTAAAAGCATAATAATGACTTACTTAATCAACTTACTAATTGTTTTAAAGGCATCTGAACCAGCTTTACGACATAACTCAAATAAAATTGATTCGTAGGTAGATACAATAATTCCTTCCTGACGAAGACGCTCCATGGCTACCCGTTTATTTTCTAATGAGCGCGATGAAACACAATCTTCTACAACTACTGGTATAAAACCCCTTTCTTTCAGATCGATAGCCGTTTGAAGAACACAAATATGCGATTCAATACCAGCAATGATAATTGCACGCTTTGAAGTCAATTCAATTTGCTCAATGACATTAGGTTGATCGCAACAAGAAAATGCTGTTTTTTCTTCATGTCTGCAATCTGAGATCAATTCCTCAATACCGGAAATAGTCCCACCTAATCCCCTTTTATATTGCTCTGATGCAATAATAGGAATCTCAAGAGCCCTTAATCCTTCGATTAAGATTTTTACATTTTTTTCTAACAGCTCTTTTTCAGCCATTACAGGGAATAAGCGTTCCTGAAAATCGATCATTAAGCCTAATGCGTTTTCTTTAACGATGCGCATAATCTTATTTTTTAAAAGTTGTAAGGTCTAAATTTTCAATGGAAGAGAAAAAATCAACCAATTGCTTTGCGATAATTTCAACACCACCTTCTAAATCAGATTCTATGTTTAACGGAATCACCGGATCGTGTAAGGAAAGACGCAATAAAAACCAGCCTTTCTCATTATCATTTTTACAGGATACACGAACACCTTCGTAATTATTGGGAACTACTTCCCAACCTGCATTATCATTGGCAAAAGCAGTTAGTTTTTCAATCACTGCTTCGCCATGAGTTTTAAAATCTTCTGTAGTGATGCCAATACGATACTCTTTGCTTTCGGCAGGAACAGGTAAAGCGGTGATTAAATCAGAAAGCTTCTTGCCTTCTTTAGCTAATTTGGCCATTTTGATCACAATCTTAGTCGCTAAATAAGCACCATCATCTAAGAAATAGTTTTCTTTTAAGGCAGCATGACCAGATGTTTCAATCGCTAAGCAAGATTCTTCTCCTTCTTTATTAAGGCGGATACTTTCGTTAATTACATTTTTATAACCTCGCTTAAAACGATGGTGTTTCATGCCAAGATGCTCGTTTATAAACCAAGCTAAACCATCCGAAGTAATCGAGTCTGTTACTACCGTTGAACCCGGATTCTCATCATTCACAATGGCAGCAGATAAAGCCACTAATTCGTTACGGTTAACCGGGTTTCCATCCTGGTCTACAATGGCCGAACGATCTACATCGGTATCGAAGATGATTCCTAAATCAGCTTTATGCTTTTTAACTGCTTCACAAATAGAAGCCATGGCATCAGGGTCTTCAGGATTTGGAATGTGATTTGGAAAATTTCCATCCGGATCTAAAAACTGACTTCCTTCCACATTAGCTCCTAACACCTTTAAAACTTTATCAGCATAAAAGCCTCCGGCTCCGTTTCCGGCATCCACTATTATTTTAAATCCTTTTAGAGGCTTTGTAAAATCATCGGCTTTGACCTCCTCGCAAATTCGATTTGCTAATATCGCTGAATAAGCATCTACAAAAGGTATTTTCTCACAAAGACCATGATCGGCATTTAACTCCACACCATCTTCGCAATAATTCAATATCTCAGTGATATCTGTTTTTTCCAGACCGCCGTCTGCCGTAAAAAACTTTAATCCGTTACGGTTAAACGGTAAATGGCTCGCGGTTAACATCACGCCTCCATCAGCTTTGAATGGTTCAGTCACCGTTGTCATAAACATGGCTGGTGTAGATGCCATGCCACAATCTAATACTTGCACGCCTGCTCTAATACAAGCATCAATAAAGGCAGACTTTAAGCTTTCGCCGGATAAGCGCGAATCCATTCCTACTGCAATCACCAAATCGTTAGCACCTATCTTTTTAGCTAGCCATTGGCAAAAAGCCTGTGCTATTTGACTAACAACTTTGGGTGTAAGATTTACCTCCTGCCCTGCAATGCCTTGGAGCGCAACACCGCGTATATCTGATCCGTTTTGTAATTTTTTCCAGTCTGTATTTTTCATAGTCTGCTTTTTTTTCACCTTTATCAATCAGGAATGTTAGCTTGTTAGAAATTATGTTTTAACCTATATGTAAATATCCATCAGTAAATAAATAATTTCCACATTGACACATTAGCTAATTAGCACATTTTCTAATTTTCACATCAGCATATATATACTTCTGCCTTACCCCTACTGCCTTCAGCCTATTATTTACTTCTTCGCTGCTTTACGCGATTTATCTCCTAAATAACCACCGTGATGACGCTTTGCATATTCTTCATTAGAGAAATTAATTTTTTTCATGGCCATTACAACCAAAACATCTCCTATAACTGTCATGGTAGTGGTCGAAGTTGTTGGAGAAAGTCCCAATGGGCAAACTTCTTTAGGATTACCTGTACCGATACAAACATCTGATTCTTCGGCCAAAACAGACTCTGTATTACCGGTAATCACAATAATTGGAATTGTTGGGTATAAACCTCTGGTTAAATCAATCAATTCAATGATTTCACGAGTTTTACCGGAATTGGAGATCATCAATAAAGCGTCGTTTTTTTGAATAATTCCTAAGTCGCCATGTTGTGCTTCACTTGGATGTAAAAAAACAGATGGCGTACCGGTAGAACTAAAGGTAGTCGCCATGTTATGGGCTATTTGCCCGGCTTTACCCATTCCACTGGTAATGAGTTTACCATGTTTTTCGTGTACTTGCGTGTGTATGATGTTAATTGCTTTTTCAAAATCGTCGGTTACAGGGATGTTGCTAACGGCCTGTGCTTCGTGCGCAATTAATTCTTTTATTTCGTCTAAATTCATGTCTGATAAATTCTTTGGCGCAAAGGTAATATTTTTAGATTTTTAGATGGTGAGATTTTAGACAATAGATCATATTCACCTTATCGACTCAATAAACTGTTTTGCTGTCATTACTGGGTATGCCAGAGTTTTTAAAGTCTTTTAGGTTACGAGTTATTATCAAATCTTGATTATTTTCAAGAGCTGTAAAATATTGCAAACCATCTTCAAAAGCTGAAAAAGTATCATCATTTAAAGCCAAATCAACAACTTTATCATCAAGTGTTAATGTTTTTAATAGCAGCCTGAGTTTTCGCAATACTCCTTTAGCTTGACTAGAATTCATTTGCCTTAACAATATATAATTAGTATTTGCAAAGGTTAAAGCTAATGATGCTAATTCAACTTGCTTCTTATCTGCCATCGAAAACAATTGAGCGGCCTCTGCATAAAAAGGTTCTCGCCGCGACACTAAATCGATTACAATATTCGAATCAACAAATAACCTTTTCATTCGTATTTATTTTCCAGATAATCTCGATATGATTTTTTTTCATCAAACCCAGCAGGCAAATCAATGACACCACCTAGGCTTTCGACTAATGGAGTTATGGAATCCATATCTTGTGAAGTTTTCTCTTTTGTTAAACTATCAAAATATACTTCAACCATTTTCGATAAGCTGACTTTGTGATGTCGTGCATAAACTTTGGCTCGCTCAATAACACTATCATCTAATCTTAAAGTTAATTTGGTATCCACCTTCGGAAAATTTAATTTACGTACAGATATACAAAATCCGTATGTCAAGATCAACATTTATTTTTCTATCCAATAGGTTCGGATATAAATGAGTATTTTCACCGATATAAAACCTCCCTACTCTTTATATTGTTATCAAAATAAAGGAAAGAATATGCACATCATCATTTCGCCGGCAAAAGCATTAGACTATGATACGCCGGCACCTAAAGTAAACACTTCAGAGACACGGTTAACTATCGAAACTCAAGTGCTTGCTAAAATACTAAAAGGCTATAGCCCTGAGCAGTTAGAAAGTCTCATGAAAATCAGCTCAAAACTCAGCCAATTAAACTACCATCGTTTTCAACTATGGGACTATCCTTTTGATGCTGCCCAAACCAAAGAAGCACTTTGGGCTTTTAATGGAGAAGTATTTAATGGCATACAGGCCAAGACATTTAGTGAAAAAGACAATGTTTTTGCTCAAGATCATTTACGTATCTTATCAGGCTTTTATGGTTTATTGCGACCAATGGATGCCATCCTTCCATACCGTTTAGAAATGGGGACAAAATTGGAAAATTCGCAAGGTAAAAACTTGTATGAATTTTGGGGCGATAAGATCACTTCTTTGCTTAAACAGGATATGAATGAACTAGGTAGCGAGGTACTAATTAACCTGGCTTCCAATGAATATTTCAAATCCATCAATAAAAAAACATTAGGAAAACGGATCATCTCACCAATATTTAAAGACGCTAAAAACGGGCAGTACAAAGTCATCAGCATTTATGCGAAAAAAGCCCGTGGATTAATGACGCGTTTTATTATTCAAAACCAAATAACAAACCCTGAAGATTTAATTGGTTTTGATGCAGAAGGCTATTACTATCACGAAGGTTTATCAAAGAAAGATCAACCGGTATTTGTGAGGGATTATCAACCTTAAACAAAAAGCTCGAAGTCCGAAGCACGGAGAGTTGAGCTTATTCAATCAACTGATGGCCAACTGTACTTAATAGTATCTACGACACTTATACAGAAGATATAAAGTGAACTTTTTAACAATAAACTTCCTGCTTTTAACTAAAAAAAATGGTTAGATATTGTGCTTTATTCTATGGCTAAATATTGAATAGTAAGTAAGTTCATTAGCTCATTCTCCAATTTGCACATCAATACATTATTTACTTCAGACTTCAAGCTTCCCGCTCCTAAAACATTGACTCTATACCTTATTTTTCATAACTTAAACGGATCGTTATAACTGCTAAAGAGCAGATTTTTATAATTAAACCACACGCCCTATGAGCACAAATAATATAATCGAACGTTATGGTAATCTGATCAAGGAGGAATCGCTCGTTACAATGGAAGATAAGATTTTACCAAATACTTTTGTTTTAGAAGCACCGGAACCATTTCCGGGATTTTATAGTTATTACAGTGATGCCCCAAGTGATTCAAAGCCCCTTTATGTGTATTTGGTTCTTAATAAACAATATACCATAGAAGAAACAACGCGAGCCACGCAAAACATAAAAGACTATTTTAAAACAAATTTTAGCGCAGCTGCCGGCCATATTGATATCTACAATGAACAATTCGAAATATTAAGGATTCGCCATTTAGATAGTTATGATCAGATAATGGATTTACAAGCCTGCTACAAAGATGAAGGTATTGAGTTTAAAAAGAAACCAAAATCCATACAAGGTAAAGGCATTATCCGCTTAAGAAAATTCTTTACCCTTGAAGAATTAGGTGATGACATGTTCTTTGATGTGGATGAAAAAGACCACGGTTATTTTACCATTCCTCGAAAACTAAAATGGAAAGAGTTTGAAGAAATTACCAAAAAAGTCAAAAACAATTGGGATTTTAGTAATTTTGATGCTGCGGTAGGCCACTTTCATAAAAACTTTTGCATTTGTGACATGATTAGGATTTACAACCCTAAAATTGACCGTGAATATTTGGAAGCAGCCAAAAAGAAATACCTTGAAAGGATTAAATAATTTCAAGTAAAAAACAACAAAAAATTTACCAACCGCATTTAAACGATGCGGTTTTTTTATCATGAACAACATATATCTTCTTGCTCAAAATAACATAGACCAATTACAAGACCTGTATGCCGGTTATGATGATCACTTTAACTTAGTGGCTGCACCACGCATCAGGCTATTTCTAAAAATGAAAGAAATCATCAATAACAACCATCTTCTCTGGACGATTAAATATTCTCCGGTCAACAAACCGGAAAATGAAATTAGAGCATCTGTAGTTGATCCCAATAAGAAGTTTCATTTCTATTTTGCAATTCCTTTGTCTCAGAAATTTGAATTGAAATTGTTTTTAGGTGATAATACCTTCAACTTTTTTGAAGCTCATCCTTTCCTTATTCAAAAAGAAATCATAAAAAAGGATGAATTTAATGTTTCGGCGACATTAAATACTTTGCCTCATCTTATATTGTCTGATAAAATTCAAAGAATTGACAGAACACTATTGGAATCAGAAGTTAAGATGGAGAGCGTCAAAGAATCAGAATTATTTCTGCTTATTGAAACAATGATTAAGCGCTTTACTCCTTCCTTAGTTAAAATTGTTAACAATGAATGGGCATTTTAAAACATGTAGGCGTTGATATGGTTAAGAGTTAATGCTCTATAAAGGTTACGAACTTTCACGAGATAGTACGAAGTCCAGAGTTATTTCGTACAACCTGAAAAATACTTTCTTACAAGATATACTTTTAGTTTTTTTGAATGTTATTTACTTTATCAAACAGTATATACTTACATCGATGACCGAAAGAAAAGCGAAGAGGAAGGAAAACAAAAGTAATTTCCGTCCCCAAAGTATCTTCGTAAACTCCATTTCGAAATGTTAATCGATCGGAAACTGACGTTTAAAACTTTCATCCAACGAAATAATGGTTTCTGTAGAAGCAATTCCATCAATGGCTTGTAACTGGTCATGTAAAATGTCTTTTAAGTGCTCATTACTCTTAGCATAAATCTTAATAAACATGGCATACTTACCGGTTGTGTAATGACATTCGACCACTTGGGGAATGGTATTTAACTGCTTCACCACCTTGTTAAACATGGATGCTTCACGAAGAAAAATACCCACAAAAGCACAAGTGTGATAACCAATGGCTGCCGGATCTACAATAAACTCAGAACCTTTAATCACTCCAATGTTAGTTAAGCGCTGTATCCGTTGATGAATAGCTGCACCGGACACATTGCATTCGCGAGCAACTTCTAAAAAAGGTACGCGGGCATTTTGAGTAACAAAGGAAAGGATTTTTTTGTCTAAGTTATCAATTTGAGATCTTTCAGTCATAATCCGTAAGTTGTTAATTATATTTTATGTATATCCGTTATTGCACCAAATTATTTCAGCACAGAGGCACGAGAAACAAAGTTTATGAAGTTAAAACTATAAAACTCTGAGTCTCTGTGTTGATGTTTTTTTGCGTCATACTTATTTTTTGCATTATGAATAATTGCGGATATTCAATTCAGATTGTTTTTCTAGTGAATTTACGACTTTGCAAATTTAAGTACTTATTTCTTCCAAAGGTTGTCATATCTAGCATAAAAAGTAACATTGGAAAGACAAATATGGCAAAATTCTCCATGCCCCTAGAAAACACATTACCCCCAGTACTTATCTTCATCAATTAATGCTACAAGATTGATTAATAATATGAAAGTAAATTCAGACTCAAATTTTAAAATGAACAATCAAATCACCTTCTAGATCAATTGAATGTAACTAAAACTTGATAACCGGCGTGGTTTTCTCAAATTAATCGTCCGATCGCTTCCATTGATAAAAACATTTTTTTACTATCCGGCAACTGTTCAAATCCATATTTTTTGTAAAACTCAATGTCCATATCATTCATTGAATCTACAACAACTGCCAATGCACCAATACTTTCAGTTGACAATTTATAACTTCTAAAAAGTGCATCCATAAGTAGAAACTCCCTCAAACCTGTTCCTTTCACTTTAATATCTCTTGCTAATCGACCTAATAAAACAACTGAAGCATTATTTTTTTGGGGTACAAGACTTAAGTACTTATCTGGAATGAATTTTCTACCAAAACTCTCACTTGTTAAGGTATAGTAACCTGTTACATTTTGTTTAGCATCAACAGCGACAAAACAAATTGCAAGTTTTTTCCGTAGATCATGGCTAACCTGTTTTCGTATATAATCTGTTAAGGAACTATCTTCACAATAAAAGTTCTTCCTTTTATGACATTTCTCTAATAGCTGAATTCTCACTTTACCTACATTTGAGATTTATACTTTTCAGCCGCTTCTCTAAGTTTTTCATTTGGCTGACTCTCTCCAAATACAGCCTCAAAAAACCTCTCCCGATCTTTTTCACTGGCAATAATTCGATCATTCTTAGCTAGAATCTTTTCGGCATGAGCTTTTACTACTCGAATAACATAGCTGCTAAAAGATTTATCTCCACTTAGCTTTTGTGCTTTTTGAAAATTACGTTTATCGTGAGATGATAACCTTAT
Source organism: Bacteroidales bacterium (assembly GCA_003249255.1). GTDB lineage: Bacteria > Bacteroidota > Bacteroidia > Bacteroidales > Marinilabiliaceae > SZUA-582. The sequence continues at coordinate 53,751 of QKJP01000059.1, forward strand.
TTCAATTCGCTCGTCTTTTTTTACTTGTGCTTTCATGATTTAATACTTTTCACCAATGTACGGCATTTATCGTATAAATTAACAATATCAAACAATCCTTTTTAGCACATTATCTCATTTCCTCATCTGCACATTAAAAAGTAGAAGCTCTTTTAAAATAATCCAATATTTCATCAAGACTTTAAAGGGTAATAGTCTTAATTAAAAACGCCACCTTGCTCGGTAGGATACTGAAACACACACAAATCAAACTCAGGCAACACCGCTAAAATATGATCAAAGATATCTGCCTGAATGGTTTCATAATTAGCCCAAGCCTGATCGTTTGAGAAAGCATAAATTTCGATGGGTAATCCTTTTTCTGAGGGTTGTAAATGACGCACTAAAAGGGTCATCTCTTGATGTATTTTAGGATGATTTCTCAAATAACGTTCTAAATAATTACGAAACATCCCCACATTCGTCATTCTTCGCCCATTTACCACAATGGTATCGTCTATCTTATTTTTTTGATTATGCTCTGTGATTTCTTGTTCTCGTTGAATCACATAATCTTTTAAATAATGAATCTTTTGAAAGTGTTTAATCATCTCCGGGGTACAAAATTTAATGCTTTTCATATCAATATTAATCGAACGTTTAATACGACGACCACCAGAATCTTCCATGCCTCTCCAATTCATAAACGAATCTGAAACCATCGCATAAGTTGGAATGGTAGATATGGTTTTATCCCAGTTTTGAACTTTTACCGTATTAAGAGTTACCTCTAACACTGTTCCGTCAGCTTTATGAGAGGGCATACTAATCCAATCCCCCACTCTTACCATACGGTTAGCCGACAATTGTATACCTGCCACAAAACCAAGGATGGTATCCTTAAAGATTAACATCAGTACCGCTGCCATGGCACCCATTCCTGCAAATATGGAGGTTAATTGAATGCCAAAAACAATTGAAACAATCATGAGTGCAGCTACACTGTAAGCAATAAGTTTTGCAATTTGAACATAACCTTTTACCGGTCGCTCATCAGCATTTGGAAAATGATTGTAAATATCTTCCAAAGCATCTAAGAAGGCATTCATGGACCGTACAAGAGTGACCACAATAATCACAAAGACGGTATGTTTTACGATTGCATCAAGTTTTGGAAAAACTTCAAACACGATATCTGACAACAAATAAATAACCAATGCAGGAGCCAAATAGGATAAACGCTCTAATACTTTATGTTTAATAAAATAATCGTCATATATAGACTTACTTCTGATGATTAGCTTCTCAAGAAATTTTATAATGATTTTTTTAGTAATCAAATTCACGACATAGCTTAACACTAATAATCCAATGGCTAAGATCAGTATTTTAGTGGCCATTATTAAATACTCATTCAAGCCCCAACCTTGCAACAAAGCCTGTAACCAGTCATTAATTCTATTATCTGATAATATTGTATAATCTTCCATTTGTTCTGATAATTATCTGTTATTTTTACAAAAATAGAAGTTTAAAGCAATACTTATGCGCCATTTATCGCTCCTCTTATTAATATTTATTACTGCTTCAAAACCGATCCAATTCAAAACGGATTTTGATGCCAACTTTGAATCGAACGCGTTACGCATAAACCTTGCTTTTGCAGGCAACAAAGATTCCCAAGAAATCTATCTATTTTCCTTAAATAAGGATGAATTTTACGGAGGTTCGCAAAATTGCTTAATTGATACTCTTAATTTGGGAACTTACCGCTGTAATGTTTTTAACCTCAACAAGGAACTTCTTTTTCGTCGAGGATTTTGCTCTCTTTTTGAAGAATGGCAAACCACTGAAGAGGCTAAAAATCAAAGGAAAGTCTTTAATCAATCGATAAACATCCCCTATCCTAAAAACAACTGCATCATCACTATTGACAGAAGAAATTTTGAGGGAATATTTGAAGAAGCATTGAGGCTTGAAATTGATCCGGATAACCCAAACATTGCAGCGACTCAAGCAAGCGAAATTCCACACAAAACTATTTTAAAGAATGGAACGGCTAAAAATAAAATTGATCTCCTCTTTTTATCAGAAGGATACAAAGCTGATGAAATGGGAAAATTTGTTGAAGATGTAAAACGACTATCGAACTACCTTTTTTCTTTTGATCCATACCAAAGCTTTCGAGCCAGTTTTAATATTTCTGCACTCTGCATTCCATCGCAAGAAAGTGGTGTAAGTGATCCGCAAAAAGGCGAATGGAAAAATACTGCTTTAAAATCATCCTTCAATACCTTTTACATTGATCGATACCTTCAAATTGCAGATCCTCTAACGCTTGCAAACTACGCTTCTCAACTCCCCTACGACCATTTGATCGTTGTAGTCAATTCGAAAAAGTATGGAGGTGGTGGCATCTATAATCACTTCTCCATTGTAACAGCAGACCACAAATTATCGGAAGAAGTTTTTCTACATGAATTAGGACATGGTATAGCCGGTTTAGCCGATGAATACTATACTTCTGAAGTTCCTTATGAGAATTATTTCAATTTAAACATCGAACCCTGGCAACCCAATATTACGACGCTTATTGATTTCGAACAAAAATGGAAACATTTAGTGCCGGACACCATCCCAATCCCTACACCAAACAATATAACTGTACCAATTGGCGTTTATGAAGGTGCGTCGTACCTAAAAAAAGGTGTTTATCGGCCGGCATTTGACTGCCGTATGAAAACCAATGAAGCTGAAGGTTTTTGTCCGGTTTGCCAAGAGGCCATTAAAAAAGTAATTCAACAATGTGCTAATTAACAAATACGTATATCCGTAATACTCATAATTATTTCAACACAGAGACACGGAGACACAAAGTTTTTTATTTTTTTTCATAAACCTCTGTGCCCCTGTGTCTCTGTGTTGAGTTTTTTTTTAATTATGCATAATTGCGGACATTCAGTTTAATAAATGAGAAAACGCGCAAATGATTAAATAAATCTATGCATTATACAGAAATAAGTAAGCTGCAACCGCGATAGCTATCGGGGGGGCACTATGCACTAAAATAAAAACTACTAAAACAAATATACAATGATTCATCAAGCAAATTCAGACAGATACAAAACCATGCAATACAATCGCTGTGGCAAAAGCGGATTAAAGCTTCCGGCGATATCTCTTGGTTTATGGCATAACTTTGGTTCGGTAGATGTGTTTGAAAACTCAAGAAGCATTTTACTCAATGCCTTTGACAATGGGATTACTCACTTTGACTTAGCAAACAACTATGGTCCTGAACCGGGTTCAGCAGAAACGAACTTTGGACAGGTCATCAATAAAGAACTAGCTGCCTACCGTGATGAAATACTCGTATCAACCAAAGCGGGTTATTATATGTGGGAAGGTCCTTATGGCGAATGGGGCTCTAAAAAAAACCTAATCGCTAGTCTGAACCAAAGCTTAAAACGAATGAACCTGGAGTATGTAGACATCTTCTACTCGCACCGCTTTGATCCGGAAACGCCTCTTGAAGAAACCATGGGTGCATTAGATACAGCTGTCAGAAGCGGAAAAGCTTTATATGCCGGCGTATCGAATTATACAGCAGAACAAACGGCAGAAGCTGCACGCATTTTAAAAGACTTGGGAACTCCTTGTGTGATTCATCAGCCACGTTACAATATTTTTGAACGCTGGGTTGAAGGTGGTCTTTTGGATGTGCTTGAAACAACCGGCATGGGCGCCATTGCTTTCTCTCCATTGGCACAAGGATTATTAACCAACCGTTATTTAAAGGAGATTCCAAAAGATTCACGCATGGCGCGCGAAGGCTTCTTACAATCGAAAGTCTTAACCGAAGAAATGAAAACGGTGTTAGTTGCTTTAAATGACATTGCTCAAAAACGCGGTCAATCTTTAGCACAAATGGCCATTGCCTGGTTGTTAAAAGATGATAGAATTACCTCGGTGCTAATTGGTGCATCATCGGTAAAACAATTACAGGATAGTTTAAAGTCTCTTGAAAACACAACTTTTACTGCTGAGGAATTAAAGCTCATTGAAGAAGTTTCGAAACCGGGATGGAATAAGTATCGATAATGAATAATGAATAAATAACAAAGAATAGAGAATAATGATGAATTATTAATGATCAATGAATGATGGCCTAATTGAGGAATTGCAGAACTGTTGAGTTGCTAAAATGATAAATTGCAATTATCAATTCAACAATTGGGCAAATAAGCAACTTAACAATTTGACAAGTCTACAACTTAACAACTCAGCACCTTTACAACTGGACAAATACGCAATCTTTTCAAAACCCTATGACAACTGATCTTAAATTAACACATCTGATTTTTTTAGCATTACTAATCCCTTCCCTTGCCTATTCTCAAGACAGTAACTCTAACGCATTTGGTAGTACCGATGCTTCCCTGTATGAGTTGAAAGGTAAAGTATATAAGCTACCGGAATACACCTCTTACCTCCCTACTAATTTGGAAGAATATCCGCACATAGCTACCATCTACAACGACTCTTTAAATATTCCAAACCAAAAGTACTCCAATGGTTTTCCGGGTGTAGAAGATGTGTTTGAGAATTTCGCGGTTGACTTTAGAGGACACATTTACATTAATGCTCCCGGTAAATACTTTTTCTCACTTGGTTGCGATGATGGCGCTCGATTGACCATTAACAATCAAAAGGTCATAGATATGTCTGGTGGTGGCTCCATGCGATTCAGAGATGGTGAGTACACGTTTACTAAAAAAGGCATTTATCCCATACAAGTGGAGTATTTCCAAGGTCCAAGGCCATGGATTGGCTTAATGCTATTTTGTGATAATAAGCCTAAACCCAACAAAATCCTAAAACTCTCAGAATACTTACCTCTTAAAATGAAGGAAAACGAAAAGCAATTAGAATTATCTTTCCAAGGCTCAGGCGTATTCGATGTGAACTCCATTACACTTAGTAATGAAGCGATCCTAATGCTCGGAGAATTAATCCATTTTGTCAAAACAGAAAAACTGTTCAAATCGATCTTAATCGAAGGCCACACCGATGATGTAGGTAGCAACAGCTATAATTTAAACCTGGGTGAACAACGAGCTTTAGCAGTAAAAAACTATCTGCTTAAAAACGGTACAACAATTCCGGTAACACATAAAAGCTATGGCGAAAGTAAACCTCTACTGCCCAATACCTCGGAGGAAAACAGGGCTCAAAACAGGAGGATTGAGATTAAACTGGTGAAATAATGAACAATTAATAAAGAATAAATAATAATGAATAGAGAATAATGATTAATTGTTGAATTGCAGAACTGTATAGTTGTTAAACTGATCAATTGTTTAGTTGTTAAACTGCTGAATGGACAAATTGCAATCATCAATTCTGCAACTTATCAACTGGGCAAATAAACAATAGAGAATAATGATGAATGATTAATTGCTGAACTGTTGAGTTGTTGAACTGATAAATGTCAACCAGATTTTCAATAACATATCAACTTAACAAATGGGCAATTACACAACTTAACAATTAGGCAACTTAACAACTCAGCACCTTTACAGTTGAGCAATTGAACAAAAAAAATATTAGAAAAAAATATAGGGATAAGTCATAAAAACATGTCCTATACCCAAAATCGTTAGACAATGCTGATTCGTATTTCATTACTATTTATTCTGATTCAAACACTTTCTTTTGCAGCTTCGGCAAGTGATCCTAATTGTACAACTACTTACACAGGCGAAGGAACCTTTTATGGTTATGGCGGAGGTGGAAATTGCAGCCTCCCTTTTGAAGGAGCGCCGGCAATTACAGGTGCTATGAATGAGGTTCAATACAACGGTTCACAAATTTGTGGCGCCTGTGTAGAAGTTAAAGGCCGAAAAGGTTCTTTGGTAATTCGTATAGAAGATCGCTGCCCGGAGTGCAAACATGGTGACATAGACTTAAGCGAAGATGCTTTTCCGTATATAGATGATAAAGAGCATGGCCGTGTCCCCATCGAATGGAAGTTAGTGCCTTGTCCGGTTAAGGGACCAGTTAAGTTCGAATTTAAAAAAGGATCAAGCGAATATTGGACCGCTGTTCAGATTCGTAACCATGCCTATCCAATCGCAAAATTTGAATACAAAGCAAATGGAAAATGGGTTGAGGTAGAACGCACCATGTTCAACTATTTTGTAGTTCAAGACGGTATGGGCCCAGCCCCTTATGACTTTAGGGTTACGGATATTTTAGGCAACGAACTCGTCGAAATTAATGTGCCTTTTATTGAAGACGCTGAGATCGAAGCTACTCAAACTTTTAGTGGAAACAGTATTACACATACCCCTCAGTGCCCTGAGTTGCGGAAAACTCCAGAGATTTACCCATTACCTCTTGAAGGTAGAATAATGGTTTGTGGCGATTTACTTGCAGAGCATATCATCTCTATAAAAGCCTACAATTTACAAGGCATCCTAGTAAATCATACAACAGCCATAACTAGTAATTGCACCTATCTGACGCTTCCATACCACACACAAATTCTAATTATACAAGTTCAAACCGATAAGGACAGTTATACACAAAAGATATTGTATTCGAAGTAGTTTAAGATCAAACCCCAAAGTCCGGATAGCCATCATCAAATGATAATTGCTTCACCGGAATTGCAGGCGAGTAATCATCAAATATTAATGACCTCACCGGAACGCCAGACAAGGAATCATCAAACATAAATGGCTTCCCCGGAACGCCGGGAGATGAATCATCAAACATTAATGGCTTGTCCGGAACTCAGGGGAGTGAATCATCAAATGATATTTGCTTCTCCGGATCAGCGGTGAGCCAATCATCAAATATTAATTAGCGTCCGGTCAGCCGGATGAAAAAAATAAATATGAATAAGTGTCCGGAACGCCGGACGGAAAAAATAAAAACAAAGGAAACAGTGTGGGTAACTTTTACACTCTAAGTTTTCTCCCAGTAAAAAAACATCTTCGAATCGAATACTAAAACTCTGCTCATGTTATTTCGGTAAAAAAAAGTAGGAGTTCTTTTATACCTTTTTGTATAAACTATGAAGTATTTCGTTCGAAAAACTTTCATATTTCAACAAACAAACAAACTAACAAACAAACATAATAAGTACTATTTTTACATCAATTTTCAACACAATAAAACCTTATCAAATGAAAAAGATCATATTAAATCTTTTATGCTTATGCCTTGTAAGTAATCTATTTGCAGGCGTAGGACCTTATTCCTGCTCAAGTAAAGAAAATCAAGTATTAGAACATAGTCAGGAGCTAACGTTTAATTCCAATTACTATCCAAATTGGTTTTCATACACGCCTACTGCTGATGGATCTATAATTTTCAGTTCTGATGAAACAAAAACATATGACAATTATGCTGAAGTGGAAATTAAAACAGACTGTAATAAAGAACCTGTCTATAGAGCAAAGTTTTATCATGGTTCTGATGCTATTTTTAAAACAAATGCTAATCAAGAATACAAAATTGGAATTACAAATAAGGCTATTGCGGATTTTAATTGGACCTTTACCATTGGAGAATACATTGCTGCAAGCCGTTGTGAATTTTCTGAATCCATTGCCAACTCATCTGTAATAGAGCACAATCTTGGAAACGGAGTAACTCAATGGTATGAATACATTCCTAATTCTGATTGCTGGATTGAAACGATTGCAAATACTGAGAACGCAAATTTGAATTTTGCCTATAAAACAGCTTGTAATGATATTTTAAACAACATTGACAGTCGTGTAAAAGTAAATGCCAACCAAAGCTACTTCATTGCTTGTACTAACAATGAAGACAGTAACCAAAGCTTTCAAATTAAAGAGCTATTTGGTTTAGATCCACATTCTGCTATTACAGCAAGTACAAATGAAAACAATAGTCATGATAAAGGAGATGCAAATATTTGGTTTAAGCACACTGCCACCAAAGATGGTGTAATCAAAATACAATCTATTACCGAAGCTTCTGAAGCTAAATTTATTGTTAACATTTTATATCCTGAAAAAGCAGGGTTTAATGAAAAAGCAGGATATAATGAGCTTAGTTTTAAATGCTCAGAAGGCCAAACCTACTACATCCAATGCCAAAACTTGAACGCTTCTGAAAACTATGAGTGGACGCTTAGCGAAAGAGATTTTAAACAGGGTGATTTATGCTCTAATCCTATACAAGTAGGTGTTCACACTGAAATTTTCACCGAGGATGATATCCTTGCTCCTTTTTGGTATGAGTATACTCCAGAAACTGATCAGGTAATATCTATTGAAGCAGCTAACAAAGATATAACAACAGTTATAGAGCCGCATGCAACAATTGATTATCCTCATTACCAATTTGAAACCTACAGTAATTGCAATACTGTTTTAGATGATGATGCTTATAACAAACCTCTATATGTAAAAGCAAATCAAACATTAATAATAAAATCAGATAACACAGATCCAGAGTTTTCTTGGAAAGTTTATGAAATCACTTTCGACGAAGGAAATGATTGCACCACTGCCATTAGCATTTCAACTGAAAGCACTCAAACGACTGCAGCCCAAGAAAAGGAATGGTACTCATATACTGTAACTAACTATTGTACAATCGACTTTGATGTACTTACGAATGAAGGACATGAATTATTTTTTGATACTTTCCTTGATTGCTACACCGATTCACAAGTATCATGGGAAAACAATTATGTCTTCTCTCCTGGTGAAACAGTATTAATTAAAGCAAGCAACTACTACAATGATACAAACTGGAAGTTAGTCACTAATGTATTTGATGTAGAAAGCTGTTCTACTGCCATTGAAGTATTCGATGGAAACACAATTAAACATCTAGGAGGAATTGGAGTTAAACAATGGTATAAGATAGATCCACAAATAAAAAATCACCCAACAAATTGGTGGTTTGACAGTCCTCCACATGCTCTCTACATACCTAATATATCTAATACAAACGCTCAGTTTAAAGTATATGCAGATTGCGATTTTTCAAATGAAATCATTATGGATTCCGAATCTGGTCTTTTTGATTTTTGGCCTTATTATAATAACACATTCTACATAGTAGTGGAAAGTCAACAAGAAGAAGGTTTTGAATGGAAAATTGAAGTAGAGCATTTAATCATAACATCAGTACAGGAATCTTCATCCAACACAGAAATAACTCCTAACCCAGCAAAAGATAATTTTGAAATCAAAACAGATAAAACAATTACTACTGTTACCATCTACAACCACCAAGGCGTAAAAGTGAGACCTTATGTTGGTAATCAAACATCCATTACCCCAAACCTTGAAAGTGGCTTATACATTGTAAGCATCAACTTTGAGGATGGCACTAATTTTACAGAGAAATTAGTGATTCAATAAGAAACCTACTACAATATGTAAGCCCGGTTATCAATTGGTAACCGGGCTTTTTATTTTACTACGTCACCGCCAATCCACTTTCTAACACCTCAACTATTTTGCAGTTAAGCAATTTCACAACTTGTCAACTTTACATTCAGGAACACTTGCACATTAAATAATTTTCTCATTTCCACATTTTTTCCCTTCTGCCTTACTCCTTCTGCCATTATCTTATGGTCTAAAAACCTATCTTTGCAGCAAATTAGAAAACATCATGATCAATTACTTATCGGTAGAGAACCTTACCCAAAATTGGGGTGACATACGTTTATTTGAGAACATTTCATTCGGACTTTCAGAAGGCCAAAAAGTAGCACTAATTGCCAAAAACGGCGCAGGTAAAACCACCATGCTAAACATTTTAGCCGGAAAAACACCTCCCAACGAAGGTCATATTGTACTTAGAAACAGTATCAAATTAGGATATTTACCTCAAGATCCTTATTTAAACTCTACCCATACCGTTATTGAAGAAGTCTTTAATGCAGAAAGTGAAAGCATTCAAACCATTAAAGCCTACGAACAAGCCGTAAAAAATGATGACCATGAAGCCTTAGCCGGTCTCATCGAAAAGATGGATCACCTGCAAGCCTGGGATTACGAACAGCGGATTAAACAAATTCTTTCTCAGCTAAAAATCACCCAGTTTAATCAACCCGTTTCAGAGCTTTCAGGAGGTCAGCAAAAGCGTGTTGCATTAGCTTCTATCCTAATCAGCGAACCGGATCTGTTAATTTTAGATGAGCCAACCAACCACCTCGATTTGGATATGGTCGATTGGTTAGAGCAATATCTTTCAAAATCAAAAGCAACCTTATTAATGGTTACCCACGATCGCTATTTCTTAGATCGCGTGTGTAATGAAATATTAGAACTAGCAGATGAAACCATTTACCGTTACCAGGGCAACTATTCTTACTTTTTAGAAAAGCGGCAAGAGCGCATCGAAAACAAACAAACCGAAATTGAAAAAGCTCGTAACCTCTACAAAAAAGAAAGAGAATGGATCAACCGTCAGCCACAAGCACGTGCAACAAAAGCCAAATATAGAGTCGATGCTTTTAGTGATATCAAAAAGAAAGCACATCAAAAAATCGATAACAAACAACTTGAACTAGACATCAAATCGGCGCGATTAGGTAGTAAAGTTCTGGACATGGAAGGCATCTACAAATCTTATGGTGACTTAAACCTGATAAAAGACTTTAACTACAAATTTGCTCCACTCGAAAAAGTAGGCATTGCCGGAAAAAATGGAACCGGTAAATCCACCTTTCTAAACCTGATAACAGGTGCTATTGATCCCGATAAAGGAAGCATCGAAATTGGAGAAACAGTTGTTTTTGGGTATTATCGCCAGCAAGGCATTGTAGTTGATGAAGATAAAAAAGTAATTGATGTCATTTCTGACATTGCTGAAAACATCTCCATCGGGAATGGCAACAACATGACAGCAGCCGCCTTTCTTCGCTACTTCCTCTTCCCTAATGAGATGCACTATGTTCTGGTGAGTAAGTTAAGTGGTGGTGAAAAAAAGCGCTTATTCCTGATGACTGTATTAATGAAGAATCCAAACTTCTTAATTCTGGATGAGCCTACCAATGACTTAGATATCTTCACTCTTAATGTATTAGAAGATTACCTGCTTAACTTCAAAGGATGTGTGATTGTGGTATCTCACGACCGCTATTTCATAGATAAAGTAACCGATCATCTATTTGTATTCGAAGGCAATGGTAAAATTAAGGACTTCCCCGGAAGCTACAGCGATTACCAACAAGAATACATTGAGAAAGAACGCCAAGAAAAGAAGGCAGAGAAAAAAGCAGCTCCTGCTCCTAAACCCGAAGCTCCCAAAGAAAAAATAAAAAAATTGAGCTACAAGGAAAAAAGAGAACTTGAAGAAATAGAAAAAGCTTTGCAAGAACTGGAGAATAAAAAAGAGACTTTGCAAGAAGAATTAAACTCAGGCACTTTGGATACCGATAGCCTTGTTGCCAAATCTGCCGAACTTAGCGAAATAATGGAAAACCTCGAAGAAAAAGAAATGCGCTGGTTAGAACTCAAAGAAATTGAAGGAGATATCTAAAATTTTGACGGATGACTTTACTCTATCTATTAAGATAGCTAAATTTACCGTATGAAAAATTTTTATACATACCTAGTAATAATAGCATTATGTAGTGTTGACATCTATTCTCAAGGCTTTTTTGACGATGGTTATTACATTGATTTAGATGGCAACAAACACGAATGTTTTATCGAAAACATTGAATACAATTCAACTTTCGACACATTTAACTACATGACTTCTATTGATGACGAAGTTCAAACCATGAGCATGTCAGAAATACAGGAACTTAGTATTAGCTACTATGCAAAATACTATTACAAAAATGTATTAGCTGATTTTTCGAATACAGACATAAATTCCCTGTCTACAGACAAGACTTTAAAACTTAAAGAGACCAGACTATTTATCAAAGCCATTGTAGAAGGAAAAGCAAATTTATATGAATATGCTAATACAGGCACAACATTATTTCTTATTTATTCCGAAAAAAACAAACAAATAACTCATTTAGTTTCCAAAATGTACCTGGATAACGATGAAATTAAAATTAATGACATTTACAAAACACAGCTTGAAGAAAACTTTGAATGCCCAAGCATTTCCAGCACACAGATTAGTCAAATTACTTATGAAGAAGATCCTCTCACAGATCTTTTCATTGATTTAAATAAATGCTTCGATGCAGAATACACCAAATACGAAAGCATTAAATCAAAAACATCCCTTCGCGTATCTGTTAGAGGTGGTGTTAGAAACTCAAGTTTTGAAATAAGCAGCCAAAATGACAATTACAGCAGTGTCGAATTTTCGGGTATTCAAGGTTACCGGGCAGGAGTTGAATTGGAACTAGTAATTCCAAGTAAACAAAACAATTGGTCTATTTTTGCAGAACCTTTAATCCAGCAACAATCCTACAAAACAGATGTAGGAGATCAAACTTTTAAATTTGAATACAATTCAGTTGAAGTCCCTTTTGGTGTTAGATATTACCTTCATTTAGCAAAACACTTGAGTGTATTTGGCAATGGTGTTTTTGTAGGCTCTTTTGATTTCAATTCTTCCATCAAAGGAAGCAATCAAGAAGTAATCAACCCTCGCTCCTATGTTAATTTTGGTTGTGGTGCCGGAATAAAAGCAGGTCGGATTGTTGCAGAATACCGATACCAAGGAAGACGGAGACTTTTAACGACCTATGCCAACATCACCTCAAGCTATAAAAGCCATGAATTAATTGTTGGCTTTACACTCTTTAAAAACTAAATAAGATATTGGATTACAAAATATCTTTGCCTCACGTTTAACATATAAAACAACCATGTAAATCCAATTATAGGCGATTAATAAAATACCTGATTAATATCCTAGCCCGTACAGGCTAGGCTTTGGGATATCGCCCACTTTGGGACTTTTTTAGATTTAGGCAAAAATGATATGTACTTATCTACTGACCTCAATAAATTTACACAGTTGAAATTGAGTCCATTCTTGCCTATTTTAATAAACTCTACTATTTTCATTTCCTTGTACATAACCTAATACACCACAACTCACTAAGATTATCAATTATCGTGTTACACATAAGATAAGCACATGCTATTCTTTAGGAAAAGGCTATATCACCCATTGGAAATTAGCCAGCCAATACCATTCAGGCACAAAGCTAACGCCTTTAACATTTCATGTTAGAGACCTCGAAGAACATAGCTCTAACTACTCTATAAACTAAAACATACATCCTCGTAAAATATTTTTTTTAAAAGAACATTATGTAGCTTTTTCAATGTTTTTCTGGTATGTGGCATCTCAATACATTTCAGAGGGTTCTTATCTACTCGCTCAGTCATTAATTCAACTTTAATATACATCTCTCTATACAACATATTACAACCGCCTTTGCAACGGAATTTATTTACTTCAACATTGAAATAATATTAGATGGGATTCTAATTGTTTTGATTCAGACTTTAAAAATTTTAATTACTTTCGTAATCGATAACAACCAAGGCATGACAACCAACAAAATACTATAATACAGAAAGTTAACACAACAAACAACAACTTTTCTGAACAACCCTATCGAAAGCAATACAAGTCAATTTTGACAATGAAAATAAAGCAAACACATACAAGGATTAATACTCCTAAGGAACAACTCCTTATGTTTCTTTATATCTTCTCTGAACTGTAGTTCTTCCCAATAATAAACCTCAACAATAAGGGCTAATTCCTCCTTCAATAGCACCTTATTTAACCGTTCATTTTTACTTATTTACATAGCAAATTATGGAAGCAATCTATAATTGGCTAAACTCGCTGATGAATAAAAACAGAAGCGAGTTTGCCCAATGGTCAGATATTAACTGGCTTAATCCCTATCGTGCATCAGAATACGAAGCACAAAGAGATTTACTTCTCAAGCAAATTGATCATTCTGTTCTCTTCAATGGCACTAAACCTTATTACAACCAACTATCTAAGGGTTGTCAAATATGTGGTGCCGGTAAATGGAGCTGCTTGTTTATCACCAACAAGTGTAATGCCAGATGTTTCTATTGCCCCACGGCTCAAAACAACGATGAAAAACCCTCGACACAAGGACTAAATTTTGACGATGCCATTGAGTATGCCGAATACATTAAGCATTTCGATTTTAAAGGCGTTAGCTTTAGTGGAGGTGAGCCTCTCCTCTTTATGGATCGCACCTTAAAATACTTAAAAGCAGTACGCACCACATGTGACAAAAGTGTTTATACCTGGATGTATACCAATGGCATTCTTGCCGAAAAAACCAAACTGGAATTACTTGCTAATTATGGCTTAAATGAAATTCGATTTGACATTGGAGCTACCGGATTTTCACTGGACCATGTTAAGAAAGCAAAAGGAATTATCCCAAACATCACCATAGAGATACCTGCCATCCCGGAAGAAAAAGAGCGCTTAATTGCTTTACTTCCGGATATGATAAAAGCAGGTGTCACCAACCTAAACCTACACCAACTTAGATTAACACCCCATAACGCCGACCAGCTAATTAAACGCAACTATACCATTATTAATGCAGAAAGACCATTGGTGCTAGAGTCGGAACTTACAGCTCTCGAAATTGTAAACAGTGCCCGTGAATTAGACTTAAATATTGGCATTAACTATTGCTCATTTCATTTCAAGAATCGTTTTCAAAAGGCAGGGTTTAGAAACATCACTGCAAAATCATTATTTCCGGAAGCCCACATTACCCAAGCCGGTTATATTCGGGAATACGATGGAAATCGCATTTGCTATAAATCAGTCTCAATAACAGATGAAGAAAATGAATTTTGCAAGCACAACTCGTTTAACATCGAAGGTAAAAAATATTACTTTATGATAAATACTATATTAGAAGAAAATAACTTATCTATCGCCCAACAGGAAGAAATAGAAAAGATCTTACTAAACAAAAACAACGCTATACCTACCGACAACTTCCTGTTTAAAGTATATCAATTTGAAGTAATAGAAGAAGGATTAAGGCAGTATTAAACGTTTAACAAAACACAAGACATATTATGATAGAGTGCCTAAACAGCACTCTATCAAAAAAAGACAATTCTGAAACCATTGCTACTCTGCAATACTCTTTTGCCAACGTGGTTTTCTGGCATGATGAATATCGTCATGCTTCGCTTTTTTCTCCTCTCTTTTTTCCTTTAAGGTTCTAATCGCTTTCTTGTCTTTCTTCCCATCTAATAACTTTTTCTCGTGTGACATAACAAAAACTTTTAAATCCTATAAATCAATAAAAACTATATTACCTGGAGGTGATTTTACACTATAATAAATTTACATGAGATGTGATTTTTTGTCAATTGATATTGACCCTTATTAGCTTCTTTTTAATGCTTATATAAACATGAATTAATACGCTATTTTTAGCACCTCGTCAAAATATTCAACAAAATGAGGAGTTACTCCTTCTTTTATATGCAAAGGCAAAGCTTCAAAATCCTTTTTATTCTCGGCCGGAAATATTAACTCGAATACTTTTACTCGCCTGGCTGCGATTGTTTTTTCTTTCACTCCACCAATTGGTAATACCTTACCGGTAAGAGTTAATTCACCGGTCATGGCTAGTCTTTTTTTCACCGGTTTGTTTAGGGCTAAGGAATATAAGGCTAAGGCCATGGTAATTCCTGCAGAGGGTCCATCTTTTGGAGTGGCACCTGCCGGTACATGCAAATGGATCTGATGCGTATTAAAGAAATCTACTTTTTTCTTGGCCATCAATCCTCTTATGTAGGAATATGCTATTTCGGTAGACTCCTGCATAACACTGCCTAATTGCCCGGTGCGCTTAAAACCAGGACTATCCGTCTCGATTGCCGATGCTTCTATGTATAAGGTAGCGCCGCCTAAAGCTGTCCAGGCTAATCCTAAGACTACACCAGGAAAAGCTTTTGGATACAATTCTTCAGTTGAAAAAACTGCATGACCAAGATAATCTTCTAGATTCTTTACGTTTACATGAACTTGCTGAATACCTTTCTCGGCCATTATTAAGGTGGCTTTACGCATGATTTTCTTAATTTGGTTTTCGAGATTTCTCACCCCTGCTTCCCGTGCGTAACCATCAACAATCTTTACCAGCGAACCCTCTGTGATTGAAACTTCATTATTTTTTAATCCATGTTCTTTTCTCTGTTTGGGAAGAAGGTAACGCTTGGCTATTTCAACTTTCTCTTCTAATATATAGCCCGATAATTTGATGATCTCCATCCTGTCTAGCAAAGGCTGTGGGATAGTATCCAACTGATTAGCGGTTGTTATAAAAAGAATATTGGATAAGTCGAAACGAACATCAAGATAATGATCTAAGAAATCTGCATTTTGTTCAGGATCTAGTACTTCTAACAAGGCAGCTGAAGGATCGCCTTGATAACCATTCCCAATTTTATCAATCTCATCCAGCATAATTACCGGGTTACATACGCCTGTGCGCTGCAGGCTTTGAATTATTTTTCCCGGCATGGCTCCAATATAAGTACGCCGATGCCCTTTAATCTCAGCTTCATCACGCATACCTCCTACCGAGAAACGATAGAATTCTCGGCCCAAAGCTTGAGCTATAGATTTACCAATTGAAGTTTTTCCGACACCGGGGGGACCAACTAAACAAATGATAGAACCCGATACCTTACCTTTTTTAACGATGGTACTTATAAATTCTAAAATACGCTCTTTTACATCTGCTAAACCATAATGTTGCTTATCAAGAATATTGCGGGCTTTTAACAAGTCATGGTTATCTTCTGTAAAAACGCCCCATGGCAGACTGGTTAACCCGTTTAAATACGAGCGTGAAACCTGAAATTCGGGAGAACCGGGCTCCAGAATATTTAGTTTATTAAGTTCTTGATTTATAACATTTGCAGCTTCAGTTGAAAGTTTTAGGTCTTTAATTTTATTTTCTATTTGTTCGATTTCATTAGCCTTATCATCTTTTTCTAAGCCTAATTCTTTCTTAATTACCTTTAGTTCTTCTCGCAAAAAGAATTCTCGTTGTTGGTTCGAGATCTTTTCTTCAATCTGTTTTTGTATATCTTGCTCTAAGCGGCTTACTTCAATCTCTTTCTTAATGAGAACCAACAGCTTTTCACTTCTTTCGAATAGATCACGAGTTTCAAGCAATTCTTGAAGTTGATGCCCATCAGCACTTAAAAACGAGGCTACCATATCGAATAAAAGCCCGGGTTTATCAATGCCGATATTTGAGATGGATATTTTTATTTGCTCCAGAAAAACCGGATTATACTGTACTAACTCTTTTGTTAAATTAATTACGGCTAGAGAATATGCTTTTAACTCTTCTGTTAATTCAATTCCAGTCTGGTCATCGTAAATTACCTGCCATTGATTTAAATCCTGTCGATGTACTTCCTTTATAAATTTAAACCTGGTTATGGCTTGTACTATTATATTTACAGTATCTTCTGTAATGGCAACCACTTTTAATATTCTTAATAAAGTTCCTGTTTTATAGAGCTTGGATGCTGAGACTGTTTCAGCATTCTCTTCTTTTATTAAGGAAACTCCTATAAAACGCTTTGCATGTTCCATGGCATGTTTTACATGCTGCACTAATTGCTTACCGGAAAATGCCAATGGTATGGTTAAGCCCGGAAAGAGGGGCCGATTTTCTAATGGTAATACAGAAATGTTATCCGGATATATTTCGGATACTAAAACCAGACCTTCGTTAATATTCGCCTTATCCATAACCACATTTTTAGACCTTAAAATTTACGGAATATTTCAGGAAAACGCTATTGTAAAAGGACTGCCGAAATCAAATGGTAGAATCATTAATTCTTCGGCAGTCCTTTCCAAATCACGGAGACAATTATGAAAGACACAAGCACTTTCTCATCAACCAAACAAGTTTATTTCCTGTATGATACACGTTCTAATTTTTCACTTTTAATACACTATTTATGGCATCGGGGTACAAATGATTAAACTTATCGTTTAACCACTTTGATAATTCCTGCCTCTCAGACGGTTGCAACCACTTATAAGACTTCTCTAATTCCTTCCTAAACAACACCTTATCTTCTTTCACGCCATTTAAAACACATTTTTGATGCTCTAACATACTGTTCAACATACTCAATAAATTTTAAAAGGTTAATAGCAATAAAGTATCAAGAGGTGAGGATTAAGTATCAAGATTTAATCTTAATACTTAATGCCCTCTTTAATCATTTATAGTCCGAAAGCATAGTAATAAACACCCGGGTAATCTTCATATTGCCCCTCTACCATAACACCACCTTTTTTATTCTCAAGGTATTTTACAAAATCATCAATTTGATTAAATACTTTTCCATCTACTTTGGTTATTATGAAGCCTTCCCGTATATCTGTATGCTTTTTAATTTTTCCGGAATTGAGTTTTGTAATCTTTAAACCACCATCAATTCCCAGTTTCGACTTGGTTTTATTATCCAATTCTTCAAGCTCAATTCCAAGCACATCTAAAATATCGCTTTCGTCTCGTTCATGCATTTTTTCTTTTCCATCCTGGTTGCGCAAAGTGACATCAAAATCAAGCTCTTTACCTTTTCGGTCAACTTTTATCTTCACTTTATCGCCAGGATGATGACGACCTATAATTTCCAACAATTTGGAAGTTGTTTTAACCTCTACTTGATCGATATTAATTATAACATCGCCTTCCAAAACACCGGCATCTCCAGCTGCGCTGCTGGCTGCAATACTATCTACATATACTCCATTGGTAACATCAAGGTCTTTTTCTTTAGCCAGATTTCCGTCCACGTTACGAATCATTAAACCAAGATAACCTCGCTGAACCATACCATATTTTTGAAGATCAGTCACCACTTTTGAGACAATATTGGCGGGAACAGCAAAACCATATCCGGCATAAGCGCCGGTTGGGCTTGCAATGGCGGTATTAATACCAACCAACCCCCCTTTTAAATTCACCAAGGCACCTCCACTATTTCCCGGATTAATGGCAGCATCGGTTTGAATAAACGATTCGATGGCACTGCGGTCTTGAAGAATGTTAATATTCCGACCTTTGGCACTTACAATACCTGCTGTAACGGTAGAATTTAAATTGAAAGGATTACCAACAGCCAAAACCCATTCACCAACTTCTACACCATCGGAATTCTCAAATGCAATGTATGGTAAGTCTTTCTCTTTTATTTGAAGCAAGGCCAAATCGGTAGATGGGTCTGTTCCAATCACTTTGGCTTTAAATACCCGGTTATCTTCCAAAGTCACTTCAATATCGTCTGCATTGCTTATAACATGATTATTCGTTACAATGTAACCATCACTGTCAATAATTACACCCGAACCGGTACCTACTCTGGTTTGAGGGCCCCGTTGTTGAGGGCTATTATATTGCCGGGGAGCTTCAAATTGTGGTCCAAAGAAATGTTTAAAAATATCGTCATCAAAAAAATCTCTAAAAGGATCTGATTGTCGATGATACTGTGGAGTACGCACTTCTTGTATTTGTGTAGATTTAATGTGAACTACTGCCGGCATCACATCTTTTGCTACCTCTGTAAAATCAAGCGGAAGGATTTCTCCATTTTTATTAATTGTATATGCAGCACCCACTACCGGGGACTCAGATACATGCTCTATTTTGAAGGTAGTCTGTTCCTTTTCAATGGCAAAATACCAAGTTCCCAAGGTAATAGCACTTCCCAGCACTGCTGAAATAACTAAACTACTTATTCGTTTCATAATTTTTGCCTCCGTTAATTAAAGTTTTTTTTAGTTGTTAATTTCAATGAATGAATTCACGTTCAACTATTTCAACCCGGAAACACAAAGGCCGAATTTTCATTTTATGTATCTCCGGTAAAACATCTTGAACGATTACATATTTTAACACACAAATTAGAACTTGCCCGGTTTTTTTTTGATTACTTAGGCTGCTTTAGAAAAAAGACTCTGCCATCCTTCTTTGACCTTCTTCATCCAAGTACTAGGGGCAGGTTCTTTCACATTAAGATCTACCTGTTCTTTATCACTTCCCGAAACATGAATTTTTCTTGCTTGAGTCTTCTTAGGAATTTCAATATGAAGCACTCCATTTTTGAAAGTAGCTTTTAAGCTATCAAGGTTTGCATTAACTGGTAACATGATTTCCTTTCTGATGTGCCTTTCTGTTCTTCCTGTTTTGTTGAATAGACCTTTACTGTTGTGCTTCCCTTCGATGATTAATTTATTATCGCTAACGTTTAAGGATAAATCTTTTTTTGAAAATCCATCTAAGTTATTTTCTATAAAATATGAATTTTCTGTTTCATGTAACCCTTCATTTAGGAATCCAAACTTTGGCATAACAACATCCATCAATGAAAATTCATAGAAGGGATTAAAACTTAAAAAAGGGCTTTGGCAATACATTAATGATTTCATGGCTTATCTCTTTTATTAATTGTTCAACCTACCTAAAAAAGTAACTGCTCCTTAGTTTTATTAGGAAAACCTAAAAGCAGAAGACCTAACGAAAACCATACAAAGAGCTTAATAAATTAGAGTCCAAAACCTAGGGGCAGACTTATCTGCCCCAATTTATTTTCTACATGATCTCGATCTGACGAGCTGGTTTTGGTTTCACTTCTTCTCGTTTTGGCAAAACAAGATGAAGAATACCATCTTCATAGTTGGCAGAAATTTTATCCGCCTCAATCCTACTTTCAGAAATGGTAAAAGACCTTTGGAAAGACTGGTAACTAAATTCACAACGAGTTAATTTTTCACCATCTTTTTCTGTGACTTCATTTTTCTTTTCGGATGAAATGGTTAAACGACCATTGTCATAGTTTACCTTAAAGTCATCCCTCTTTAGACCGGGAGCCGCAACATCAATTAAATACTCATTGTCATTTTCTTTAACATTAACGGCTGGTAATGTAGAATTTGTACTTGAATAATTTGAATTATTCCAATCCATCAACTCATTGTCGAAAAATCGCTCAAACAATGAAGGCATTGATGGAAAAAAGCTGTTTGATAATTTAGCTAGTGTCATGGCTATTTCCTCCAAAATTTTAGTTTGACATCATTTAAACGTTCGCTCTAAATATTTCAAAGAAAATGCCAAAAAAAGAGGCTCTTTTAAAAAATCAATAATCCATTGATTTTCAATTCATTTTAAAACACAACACAAAACAATCCACTCTGACATAATTACAGCACACGAAGACCAATGATGACATTTATTCATACGAACGTCATCTATACATATATAAATCGTGTGAAATCAAGGCACTAATGAAATATAATAAATTGCCAAATTGTCAGCATTATTGAAATTGGAATTAAATTAAGTCTGATAACAAAATACCATTAGCTACATTTGAAATAGCTGGTACAGTTTAATTCGATACAAAAAATTACAAAATATGCATATCTGTTTTTTGACATAATGATTTTAACCCGAGGGACAAAAGCACAGAGTTTAAAGAGTTAAAGTATAAAATTCAGCAAACCTAAGTCCCTGTTTTAATGTATTTTGACATTATACCAATCTTTATTATGCATGATATTTAATGGTAGACATTCAAAAAAAAGCCCGACCGGAAAATCCAATCAGGCTATGGTAACAATTCTGTTATGTTTATGCCTGAGCAACTTCTGCTTCAACAGTTTGTTTAGAAAGCTCAAAGGCTCTAATGATCGTTTGCATGGCTTTATGCCTTATTTCCTTTTTTAAAAACGCGTTTTTAAACTCATACCTTTGAGTTTTTCCCTCCACCAAGTGAACAATAACCATACTTTCAGGAGTGACCTTTTCGATGTCTTTAACATTTTCAAATTGTATCTGAGTTTCAATTTTACCAGTCATGTACTGAAAATACTTCTCTGCTACCACCAGAATAATTGAATTCATGCTTGCATAGCCACTAATAATTGAAATAATACTAAACAGGAACGCGCCACCAATTTTTAGAACAAATCCAGAATCTACATAGTATTTATCCAACAAACCCGGCATTAATATTAATAGAAAGATAAACAACAAAGCGCCACCTATCATCTTAGTATAGGCCATGGTGTTTTTACCTTCAAAAGCAATTACTTTTTCACTCTCTTCATTTGTCTCGTAATTCATTTTGTTAGAATTTGGTTTTTTAACACTGAATAAGACAAAACTATAAAAAACATCCACCTAACAGCCTTTATACGGGAGAAATATTCAAAATCATCAATATAATTATAGTTTTACCATGCCATGAAACAATAACAAGCATCTATCACAGCCCATAAACAACTTTAGAGGTAAGTAGTTAAATACTTATCAATAGTAAGGTTACGTTAACATCAAAGATGCGGTATCATTAAGCAGAGCCTGAAGGGCTATGAATATCATGGCATGATATGGTTAGCGCCAAATATAGGTGCGTAATCTTAATCACACGACTACGCACTTTGGCGTTTAAATAAAATACCTGATTAATATCCTAGCCCTGACCGGCTAGACTATGGGATAGCGCCCAATTTGGGGCTTTTTAAATTTATACAGAAATGTATGTACTTATCTACTGACCTCAAAACAACTTTTTTTATACAAAAAACACTTAACAAGTCTACAAAGCCTCCACCTCTTTTACTGCCTGACAAAAACGCTCTTCCCAGTCTCCTGAAATCAACACATAATTTATATTTACTTCCTCTAGCTGTCTTCGATGATAACAGTCCAAGCGATTACGCTCGGACTCCGTTAGTCTGGTTCCATCCTGAATAAATGGCACATCATTATTAAGGTATAGATACAGATCGCAACGATTGGCTTCTTCAACATGTGGCTCTACAATCAAATCTTCGTTGAATAAAAACTTCGAATAGGATTTGGTGATATTTATATCTGTATCAATGAATAACAAATGTGGTAATTTCTTACTCATCTCTACAATAGCTCGAGCATGCTCATGAGCAATATGCTGTAAATCTTCGGGTTTACATTCCTGACTTTGTTGCACAATGTCTCTTCCAACTTCAGAAACGTATTGCCCTTGAAAATGCTTTGTCAATCGTTTTACCAATGTACTTTTACCGGTAGATTCGGTACCAAGAATACAAACTTTTTTATGGTAATAAGTTTTTACAGGATCGGGAATATGTTTTTGATGAGCCTGCGGATTACTCCTGATTTGGGTTGCTGATATTTCTTTTTGATGGGGATACATGTAATGTTCACAATCTAAATATCCCGCCAGAAAATCGCCATAAGGCTCACAAGATACTACAACATCTATCTTGGGTAAATTCTCTTTGATTGCCTGAGCCCATACTTTAGACACATCCACGGATGATTCTGATGTATTGGGCAATAGCACCTCATCATACTCGAATAACACCGGCTTTACTCGTTGATTTTCGTAAAAAATATCCTGCACACATTTTATTCTGAATTCGGATGGCATACTTTCGTTGTAAGATACACATACCCATACAATCACCTCATCGCACACAGTAAGTGCATAGTTTATCAAATTCACATGACCACTATGAATGGGCATAAACTTCCCCAACACTAAACCTCTACGCATTCTCTTTCTGTTTTAATCCAATTGACCAAACCGGCAATTGCCATCATTAAAAACACTAGGTACTCCATTGCGATAAACAGCACCCCTTTTTGCAGATAAATCCCAATGCTTACCACGTCAACCAAAATCCATAATACCCAACATTCGATGCGCTTGCGAATCATTAAAAAGGTGGCAGCTATACTCAACACTGTTGTAAATGCATCAAAATACGGAAAAGAGGCTTTTTCGGGAAAATAGGTCGGTAGCCACACATGAACTTGAGCCATGCCATTACCTATTATATAAGTATTAAATATTAA
Organism: Bacteroidales bacterium; assembly: GCA_003249255.1. Classification (GTDB taxonomy): domain Bacteria; phylum Bacteroidota; class Bacteroidia; order Bacteroidales; family Marinilabiliaceae; genus SZUA-582. Next base: position 77,650 of record QKJP01000059.1, read on the forward strand.
AAGAACAATCAGTATTATTTGAGTTTGAGAATGCATGTAAGATATCTCATAAGATGATGATTCTTCTTTACCTTTTTGCCAACTATGATATCCTAAAAAAGACATAATCAGAAAAAAAATCTGAAGTAACATATCTGAATACAAGCGAATTTGGTAATATAGAATGAAGAATAACATGACGTTAAAAACGCCGGTAGTCCAAGTATGAATATTAGCCCTTGTGGCCAGATAAACAGAAATTAATCCCAATAGTGTTCCTGAGAATTCCAGAAAACTAACCGGATAATCTATGATGTGAAACATGGACTGATTCACGTCAAAGAGAAAGGCTAATATATCCATTTAATTCCTGCATTAAAGTTAAAAGGTGCAGATACAAAATACAAAGGTGTTCCATCATAGCCCATGTAACCATTAGATAATATGCGATTATTTGTCAGGTTGTTTACCCCCACATTAAACTCAAATCGTTGAATATTGATACGACTTGCCCAATTTATTTGCCAAGACTCAGGCAATCTAGTTTCATTGGCGTAATCGATGTAAGAAGCACTTTGATATCGAGTACTAAGGCTTGTATGAAACTTTCCCAATTGATAGCTTAAAGATTGATTATGCATAAATGGTGGTGAAAGAACCGGTTGAAACTCTGTTCCACTTTCTGAAATACGATTATATGCAAAAGAAGAAACCATCGAATAACTCAGATTATGATTAATATTCAACAGAAAATCAAGCTCAACACCCGATCTAAAACTTTTGGTTACATTGCTATGCAGCGGTAAAGCATTCGGTCCGTACTGACCGGATAACACGATTTCATTGATAAAGCTCATGTAGTAGAGGTTAGCATTTAATTGAAACTGTTCTCCCTTGGTTCGTATTCCCATTTCATGATCTTTCACATATTCCGGATTTATATCTACAAACAGCGCCTTCCCTTGCTCATCTTGAAGCAGATTATCTTCTCCCATAAAAAGATCTGTTCGCGTTGGCTCTCGTCCTGTTTCTCCGTAAGAATAATAGACCTCCCAGCCTTTCTTCAGAGCATAGCTCAGCCCTATTTTGGGACTCATAAATTGCCAAGCTATTTTTTCGAATGCCACATCTCCTGTGTAATCAAATTCTGTATAACGATATTGCAAATCTCCAAATAACGAAACTTTGCCTAAAAGAAATAGTACTTTCGTAAAAACACTATGCTCATTTTTAAAGCCTGTGTTTGCATACAACTCGCCAAGACTCAACTCTGATCCTACATGCATTCTTTGAAAACGATTTGCATGAAGACCTGAAGTAATTTCCCATCGGTTCTTTTTCCATTTTAAAGTACTTAATGCGCCCGTAAAATGATGCTTGAATTGATACTTATACAATTCATCTGTAAGAGGTAGACCCTGAAATTGATTGAAATCAAAATCGTAATACCCATCCAGATAATTGTAGTAAACAGCTCCATTAAGATTAATGCAAGAACTTAAAGCATTAGAATATTGCAAACTAACAAAAGCTTGTGCAAATTTATCCTTTTCACGAGAATTGTTCCCATTACTTTGGGGATCATCATCAATAACAAGTAGAGGAACTCCTGCCCAAGCCAACTCATTCTTTTGTTGCCCCATAAAACCAAGCAATTTCAAACTATGTTTACCTTTCAATAAACCGGTACTGATAAAAGCTGATCGCGACCGATTTCCTGAATGAGTTTTATAACCATCCGAACCCATTTCTGAAACACGTACATACAACGCTTGATTTTCAACAAGCTCGGTCTTTACTTCTTCATATAAACGGTAAGAATTGTAAGATCCGTAATTGGCACCAAATTCCAATTGAGTAGAATCATCTAAATCCGGTGACTCGAAACTTATGCTACCTGCATAGCTGGCTGTTCCGTTGTAGGAAGTCCCTACACCTCTTTGAACTTGAAAACTTTTTACCGAACTTAAGAAATCAGGGAAATTAGAAAAATAAACACCCTGATCTTCCGGTTCATTTAAAGGAATACCATCCAAAGTCATGTTGATACGCGTTTGGTCTATCCCCCTTAATCGAAAATAAGAATAGCCATAATAGTTTCCCGCATCTGAAAAGGAGTTAACAGCCGGGGTGTGTTCCAATATTTGCGAGGGATCTTGACCTTGGTTGTACACATTTATGTCTGCTTCTTTAACATTGGTATAAGTAAGCGGCATCAGCTTACTTGCCCTGTATGATTTTACAATTGTTTCTTTTAATCGAATGGTATCTTGCTTCAGATCATTATCCTGAGCATTTAAACTAAAAGTTAAAAATACCAACACAGACAAACATATCAATATTTTATTCAACATCTGAAGTGTAAACTATTTTGCTTTGTGGTGATTTTGTAATGGGCTCTGCCTGAATAGTAACTGTTATCGTAGCTTTTGATCCAAATAATTCTAAAAGTTTTTGAAATACCTGAGGCTCTAATTCTTTATCTCCTCGCCCGGCAAACTCAAAGCTTCGATCTGTGTTTTGATGAAGACTATAAGCTGATAAGTCCAAATGCATTAACCCTCGAGATACATCAATGTTATTTACCACATTATTCTTTTCATCGTAAAAAAGAACAGGCTCACGTGCTTCCAATTCTGTAATACACTGGATTCCATCCCTTAGTTCTAATCGACCAAAATCGCCGGTACGATATCGAATCAACTTTAAAAATGGATTATTTCCTCCGGTAAGAACCAGTTCTCCAAATTCGCCATAAGGCAAAGCTTTATCACTCTTCGAATCAAAAACTTCGAAATAGATATCTGGTCTGATGGATCGATAAACATCTCCTGTACGAAAAGCTAACATGCGGCATTCAGTCATCCCGTAAACATCTATAACCGGACAATTAAAAAATGTGCTTAATTCCTTTTCTGTTTTCGGATGAAGTTTCATGGCAGATGAAACCATTAGCTTTGGACTCAACTGAGGGTTTAAATTCTTCAATGCCATAAAGGCGATTGGGTCACCGGTTAATACTTCAGGATTATATTTCTCAAGGAAATTGATTCTATCTTGCTCATTTCGCCAATCGTCTTTATTCAAATTAATCTTCAGAACTCCCGACCCATTTAAATAAGTAGATAATGAGGCATAGGTTAATGTTTTCTCCTGATTACAGATCAACGCAATGGCTACCCTTTCCGGATTCTTCGAAAAGCTGATACCCATTTCTTTCATAATGGACTCTAGCTGGATTATCCACGAAGCCTGAGTTTCGGGTGCAAATAAGACATCCATGGCCGGGCCGGTTGTACCGGATGTACTGTACACCAATAAATCATTCATATCGGCATCATCACAAATGAATTGCCAGGGTGTTTGACGAATAGCTGCCTTACTAAAGGTTACATGCTCTTGTAAATCATTTGAGCCGCCTTTATAAAAAGGAACTTTGTCGATGCTTTCCAGAATGTAATTCTTAACAAAATCAGGAACTTCGTTTTCCTTTATCTTTTCTCTATGAACAAATGCTTTCTCATAATTGAAAATGCTTTGCAGGTGCTTTTCTTGCAAACGATCGCCACTTTGGAAATTGAAAACAGGAGCAGCATTATCCTGCCTTAACTCTTTTAAAAAAGAAAAATCCTTGATTAAAGGAAATCTTTCTTCATCGCTTAATACTGCTTGGGGTTCTTTATTCTCTGCCATATACATTTGCTGCTTCGCGTGCTTTTTGTTCTGCCATCTTTCTTCTTACTTCTAACACCCGGTCAAAAGCTTTTTTAGAACGGGCTAACACTTTATTTCGCTTTAAAACGCTAATGGACTCTAAACGGTCAAAAGCTTCTTCGAAACTTTCGTTTTCGGGTAAGATCTCACAAGCCATTAATGCACTTCGCACAAATTCTTCTACCCGTTCTTCGTCTTCTATCCATTTGGATGCTTTGGTCACATTAGACAAATCGATAAGCTGCTCAAACATAAAAGATTGAATACTTGGAAGCATCTGCTTTTCAACATTCAATTCGCCACTTGAAAAAAACCATACTGCCAGATGAATAGCAATTAAATGCTCTGAAGTATATCCATTTTCATGATCTGAATTCATGATCTCTGATACACTATCAAAAGCCCTTGAAAACTTCCGATATAAATCAAGCACCAACGCATTGGTATCTAATCCATTTTTAGGATTTGTATAAACCGATTCTTTTAAAAACTCAGCCGGGCATTGTTTCAAATGCTCCATGAGTGTATATAAATCATTCATTGCTCATAATTGACTTTCGAAAACTCAGTGGCAAATTCCAGCAACTGAGATTCGTTGGTTACATAATACACATGCCAACCCATGGCTTCTAAACGCTTAACTTCTTGTTGATGCCAATTGGAATTAGAATGTAAAACAAGGGTTCCAATACCCCCGGCATTTTTCAATGCCATTTCTATGGTCTCCCAATTATTATCTCCATTATCGGTTTTTGCATCCAACATGGAGAAAATATCATCATCGCTAACGATTATAATGTGTGATTGATCTTTTTTCTTTTGTTCAAATACATCTTTCAACCGGGCAACTCCATAAGCATAACCGGTTCCTAAATATGATGTTAAAACAGAGAGCACTTCGCGTTCAGCCGTTTCATATCTTTCACTTTGCAAATAGGAACCCGGCTCCCCCGACAAACAACCAAAAACCTTTGCACCGGAACGTAACGCTGATAAAGCAACAATGGTTGCAGCCAGTACCGGCCAGGAAAAACGCACCGCCGGATTTCCCATTGAACCCGAACAATCAATACCAATGTATACATCTAAAGGTGCTTCGGTCTCTTCGTCATCATCAGAATAACCATAAACCCGCTTTAAAGTACTCACTCCGGGAATGATATGAGGTGAGTAAATAGCTGATTGAATCCAATCTATTTCATCGGCAGAATCACCAATGTCCCAAACATCTAATCCTTCCGGTAAATTCTTAGATCTTTTTTCTTTAATTTCCATGGGAAAATCGATCAAATAAGGCAAGGCAATCTCTTTGTAATAATTATTGAGAACTTCCTGCTTATCCAAATCAGGATTAACCTGTTGCAACATATCCATATAGACACCAGGCTGAATGTAACGTTGCTCCGGCCCGGCTCCTCCTTCTTTGTTTTTAACACTTAAAACAGGAGGCTTGCTATCCTTTGCTCCATCATCTCCAATAGCCTCACTGCGAGGGTCAATCGCTCCGTTTAGGTAATCATCATCCACTTCAACCAATCCGGTAATTACGCCACCTCCAGTGCCTGCTTTATCAGCATCTAAGGTTAATCGGAAAGATCGTTGAGCTTGCTTTGCCTCTTTTTCTTCTATTAAGTAAGAATACATCATCGCGCCAAAGCGACTGGCGCCTTCCAACCAGTTCTTAGAATAACTGCGTATCAATGAAGCCATAATAGAAGCATCTGCATCAATTTCATCCGTCCAATAACGGGTATCAGGTATTAGTTCGAACTTCTTTAAGCGCCACAAGTGCTCATAGGTACGCATGTATAAGGTCCACACTTTCGAAAAATCAATGCCTTGGTTAAGCGTTTTATACACCCCTGCCATATCCAAACCTTTTAACCGTTGAAGTCGGTCATTGATAAGAAGGTCTTCGTAGATGTTTGCTACCATGGGTGCCATTTCTTCAAGTCCCACAAGACTCCACCGAAACTTTGCTTGTACTGTGGCGTTATCTTTTAAATTACCCGGGGTGTAGATATGATGCCCTATTTCGTGTGCCAGTATCTGCAACGAATAGTCCATGAGCTTGTTTTCTTTCATCTTAGTGGCATCAATAACAATTCGATGATCAGTCAAACGAATCATGGCAAAACTATCTGTTAAACCTTCTTGTTTAGCACTAATTTTCGAGTCACACCAGACCGGCTCCCGCAAACGAACAAAATCACTCCACACTTTCTGAGCTTTAGGCCAAGCATTTTTTAGTATTTCTATCTCCTGTTTTGCTACCATGCTTATGATTTTACAAAAAGATGAAAGGAAGATTCACGCGTATAAACCGTTACTTCTCCCATGCTTGAAACAGATGTTAAGTCTTTATAAGCTTTCTTGAGTTGCTTTGATTTTGGATCTGATAAGTCTGCATTTTGCATGATGTTTTCTCCATCTATTGGCACATTGGGCAGTACAAGCAATCCGCAAGCATCAACATAAAGGGCACATGAATTATGTCCATCACTTGCTATAAAACAATCGTCATGCTTCATTACTTTAGGTGGATGATTAAATAGTCCATCTGAAAAACCTATAAAACCACCCACATAAACAGTTTCTGCAAATTTTGCTTTTCCTGGAGTTCGCAAGCATTCTTCTAAAGGACTTGCTTCTCGAAATAACTCATTCAGAAGATCTTTTAAATCATCTGATAAGGATTCATAATTCATCAACGCATTGCTTCGTAAATGAGCAAGACCACACATCCAGGCTGTAATACGACCAACATATAGTAAATCGCTTAACTTAGAACAGGAGTTTACAATTTGCTCCATTAGCGACAGCCATTCACGGGTTCTTCCTGCTTGATGTTTATCAATACTTTGTATGGCTGACGAAAAAGCTGAAAGTACCTTCACAGGTTCTTTTCTAAACAGATCCGAAATTGCAGGCAGCAATCGCCACGCACTTAAATAATCTTCTTGAACCTTCTGCTTTGTATTCCCAACCGCATACTTTAACATTTCGGAAAACATGGCTTTGGAGATTTTAGCAATAACACTCTCTTGTTCATTTGCAAGTTGCTTTATTAAGGGTTCGATATACTCTACCATTACCAAAGTGATAAAATCACCGGGAACAAAACCATGTTTAATCTCAAACTCAGCGAGTAAATGTGTATAATATTCTTCTTCAGCTTTAAGATGCTTAATTAAAGGTGGATAACTTATTTTTTCCATAAAAGCCACCTTTTATAATTATTGTATCGCTGATGATAATATTTCAGTTTTAAGATATCATCTGCCTGATAACTGTATAACTTGGTTTCGGATGACCATTTTTGCATTTGTTTTTCAATGCTATTCAAGCGCAGTTCGATTTCTTTTAAAGTCACATTCTCTAGCCCTGAATTAAACTGCGCATCAAAATAATCCATTGGATCTTCATCATCCATCCCTAAGGATAAGTATTCTTCACAAGAGAGATCGAATAATTTTCTTAACCACACAATTCGATCTACTCGAAACTTTTCATACTCGGGTTGATCAAAGAAGGGCGATTCTAAATGCTGATTTAATGTATCGTGCAAAATAAAGGGTAATACCTGACGAACATCTTCTAACTCAACTTCTTTATTTCCTCTAAAATAAGCTATGGCTTTTGAATACGTCAGCAAAGTCATCAACTTACGTACAGATAAGCCATTATGCGTTTGAGTTCCCAAATCTTTCACCTTATCCTTTCCGGTTTCTTTACTGTATAGATGGCGCATGTCAATGCCGGATAATTTGGCTGTATCTTTTGTCATGTACTCCAACTTGGTAGATGCAGGCTCAAAAAACTCAAACTGACGACAGAAAAACTCAATGCGTTTTCGAATGGGTGCTGCTATAACAACAGAACGAATCTCCTTATTAATTTGATCAATTTCGTCTTCGGAGAAAATAATTTCTTCAGAAATGGCTTTTTCCGGCTTAAAATTCAGTTCAATTCTACGTTGTAAATCTTCAATAAAACGTGTATTAAAATGAAAAGCCCGAATTACAATATCAATACGATCTTTTAAAGCCTCAATAACTTCGTAGGTTCCTCCACCGGCATCGTCATTGGCCGTTAAGTACCAGGCAGCTTCAGGGCATTCATATATTTTATCAAAAATTTCTGCATAATTATCGGCTAAAACAGTTAGCAAAACCGATTGAGTACGTGTAGGTATACGGTTATATTCATCAATAATTTTCACACGCATACTCAACCACTTTCGCCAGGCAATACGAATATCATCTGTGCTTTCTGCTTTTACCATATCAGATGGCAATGGGTGTCCCAATAAATCAGAAATAGTCATTTGAGGTTGTCCATGCTGAATGGCGCGCATCACATCTTCTTTGGAATATCCGGCCAAAAGCCCCATTAAAATCGATGTAGCTGTTTTTCCACGTCCGGGACCCCCAACTATTAAACATTTTCCACGAGTTACCAAATTTAACAAGGGCATTAACACAAAGCTTGAATAACTTTGATCTGACGGCAAACTTACTTCTACATTACTTTCTCCGAAATAGAAAGATTTCTCATTATCACCGGCATATTCGATATCGTAAAACGGACTAATGATAGCCGTATTTGAAATCCAAAAATAAGCCTGACGCAGTTTTTCATCCAAAGCTAATTGATCACCTTCTTCCCCACTACCATTAATTACGTCATTGGTATATAAATCTGGAATTGAGAATTTCTCTACACTTTTTTTAACGGTAGGATTGGTTGGTGCTTGTGGAACTTGTTGGAAAATTCCTTTTGCCCTTTTTATTAATTCATTCATAGATCAGGGATAAAATGATAATTATTACAGCTAAACGTTTTAGAAACGTGAATATAGTAATACAGAATCATATCTGGGAAGGTGGTTTCTTTATATCAATAAAAAACAGTTAAATACGGAAGAAATTACTCACCTATAATTCGCATTTAACTGTTTTATTATTTAGGTATGAAGCTCTCTGGCTAAATCATTCCATTATTATGTACTTGTATTTCAGGGACAGCTTGCTTTACATTCCAATGCTCCCTAATAAATCCTTCTTTTAAACGGAAAATATCATAAACAACATATCGCTTACTATCCATCAAATAACCCGCTTGTGTAACAACATAATTATGCTCACCTATTAACCGATGTAATTGAAAAGAATCGAACCCTAATTCAAAATTGCCAAGTGAAACCTCAGGAATTAAATACTTACTGGCGAGCGAATAATTTTTCTTGATGATAATATTCTGTATAAAATCATTCACAATCCCCTTATTTCTTTCAGCAACCTCCTCTTTATCAATCAAATCTTCTCCAACTACAACAGGTAACCCTGAAGAAATAGTTTGTGATGCATCCCAATGTTCAACAAACATTCCATTTTCTATTCGAATTAAATCAACTGTTGCATGATCCTTAGCCATGAAATTGACTTTTGAATGAACAACAACAAAATTGTCTTCACTAACAATTCGCATAAAAGGTTTTTGAGGTTTCTCTGGCTTAGGCATTTGACTTAACATATTTAAAAACTCCATAAAACCATATTTACCGGTCTTAACCAATGGATTATGCTGTATGTAATTCTCATGAATAACAGAATCGGCATAAGAAAAATCACCTTGACCATATACTTTGGCATAAAAATCTAAGACTAATTGTTTATTTGATGAAATCATAATTACATCTATTTGATTAGCATTTTGCTTGGTACTTTATCTCATGATAACAAAGCAAACATGCTTAAAACAAGAGGTAAAAACCTCATATTTTAATTATTTAATAAAAAATAAATCGTTAGTTATAAAATTCGATGAGATACAATAATTCCATTAACGAAACACATGGATTATTCGATACAGTACCTATCCGATGAAAGTCGGAATTTTAGGACAATTTGTGTAGTATGTATTTTTAATAAACAACAGGTCGAAAATAGTATAAACTTTTACAATCTACAACATGTTCATGGACGTTTTGTAAAACTAATAACTCCCTTGAATAGCAAAATTCTAACAAATGATTAAATTCGAAATCTCGAACCCATGAAACATCTATATATGAAGGCGCTTCTCATTACCCAATGCTTACAAAATGACTTTGTTCAACCCATTCAAAAACATGAAAGCATACCCAATAAACTTCACATCGGTCATCGTGAAGCAGAACGTTTAGTTGGTGAAAACATTCAGGAAGGTCCTGTTTGCAGGCTCATCCAATGGGCTTATGATCAACCCGATGAAGAATTGGACATCATACACATAAGAGATTGGCACGATGCCGAAGACAAGACGCAAACCAGCCACCTTGAGCAATTTGGAACTCACTGTATTAAAAATACGAAAGGCGCTGAATTTGTATTTCAAGAACACATCAGTAATGAGAACCATCACATTATTAATGCATCCGGGTTAAACGATTTTATCGATACAGGCTTAAGTGATTTACTGGAAAACCATAAAGATCAATCGCTTAAAATTGGATTAATTGGTGTATGGACAGATGCCAAAATCAGTTTTCTAGCTTATGAATTAGCCACACGCTATCCAAATTTCAGGATTGCTTTATGTTCTGCACTTACAGCAAGTTCCTCAACATCAATGCACTTCATTTCGTTAGAAAGATTACAGAAACTATTGGGCATTACTATTTTCTCATCCATCGCAGACTTTACCTCCTTCTTAAACGGAAGCATACCTGATGCCTCAATTGCATTAAAAAGTTATGGTACAAGTTTGAATTTCAATACAGAAATTAACACCTCTGAGTCTGATAAAACGCTGCTTCAGTTTTTATTTAGAAACTGTACAAGTACCGATTTTACGGTATTGGATGGAGGTTTTTCGGGCAATGTAGTGTTAAAAAGCAGTTCTAAAGATATATATGGACATAAGGAAGCGCCATCTGTTATAAAAATTGGACCTCGTCAATCCATCGCTCAAGAACGCGATGCATTTGAAAGGATAAAAGATGTTTTAGGCAACAATGCTCCCAGCATCATCGATTATGCTGAAGATGAAACCCGGGGTGCCATAAAATACAGGTATGCAGCCATGTTTGGGGAATCTGTTATTACACTTCAGAAACTGTACATGACGGCCTATCAAGCGGATGACATTGACAACTATCTTGATATTGTATTTAAAGAACAATTGGGAAAACTCTACGAAGCCCGAAAATCTGAACGTCTTAATCTACTTTCCTACTATGATTTTTCCTCTAGCTATGCAGCATCGGTTAAAGCAAATGTTGAAAAATTGGCTGTAATTAAGAATGATTTCTTACACTTTGAAGGTATAAAAACCTATAATGTTGTTAACTTTTATGAAAAGGAGCTTGAAAGCTTGAAGGAAGTTGGTGCCGGACAAAGCTTCATGTCCTACATTCATGGAGATTTAAATGGTGCCAACATCATGATTGATGGACAAAAAAATGTTTGGTTAATAGACTTTTTTCATACTCACTATGGCCATGTACTAAAAGACCTTATTAAATTTGAAAATGATTTACTGTTTATTTTTACGGCCATTAACAACAACGAGCAATTTAATGAAGCCACGCAATTCATTGATAGCATTCTTGCAGTTGAAGATTTAGCCTTTCCTCCCAACGAACAAACCTTTAAATTCGAACAGTTCAACAGAGCCTTAAGAACAGTTCGAAAGCTTAGATTCTTTTATCCTGATTTAATTGAAACCACACGCGATCCTTATCAATATTTGGTAGCCATGCTTCGTTACAGCATTCACACACTCTCGTTTGATGAATGTAATGAATATCAGAAAAAACTAGCCCTGTATACGGCATCTCACTGTGCACTAAAAATCTTACACATACATCATCAATCCAAAAAACTACGTTTAGATTTTTTAAACTCTGAAGCCTCTTTTAAAGGTAAAGATCAAATAGCCTTAACTCTTTTACCCGGACGAAAAGACATGGAGAGAGATTTAATAGAAGATATTGAAACCATAAAAGAAAATGGGATCACACATGTTTTCACCTTAGTAACTCATGAAGAATTAAGAAAACATGGCGTTTCTAATTTAGTCCAATCTTTAAAGCGAGAAGGTATTATTTGTACGCATATTCCTATTAAAGACCAAGGAATTCCAACAAAAGAACAAATTAATCTTCTCAACCAAGCTATCGATAACGCAATTAACAATCAGGAAAAAATACTAATCCACTGTGTTGGTGGACTAGGCAGAACCGGAACCATTGCTGCATTATATTTAAGATATGCCAATGGAATGGATGCCGAAAAAGCTGTAAATATTGTTCGTAACAGTCGTTCTCAAAGAGCTATTGAGTCGAGGGAACAGATGAGTTTGGTGGAAGGATTTGATAATTAAGCTTACTGATCTTTGAAATTAAACCATTGTAAACCATGTTTAAATGAAGAAACGCAAAATAGCCATTTTAAGAGGCATCAACGTCGGAGGAAAAAGAAAAATCCTGATGAATGATTTAAAATCTCTTTTTGAATACTTAGGCTTTGAAGAAGTCCAGACTTATATTCAAAGTGGAAATGTCATTTTTAAGTCTACAAATATTTCAAATACTGAGATAGAAGAAAAAATCGAGAAGAGGATCAAAGACTATTTTGATTTTGATGTTCCTGTTATTGTTAGATCAATTGAGGATTTGGAAAACACCATTACGAAAAATCCATTCTATAATAATGAAACAGATGTTACAAAACTTCATCTCACCTTTTTAAAAAAACTTCCTTCAAAGGAAAATATAGAACAAATAAAGTTAATTTCTCATCCACCGGATACATTCGAAATCATTAATACAGATGTATTTATTAGATGCGAAGGTAAATATCATCAGTCCAAACTCTCCAATAACTTCTTTGAGAATAAACTGTTGGTAAATGCCACCACAAGAAACTGGAAAACGGTTTTAAAGCTTTTGGAGTTAGGCATAAAATGAAAAAACCAGAACTTCACAAATCACAACTAACTGAAATTCATAAAGCAGAATGGTTCTATATTCTTTATGAAGTGGATAAATATTACCTACTTTCAGTGCTTTGTGGGACTATAGCTTTATTTGACAGAAATGTTATATTAGATTCAAAGCAAACTCTAGAATATAAAAAATTTGGTTTGCTTTATATTAATGCTTTGGCTTCAAAAATTAGATATTCACCCAATAAGTACAGTAAAGATCATGTTATTATTAAGTAAAATAACTTTTTCCAACAGGCGATATATCCTATCCTCCATTCTATTTTTCTTTGTATTATTAATTCATACGGTTAATGCTCAACCCAAAATCACCTTTCAAAAGTCTGAACACGACTTTGGGAGAGTTGCCAATTTGAGTTATCCTCCTATCGCTTTCCAATTCACTAATACGGGAAGTGAAGATTTAGCCATTTTAAAGGTTAACAGAGAACCCAACATCATGGTGAAGTTTCCAAGAAAATATATCAAACCCGGTGAATCTGCTCAGGTTTTTATACTTCCGGATTTAAACACACTTGGTACTTTTAATAAAAAAATAACCCTAATTACCAATGCTTCAAATTCTGAGTACCAATTAACTTTAACAGGTGAAGTTATTGCCATACAAGAATGCTTCCCAAATCCGGACAATTGGAACATAAGAGAAATTCATGTCACGGATGCAGTCACGAAACTTCCGCTAAATGATGTTCAAGCCAATCTAATTCACAACGATAGATATCAAATAAATGGCAGCACTGACAAAAAAGGCATCTGGACAGGAGAAATGAAAATCGGTCAATACAATTTCAACCTGGCAAAAGCAGGATACCAACCACTTCAAAAGACACAATACATTGGACGATCTGTTCCAATCATATTTTTTGAAATGCATCCAATTGACCAACCACCTATCGAACCGGACCCCATTGAATTAGAAAATATTCAAAAATCAATTGAAGAACCTATTAATATTCCACAAAACCCAAATCAATTATCTCGCACTGAATATGGTGCCAATAATTTGGTTCTGCTCATTGATGTTTCTTTATCAATGCGTACCGGAAAAAAACTTGATTTATTGAAGCAATCCATTAATAACCTGATTGATGTCTTACGCGACATAGACAACGTTTCGTTGATTAGTTATGCGGAAAGTCCAAAAATCCTAATTCAAGGCATTCCCGGAAATCAAAAAACAACGCTTACTAATCAAATCAATGGTTTAGAAGCAAAAGGTATCACACGAGGTGTAAAAGGCCTTCACAAAGCCTATGAATTGGCTCAGCAAAAGAAAGTTTTGCAAGGAAACAATCAAATCATTTTAGCTACCGATGGCCAATTTACCGGCGGCAGCATTAATCCTGATGAAATACGTCAATTCATTCGTGAGCAGGCAATGGATGGCGTCACTTTATCCATAATTGGTTTTGGGGTAGACCAGGAAGCAAAATCATTTATGGCAGGAATGGCCAGAGCCGGGAAAGGAAAATACATTCATGTCAATACAAAAGATGATATATCTAAAACCCTAATAGATGAGATAAAAGAAAACAGTAGGATTAAAAAGTAGACTTTAATACCTTTTTACTTAGATATAAAGCAAATCGAAAAACTCACAAAAGTGCGTAGTCTTAATCACACGACTACGCTCTTTGGCGCTAACCATATCATGCCATGATATTCATAGCCCTTCAGACTATGCTTTATGACACCGTATCTTTGATGCTAACGTAAACTTACTATTGATAAATATTTAACTACTTTCCTCTAAAAAGAAATTATTCCTTTTTTCCAGATAAAATCAAAAAACATCTACTCCTAGGGATCCACTTTTAGCGAAATGATTATTGCCAAACCATTTTCATTGAGTAATATCGATTAAAGATGAATGGCCAACAAAATTCAAAACTCATACTAAACAGCGGCATCAACCTTTTTCTAATTTATTCAATTCATATAAAAAGGCTATAAATAAAAGCTATAATCGCTCTGGCAGTCTCTTTCAAGAACAGAAGATTTGGGCTAAACCAAACAGTTTTTATAATCCATTTGATTTAGCCCAATTGTTTTTACACAAACAATCATTTATTTTTATCCAAAAATTAATTCTATAATTCAATTATCCATGAGCATTGAATACAAAATACTTGAAAATCCGTCCCGAGGAGGTACATTAACCATAAAGATTGAAGATAATCAACTCTCCTTTAATCATACAAAAATCCATGAAAAAGATGAATTTGAAGAGTTTACTCCTGATGACATGGGCTATGAAATGATTAATCAAAAAAAGACTTTCCATATTAATGGCCAGATCATTTCTGATAAAGAGTTTGAATTTGTTGAAAATATTATTGAGGATTTGTAAAACTAATGATTAGATCTTAAACAACATGCTTTTTGTTCGACCATAAAACAACTCATTAAGAACCTGCATATATGACAGTAAAGAATAATCACTCCATTTAATCTTCAAATCTTTTACAAGAAAAAGTAGTTTTCTACGTTATAAGATTATTGCAATCCTACATACGAAGTAATTTCCTTAATACATACTAGTTAGATTTTTATCATTGATTATATAAGTGGTTATGAAAAAGCGCTTTATCATCTTAATTGTCCTGATAACTTCAATTATCATCCTTGTGTTCACCTATTCTGCTTTTATCAAAAAAGGATTTACAAAAAAAATCAAAGAATTGATAGGCAGACAAATAACCATTGATGATTTAGATTTCAACCCAGCTACCTTTTCGTTTACCATCAAAGGTTTAACTATCTACGAAACCAATGAAGTAGATACTTTCATCTTTATGAATGAAGCATTTATCGATTTATCTTCCCTGCAATTAAAAAATGACATCTACGCCATTTCTGAAATTTCTATGGATGGATTGTATATTAACATTGTAAAAAACAAGCAGCAATTCAACTTTGATGATTTGTATCAAAAAAAGGAAACAGCCTCAGTTACAGATACCACCACCTCTTCTCCCATTCAGTATTCATTCAAAAACATTAGTATCCGCAACTCAAACATCAACTTTAGTGATCAAGAATCCAAGCAGACTATAAACTTCTCTAATTTAAATTTAAAACTCCCTGAATTAGCTTGGGATAATAAACGTCCCGAAATCGGACTTGACTTCAATTTTGGCCATTATGGTAAAATGCACATTAAAAGTCAGATTGACCAAAACAATCAAACATACACGGTTAATCTAAAAATAAATGACTTTAATCTACATTCTATAAAAGATTATTTTACCGAATACATTAACATAAAAGACCTGACAGGTAGTTTAAACATCAATTGTCAGCTTTGGGGAAGTTTAGAAAACATAGAGAATCTTAAAATAGGTGGAACTGCTGAAATTAAAGAACTTGTTTTTTACGGCGATAATCATGAAGAACTAGCTTCTATAAAATCCATATCGACTGACTTATTGTACTTTAAACCAACAAAATCATCCTTTTTCCTTAAATCAATAAAGATATCAGAACCTCATCTCAATTACAGTTTCAATAACGAATCAAATAATTGGGATGGCGTATTTATTTCAAATAATTCGAACCGTAAGGAAGATGCGGAATCAAATAAACTCAATTATTTAATCAAATCTGCAAGCATTGAAAAAGGATCTGTCTCCATTACAGATCATACGTTAAAGCAAGCTTTTAATTATCACATCAAAGATATAAATATCAACACCATAGACATTGAGAACCAAACTACAATAATCCCAATCAACTACTCGGCAAATTTAAATGAGGAAGGTAGTTTAAAAGGCAATATTAAAATAAACAAAAATCAACCAGACAATTACTCCATCAATGCAAAACTGAGTAAACTTCAGCTTGCTACCTTTTCACCTTATTCAGAATACTATTTGGCCTACCCGATTCTAAATGGCTTTTTGACATACGACTTTAGCCTCAGCAAAACTCCAGAATCAATTGTTAACCACAACGCATTTGAAATATTCGATCCTATTTTTGGAAAGAAAACGCATGATAATGCTATCGTGAAAGTGCCAGTTAGAGCAGCATTTAATGTTTTAAAAGGAAAAAATGATCTGATTAAATTTGACATCCCTATAGAAGGAAATCCATCTGATCCGGAGTTTAGTTTATCAGAAAAAATAAAAACGGAACTTAAAAAATTCTTGACTGAAGCAGCTTCTAAAAAAGTTAAAGAAATAAGCAATACCGTTAAAACTAAAGTTAAACAACTGAATAAAATAGTAGAGATCATTAAATTGAAAAATGCACAAGATAAAATTCCTTTCAATCAAAAACCTTTGTTAATGAAAGTAGCTGATCGGGTAGTCACTCAAGATGCCAATAAAATCATCTTCTCTCAATACACAAATTCCGAAACTGAAAAAGAAGAAATTGCGTTGCAGGAAGTAAAAATTCAATACCTGATGTCTAAGCAAAAGCCGGCAAAAAGAAATCGAAATACTGCTCAAGCAAAAGCGAAACTATTATCGGATAACAAACCGGATTTTGTTCAATATATAAATCAGAACACTACGCTTTCTCAAAGCGCTACAATCAAACAAAAATGCATTAATATTATTGGAGAATCTGAAATTGATAATTTGTTAAACAGTTTAATCTCCCAACGCAATACAAATTTAGAAGAGTATCTTTCAAAGTTAAAAATGGCACCCAACACATACGAAATAAAAACTAATCAAATAATTGATTCTGATACACTTTCTACACCAATATTTATTATTGAAGAGGTTTTTACGGGTAATCATCCTGATGTATATTTTGAAGAATAAATTTCCCTAATGTTACTTTGAATGATACCTTCTTATTAATCCGGTTTATTAGGCAGGCAGACTTTAAAAATACTGCCTCTCTCCGGGGAACTTTCTACAAGCAAACAACCTTTATTAAGCTTTACAAAATCATTGCTTAAAATTAAGCCTAATCCTGTACCTTGTTCATCATTAGTTCCGGGAGTGGAAATACTTTCATCTAATTGAAATAGTTGATCCATTTGTTTTTGAGAAAGCCCTACACCATCGTCTCTTATTTCAATGATTGAAGTTGATTCTACACAATCGTAAGTAATATCAATCCTACCTCCTTGATGCGTATACTTAATGGCATTGTTAAATAAATTACGGATTACTGTTAATAAAGTAAATTCATCTGCCCATAAGGGATTTGATTTCAATACATTTATATTTAATATAATATTTTTCTCTTTGGCAATGGATAAATAGGGATCTATCGCCCGGTCAATAAATCGATTAATATTCAGTTCTACTTTTTTAATTTTAATCCCACCTAATTGAGCTTTTGCCCAATTCAACAAATTATCTAAAAGCGAATACGTTTTGTTTGCCGTTGACAATAAGCTGTCTAAGAAATTTCGGCGTTCTTCATCTGAAAAATGATCATATTCATTTGTGATGAAGGTTAACAGAGATAAAATGGATGAAAATGGGCTTTTAAGATCATGGGCTATAATTGAAAAAAACTTATTTTTTGTGGCATTGGCGATGTTTAACTCATTTTTACTATCTAACAACTCTTTTTGAGCCATTCTAAGTTCAGTAACATCAACAATGACACTAAAGGTTACCAGCTGATTATCATACATCATAACTACAATAGACATATCTCCCCACTTGATCTCTCCATTTTTGGTTTGAATCTTTAAATCAAAACGGTCTTCATCACCTTCTTTTAAAAAGTTGGAAGCGGATCGTAGTCGGGTCTTTTCCCGAACTTCAGGGTGAACCACGTCATAGGGCGATATTCTTGAAGCCTCTTCTTTGGTATATCCGGTTAATTGTTCCCAAGCTGAATTGACATAAAAATATGTGGTATAGTTTTGAATTGAAATTGCTGCCGGAGATAACTCTAATAGTTTTTTTAATTTCTCTTCGCTGAATTTCAAATCGCGTTCAGCCACTTTTTGTTTAGTAATATCTTTGGTAAAACAGGCCACTCCAACTATTTTTCCATCTACCCGTACTGCATTAAAAGATGATTCGACAAAATGAGTTAAACTATCATAATTAAACTCATCAATCACACTAAAATGCTCCCCCTGCAAGGCTCTGTCATAGCGTTTTTTCCATTCGGCTTTAAGTT
Source organism: Bacteroidales bacterium (assembly GCA_003249255.1). Lineage (GTDB taxonomy): Bacteria > Bacteroidota > Bacteroidia > Bacteroidales > Marinilabiliaceae > SZUA-582. The sequence goes on from QKJP01000059.1 coordinate 96,436, forward strand.
CAGCCGGAAGGTAGTCTAAGATGCGCTCACCCACCTTTAGCTCATGCTGATAGGCTAAATAAAAATTATGGATAAAATTCGTATTACTAACCGTCATCCTATAATTACCATCTACCGACCAAATGGCATCAGAGGTATTCTCTATCTGAGCGGCCAAATCAGCTTCACTTCGTTTGACTTTCAACTGGTAGGTTTTGTTTTCAGTCAAATCTCTGGCAACTGAGACATAAGCCTTTTCACCATTATGCCTTATTCGTCGACGACCTGTAATTTCAACGTTTAAAACCTTTCCGTCTTTATGCTTTACTAAAATCTCATAATTTGAAAACTGACTGCTCTGAATTGCCATTTTCACAATAGGTTTAAACTCATCAACCACCAAAACATCGATTAAATCTTTTCCAACAAGGTCAGATTTTGAATACCCAACGATGCGTTCAAAAGCTTTATTTACGTCAATACATATCCCATCATTGTGGATAAAAATACCTTCTTGGGACAAGTCCGATAACTTTTTAAAACGTTCTTCGCTTTCTCTTAACGCAATTTCGGTTCTTCTTCTTTGTGTAATTTCTTTTGCAAAGGCAGCTGCACCTATAATTTCATTACTAGCATTATAAATGGGGTTATAATCTGTTTCAAAATAAAATCGAAACTTAGGAACACCATATTCATCAACATGTGAAAATCGCCCTCCTGAAAGGGCCTTAGTATAAAACTTTTTGGCTAATTGCCGGTCATTTTCTTCGGTAATACATTCTAAGATATTATCGCCCACGGCTATATCAACACCATACACGGCATTCATCACAACTCGATGAGCATCATTGAAATATAAATAATTAAAATCTTTATCAATCGAAACAATCGTTACATCACTCGGACTCTCGATGCTGGACTTCAACAACACTTCCATTTGATTGAGTTGTTGCCTTACTTCTATCTTTTCAGTGATATCAGCGTAAATACCCAAATAAACTTTACCGTACACTGAGTGGCAGAATGTTGACATATTTACATAACACCAAAACCGTAAACCTTTTTGATCTGCACATAACAATTCTCCTTGCCATACACCATCATTTTTTAAGGCATATAATACGTTTAAATAGCTTTCTCCTTGAGGATGCTCTTCAAAAACAAATAATTCGGATGCATGTATTTTTTGAATTTCAGCTCTATTTAAAGAAAATAGCGCATCAAATTGAGAATTTGTATATACCACTACTTCATCATCTGCCTTGATAATACAAACACCATTTGTCATATTATCAACCAGTTGTTCATAAAGCCTTAATTGCTCAACTCTCGGAAGATCTTTCATCTTTATTAGGCTTGAAGTTCAACTCTTCAAATTACGAAATATCAAATAAAAGGTAAATGCTTTAAGATAGATGACCATCAATGATATTGCTTCATTCATAAATTTTTACTTTTGCAATCGTGAATAAACCTATTTTTAGAAAATGCTCTGTTATTGTAATTCTCAAAAAGACTATCATCATTGTTGTGAACCATACCTTCTGGGAATTGAAAATCCGGAAACTGCAGAACAGCTCATGCGTTCTCGGTATAGTGCTTTCGTGCTGGCCAACATCAACTACTTAATGAATAGTCATCATCCTCAAACCCGCCCGACTAAAGAACGCAAAGCAATTTTAAAATGGGCTAAATCGGTTCACTGGAAAGGCCTTGAAATCATTGATCACAAATTTGGTTCTGTTAATGATATGGATGGCTATGTTGAATTTAAAGCTTCTTTTATTGAGAATGGAGAACCGGGCTGTATACACGAAAACTCTCATTTTGTAAAAGAAAATGGAAAATGGTATTATGAATCAGGAATCCACAAATAAAGACCAATGAATTTAACACCTTCTTATTACGGGTTGTCATCACGAGCAAAGCTTGAAGAAATAGCCCCTAAACATTTGGGCTTAGTAAAGCTTATCAAAAGCCGTATCATTCAAAAAGATGCTCTTAAAATCATTGAAACGGTTAGATTAATTCAGGCAAAAGAACCAAGCTCGAAAGTGAGTTTAATCTGCTATGATAACATTTGTTCCAAGTCAATTAAAACATTGAATGAAAATGAGATTGATGTTATTTTTAAAGAATGATATTTAAAAGGCTTTTCGATACTAATAATTTGGAGTCATCATAAAAACTCCACCTTATTGAACATGGCTGCCTGTCCAATTTGATCGCCATTTTGATCGTATACATTCCACAATAAAACATCTTTTATTCTAAACCTTTTTCCGGTTTTTGAAATTCTAATTCCTGAATAGTTTTTTGAAAACCCATTTAACTCTACTTCTTTCAAAAACCTTTCCCGGGCATCTCGTTCATCTGCTTCTGCCGAATATTTAGAGGGTAAATTAGTAAACTCATCCCAATTCATTTCAAACAGTTTTTGTGCAGCTAAATTGGCATAATTAAATACCGGTTCGGCAGAGCCATTATGTGCTAATAACACATAGTCTGCTTGATAAGCTTGCTGAGCTTGGTCTTCAAGTGAACCATCAAAATCAACAATTGAAGTATTGGAAACATCCCTCAAACAAGTAGTTATCTTTGATACATATTCACATAAGAACCCATTCGATCCTTCCGGTTCATTAAACATTCCCATTTTTATTTCCAAATTTTAATTAATACTCTGAAACGATAAATTTATTCTAATTTCCCCCTTATAACTGCATATTTTCACAATATCATTATCTTGTAGGGAATAATTATATTTGCACTAAAATACAAAACTTAATAGAATGATTAAATTATGTAAATTATCATTACTGTTATTATTTTCATCTCTAATAACCACACAGGCTAAAAATGACTGGGAAAATGAAACAGTAATCGAAAAAAACAAACTGGACGCAAGAGTCGCATCTTATTCATACAAGTCTGTTAATGATGCTATTGAAGGCAATCGAGATAAATCGCGAATTAAATACCTCAACGGTACCTGGAAATTTAACTTTGTTGAAAAAGTTGAAGACCGCCCGACTGACTTTTGGAAAAAAGATTTTAAAGCAGATTGGGATAACATTGAGGTACCTTCTAATTGGGAATTAAAAGGATATGGTACGCCAATCTACACCAACATTGTTTACCCATTTACCCCTAATATATTGGATACCACACGCAGGTATGATTGGAAAGGGCCACAACCTCCAATGCCTCCATATATTTATCGAGACAATCCGGTAGGATCTTATTATCGTGATTTTGAAGTTCCGGCTGAATGGAAAAACGAATCAATTATTTTACATTTTGGAGGTGTATCATCTGCCTTTTATGTATGGGTTAATGGAAAAGAAGTTGGATACAGTCAAGGCAGCCAATTAGCTGCAGAATTTGACATCACAGATTTCGTTACTCCGGGAGCGAATAACCGTGTAGCCGTGCAAGTATTCAGATGGAGTGATGGAAGTTACCTCGAAGATCAAGACATGTGGCGATTAAGCGGCATTCAGCGCGAAGTAATGCTTCTTGCCCAACCAAAGGTTAGCTTGAATGATTTCTTTGTAAGAACCAAGTTTGATGCCAATATTGAAGATGCTCAGTTACAAATTCGTCCTCGTGTATGGGTGAAAGAGAACCAAGAAAATCTTGAGGGTTGGAAAATTAATGCTATTCTTTTAGACTCGAATAACAAAGAAGTTCTTGATAATCCTCTCAGCGTTGATGTTAAAAAGGTTTACCTTGAAAGATGGGTGGCCAGAGATGTTACCAAATGGGCGATGATGGAAGCAAATATCAGACGTCCCAACAAATGGTCTGCTGAATCTCCTTATTTATACAACATAGTTTTATCAGTTACCAATCCTCAGGGAGAAGTTGTTGAAGCCCGAAATCATAAAATTGGTTTCAGAAAAATAGAGTTTGGCAAAAAACAGGAGCTCCTCATCAATGGTGAAGAAGTTAAAATCATGGGTGTTAACCGTCATGACCATCATCACATTAGAGGAAAAGCTCTTACCCGAGAGGATATGATTAAAGATGTGCAGTTAATTAAGCAGTTTAACTTTAACGCTGTTCGTACTTCGCATTATCCAAACGATCCTTATTTTTACCAATTATGTAACGAGTATGGTATCTATGTAATGGATGAAGCAAATATAGAATGCCATCATTTAGGAAGCTTCTTACCACAAAGTCCATCGTGGTTCAATGCCATTATGGATCGTAACATCAGGATGGTCGAACGCGACAAAAACAACCCCTGTATCATTTCATGGTCATTGGGTAATGAATCCGGGACCGGACCTGCTTTTGCAGCTACTGCCGCTTGGATTCGCGATTACGACCCTTCACGTTTTATCCATTATGAGGGTGCACAAGGTGACCCTAGCGATCCACATTATGTAGAAGATGATAATGTTGGATATGCTTCTCAAACATGGGAGACCATGTCTAATCCGGATGATAAAGATTATGTAGATGTGGTAAGCCGCATGTATCCAAGCTTCTTTCAATTGATGAACATGTCTGAAAATCCACACATTGATCGGCCAATAATCATGTGCGAATACCTTCATGCCATGGGTAACTCTTTGGGTGGACTTGGCGATTTCTGGGATGAGATTCGTGTACGTCCAAATCTTATTGGTGGATTTATTTGGGACATGATCGACCAGGGACTTGAAAAGGAACATAGCGATGGTACAAAATTCTTTGCCTATGGAGGTGATTTTGGTGACTTGCCAAATGATAAAAACTTCTGCTTAAACGGAGTTTTTGCTTCTGACCGCACTCCAAACCCACATGCCTGGGAAGCCAAATACGTATTCCAACCGGTGGTGTTTGAATTTGCCAATGATTCAAAACAACAAATCAGAATCATTAACCGTTTCGATTTTACAAACTTAAATAAATATCAAATTAAGTGGTCATTAACTGAAAACGGAAAGCAAATACAATCAGGAATTTTACCTACGATAGATGTATCTGCCGGAATGTTTGTAACTGTAAATAATCCTATTAGTAAAGTAAATCATAATCCTTCTGCAGATTATCATTTGCGCTTGAGCTTACATGAAACAACCGACAAAAAATGGTGTGCCAAAGGGTTTGAAGTAGCAAAAGAACAATTACTGCTTAAAGCAAGTGAGACAACGGCATCGATTAAGGCAGCTACTCCAGGTTTAATTTCAAACAGTGAAACAGCTGATAAAATTGAAGTAAAAGGAAAAGCATTTGCAATTTCGGTATCAAAAGCTAATGGTGAATTAACTTCTTATGTGGTTAATGGAATCGAATACATGGCCTCCCCTCTACGTCCAAATTTCTTTAGAGCTACGCTTGACAATGACGTAAAAGGTGCTAATTACTGGCCATTTACAAAATCTAAAGATTTCTGGAAGGATATGAATAAGAAGTTTGATTCTACAAACGTTTCTTTTAGTAAGGAGAATTCCTCCATTACAGTTATCCGTTCTTATGAGGATAAAGTGAACTTACAAATCACCTATACAATCGCCGCAGATGGTCAAATTGGTGTAAAATATGAACTTGATGCCAAGGAATCTCAACCGGACCTATTACGAATTGGGATGACAATGGGAGTACCATCTAATTTAGAAAATGCAATGTACTACGGGAAAGGTCCATGGGAAAACTACATAGACAGAAGCCGATCTGCAGAAATTGGTGACTATGCTATTGCAACCAAAGATTTATTCCATAACTACGCCATGCCGCAAGAAAATGGAAACCGATCTGAAGTGAGCTGGTTCTCATTAACTTCAAAGAACAAAACCGGCATTAACATCAAGGGAAATCAGAAACTTTCGTTCTCAGTATGGCCATACTCGCTTAACGACATAGACAAAGCGATGCATCCTTATGATCTTAAAAACCAAGGTTTCTATACGGTTAATATTGATTTAATTCAAAAAGGAATTTCTGGAACTTTATCACCGGTATTACCTCAATATTTGATAAAATCAGGTAAACACAGTTATGAGTTTGTTTTAAAGGCAGGTAAATAATTGCATTAAAAAATCGAATACGAATCCCTATTCTTAAAGAGTAGGGATTTTTTTATAATGCAAAACAGCTCTTTAACTTGCCATATCGATGCCATTATTGTTAAATTTGCATCAAATATTACATCTTTTTTATGAGAATACAGTACTGCTCAGACCTACACCTTGAATTCGAACTCCATAATCGATATTTTCAAGAACATCCCATCAAAGCAGTTGGTGATATTCTCATTTTAGCCGGAGACATTACTTATTGGAAAAAAGATTACTTAAGAAATAGTTTCTTCGATTATGTAGCTGATCATTTTAAAAACGTGTATTACATCCCCGGAAACCATGAATTTTATGCCGGAAATCCGGATTTAAAAATCCTTGACAATCCAATATTTGAAAGCATTCGATCAAATGTACATCTAGTGAATAACACGAGTATCATCGAAGAAAACACAGAACTCTTTTTAACCAGCCTTTGGTCTCATATTCCTGATGCCAATGCTCCATTTGTGGAAGTGAATGTAAGTGACTATCACTACATCAAGCGAGATGGGAAAAAGATTACAAGTCAAGACACCAATGAACTTCATCAAAAAGCAGTCAATTTTCTCGATATAAATCTTGCCAATTCTACAGCAAAACACAAAGTTGTTGTTACACACCATGTACCAACTCAAATTTGCAATCACCCTCAATACAAAGACAGCTTAATCAATTCGGCCTTTGTAAGTGAGCAAAAACCACTTATTGAAAAACATGCCATTGATTATTGGATATATGGACATCACCATGCACACATCCCTCCCCAAAAAATAGGCAAAACCACCCTACTAACAAATCAGTTAGGCTATGTAAAAATGAATGAAAAAACCAATTTTGATGAAACGGCCAATTTCATCATATAAACACTGTTTACTTATTTTTAACATAGTTGTAATTTACCATTAAAATTAGAGTACAATAAAATGTACAAACATCTTACACACATAATATCGCTTCTATATCTTTTTATGATAAACTTCTATCAAATAGAAGCTCAATCATCTAGTAATTCGCACCCTTTTTTAATCATTACAGCCAATGACATTGATGGTTTAAGAAATAAAGTTACACAGGAACCATGTTCTAATTTCTATTCAAGTGCCTATGATTCAATTGTCGTAAAAGATAAAACTACTTTTGAAGATGGAGATTGGGATACAATGGGACAAATCATTAGCCAGGCTCTGTTACTTTATTGTCTTGAAGATAGTTTCACTATTCAAAAAAACACCTATCTAAACATACTCAAAAACACCTTGAATAAATGGCCTGAGCAACTACCCTTTATAAGTAATAACGGAACAGGATCTCATTATGACTATGTATATTCTTCTGCCACATTATTTAATTCAATTATAGCACTTGACATCATATACAATGACCTTAGCCCGGAGGAAATCACTACTATTGAAAATAATATTTCCACGATTGCTAATTGGTATAAAGAAAATGAAAGTTTTTGGTATTTATCCCAATACGGCATCTGTTCTTTGTGGGATTTATATACAAATAATATAGAAGACCTTAATTACTGGAAATCACTTTTCGATCAGCGTTTGCTAAACAGGTATATTGCTCCCGATGGCTCCTGGAATCAAAGCCCTCAATATTCGCAGTCTAGAATGGGAGGCGACAGAATCTCTAAACGGCATATCATCGATGTATTATCGAAAACAAATATTGACAATTATTATAGTAATGACAAGCTAAAAAATTATATGAATTGGGCATTTACCTTTGCCCTTACTCCCTTTGGTAGTCTTTCAACTTTTGGAGATTCCGGATGTGCCAGTCCGATAATTGAAGACATCACTTATTTAAATACAGCCTATTTATATAGCGACACCTTGGCTGCTCAAGCGCAATGGTTTATAGGCAATACATTACCAAACCCTGCTTACATAAATTCCTTTTTCCTTTACGTTTTAACGAATCCGAATAAAATAGAGGCCATTAAGCCTCAATCTCAATTATTCGAGTATTCAGGAGCAGCTTTGTGGGGAAATGAAAATTCATCTGATGCCTTACAAGTAGTTTTGTATTCCTCAAAAGAAGAAGGTGATTTAATTGGTGGTCATAAGCATTTCGACATTAATAGTTTTAACATTTGTGCTTATGGCGAACAGCTCATTATGAATTCCGGTGTGGATTATACGGATCCAGCAGAGACTGATGGCGCATTCAATTACCCTGGTTTTACGCCCGGGGGTGGTAGATGGTATACTTCTAATATTCAAAACACAGTATTAATAGGTGACCAAACGAACCATGCAGAAACAACCGGAAATGGATTAATAGATGGGCTTGTTGGTGGATCTGTTGAATTTGCTAAAACAGATGCCGGCAATGCACTTGGTAATGGAACACATTATCGAACCATGTACCTTGTTCAAAACATGCCTACGCAGTCCAATGGATATTTCATCTTGATGGATGAAGTAAAGCCTGATAACGTTATTGAGCCTATAAAAATATATTTCCAACCCAATACGCTTGATGATGGAATCACAGAAACAATTATCAACGAAGCGTATACTGCCACCATCAATGGATATGAAGTTGATTCTGTTGATGCACAAGAATACATCAACTTCCACTTTTTATCAAACCCCAACATTACAATTTCAGACAGCTATAAAGGTGATTTTGCATTACCCAATATTACTACAAAAAAAATTGAAGCGTCCTATCTTGCCTCTTCCAATGGATGGTCTCGTACCGCAACCGTTTTATTTCCGGAAGATGGTTCGCACCTTAAACCTGATATTATTAAAATAAACGAAAGTGATTATCAAGGAGCTATTATACAACACTCTGATACATTTTACGATACATTCCTTATCAGTGATACGATTAATCACTGTCAATATCATTCTGTTTCCTACAAAGCTTCATCCTGCTTTTTCAGAATGAATAACAATTTTTTAAATAGTTATTCATTAACTGATGCCAAAACCTTCTTCCTAAACAATTCGATAAAGGAAGGTTTTAACTCCGATCAAGCCATTCAAATTCAGCTGGACGATACACTCGGACATATCAGTTCCAGAAACTCTAACGCAATAATTACTTTCTATAAAAAAGATATTCAAAACGTCTTAATTGATAATGTGAAAGCGCCTATTCTTGCATCAGATAAGAATTGGATAAAAACTGTAATTCCTCAAGGCAAAAGCACCATTCTATTATCAAAGAACAAACAAGGTGCTTACAATAACACAAACCATCTAATTCCGGGGTTAATCCAAGCTGAACATTTTGATAACGGGGGCAACGGAATTGCCTATTACGATAAAACTATTGAAGATTGCTGTTATACGCTAAGAAATGAAGATGTTGACATAAATGGAACAGAAAACAATTATTACCTTGATTCTACCCAAAACGGCGAATGGCTTGAATACACAGTAGACATTACAAACGGAAAACTCGAATTAGAAGTTTCACTTGCTTCCACTCAACAAAACAATAAACTTAATATCTATCTAAATAACAATAATATTGGATCGATAACCGTACCACAATCAGAAACTCCTCTGGCATTTGAGACTTTAAAACTACAAAACCTTCAACTTAGCGAGGGAACTAACCAAAAAATAAAAATTGAATTTATTGGGGATGGAACTTGCCTAGACTGGATTCGATTTAATTTCAGAAACACCCCTCCTATAATTTCTACCATTAGTCCTGTTAACGAACAAATTTACCATGAAGGAGATACCATCCTTTCAGAAATTAACGTATCTGATGATGAACAAGTTGATTCAGTCAAACTGTTTATAGATGATATTTTGGTCAGAACCATAACAGAAAAACCATACATCTGGAATAGTTCATTTCCGGATGACTCAATGCTAGAAAATTTAAATCCGGGACTACATAAACTAAAGTATATTGCATACGATAATTATAAATTATCATCTGAAAAGATAGTTCCTATCAACATTAATCCGAACCTTGCTCCCGAAATCTTCATTCAAGCACCAATTGATTTGCAACAATATAGACAAGGAGACACCATACTCATCAAAACCACAGTACTTGACGATATTTTGGTCGACTCCGTCAGTTTATTGATTAATAACAGCTTAGTTCGAACTATACATTCAGCTCCATATATATGGTCCAATGCATTTGCTTCAGATTCAGTGTTGAATAACTTACTACCCGGACAACATCATTTGACAATTCAGGCTATAGACAATCAGCAACTGTCATCTGAAGAAACTGTTACAATAACTATTCTTGAAAACCTAGCTCCTACTATATACTTTACTTCCCCAAATAATTATCAAACATATCGAGAGAAAGATACCATTGATGTTGGGATTTTTTCCAACGACGATGAGATGGTTGATTCTGTTAGCCTATACCTTAATGAAATACTTGTTAGGTCTATTATCAATGCACCCTACGAATGGTCTAGTCAAAATATGGAAGACTCACAATTGAGAAATCTCACTCCGGGTCAATACCTATTAAAAGCCATTTCATTCGATAACAAAGGACTTTCTACGGAATCGCAACTATCGATTTCTGTTATTGAAAACAAAGCTCCATCTATTGCATTTCTAAAACCAATACTAAACGAAAGATTCAAAGAAACAGATACCATTATGGTTGAATTAACAGCCAATGATGATGTAAAAGTTGATTCGATTAGTTTATCCATAAATGGATCTCCATTAAGAACCATATCAAATCCTCCCTACCGATGGATGGCGTATTCTAGTGAAGATTCCAAGCTAAACTCTCTTTCTCCCGGTTCTCACATGTTAAGGGTTGTGGCAACTGATAACGAAGGATTAATTACAAAAGATTCTCTTTCATTTGAAATCATTAAAAACCAGTCACCTAACATACAATTCATTAGTCCTAACAACAAGCAAGTTATCAAGCAAGGTAACAACTTCGATATTGAGGCTCTTGTAACTGATGATGAAAAAGTTGATTCAGTGCGCTTATATATCAACAACATAACCCTAAGAACCATAACATCACCTCCATATATTTGGTCTAGTAATAAGGATGCTGATTCTATATTAACTACACTTTTACCAGGAGAGCATCTCATAAAAATATTGGCAGTAGATAACAGAGGCTTGTTCACTTCAGATAGCATTACTATACAAATAACACCAAACCATGCTCCTGAAATTACATTGCTTAAACCAAATAACACCAGTCAATTCATTGAAGGCGATAACATAGAAATTAGCGCTGCCATCACAGATGATGAACAAGTAAATTATGCAGAGCTTTATTTTAACAATACATTGGTAAGAAGCATTTATACTCCACCGTATATTTGGTCTAGTATCTTATCTCAAGATTCAGTGCTTGCAATGGCAGCTCCAGGGGTACATGAATTAAAAATCATAGCCACAGACAACAAAGAAAAAACTACAACTGCCTTGTTTTCAATAAATATCAAGGAGAACAAAGCTCCTATTATCAACTTTAATTATCCCTTTCAAAATCAACAGTTCAGACAAGGAGACACCATTGATGTTGAAGTATTTGCATCTGACGATGAACAAATTGACTCGATGCAATTATTTATTAATAATATCCCCTTTAAGAGCCATTATTACCAATCGTATTCGTGGTCTAAATACCATTTAAGTGACAGCACTTTAAGTAGGCTTTCTCCGGGAACATATACACTTAATGCAATAGCTTTTGATAATCGCAACCTTTCTTCTGAAAAACAGCTTACTTTTACCATCAATGAAAACCAAAAGCCTGTCATTGAGTTTAAATCACCTTATAACAATCAAACTTTTAGGAATGAGGACACGATTCGCATTCAAGCAGATTTACTGGATGATGAAGAAATTAAAAACTTCATTCTCTACTTAGACGACCAAGTTTTAAGCTCAGGTAAATCTTCTCAGGTAAAATGGAATGTTATTAACAATGAAGATGGCTTTCTGAATAACGTTTCCAGCAGAAACCATGTCATAAAAATCATTGCTGAGGATAATAAAGGCTTACAATCTGAACATTCAATAGACATTATTATTGCTGGAAATCTACCACCGGCTGTTCACATTTTGTCACCCTTCAACAATCAGGTTTTTGATTCTCAGGAAGAAATTAACATTACTGCAAATTGCTCTGACGACAATGGTTATCCTGAAGTTTCAGTTTACATTAATAACGAGATGCTTAGAATTATTAGTTCAGACCCTTATATTTGGTCGTCTTCCAACAGCAATGATTTTATCCTGGCTAACCTAAATCCGGGTACACACTCCATAAAAGTGGTTGCAAAGGATACTTATGGTTTAGAGTCAATTCATGAACTTGAAATTTCAATAAGAGATGACGAATCAGGTGTAAACCTAAATGCGTACTCCGAATTAAAAATATATCCAAATCCTGCGAATACAATCTTAAATATTTGGTCTGAAACAATATCGATAAACAGTTTAGATATTTTTGATATAAATGGAAAAACTCAGAATATTTTGATAGATGAACTTTCCGCAGAAAATAGAATTAATATCAGCCACTTAAATGAAGGGGTCTACATTCTTAAAATCAGCACTTCTGATCAGGTTATATATAAGAAATTTATAAAGCAATAACATGCTTTAGCCAAATGGCCTTTTAATTGCCTGTAAAGCAAATCAGTAACAGCACAGGGATTAATCTCTGTGAGAAAGTAAATAATGATTTTTAAGACTGAAGGTCTAACCTGTATTTTTTGTAAAGTGTAATCTTCCGGTCGGCATTACAAACCTTAATCCACTATTAATCTTACAATTAATAATAAACCCCTATCCCTCTACAATCAGGGGATAATAAAAGACATAAAAGTTATCCCCAGAAATATTACTTGATCTGCAATATCCCAAAGCATATATTTCTGACTGGATTACTCCCCATTAAAACCATTTTAACGACCACATGACCACTTGTTATCATGCTTCTTAATGCAGGTGGATTTATGCTTATTTATTTAGAACATGGCATTAGTTGTTAAATTATTTCACCCCCAGAATTAAACAAAAAAATGTTCAAAAATTAAAACACCCCTTTTGGGTTATTGATTATCGACTCAAATCGCTGAAACTTGCATATAGTTAATTGATTAAACCTTACAGACAGATACGAACAAAATGTAAAAATAATTCTAACCAAAAATCAAGAACTATGAGCGACGTACAAATGCAAAACCCGATCTGGAATGATATTTTGCTAGGTAAAATTCAAGTAGACTTAAAATTTCTAGCTGGAAAAATTTTATTATCAAGGTGGCAATTAGCCTTAAGAAGAGATTTTTCTCCAATAAATTTAGAACGAGCAAAAGCTGATGTTATTACTTTATATGAAAACAACATTCATCTTGCCAATGCCAAAAAGGATGTAGAATCAATTCTAAATCCAACACATAGCCTAGTGCGCTAACCTAAACCAAATATTCGATGGAAAATGTAATGGAAAAAGTAATGTATAAGGTAGATGAAGTCATCGACCTTATACAACAAAACAAACGACTTTTATTATCTGGTGATGAATCTTTATTAAAACAACTTCCAAAAGGAAACTGGATTGCAGGAACCATCCCCTATTTTATGGCTGAGGAAGGTGGAGTGTGTACGAAAGATGAAATACAGGTCACTGAAATACCTGAATATGCAGAAGAAATAAAGTGTATTACTTATGATATTGCCAGCATAAAAAATGTATATAAAGATGGTTATGAAAACGGTTATACAGTTCTGATTATTCCGGGTTTAAGTGATGCTCACCTATCGTTTGCAATTAATGCACCGGATTATAAACAGTTTGCTACCAAACCATTAATCGGTTGGATTTCGGGTGTACAACTAGATGAATTGAGTAAAGTTTCGCCTAAAACTTACTTTGGCCCGGATGCTGTTTTAAGTGATAAAAATGCAGTGGCCATGCATGTAAAACTCCCTACTACAAAATATGCAGAAATAAGTATCACTAATCTATTTAAACAAGGTTATGGTGATACCATCGAATTTGTAGAATCCGGTTTTTGTGCCAAAGAGGCTATCATCAATGGAAAACTGCAGAACTTTGCTGAATATGTGACGCTTAAAGATATAGATACCCGTTTACCATTAGTAGCTGATTACAATGGCATAATGATTAACATAAGTTTCCAAAACATTGACTGTAAATTGGGTTGCGTTAAATTTTATGCCCCTGTATTTACAGGTATGGAATATCAATTAGCCTTACCTGTAAACAATTACATTGAACAATTTACTGACTTAATTAAACAACAAGGTATAGAAGAAGTCGCCTTCTCGTGCAATTGTATTCTCAACTACTTGTACTCGGAATTAGAAGGTAAGAAAACCGGCAATATTACCGGACCGATCACCTTTGGAGAAATCGCCTATCAGCTATTAAACCAAACCATGGTTAATCTGGAGATCAAAGATATTTAGTGTGTGTAGTGTTTTGAAAACCGTAGTGTTTTTTTCAAAAAAAAGGATCAGTGTGGTGGCTGATCCTTTTGTTTTATTACTACCTAATGTTTTTTATTGGCACTCTGCACTCATATATGCGTCAATTAAAAGTTTTCGTGTTTGTAGCTGTATATCCGCATATAAAATATTAAAATTCGAAGCTTCAACTCCTGTACAAATAGCTTTAGTTAGATCCTTAATACCATCTTCTGTATTAGCATAAGTATTCTCATCTGAATCTTTCCAATATTTATTATCGCCTTCTGTACATAATATAGGTAATTCACTACAAACAATATTATCCTCTGGCCGAGATAAATCCGTTCCTGCCTTGCAAGACTCGGCTTCCTCTTCCTTTTTATCACAGCTAATTAACGCGAAAGAAAGAATACTCAAAAACAATAATGATTTTAACAATTTCATAATTATAAATATTAAAGGTTTATTCTAATTTAAAATTTCATTTAATTGAGAAAAACTAATATATCCTTTAAAGACAACTCCATTAACAACAAAAGTCGGAGTACCAGTCAAATCACATTCTAAAAATAAAGAATTATTTGATTGTATTGCATGATAACCTTCACCATTTAAAATACATTCTGCAATTCCTTCATTTCTATTGATCAAATCATCAATTAAATTATAAAAATCCTGTGTGTAAATTACTTGCGGATTAAAATTCAATAACCTATCAAACTTCTCTAATGTTCCATATTTGTTTATACAAACAGCTGATTGATATGCCCTCATAACCTCTTCTTTTTCCTGAAGATCAACTAATTTAACAACAAACTTTAGTTTACCGTTATCAATCAATTCCTCCATAATTATTGGAAACTCCTCATTAAAAAACTGTCTACAATAACCACAATTATAAGAAGAAAACATTATAACAACATTAAGTGCTTTATCACTACCGTAAACTATATCAAGATCCTTTAACTCTATTTTATCATGCGCCCCTTGCTTTTTCTCGTATTGATTAAAAACTACCCACAAACAAACAGTTATGAATAATAAAATAAGAATCCATATTAATAGCCTATTCTTATTATACCTACTCTTCAACACCAGTATCAAAATTTACTAACAAGGGATTAAAATGTAATTTCAAAAAGTCTTTATTATCAGATATTATGCCAGTCATTTCTTCTCTATCCTCAAATTTATCAGGCCCAAAATGCTCTTTCCCTTCTGTATTTTTCATTACAAAGAATTGTTGTCCTTTAATTTCTCCTTTTTTATTCTTTTTTACATCTCCTTCTTCTTGTTTTTTATTTTTCTTTTTAGACTTTCCTAATAATGCTTCTCGAAGATTAATTCCCATATGGTATCTATATTTATCATCAAAGGTCTGCATTCCAAACGCCGTAATATCAACTGCATTACTTAACAACTCTGTTTTAGGAAAATAAATTCCATTATTATATATAAACAAACTTGACTGAATGGTATGAAATCGAATGTTATTCAATTCTTTAATACCTGATATTGAAGACATATCTGTGGCTCTCTTATAATTATAAACTCCTCCATCTTCAAGTGTAAAGCTTCCCGTCAATGTTATTTTATTAAGTATTAATTCATTATCTTTTATTACATATCTACTATGTACGTCTTTACACGAAAACAATCCACTTAATTGTTCATTTGTTATCTCATTTTGGCTAAAATTATTAAAATCTTTAAGCAATTTTGAAATATCCATCTTGTGAATATTATTTTTCATTGAAGCTATAACCATTCCATTCTTTAAAATGTCATATCTCAATGATGTTAACATTTCCCCATTAAAAGCATTAAACTTTAAATTATCCAACTTATATGTACTATCCTTTGCCAAAAACAAAGTAGAAATATCCTCAAACAACACACTATCCATCACAAAATCACCAGCTTTATAATCTAAGAGAAAACTCTTGGCCGCAAACTTTCCTCTTGCTGCAAAGGTGTACTTAGCAGGCTCTGTTTTTGTTACATCTTGTATATCGGTTGTGGAAGCTTCTTGTGTTTTGTTACCTTCGTTATCTGTGGTTCCATTTAAGAAAGGTGCAAACATGGCCATTTTAATATCACCCAAATTAATATTGGTTTCTACCTCAATGGTTTTATTTTGGTTTTTAATAAAAGCTTCATATATATTTCTAACTTGGGTGGTGTCCATGGCGAAATCTAATTCACTTACAGCTCCTTTTACACCATTTATATTAATGGTATCCTTGGCCATGTCGACATGGGCTTGAACTCCTTTTAGAGGGAAATCCGGAAACTCAAACATTTCCACATTTAAATCCTTTACATCTAAAGCATATTCTCCATTCTCATATACAATTGCATTTATTTGAGCATCGGTAATGGAATCCAAATCTAACTTTCCATGAGTTTTACAGGTGAAATCAATTTTTCCATCCAATTTATTAACCAAGCTATCGGGTATATACGCTGCAAAATCAGACAAATCGATAGATAAATTCGTATTTAGTTTAAAAGATGGTTTCAATAATTTCTCTACACTTCCTGCGCCTCTAATGAAACTATTTCCTGTTTCAAATCTCATGGAATGGAGGTTAATTCCCAGGTTTTCATAATCTAAAAGAGAGCCTTTAAACTGGGCATGCAAACTTGAATTTTTTAATTTAACATGATAATCAGGAACATCAATTCCAAAGTTTCTGACTATAAAAGTATTGGGTTGATAAATCAAACTACCTCTTAGATTTTTAAACGTAACAATTGAATCCATTTGGGCATCAATGCCTTTTAGGGTTAAGGAAACATTGGTTCTATTTAAAACGTAATTGATAAAATCATCATTTATAGAATCCGGCATAACTCCATTGGTAGAAAAAAGAGCTTCAATACTACCGCCAATTTTCTGAACGAGTGTATCCGGAATAAAGTCTTTAAATTCAGCTAAATTGATTTTGGCATTGCTTTTAACATTGTAATTTATTCGATCTAAATTTTGAATGGAACAAGCCACATCAACCATGCTACTTGCGGTTTCAAGATGACACTCGTTAATCACTACTCCGGTTGTAAGATTATTTTGCTGTTGCCCGTTTGTAGCACTTCCACTAATTCGAATATTTTTTACCTGAGGATAATCTACTGTCGCTACTTTTCCATCATTAAAACTAAAACTAAAATCGACGCGAGGTAATAAAGTTGAGTCGGCATAAGCACCTTTAACTTGGGTGGTAAAATCCAACATCCCTTTTGTTTCTTTTATACCTAAGTCTTCTAACATTCCTTTGGGTGAATACTTAACTAACTCTGCAACATTGAACTGCTTTCCTTCTATTTGCAAATCTGTTTTTAAAGTATCGCCAAGCTCAAGCTTTCCATTTATTCCTAATTGAGCACCATCAGTTATGATATTAACATCATTAATGCTTATCAGGTTTTGATTCAGGTTAACATCGTAATGAACGCTCGTTTCTTTCATCAGATGAAGATTAAATTCAGGGTAATCACAATGGGTCATCCGAATATCCCCTACCACATTTCCCTGAATGGTATCACCGTGTATCTCACCATCCATCCTAAATTTAGAAATGCTTATCCAGGCTCCTGCTTGTAAGGCTTTATCTGAGTAAAATAGTTTTATGTCATCCAAAGCTAATTCTTCAACTAAAAGATTTAAGGTGGTGGCTGATGTATCCGGCTCTTCTTCAACAGCAAGCGTATCTGTTTGCATTAAAAAATCATAGCAACTAACCCCAAGTGAATCAACTGTGTAATGAATTTTTGCGCCTTCCACTTCTACTTTAGTCACATTATAAATATCATCCAACAAAGGCATAGTTTCAACCGACACGTACAATTTGTTTAATCTAATTAAAGTATCACCTACAGCTTTGGGATCTTCTGCATTGTAATTGGGAGCTCCAAGAATAAAGCCATCAAATTCGACGGTAGCTAAGGGGAATTCTTTTATTAACGTAAAGGATATATCGTTTACAACTACCGGAGCATTAATCGCCTTACTAATATGCTTTAAGGCTACTTGTGTAATTTTGTCTTCGGCCAAATTAGCGACGATTATTAAAATGGCTATTAATGAAATTACTACCAGAAGTAAATACTTAATATATTTTAATACTTTCTTCATGAGATGGTTATTTTATTATTCCTCTAGGAGTTGATAACTTGAGATTTGAAAACAAATATAATTATAATATCACTCATTTTTATGTTGAATGAGTTTAAAAATTGACATTAAAAAACCCATCAGAAAATGATGGGTTTCAATGTTATTAAAACTTTTTATGTATATCCATTTTTTACGTCTAATTATTTCAACACCGACCTGCCCGGTACAGGCGAGGACAGAAAAGCACAGAGGTTTTGAAGTAAACCAATAAAATTCTGTGTCTTAGAGTTGATTTTTTTTGACATTACGCCAATCACTTTTTCATGTTGTGAAATTGCGTACATTTAAAAACTCTATATATTAGCTCTTCTTCACAAATTTTGTAAGAATAACAATCCGTTGTCCGTTTACATTTCCTTCGATATGTTCTGCATTATCGTGTACTAAAGAAATGTTTCTTACCGGAGTACCTCTCTTAGCTGTAAAATTAGCACCCTTTACATTTAAATCTTTGATTAACACTACACTATCACCTTGCTGAAGAACTGCGCCATTGCTATCAAGATGCTTTACGATATCAGCATCATCCAAACCTTCACCTGTAGACTCTGCCCATGTTTTTGTTTCTTCTTCTAAGTAAAGCATATCCAACAAATCCTGTGGCCATCCTTCTGATTTTATGCGATTAAGCATCCTCCATGCCATTACCTGAACTGCCGGCACAGTACTCCACATGCTTTCATTTAAGCAACGCCAATGGTTGGCATCCACTTGAGATGCATCTTCAATCTGTTCTTTACAGGTATTACATATATAAACATGTCCATCCACTCCCTCCTTATCTCCCGGAGGCACCAAATAGGCTTGTAAATTTTCTTCACTTGCACACAGTTCACATTTAGATTCACTGCGGGCGCTTAATTCTTTTTCAAAACTCATTTTGACTGTTCTTTTGTTTTCGGTCACAAATATATTGAAATATCAACGACGATCATATTATTGTGACTATTGTTTCATCTTCATTAATTTACATATCTAATTATTTAGATTTTAAATATTTTATTACTTACTTTGCCAAAAAAATTAACACATGGCAAAATATATTATAATCGGAGGTGTTGCAGGTGGTGCAACAACTGCAGCAAGATTAAGACGAGTTGACGAACAAGCTGAAATCATCATGTTCGAAAAAGGGGAACATATCTCCTATGCAAATTGCGGATTACCATATTACATAGGAGGCGTTATTCAAGAACGAGAACGCCTATTAGTTCAAACTCCCGAAAGCTTTAGTGCGAGATTTAACATTGATGTTCGCGTATTTTCAGAGGTCATTCAAATTAACAGTAAGGAGAAAATTGTTACTGTAAAAAACAGTGTAACTGGAAAAGAATATACCGAAAACTACGACAAATTAGTTCTTTCACCTGGAGCTAAACCGGTTAAATTCCCAATAGAAGGCTTTGATTTACCAAACATATTTACACTTAGAAATGTAGCTGACACAGATAAAATCAAAAACTACGTAGATAAGAATGTACCCTACTCTGCTGTGGTTATAGGAGGCGGATTCATTGGTTTAGAAATGGCTGAGAATCTTCATCACAAAGGCATCAAAGTTACTTTGGTTGAAGCAGCTCCTCAAGTAATGAATATGATGGATGTAGAAATGGCATCGATTATTCATCAACAATTTAAAGAACAAGAGGTAGGTTTATATCTAAACGACCGCGTTAAAGCATTTAAGAAAAACGGTGAAGCTCTAACCGTTCAGTTAGACAGTGGAAAAGAAATTGATGCTGACTTTGCCATCTTCTCAGCTGGTGTAAAACCCGATGTTGATGTGGCAAAAACATCCGGAATCGAAATCGGAAAAAATGGTGGTATCATCGTGAATGAATATCTGCAAACCACCATTGAAGATATTTATGCAGTGGGTGATGCCATTGAATTTGATAATCCGATTACCCACCAAAAAACCATCACTTATTTAGCTGGTCCAGCTAATAAACAAGGACGAATTTTAGCGGATAATTTAGTTTTTGGACACAAAAAAAAGTACAAAGGTTCAATTGGCACTGCAATTGCCAAAATATTTGATTTAACGGCTGCTACGGCTGGTATGTCGGATAAACACTTACTCTCTTCGGGGATGACTTTTAAGTCTACAATTATCAATGGAGGTTCTCATGCAGGTTACTATCCTGAAGCGATGCCAATGACTTTAAAAATTAGCTTTAATCCGGAAACAGGTGAGCTTTATGGTGGACAAGTTGTAGGTATCAAAGGTGTGGATAAACGCATTGACATGATCGCAACCGTTATTCGAAACAGAGGAACTATTTATGACCTTCAGGAAATCGAACATGCTTATGCTCCACCTTTCTCATCAGCAAAAGATCCGGTGAATCAGATTGGTTTTAACGCTGAAAATATTATTGAAGGCTTATTCAAACCTCTTTCGGCTTATCAAATGAAAGACCGTAGGGAAAATGAGGTTTTCGTTTTAGATGTGCGTACCGCAGAAGAAGTGCAATTGGGAATGATTGAAGGTGCTGTTAACATTAATGTAGATGAAATCAGGGCTAATCTGGATCGCATTCCAAAGGATAAAAAGATTTACATCTATTGCGGTGTGGGACTGAGAGGTTATGTGGCAGCCCGAATTTTAGCTCAACATGGTTACAATGTTTATAATTTATCCGGTGGATTAAAAGTATACAATGCCGCCATAGCCAATCAAAATAATGAAATTGCATTTAAACCCCAATTATTAGAAGAAAGCAAAAAAATGTTAGCAAAAACGATTCAAACGATGAAATTACATGAAGTTGATGCCTGTGGCTTACAATGTCCCGGACCTATTTTAAAACTTAAAGAGGAGATTGATAAGCTTGTGCCGGGTGAGCGCCTTAGACAAGTAGCTACCGATAGTGGTTTTAAAAACGATGTAGCCTCATGGTGTAATGTAACCGGTAATAAATTGATCAGCGTTACTAAAGAAGATGGTAAAATTGTTGCGATCATTGAAAAAGCGGCTCCGGTTGAATTAACTGCAAACCTCTCTTTACCCGCTCAACACTCGATTAAAGATGCTTCATTAGTTGTTTTTAGTGATGATATGGATCGTGCCTTAGCCTCGTTTGTAATTGCACAGGGTGCTGCATCGATGGGGAAACCGGTAACGATGTTCTTTACTTTTTGGGGATTGAATGTGATTAAGAAGCAAGAAAAACCTAAGGTGGAGAAAAACATTGCCGGTAAAATGTTTGGGATGATGATGCCTAAACATAGTAGCAAGTTGAAACTTTCGAAAATGAACATGTTGAACATGGGTCGCTTGATGATGAAAAAACGTATGCAGGCTGAAAATGTTGATCCATTGGAAACCATGATTGAAAATGCATCCAAACTTGGAATCAAAATGATTGCCTGCCAAATGTCGATGGATGTGATGGGTGTGAAAAAGGAAGAATTATTCGACCATGTAGAAATTGGTGGTGTGGCGAATTATTTGGAAAAAGCCGAGATGAGTAATTTGAATTTGTTTATTTAAAAAGTTCGAAGTCCGAAGCACGGAGTACGGAGTTGTTTTGCAGCTTTAGAATAGTGTATTGTACAATTTACATGATTGAAATACAGTGCTTAGCACAATGAAAACACTGTGATTTTTCGGATAAGCTACTAGCTGTTAGCCATTAGCTTCTAACCAAATATTTCATTGGCTAGAAGCTAGTAGTTGGTTGCTGGTAGTTTTTATTCTTTGGACACCGAACTCCGTACTTCGGGTTTATTTAATCGGCACCAAAATCTCTGTTTTTAATTTCTCCGGTTTAGTTTTATCCGGGGTGTTCAGATATTTTTCCAAGCAAGGTTCATCTCTTAGCTCTACCCCATTTTCAGGAATCCATTTTCCAAAGATGTAATCGTAGCTTATGGAAAAGTTCTCATAAGGTCCTTTGTGGGTAAAGATGGCATATTTCCCTCCGGCAATTTCCTTGACCCCAATTTCGCCTTCCGGATCAACACTCTTAGATGTAGTTACACAGGCTTCGTAGCGTAATTTACCAGTTTCGGTAACTTGAGGATCATCGTAAGAAATACCGATAAACTCAGTTTTAAAGCCAAAGAGACGTTTTTGTTTAGCAAATTCACATACTTTGTCCCAAGCCTTACTTGCACTTTCGTTATAAGCACCTTGTGATTGAACATAAATAACTTGCTTTGGCTTTAAAGTTTTAACTGTAGGTTTTAGATTGATCGTTTCCATGATTCGATTAATTAATGTTGTACCATAAATAGGAACCTCTGTGAGTCTTTTTTCACGATAATCACCGGGTGAGGTCCCAAATCGTTTTTTAAATGCTTTATTAAAAGAGGCCGGATTATCGTAGCCCACTTTTAAAGCAATTTCATTTATAGCCATGGCTGTTGAACGAAGAAGAGTAGCAGAATTTTCCATGCGAATACGCATTACATAAGATCCTAATGATTCACCCAAGTAAGCACGCATAATGCGATGGAAATGATAAACTGAATAATTACCTTCTTGAGCTATTTCTTGCAATTTCAGATCTTTATCTAAATTTCGCTGAATATGGTGTAGTACCACATTAATTTGCTCGTGGTAATATTTCTGCGTATCGTTTTTCTTTGCAACTGTCATTTTCATTCATTCATTTTTACTGATCGATCATGATACAAAGGTAAGGCAGTAGTTGAAAGTAACATTTTCCTTTCTTGCTAATTTTTAAAAACTATTAATTGTGGTTTTAATGTGCTGATGTGCAAATGCGACAATGTGCAAATTTAGGCTCAGCAATATCCCCAGGGAGCTTGGATGAAATAAAACATTAGTCCTAATTGTTGATCATATAACTTCATTAAATTCATGACTACCAATTACATATACTTCACAATCCTGTTAATCAGATTAATCCTATCAAAAAAACAGACAGGATACACAGGAATTATGGGATCGATCCGAAAAGTTGGAGAACAATAAAAAATAATAAGGTTATGTCTTTCGGATTTTGAGAGATTGAAATATGTTATTAGGTTTTTAATAACCTTAAAATCTATTGGCTTCAGCCACCTTAGTAGTTATAAGATAAGTTGTATTATACACACCTTATTACCTTATTTTTTTAGGTAATTCAACTTATCCTCCAAACAATAGGTTTAATTCGATTTATGTAATATAGCCATAGTAATCGTTACAAGCTCAAATAATAAAATATACGCTCTCTTAATTTTGCAATAAATGCTTCATCAAGCTGTTTGTTGTAGTTCAAAGCTAGTTCATAACTATGAACCTTGCCACCATTGTAAAAGCGCATAAAAGGATAAACTCCAAACACCAAACCGCTTGTATAATAATTGGTTGCAAATTGATGATACCCAAAACCAAGAAATGTTAAATTTAAAGTCAGGCTTACGGCGCCTCTAAAATATTTTTTACAATAAAACATGCCCAAACCGGGCAAATACTTTGATCTTTTAAGAGCTACTTCCGGATTCAGTTTTGGAGCTGGTTCGATGGCTTCATAAGTGAGTTTCTTTTGTGCATAAAGCTCTCCTAAGAGTTTTTGTAAATAATCGTAGTGCTCATTTTCTAAATTGGTGAACAACCACAAGCTCAACATATTAAAATTGGAAATTAAAATTGAATCCTCAATTGAAGTGAGCTCAACAAAGGCATCGTAATACAAACTATCAAAGAAACAACTTTTTGCTATGGCATAACGCACTTCAGGCTTATCTTTTTCTTGCGACGGTAAACGCCTAAGAGCACTTCGGTATTCTTGTGTAAGATTATATTGATTTGCAAGTTCAGCTTTGGCATAAAGCAAAGGGCTTCGAACAGAATCATTATCCGATTGCCAAATTTGATATTCTAAATTAAGGCTCAACGAATCGTACCCGGCCTTTTCTTCAGCTTTAACCTTAATCCCTATAATTAACAACAGAATGGCGGTAATAATCCTGTATATTTTTACGTATCTGATTTTTAACATCGCGTTTATGCTTTTGATTTAAGCCAACTGTTCCCCAAATATTACCGATATAGAAAACCGAAAAAAGTGAAATAGCAGAAGCTTTTCGAAAATCACTCCCCTGATTTGCAAAAGCCTCTAAAACGATTCCTGCTAAAAGAGCATTCATCATGAAAGAATTGATGGCTTGTCTCTTAAAACCCATCGAAAACTTTCCCCATCCGGGCAGTAATGCCGACTTCAATCCTGAAACAAAAGCTCCCGGAAGCTTATAATTATCCTGATAAAACTTCACATTTTGAGCCAATGTGACCTCATTAATTTCAGATAGATTCTCGACAAGAGGCTCATTATAAAGCATTTTAAGATTTAACAGATAAGCTTCTTGCATCGTATTGTCAATAACCTTTTTATACAGATTATAAATCCTTTGGCAGGATGAAGTATCCGCATTAAAAAATGACAGATTAAGCAAATGAATTTGAAGAGGCTTGCTAAGATCCGAATTAGTTACATCCTTTAGCTGTTGATAAGCTAAACCATACTGCTTAAAATTCTGATAAAATTGGAAACTATAATAGGCTTGTTCTGATTCTGAATGATAATTACCGCATTTGTTTAGCCAGGCTTTTGCTTCATTCTCCAAGTTATGGGTTATTAGATATGAAAAGAAAGCAGTATCACACAAAGCCTTCTTTTCATTTTGCCCCGCTACAATTATGCTGTTTAAAATTATAATAACAAGGGTGATCCAATACTTTGCCATATTTTTCTTTATCGAATAAAATTGCCGGATATTCAAAAGCTGCATACCCTGTACAACGAGTCAAACGGTCAGCCGTTAAAAACAGACCTTTTATAACTCCGTTTTGCTGAAGCGCTAAATGTGAAAAAGTTCCACAGGATGGATGATAATCACATTCAGCAGCAATTTGATCAGATATCACTAATTCGTAGAAGTTAAGCAACCACTGAAGCGGATTCAGACTCTTTGAACTATGGATATCCTTAACTCTATCTTCTTGGTAATGATTCCGAAATTCATCCAGCAGTTTGTCATTTGGTGTCTGTGCAAACAAATTGCCGGATAGAAATCCAATCGACAGTGTAAGAATAAGCCGCTTCATTATAAACTATAATAAAATACCGATACGCACACCAACAATAAACATAAAGTTAGAGCTCTCTTCACTTACAATTCTATTACTATAATGATATACTCCATCTTCATCATATGCACTATCTTCTCTATAATCCGGCATAGAAGATGTTTTATAACCTACTCCAATAAAGTAATCCATCAACAGGTTACCGTATTCAGATTGATTACCAATAAGAATCGCTAATTCTTTATGGTTTGAATCATGATAATCCACAGCATTATCTTTATAAAATCCAATACTATGTGTTCTATATCTGAAGTATGGAGCTACATAAGTTCCTTCAAGATATTCGGCTCCATTGGGATAATAGCGCACATTAGCTTCAAAAGCAAAACCCCGTTTACTTTCTATTACATCTATATCATCGTAGAAAAAATGATATAAATAATCGGCATCTGTGGCTCCAATCCCCACTTCGGCAGAAATATAATCGGTTAACTTGCGCTCATAATTCAACATGTACACCCCTCTTGTAATGGCAGCAAGGTTTAATTTGATGGCATTTTTTTCTTCATAGATATTTTCATCATCAAGGGTTTGGGTCGCATTAAAGGCATCATAAACAATAACACCTCCATTATTTTGTGCGAAAACTTGGCCGGCAACCGTTAGAAATAAACCAAATATAAATTGTTTCATCAGTTCAAATTATTACTTTCGTTATGTTTAATGAACAAAAATAGTATAAAATTATGAACAAACTAATTCTCTCATTTTTAATAACGCTGTATGCTTATGCTGTAAATGCTCAGGATTTCCAGGTCTCCATCGGGCAACCACATAAAGTACCGGCAACTTCCAGCTCGGTTTGCATTGGCTCTATTGACAAAAACATTTACTCCATCGACTGGGATTACCAAAAAAAGCGACACTCCTTATCGATCTACAATGGGGCGAATTTAACCTTTGCGAATTCTGCGGTAATTAAGGCTCAATCGTGCGGAAAAAATAAAGATTGCATTGACAGGCACTTCGATTACGAGCGTACACTTTTTATGAAAGACAAAATGTTTATGCTTGTCTCAACCTACGAAAAGCAAAATAATGAGAAGCAATTATACGCCCAGGAAATCGACAAAAGCGGAAAGTTTATTGGGCAGAAAAGACTCATTGATAAATACGAAACCAACAAGAAAAAACGTGCTCATTATTCTGAGTGGTTTTCAGACGACCGTTCAAAATTTATGACCATCTTACATCCTGATGAAGACAAAAAGGCATCTGAAAAATTCTTCATCAAAGTATATGATAGTGAACTTAACAACTTATTAAACACTCAGGTTACACTTCCGTACGAAGATGAAAATGTTGGGGTTGAGGACTACTACCTAACCAATGATGGTTTAGTTGTGATGTTGGTTGAAATTGACAAGGAAGCTAAAGAAACATCAAAAACAGATGACGATAAAAAATATGAATTACTGGTATTAGATCAGAAAGGAACTTTAAATAAATTCAACATTGCCATTAGTAAAAAAAGCATCCAAAGCATTGGTGTACGCATTAATGATAAGGAAGGAAAGATAATTTGTTCGGGTCTTTATGCCGACATTACATCTTCGGCTAATAAGGTAAAAGATATTGATGGTTTGTTTTATTTAAACATTGACATTAAGTCTTTAAAGGTTCTGCAAGAGGGTTATAAAAAACTTTCAGATGAAATTGTAGATCATTTAAAATCGAACTTCAAAAGTGGAGATCGCAAAGAGAAGCGAAAAAATAAAAAGAAAGACAGTGGTATTTCTGTAAAGTTTGAAATTACCGACATTTTGCATACCAAAGATGGAGGCATGATGATCTTATCTGAAATGACGCATAACTACACCGTAACTACTACGAGCACCGATAGCAACGGTAATGTAAGAACTTATACAGTTGACCATTACGAAAGAGGTAACGTTTTGGTATCTTTTATTAATAAGGATGGCGAAATTACACAATACACCGATATTCCTAAATTTCAACACACTACCAGCGACGGAGGAACTTATAGCTCTTACATGCTCTTTGAAAAAGATGACCGTGTATTCATCATTTACCATGATGATCCTAAAAACTTTAGTTCCAACATAAAATCGGCAAGAGACATTAGTATTATGAGTAATCCTAAAACGGCTGATTTGGTAGCGGTAGAAATCTTACCGGATGGAAAATATACCAAAAGAAGACTCTTTAACAACGGTGATAAAAACCTTACCACCTACATTCATTCTGCCGAGAAGATTGGTAATGGGGAGTATGTATTACCCTATTTCATAAAACCAAAGATGGCTTGCTTTAGATGTAGTTGTACAATGCTATTTAACAAAGACAAGACTGGCTTGATGAAATTTAAGCTGTAAAAACAGTAGATCATTAGACTATAGCCCCAATAATTAGCGGGGAGACATTAGATCAAATTATATTACACTAAAAAAACCATAAGGCTGTTGAGATGTTTCAACAGCCTTTATTGTTTTCCTATTTCAAGATATTTTCTCCAGTCAAAATCTCTTCTGACACTTGATTCGATTTAATCAACCATAACCTTACTGCATTCATAACCAACCCCTTTATTGAAAGTAACGACATACAATCCTGCATTTAAAGAAGGTAACTGTAAGCTTAATTCTGATCCTGAAACATTAACTTCATATACCTTGTTTCCTAACAGATTATATACTTCCACATAATCAATATGCTTATCAGAACTTACTATAAGTTTTGATCCATTATAATAGCACTGGCATTTTTGTAAGTCGGCATCTGTAACTTCTGTGGGAAAATCTATTGGATAAATAAACACTTTTCCAATGTGTACATCTGTTTGATCATAAGCATAAGCATCTCCAATAATCATTTCATTACCATTAATGGCAGCATCCAGGGTATTGTAATAAATGCTCGTATTTGGCTCTGTACCAGCTACTGGAGCAAACTTTTCTACAAATTCCCAATTTCCACTGTTTAATTGGTAATGATATACTCCTAACTTTTCATTAACCCGGGAAGTAACAATGAGTAAATCAGTATTACTTAGTGCAATTCCTTCGATACCAAAATTTAAAGATTCGCCTTTAGAATCCGGAATAATTTTTTGCGTTAAACTCCAATCAGAAACATCAAATACATAAGCACTTCCATTATAGTAATAAGTTTCGTCTCCATCTATCACTTTCTCATATCCAGCCCCCACTACAACATAATCGTCAGATATGGCAATGCTAGTACCAAAGTTATTGGTCGCCCAACTTTCTAAATCATGATTTAAGGTACTTACTAATGCACCACTATAATCGTAGATATAAGCTTTTCGCTTCCCATAAGCTCCAATGGCGATATAGGAGGTTGATAAAGCTACAGAATAAGCAAAATAGTCAGACCCGTAAGCATCCGGACAATCAATTGTTTGCTTTAAAGACCAGGCTCCTTCACTAAACTGGTAAAAATAAGCCTTGCCGGAATCAGCTCCTGACTTTCCATTTCGCGAAGCACCAATAACTAGATTATCACCCAACAAATCTAAACTATACCCAAAAGCTTCGAAAGATGTGTAAACCTGCTGAATGTACTGCTCAAAAACCCAATCATCCGCTGATTTTTTAAATACATAAACACTAGCCTGGCTTCCCTGAAAAGGACAGGCTACCGCAATTTTACCATTCGAAACAGAAACTTCAATTCCAAACTGAAATTCACCTTTAGCATTAAATGGAAACAATGTTTTTTGATAAACCCATTCCTCACCGATTTTTTCATAAACAAAAACTGCCCCACTATTGGTACCGTTAGTGTTTTCTCCGGGAGCCCCAATAGCTAATACATTTCCATCAGAAGATACTGACCTACCCATACGAGCACCCTCATTAAGGTCTTTTGAAATAATTGTAGGTTGTGCAAAATTTGTTATGCTAACTAATAACAAGCAATAAATAATGTGTAATTTTTTAATCATATAATATCGTTTTAGTTTAAAAATTTTGAAGTAAAGCAATATATAGAACATGAAAAAGGGGAGTTTGATTTCTCCCCTGTAATTAAAACAGATTAACACCTTGTTTCTTTTTAGAGAAAAACTACAATACTTAATAAAAGACCAAATCAAATACCCTTTCAATTAGAATTAAAACAACAATTTTATAGATTTTTCAAAGTAGACTAGTCCAATTAATAAAAGCTACTCACCGTAGTAAGTAGCTTAAACAAATGTGTTAGTTGAATATGGTTTAAATAAACTATTTCAAACTATTAATACTTATCACCTTATCGTAAAGTTGATTGCTCATTGTTTCTAATTCAAATATGGAATCGGTCACTTCTTCTGATAATTTATTGGTAGAATCAATTTTACCGGAAGCCTCGGAAATTTTTTCCTGAATCTTGGTAAACAAACTTAAAATTTCTTTGGAATAAGGATCTAACTTACCTGCTTCAGTATTGGTTTCACCGGCTAATTTCCGTACTTCATTGGCCACTACTGAGAAACCTCTTCCGGACTCTCCTGCCCGCTTAGCCTCTATGCTGGCATTTAAGGCTAAGACATTGGTTTGCTGAGAGATGTTATTAATCTTTCCGGAAATGGTATTGATGTGATTAAGGATATCATAGTCCGATTCTATTTCGGCATTTAAAGATGAAAAAGATTTAAACTGCTCCTCGTAATTCCTTCCAAGTTCTAACACCTTTTGACTGATTTGACTATTTTGCTTATTGACCTCTTTCATGGTATAAGCCACTTCCTCAATCATCTCGGCCAATTGGGTTTCCTTATAAAAATGGCAGTTATTTACTTGATTAAGTCCATTATAGATAGCCTTTGCCATATTTTTACAAGACCCATATCCACATGCAGAACAATTGTATTCATCCGCTTCTGTATACTTTTTTAAGGATGCAAAAACAGTCTTTAATTCGACATCTGACAACTCCTTAATCACATTATCATTGGAACGATTCGTATATGTTCTGGAGTAAATATCAGATTTCCAAAACGCCTTGACTTTAGCATTTATTTGGGACTTCTTTTTGCGATTAATAAATGTTTTAGCCTTTAAGTTCAACTTTATATGTTCTGCTTTTCGCTTTTGATGGTAATATTCTTGCTCATCCAAAGACAATTGGCTGTTTTGCGCACCGGTGCCCATGTTACAACCATGCTCACAGTTTAAACAATCAACAATAACCGGAGCCATATCTTTTTTAATGTTCTCCTCAAGTTTATTTAAATAGGGATAGAGCAACTCGCCGCCTTCTATTTTTCGAGACAGGTTTTTGATACCCGGAGCTTCTCTTTCAGCAGTTTCCAACAATCCACCCGGAGCAGAAAATAAGATACCACGTTCGGCTGGTGGGTTTTCATAGTTTAATTCTTTAAACTTAGATAAATCAATACCATGTGTTTTAAGGTGACTATTAATGGAATCAAAGGTCACATTAAAAACATCTAAGCCAACTGCTTCAAACTCCTGTTTTTTAGCTACACAGGGAGAAATTACACAAATATGATGATTTTTATAATGGGGATAAAAATGCTTTATCATCTTTATCGTATGCATCATTGGACTATCCACCGATGCTAAATGTTTGATTCAATTGGGTTGATAAATCTCAATGTAATTCACTACCACCGGACAGGGCTGGGCAATTAACGTTTTTTCTTTACCCTTTTTTACTTCATGCAGATAGGATTGAATCGTCAATTCTGCTCCAAAGCTCACATCAAAGAACGCTTCGATACCAATAGAGTTTAACCAACCATTCAACTTTAGATAGTCCTTAGGAAAATAGGTGGCAATGGCTGGTGCAACAATCGCAACCGTTTTTTGATGCCGCTGATGGATTTTAAGTAAGTGGCCAAAATCATCCTGATACACACGAGCATTGTGCGTACACGTTTTAATACAATTACCACATCCAATACACAATTTATCATTGATTGTAACAGACTTACCACTGCCATTGTTACAAAATTTCACGGGACAAGATGAAATACATTTGTGGCAATTGCTGCATTTATCCTCAATTACATTAATTAGTTTAGCCATGCTGAGTTGATTTTTTCACCTCTTCACAAGTCATAGAAAAACATGTTATAAAACAGGGAATTTCTTTTGGTAGGTAACTTGACGGTTTACTCAAGAATTTAAAATAAAGTTTCAGTTACAAAACAATAATTTTTTCATAAAACCAAACCAAAAGCACAAAAACACTAATTATCAACACAATACCACTACAGTAAAAAAACTTTTCACTAATATTAATGGGTTAAAAGAATCAAGCTATATTTCTGGGGAATACTTTATATTAATACCGATAAATGCTAAAAGGTAATAAGGTTGTTTTGTTGTGAATTATATTCTACTGAGGTGCCTTCGGCTAACTAAAAATAAGTTTATTAGAATCTTAGTAGTTATTAAATTGTAAAAATAGTAACCTTATTATTTTTACTCCACAAGTTTCAGAATTAATCCGGTTAAAAGCGATTATTTAAAAGAATTTCTCTCCAAGGATTAGTGAGTTAAACACGCACAAAAAAAGCCACTTACCGAAGTAAGCAGCCTTTCCTATTTAATTTTGGAGTGTTGTTTTGTTATCTGGCTTATGCTGCCATACTTAATTGCTCTTCAGCAACTTGTTTAGCGCGCATTTTCTTAGTGTTGATGATCAACAATACCGATGATAATAAACCTAAGAATAAGAATCCGATTAACCAGTAGATAGCTACCTGGTAAGATCCTGTAGTATCTTTTAAGTAAGAGATAATCTGTGGACCGGTAATACCGGCTAACGCCCATGCAGTAAGGATGTATCCATGGATAGCACCTAACTCTTTTGTACCAAATAAGTCACCAATAAATGCAGGTACAGTAGAGAATCCACCACCATAACATGTTAAGATGATTAAGAATGTAGCCTGGAATGCAAGTTTCCCACCTTCTGACACTTCACCACCAAAGAAAGTTGTTAAGTAGAAGAATGCAGCAATCTGAATCACAAAGAATGAAATGTAAGTAGCAGGACGTCCAATGTAATCTGATAAAGTAGACCAACCTAAACGGCCAAATGCGTTAAACATACTCATTAACATGACTAACACAGCAGCAGCATCAACAGAAAGCATCACCACTTCTTTACCCATAGAGTTTGCTACCGAAATTAATGAAATACCACAAGTTACGTTAATGAAAAGAATCGCCCATAAGAAGTAAAAACGAGCTGTTTTTAAAGACTCATTAGCCGTGATGTTAGATAAATCTTTTTTCACTTTTTTACCTGATGCAGCAGCTTCTTCCGGGTTATATCCTTCTGGTAACCAATCTACCGGAGGTTTTGCTAAGTATTGAGAAGCTCCTACCATAATTACACCATAAACAGGACCTAAAATCATTAAGATAGTCGCAATAGAGTTGATCCCAAATGCCGGGAATACACTCTTAATTAGGTAAATCTCTAAAGCAGCACCTAAACCAAATCCCATAATCGCTAAACCGGTAGCTAAACCACGACGATCAGGGAACCATTTTACCATGGTAGAAACAGGTGTTACATAACCCATACCAAGACCCATACCACCAATCATACCATAAGTAGCGTATAATAAGTAAAGGTTTTCCATTTTTAAAGCAATACCACCAAGTAATGCACCTGCACCAAAAAAGATACCGGCAACTGTACCTGTAAAACGAGGTCCTTTTTTCTCTACTACTTTACCCATAAAAGCAGCCGAAATACCTAAGAAGAAGATGGCAATACTAAATACAGTTGTAATTTGTTGTAGCGACCAACCGGTACTCACTTGTTTTTCTACCATCGAACCTAGTTTACTCCAGGCATAGATAGAACCAATAGACATGTGTACACTTACACCCGCAAGTGCAATTAGCCATCTGTTTTTAATTTTCTGTGATGTCATTATTGTTAATTAAAAAAGTAAATTGTTTGTTTGTCTGAAATTATTTGATCACAAGATTTTTAAAGGTCTTACTTAAATAAGCCTCAACCCTGTCTAAATTTTCTTGTGTATTTTCTTCCTGATCTTGTAATTCGTATTTCTCTCCCAGCATTTCCCACTTGTGCTCACCTAATTTATGAAATGGTAATATTTCTAATCGATCAAGATGTTTGTTATTACCAAAGGTTTGAGCTAACCACTCTAAAGATTCATCAGAATCTGTAATACCGGGTACCAATACGTAACGTAACCAATAAGGTTTACCAGATTGCTCCCGAAGTTCAATGTTTTCGATCACTTTTTTTAATCCACGAGCCTTAACTAATGCTTCAAAACCTTCTACTGTAGTGTGTTTAACATCAAACATTACTAAATCTGAAACTTCTGAAATTATTTTTTTCGCAGCCTCGGTGGTAACGGTACCGTTCGTATCAACATTGGTATTAATCCCCTCAGCATTTAAAGCTTTAAAAAATGGAATTAAAGCATCTGCCTGTAGTAATGGCTCTCCTCCCGAAACAGTTACACCACCAATATTTTTAAAATAGGGTTTCATGTTAACTGCACGCTTCACTAAATCATCTATTGGGGTTAACGTTCCTCCTTCTAAACTAATGGTGTCGGCATTCTGACAATATTTGCAACGAATGTTGCATCCTTGTAAAAACACTACCATACGAATACCTGGACCATCCTGTGTGCCAAACGACTCAATGGAATGAACATTTAATGGCTTGCTCTCCATGCTCTCCTTTCAATCTAATACTTTACGAACTATGCTTAAACCAAGAAAAGAGTTCCTGATAGGAACTCTTTTTAGTACAACTAAATGTTAATTACATTTTATCGTGGAACGAACGAGTTAACACTTCCATTTGTTGTTCTTTAGAAAGACGAACAAAGTTTACAGCATAACCCGATACGCGGATTGTTAATTGTGGATACTCTTCTGGTCTTTCCATAGCGTCCATAAGAGTTTCACGGTTTAAAACGTTCACATTTAAGTGGTGTGCATTTTTACCGAAGTATCCGTCTAAGGCAAAAACTAAGTTATTCACACGCTCACCTTCGGTAGCACCCAAAGATTTAGGAACAATAGAGAATGTATTAGATACACCATCCTGAGAATCCTTATAGTTAATCTTAGATACCGAGTTTAATGATGCGATCGCACCATGAGTATCACGTCCGTGCATTGGGTTTGCACCCGGAGCAAACGGAATACCTGCTGCACGACCATCAGGAGTAGCACCTGTTTTCTTACCGTAAGATACGTTAGAAGTAATGGTTAATACAGACATAGTTGCTTCTGCATCCTTGTATACTCTTAACTCTTTTAAGTCGTTGTTGAAGTGCTCAACTACGTCACGAGCGATAAAGTCTACGCGGTCGTCATCGTTACCGTATTTAGGGAATTCACCTTCGATTTTAAAGTCAGTAGTTAAACCTTCTTCGTTACGTACCGGAGTTACTTTTGCATGCTTAATAGCAGATAAAGAATCAGCTACGATAGAAAGACCTGCAATACCGTAAGCGATGTTGATACGAGGATTCGTATCGATTAACGACATCTGAGCTTTTTCGTAGTAGTACTTATCGTGCATGTAGTGGATGATGTTCATCGACTCGTTGTACACGCGAGCTACTTGCTTCATAGCAATTTTGAAGTTTGCAACTACTGCATCGTAATCCAATACATCACCTTCTAAAGGTGCAATACCTTCTACCATTAATGTACCTGTGTTCTCGCAACGACCACCGTTAAGCGCCAATAATAAAGTCTTAGCTAAGTTAGTACGTGCACCAAAGAACTGAATGTGCTTACCTAATTCCTGGAATGATACACAACAAGCGATACCATAGTCATCAGAACAACGGTTCTCACGCATTAAGTCATCATTTTCGTACTGGATAGATGATGTATCGATAGATACTTTTGCACAGTAATCTTTAAATCCTTGAGGCAATTTATCAGACCAAAGAATGGTGATATTTGGCTCTGGTGAAGGCCCTAAGTTATATAAAGTCTGCAAGAAACGGAATGATGTCTGAGTTACTTTAGAACGACCGTCAGCTAACATACCACCAATCGACTCAGTTACCCAAGTTGGGTCACCGGCAAAGATTTGGTCGTAAGCTTCCATACGTAAGTGACGCACCATACGTAACTTCATTACGAATTGATCGATGTACTCTTGAGCAATTTCTTCTGTAATTACACCATTGTCGATATCACGTTTTAAGTAGATATCTAAGAAAGAAGATACCGAACCTAAAGACATTGCAGCACCATCTTGCTCTTTGACAGCAGCTAAGTAAGCCATGTAAGTCCACTGAACAGCTTCACGACCGGTTTCTGCAGGACGAGACAGGTCTAAACCATATGCCGCACCCATTTTAATCATTTCACCTAAAGCTCTGATTTGCTCTGCCACTTCTTCGCGCAAACGAATTGTATGGTCAGTCATAGGACCTGTAATTCCTTCTAAATCTGCTTTTTTACCTTCGATCAAACGGTTGATACCATATAATGCAACACGACGGTAGTCACCAATGATACGCCCACGTGCGTAATTATCAGGTAAACCGGTTAAGAAACCTAATGAACGGAATTTTCTGATCTCATCTGTATAAGCATCAAAAACACCGTCGTTGTGAGTTTTGCAGTATTTAGAGAAAGCTTCTGTAACAACCGGATCGATTTCTAAACCGTGCTCAGAAACTGCTTTTTGAACTACTTTGAAACCACCATAAGGTTTCATAGCTCTTTTTAATAATTTATCAGTCTGAAGACCAACGATAGTTTCGTTTTCCTGATCGATGTAGCCTGCACCGAAAGATGCAATCATAGATACTGTTTTTGTATCGATCTCACGAACACCGTTATTTTCTCTTTCTTCTTTTAATGCTTCTTTACAAACATCCCAAAGCTTTTGAGTTTTTGCAGAAGGACCTACTAAGAATGAATCGTCTCCTTCATAAGGAGTAATATTCTTTAATACGAAGTCGCGTACGTTGATTTCTTGTTCCCAAACGCCGCTTTTGAAACCTTGACTTGACATATTTGATGTTTAATTGTATTGTTTAGATGACACAAAGATATATATTTTATCAAACGCACATTACTATTTAGGTAATAAAATTCCCAAATTTAATAACGTTTTTTTTCTTTAATCACCTAAGCACCACCCCTTACAAGACCCAACTCCATATAAAACAAGGGTAAACAAGGTATCGCAAATTAAGATACAAATATCCGTATTTACAAAACTTTTTTAGATATTTTTTTACCAAAGATGAATATTTAGGTAATTTACTACCTATTTATTTTAAAAACCTGAAAATTTGAAGTCAAAAAGCAGGCAAAAAAAAATCAATATCAGGCTTAGTCTAGGTTAAAAATATACCTCTTAAAAAATTCGCAATCTGTCTCATTCAAATGTTGTAATTAAAAAACAACTTTTAATGGGCGGAAATAAACAATATAATCGTGTAAGGGATTTGATAGAGATCCCAACATCTTCTCTATTTTTTTTAATTGAGGAAACACCTTTGAATGTCCGCAATTACACATAATGCGAAAATGCTTGACATAACGTTAAAAACCATCAACACCGAGTCACAGATCTTCCCGATGCAAGCGGGAAAACAGAGTCTTAGATTATTTATAGAAAAAACTCTGCGTCTCGCTTTGAAATAATTATGAACAATAACAGCTATGCATTAAACTCTATTCATCATTCCAAATTCTTGCGTCCCCAATGAACCTAAAGAATCATTACAGCCAAACACTTGCGGATTTACTTTCTTCATGAATTCGGAGACATAAAAAAAAAGCAGTAAAAAGTAGAAATCCTCTACTCTTTACTGCTTTTTCGTAATTACAAACCAATTTACTATTGTGAAAGGCTGTTATTCCTTTGTAATCTTTATTACTTGCTCATCAACTTCAAGTATGTAAATACCGGCATTAAGAGAATTAAGGTTTAACTTTTCACCATTAAATATGCCTTGTTGAACAATTGTGCCGATCAGGTTATAGATAAAGTAAGAAGCGCCTCTTTCAACACCTTGAAGGTAAATTGTTCCTCCTGAAGGATTGGGGAAAATTTTAAATTCTGAAACTCTGTTCGTATTAATGTTTGTACATAAGTCATTAACCGTAATATAATCTTCTTTGGTAAGACTGTTGCTTCCATCAACATTAGAAACAGTGAGTGATACAGTATAACTTCCCGGAGTTGAGTAAGTATATTGCGGATTCTGCTCTTTTGAATCTTCGATACCATCCCCGTTAAAATCCCAACTCCAGCTTGTTGGTGTGTTGGTAGATGCATCGGTAAATTGAACAGCAAATGAGATATCTCCTTCTACATGATCGGCCGTAAAATTTGCCACCGGCACCATTTTTTGACGGTATTGAGCGGTTATCGTTAAATCTGATTTTACATCTGAAAAATCGGTATCCCAATCGATAAAAACATATCCGTCGCGCGCAGGCGCCTGAGGTTCTAGTAATGTTTCGTCTTCATATATAACTTGTGAGCTGATCACCTCTCCATCATAATCAACAAAATCAATCTTGTATTTATTAAAATGGCAATGACTAAGCCCATTGATTGTACCTAACCAACCGTCACCAATAGCATCAAATTCGATGGATTTCACCGTATACCCCGGAAGTCCGTGACTTTTAGAATAATTTTTCCACTTACCCTCATGATAAATTGAAAATCCACTACCGGAACCAAACCACAACCGTTTATCGTTATCATTTACAATATCATTTACCCAACCCAGAGGTAATTCAGAAGAATAAGGATACTTAACAACATTTGGATAGGAATAACGTGAAAGACCAAATCCATGCAAATGCCCAAACCATTTGTCATTATTCGCATCTACACAGATAACCCTTGTAGATTGAACTTCATTTATCTCACTCCACATGACACCATTGAAAAAACAAGCATTACCTCCGTTCACTGCCACATAGGCACTTCCGGAAACGTCAAACTCAATATCGTAAACATCATTCGCTGTTAATCCATTATCCTCGGTATAATGAGTCCATTCTAAACCATTAAACACAAAAACGCCTTTATAGGTTCCAAACCACGGATTTCCGGCTTTATCAAAAGAAATTGAACGAACACCGCTATTCTTTAATTCACCGGCATGAGTATCGATTATACGCCAAGCTCCATTGGCAAACAAGGAAACGCCATTCTCAAGTGAACCAACCCACAATCTACCTCTAGAATCAATTTCTACAATTTCAAAACTATTTCCAGCCATTCCGTCTTCAGAATCGAAAAACTCCCAAGTGTTCCCATCAAACTTTACCAAACCGGCATTGGTTGCCAACCACTTATTATCATCTGCATCAACGGCAACATCATTGATAACATTTGATGTAAGTCCGTTTGGAAGGTATGCCTTAAATGTAGAATTATCATATTCGATAACACCTGAATTAAATGTTCCAATCCATTTTGCACCGTTTTTATCAAGTGCTAATGCACGAAGCTGAGAGGAACGTAAGCCGTCTTTGATATCCATGTATTCCTTACCGGTTGAAGTTATTTTACATAAACCTTTATTATTTAGTGCTAACCATATCGTCCCTTCATCATCGAGTGCAAGATCATTTACAATATCGTTGGTATAGTCACTCTTCCAGGTAGAACCATCTTTAACAGAATAACCATTGTAGGTTCCAAACCATATTTTATTCCCCTTTTCTACGTGTATGCAATAGATATCTGCTGAAATTAAGCCATCTTGGTCTGTATAGCTTGTCCAAGTAGTACCGTCAAATTTAGAAACGCCTTTTTGATTATATGCCGACCCAAACCATACATTATCAGCTTCATCAACAACAACACAAGTAAGAAAATCGACAACCAAACCATCAGTTTCGGTGTAGTTTGTCCAGTTTTCACCATCAAATTTATAGGCTCCACCTCCATAAGTAGATATCCAAATGTTATCGGCTGAATCGAAAGCAATTCCGGTTATAGATGAAACCAAGCCATTTAAGGGTAATTCATAAGTTGCCCAGTCACTTCCGTCATAGCTAAACAAACTATTATGGGATCCTACCCAAATAGTTCCTTTACTGTCTTTTGCAATGCAATAAAAGGCATCACTTTTCAAACCGGTATGGGTTGAATACGTTTCCCAATTGGTACCGTCATAAACCGAAATCCCTTGTGATGTGGCAAACCATTTGCGACCTTCATCATCAATACAGACACCTCTTACTTCATCGTTGCACAGGGTTGTTGAAGTAGATAATGTAGAATAATTTTGAAAGATTTGTGCCTGAAGCAGGGCACAATTAAAGAACATAAAAGTACATACACAAAAGTGTAAAATTGTTTTCATTACAATTATTTTAAGTTGAAATTAAAGCATTAAAATTGCAGGTCGGAGTATTGTTCTCCTGCAGAAAGGGATTTTTTACTACTTCAGATTTGCAACAAAGATAGTCCTTTTTTGATTAGAACAACCGAATGAAAAATGCAAAAAGTTTTTTATTGTAAAAAATGACAAGACGTCCTTTTTAGTGCGCTACTTCGCGATTTTAAATACAATTAAAACTTGCTATGTCTTAGTTGTTATATTCCGCTTTACAAATTATTCAACTCATAATTAATATGGTATTGCTTTCCCCTATCTAATCATCCTTACAGGTATAAAAGATATTGCAGACTAAACCCTATGAAAAATTCATCAGAACCGGAGATGGTGCCAAGTTTGGTTCTGTTATCAAACACTTCAGTATCTTCAAATTATTCTTGTTTAAAAACGATAATCCATAATTAGTTACTACCCAAACTCGTTTATCATGATCATAGTCACGTAATTTACCCAACCACTCGACAAACCGTCACATTGGTTCCTACCCAAATGTTTCCTTTGCTATCTTTTGCGATGCAATGAGTTACTTTGTCACCTAAGCCGGTGGCTTTTGAATGCGTTTCCCAATTGATGCCATCGTATACCGAAATCCCTTCGGATGTAGCAAACCACTTGCGGCCTTCGTTATCAATACAAATGCCTCTTACTTCGTCGTTGCAGAGAGTAGTTGAGGTAGAAAGAGTAGTGTAGTTTTGAAAGGTTTGAGCTTGCATTATAAAGCCGCTCAAAAGCAAACATGTGCCGGCACATAGTTGTAAAATTGTTTTCATATGTCTAAAATGTTTTTAATTGCCATATGGAACTCGCCAATTTAGTCATACTCCTGTATGAGGAAGGTTTGCTCATGGCTCGTTTCATTTGAAATGATTTATAGTTTAAATTGAACATATCTTTTGCCGGCCGAAGCATTAAGCTTTAGCTAACCGGGATATTTTTTTAAAGTTTCTTGGAGTTTGTATTAAAAAGAAAAATACATCCTAAGGCTTGAAAAACAGGAGGCTCAAGTTGTGGAGCAGAGCCTCCTATTTTCTACTTAAACATTACAAAACGTAGAAAAATCATTTCAAAATTAATGATCAGTAAATTAATACATTAACATTCTATTTTCAAGGTCATTCATCAAACTTTAAGGTTTATTTAGATTTTTTAGTAATTGTTCTTAATCGTAACTTTCTCAATGAAATCAATTCCACTTATCAGAAAAAGCACTCCAAAAACCGCTTCGGTTATCATGGCCGGTTTTAAGGAGGAGTTTACCATTTCACAGGTGATTTCTTTTGCACTCATAAAGCTTAATCCCAGCCAAACAGTGGCAAGTACTCCGCTTATGCACACACCGGAATACCTATCCTTGATAAAGACAGCTGATAAAGAGAGAACTCCCCATCCAAGCATTAAAACAGAAGCCCTCTCGGCTAAAAACATAGAGCCTGAACTATGATTTAATGATAAACCGATTAAAAAGACATTGCTATTAAATTGCAGTAAATAAAAAAGATAGAAAAGTAGGCATCCGCTTGAGAGGCAAAGGATTTTGAATAAAGTACGTTTCATTTTTATTCAGTTTTAATAGTGTCCCATTCTATTAATTCATCCTTCACAAAAAAATCTATCATTAACTTGTATAGCTTTTCGATTAAAAGCGGAGGAGCATTTAGTTGTTTTGCCAATTCTATTT
The DNA here is from genome assembly GCA_003249255.1 of Bacteroidales bacterium. Lineage (GTDB taxonomy): Bacteria > Bacteroidota > Bacteroidia > Bacteroidales > Marinilabiliaceae > SZUA-582. The sequence goes on from QKJP01000059.1 coordinate 138,216, forward strand.
TTGACGATATCACATGTTGTACCCTTTGTGTATCACGGACAGATGATTCGCTTTGCTTAAAACGGGCCGCTTTTTTTACGTAAATATGCCGTTGTGCAATAAGCTCCACTATTTTATAATCAATTTGGTCGATGGCTTCTCTAACATCACTTATTTGCAGGCATTCATTTGCAGGTTTCATCATATATTCTTTTAGTTGGTTTAACTTTTTTCATTAATAACATGCTCACTATGAAAGAGGTAATCGTTTGAGATATCTATCAGGTGAGCACTTTTGTAATCATTAAATGCCCCCACTAAGCTTTCCTTAATTTTGGGGCTGCTTGTCCGGTGTGCGATAATCTCTTTAGCTTTGTTTAAGTAGCGTTCAACTTCGGAAAAAACCTTTAGCGTTGTAGGTTCTCCATGACCTGCCAGAACCAGAACATCATCATTTAACGATTTCAGCTTTTCAATTTCATTTAACCAATTGTTATGATGATTATCTCCTAAAAAAAGATGGACTTGATTATAAGCTAAATCCTGTGCAACCAATACATTGTAATCCGGCAAATTGATTAATAAATGATTCTCTCCTTCGGCCTGAGCTACTAATGACAGACATACATTTATGCCGCCCATAATGTGATTACCGGTGCTGAGACTTGGTGAAATAACCGGTAAAAAAGCGACTACTTTTTCTTTATGAACTGCTTGTACTTGTCTTGCAACATCGGCTGCCGAGCAATTAAAATCATTAACGATTTCTTTGAGGCTTATTACCGGACAATCTTTAAAGAAGCTTGCACCAAACCAATGGTCGGGATGAGCATGTGAAATAATGAGGCATTCAACCGGTTTTTCTATACCCGAAATGTAAGTACAAAGCTCTTGGGCATACACCATAAAAAACTGAGCATCAATAATAATTAAAGCTTTCTTCGTTTCGATGATGTGTGAAGTTACTTCAAAGGTTTCTTCCGGACTCACATAAGTATGAATCACCAAATCTCGCATTTTGTTTACGATAATTTTTCCCTTCATGATAGTTTGTTTAATGGTATAAGTATCAATGAACCTAAAGTTTTTATATCAACTCTATCAAGATCTAATTTTGCTAAATACAGGTGCTTTTAACCCGGCTTTTAAAAGGATGACTAAGAGCATACCTACAACAATAAATGCAGTACTTGAAAACACAAGCCATTTTAAGCCTTTAAAAACACAAGCTATTTGTATTATATATTGATTAACTGCAGGAAAAGTAATTGTCGTATGAATGAATGCCAGGTTTTCAACCATATCAAATAACGACCTTGCTATGGGGAGTGAAAGCAGATAGATTACAACATTGACATTTGAAAACTTTAAAGCTCGTGAAAGTTTATATATGAGCATTATTTGTAACAGTGCAAAACTGATAATTATTATAAAATCCAAAACAGAAAGTAATAAATAAGCCTCCCGCCCCGATTCTCCTAAATTGGTCATGTAACGTATTACATCCTGAACAGAACTAAAAAAGCTCATATCAATCATCCCCACACCAAACGTATTGTTTAGATAATCTTGGCCAAAAATGTCATTCTCAATTACTATTATCGACAAGAAGAAAAAGAGTACAATGAGGATACTGTACTTATTAGCGGAATATTTTTCGAGTATCTGTATTATTTTTTCCATGTTTATATTTTTCACGCAAAGACGCAAAGGCGCAAAAGGAAATCTAATCTCCCGATAGCTATTGGAACTCCTGTGAGTAAGGTTCTTGCAGGCTTGTTCCATGAGTATATCGTTTTTTTTAGGGTTAAATTAAGCTTCGTTGAGCCAGACTTTGATAGACTCCTTTTGTATCACTCTCTTTTTTTAGTTTTATAACCTTTATAAACTGAGGCTTCATTAATAAGCCGTTGAGTTTCCGGGATAACCAATTTTGTGTAGGATATTTGTTTTGGTTTTTAATGTCATTAACTAATTTATGCCCCAGCTCTTTTGCTTTTTTAGCTGCCTCAGGTAGTTCGTGAATACTTTTACCATTTAGGTGAACGCCTAAAGTACCTGATGAATATCCGCGCATAAACAAACTACTGCTCACGAACGATACCAAACTTTTAGTGGTTGCTGCTGCACCCCAACTGGCAGCAGTGGAAATACCTACATTGTACTTACCACCAAAGGCATCTGAAGTCATGCGTTCGAACAAACCAAAGCGGTCAAAAAAGTTTTTCATGCGGGCATTCATGGAAGCGCAAAAAGTGGGTGCTCCCCAAACAATACCGTCAGCTTCTCTAATTTTTGAACGGAGGTCTTCAAAGTCATCTTTTAAAATGCAATAGCCCTTTTCCATGCATTTTAAACAACCGGTACAAAATTTAATATCCTGTTTGGCTAAATAGACAAGCTCTACATCAGCCCCGGCTTCTTGTGCTCCATAAACTGCTTCTTCGGTTAAAGTGGCGCTGTTTCCTTGGGGGTTATCACTGCTTATAATTCCTATTATCTTCATTGTTTAACGTTTTTAAATTTCTATACAGCAAAAATGGGGCAGGAAAAATTGCAGAGCATTAACAAATGTTAATCATTTGCCTTCCGCTATACTTTTTCGTATTCGGCTCAATTGAATGGGGGTAACTCCTATATAATTAGCAATATAATACTGGGGAATTTGATTAATCAAATTGGGATACTCTTGCAAAAATAATAAATAACGCTCCTTTGCATTTAGCCTGATGTAAGATGCCATTCGCCTTGTAATTCGATAGTGAACATCGGCCAAAAACACATTAAAATAGTTTAACAGCCAAGGATTGTTTTTAGAATAATTATCTATATCGCTCCAGCTTGCCACTAGAAGTGTACTTTTTTCGATGGCTTGAATGTTGATATTGGTTTGAACACCTTTACCAAAACTGCCGGCTACAAGCTCATATTTGGTTAAAAACCTAAACCCGGCTTCTTTCCCCGAAAAATCAAGTAAATAATTTCGTAAAATACCCGAATCAAAAACATACGCTAAAGTGTTGCAATATTGACTCTCCTTAATATAAAACTCGCCTTTTTTTAATTCCACCGGATTAAACAATGCACTAAAATCAGTCAAGTTGTGATAAGTGACGTTTTGCTTATCAAAGACTTCGGCAAAAAACTTGTTTATATCTGTAATTTCCATTGTACGATGGTTTAATTCGCAATTTACAACACTAACTTCGTTCAATCATTTATAGCAAACGTATTATAATAAAATAAGTGAATATCCCACAATTCGATCATTATTTGAAAAAAAGGGTAATAAAATCTCAAAAGAATAATAGAAATGATTTGCTACAGGATGGATATCAAATTAATAACGTTGTATTACACCATGTTTTTAAAGACCAACCACTCTCCCAACTGAAACATTTTCCAATAAAGTATGAATTCAATAATTAAAATCTTTCTCTTTACTTTTATATATTTTTGAAGAATAATGGTATTGTCACAATTTTTGGTTGTTAAAAATGCTAAAGGTTCAAAGCTATTTTATTGAAACCTGGCAACTGCGGTGCTAGAATTCATTCATTGCTGCAAATGGCTATAAGCTAATACCTAGGAGCCAGTAGCTCATAAAAGGTATTTCGTTATCTTAGATAAACAGCATCCAATAACGGAGACATTCTCTAATTAGTTAATACATGTCACAACTCAAAATATACCGCGCTTCAGCCGGTTCAGGTAAAACCTACACTTTATCCGGTGAATTCATTAAACTTTTAATGGCCGATCCTCAAAACTACAAAGTCACTCTTGCCGTTACTTTTACCAACAAGGCTACTTCAGAAATGAAAACCCGTATTCTGGAGAACTTGTACAGCTTAGCCACCAAGGATGATGCCGATTACATGGATGACATCATTAAACTAACCGGAAAAACACCTAAGCAGATCAAAGCCACTGCAAAAGCAATACTATATAACATCCTGAATGACTTTAGTAACCTCTCGGTCAATACCATCGATAGCTTTTTCCAGAAAGTTATCCGTTCGTTTGCCTTTGAAGCTGGACTTCCGGCAGGATTTAAAGTTGAACTAGATACAGACCGGGTACTCAAACAAGCCATTGATGACTTATTGCGCGAAATTGATGTGGATGGCAATGAAGACATCAAAAATTGGGTCATCAATCACGCCCTTTCTAAAATAGAACTGGGAGGAAGCTGGAACATCAATCAGGAATTATTTGACTTAGGAAAAGAGGTTTTTAAGGAAAAATTCCAAAGTTTAACCAAAGATGAATTAGCCCGGTTGCAAGATAAAAAACTGCTCCTCTCCTATTCTAAACAATTGGATGATATCATTAAAGCCTTTGAAGAAGATGTGAAAAAACTTGCCGGCCATGGTTTAGAACTCATGGATAAACATGGCGTTAGTTGGAATATTCTTTATAAAAAAACCTTATCTCCTCTAAAAAGACTTATCAAACTAAAAGATTTAAAAAGCTCAAAAGACGTTCTTGAAATAAAAGTATTAGCTCAATACATTAATGATCCGGATGCAACAATGGGTAAAAAACCGGAGGGTAAAGACCAGGCGAAAGTTTATGATTGGTTTAATGGTGGCTTCAATGACGTTCTAATAGGATTAAATCACCTTTTTGAGAATCACCGCTCTAAATATTTCACGGCCAAAATCATTAAATCTAACCTAAATGCACTCGGTATCATTACCGATATTGCCAAAAAAGTGAGAAGCATTGCTCAAAATGAAAACCTCTTTCTTTTAGCTGATGCCAACCGCATACTCCATCAAATTATTGATGATAATGATGCACCTTTTATCTATGAAAAAACCGGAGGTCGCTACCATCATTATATGATTGATGAGTTTCAAGACACCAGCCGCTTGCAATGGAACAACTTTAGACCACTGATTGACAATAGTATAAGTCAGGATTACACAGCTCTTATTGTAGGAGATGTAAAACAATCCATCTACCGTTGGCGAAATTCAGATTGGAAGCTATTGAGCGAACAAGTGGAACAAGATTTAGATCAATATGGTATTGATTTACAAACACTAACCACCAATTGGCGCAGTTACGAAAACATCATTCATTTTAACAATGCTGTATTTTTAAATGCTGCCAACATCCTTCAAAACAACTTTAACAATACAGCAGCAGAGGGAGTTGAAAATGTGGCCATCCCGGAATCGCTACATGCACGCATCAAGAACGCCTATTTCGATACCATCCAGAAAGTATCCCCCAAAGCCATTGGCACCGGAGGAAAAGTTAAAGTAGCCTTTTTAGAAACCGGTCGTTCTAATGATGTTTTCGAAGAAGCCTCCACTCAAAGAGCAGTAGAGGAAGTTGAAAAACTCTTGCAGCAAGGCTATCAATACAAAGATATCTGTATCCTTGTACGTCAAAAAACTGAAGGTCAACGCATCAGTCAGGCTTTGCTATCAGGAGAATTCTCAGAAACAAAACAAACACACCCGGTTGTCTCTAATGAAACATTGCTACTTGGTAGCTCACCTGCGGTAAATATGGTCATCCAGCAATTAAAATACATCCAATCGCCCGATGACCCTGTTTGTGAGGCTTATGTCAGATTATTTTACCATTTTTATCAGCAGAATGATGCGCTTCAAAATCTCTATTGTGAAGGTTCTGAATTAGTTAAGGAATCATCTCAAAACACAGGAGAAAAGCATGCAAAAACCATTCTGGCTCTAAAAGGCCAACCACTGTTTGAAATGGTAGAATGCTTAATTCGAAAATTACCGAATGAGCTTTACACGCAACAATACAGTTTCTTACAAGGCTTATTAGACAAGGTAAGAAACTATATTCTAAACAAATCGGTAAATGCTCACGATTTCATCAGCTGGTGGGATGATAAAGGTAAAAACACCTCCATCTCGATTTCTGACGGACAAAATGCCATTTCTGTTTTAACCATTCATAAATCTAAAGGTCTTGAGTTTAAAGCCGTTGTAATGCCATATTGCAATTGGGGGCTCGATGATAGAAAACGAGGTAGCTTAATGTGGAGTAATCCTCTCACTGAGCCATTTAACACCCTTAATCCGGTTCCGATTAATTACGGCAACACCTTAATACATTCAGAATTTATCGAACCCTATCTGACAGAGTTCCTGCATCAATATGTAGATAACCTGAATTTATTATATGTTGCATTTACACGTGCTTGCGAAAGCCTAATTGTTCTAGCCGAAAAACCGAGCAAAAGTGCTCACCTTAGCAATGTATCTCACCTTCTGTATCAAATTGTTACCAGCATAAACATCAATAAACACGAAGACATTCCTGATAATCTTTGGGATGAAGCCTGGAAAGATGATGAGATGCTTTTCGAATTTGGCGAAATCGCGATAAAACAAACTCTTGAAGATGAAGAACCGAAACCCAAACTTTCAGTATTTAAAACCAACGATCCGGGAGATCGAATTCGATTACACCCCGAAAGTACTGCCATGCAAAGCATTGATACTGATAGCCAATTAAAATACGGTAAAATCATGCACGCCCTTTTCGAACATATAAAATATGCTGATGATGTTAAAAAAGCTGTACAATTATTAGTGCTCGATGGAAAAATTAAATCTTCTCAAAAGGATGAACTGATAAACTTCACACAAAAGGTTATCAATAACAAGAAAGTTAAAGCTTGGTTTGATGAGTCGAATAAAGTGATAAATGAAGGAACAATTTTATTAAAAAAAGGCTCCTACCGCCCGGATAGAGTAATAGTAAATGAGCAAAAAACCATTGTGGTGGATTATAAATTTGGAGAACTTCACAACGAAAACTACAAATACCAAGTTGCTAATTACATGCGTATTCTTAAAAACATGGGTTATAAAAACCTGGAAGGTTATGTGTGGTACGTAGGAGAACAATCAACGATAGATCCGGTTAGCCTTGAGCCCATGCAAGGAAAACTATTTTAGACGAAAAATTGATCGATTACAAAAAGGAAAGTGCTGATGTACTAATGTGTCAATGTGCGAATTACTATATTTACTATTCCACATCAACCTAAAGTGTAAAACACAATATCTAATAAACTGATGTACAAATAGATAATGTGCAAATAAAGTCATTAATTATTCTAAGTTCAGCAATTGCAAAAGCACATTATCAGACCATCAAACTTTTAATTGTTTGATGGATGACTTTACACAAACCAAATATACATCTGAACCTATGAACTAATCTATATCATGAAAAAGAAACTCATTAAAACAATGTTAATCACACTAACTGCAATTTTTCTAATTGGAATAAGTTTAAAACTTTATTTTGAAATTGAAGCTTATAGAATTCCGATTAATAAAGACCCAAAATTTATTATAAACACGCCTATTGAGCACAAACAAGTTGAGGAAAAAGATTATTCCATTCATTATTATACCTCCGGGTATAAAGATAGCACAGCTATTCTTCTCTTACATCCGGCTCTTTCGGATCACACTGCATTTGATCGACAAATAGATGATTTATCTGAAAAACATTATGTTATATCAATTGACTTATTAGGCCATGGGCTATCCGGCAATAAAAACACTTCAGATCAAATCTACACTACATTTATGCATATTAATAAAATTCTAGATCAGGAAGGCATATCACAAATACACATAGTAGGAGTTTCTTTAGGTGCATTATTGGCTCAACACTATGCCTACATCCATCCTGAAAAAACACTATCGCTTACTTCATGTGGTGGATATAACATTCATCGGGATAATAAAAAAATCGTACAAGCTCAATGGAAACACAACATTGGATTCATTTTAAGAGCTTTTATTTCACCTCATGCATTTAAAGTCAAAACATCAGATATTTCATGCTCAACATCAATCGGAAAAAGCTTATTCCATAATTCGATGAAACATTTTACTACAAATTCATTTAAGGCTATGAGCGGACTAGGACAGGTAATAAAAGAAAGAGATGTTAATTCATACTCATTCCCGGTTCAAATAATTACCGGTGAGTATGACTTGGCACTTGCCAAAACCGTATCTGACAAATGGGCATCTGAATGTAACATCAAAGAAGTTCACCTGATTAAAAACGCAGGGCATTGTGTTCAGCTTGATAATCCTGAAGAATTTAATAAGCTGTTAATTCATTTCATTGATGAGAATTTATTCGAAAAGAATTAAAACCTATAGTGTTAAGTAGTGAAATACTAATAAATAGTAAGTTTACGTTAACATCAAAGATGCGGTGTCATTAAGCCTAGCCTGAAGCGTTTATGTTAAATACCTGATTAATATCTAGCCCTACAGGCCAAGTTTTGGGATATCGCCTACGTTGGGGCTTTTTTTAGTTTTATGCCAAAATGTATGTACTTATCTACCGCCCTCAAAAAACCTAAATACCGCAACTCCAAATTAACCTAAGTATTTAAAGCAAAACACTTTTAATTACTCATTCAAAATGAAATAAGGATTTCATCCAACCTTGTAATATTTTAGTTAATTGTATTTTATGAGGATAAAGATTCAAATGGCTTCAAGAATTCTACACAGAAGATCCTTTTTTAAAATATCTATTTTCTGACCATTGGTATTTATAAGCTTCTCATCTTTAAACTCCTTTAGTATTCGGCAAACACTTTCTTTCGACATCCCTGCAAATTCACCTAATTCTTGTCGGGAAAGTGGCAAATCAAAAGAATCAGCATTAAATACACTATCGGCCATAAATAATAAAGCATCCGCCATCCTTCCATGCATCTGTTTTTGGGTAAGGCTTAAAAACCTTTGAAAAAAATCGTTATACCTTCTCGAAAATTCTCGAAGAAAACTCTCTGCAAATAAATAATTCGTTTTAAAAACCTGCATAAAAATTTCCGAATCGATTAAGCAAATCCTCGAAGTGGTTAATGCGGTTAAGCTAAAACTATATCTTTTATCATGAAATAAGCCGGGACCACCAATAATCTCTGAAGATGAAATAATTCCTAGTAATAAATCTTTCCCTCCGGTTCCTTCAATATGAATTTTAGCAAGTCCTTGATTAAATGAAACCATCTCTTTAAATATAGATCCTTGCCGTATAATTTTTTCACCTTTTCTAAAAACAACAGTACTACGGTTAGCTTCAATTAATTCAAGCTCATCCTTAGTTAAGAATTTAAAACTATCACATTTTAAATGACATCCATTACACTTTACATCTTCCATATATTCTTGCTATCTACAAAAGTTCACAACAATAATCAGGCACCAGTAAACAATCAAATCTACTGCTGCCCTTATTAAATTTACAAAAAAATATAGAGTATTGATTTATATCAATTGGATTATTGACATTTAGTATTCAGCACGATGAGAAACATCAACTGCCCTACTGATTTATCTCATTTATTAAATAGAAAAACTTGTGCAATTTTATATTAGTGAATATTAACCAAAACTTAATTTCCATGAAAAAAACAATTAACCTATTAAAACTTTTCGCTCTAACTTCAGCTATTTTAGTCACTTTCAGTTATTGTAGCAAAGATGACGATGAAACAACAACCTCACTATCTGAACTTAGTGGTATAATAACAATGCCTGGAGGTGATATTGCCGGAGGTGCAATTGTACAACTTAGCACAACAGCTAATGCTGCAAATGTAATTGCAAAAACCATAACAGATAATAATGGAAAATATAAATTGATGGGGATTTCGAATGGTACCTATTTTATAAGCTCAATTTATAATCCGGCTAACACTAACAATTTGCTGAAATCAGCAGGAGTGGTCATTTTATCTTCAAAAGAAGTCTCTATTACTATTGAAGGAAATAAAGAGATGAACCTTGAAATGGAAGGTAAACTGAGTGGTGGGAATACTAGCTTTAGTTTAAATGGAGGTTGGGAATATGACAACTCTCATTCTACGATCGAATTCGAGTTCCCATATGATGCAGTGAATGGAATCTTTACAGGTCATTTTGCAACCGTTGGGTTTGATGTATTAGAATTTGATGAAAGCAATCCTGCTAATATAAAAATTAAAGCTTGGGTAGATGTTACCAGTACTGAAACCGGAGCCCCTTCAGGTGTATGCGGTCACGGAAGAGATGGCATCACAGGATGTATAGCAGGCACCTTTGGTGTTGATTTAAATCCTGCCGACACAGTAACTGTATATTGTGAAGATGGAAAAATCAATACTGGTTTTCCAAACACAGAAATGGCGGCCTTTGACCTTTGGGGTGATGGATCTACAACTACTTATACCAAGCAAAGTGCAATCGTTGGTAAAACCGGAGTTGCAACTTTCGTAAGTACCTCTGTAAGTGCATTCGGCAATGGTTATGTTGCTAAAGGTAATTTCTTTTTTAATGGAGCTACCAAAGAAGTTGATTTGTATTTTAATTATTTAGAGGGCTATGACAATGATACTCGATATTATTCAAGCTTCTTTGGATGGTTCAAATTTAATGCCCTAAGCGATTATGGTATTGATAGTGGGCACATTGTAGATTCTGATGTTACTGTTAAGGTTTCGGCTCAATTCAGAAAAAACAAATAATAACTAATCTAAGGTTCAATGGTATCTCTAATAATTACCATTGAACCTTTGGGTAACATCGCAATTTCCTTTACCCAACGACTCTAAAATAAAGGTAATAGTATGGCTAAACAAATGTATATACCTGCTTTTTTATTTCTTCTCCTAATCTTTCAAGGTTGTGAAGAAGAAAAAATAATTCCAAAGAAAGGCTATATTCCCAATTCACCTAAAGAGACTACAACTCTTAATGCCGGATACTTTTGGATAGCCCAAAACGAAATTAATTCTCCGTATTGGAAAGAAGCTGATTATGTAAAAGTGAATTTAACCAACCAATCTACCGGTAAGCTTTATAAAGAGGGATACCTAAACATGACTGGTACTTTTAATGGCAAGATGGACTTTAATAATGGTAAAAATGATTCTCTAATCATTAAAGCCGGCTATGATGACGAGAACATCTACATCTTAGTAGAATGGAATGATGAATCAACGAATGCTTCTTTTATGACGTGGTTGTGGAATGGTCCTGCAGACCCTCTCAAACCCGATTCAAATGAAGGATGGACTGCTCAAAAAAATAGTGATAAATTATTCATTGGTTTTCAATTACCAAACGATAAAAAAGACATATGGAAATGGGATTTAGCTGCAACTGCACCTTTTTCTGCTGCTGAAAATATGACAATGAAAAATGATGGTAGTTTCATTACTGATAGAATTTCACCTATCATACCCAACAACGATGGCTCTTTAAATAATGGTCCTTTATATGAATGGAACGGAGAACGTCAGGAAATTACCAGCCAAACAGGAACAACACTATTAGATCCGGCTCATTACTTATTAGATCTTAATAAAACACCTTTTATTGGAGATGTTGAAGTAGGAGAATCAATTTTTAACGGAAAAGCAGATTGTAGATTTTGCCATGGATTAAATGGCAACGGTATACCTGATGGATATACCGAAGGGGGGAAATTACAAAAAGCCTCAGTAAATCGATACTCCAGAACGGGCTTAAAAAACTACATTTCTTCTTCACGCCACGAAGGAAGTGGAAGTCAATATTTTGGGAAAATAAAAAACAATCCTACTGAAGTAGAAAACCTTATTTCCTTCTTACGATGTATTTCAGGTTTACCAGGGACAATTTTAAATAGTGAAAACTACATTACAGATATAACAGCAAAATCCAACACAACTATCGGAAGAATAGATGAAGAAAATAAACGCTATCAAGTGTTGTTCATTCGAAAATTAAAAGCATCATATGAAGGTGATATAACCTTCGATACAAATAATGCTTACACTATATCAATAGGTTGCTCAGATAATGACGACATCAATTACATTGGCGATAATAATATCACTTTAACCTTTAATAGCAGTAAATTATGAAGATAGATCACGTACACCTAGTCTTTCTGCTGTTATTAACGCTTATAACAACAGGATGTGAATCAGAAAAAATTGAAAAATTTGACACAGGAAATCTTCCTGAAAACATAAGCTTCAATAATGACATAAAACCAATATTTGAAAATCAATGCAAATCATGTCACTTTGGAGGAACCTCCCCAAACCTATCGCCTTCTGAAGCCTATTTAAATTTAACAAGCGGAGGCTATCTTAACGTTGAAAAGCCAGAGGAAAGTGAATTTTACGTAATTATTACAACAGGAAACATGGCTCAATATGCCACAGACTCAGACAGAGCCTATATTCTTAAATGGATAAAACAAGGAGCATCAGATAACTAATATTAAGATTTTTATTATGAAAATTAACATCACACAAATTGTAATAGCTACCATCTTAATGTTGAGCTCATCAATAAACGCCCAAGATGATTTACTCTCCATACTGGATGATATTGTTGAAGAGGATAAAATGGAAGTTGCATACACCTTTAAATCCACCAGAATCATTAACTCACATTCTATCGAAAGAATGAAAGCAAAGCAATTGGATTTTAGAGTAAATCATAGATTTGGTGAACTTAATAGTGGTTCCTATGACCTTTGGGGTTTAGATAATGCCCTTATCAGTTTTGATCTTGGCTATGGAATTACAGATTGGTTAATGGCTAGTATTCGAAGAAGTACCTACGAAAAAACATATGATGGCTCTTTAAAATTTTCGGTATTGAGACAACAAACTGGCAAAAGAAACATCCCAATAGCCTTGTCGATCTATACCAATGCGGCAATTAATACTCTTAAGGATGAACTAATTGATAGCAATAGAGATGACATCCCTCTTTCACTTCGTTTGGCTTTTACTAATCAATTATTAATTGCTCACAAATTTTCGGAGTCTATTTCGCTTCAAATAATGCCAACATTTGTGCACAGAAACCTTGTCAATTATGATGAGGAAAACAATATTGTTGCAATGGGAGTTGGAGGTAGATATAAATTTCACAGAAGGGTGGCTTTCATGTGTGAATACTTTTGGACTAACCATACGGCTAATAATGACAACTATTTCAATCCTCTCTCTTTAGGATTTGATATAGAAACAGGAGGCCATGTATTTCAACTATTCCTCAGCAATTCAAGAATCATGGAAGAAAGTGGATTTATAAGTAAAACTACAGGATCATGGAATGATGGAGGCATTTATTTTGGTTTTAATATTTCTCGGGTTTTTGCAATAGGTAAACCTAAAGAGTAATCTTACGCTAAAATTAAAAAATTATTGCTATGAAAAAAACAATCCTAATTACCTACGTTATAAGCCTATTATCGACCATAGGTTTGGCTCAAAAACAAATTACTAAAGAAGGAGTAATAGAAATTTTTTCAGAAACTTCCTTATTTACTATTGAAGCTAAAAACCCAAAAGTGGCTAGCATTCTAAATACAGAGAATGGAGAAGTGGTTGCCTCAACACTAGTAAGGTCATTTAAGTTTAAGGAAGCGTTAGTTGAAGAACATTTCAATGAAAATTATATGGAATCTCACAAATTTCCTAAAGCTATTTTCAATGGTCAAATTAAAAATTTTTCAGACATAAATCTTAGTGAAGATTCAACTTACCCGATTAGCATCTCAGGAAAACTAACCATTCATGGAGAAACAAGAGATATTTTAGAAAATGGTGAATTGACGGTAAAAAATGGATTAATCTCTGCAAATCTAACTTTTAATATTTCTTTAAAAAATTACAAAATTGAAATAGAACCAAATTATAAGGATCGCATCAATGATTTAATCAAAATAACAGTTCATTTCGATTACAAACCAATATAACCGCTGTTTTTTGAATATCATATACGCTAAAAAATTTATTATGAAAAATAAAATTCTAAAAACTTTATTATACTTATTTATTGCAGGACTACTTTCTGGAATTGGTGTTTACCTATACGTATTTCATAAGCCACACCGAAATATTGCAATGGAAGAACCTGCCTATATTTTATCAGCAGAACAGTTAACTAATGATTTTGAAAAAGATGAAAACTCTGCTTACGAAAGGTATGGTAATAAAACGCTACAAGTTTCAGGGATTATAAATGATATAAATTATACAAAGAACACTGCCTCAATCACTCTTAAAGATGGATCTACAGGTGTAAATTGCTCTTTTGATAGCGTATCGGTAGCCAAAATAGGAATAAACAATCTAAAGATTTTAAAAGTGAACGACTCGGTCAATATTAAAGGCAAATGTGATGGTTATGACATGATCATGGGAGTTGTTTTAAGTCGGTGTCACCTTGAAACGAAAAATTAATTGAACAAATAGAGTTTAAGCTCCAAATGGAGACACTCTCTAAATGCAAAAATTCAATCAATAACTATAACCCCCAAAAGCCACTTTTCAGCGGCTCTCTTTATATTTTTTTAGATTTAAGTTGTGAAATACTTATCAATAGTAAGCTTAGTTAGCATCAAAGATGCGGTGTCATTAAGCATAGCCTGAAGGGCTATGAATATCATGGCATGATATGGTTAGCGCCAACGGTGCGTAGTCGTGTGATTAAGACTACGCACCGTTGGCGCTTAAAAAAATACCTGATTAATATCCCAGACCTTATAGGCTAGGCTTTGGGATATCGCCCAATTTGGGGCTTTTTAGATTTATGCAGAAATATATGTACTTATTTACTGACCTCAATATTTTTTTAATTCGAAGAGTACTTCGCACTCATAACTTATTTATGCATCAATATTCGCATAAGTCGCATTTTCCTCGATAAACTGACGACGTGGCGGAACTTCATCACCCATTAACATTGCAAACACTCGATCTGCTTCTGCCGCACTCTCAATAGTAACCTGACGAAGCGTTCTCATTTGGGGGTCCATAGTAGTTTCCCAAAGTTGTTCTGCATTCATCTCACCAAGACCTTTGTAACGTTGTACGTGTACACTATCTTCTTTACCTCCACTTACGCGATCAATAAATTCCTGACGTTGTTGCTCGTTCCAACAATACTCTTCCTGCTTACCTTTTTTCACCTTATATAACGGAGGAGTAGCAATGTATAGGTATCCGTTTTTAATTAAGTCTTTCATGTAACGGAAGAAGAAAGTCATGATCAAAGTAGTAATGTGACTACCATCAACGTCGGCATCACACATGATTACAACTTTATGATAGCGCAATTTTTCAAGATTCAATGCTTTACTATCTTCCTCAGTACCAATTGTTACACCTAAAGCTGTAAAAATATTCTTGATTTCTTCGTTTTCAAAAACCTTGTGCTGCAAGGCTTTCTCTACATTTAAAATTTTTCCGCGCAATGGCAGAATGGCTTGAAATTTACGATCACGTCCTTGTTTTGCAGTACCACCTGCCGAGTCTCCCTCCACAAGAAATACCTCACACATAGTTGGATCTTTTTCCGAACAGTCGGCTAATTTCCCGGGTAATCCGCCTCCACTTAGAACACCTTTTCGCTGTACTAAATCACGAGCCTTACGGGCAGCATGACGAGCTTGTGCAGCCAAAATCACTTTCCCAACGATATCTTTTGCTTCTTTTGGATGCTCTTCCAAATAGTTAGCTAGCATTTCACTGGTTGCCTGATCTACAGACAAACTCACATCACTGTTACCCAGTTTTGTTTTAGTTTGTCCTTCAAACTGAGGTTCCGCAACTTTAACAGAAACAACTGCTGTTAAACCTTCACGGAAATCATCTCCATTAATGTCAAACTTAAGCTTACTTAAAATACCAGACTTATCAGCCCAGTTTTTTAAGGTACGTGTTAACCCCCGACGGAAACCGGTTAAATGAGTACCCCCTTCAATGGTATTAATATTATTCACGTAAGAATAAACATTCTCTGAGAAGGATGTATTGTATAAAATAGCAATTTCTACTGGTACATCATTTTTCTCTGTGTTAATATAAATTGGCTCATTAATAATGTGTTCTCTTGCTTCATCAATAAACTCTACAAATTCTTGTAATCCTTTTTCAGAAAAGAATATTTCTCGTTTAATGTTACCCTCTTCATCAACACGGCGATGATCAAGCATTTCGATGGTAATTCCTTGGTTCAAGAAAGCCAACTCTCGCATACGATTTGCTAAAATCGAATACTTATATTCTGTTGTGGTAAAAATAGAACCATCAGGTGTAAAAGTTACAATGGTACCTGTTTTATCAGTTGTTCCAGTTTCTTCCAATGGTCCTTGTGGAACCCCAATTGAATATTCTTGTTTATAAACTTTTCCGCCGCGATGTACTTCTGCAATTAAGCAAGTTGATAGGGCGTTCACACAAGAAACACCAACACCGTGTAAACCACCGGACACTTTATAGGTATCTTTATCAAACTTACCTCCGGCATGTAAAACAGTCATTACCACCTCTAGGGCAGACTTTCCTTCTTTCTCGTGAAAATCGGTTGGAATACCACGACCATTATCTGTAACTCTTATGGAATTATCTTCTAATATCTCTACGGTAATCGTATCACAATGGCCGGCCAAAGCCTCATCGATAGAGTTATCTACTACCTCATATACTAAGTGGTGTAAACCTTTTTCACCAACATCTCCAATATACATGGCAGGACGCTTACGAACCGCCTCTAATCCTTCTAGTACAGTAATACTACTGGCACTATATTCGTTTTGCTTTTTTTCTTGATCACTCATCTTAATAGTATTTGAAAAGCGTAAAAAAACCGGCTAAAAACCGGCCTTATCATATCTGTCTGAAAAGACATACAAATATAACAATTTTAACATTTATTTTGGGCTAAATCCTGCCCTTTTCGAAAGGAGTTATCAACATGCTAAACTCCTAATAACAATATAATTAGATATCAAACACCCCAGATCGTTAAAAAGAATAAATCAGGCCTAATTTAGCATTCAATCTTTGCATTGGATATCCATTCCATTTATGGTATTTTGAAGCGGTTAAATTATCGATCGTAGCCCAAAAAATTAAACGTTTTGTATAGATGTATTCTGCACCAATGCTAAGATCAAAAACCCCATCCAACTTCTTTTTAAACCCATCAGCATTTGCATCAAAGGCCGTTCGTTGTCCTACATAACCAATATTTGCATTCACATTTAATACTTCGCTTAATTTAAATCGACCAGCAGCTCCTATTGAATACTCTGGTTTATGCCAGGCTGTTTGCATACTATCCAATGACCAACCATAATATTGTCCGGCTAACACTACTTCAATGCCTTCTTTAGGACGAACCATCAGCTCACCACTCACGGTTAATACAGTTCCGTCATCATGCAAAGGCTCAAACAAATTGGTATAATTTAATTCGGTATTCTCTTCCGGATTAGTCGTGATGGTGGAATAATACTTATTTACATAAAAATGCTCATCATTAAAAAATGCATAACTTGCACCTAACGAAAAGGAAGTGGTAGCACTAAAGTTTCCTTCCAATCCGCCTTTTAGATTTAAACCATATAAAGAGGGCTTAACAGCAGCATCAGGAGAAACAAAAGGATTTTCGTAACTCATCCTTTTCATATCATAAACGTTAACATCTCCGTCCAACCCTGCATAAAGGGAAATAATACCTTCTACTATATTTAAGTTCATTAAAATATCCGGAGCAATAAAAAAGTTATTCTCATTAAAATCATTTATCGACGCCATGCATACGCCTACTTTAAATTCAATATCGTCTATTCCAAAATGAACCGATGGATTAACTTTTATGAGGGTAGTTTTTCGTTCTCGATAGGAGAACATCGTTCCGGCAGAATCGGGCACACTCTTCATATAACTTTGTAAATCAAGCCCCAATTCAAAAGTTAACACTTCAGAAGGATGTATAAGATCTAAAGATCCAAGAAATGTATGCTGGCCAACACCTGAATAATTTCCAAAAGCACTATAGCCTATTCCAAAATTATACAAGGTACTGGATCGTTTCTCATCACTATTCCCATAAGTCAAACTCATATCAAATACAGATAAACGTTGCTTTTCATTGTCAGTTAAAACATCCGTTGATAGTTCATCCGTTTCACTAATGAGATAAGTCTTTTCGGCATCAATCGTTGACAATCCATAATAACGGTAGCTATCTCTTCGAAATCCCATGGAACCTCCAAGCGTATTGTTTTTATAAAAACGTTTAAAGGTTAAATCAGCATCTGTTTCATGAATTGGCGCTTTCACTTCAGAATCATCTTCCAAAGTAACTTTTCCAAAAGAACTTAAATGGCTCGCTTTTAATCCCAATAGATAATCTTCAGACTCTGAAATATTATAACCTACCTCTGCCAAACCTGTTGTGTAATTACCAAGTCCGGCTTTTACATAAGAATTAGAAGGCATAACTGATTTTTGATCAACAATTTTTGCAGGTGAAATTTTTTCAGGTTCATAACCGGTATCTACAGTTTTGCTAATGATTCGATACGAAAACTCATTACTAAAGCTAATGGTATCATCCAACTCGGGCATTTGATTTATTTTATAAGCATCAGATACGGTTGGTGTATATTCTCTTACAACCCTCACATCTTTGTTAATTGTTTCCTGGGCAAACACATGAACACCACAAAACATAACTAATAAAAAAGCTAAATACTTCCTATATAACATTGCAATAGATTTCGATTAAAACTGATTATTAATAGAATCATTAGAAGCCTCTTCAACATCTTTGATTTGCCAGGCCTCAAGATAAGTGGTTACCCGGTCATCAATATCATCATCACCCTGGTAATTTTCTTTAATACTTTGCAAGTACTGAATGGCTTGAAAACTTTCGCCTCGTTCATAATAAATTTCTGCAAGCAAGATAAAACTACGTGCGATCCAATACTGATGTGGAGTACCTCGCTCGATATAATCAAATATTTCTTTTTCGGATTCCTCAACCTGACCTCTTTCTTTTTGTATTTGGGCAATCCAATACTTCGCCTCTGCACCTTCAGCACTTTTGGTGTTTTTCGCAATCAAAGCAAATTCGTCAAAAGCTTTATCATTATCCCCTATGTTGCGATAGCTGTTGGCTTTATTATAAACAGCCTCTCGCTTAATCTCTTCACCAATTTTTGGCGATGCAAGTATTAAATCTGCGGCTTGAATACACTCAACATATTCTTGATTTTTTGCCAAACAACGCATGATGCCAATCTTAGCTTCGGTACGATTTGCTTCAATGTCTGCTTCATCATTTAAACGACGAAACATTTCTAAAGCATTCTTGTAGTTTTTATCCTGATAAAAAAGCTCACCACTTCTCAATAAAGCATCTTCAGTAAAAAAGCTTCTGGCCTGATCAGCCACATATACAAACGAAGTTAAAGCCCCTTTAGGATCACCACTTCTATACTGACAATCGGCTTTATAATAATGTGCATTTAAAGCAAAACGCCCATACGGATAAGTACTTATATAACTCTCAAAATGTTTTATGGCATGCTCACAATCATTATTCATGTAAAATTTCTCGGCCGCCACAAAGGTGAGTGAATCTTGCTCGCGCTGATCGGGTTGATAATTATTCTCTGCTGCATATTTTAAATAACCATCCAAATTATTTTGATCCATGTAGATGTTTCGAATACCCATTAAGGCATCATCAGCTTCGGCCGTACGAGGGAATTCATTGATAACTCGCTTATAAAAAGCCAAAGAGTTATCGTACTCATTATTATTATAATACACTAAACCAAGTTGAAGCATGGCTTTCTTGGCATAAGTTCCTTTCGGATACTTTTCTTTAATGGTTTTATAATTAAAGATAGCCTTATCCAGCTGTCCTAAAGAAACATAGGCGCGTCCCATTTCATAAAGTGCATCATCTACATATTGAGATTCAGGATATTTATTCACCAACTTTTTTAATTCATCAATTTTTTCTTGATAACGGCGCTGCAAACCAATACAAAACGCTTTTTGAAATAAAGCATAATCTGCTGATCCTCCATTAATTTGAGAAGCCTTATCAAAATGCCTAACTGCTGTCGCAAAATCACGTTCTACATAATAACAATCACCAATTCGGTTACTGGCATCACTATACATCTCCTGATTTTTTCCATCCGTCAGGTTAATGTATTTTCTAAACCAGGTTTTGGCTTCATCATAAGACTTTTGCTTAAAATGAGCATAAGCGATACTGTAATGTGCAATTTCAAATTCCTTCATTTTATAGGAACCCGGTAAATAAATATAGGTCTGAAGGTCTTCGATACATTTGTTGTATTTATTTAAACGATAGTAAGCTTCTCCTCGCCAGTAGTAAGCACCAACTTTTAACTTTTTATCGTATTCGGCATACTTTAAACTGTAATCAAAAAACTCAATGGACTCTGAAAACTTCTTATCGGTAAACAACTCCAATGCACGGTAGTAAGCAACACGCTGAATGGCTCGGTATACACCCGGCGCCTTATTACTAATTTTCTCCATCGAGGCCAACGCTTCGCGGTAATTCTTTGTTGTAAGAAATGCTTTTCCTAAATAATCGTAAGCCTGGTCTATTTTATCACTTTCAGGAAATAACTCTATAAACTTGGTAAAAGAATTAATAATCTCATTAAATGGAGAATAAGCTAATTCGTAATTAAGTTTAATGTAATTAAACAAAGCATCTTCTTGAATATCACTATCAAATTCATACTTAGAGGCCGCCTCAAAAGCAACACGAGCCCGTTTTTTATCTTTGATCTGCAAATAACAATCTCCTAAATGATAATAAGCATTTTGTGACATCAAATCTTCAGAAGACGTAACTTGAGACAGCCCAACAATGGCTTTATTATACTCTTTGATAAAATAATACGCAAAACCTAAATGATAATAATCCTCCCGGGATGGAGTTTTGGATAAAGCAATGGTCTTTTCATAATACGGAATAGACTCTTCATATTGCTTTTGTGCATAATATGAATCAGCTACAATCCTGTTCATGTCAGCCTGACGAAACTTAGTTCCGGCATCCAGTAACGGTTTAGCATATTTTATGGCATTAGCATAATCTTCTTGCAGATAATATATTTGAGCGATATAAAAAGGGACGACATCTTTAAATCCTTTGTCTTCTTCCAGTTCTTTAAAGCCTTCAAGGGCAGTTTGGTAATTCCCTTTGATGTATTGGATATGACTATAATAATAATTGACTGACGAAGAGTGCTTATGCGTTTTACCTTTTATGCGATTGAAATATACCAAAGCTTCGTCGTACTCTTCCTCCATAAAAAAAGAATATCCGGCATTAAAATTATAATCCACTTGCGCTTCTTCATCAAGACCATTGGGATCTACTTTTTGATAATAACGGCAAGCCTGTCTATATTTCTTCTTTTCTTTATAATAATCCCCAATGTGCATTTTGGCATATTGGATGCGATTACTGTAAGCATACAATTTCACATACTCATTCCACAATGACAACTCATCATTGTTACCTAACAGTTTTGCACACTTACGTTCCAAATAGGCAGCTTCAGCGACTCTGGTGGACACCTCTCCTGATTTTATTTCAACATACTTTGCAAATTGAATGCGAGCCAGACCATACTTCTCCAATTGATACAGCTCCATTCCCTTTTCATAAGCATTATCAGGATTATCAAAACTTAAAGACTTTTGAGCAAAAGATTGAAAACTTATTAATGTAAAGAATAACGATAGGAATATTCTTATCATGAGTAGCTAAATAAAATTCAGTTTATAACAATCAAACGAATATCAAGAGGAAATATTTCTCGTTACATTCGTTTGTTTTTTCTGCGCCTAAAGATAACAAAAGTGCTCAGACTTAGAAACTCCTGTAAGAGGGTTTTAATTAAGACATAAAAAAAGGTTCAATTCCATCTTACGATACCATTGAACCTAAAGTATTTTCACATCCAAGTTTAAAAGTAAATGCACTTACTTTTAACTAAAATATTCTTACAAAATTAAAAGGACTTAAACTTCTATTGAATCATAATCCAAAGCATTTACGTCACATTCAGAAAGACGTGTATCTTCACATTTTATAATACGACCGGGGAATTTTTTCAATAACTGGTAATTATGAGTTGCCATTATTACTGTCTTGCCTCGTTTACATATCCGTTCAAATACATTCATTAATTCCTCAGAAGTAACAGGGTCAAGATTCCCGGTTGGCTCATCGGCTAGTATTAAATCCGGAGCATTTAATAAAGCACGTGCAATCCCTACCCTTTGTTGCTCTCCACCAGACAATTGATGCGGCATCTTATAACCTTTGTGCACCATATCTACATCGGATAATACGTCTCGGATTCGTTTATCAATCTCTTTTTTATCTGTCCATTCCGTTGCCTTTAAAACAAATAAAAGATTATCGTAAACGGAACGATCAGATAAGAGCTGAAAATCCTGAAAAACAATACCCATTCGCCTGCGTAAATAAGGCTCTTGTTTTTTGGGCATGCCTTTTAAATTATAACCGGCCACAAAGCCATGACCCTCTTTTAAAGGAAGTTCATTGTACATTGTTTTAAGCAAGCTGGATTTTCCACTACCCACTTTTCCGATCAAATACACAAATTCCCCGGGTTTAATGGTAAAATCAACTTCTTGTAAAATAATTTGTTCTTGCTGACAAATACGAACACTACTGAATTCTACAATATTACCTTTACTATTGATCATTTCTTTGGGGTATTTGCTTTTCATATCTAAAAGGGAATTTGGGGGATAGTTCAGTAAAAAGAAAAAGAGGCTTATCTTTTTAAGCCTCTTGCATATTATTTTAATTCAGCACAAACCTTCTTAATACGTTCGTAAGCTTTAGTTAACATATCTTCACTTGCTGCGTAAGAAAGTCGAACACAATTAGGACTTCCAAATGCTTCGCCGGGTACAGATGCCACATGTCCTTTTTCAAGAAGATACAAACTAAAATCCATTGAAGTATTAATGGTTACATCTCCATCTGTTTTTCCAAAATAGTAACTAATATCCGGAAACACATAAAACGCACCATCTGGTATATTTACCTTAAATCCCGGTATTTCTTCAATGTAAGACAACACTAAATCACGGCGATTCTGAAAAGCTACTCTCATTTCCTCAACACAACTTTGATCACCTGCTACAGCAGCTAAAGATGCCATTTGAGCAATGGAACAAGCGCCTGAAGTATATTGCCCTTGCAGCTTATTACAAGCTTTGGTAATCCACAAAGGAGCAGCAATGTATCCAATTCTCCAACCGGTCATTGCATAACCTTTTGAAACACCATTAATCACCACAGTACGGTCAATCATGCCATCAAATTGAGCAAAACTCGTATGTGTTCCGGTATAATTGATGGTTTCATAAATCTCATCAGACAATATAATTACATCCGGAAATTTCTTCAACACATTCACTAATGCTTCAACTTCTTCATAAGAATATATAGCACCTGTTGGATTTGAAGGTGAATTAAACATTACCACTTTTGTTTTAGGAGTAATAGCAGCCTCTAACTGCTCTGGTGTAATTTTAAAATCTTGCTCTACACCAGCCTCAACAATCACAGGTATACCTTCTGACAACTTAACTAACTCGATGTAAGAGACCCAATATGGAGCAGGAATAACTACTTCATCACCAACTTCAACCACGCATTGCAGTACGTTTGCTAAACTATGCTTTGCACCGTTAGAGACAGCAATTTGTGCAGGAGAGTACTCTAAATTATTATCCCTTTTTAATTTTTCACAGATGGCTTCGCGCAACTTTGGATATCCAGGTACTGGAGCATACTTAGTAAAATTCTCATTAATAGCTTTAATCGCAGCCTCCTTCACATGATCCGGAGTATTAAAATCCGGCTCTCCTAATGTTAGGTTAATAACATCAACACCTTTCTCTTTCAACTCATTACTTTTCTGGCTCATTTTAATGGTTGCAGATTCGGCTAACTGATTAATTCTATTCGAAAGTTGATTTGCGCTCATTATTTTTTGTTATAGTTTTTTTAACCTCGATTTACTCCCTAATACCTCTACAAGAACTGTTATTCAATCTTAATCGAATGCCTAATATTCTTGAATTATGGGACAAAAATAATTAAAAAAAACAAGTATCAATTGGCTCCCATCTTAATATCTTTAAAATAAATTTCACACTATCAGCAATCCTGTTATTTTTGCATCATACATTATATGTTATACTGTAAATTTTAACATCAATCACTTATTTAGTTTTAAAATTAACTAATTACGAAATGACCACTTGGAAAGAGTTTATTTTTGCCATTACACCCGCACTAGCCATTGCAATACCAACACTCTTGCTAGTGAGATGGTTTTTGAAGAACAATTTAAAAATCAAGCAACTTGAACTTGCAATGCAACAACGTAAGGAAATGATCCCCACACGATTACAAGCCTACGAAAGAATTTCAATCTTACTTGAACGCATTTCCCCAGAGTCGCTTATTATCAGAGAACAAAAACATGGCTTAACAAGCATCCAATTCCACCACCACTTATTAAAAGTTATTCGTTCAGAAATGGAACATAACTTGGCAATGCAAGTCTATATGCCTGCTGCAACATGGGAAAAAGTAATTGCAGCCAGAGATGAAGTGATTAAACTTATTAATAGTGCTTCCGGCTCTATTCAACCCACTACCCCCTCGATGGAACTGGCCAGACACTTGCTGGAAAATGAAAAACACACAACCAGCTTCCACATCAAAAAAGCGAAAGAACAATTGAAAAGTGACATTCAGCAATTTTATTTTGATTAATTGCTTTTTCCGGAAATTCCATGAAAAAAATTTCTCTTATTACTGTTGCATACAACTGCGCGTCAACCATTGAAAATACGTTTAAAAGCGTTATCAATCAAACGGCAAAAGAACACACAGAATACATAGTAATTGACGGAAATTCGAATGACGGCACTTTTGAAGTCATCAAAAAATACTCATCTCACATTGACCACGTGATTAGTGAACCCGATAAGGGAATATACGACGCCATGAATAAAGGTATCGCATTGGCCAATGGAGAATGGATTGGTTTCCTTCATGCAGATGATGAATTTGCGAAACCAACAACTTTGGAAACTATAATAGCTGAAACTTCAAATGCCAATATCATTTATGGCGATCTTCAATACATTAGCAAGCATACACCACCAAAAATCATTAGATATTGGCAAAGTGAAAACTTTAAGACCTCTTTATTAAAAAAGGGCTGGATGCCACCACATCCAACCCTATATATCAAAAAAAGCCTATTTGATTGGATCGGAAATTTTAATACCAATTATAAGATTTCGGCAGATTATGATTTTATACTTCGCCTATTCTCTTCACGTAACATTTCTCCTAAATACTTAAACGAGGTTTTTGTTAATATGCGAATCGGAGGAGCTAGTAATAAATCCCTAAAAAACATATTCACAAAAAGTTATGAAGATTTAAAAGCGCTTCAAATAAACAACGTAGGTGGATTACACTCTTTATTTATCAAGAATACCAGCAAATTAACTCAATTCTTCAAACATCGATCCTAAGCACCCCCATAATACTCAGCCGAATAATAACCATACCCTTTTTCTTTAGGAGATACATCATTTAAAACCAGCCCCATGTTTCTTATCCCTTCATGAGCTAAATCTTTAACCGTATAGGCCAAATGATCTTTTGAAGTACAGTTTACACGTACAACATATAAATTACCATCTGAATATTGCATTAACA
Source organism: Bacteroidales bacterium (assembly GCA_003249255.1). Taxonomy (GTDB): domain Bacteria; phylum Bacteroidota; class Bacteroidia; order Bacteroidales; family Marinilabiliaceae; genus SZUA-582. The sequence goes on from QKJP01000059.1 coordinate 163,868, forward strand.
ATCTGGCATCAGCAACTAAACCAATAGGTGGAGAATCAACAATAATAATCTCATACTGTTTTCTTAATTCATCAAAAAGATGTTTTGTTTTATCACTGGCTATCAACTCACTTGGATTTGGGGGTATTTCTCCTGCCGGAAGAATATCCAAATTGGCTTTGCCTGAAGAATATATGACGTCATTTAATTCACTTTGTCCAATCAGATAATTGGATAAGCCATTTCTATTATCCACCCCAAATAGTGTAGACAGACGAGGCTTGCGCATATCAAAACCCAAAATAATTGTCTTTTTTCCTGAGATACTAAAAACAGATGCCAAATTATGCGCACAAAATGTTTTACCCTCTCCGGTATTACTACTCGTAATTGTTACCACCTGTAAGGCCTGATCTGCTGAAACAAATCTCAACTTTGTCCTTATAGACCGAAAAGACTCACTAATCACCGAATGTGGATGAGCTACAATAACATCTTCATAATCGCCTTTATTTTTTGTCACCATTCCCATTATCGGAAGACCCGGTAATAACAAATCAAGATCTTCTTTGCGGCGAATTTTATCATTCATCATTTCAAGCAAAAGAATTAATCCCCCCGGAATTAACAAGGAAAACATAAAGGCCTTACTGTAATTTCCTTTCGTATCCGGCGATACAATTGCAGATACAGATGCCCTATCAATAATTTCGCTATCAGCAACATTACTCGCTTTGGATATTTGGGTTTCGGACTGTTTCTGTAACAAAAAGGTATATATCGCATCATTCAAACGAAAGTTTCGATCTATTTCTAAATAACGCTTTTCCAATTCTGGTAATAAGTTCATTTCGTGCATCACTCCCCCCATGCTTTGTTTCACCTTCACCTTCTGACGCTCAATACTTTTAATACTTTGATTGATGGCACTGATAATATTATTTGTTACCAATTCAATTTTTGTTTGTTGCGACTTAATAATGTGATTTTCTTTTCGAGCATCTGCTAACAATAAGGTATTTTCACTCTGTAAATCAATCAATTCCATTATTAAACCATTGATGTATTTATTACTCTCTTCATCTAACACCGGAAGCATGTAATCCTCTATTTCCTTTGCATCTTTTAAGTGCTCTTTTAAATACAGATAATAATCTTTTTCAAGATCCAACAGCTTTATCTCTTTTTCGATATCAAAATATTGAGTTGCTAAGGTTTGTGAATGCTCAACGGGTTCTAAAAAACGATTCTGCTTACGGTAGTCCAAGAGTTGATTTTGAACCTTATCTAAGGTATCTGAAATAGTAGCTAACTGACTGTCTATAAAATCCAAGGATCGCGAAGCCATATTATTTTTTTGTTCCAAATTATACTCGACAATAACATGACACAAAGCATCTAAAAACTCAGTCAATTTTCCGATTGTAGGACCCACTGAGGAAATAAATAAAATACCGGATCCATCCTTATATAAATTAACTCCTAATTGAGATCTAAATTCACTTGTAAGACTTTCATGGGACTGAAATTTAACAAAGTACTTAACCCCTGGTTCACATTTTAACCCTGCCCTATTATGTAATCTAAAAGTGAACATTTTTTCTTGAATTAATTCTTCAGGCAGTATGTTCTTCTCAAATGTTACAGCCCCACATCCACCGGCTCCTTCAAACTTACTAAAATCATATAATGAACCATATTCAGCTTCACAACTTACCTTTACACTTCCATCATTCTGACCTTCAATATATATAGGCACATTAAGCAGTTGGGGTTTCAAGGAATCAATTTCAATATAAAAAGGAGCCTGCCTAAACACCTCGGTATCTTTAAAACGTCCATCTCTGTAATATGAAATACCAAAATCCAATCGATCAACAGCCCTTCTAATCAATTTTCTGGAACGAATAACGAATATTTGGTTTTCAACACTGGCCATTTCACCCGACAAACCAAATCCACTCATTAACTTATTATTGGCAATGGCATTAGATTCATCATTTTTAAGCATCATTGTTGCAGTTGCTTTATATATAGGGGTAGAATATCGATGATATGTATAAGCAACTCCAAAACACAATGGAAACGATATGGCAAATAAATACCAATTTCGTAGAATTAAATTAAGAATTCGCTTTACATCAAAAAGCCCATCTGAAGTTTGTTTATTACCTGATAAATAAGGAGATATATTAGTTTGATTACTTTTATCTGTCATGAATTAATATTTGAGACGTAAATATAAGCATTTTGCCCTTACAATCTCATGAAATAAAAACGCATATTAGGGAAGTCAAAACTTCATAAAAACAAGGCTATACTCGTGATTTTGCTCGACATTAGTATTTCCTACCCCCATACCACATACTTCACAACAAGCACTTTACACTCATAAACTTGTTCTTTTATGGGTACAATCTACATAACACTTTTACATTGGTGTTTGGGGTAAAAAATGCCCACTTAAAGATTCGGTATAATAACTCTCACCATTATAAGCCATTTGACCTCTTGCAAACACAAACTCACATCGACCTAACAATTTATAACTTACCTGTTTCATCCCTTGTTCGGCAGGCAAATTACAATAGAGATTCCGTTCGTGTGCTGGATCCCAGATAACAATATCCGCATCCGCTCCAGGCCTTAACATACCTTTTTTGGGATACAAACCAAATAACTTTGCCGGCCGCGTTGAAATAATCGAAATAAAATCTTTTACTGACAACTTTCCGGTTTGAACTCCTACCGTATAAAGAACTGATAAAAAATTCTTTAACAAGAAATACTCATCAGGCCTATTTTTTACTTGACTATTTTTCAATACACCTTCGTCAATAACAGTCATAAAAGGACGGGAAACCAAAAAATGCTCGTCTTTTAAAAGCTCCCAATATTCATCTTGTGAAATTAAATTCAATTTATTCTGTAAAGCAAATCCGGAAAAAACAGTATGCTCATCTATATCGTATTTTGATGAATTTCCAATGTGGTAAGGCAAAGATATCTCGGCAAATACACGCCCTGTTGTCATGTATTTTTTTATCAGAAGAAGCTCTTCTTTAAAGCACAAATTAAAAAAGCACACTTTACATTCCTCTTCTTCTACAATCTTCAAGATACTCCCCAAGTTCTCCAAGTGGGTTTTTACAGTATCATTACCACCTAACTCAACCTCATTTTTAAACACTATTGGAATCTGCATCTCCACTACCAATAAAAGATCTAATTTTGCAATCTCCCGTATTAATTTACGAATACCTTCTTGACCCATGGCGTTTTCTATTGGCCACTTCAAATAATATGAAGCTATTCCCTCATGTGAATAATAATAATCCAATTGTTTGGAGTCAAAGGAGTCCCATCCCTGAAGTGAAAGATGGTAACTAAAATCGGATAATATATGCTGCCTATTCTTAAAACGTATTCGCATTTCATCCTTAGCAACTTCGGCATAAAAAGGTAACAAACATTCAATTACAGTTGTTGTTCCGGAGGATATTTCAGATCTATTAAAACGTTCTATTAAATTACTTTCATCTTGCTCTTGCGTTAAAAAAGAAGCGTTACTATCAATAGCTCCGGGGAATAGATATTTCCCATTGGCATCTATAATAGGCGTTTCGGGCTCGGGTCGCTTTAAATCATCTCCTATACTAATAATTTTGGTATTCGCAATCAGAAGATCTTTCTGTTGAATTTCATTATCAACAATCAACTGGCCATTTTTTATTAATACATAGTCCATACCATCTTCCTTTTAATTAATGCCGATTGATATAAATCTAACCAAAACCCAATGCAAAATCAAATAATAAACTGTCTATCCACGCTTTTTAGTACTTTTGGATTATTCATTTATATTATGTGGTTCTATTTAGCTTTAACATCCGCTCTATTCCTGGGTTTTTATGACATCTTCAAAAAAACATCAGTCCAAAACAATGCAGTCCTACCTGTGTTATTATTAAGCACGACTACTTCTGCCGCTATTTTCATTCCGATTATCCTGTTTTCAAAATTCAACTATTGGGATAAAGAATTTATATTATACACACCCAACATTCCAATAGAAACGCATCTTTTAGTCTTTATTAAAGCAACAATTGTTCTATTATCCTGGATTTTCTCGTTCTTCGCATTAAAACACCTCCCCATTACATTTGTCTCACCCATTAGAGCAACAGGTCCTATGTGGACACTCATGGGAGCCATTGTAATTTTTAAGGAACAACTAAATACTTTTCAATGGATTGGTATTGCTACAACACTTTCCTTTTTTTGGCTTTTCTCTACAACCGGGAAACTAGAAGGTATTCACATCAGAAAGAACAAATGGGTATGGTTCATCATATTGGGTACACTTATTGGGGCAATCAGTGGACTTTATGATAAGTTTTTAATTAGAAACATTAACAGAATGGCGGTCCAAGCCTGGTTTTCAATTTACCAAGCATTAATTATGATACCAATTATTCTGTTTATTTGGTGGCCACAAAGAAAAAGTTCTACGCCCTTTACATGGCGATGGAGCATACCGCTTATTGGTATCTTCCTGGTTATTGCAGATTTTGCATACTTTTATGCATTAACACATCCTGAATCGATGATATCAATCATATCAGCATTACGCAGAGGTAGCGTCGTTATTGCCTTTGGCGTAGGTGCTATTTTATTTAAAGAAAAAAACATTCAAAAGAAATCGCTATACCTCCTTGGTATACTTACCGGCATTGCTATTTTAATATACGGAAGCCACTAAATATCAAAAGGGAACCATAGAGGCTCCCTTTTAATCTCACAAAACTTATGTCAAATTGCCGGCACTACCACCAAATACTTCTTTTAGGAGGATTACCATAAGATTCAAAAGTATCTCCGGCATCATTTACAACCCACAAAAGTTCTTCTTTTGTAAAATCATATCCATCCTGAATTGCTTTTGCTACAAAATCTTCCGGAGTTTTTGCTGCATTATACGGTGCGCGGAACGCTTCGTCTTTTCCTCCCTTAGTTAATAAGGCTTCTACACTTTCTTTTGACATAACATTATATTTTTAGTTGTTCATAATGCAATTTTAACAATTTTAGCCCTCATACCCCACGTTCCATAGGGTGTTATGCAGCATATTTAATACTTTTTCACACCCACCCCACATAAAAAACAGATTACTACAAAAACAAATACTACTTTTTCATTGCAAGACTTTTAAATTCACCTGGCATTTTTTCAATGGCATACCTTAGTGCAGTTCTTGACATGATATTTTTATGAATCATAACAAAATCGAAAACCTCTTTTTCATAAGTCTGACTTGCCACTTTTAACAACCAGCCATATCCCTTTTGCACCATATCATCCTTATCCGACAATAGATTTTCTGCTACCTTAAAAGCTTCAGATTTACATAACCCCTTCCTTACCAGCATAACTAAAGAAACAGCAGCAGCTCTTCTCACCCAACGATTGCCGGATTTGGTAAATCGCATCAGTTCATCTACATAGCCGGGATACATTTTCAAGAATTCATTCATCGTACGCGTACAAAAAGAATCACAGGAAGCCCAATTAGATATATAAGAATTAATCCATCTTTCAAACAGCAAAAAATCATCGGGAACAAAACGTTTATGCAAGTAGAAGGATAAATCGCAGGCAATAATAGCTTCCTCTAATATGCCTGTTTTCATTAATTCTTCACAAAGCTTAAATATCTCAGCTTTTTCAAAACCCTTGAGTTCTTTAAATATGTTTTTACTTATTGAATGAACCACAGGAATACGAACCCCATAAAAATCAATCTTTTCTTTAAAAAAGCGCTGACTATTTTCTAATGCTCTTGAATCAACCTTATCTTTTAAATGCTTTTGAATTTTAATTAAAAACTCTTCCATACTACTTATCATTAATAATCAGGCAAAATCAAATGCAACCTCCTAAGATTGTATAATGTATACCTAAAACATTATTACTACTAAGCTTAACGCGAACCATAAACTAAGCTAACCAACTAAAATTCAATGAAAAACCTTAGTTTAATTTTAAAAACCAATTTTGTATTAAAATAAAAAGAGGTTGCCATACGACAACCTCTTCTTCAATACTATAATTCAAAATAAATTACTTAACAACAGTGTAATCTAATTCTGATAAACGCTTATATGTGCTGTAACGCCATTTTGCATTCTCTTCGGCAGCCTTAAATAATTCACCGGCTTCTTGAGGGAATGACTTCATCAATGATGTATAACGTACCTCACCTTTTAAGAAATCCTGGAATTTATCCCACTCAGGCTCTTTTGAGTCTAACACAAAAGGATTTTTACCTTCTGCTTCTAACATTGGGTTGTAACGGAATAAATGCCAGTAACCTGCATCTACAGCTTTCTTAGCCTCGTTTTGAGAAGCACCCATACCACTACGTAAACCGTGGTTAATACATGGTGAGTAAGCAATAATTAACGATGGACCAGGATAAGCTTCAGCTTCTTTAAGAGCTTTGAAATACTGAGCCTGATTAGAACCCATAGATACTTGTGCAACATACACATATCCATAAGTCGTAGCCATTAAACCAAGGTCTTTTTTACGAATACGCTTACCAGAAGCAGCAAACTTAGCAACCGCTCCAACAGGAGTAGATTTAGATGCCTGACCACCAGTATTAGAGTAAACCTCAGTATCCATTACTAAGATATTTACATCTTCACCCGAAGCTAACACATGGTCAACACCTCCGTAACCGATATCGTAAGCCCATCCGTCACCACCAAAGATCCAAACAGATTTTTTAGCCAAGTAATCTTTAATTTTCAAAATCTCAGCAGCTACAGGAGCAGATTCTGACTCTAATGCTTTAACAACAGCCTTAGAAACTTCAGTTGTCTTCTCACCGTTTTCTTTATTTTCTAACCAAGCTTCGAATGCAGCTTTAGTTTCTGAAGAAACAGCATCAAGGTTTTCTGTCATTAAGCGCTCAATACGAGTACGTAATTTATTTACACCTAATGCCATACCAAGACCATACTCTGCGTTATCCTCAAATAATGAGTTCGCCCAAGCCGGACCTTTGCCTTCACTGTTTTTACAATATGGAGTTGCCGGAGCAGAACCACCATAGATTGAAGAACAACCTGTAGCGTTTGCAACCATCATACGATCACCATATAATTGAGTAATTAACTTAATGTATGGAGTTTCACCACAACCGGCACAAGCACCCGAGAACTCGAATAAAGGCTGAGCAAACTGAGAAGCTTTCACATTCATGTCTTTCTTCATGATTGTATCTTTGATAGCTACTTTCTCAGCAACGTAGTTCCAACGCTCAATCTCACCTCTTTGAGAATCAAGAGACTTCATTTCAAGAGCCTTAGTTTTTGCAGGACAAACATCAGCACAGTTACCACAACCGGTACAATCTAATGGAGCAACCTGGATACGGTATTGTAAACCTTCGAATCCTTTACCATTTGCTTTCTTACCTACTAATCCTTCCGGTGCGTTTGCTAACTCTTCTTCATTTAATAAGAATGGACGAATTGCAGCGTGAGGACAAACGTAAGAACATTGGTTACACTGAATACAATTATCCATTTGCCACTCAGGAACATTTACTGCAATACCACGCTTCTCATAAGCAGTTGTACCGGCAGGGAATGTACCATCTTCGTATCCGTTAAATACAGAAACAGGTAGATCATCACCTTTTTGTGCATTTACAGGGAATACGATATCTTTAATGAAGTCAGGAACATCAGTTCTGAATTCTAAAGCTTTATCTTCTAATGAAGCCCACTCAGCTGGAATTTCAACTTTAGTAACAGCACCACCTTTTTCTACAGCCTTGTAGTTCATGTTAACGATGTCTTCACCTTTCTTACCAAAAGATTTAACAATCGCCTGTTTCATTTTCTCTACAGCAAAATCGTAAGGAATTACCTCTGCAATTTTGAAGAAAGCAGACTGCATGATAGTGTTTGTGCGGTTACCTAGACCAATTTCTTCTGCAATAGAAGTTGCATTGATAATGTAGAAATTGATTTCGTTGGCAGCTAAATATTTTTTAACTCCTTGAGGAAGACGATTTTTTGTTTCTTCTGCATCCCAAATAGAGTTTAATAAGAAAGTACCACCTTTCTTAAGACCTTTTAACATGTCGTACTGGTTCAAGTAAGCAGGAACGTGACATGCAACAAAGTCAGGAGTGTTCACCAAATAAGGTGCACGAATTGGAGAATCACCAAAACGAAGGTGAGAAATGGTAATACCACCCGACTTTTTAGAGTCATATGCAAAGTAAGCCTGAGCATATTTATCAGTGTTATCACCAATAATTTTAATTGAGTTCTTGTTAGCACCAACAGTACCATCAGAACCTAAACCATAGAATTTACCTTCGAAAGTACCTTCCTGAGCAAAAGAAATTTCTTCTTTTAATGGAAGTGATTTGAAAGTAACGTCATCAACGATACCTACTGTAAATTGATTCTTAGGCTCATCAGCAGCTAAGTTTTCAAATACAGAAATCATGTGAGTTGGCGTAGTATCTTTTGAAGATAAACCGTAACGACCACCAATAATCATTGGTGCATCTTTTTTACCGTTATAGATTTCAACTACATCTAAGTACAATGGATCTCCATTAGCACCCGGTTCTTTTGTACGATCTAACACACATACATTCTTAACTGTAGCAGGCATTGCCTTTAAGAAATACTCAGCAGAGAATGGACGGTAAAGGTGTACAGCAATTAAACCAACTTTTTTACCTTGCTTATTTAAGTAATCTACTGATTCTTTAATAGTATCAGTAATAGAACCCATTGCAATTACAACATCAGTTGCATCAGCAGCACCATAGTAAGTAAAAGGTGCATATTTACGACCAGTAATTTTACCAATTTCATCCATGTACTTCGCCACCATATCAGGTAACTTGTCATAGAATTTATTAGCAGCTTCACGAGACTGGAAGTAAATATCTGGGTTTTGAGCAGTACCACGAGTTACAGGGTGCTCAGGATTTAATGCATTATCACGGAATGCTTGTAAAGCCTCTTGGTCGATTAAACCTCTAAGGTCTTCCATATCCATGCTTTCGATTTTCTGGATCTCGTGAGAAGTACGGAAACCATCAAAATAATGCATAAAAGGTACTCGAGACTCGATAGATGCTAAGTGAGCAATACCTGCTAAGTCCATTACTTCCTGAACCGAACCTGTTGCTAACATGGCACAACCAGTCTGACGAGCAGACATCACATCACTGTGATCACCAAAGATAGAAAGCGCTTGTGCAGCTAATGAACGAGCACTTACGTGAAATACACCCGGTAATAACTCACCAGAGATTTTGTACATGTTAGGAATCATCAATAATAATCCCTGAGATGCAGTAAATGTAGACGTTAAAGCTCCAGCTTGAAGAGAACCATGCATAGCACCTGCAGCACCAGCTTCTGATTGCATTTCTTCAACTTTAACAGTCTCACCAAAAATATTCTTTCTTCCCGCAGCAGCCCACTCATCGATGTACTCTGCCATTGTTGAAGAAGGTGTGATTGGATAAATAGCTGCTACCTCACTAAACATATAAGCAATGTGAGAAGCTGCGTAGTTACCATCACAGGTAATAAACTTCTTTTCTTTAGCCATTTTTTTTACTCCTAAAAATTAAATATTTAATATTTCTTTATTTTAAACTAAACCCTAATACAAAAAACCGATCAACCATAGCGGAATTTCATTCCCCTCGCCTACTTCAATCATATCTCGTGCATAATAACAATGATCTCCTTTACACTTTCTTTTTTCATTTTGACCAGCCACTACAAACCGATATTTTTCATTTACCAAAAAATCAGCTTTCTTATCGAAATGTACCTGATTATTATATTCTACCTGATTACAAAAGAAAGTCCGATGCAAAACACTTTGAGTCACTTCGCCATGCATAATCGAATAGATCAAGTTTGGATTTTGCATGTAAATCAATGATGGTTTTTTCATTGATTCACTATTTTGTTGATCATATAATAAATGAATTAATCGACCATTTCGTAAGTAGTTGATATAATTCATTACCGTAGCTCTCGACGTTTCAATAACTTGACTTAAGCGACTAACATTAGGTTGTAAAGGGGCTGCTTTTGCAATTTCGTACACCAATTTTCTTAATTTAGGATAGTACTTCTGCTCTACTTGTTCTAAGTAGCTTATATCTATTTCTAAAATAAAATTGATGTTTTTAAGAACGTTTTCGAGGTAGTTGGTTTTTTCAAGGAAGTAGGGGTAGTATCCGTGTTGAAGATAATCAGAGAAGTAAGCAAGTGGTCGAACTTTAGATACAATTTCTTTACTTATTTCTACATGATTATTTAATAATTCTTCGAATGTGTACCCTTTGAAATTGTTTTCGGTTTTCATATTTAGATATTCCCTAAATGAAAAACCCTTTAAATCATAAACCGAAACACAATCTTTGATGGGAGAGTTGTCATCCCTAAGGCGCATAACCGAAGACCCACTAAATATTATCTGCAAATCTTCAAAATGATCATAACAATACCGAAGCTCTTCCAGCCACAAGGGGTATTTATATACCTGATCTAATATTAAAGTTTTTCCCCCTTTTTTCCTGAATTCATCCGCAAAATCTTTGATTGTCCTACTGGTAAAAGATAAATTGTTCAGATTGACATACAAACAACTCTTGTCTGTCCCGAACGTACGCTTTGCATAATCAAGTAAAAAAGCAGTTTTCCCTACTCCACGCGAACCTTTTATTCCAATCAAACGATGACTCCAGTCGATCTGATGAAGCAATTCTCGTTCTACAATTGGCTTAAGCTCGTGTAAAAGATGTATATGTGTTTCAAATAATGATTGCATGTTTAATAACTTGCAGTACAAAATTAAAAGATTAAAGCAATTTGTTGCTATGTAGACATTGCATTTTTATTACAAGAGTGTAATTTATAATTAGTATTAATAAGATTAGAGCACTCGAATACAAAAGTTGAATAGTTGAGATTAAAAAAAGACGATCCTGCACCACCTAAAGGAGATAAAAAAAACGACCACTCAAAAAAAGAGCAGTCGTTTTATCGATATATTCAAATTAAATCTTTAACCGTCATTCATTGAAATCAAAAACTCTTCATTGGAAGACGTTTTGCCCATACGATCTTTCAAGAATTCCATGGCCTCAACAGGATTCATATCAGATAAATAATTTCTTAAAATCCAGATTCGGCTCATAAACTCAGGATCAATCAATAAATCTTCACGACGCGTACTTGACAGATTTACATCCACCGCAGGGAATAATCTACGATTAGCCAATTTACGATCTAACTGAAGCTCCATATTACCTGTTCCTTTAAATTCCTCGAAAATTACTTCATCCATTTTAGAACCTGTCTCAGTAAGAGCAGTCGCGATAATGGTTAAAGAACCGCCATTCTCAATATTACGAGCAGCTCCAAAGAAGCGTTTAGGACGATGCAAAGCATTTGCATCCACACCACCTGATAAAACCTTTCCTGAAGCCGGAGAAACAGTATTATACGCACGAGCTAAACGCGTAATCGAATCTAATAAAATCACTACATCATGACCGCACTCAACCATTCGCTTAGCTTTCTCTAACACAATGTTTGCAACTTTAACATGACGTTCTGCAGGCTCATCAAAAGTAGATGATACAACCTCTGCATTTACATTGCGTGCCATATCAGTTACCTCTTCAGGACGCTCATCAATTAATAAAATAATCATGTAAACCTCAGGGTGGTTATCTGCAATGGCATTGGCCACATCCTTTAAAAGCACTGTTTTACCGGTTTTAGGCTGTGCAACAATCAAACCACGCTGCCCTTTACCAATTGGCGCAAACATATCTAACACACGTGCTGATAAGTTTGATTTATTACCTGTAATGTTAAATTTCTCATTGGGAAACACCGGTGTTAAATGCTCAAATAACACACGATCACGCACAATCTCCGGAGAACGCCCATTGATTTGCTCAACCTTGATTAATGGAAAATACTTCTCTCCTTCTTTGGGAGGACGAATAGTTCCTAAAACAGTATCACCTGTTTTTAATCCAAATAATTTAATCTGCGATTGAGATACATATATATCATCAGGAGAATTCAAATAATTATAATCTGACGAACGTAAAAATCCATAACCATCAGGCATAATTTCTAAAACACCCGAAGCAGAAACAATCCCTTCAAACTCATATTGCTTATCATCTCTTTTATCTTGCTGACGACGTTGTCCCTCATTTTGATTTCTGCGACGATTATCATTTGGTTGACGATTATCTCTATTCTGTCTTTCACCATCATTCTTTGGTGTTTTAGGCTTAGGTTGCAGTGACTCATCTGTGCTCAGTGGAGTTTGCTCATCCTTCTTTTCAGAAACTTCGGCTGCAACACTTTCAACAGAAACTGTCTCCTCAACAACTTCTTTGGCTTCAACAACCACAACATCTTCTGATGAGATTTCACTTGCTGCTTCGGCTACCCTGGAAGAAAGGGATGAAGCAACCGGGACTTTTTCTTCTAATTGAGTCCTTGGTCTTTTAGACTTTGGTTTCTTCTCGGCTACTTTTTTCTCAGTAGGCTTATCTTTTTTGGCGGCTTTTTTTTCGGCTGTTACTTGAATTGCCTGCTCATCCAAGATCTTATAAATAAGGTCTTGTTTTTTAAAAGAATCAACTTTTTTAATATCCAGATCTTTAGCGATCTGTCTTAAGTCGTTTAAAAGCTTTTTATTAAGCTCTAAAATATCATACATATAGAAATGAAATAAATTGAATACATTAAATTGTATTTCTGTGAAGTTTTAAGAACTGATAACCTGACAGGCACCAGCGTAATTACAGACAAATTTAGAGAAAGTTTGTTATGATGCAATAAAAAATAAGTTTTTTTCATTCATATCCACAGATTAATTCATTCGTCAAAATCAATTTTTTATTCAGGATATAATTTGCATCTTTAAATTAAATGTTTTGAAAAAAACAATCATTTGTTATTACACTTTTAACCAAACATGCCAAACCATTAACACAAATGAGACAACTTAAAATCACCAAACAGGTAACCAACAGAGAAACACCATCTTTAGATAAATATTTACACGAAATAGGAAAAGTAAAACTACTCTCTGCGGAAGAAGAAGTTGAACTAGCAAAAAAAATAAAAAAGGGAGACGGAAGAGCATTAGATCAACTGATTAATAGTAATCTTCGCTTTGTTGTTTCGGTTTCTAAACAATATCAAAACCAAGGCTTAAGTTTACCGGATTTGATCAATGAAGGTAATCTTGGACTCATTAAAGCAGCACAACGTTTTGATGAAACCCGCGGTTTTAAATTTATCTCGTATGCAGTATGGTGGATTCGTCAATCGATATTACAAGCACTAGCCGAACAAGCACGAATTGTTAGGCTACCCCTTAATAAAATAGGCTCAATCAATAAGGTGAACAATGCTTTTTCGCGCTTAGAACAAGATTTTCAACGAGAGCCGACCTCTGAAGAAATTGCAATAGCCCTTGACATGGTACCAAAGGATGTAAAAGAAGCTTTAAAAGCGTCTACACGTCATGTATCGATGGATGCTCCTTTAAAGAAGGACGAAGAAAACACTTTATATGATGTTATCTCTGCAACAGATTCTGATAGTCCAGACTCTCATTTGATAGATGATTCTCTTCGCAAAGAAATTGAACGGTCTCTTGCTACTCTTTCTACAAGAGAATCAGACATTGTAAAATTGTACTATGGATTAAATGGAGAACCGCCATATTCTTTAGAGGAAATAGGCAAATTATTTAACCTCACAAGAGAACGCGTTCGTCAAATCAAAGAAAAATCCATTAAAAGATTAAAGCATACATACCGCAGTAAGGTGCTTAGATCCTTCTTAGGACAATAAGTAAGGATGAAATAATATGATGCAGGAGACTATTTGATTGAAGTAGTCTCCTGTATTAGTATGATGCCTTTTTAATAATCCTTATGACTCCAATGAAATCTAAAGAAATGATGTTACTTTTGCACCTCATAAATTTTTAAACAAAAGGTTATAATGAAACATTTGGTATCTCCATCCCTACTAGCTGCAGACTTTAGCAATTTACAATCTGAAATTGAAATGCTTAATAAGAGTGATGCTGATTGGATTCATTTAGATATCATGGATGGAAACTTTGTGCCAAACATCTCATTTGGAATTCCTGTTTTAGAATCTATTAAAAAATACAAAGAAAAACCATTTGATGTGCATTTAATGATTGAGAATCCGGATCAATACATTGAAGCTTTCAAAAAGGCAGGTGCTGACATCTATAATGTACACTACGAAGCGTGCCGTCATCTCCACCGCACAATCGGTGCGATTCACGCAGCCGATATGCAAGCAGGCGTAACTTTAAATCCTCATACGCCGGTAGCTTTACTTGATGATATCATTAGTGATGTTGAGCTGGTTTTATTAATGTCTGTTAACCCGGGTTTTGGAGGACAAAAATACATTCCAAATACTTTTTTAAAAGTTGAGCAACTTAAGGAATTGATCTTGAAAAAGAATAGTAAAGCTCTTATACAGGTTGACGGAGGCGTTGATGCTTCAAATGCCAAACAACTCATCGCAAAAGGAGCAGATTGCTTAGTTGCAGGAAGTTACATTTTTAAAACTGAAGATCCCATCAAAACAATAGCAGGATTAAAGAATTTAGATTTTTAGATAATACATCTGAATGTCCGCAGTTATACATAATACAAAATTGATTGGCAGAACGTCAAAAACTTTCAACACGAGATGCAGAGTCACTGAGTTTTATAGTTTAACTTCATAACCTTTGTGCTTTTGTGTCCCGCCTGCATCAGTAGGTCTGCGGTAAAATAATTAAGCATAAAAACGGATATACGTTTAGGCAATGTAAAAAAACATAATGCTCAATCTAAGAAAAGTGCCAAAATCTAGGACCATCAATAAATTAAGCTGTTAAAATACAACAAACCCAAAGGCTACAACTTATTAATTGTAGCCTTTGGGTTTCTAATGAAACTTTGAGTTGTAAAAAAGATTTCAATTACACATTTCAAAGAAGTTCATTTGCTTCATTAACTCATCTGATTTTAACAACAATTGCTCTGATTCAGACGCAATTACGGAAGAATTTAAAGCAGTCTTTTGAGTGGTATGATTAATGTCGTTTAACGCAGCTGTAATTTGATCTGCTCCAACTTTAATCTCATCGGTTGCCATTTTAACATCATCCATTAGCTCTACTGCTTTTGTCATTGCAGGAATTGTATCTTCAAAACTTCTATATAATTCATTTGAAAGAAGCTGACATTCATCTGAAATATGCTGGATATCAACAGCTGATTGCTTAGTAACATCTGCCAAGCGACGAACTTCATTGGCCACAACGCTAAAGCCTTTCCCTGCAGCCCCTGCGGCTTTTGCCTCTATGGAGGCATTTAATGCCAATAAATTAGTTTGAAGAGCTATATTCTCCACCTCTTTGGTTTTTTCTGAAATCGTATTGATTATTTCTTGTAAATTAATTGCAATACCTCTATTTCGTTTTAATAAACCATTAGCTTTCACTGCATATTCTTTGGTATGATAAACATTTGAAGAAGTAGATGTAATGTTTACTGACATTTCTTCCATAGCGGTAGATATTTCTTCGATGCTGGATGCTTGTTGAGAAGTATCTTGTGAAAGTGAACCTGCCATCTGATTTTGTCTCTCTCCCATTTCTGTTAAAACCAATCCGGAGGATTTTATGTCTTCTACCACATTGGATAAACGATGATTTAAGGACATTACAGAATTGTTTAAAATAGTTAATTCTCCGCTATATTTATTTCCTGAATCGACAGTTTTTATTTTCCCTTTAGATAAATCTTCAACTAAGGCGGTCAGTTCACCAAATGGTTTTCGCAAAGAACGATAAATCACGAATAAAAAAACGCTGGTAATTGATATGCCCACAAATAAAGCCAACCACATAGGATACACATCTTGTATTCGAAAGTAAACCGAAGCGTTAATTTGAATAAGAAAGACATTTAACACCCAAACAGTCCCAATTCGAAAGAATATACTGCCTTTAAACATCAACCGTAAGATGGTTATTGCCACCAATAAACCTACCACAATTATTATTGATAGATTAAGTAATAATGAAATCATTGTTATTTTAATTGATTTTTTGGCAAAATTATTCCATTCGATTAAATCTTCCTATTATTTATTTGTTATAAATACACAAAGAGTGTTTACATTCCTCAAATTATTTAATAGTTACACCCATTTTTTCTAGCCATTAATCAAATTTCCATCGAATAAAATTTCTATAATATCAGCATTTTTACTATTTTTGCATTCCACAAATTCCGCTACATTTAAATATTAAAAATGCGGCATTTAACTAATTGTTTTACAATACAATTAAAATTAGTCTTGTAAAACAATTCAGAAAAACCGGGGCTGACGTGGATTTGACAGCAAGGTAAAGTGGTATGTAAGCATGCAGAGCGCGGTGATTCAGCTCTTTAATCTCGGGTCTCAACTTTTTTTAATTGGCGAGAATAACTTTGCTCTTGCAGCTTAATCGAAGTATAGTAGATAAGCATCATTTCGGTATAAGATACTGAAACAAGACACTTCCCGAATGCTAACGTTCTGAGGCGGTTCGAACCGGAGGTGCAAGTAAATCGGAACTAGGAAGTAATAAACCTCGAGTTACTTCTAACAATTAAGAGGTTAAGGTTGTAGTCGGTGGCTTTGATCCAGCTACAACACGAAAACCAAGTCAGAGCTAAGCATGTAGAAAGCGTATGGCTTTCTTGTTTGGACCAGGGTTCGATTCCCTGCAGCTCCACAATCAATCTTGTATATCAACAACTTACGAGATTTAAACTATTTTTACTCGCATCACTTGCTCTAGTGATGCGTTTTTTTTTGATAGCGTATAAGGTATTTTTAATTCCACTATGTTACGATTAGAGCCGAGCTGATTAAATAATAGATAAATCCTCTTGTTTTTATTTTAACAATTGAAAAAAACGCTCATGAAACAAATAACGAAAGTTGCATCAAACGACATTCTGCCTCTTACATGCTCTCGAACAGGGAGTTGTTGTTTTGGTAATCAAGTTTTATTAAATCCGTGGGAATTAACGCTCATAGCTAATGCAAAAAAATTAACAGCAAGGGAATTTAGTAACTTGTATTGCGATTATGGAGGTATTCGGTTAAGATTTGATGGAGAATTAACATTTAACAACAAAAGAGCTTGCAGGCAATACATCGAGAACCTTGGTTGTAGTGTGTACCAGGGGCGACCGCTTGCTTGTCGCTTATTCCCACTTGGCAGATATATTCAAAATAATGTGGCTCATTATATGTTTGAAGGAACAAAATTTCCATGCCTTGCCGAATGCCCTGAAGTAAGGGACCTGAACTCGATGACGGTGAATAATTATTTATCAGGACAGGAAACTGCGCTATTCGAAAAAGCAGTAGATGCGTATCTAGACATGGCTCAAAACATCGCAGATATCGCTTTTGCTTTATTGTTAGATACCGGCTTGTCGGAATCTGGCGAAACACAAACATTACTGTTATGGCGACAATTGAGTAAAAAATCAACAACCGATTTATGTAAAGAAATCCCGCAAGAGTGGTTTGATTATCTATTATTTCCTGAAATCGAAGAGAATTTAGTTGACCCCCTATCGTATATACATAACCACAATGAATTTTTTCAGTCAAAAGCACAGGATTCATTTGGAGGTCTTGAAGCAATGGAGGAATTACACAAAGCATCTGTTCTAATGATGCGATTGGCGTTGTATTTGGCCTGTAGTATTGGAGCTAATTCGAAAGAACTTGCTGAGCTTTGGATTGGGATTGCAAAAAGTCATGGTGCACAAGGATAGATTAAAGATCAAGGACAACTTTAAACACAGTCTCTACAAAAATGAGGTTACTAACCTCCATGTGTTATTTACCCTGTTAATAATCAAACGATGGAGCAAATTTTAATTTTTTGAAGGGCCTGTCTTTTTTGAACTTTACTTTTTTCTAAACTTGATTCAGGATCAAGCCAAGTTTCTGGGGAATACTTTATATTAATACCGATAAATGCTAATAGGTAATAAGGTTGTTTTGTTGTGAATTATATTCTACTGAGGTGCCTTCGGCTAACTCAAAATAAGGTTATTAAACCTTATTTCTATACAATCTTAGTAGTTATAAAATTGTAAAAAAATAGTAACCTTATTATTTTATACTCCACAAGTTTTCGAATTGATCCTTGATTCACTACTGTTTCACCACCTAACTATTTTGTGACTCAAAGTGAAACCTAACCAAGCGAAGTATAATACTACCTATAATTCATACCACTACCTAAGACAAAAAAACAAACCATATATTTAGGTAGAATTATGAAAAAAGGAAGAAGAAAACATTCATCAGCATTCAAAGCTAAAGTAGCCATTGAAGCATTAAAAGAGAGAGAAA
>QKJP01000022.1 GCA_003249255.1 Bacteroidales bacterium
ATGAACGTGGCACTCACTCGTGCCAAACGCAAACTAGTGGTCTTTGGCGATAGCGCCACCATTGGCAACCATCCATTTTACAGCATCTACCTCGATTACATCAACCAAATAGATGCCTATCACAGTGCCTTTGAGTTGTTTTAACAAGCAAAACCGGACACGTTCAAAAGGGAACTGTGTGCCAATGTTTGCCGCAAAAAAACCCAGTGTAAACACTGGGCTGTATTAGATAATACGATAAACGAAACGGTTGATAGGCACTGTAGATACTTCTATTGTTTCACCAATTTGATGGGCAAATAACTAGTATCGCCATAAAGACTTAAATAGTATATGCCAGGCCTAACATTTGGTGTTATACTTATTTCATATTGAGTGGGTGCAATTGGCTGCGAATAGACCATTTGCCCTAATGAATCCATCAACTTAAAATCCTTATACCTATGACCTTGGGGCAAACCTACCTTACAGCTCTCCTTAAATGGATTAGGATAAACAGTTACATCCTGCCTACTATCTTGCTTTACCACAACAGATGCATTAACATCATCAACCAATTGCCAAGTGCGCACCCAGTCATACTGTGTTGTACGCTCATCCCACGTGCCCGACTTAACCAACCCACCATCGCTAGGCACTGGATTCCAATCATAAACCTCTATCGCCATTTGAATCCATGCTGGCATGTCAAAATTGGTACTAGGTGTAATGGAATACACATACTTACCATCTAAGAAAAATTGAATCTCGGTAGGTGATTTCCACCAGGCAGCATACACAAAATATCGCGCATTATTTTCCACTTCGGTGGCAATGCTACCTTGTTTTTGTACTGCCGTAGCTACACAGTTTGTGGTTCGATGAATCGCATTCGAATGAAATATCTTATTCCATGTCTTAGCCCAAGTCTCGGTTAAGTCTGTGGTTCTTCCAACACATTCTTGAATATCTAACTCTAATTTCTTTAAACAATCAGAATTCTTTGACATCAACCAAAAAGTAGACGACATGGTTGTGCTATTAGCTTTCATTTTACACTCGTAATACCAACCATGCTGACCAGCACTTATCGACCTAACAATGGCGCCTTGATATAAAAATGTATTGCCATTAATCGTTTGTGCTTTGTCAAGTTGTTTTACTGTCACACACAGTTTACCATCTACAATAGATACAGAACTGGCATCAAACAAACCGGGTGCTCGACCTATCCAAGTCCATCCATTTCCAACCGGATTAGTCTGCCATTTAGAAGTATTAACAGTTGCTTGATCAAACTCGTCTGACATACTATCCACCAACTTCCAGACTTTATTCGTAGGCTTCGGGTCTTGACCTGGTAAAAAATAAGGCTGCCCAAAACTACTCGTTAATACACCTAAACACACCAAACTAAAATACATTCGTTTGTGTGTTTTTGAAAATACAAAAGATATTGCTTTCATAACTTATTAAGATTTAATCCGAAGCAAATGTAAGGTATAAAAGACAAAAAACAACTAGCTCTTCATTACACAAACTTCGCAAAACACCTACAATACAAACACATACAAAAAACCACTCACCAAATCCACCTTTTTAAAGTTACTAAAAGCCCCCTACTCATTCACGTTATAAAGCAGTTGAATTATTTTACTTTTAACACATATTATTAAAGAGTCAAAAAATTTCCCATTTCTACACTAAAGAAAAAACAAATCAGCTACTAAACGTAAATCAATATATAAAACTATCAACCCACCCCTTATCACAATCCTTGATTATAAAAATAATTTAGCATTGAATTCAAAGGTCTACTATCATCAATATGCTCCAAGATTTGTTTTTATATGCTGTATTTAAATTTTCAAAATCTTTTTTTGCACAACCAACAACACACCCTGGTTCTCAACATACAAGTTCTTCCCCCTTTTACAAGCAACCTTAGTGATCCTCAATGAATTACAAAAACAACATTCAGAAGAACACATCACAAACCTCATTCTATAAAATACTTTATTACGCCTTTAAACAAGTTATATAAAACAAAAAAAGCTCTAAAAAACAACACTTGTTCTTTAGAGCCTGTATCTAAATAGTAAGGTTTTATTTATCCTTACCTAATAATAATTTATATGATTTTTGAATGCTTCCTTGACGTACAGAAACAATATATAATGCCTTTTGCAGATGCGAAACATCAATAACTTCTGTTCCAGAACATTCTTTAGAGATTACTTTTATGCCTTCCAACGAAACAACATCTATTTGAAACGAGCCATCAAATCCCTTTATCGTCATGGTTTCTTCTGAAGGATTAGGAAAGATATTAATATCAAAAGACGGTCTATCATCCACAGAACTAGGTAAACCTCCTGTCAGATCAAACCGTTTGATATACATCCACCCTTGAGCTGTACCTCCTCCCCAATTAAGTACGTGGCCTAAACCCCATTCAATACCTCTATGAGGCTGCGTTTCTGATAGAGTAGTACGATATAAACCTGCAGCTTCTGGTATATTGCTTACTTTTCCTTTCATCACAAAATTAATCCCATCTTCTGAATATTGAATAGACTGAGCTTCTGGCCCATCTTGATGTTGTAAAATAGCCATACCACTCCTATAAGGCCACACCATCACTTCGTGCCCTGTATTAGTTATTGGATTGTACTCTGATTTAACATAGGGTCCAGTTGGACTATCTGCTATAGCAACGCCCCATTTAACTTGCTTATTAGTGGCTGAACTACAAATTGGATTACACCATGTTGTGCAACCACTATTACTTCTACAATTGCACTCTCCTTTATAATATAAATAAAACTTACCATTATAAGGCACGATACAAGGATCATGAACTGCATTATTATCAAAGAATATATTTTCGGTATACGTTGGATATAAAACAGGTGCACCTAATTTTGTCCAAGGACCATCAGGCGAGCTTGCCGTTGACATACATACTGTATTGCGATTGTATATACCATCTAGATCAGCTGCTGCTTGGTACACTAAATAATAAGTGCCATTATTTTCTAATATCTCTGTAGTGAAAACCGACCGATTGTCAAAGGAGCCTGCGGCACCTCTCCCCACAGCCATGCCTTTTTCAGTCCAAGTAATTCCGTCTGTTGACGTTGCATAATAAATATCATTCAAATCCCAAGGGGCTTGTTTATTTGTTGCAACTGAAGAAGTACGCGTTAAACTATAAGAGTACCACACATAATATACACCATTAATTTTTAATACGGCACTCGGATCTCTACGGGTAAAAGCTTTATTTGGCGCTAAATCACCCTTTAAATCTGTATGATAAAAATCAGCATTCCATTCATTACTATTAGGTATCACTATGGAATTACATCCTTGATTAATATACTGTTGCTCACGTACAGAGGCTGTACTAGAAATAGCGGTGCGCAATACAACATTAATGTTACTAGCTTCGCTTTGCTTTATCAACTGCTCATAAGCATACCCTATCTTACCAAAAACCAATGTTTTCGTATTATTGTCTTTAGCCGTGATACTCCAATTACCATTATTATCTGTTGTGGTAAATTTACTATCTTCAACCATCTCCACCTTCACGCCACTTATAGCAGTTCCTTGGGCATCTTTTACTATCCCTGAGAAATTTTGGCAATACATAGAACTAACCAAAAACAACAGGACTAATACAACTTGCACTTTTTTCATATTCATTATTTTAGGAAAACATTAACTATTTAATGCCGCACAAGATAAGTTCTAAAATTCACAATAACTACTAAAAATAACAGGTAAGTCTCTTATTATTTAATCATTTTAAAACTATAACAAATACAAAGAAGCTATAATACAAAACCCTAAGATCTACTTGAGATTTTAGGGTTTAAATTCTAAAGAAACTAGTCAAAAATTGACTAAGTATTTAATTAATATTACTTTTCACAATTACTCACTTTTAAATCAAATCGATTGATATACATCCACCCCTGCTTTCCATAATTCCAATTCAACACATGACCTACTCCCCATTCAACGCCTGCATGTGGCTTAGTATTGGATACCTCTGAACGATATAAACCAGCAGCCTCTGGAATATTAGTAACACTTCCCATTATTGTATAATTCACCCCATCAGTTGAGTACTGAATCGTTTCCGCTTCTGGCCCATCTTGATGTTGTAAAATAGCCATTCCATCCTTATACGGCCAAACCATTACTTCATGTCCTGTATTGGTAATTGGATTAAATTCTGACTTTACATAAGGTCCTGTTGGACTATCCGCAATTGCTACTCCCCATTTAACTTGTTTATGGGTTTTATCACTACAAATTGGATTACACCATTTTTTGCAGTCTGTATTATCCCTACAATTACATTCTCCCTTATAGTACAAATAAAACTTGCCATTGTAAGGTACAATACATGGGTCATGAACTGCGTTATTGTCGAAAAATAAATTATTCGTATAAGTAGGGTGTAAAACAGGTGCATCTAACTTAGTCCAAGGACCATCTGGAGATGAAGCACTAGCCATACATACTGTATTTCTATCATAAATACCATTCAAATCAGCAGCAGCCTGATATACTAAATAATAAGTACCGTTATTCTCAAGTATTTCTGTAGTAAAAACAGATCTATGATCAAATGATCCTTCGGGGCCACGAGTAACAGCGGCACCTTTTTCAGACCAAGTAATACCGTCTATTGAAGTGGCATAATATATATCATTTAGATCCCATGGCGCATTTTTATCTGTGGCAACGGTCTCTGTTTCTGTCAAACTGAAAGAATACCACATATAATACAACCCATTAACAAATATAACAGCACTGGGGTCTCTTCTAACATAATCTCTATTAGGAGCTAAATCTCCTTTCAATTCAGATTGAACAAAAGTAGCATTCCATTCTGGACTATCAGGAACAACCACAGTATTACATCCTTGTAAAACATACTGCTGCTCACGAACAGAAGCTAAACTCAAAACGGCATTCCGAAGAGATATACTTAAATTCTTGTTGGGTTTCTGATTTATAATTTGTTCATAGGTAAAACCTTCTTTACTAAAAACTATTGTTTTAGACTTAGTATCAAGCGTTTCTATAGACCATCT
This sequence comes from Bacteroidales bacterium, assembly GCA_003249255.1. Lineage (GTDB taxonomy): Bacteria > Bacteroidota > Bacteroidia > Bacteroidales > Marinilabiliaceae > SZUA-582. The sequence continues at coordinate 5,094 of QKJP01000022.1, forward strand.
ACCTTTTTTATCGGTAATGGTTGATTTATTCTCCTCAACCAACTCAACTTTAACTCCTCTAACCTTTTTCCCATTAGCATTTTTTACAATTCCAGAAAAAACTTGTCCATTAACTACGTTTAATAAACACAATAGGAATACCACTAACTGCACCTTTTTCATATACATTAAAATAAACTTGTTCGTAAATTAGCCACCAAGATATAACCTATCTATCAATAAACCTACGGTTTAACAAAGGAAATGACACATTTAACCAAGAATATTTGTGTGTAGTACACACAAAAACAAACACAAAAAACCCGTTAATCATAAGATTAACGGGTTTCTAAAAAAAAGGCGGTGACCTACTCTCCCACTTCTACGCAGTACCATCGGCGCTGACAGGCTTAACTTCTCTGTTCGGAATGGGAAGAGGTGGAACCCTGTCGCTATAACCACCTAAATATCTTTATTT
>QKJP01000068.1 GCA_003249255.1 Bacteroidales bacterium
AATCTCAACTTAAAATAGCTGAGTGGCTATCTACATTGTTAGATATCTCCACTTCAAAATTAAAACGAGACTCTAAAAAGGGGGCACTATCACATAATCAAAGACTTAATGCTCTATATATTTCTTAGCTTGACGGCTATGGCCTGCATCGGGCAGGTCTGTGTCTCTGTATTGATGTTTTTAACGTTATGTTAATCACATTAAATGTAAAGCAATTTTAAATAAGGCTGTCTCAAATGTGAAACAGCCTTTGATAGATGTGCTATGGGATTAATTATCTAACTTAAATACTGCTTGTTTGCAATTAGCAGAGTTGGTTCCGATAAACAAATCAAACTCACCATCTTCCAGGGTTTTCTTATAGTCGATTCCTATAAATTCTAACTTATCTGGAGTGATGTTGAAGGTAGCTGTTTTTGTTTCTCCCGGTTCAAGTTCAAGAATTGTAAAGTCTTTCAGTTCTTTTACCGGACGGGTAACGCTGCACACTTTATCATGAAGATATAATTGTACCACTTCATTACCTTTAACGCTCCCTGTATTGGTGACCTTTACCGATGCTTGTAATGAGCCTGTTTTAGACATGGTAGTTGCACTTAATTGAATCTCTGAATATTCAAAAGTAGTGTAACTCAAACCATAACCAAATGGATAAAGAGGTTCATGTTGAATATCACGGTAAGTCGTTGTATATCGGTTTGAGCTTATGCCCGGTATAAACGCATGACTGGTTTTGCGATAGCTGTAGAAAATTGGAATTTGTCCCTCGTGATAGGGGAAGGTCATAGGTGTTTTACCCTGAGGATTATATTTACCCGAAAGAATTTCACCTAAAGCTGTACCTCCTGTTGTGCCGGGCATCCAGGCATATAATAACGCATCCGAGTTTTCTGCTACTTCAGTCAGAATATATGGGCGGCCTGAATTGATAACCGTTATGATTGTTTTTCCGGTTTTAGCAACTTCTGCCAATAATTCTTCTTGAGCACTCGGTAAGTGTAATGATGCAACTCCACCACCTTCACCACTCATCCAATACTCTTCACCTAAAATTAAAATGACCAGGTCTGCTTTTTTAGCCGTTTTAACGGCTTGAGGAATCAACTCCCTTCCGGCCACCCTAAAGCTATCGATTTCACATCCTGGAGCATAAGATATATCAGCCTCCGGAAATTCTTTTTTGATACCATCCCAATAAGTAACTACATCATTGGCATCACCCATCATGTGCCACCATCCTAATAAGTCCTTGGCAGCTTTAGCAAAAGGCCCTATAACTGCAATCTTTTTTACATCATTTTTAATTGGTAAGGTGTTGTTTTCGTTTTTCAACAAGACCATACTTTTAAGAGCAATGTCTTTTGTTTCTGCAATATTTCTTTCAGAAAGTAATTCCGAGGTTTCACGTTCTTTATTAAATAGTACATAGGGATCATCCAATAAACCAGCTTTTTGTTTGAGTAAGAGTACCTGACGAACAGCTTGATCAACTTGCTCTTCTGAGATTTTACCGCTTTTTACTAAAAAAGGAATAAGATTCACATATTTTTGAGAAGTCATATCCATATCAATACCGGTATTCATAGCCATTTCGGTTGCCATGGTGTCATTGGCAGCAACCCCAATTTTAACCATGTTTGGAATGGTTTCCCAGTCGGTCATCACGAGTCCTTTAAAGCCCATTTCGCCACGCAAAACATTTTGCATTAAAAATTTATTTGCGGTGAGTGGTACGCCATCGTAAGCCGTGTAGGCGCACATCAAACTCGCTACACCGGCATCAACAGCAGCTTGAAAGGGGGGTAGGTAAATTTCACGCAATTCGCGCTCCGAAAAATCTGCAATGTTATAATCGCGACCTGCCAGAGAAGCCCCATAGCCGGCAAAGTGTTTGACACAGCCTAATAAATTGCTGTTTTTAGGATTGGACTCCTGAAAGCCTTTTACGCGTGCTGCTGAAACCAGACTTCCTAGATAAGGATCTTCACCGGCAGCTTCTAACAATCGTCCCCATCGCGGGTCTCGACATACATCTACCATGGGTGCATAGGTTAATTGAATACCCGAAGCAGTGGCTTCACGAGCAGCAACTGCGGCAGACTTGCGAATGGCTTCTAAATCCCAAGTAGCAGCTTCTGCTATGGGAATTGGTGCTATGGTTTTATATCCATGAATTACATCTTCCTGAAATAAGATTGGAATTCCGGCGTGTGATTCTTCAACGGCTAACTGTTGTAATTTTAGGTTATTTTCAACCCCATTGGATTTTATGACACTTCCCACTTTACCATCTCTTATCATTTGGAGTTGTTCCTCAGTAGGTGTTCCTTCAATGGGAATTAAATTTAATTGGCCTGCTTTTTCTTCCAGAGTCAGATCTTTAAGTATACTTTCAATTTGTTCGTTCGTATCCATGTTTTGTTTTGTTGGATTTTGGCAGGCTGTTAATAACAATATACCTATAAGAATGGTGTGAAATTTAATCATGATGGTAAAAGTGTAAGTTTTTTGAAGTTATTTTGAAGCGAATAATAAAAATATTTATTGAAGGAAACAAATCTAAGTTTGCTGTTAATATATAAAAATACATTGTTTTTAAATTATCAGAATGTCCGCAATTAAGCATAATGCAAAAATGATTGGTAGAACGTCAAAAACTTTCAACACAGAGGCAAAGAGTTTATAGTTTAACTTCCTAACCTCTGTGCTTTTGTGTCCCCGTTTGCATGGGGCAGGACTGTGTTAAGATAATTATGCATAAAAACGGATGTACATTTATATTATTTAACAAGAGGAAATTCAGAAATGAATTTCCTCTTGATCTTTTATTTCTTCATTTGAAGCTTTCTTTGGGGTTTGAAGGTTTGGTGCTTTCTGAAAAGCTGATTGTGCGGTATTATGTTTAATGTTTTTAATGTCAGGCTTTTCTGAACTGTTTTTGGAAGGTTTTATGTTTAAGAACTTTTCTATATTTACCATGTTTAGCTATAATTTGAACCCCTACACCATGAGCTCCACCATTATCGATGATGTTCTTATTCTTTGGTTAATTTTTCCTAAATCATAGGTCGGTAGATACGGTTTATAAACATTTGTGCTACCTTCACGGACGCCTAAGAAAAGGTTTTATTTTTAAAACCAAAAACTTTTTTGGGGCTTAGTAGGGCAATGTTACAAAAGTGTGATTAAGTTGTCCCACGCATTTTAAACCAGCCAAATTGCATCAAAAGAAGCATGGAATAAACCCTACCTTTTTACAGAAGTGCAAATAAAAATATTTATCATAATGAGTTTAAATTCACCTCCTCAAATAATCAGGATTGCAGGAAAATTGGCTATTGACAAAGCTTCATATAGCACTAAAAAAATTTTAACATTAAGTTTTATGGCCGGAGCCTATATTGGTTTTGGCGGTTTGCTGGCAATCGTAACTTTAGGTGGAGTTCCGGGGATAGCCGAAAATAATCCGGGATTAGCAAAACTTCTTTTTGGAGCTATGTTTCCGGTTGGTATAATTATGGTGGTTATGGCTGGTGCAGAATTGTTTACCGGTAATAATGCTTACTTTATGCCAAATGTATTAAGTAAAAAACAAACCTGGTTAGCACCTTTAAAGAATTGGGGTGTCGTATATTTTGGGAACTTTTTAGGATGTCTTTTTATTGCCTTTTTTATTACTCATTTAACCGAAGTAGTAAGTGCAGAACCATGGGCACATACCGTTCAAAACATAGCTCAGTCAAAAATCAGTAACCCCTTTTATAAAACCTTTTTAAAAGGAATTGGGGCAAACTGGTTGGTTTGTCTTTCCTTGTGGATGGGAATGAGTTCTCACCATACCAGCGGAAAAATATTAGGAATTTGGTGGCCTGTAATGGCCTTTGTTACCATTGGTTTTGAGCATTGTATAGCGAATATGTTTTTTATTCCTTTAGCCATTTTTGAAGGTGCCAATATTACTTGGAGCACATTTGTTTTTAAAAACCTTATTCCCGCAACATTAGGTAATCTTTTGGGTGGTGCGTTCTTTGTTGGTACGCTTTATTGGTTTGCTTATATAAAGGAAAGTAACGCCGATTGATTTCAAAATGAGCTTTGAAATTTAAATCATGGTGGGAAGGAATTTGTTCGCACCATGAATACACCGAAAGTGATTAGTACTACAGCTCAAAATAAGCATCAAGAATTCATTTTGGTAAGGCAGATGTCAAAAAGACGGAAAGTGTTGATATGCAAGAGACTCCGTCTTTTTAGCTGCAATGTATGTTGCGAGGCATCAAGGAGTTAGATTTTAAATACTGCAAAGTTCGCCCTTAGTTTTGTTTCAGATGCTTTCTGTCCCGGTAAAACCATTTTTATTTGTTCATAAAACATTGGCTTGCTTGAAAATGCTGAACTAAACTCTTCAATGGTAAAGTATTCCTCTTTGGGGTGAGAATGCCCTAATACTTCATCTACAATTAACCGTTGTTCTTTTATTTCTTCATTTGAGGCTTCTTCTGCATAATTTGGAAAACCAATTGCCAATAAAGCTCCACGTTTAGAATTTTGAGAAATAAATTCATGTAAATCTCTAAAGAAGAGAGTTTTGTTTTTCTTGTTTGATTGTCCATAGCTTAACGCAATTTCATGAGCAGCACTCACCATCAAAATTAGGTCTGCTTTAAATGGTAAATCAATCTCTAATGTATTTTGAAAAGTAGATTGAATGGAGATGTAATCAAGGTTTTTTAAATCGGGTTTTTCATTGATGTTATTAGTCGGTTCTAGGTTTAAGAACTTTCCTTTTTGACCGAGTTTATCTATGATTTGAGCCCCTATGCCATGAGCCCCACCAATATCGATGATGTTATAATTGGGCGCATTTAAAACCTTTTTTAAACCGTTTTCTACCAATTGATGCATGGTGCTAATTTTGGATGCGAAATCATTGGCGTAGTTGATTTCTTCAAACTTTTTGTAATTCATGTTGGTACATTTGAGTTTTATGATTGGGTTAAAAGTAGAGGTTTTTATATTTACTTAAAAAGACTTAATTTGTCAATTATCAATACTTATAAAGTATAATATGGAAATTCGTCATCTAAAGTATTTTTTAATTGTAGCAGAAGAGTTAAGTTTTACAAAGGCAGCTGAGAAGCTTTTTATTTCTCAACCACCTTTAAGTCGTCAAATCAAAGAGTTGGAAGAGGAATTAGGCGCTCGCTTGTTTCATCGAAACAACAAGAAAGTGGAATTGACCAATGCCGGAAAATACTTTGCTGCACAAGCCAAAGGCATCCTTCAGTTATTGGATAAAGCCTGTATTCAAACAAAAAAACTTGCAGATAATGTGAGCGGTGAATTTAAAATTGGCTACCTAAGTTCCACTTTTTCAGTACTGATATCTGAACTTTTACAAGTGTTATCGAAGACGTTTCCTTATGTCAACTTTAAATTATATGAAGTTTCGACCCATAAGCAAATGCATGCTTTAGAGCAAGGTAAATTGGATTTTGGAATTTTAAGAGCTCCCATTTATTCGCCTCGAATTAAGACTCAACTTTGGTTTGAAGATAGTTACTCACTGGTGTTCAATAACCACTTAATGACTCTGGAAGCTGAGGAGTCTATTTCTCTGGTGAAAAACGAAACATTCATCTTTTACAACAGAACTTATGCGCCGGAATATTATAACAGTCTTATCCGGATTTGTGCCAGTTACGGTTTTTCTCCCAATGTGGTGCATGAAGCTAATAATGTAAGCTCAATTATTCAAATGGTCAAAAATGGTTTAGGTATTTCCATAGTGCCTTCTACAGTAGCTAAAAATTATGAGTATTCTGAAGTGACATTTTTAGAGTTGAAAAGGATAAATTTAACCACTCAAGTCTTACTAGCAACCTCAATTGATGAAGAATCTTCTATTGCCAGATTAGCCATTGATTTTTTACAAAAACGAATGGAATCATTAGCTTAAAATTTAAACCCTAAAATACATGAAAGGAAGTGTCTCTTTTTTGTTCCAGGCATATTATGTTTTCATTTCAATGATAAAAAAAAGTGCCTGCTACATCAGTAACAGGCACTTTCCTTATTTTATTACTCGTTCTCTTTTATTTCTTAGTGAAAGAAAGAGTTTCGTTTTCAGATCCATCAGTGATTACTAATTGGTAAACACCGCTTGCTAATTCGCTTACATTAACACTGTTGTCAATTGTTACATCAATTACTTGAGTAGAAATTGCAACACCAAGCATGTTAATAATCTGTACAGTGTAAGAACCTGCTTCAATACCATTGATGTTGATAACATCAACCGCAGGGTTAGGATAGATAGATGCTTTACCTTGAGTGAAAGATGCTACGCTAACAGGGCCGCTAGCACTACCTTCTCTTACCAAAGTAAATTTATCCATGTTCCATTGCCATTGGTCAGAGCCACTAGCTAATACTTTGAATGTGTGGTAACCATCACCTAAATCAAATTGGTTAGCTAAGTCTATAGTAGCAAAGTTATCCCAATCATCTGTAGGAACTTTAACTGTACCAACAGATCTACCATCTACAATAAATTCAATAACACCATCAGCCATTTTAGTAGCTGCTTCGAAAGAAACGCTATATGAACCATCTTCAGGAATATATACATCAAACTCTACCCAGTCACCTTTCTGAACATTGTTGATGCCAGTTTTTCCATTTGAGTCAACAGTGTAAATACCAATTGCGTCCTGTGGACCACCAGGTCTATCATAATCCTCAGCTTCGATTTCTAAAGAACCCTGGAAGTCAGAAACAATGATTGTTACGGTAGCTTTTTTGCCTTGATCATTAGTTGTAACTGTAATAATAGCTTCACCTACAGAGTAAGCAGTTACTTTACCATTTTCATCAATATCAGCAATAGCTGGTTTGTTAGATGACCATGATACTCTTTGGTCTGAAGCATTAGCTGGAGAAATAGTAGCTAACAAAGTTTTACTAGCATTTTTGATCATTCCAATTGGAGAATCAGGTAAGCTAACTCCTGCTACTGCAGTAGGAGCTTTCATTTCTACATCTTTAGTTTTTGTAGAAAGAACAGTTGCACCATCTTTTAATGTTAATCTTACAGCGTAACCAGTAGCGATTGCAGGTGCACTTCCTAAATTAACAGTCACTTCTGCAGTTGCAGATCCAACAGCATCAATAGTTGCTGTACCTGAACCAAGTGCACTACCATCTTTTAATAACTCAGCAACAACAGTACGCTCACCCATCACTGCAACTGGTATCGTAAATGTGTATGAGTTTAATGGTGTTAAGAAGTCAGCTAAAGCTCTTGTAGAAACAGACTCACCACCAGCTAACTTAACGTTTACTGTGATCTCATCTTTAATGTTTGTATTTTTTACAGTAGCTGTAATAGTAGCACTTTCACCAACTGTTTTACCAATAATAGTACCTGTAGATAATACTTCAACAATACTAGCGTCACTAGTAGTCCATATAACTTCAGGAGCAACTTCAGGAGCAGGAGTGAATGTAACGTTAAGTTTTGTATTTACGTTTTGATCCACTGCAATAGATGTACCTTCAGTAATTGTGATACCGGTAACTGTCGAAGTCTGGTAAGGAACAGCCTTAATTGTAATAGAGGCGCTAATAGAAGGGTTGGCAGTACTTTTTGCTGTAATAACTGCACTGCCTGAGTTTGCTACCGCAGTAACAATACCGTTTGCGTCAACTGTAACAGCACTAGTGTTTGAAGAAGTCCAGGTTAAACCTTTATCAGAAGCATTAGCAGGTGTAAACACTGCTGCTAAACCTAAAGTTTGACCATTCATAACATTTGCTGAAGAAGAGTTGAATGCAAGTCCTGTAATTGTAGCACCACCTGTTGTACGTCCAGGTTCAGCAGTCATGTCAAATACCTGAATCATGATAGTCGTAAACTCAACACCTTGCCATCTTTCGAAGTAGACAGTATTCTCACCAGTTTTAAGGTACTCAACCGGACACTCTAATTCTAATACACCAAACCAAGCACCTTTGTAATTACCTAAACCATACCCACGAGTGTTAGTTACAAAGTTATCTGATTCAACAATTACATCGTTACCATTTACTTTAAGAGCTTTTACTTTCATACCTGTACTGCCATCTGGTAATACACCATCTGCAGGATTTGGGAAGAAACCACCAACACGGATAATTGCTTCACCTTTTGCAGGTTTAACAACATCTTTAATAGTTGCAGTAATGCTACTCTTTGCAGTAGTGTGACACAATTGTGTACCACGGTCATTCTTTTGAGTCCCTGCTAAAGGTTCACACATGTATTTAGTTTCTTTAGATTCCTGATTAATCACAACATTGTTAGCGTAAGTATAATCTAAAACAATTGTTGAGTTTGGCTTTAAGTTTGCAGTTGCCGGAGCAGCTGTCATATTAGCAATCGTATATTTTGTAAAATCATCATCACCTCTAAAGATGTGGCGAAGTTCTACGCTACTAACAGTGTTGCCACTAATACCAAATGTGTTTAAGTTGATTGTCTTATCAATGTCTACACAGTTGTTTAAAATTACATATACATGTTTGCCATTTACATAAGCATCAACTTGTACATCGTTGTCGTTGGATTTAGTATCAATACGAGTACCTTCTACATCTTTCCATAATTCGAAGAAGTGAATGATACCACTCCATCCCCAACCTTGTGATGGATTAGTAGATAAGCTAGTCCACGTACCTTTAGGTTCCATTAAAGAACCACCGCCGTATCGAATAACTTTTCCACCATCTTCATAAGCACCCCAAATGGCTTTTGTTGGCGCAAATGGCATGCTGTATACCACGTGTGATGGACGTTCTAAGAATTGCATCATCATTTGGTTAAATGGTTTAATAAATAACCAGTCTCTTCTACCATCCAATATCGTTTTCATAAGATCGTCATTCACCGTACCAAACTCAGACATTACAATGTCTTTTTTATTACCGAACTTAAAGTTATCGTACCATTCGAACATATCTAGCATAGCTTCAACATGACCACCAGAACGAGTATTTGCTCTATCGTTTTGAGGATTTGATTGTGGCCAGTCGTACATGTGAACACCATAGAAATCCATATCCGCGCCGGCATAATCTATGAATCCTTGGTACATGTAATCCCATTGCCACCAGTCTTTCGTTCTGTTATCCCAAGCTACAGGCCATTCGTCTAAACCAACACCAGGGTGTGCAACACCACCCGTTTTGTTAACACCAGATAACATGTTATGGTATTTAGGGATCATTGGATTATCAGCCTTTAAATATTGAGTCCAGGTATCTAATGTTGTACGACTAGGGATACCATCCGCTTTATAAAGGTCTAATTGTCCCCAAGTCATACCACCAATCTTAGGTGCTTTGTCGCCCAATTTAGCACGTACTTCCTGAGCTACTAACTTGTGGTACTCCCAGTTCTTTTCAAGACCTGAAACAATCATTCCGAAAGAAGGATTCATGAAGTTCATATCAGGCTCATTGTAACATTCCCAATACATTGGTAATGGCTCACCTGTATCGTCACTTGATTGTGCAAAATAGTGCTTTAAGTATTTAGCAACCCAGTCAGCTGCAGCATCGGTATCATCAACAAACCATCCGCCTTTTCCTTTGCCAAATCCTTCATACCATGATAGGTTAGGGTACATAGGTGAGAAGTCATTAAGTCCCATAATCATATTTGATTTAGACTCATACTGATGAGCAGATGCAAAATCATCCGATTCGTACCACTGCTTTAAACCTCCACCGTGTTCGATCATTTGAGCTTCATTAGCCCATCCCGGCTTGTTTGGATCTTCCTCTACACCTTGCATTTTCCATACAGTTCCACCTGTTTCACGACCAAAATATACATCCAGGTCATTGATTAGGTAATCTAACATGTCTTCATGTCCCTTCCAATCAGATTCGTGTGGAGTTGCGTGAATGGTCATACGTCTTTCACGTCCAAAGCGTGATTCGCCATCTACAGAGTGCTCCATGTTTAGGTTGACATCTACATTTACATTTTGTGCAAATACAGAGCTCATACCTAAAGCAACACTACTGCATAATGTTAATAGATACTTTGTATTCATTGTTTGTTAGTTATGTGTTATAAATTTTAACCCGCTGTAAAACTAATGAAATTTAATGGAAATTAACGTTTAAGATTTTGTTTTTTTGTATAAAAATGATTATTTAAAGTGTAGCCTCAATGTTTTTCGTCAAAAAAAATCCAACGTTTATCATTATAATATATCCCTTCATGTAATGTATTAATGTTTTTTTTGATAACATGAGGTGTTAAGAAAGTGTTTGAAAGCAGAAAATATAATTTCTTTGTATTGGTGATCTGAGAGCTATTGATGATGTTTATTTTTTACTGATAACCTCAAATTGTCTTGTAATTTCATGGCCATTATTATCAATCACGGTCAGGGTGTATTTTCCACTTTTGGGGGAGATGCCTATTTGGTGAATATCGGTGGTGGTTCCGATGTAGCTATCATTTAAATGCCAAAATAATTCTGCTTTTGGATTCTTATGGACGGCTTCAATAACAATTTGTCCCATTTCGCCACTTAATTCTACAGGTACGTAGAGTTTCATCCCTTGGCTCGGATAAATAATGTCCATGTTTTTGATATTGTTTTCGCTGCATCCGGGTTTAAAATGTGGCAAGGGTTGATAGGATGGTTTTCTGGATTTGTAATAATATTCCTGTACAGGAGGAAGTACAAACCATGGTTTGTGTACCATTTTATTTATGGGGTAGCATGAGCTTTTTACCCGGTATTGTTCGTTTTCATCCAAATGGACAATGGTGTGGTAAGGACAAACATCTGTGTCTAAACCTTCCCGGGCAATCCAAATTGTATCGCCATGTTCGCAATTTTCGCCGATTCGGTGTCCACTTTTGTTGCACACTACTGTTTGAACCATTTCATCTTCAGGTTGCTGAAACCAGGTTGTGGCGGGTAGCTTTTTAAAAATATCAAACATAACCGGACCGGCAGCGCTAACTCCTATACAACCCGGGCGACCTTCGCCTGAAGCATTTCCAACCCACACACCAACCACATATTCCGGAGTTGTGCCAATGGACCAGGCATCTCTAAAGCCGTAACTGGTTCCTGTTTTCCAGGCAATCTTTTTAGATCCGGCAAAATATTTCCAGCCCATTTCTTCTGCTGGTCGGTTTACTTCAAGTAAAGCCTTGTAGGTTAGCCAAATAGAAGCTGCATTAATCAATCCTTTTTCTTTTTCTTCTTCCAGGTGAGGTTCAATATAGTTGGGGTTGATATTTAACGGCCTAATGTTATTTGGATTGTAATAACCTGTGCCTTCAGTATGATGAACTAGGGTGCGGGAAAGGGACGCATAAGCTCCGCAAATATCCCACAAGCTTACTTCAGCTCCTCCTAATATTAACGATAAACCATAATGCAAAGGAGCCTTATCGATGGTTTTTAATCCGAGTTTCTGTACTAAAAAGTGGAACTTGCTCAAGGAGTATTTTTTAAGCATTCGTACTGCCGGAATGTTTAAAGAACGCGATAATGCTTGTGAAGCTGGTACAGCTCCATCAAACTTCAGGTTAAAGTTTTGAGGATTAAACCCGGTCATGTTTGTGGGAATATCCGGAATGAGCGTACCGGGTAAAATTTGCCCCTCGTTGAGCATTGCGGCATAGAGTAGCGGTTTTAGGATACTTCCGGAACTTCGGGGGGCAGTTACTACGTTTACTTTGTTGCCACGTTTGTTTTTTTCAGTATAATCTACATTTCCAACGTAAGCTAATACTTTGCCGGTTTTTACTTCGGCTACAAGGGCAGCGATGTTGTAAATTTCATTGGCTTTGAGGTTTTTGGCGTGAAATTGAACGACTTTGTTGATTTCTTTTTGAAGACGGCCATCAATACTGGTTTGAGTGATTTTTGAATTGCCCTCTCCTTGATATAATTCCATCATTAAATGATACGCATCCTGAGGTAGGGGGTATGGCTTGTCCGGAATCCGTTCGAGCAAAGCAAAATCCATGGTTAAGGAGTCGATGATACCTTCATGATACAAGGCTTTTAATAAACGGTTTCTTTTGCTGAGTAAAGCATTCCTGTTTTTACCGGGATGAATTAAGGCTGGCGCATTAGGTAGTATGGCCAAAGTTGCTGCTTCTGCCCAAGAGAGATCCTGAGCACTTCTTTGAAAATAGCGCCATGAGGCGGCATCTAACCCTACGACGTTACCTCCAAAAGGAGCATGGGAACTGTATAAGGCCAGTATTTCATCTTTTGAATATTGGATTTCAAGACGTGTTGACAATATAATTTCAAGGATCTTTTCAAAGAAGGATCTTTTCCGGTTTTTTCGAGCCATGCGTATGACTTGCATGCTGATGGTGCTACCTCCACTTTTAACCGTTTGGTGTTTAATGTTTAGATACAGGGCGCGTAGGATAGATACTGGATTAAAACCCGGGTGTTTATAAAAGTGTTTGTCTTCAAAGCAAATAATGGCTTTCTTAAATTTTACAGGCACACTATCATTGGCAGGGAAACGCCATTGACCATCATCGGCGATTTTTGCACCTAATAAATCTTTGTTTGCATCTGTTACAACCGTAGATATGGGATCGTTAAAAAGTTGTTTGGGTAAAGAAAAATAATAGAAGATCAAAATGAGTAATGCACCTCCATAGATAACAGGGTGCTTTTTTACTTGTTTTATGAAATTACGACTGATTCTATTTGTTAATTTCTTTACCGCTTGATTCATTAATAGATCGTTAGATCCCGATAGCTATCAGGATAGATAATAAATGGTAGATCAATCTGCAAGATGCTTAAAAAGTTTAATGCATCAGCAATATAGTTGAAAAAATAGTGCTTAAAGAGGAGACTTGTTTTTTATATAAAAGTTGGGCTGTTTCAAAAACAATCGCTTTTAAAACAGCCCAATCTATTATTCATTATTATTTAGTCTTTGTTCTTCATTCTTTATTCATTCTTCATTCATTCTTCATTATTTGCACCCATCCTCCAGCTTTTCTTGCACTTATTTTAGCATCGTACATGGCTTCGCAATAAGTAGTTGGTTGATAGAATTTACCTAAATAGGCAGCATTTAATAAAACCACAAAGGTCTTTCTGGCATTAGCCGGAAGGTCAAAGTAGGTATACACCCGGTCATCACGGATGTCCTGATACGTTGGCACATCTTTAGTGTGTGCAGATGCGGCATCATTTAAGCGGGTATTATGAATCTCCCAACCGGAAGGGAAAACGGTTGATAAAGCCATGTTTTCATAATCTCCAAAAGCTCCCGGATTACTAACTGTGATCTCGGCTTTAAAGTCGGTTCCCTGAGTCAGCTTATCAGGATTAATGGTATTGCCATCCATATCTTTATATGTTATAAACATTTTAAGATTATTGTTTGATGTCTCACTGTTATCAATGAGTGGCTGTCCTTCCATTACTACACGCGCATATAATACCGTAGTGCCCGGATTATTAACTGTAATAGAACCTTTGGTAGTACCCCTTACACCGAGAGAGGTTGATGAAATGCGTTTTCCGGTTTCAATGGAATTGATGTCTCCATTATTTAAAGAATACTCGAACTTCAGCACATTCGAATCACCTGATGATTTTACAAATTGAGAAATTCCGATTAAACAGTATGCTGTAGTTTGTGTGCTGTACCATTTGTTGGAATTTAAATCTGCCGAAATAGATTCTAATAAAGTAACAGCATCTTCAGTTTTCTTTAAGTTAACCAAGGCTTCTAAAATCATTCCCTTATCTCGTAAGCTGGATCCAAAAGAATTAGACATTTCGTTGTATTCTGCAATGTCTGTGGTGGTGTTTTCTACCACTTCCAATCCTTTCTCAGGACGGCCTGCAATGGCATAAGCAGCCGCTAAGCGCCATTTTGCCTGTTGTGATAAAGAGCCTGATTCGCGTAAGCGGTTCATGGCACTGTAATCTTCTTCGCCGGCTAAAGCCATCGTGTATAATCGGTATGCTTGTATAAGATCACTTTTAATATAACTGTTATTTTTTGACCAGTTTTTAGCTTCCGATTTTTGATATTTAATCCAATTGGATTTTAATCCGGATGGCAGATCATAACCCAGTTTTTCAGCCTCAATTAAGAAATGACCAGCATAACTGGTTCCCCAATCTGAGGCTGACGAAGCTTCGGGCCAATAACCTAAGCCACCTGAAGATAATTGGAACGAATGTAAGCGCTTGATACCTGCTTTAATGTTTTTCTCAATTTCTGCTTTCTGCTCACTGGTTAAATTAGTGACTTTGTCTAAATACAATTGAGGGAAAACAGATGAAGTCGTTTGTTCAATACATCCATGCGGATATTTGATCAAATATTTCATTTGCTTATTCAGGTTAATAGGAGGCAGGTTGGTCACTTCTAAAGTGGCCGAATTAGTAGCGCCCATACCCGGTAAAGTGAAATCTGCATTCCATGTTTGTCCCGGTTCGATGACTTTGTGAATTAAATCTGTCACAAAAGGATTTGGATTACTGACTTGTATTTCTACTTTGTAATCGGCTTTGTAATTTCCACTTTCAACCAAAACTTCCACTTCAGCAACGCCTAAATTCTCATTAACCTTTAAGCCAAAGTCAACGATTTGTTCGCCGGTTTTGCTAAATTTTAAGTTTTTGGTAGACTCTGTTATCGAGATTAAATCGTTGGTTTTAACGCTTACTTTTACATCTTTAACTTTTTTATCCATGGCAAAAACCGTTACCGGTAATTTTACCGTTTCTCCCGGTGATAGAACACGTGGCAGGGTAGCTAAAACCATTAATGGATTTTTAACCGGAACAGCTTTTTCAGCTTTACCATAAGCACCATTATAACCAGCTACAACCATAGCTTTTACCGAACCAATGTATTTGGGCATTTTAAAAGTATGTGTATTTTTATCTCCCACATCAAGTGTAAATGGTCCCATATAAATGACTACCGGTTTAAAGCGATCAGCCTTTTTGCGGCCTTCAGCATTAAAGCCTCCACCACCAATACCAAATACTTTCTCTACATGGCCACCGTAGCCACCCATAACCATATCGTACATATCCCAGGTGCTAATTCCCAAGGCTTCGCGTGCATAAAAATGGTTTCGTGGATCTGGTGTACTGTAGCGGGTGAGGTCTAACAAACCTTCATCCACAACCGCTAAAGTATAGGTCATTTGTTTTTTAGATTTCTCAGAAACTTTTATGGTTACTTCACTCTCAGCCGATAGTTCATCCGGCATATCAATGACCGGTTCCAGTTTGGTTTGAGGATCTTCAACCATGATGGGCGTATAGCCATATAATCTTAATGGCGCATCATTATCCTTGCTATGTGGTTGAAGTAAGGTCACGTTAATGAATACATTAGGTGACATGGCTTCTGTAATTGGTAATTTAAATACCGTACGTTCTTTACTTGTAGTAGCCCAGTGCGATTCAATGATTTTTGAACCGGATTCGATGCTGATTAAAGCACGTCCATTGGGTGCTTCAGGCAAAGTGATTTCTGCAGTTTCTCCAACGTTGTATTTGGCCTTATCGGTAGCCAATGTTAGGATAGAGGAACTGCCCATTCCCATGTCTCTCGATTTACCAGCCCAACCCGGCCAATCTATGTATACGATCTTGCCGGTACTATGACCTGATTCATCAGAAACTTTAATTAGGTAACGACCCCATGATGGATATTTGACTTCAAATTCAAAGCTACCCATACCATTTGCTCCGGTAGAAGCTGTGGTTTCAAAAATGCTGTTATGGTGCTCATTACCTGAATAATTTCCAAGGTTGTCTTCTGAGGTATCCCACCACCAACGCCAATTTAGTTGATAGATTTTTACATCAAGATTTTTTCTGGCCACCAAATCTCCGTTTTCATTAACTGTTAAAAGATTTACTTTATGTTTGGTATCCGTTAAAAGCATATTGCGGGCAGCATCTCCCTTAGGAACTTTTATACCTACATAAGTGCTGTATGGTGAATACGGAAGCGAAAACTGGTCGATGCTATAATCGCCTGATTCTTCAAATGCAATGGTTTTAAAATCTGCGCGTAACATACCCGGTGCAGCATCTCTAACATGAATGTCGGCCGAGATGTTTGCCATACCTTCACTGTTTACGCTGCGGTTAAAAATAACATCCTCTTGGGTGCTAAAGTCTCTGGAAGGGTCATCAAAGATAAAATCAGCATATTTTCCAAAATTGGTTTTTACCTGACTAAGCGTCATAGTTACTTGTGCATTCAAATCTCCAGCCACTGCACCATGAAGCCACTTTAAATCCAGCTTACCTTGAATGTAATCGCTTGCGGCAGAAAGTTTATCTACGCCAAAGTCAATTTTTATTTTGAGGCGATTAGGCTTAACGGTCTCAATTTTAAGTGATTTTTCGAAAATAGCACCGCCAACTTTTACGCGGGCTAACCAATTTCCGGTTGGAGCTTCATCATCAGTCAGTGTTTTAAAATGGTAGAAGCCATTTACTCCGGTTGTTTTGATTTGCTTATCTGAAACTTGTCCGTAAGGATTAATCAATTCAAAACTAACAGGGTGATTGAATGGAATTAGTTTTTGCTTGTCTTCTAAAATGAAGTTGATGTATAAAGAATCTCCCGGACGCCACACGCCTCTTTCTCCATAAATAAAGCCTTTTATTCCTTTTTGGATTTGGCTTCCTCCCACATCAAACCAGGTTAGAGATAGGGCAGAACCTTCAAATAAACGAACAAAACCTCTTTCGTCTCCTTTCTTCGCAATCAATAAGAAGGGCTTAATCTTAGATGTTAAAGTAGCCATACCATCGGAGTTGGTTTTTTGAGAAGTTAAGAGCTGGTTTTGATAGCTATATAACTCTACTTCAACACCTCCTTGTGGTTCAAGAGTTTTTAAATCAGTTACCGTTACCGTAAAATTCTTTTGCTTGTCCATTTTTGCAATAATCCCCAGGTTGGAGGATAAAACATTACGACTTACAAAACGGCCACTGTGGTAATACGCGTTATCGCACGGATTGTCCCTGCTGTAATACGAGTCATCGTAATACTCGTCGTAGTAATCCCAGGAGCTGTTTTCTGAAGCAGTTTTATCCGGCTCATCCCAGTTTACAACTTCCTCTTCAGAATCCTCACCACTCGAATCCTGACAACCATATAAGGAATATGATTTCTTAAAAGAAATCGTTACACGGTATAAAGAACCCGGATCGGTTTTGATTAGTTTGGAAAGATCTAATGAATAGGTGTTCCATTCAGAAAAGTCTACGGTGGTGGAGGATTTTAAATCAATTTTTTGCTGGTATACCTGGCGCCCAACACGGCGTAATTCTTTAATTCCATCCAGCTTGTTGACTTGCAAGAATTGAGCAATGTTACTTTCATAAATTTTAATAATACTTACATCAACAGCGCTTAGATTTACGGCTTTAAAAGGAAAGGTTAAGCCTTCAGAATTTGGCATGATCACACCATCACCAATTAATTCAACCGCCGGTTTGATGTCTGTAAAGGTTAATGTTTTTTCATAATCATCTTTAAGACGGTCTTTAAAGGAGTTTTTAACATCTTCTTCGATAATTAAAGTATGTTTCCCGGTAAGTTTGGAACTTGGATAAGCTCTCACTGTATTTTCATCAATGGAGAAGGAGAAGTTTTTGTATTCTTCGCAGTAGATAAGGCCTTCAATGCTTTTACTGGTATGTCCTAAAGGATCTGAAAATTGAATTTCAACGTGCTGATTGGGATATTGATATACCTTTGCACTTAACACTTTAAAGTCACCAATGGCGGGCACTTCAACCACCACAGAACCGCTTCTTGAAACCCCCAGGCATTCACCATTCCACTTGACGTCGATTTTTTGAAGCGTGTTTTTTCGACTGATGCTATCAATAATAAACGAATGTTCCTTACGGTTTTCTCCATGAATCCAGGAGATGGGTAACTCTTTACCTTCCTGTTGTGCCGATAATAGTTTTTCAATCTGCTCATTGTCGGCCACATCCGAAGTTTTTATGTTTCCTTTTAGAAAATACCGGTTGGTTTTATTCGGATATATACTCAAGCCTTCTTGAATAACTGCATAATTCTGTTCAATTGTTGTGAAACTAAAGTCTAAATTTTCAAATTCAGGAGCCACCTTTACCAGTTTATGTAACTTTAGTTTGACCTTGTAGTATTGACCGGACGTAAGTTTTTGGTTAGGAATGAACTCAACTGTCCGGTAATCCAGCCAGCGCGTGGAACCCTCTATCTTTGGTTCAAATGAGAAAATCTCTTCTTCAATAGCACCATCTTTTTCATCCAATCTAAGCGAGTTACTCGCCAGGATAACTTTAATGGATGATTCGGACGAGATTACTCCTGAAGTTAAAGCAGTTACGTATTCGCTAAAGGCAGGGGCTATTTCATCCGCTTCCTGAACCGAAGAGTCTTTTCTAGAATGACATGCAGAAGTGATTAATAATAATGATAAAGCTCCGAATATGAGCTTTTTGTGCAGTACTGAAAGTATTTTCATGTTTATGAGATTAGATTTCAGCGTATAAAAATAATAGGAAGTTTCGTTTTTCCTAAGTAATTGAAGCAATAGAGTTTGTAAAATGTGAAAGATGACTTCTAATTGGATTGGCCATTTGGTACTTTCCTTTCACATTTTGTTTCGTAGTTATTCAACTGTTTTTCAATATTTGGAAACCTGAAGTAGGTATGGATCAAGGCCGCAAAATTTGATGTGATACATGTAATTTTTTGTTCGGAGATGTGGACTTTCTTATCTTGACATTGACCTAAATGTTGAAGTATCTTGCTGGTTTACAGTAAGGCTTATTGAGCTTTATTTGTAGACGATTGAAATAACGCATACGATTATATAATATATGGATGAAAAAGGTAAAGTACCACATGATGAATATCTTCAGTTAAAAATGAAGTACGATAAGATTCATCAAATGCTATCCGAGCGTTTATATAATCTTGGTGATAAATTTTTTGAAATCATCGTTAAGAAGCTAAATGAGACACTAGATGCAGATTATACCTTTGTTGGAAAATTGGTCGAAAATCAATTGATCGAAATATTAGCTCTATATGGAGACGGAAAATATCTTAATAATTTTTCTTTTCAATTAAAGAATACACCCTGTGAAAATGTAGTGGGAAAAAACATTTGTTGTTACCCTAAAGATGTAGCTTTTTTATTTCCACAGGACAGCCTTCTTCGAGATAAAGGAATTGTAGGATACATAGGTCTTCCATTGTTTAATACATCTAAAAAACCGAATGGAATTTTGGTCTCCATGTATAAACAGCCCATCGAAGATGTTGAGTTTTCACAGATGGTATTGTTGACTTATGAAGCCCAGATCGCTGCAGAAATAGAGCATCAACGAATCTATTTGGCATTAAATAAATCACAAGAAATCGCAAAAAACAATGAGAATCGATTTAGAAGTCTTGTAGAATCAACGAGCGATTGGATATGGGAAATAGATAAGCATGGAAATTTCACTTACGTTAGTCCTAAAGTATTTGATTTATTAGGGTATACTCCGGAAGAATTAGTGGGAAAAAATGCCTTTGATTTAATGACCGAAGAGGAAGCTTCCAGAGTCAACGAACATTATTCTCAGTTTGTGCTTAATAAAATGGCTTTTAAAGGAATGATTAATGTCAATCTGCATAAGGATGGCCATGAAGTAATTATGGAATCAAATGGTGAGCCAATTTTGGGTAAAAACAATGAGTTACTGGGTTACAGGGGCATTGATCGGGACATTACCGAACGCATGGAAGTTGAGAGAGAAGCTATAAAGTCCAAAGATGATGCCGAAGAAAGCGCAAGGCAGTTTCGGCAATTGTTTGAGAATATGGATCAAGGTTTTGCCTTACACCAAATGATTTATGATGCGCAGGGAAAACCTTATGATTACAAATATGTGTTAATCAATAAAGCCTTTGGAAAACTAACCGGCGTAGATTCTAAAAAGTTTATTGGAAAAACGGTGAGAGAACTATTACCAAAGGTGGAGTACTATTGGATAGAAAACTATGGACGAGTTGCTCAGAGAGGTGAGTCCATTCATTTTGAAAACTATTCAGAAGATTTTAATAAATATTATGATGTAGTGGCTTATTCTCCAAAGAAAGATTTTTTTGCAGTAGTGTTTAATGATGTAACAGATACCAAGTTGCATGAAATAGAATTGATGAAAGCCAAAGAAAAGGCCGAAGAAGCTAATCGCCTAAAAACCGAATTTTTACACAATATGTCTCATGAAATCAGAACTCCCATGAATGGGATTGTTGGTTTTGCCAATTTATTGGACGATGAGAAATTAAGCCATGAGAAAAGGAGCTATTATTCCAAAATAATTCAAAGTAGTGGATATCAGCTTTTAAAAGTGATCGATGATATTTTAGAAATATCGAAACTGGAAACTACTAAAATTACCTTAAATGTTGAGTCTTTTAATTTGAATGACTTACTTATGGAATTATTTTCCATTTTTAATTTAAAATCCCGTGATCGATTTGTGCCGCTTTATCTTGAAAAAGGTTTAAGAGATCATGAAAGTAGGATTGTATCTGATAAATCGAAGCTTCATAAAATTCTGGGTAATTTACTTGAAAATGCCCAGAAATTTACACCTAGAGGTTCTATTACTTTAGGTTATGAAATAGAAGGGGAGCAATTAGTTTTATATGTGAAAGATACCGGAATGGGGATTTCGGAAGAGAATAAAGAAAAGATTTTTGAACGGTTTTCCCATGAAAGTAAAGATGTTTCTTATGAACATGGAGGTCTGGGCTTAGGCTTGTCAATTGCCAAAGAAAATGTTGAATTATTAGGAGGAAGTATCAGATTAGAATCAAAAAAAGGAGAAGGGTCTACCTTTTACATTACCATTCCTTATCATAAATATACCGAGGATGAACAGCGTAAAAGTTCTGTTAATCAAGACGTGGAAAAAAAACAGTATAAGATATTAGTTGCTGAGGATGAAGAAGTTAATTATTTATTCTTAGAAGCTGTTTTTCAAACCAAAAAAGATTGGAACACAAAGCTTCTGCATGCGATTAATGGACTTGATGCAATTGAAATATGCAAAAGAGAAAAGGCCTTAGATTTAGTGTTGTTGGATTTAAAAATGCCTGTAGTGAGTGGCTTTGAAGCTGCCTCTGAAATTAAGAAAATAAAACCGGATATACCCATCATTGCACAAACGGCGTACTCAACTGATGCAGATGTGGAACTTGCTTTAGAATCAGGTTGTGATGATTTTATCACAAAACCAATCAATCAGGATGAATTAATATTGAAGGTTGAGAAATATTTGTTTGCAAAATCATAATTTATAATTGTAATACAAGTTGGTGAATTAGTGTAAATGTTAGTGGAATAAATTAAAAATCAGGTGCGTAATTGGGCATATTGTCGTAACTTGTAGTTGAGAATTGGGGTATTTATTTTAATCGAATTCCAATGAAAAGCCTGTTGATAATATGCTTGTGTTTGTCTTGTCTAATTGGGCTTGCTCAAGAGGAAAAATATTGTCAGAAAATAGATTTTTCTCCATCTAAAAAACTTGATGATCAAATGGATCATGAGTTTTATTTTGTGAGGAGTGTGATTTTAATGCAAATTAACCCTCAAATGTTTATTGAAAATGAAGTTGATTCCGTATTAAAAATTTATGGAAGTGGGTTAAAAACAAGTCATCGAATATTTATTAAACTCAAATCAGGCTTGGAATTTGACATTTATGAGTATTCGCCACCAACAAAGGCTAAAAATATGGATTGCAATCATGCTTTTAGAGATCGGCAAAAGTTTTTGGAATTTTGTAAGGAGTGGAGTAAAAAAGATAAAGTACCCAACGAAATGGTTGATGAGTTTTATGCAAGTACCGTTTTTTATAAATCAAATGACCCGATTTATAAGGTCAAATATAACTTTGTATATAACGATAAGCTTAGAATTAGATTAGTAGATAAAAATTTTATTGATTATACCAAACCGCCAGATTAGAGACCAGTGAACGCTTTAGACCAAGAATGCTGCCCATCTTTTAGTGTTGAAAAATGGGATGAGAAAACCTTTGAGTGGGATCGAAAACCGTTTTTAAAAGACACATTAAGAACCTTATTTCATATTCCTTTTCCGCCAACTATTGGAAAGAAAATTACACGAATGTATCATCAGGCTGAAAATGCACAAGTTAATATGCCTGATAAACGAGATGGATTAGTCATGTTTCGTGATCCATCACCCTTTAAATCTGAAATCTATTATGCTGTAACTAATCACGTAGAAGGAGCAAATAATACGACTATTTCCGGAACCTTTGTGGCAAAAGTTTTTGATGGACCTTATGAAGCCGTTCCTAAGTTTATCAAAGAGATGAATGTTTATTTGAGACAGCAAGATAAGGAGGCAAAAGATTTCTATGTGCATTATGCCTATTGTCCAAAATGTGCCAAGAAGTTCCAGCATAATTACATGGTATTATTTGCCGAAGTTTAAAAAACTGAGAGCTTAGGTTGAATTTTGATAATGAAAACGATTCTAACGCTTAATTCAAGAATGAAACTGTTACAGCTTATAACTTTTGTGCTGATTTTTATGATGTGTATGTCGGAAAATTTGATTCAGATATAGACTTTTAACTCTCCAATTATCGAGACCTAAAGGTTATTATCATTATTAGGAAAGTGATGTGGGGAATTGGAAAAATGTTAGTATTGGGTTCTAATTAAGAATAAATGAGAACAGACTTTTATTTTGTTTGCCAAATTGCGATGAGGTTTTTGTATTTTAATCATATTACATGCTTAAACCTATTTAATTGTTGGAATAGCCTTAGATAAAGTTAAAGTTTTAGCTACTGCCCAAATAAGATTGGTTCTGTTTTTTGTATATTTGTTTTGGTTATGATTGGTGCAATCATACAATATTTTAAAGAATATTTCCTGATATTGGAAAAAGCGGATGAATGATTTATTTGTTCAATTTATTTCTTATTTAAAGATAAAAATTATAAAAATCAATATGTAGAGAATCTAAAATTATTAGACATAAAATATTAAGATGTTTTATTTTAGCATGGATATTTACATGATGTACAGGTTATAAAAATTCATGCTTTATTTTAAATACTACTAAGGTGACGGATAAGATTCATATTAGAAAATACAATGTTGATATTGATCAGAGTGCTGTTCTTGAATTGATATCAAAGAAACGGGATTGGATTTATTCAAAAGAGGATTCCTCAAAAGAAATTTACAAACTCGCGCTTGAGAATTCATTTACTTATGTGGCTCAATTGGGAAATAATTTATGTGGTTTTTTAAGAGGTATACAGGACAATGGTTTGGTTATTTACGTTTGTGAATTATTTGTAAATCCTGATTGTTGTAGTGTTAGAGTAGCAAATCAACTTTTGGAATATATTCATGAAGACTATCCTGAGCAACCGATTTATATTATGTCTGGTGTTGATGAATATTATCGAGATTTCGGTTTTCAAAAAGTAGGATCTGTTTTTAAAATGGGTTCAGGTGAATATTAAAATGCCTCACAAATGGAAAAAGGGTGAGGCATATTATTATCAATTGATGTTATTTTGGGGATAATGCTTCGCCTTTGAATTCGATACCATTCCAACCAAAGTTGATGAAATTGCGGATGTTTTGATGATCATCTCCTTCAGGATTTTTTAATACGTCTTGGGTATAGAATTTTCCAAAACACATTAAAGTTTCTTCTTTTGTAAATTTCTGTATTTTAGCAAAAGCAAATAATTTACAAGAACCATTGTTTTGGTTTTCCAGATTCACAGTGTTACCGTTTTTAAATTCAGTAGGGGTGAAATTGTAAAGTGCATCAATTACCTCCATCGTTTCTGTAAATTCAATTCCTGTAGGATTATTGGTTAATTTATCTCTAAATGCTTCTAGTGTCATAGGTATTTGTTTATTTAATTTGTTTTGAAGCACAAAAATAAGGTGTTTTATTTTTCTCTCTAAATAAAATGCGATTCCTTTCTGAATCAAAGAATCATACACTTATCCCAATCTTTCCAAACGGGTTCATAATGATTACGTTTAATCATATTTGCTATTTCAAAAGGGGTACGTTCATCAGATGTTTTAAATTGCTCCAAGGAATCTTCATCAATAGCGTATCCTCCGGGATTGGTTTTAGAGCCTGCGCTCATAGATGTTATACCTAGTTTCATAATGTTGTCTCGGAAACTTTCTGATTCACGGGTAGAAAGTGAAAGTTCTACATCTTCATCAAATAAACGATAGGCAAATATGACTTGTGCCAATTCTTTATCAGTCATAAGTACCTTTGGATTGAAGTTGCCGGTATGTGGTCTGATTCGAGGGAAAGAGATGGAATATTTAGTTTTCCAGTACTTTTTTCTTAAGTATTGAAGATGTAGAGCAACAAAAAAACTTTCTGTACGCCAATCTTCCAATCCATATAATGCCCCAATCCCAATGGTATTGATGTTGGCTTTTCCTAGCCGTTCAGGAGTTAAAAGGCGTTTAATGAAATCTGATTTCTGACCTGCCAGATGGTATTTTTTATAGTTGGTTTTATGATAGGTTTCTTGGTAGACATATACTGCATATAAACCCACTTTTATCAGGCGTTCATACTCTTTTTGCTCAAGAGGTTGGACTTCAATGGAGATTTTTGAGAAATAAGGTTTGATTAACTTAATACTGTTTTCTAAATAGGAAACATCAACCGAGGTAGGAGATTCGCCGGTTACTAATAGAATGTGATCAAATCCTTGTTTTTTAATAGCCTCGGCTTCTTTTATAATTTGGCTTTCATTAAGTGTGTGTCTTGGTATTCGATTGGTGATACTTAATCCACAATAAGTACAGATGTTTTTACACTCGTTGGATAAATACAGTGGAATATAGAGTTGAATTGTTTTTCCAAAGCGCTTTTGAGTTAATCGTTGACTTTCCTTAGCCATTGCTTCTAGAAAAGGAGTAGCTGCAGGAGAAATCAATGCTTTAAAATCCTCTAAATTTCGTTTTGAATTTGATAGCGCTTTTTTTACATCATCATCATTCTTCTGTTTAATGCTATCAGATACTTGATGCCAATCAAATGAATTATAGGTGTCTAAGAAAGTACTCATTTACATGCTTTAAATATTGCCTACGAAAAACACCAAAAAGCACGAAAAACAAATTTTGTTTTTTGTGTCATTTCGTGCCTTTCGTAGTTTGGTTATGTTTCGATTTTAAAATAGAATCCTAAAAAAGTGAGTTTTCGAATTCTGTAACCTCTATATTTTTAGTAAAGGAAATTTTTACTAGTATTTGTTTGACTTAAATTCGCAACATCAAGGATGAGTTTTTCATTGCCATAGTCTTTTAAGTCATGACTCAGTTTCATGGCGCAGAATTTTGGTCCGCACATGGAGCAAAAATGAGCATCATGTGGTGTATCAGAAGATAAGGTTTCATCGTGATAAGCTTTTGCCGTTTCAGGATCGAGGGCAAGGTTGAACTGATCATGCCAACGAAATTCAAAGCGTGCTTTGCTTAATGCATTATCGCGTAGTTGTGCTCCCGGATGTCCTTTGGCTAAATCGGCTGCATGAGCTGCAATTTTATAGGTAATCACTCCGTCTTTAACATCTTGTTTATTGGGTAATCCTAAGTGTTCTTTAGGAGTTACATAGCACAGTAAGGCAACGCCATACCACCCTATGATGGCAGCTCCTATCCCTGAAGTGAAATGATCATAACCCGGAGCAATATCGGTAGCTAAAGGGCCCAGGGTATAAAAAGGTGCTTCACCACATTCTTTTAATTGCAAGTCCATGTTTTCTTTAAGTTTATGCATTGGAACATGGCCCGGGCCTTCAATCATCGTTTGTATATCATGTTTCCAGGCGATTTTAGTTAATTCGCCCAGTGTTTTTAGTTCTGCGAATTGAGCCTCATCATTTGCATCGGCAATACTTCCAGGGCGCAGGGCATCTCCTAAAGAGAAACAAACATCGTAGGCTTTCATTATCGAGCATATTTCTTCGAAATGAGTATACAAGAAGTTTTCTTGTTGATGCACCATCATCCATTTGGCCATGATCGAACCTCCACGTGATACAATACCGGTGATTCTTTGCGTGGTTAAAGGCAAATGCTTAGCCAATATCCCCGCGTGAATGGTGAAATAATCAACACCTTGTTCGGCTTGTTCAATTAGAGTATCTCGATAAATTTCCCATGTTAAATTTTCTACTCTGCCATCTGCTTTTTCAAGAGCTTGGTATAGGGGAACTGTTCCAACAGGTACCGGAGAGTTTCGTATGATCCATTCGCGAGTTTCATGAATGTTATATCCGGTTGATAAATCCATGATGGTATCAGCGCCCCAATGTGTAGCCCATACTGCTTTTTCAACTTCTTCTTCAATGCTTGAAGTAATTTCAGAATTTCCGATGTTGGCATTGATTTTAACCAAAAAGTTGCGACCTATAATCATTGGTTCTGCCTCCGGGTGGTTGATGTTGGAAGGTATAATGGCACGGCCTGCTGCAATTTCGCTTCGTACAAACTCAGGTGTGATTAAGTTCTTAGGCGTATTGGCTCCAAAACTCTGTCCGGGATGTTGTTTTACCTTGCTTAAATCTCGAATACGCTGATTTTCTCGAATGGCTACATACTCCATTTCTGCAGTGATGATTCCTTTACGCGCATAATGAAGTTGAGAAACGTTTTCGCCCTTCTTGGCTTTGAGAGGTAGTTTGGTATTTTGAAATCTAAAAACTTCAGTGCTTTTATCTTCTATTCTATCCTTGCTGAAATCTGATGAAAAAGATGATAATCGTTCCACATCACCACGGTCTTCAATCCACTCTTCACGAATTCGATTAATGCCCTTGTGAATATCAATTTCGATTTTTGAATCGGTATATGGGCCGCTGGTATCATATACAGCTACAGGCTCATTAGGCGTTTTTACGGGACTGTTTGGTAAATGTGTTTCGCTTAATGAGATTTCACGCATAGCCACCTTTATGGGGTGGAGTTGACCTTTAACATATACTTTCTTTGAGGAAGGAAAAGGAGTTCTTGTGATGACTTCTTGGCTTGGGCGTTGTCTTTCTATTCTCGCCATAATTTATTGAATTAGTTTTTATTATTCTTAATCTTCAATAAACTATAGAGATGCCCAAAAAGATATATGCTCCGAGCATTAACTTTTCCCTACGCCGGTATGATCCGGATCAGGTATAAGGGTATAATCTCAGTCTGTTTTTTTCAGACACCCCTAAAGTTTATTTTCAAGCTAAACATGAATGCCGTAAAAAGGTTTAATCGGATGTCATCTTTTTAGAGGAAATTGAATAGTGTTTAATGATTAAGGATGAAAATTAAACGCTTGTCAATTGAATATTATCTGATAGTCATTAAAATGTTGTCTGTTAGTTATGAATCAGGAAATTTTCTTTTAATAATTTCCGATTTAATTAACGTGTAGGTTGATAGATTTTAATTCTTTAGGTAACTATCATAAAGATGTAATACTTAAATTATATGAGTTTTTATGAGTTAAACAACAAAAAATGATCTATGTAATATTTAAAAAGATATAATTCAGAGTGTTGAGGTGTGTTTGGTGCAGGTTTAATTAGTAGATATACGTCTCGTAATAGTATTTATATATTGTTGATAACTTACATTTTGCTTAATGTTCTGTCTTTCATGGATGTCTAGTTTTGAAACGATTTCTAATCTAAATTTCTAATTCAGACCAAAATGAAAAACAGATTTTTTACCAGATTTTTAACCACTGGACTATTATTATCCGGTTTCATGGTTGCGCACTCTCAAAAGGTGCCCAAAAACATTATCGTTTTAATTAGTGATGGATGGGGCTACAATCAGATTGCAGCAACTAATTATTATCATGCCGCAGATGCTCAGTTGTTTGAGCAGTTTCCGGTGGCAATGTCTATGAGTACTTATCCTGCCACAACTGCCAAACCTCAAGCTTATGGTGTAAATGACTTTGCTGTTGGATATAGTTCAAGAGAACGTTGGACTAATCCGGATTACATTAATCATGGTTACACCGGTTCCGCACCCGCTGCAACTACAATGGCTGCAGGTGTTAAGTCTGCAAAATATGCCATTGGTGTAGATATTGATGGTAATGATTTGGAGTTGATTACAGAGCGTGCCATTGAGCTTGGAAAATCGGCAGGTGTTGTTAGTTCTGTTCAGTTTTCTCATGCAACACCGGCAGCTTATTCTGTACATAACATAAGCCGTAATAATTATGATCAAATAGCCAATAGTTTCTATTTGGATACAAAACTAAGCGTGGTGATGGGCTGTGGACACCCTCATTATGATAATAATGCTATTTTGAGATCTGATTCAGAGGCCTATGATTACTTTTATGTAGGAGGAGAAGGTAGCTGGAATAACCTAATAAACGGAGATGTTGTTTTTGACTCCACCAGTGTTAAAGGCAATAATACCGTGCAGGATATTGATGGCGATGGTGTGCCTGATGCCTGGACATTAATAACTGATAGTCTTGATTTCGCCGGATTGATGGATTGTCAAACTCCAAAACGGGTAGTCGGTGTTCCACATGTTTATGAAACATTGCAAAACTCCAGAAGCGGTGCAAAAGATAATGGTGAAGTGTTTGATAATATGAACAAAAATATACCTACGCTTGATTTGATGACTAAAGCTGCATTAAACATCTTGGATAATAATGCAAAAGGTTTATTCTTAATGATTGAAGGTGGTGCCATTGATTGGGCTGGTCATAATAATGATATTGAAAGCTTAATCGAAGAACAAAGTGATTTTAACAACACTGTTAATTCAGTAATTGAATGGGTTGAAGCCAATGGTGGATGGGATGAAAACCTGGTTCTGGTAACCGGAGATCATGAAACAGGTTATTTAACCGGACCTAATTATCCTGAAGGAGATCAAACCTTAGATGCTACTACTTTAATCAATGCTTTTCCTGTGGTTAATAAAGGAGAAGGAGAATTGCCAGAACATAAGTTTTTAAGTGGAGGACATACCAGTCAGTTAATTCCGTTCTTTGCAAAAGGAGCCGGAAGCCAAATGTACGCGAAAATTGCAGGTGAAGCTGATTTTGTTTATGGAAATTACATAGATAATACCGAAATGGGAGAGGTTCTGTTTGACCTTTGGGAACCTGCAAATCCTGAGCCTAAAAACGTAATTGTAATGATTAGCGATGGTTGGGGAGCTAACCAAATTGATGCCGCTAACTATTTTACTGGTGAAACACAAGGCTATCAAAATTGGGAAACTCATTACTACATGAGTACTTACCCTGCCATGACAGGTAAAGTTTGGCAAATAGAAGATATTAATAAATGGAGTGTTGGATATAATCCTACCAAAGCATGGACTGACTCGGCTTATGTAGCTGGTAATGCAACAGGGTCTGCCGGAGCTGCAACCGCAATGTATACAGGAGAGAAATCTGCTTATTATGCCATTGGAGTGGCATTGGATAGTTCTAAGGTTCAATCTTTTGGTGAGCGTGCTTATGAATTAGGGAAATCTACCGGAGTGATTACTTCAGTTGAGTTTATGCATGCAACACCAGCTGCCATGTTTGCTCATAATCCAAATAGAAATGCGTTTCATGATTTAACCAGAGAGATGCTATTAGATAGCCGTGCTTCTGTTATCATGGGATGTGGTGCACCCGATTATGACATTGATGCTAATTTGTTAAATACTTATGATTATTATGCCATCGATTCTACAACCTGGGATGAATTAAACCAAGGAGATGTTACTACTTTTTCTAAGGCATCAATAAACAATAATCATACGGTACAAGATATTGATGGTGATAATTTGCCAGATGCCTGGACCATGATCAGAGATAGTGCCGATTTTGTAAAATTAGCAACAGGTCAAACACCCCTTCGTGTTTTAGGAGTTCCTAAAGTGAAATCTACGCTTCAGCAAAATAGAACAGATAACAGTGATGTAGCTTTTGGAGATGCTTTTAATAAAAATGTTCCAACTCTAACAGATATGACTAAAGCAGCTCTGAATGTTTTGGATAATAACCGCAATGGTTTTTCATTGATGATTGAAGGTGGTGCTGTAGATTGGGCAGGTCATGCAAAACAAGTAGACCGTAATATTGAAGAACAAAACGATTTTAATAAGTCTGTTGACGCTGTTATTAACTGGATTGAAACAAACTCTAACTGGGACGAAACATTACTTATCGTAACAGGTGATCACGAATGTGGATATTTAGTAGGACCAAATTATACTGCTAACAATATGGTTGAAACATTTGCTGTTACTGATAATGGTGTTGGTAACATGCCGGGTGCACAGTTTTTAAGTGGCAATCACACCAACCAATTAATTCCTTTTTATGCAAAAGGAAAAGGGGAAGAGCTGTTTGCAATTCATGCAGATCAAGAAGATCCTGTACGAGGAAGATTCCTGAATAATACTGAGATAGGTCAGTCAATCTTTAAAATGTGGGAAAATGTACCAAATGGTATTCCTAACATCCATGCGAGATCTCTTGCACTTATGGAAGATACTCTTTTAGTACTTAATAATAAGGTTAATGAATTGATTATCAATAATGAGGATCTTAATTCAGAAATTTCAGGATTAAATTCAGAAGTAGAAGAATTAAATGATGAGATTAATAACTTAAATGAGGTGATAACAGAAATTCGTGAGTATAATTCCATTGTAACAGATGTGCATTTAGAAAAGGCCGATGCTGTTTTGAATGTATATCCTACAGTTACATCAAGTAATATCACGGTTCAAGTAGGGACAACTCCTGCCACGGTTAGTCTATTTGATATGTCTGGCGTATTAGAAACCAGTAAAACTCAAAACTCTAAAGTTGAAGAAATGGATTTAAGTCAGCAAAAGGCTGGTATTTATATCATTACAGTTGAGACTTCGGATAATAAATTAACCGGTAAGGTGATTATTACTGAATAAGCTTGAATCATAACTGAATTTAAAGTGCTGTCTCAATGTTGAGGCAGCACTTTTTTTGTTGTTGTAAGCTTTAATTTTTTAAGAATAGGAATCAAATGTTAAAATTCGTTGCTTAATGATGGGTGTAATTTTGTTAGTATTTGTAACTTCTATAAGTTATGTGCGTTATTTTGTAAAAAAAGATTAATATTTGTAAAAAATAATTGCTTTATTTAGATTGTCAGAATTAACAATTAAATAGGAATAAATGAAAAGAATACTACTAGCAATTTCAACATTAAGTGTCTTTACGCTTAGTAATGGACAGGATTGGAAAGATATTCCTGTACCTGATCAGGTAACATTAGGAACAGTTTGGGAATTAGATGAAGGTGTATCTGATGATTTTAATTATAACTTTGATGCACAGGATACAAAAGTAAATTTCGGTGGTAATAGATGGTATAATTTTTACCATAACCAATGGAATGGCCCAGGTACGACCTACTGGAAATATAACCACGTTTCAGTAGATGGAAGTGATTTATTATTAACAGTATCAAGGTATAATAAGGACACACAAACTTTACCAAAATATCCATATTCAACTACCGAAGAACTTCCTGAATATAAAATGGATAAACCTGATGGAGGTGTAAATGCAGGTTGTATTACATCAAAAAAACGAGTTTTGTATCCCGTTTTTGTGGAAGCAAAAGTAAGTGTGGCTGATATTGCTTTAGCTTCAGATGTGTGGTTATTGAGTCCGGATGATACTCAGGAAATTGATGTGATTGAGTGTTATGGAGGTGCATATAGTGGAAATACATTTGCTCATAATATTCATTTAAGTCACCATTCCTTTATTAGAAGTCCCTTTGCTGATTATCAACCAAGAGATCAAGGAACTTGGTTTGTACGTACTGGTGTTTCTAGTTGGGGGCAATACTGTTGGAATGATGGAGAGCGTCAATATGTTCGTATCGGAGTAAACTGGATTGGTCCAAAACACTTTGAGTATTATGTTGATGGAGAATTAGAGCGTGTACTTTATGATAAAGCTGTGGCGACAAAACGAGATGGCGTTTGGAATTATCAATATCCAACACTTACTAATGGCGTTGTTACTTCATCAGGAGGATACCAAATTTTAACCAATTTCGCAACACAAGATTCTTATTCTTTGGAAACTTTAAAAAGTGCAAGTGATGCTTCATCTGTTAGTATTGTAGATCCATATGGGTATCAAGGAGAAGACGGTTTTACAAAAGAATTGGATATCATCATTAATATAGAATCGCAAGATTGGTTAGTAACTCAAAATATCACGCCTACAGATGAACATTTGAGTAATCCTGCACAAAATACCATGAAAGTTGATTGGATCCGTGTTTATAAACCAGAAGGAACTACCGGAGATCCTGCAATCACCGAAACGGTTGAGACTGTAGGTACTGATGGAATAATTACAATTGAAGCTGAAGATTTGACAGAAACTGATGGCAGTTTCGTTGATCAACGAGGAGGAGCTGAATTATACTCTTTTGGATTTAATGTAGTAGAAGGAAGTAATGTAAACTGGGTAAATACTGGTGATTGGGGAGAGTATCCTGTTAATATTCCGGAAGATGGAGCATATGAATTAGTATATGAAGCTTCTACACCAATGGATAATGTATATTTAACGTTTTCTGTTGATGGAACAATTATAAATAGCACTGATATTCCCAATAATGGCGAATGGGATACTTGGCAAACTATAAAGTCCAGTCATACGATTGATTTAGATGCAGGAAAGCAAATATTAAGAATTACATCCGAAGGTAATCGAAAAGATGACGGAGGAACCGATTGGGGTTGTAATATTGATAAATTTACCTTAAAAAGAGTTGGTGATAAAGTAGCTGTTGATGTTAATACTGCGGAAGTTAGTGTTTATCCTAATCCATTTGAAGATTATATCTACGTTCAAGCAGTTGAAGCTATAGATAAGTACGAGATTTACAATATAAATGGAGTTGTTGTAAATTCAGGAATTCTTGTTAATTCTACCATTAATACGAGTGATTTAGTATCTGGTGTATACATTTTAAAAGTATATTCAGGAGAAACTCTCGTGAAATTGGAGAAAATTATAAAGTAATAAATCAATAATTTTTGGTTTATAGGCCCTGTAGCAATATGCTATAGGGCTTTTTTATTTATATTGCATAGAGCCAATACTATTATTATATGTTCTTAAAAGAAAAATTCTATGTAATACTAATTATTTTCCATTTTGCTTCAGCTTTGCTAATTGCACAAAACAATTTCTACTCCCAATTAGCTGACTCCGCTTTACTTTTAACCCATGATGAGGTTAGATATGATCCTTCTTATTATTGTATTGCTTACCCTAATGGAGATGTTCCTTCAGACAGAGGAGTATGTACCGATGTGGTTATCCGCGCATACCGAAAATTGGGAGTTGATTTGCAAAAGGAAGTACATGAAGATATGCGAGAAAATTTTAATCTCTATCCAACTAATTGGGGATTAAATCGAACTGATAAAAATATCGACCATCGTCGGGTTCCCAATCTAATGACTTTCTATCAAAGAAAAGGAGAAGTGAAACAGATTACCCAAAATCCGGATGATTATTTGCCAGGAGATATTGTATGTTGGAATTTGGGCGGAGGAACAACTCATATTGGAATAGTATCTAAGCAGAAAGTTCCTAATGCTAAACGATATTATATTATTCATAATATCGGAGCCGGGCAAGTTTTGGAAGACTGTTTGTTCAATTATAAAATTATCGGGCACTATCGATATGATGGAACTAAATAAAATTTAAACCTACGTAATAAAGCTATGAAATTCTTTTCGATTAAAAACTTTGGCAATCAAGCTTTAATATCTTTAAAGCGATTTCCTCTTACTCTTTTGTCAGCTCTTATAGGAGTAGTTACCCTTGTTTATTTTATTGAATTTGACAACGACATAAAGAATGATATTTTTTACATAAACATCATCTTGAGTTCGGCTTTGGGAATTCCTTTTTATATCGGATGTTCAGTTTTTACTTTCCGTTACCAGTTATCCGCATTTAAGAAGTTAGGTCTTTATGCCATAATTACTGGTATTATCATACTAATGTTTTGGTCTTTACCTAATACCGAAAACACATTTGTTATCACGAAGCCATACATACGTTATGGTATATTAAGTGCAATTGTTCATCTTTTAGTCTCTTTTGTACCTTACTTATCTAAAAATCAGATGAATGGTTTTTGGAATTATAATCGATTATTGTTTTTGCGATTATTGTTATCTGCTTTATTTGCCCTGGTTTTATTTGCAGGGATTGCTTTTGCTTTGGGAGCACTAAAACTGTTGTTTGGGATTAAATTCGAATTTGATTTTTTTCTCCAGATATTTGTAGTTCTTGTGGGTTTATTCATGACATGGTTTTTTGTTGCCGGTTTACCAACTGAGTTTGAATCTTTAGAAGCACAAAGAGGTCATCCCAAAGGATTAAAAGTTTTTGGGCAATACATTTTAATTCCATTGCTAATACTTTATTTGGTAATATTATATGTATATGGTGGAACCATAATTTATACCTGGAATTGGCCCAAGGGAATTGTTACCTATTTAATTAGTTGTGTGTCATGTATAGGAATTTTTACAACCTTAGTAGTTTTTCCTTATGCACAAAATGATGGTTCGCCTTGGTTACGTAAGTTTTCTGATGTGTTTTATTTCCTATTGGTACCTCTTATTGTTTTGTTATTTTTTGCAATAGGGTTAAGGATAAGTGATTATGGTTTAACCATTAAACGCTATGCTATTCTTGCTTTAGGTATTTGGATATCTTTTATCACTGTATATTTCATTTTTCAAAGAGGAAAGATTAAAATGGTTCCAATGTCAATGGTAATCATCTTGTTCTTAATAGCCTGGGGACCAATCAATATTTTTTATGTTAATGGGACTGTTCAGGTTAAACGCTTAATAGAGATCCTTGAAAATAACAAGCTCATGTCCAATGGAAAGATTGTTAATGAGGTTCATTGGGAGGTGAGTGATTCTTTCAAATTAAAGGCACACAGTTTATTTACTAACGATTCCATTTTAACAGACTCACTTCAACTTGAAATCCGATCAATATTAGATTACCTTGATGATCATCACGGTTTTGAGTATTTGGCTTCCTTGTATTCTCAGAATATAGATTCAATGATACACTTATCAGCAGTGAATGATAAATATTTTAACGAGGCTAAAGTATATATGCAATCGATGGGATTTCGATATATGTATAAGGGTGATAGATGGTATGAAAGGGAGTATTCTTTTCGTTCTCCTCAAACCGATTTATTGCAAATTTCGGGGTATGATTACTTAATCGATGTTAGTACTTATACCATTCGATCAGGAAAAGAAATTAATTCATTTGAACATTCAGATGAGGAGTATACTTTAGTTTACCATAATGAAGGTAAAGAAGAATTACTTCTAAAATCACCCACTCAAACCATAAAATTTGATGTCGAACTATTAAAGAAAGATTTATTTGCTGAATATAGAGCATCAAATTTTGAGGAGGTAAGCAAATTGAAGTTGACAATAAAAGGAGAGTCTGATAGGATGGAAGCAAAGATTGAATTTAAGAGTGTTGGTTTTGAAGAATCCAGAAATGACACAACACTTTTTTCCTTTTATGGTAATTTGTTCTTAAGGGATAAGAACTAATTACCTTAAAAAGGAAATGTGTTTTGTTAACTATTTGGTTTAATGATTGAAATAAATACAACTATTATTTAAAAAACATACACACTACATGAAAAAGTTTATCATTTCGTTTTTTTTTCTTTTGAGTTTCAATCTTATAAGTTTTGCGCAACCAACTGCTCCTTCCGGTAAAATGTGGGTGCCGGTATCGGAATTAACCGATGAGTTTAATGCATTCGATAATACCAAATGGCAAAAAGGACACCCTTATTGGGATGGACGTGAACCAAGCAAGTACACTAATGATAACGTTATTTTTAAGGATGGAGAATTGCAATTAAAAATGACCGTTAGAGATGCAAATAAAACTGGTAACTGGATTTGGGCTTCATGTTTAACCTCTCAAACCAAAGCTTTTAAAAAAGGGATGTATGCCGAAGCGCGTGTGAAAATAGCTAATTTACCTTCCAGTACTGCTTTTTGGATGCAAGGCAATTACAGTGAGATTGATGTTATTGAGAATTTTGGTGATGTGAAATCCGGAAGTAAATATGAGTATCTTAATTATAAAATGTTTATCCACACGCATTATTTTAAAAATGGCTGGGATAATGATTTGGAGACAGATCACACTGTTGATAATCCGGGGCAAGAATTAAACAGGGATACTTATAACACCTTTGGCGTATGGTGGAAAGATAACCGTACCATGATCTTTTACAGAAATGGTGTAGAAATGGCTCGTGGAACAACTCGTGGTGATTTTAACGAAGCCATGTATATGTTTTTTGACACTGAAGCCATGCCATGGATTGGAGAAGTGCCTAGTGTTGAGCAGTTAAATGACGATTCCCGAAACACGGCTTGTTTTAAATGGGTACACACTTTCGAGTTGGCAGATGATGACGGAGGACCTGTTGCTGTTACCGGTTTAAATTTAAATGTGCCCGCACATAAGACCATTGAAGTTGGTGAGAGGTTTGAAATTATTCCAACTGTTTTACCTACTAATGCAGCCAATAAAGAAGTGCAATGGTTATCTGATGCTTCCAATGTACTAAGTATTAATAATGGAATTGTTACTGGAATGGAAGAGGGAGAATCAACCATAACAATTCAGACACAAGATGGTAGCTTTTCGCAATCATGCAAGGTAACTGTGGTTAAACAAACATCCGGTGCAAGTATGGTGTTAACGCCTATTCATGATGCGTATATTGATGGTTCAATTGCATATAATAATAACGATCTGAAAGTTGAATTAAACCGGAGAACTGCTTTTTTAATGTTTGATCTGTCTTCTGTTACAGGAAGTGTTTTAAATGCACAGCTGAAGTTAACCGTTGGAGGCGATAGGGGTAATGGGACTATAAAAGTATTTAAAGGGAGTCATAACAATTGGACAGAAACAAACATAAGTACTGCAAATTCTCCAAATAAATCTGTAGTTATAGCTTCTCTTAATTCAGATTATCAAAGTGGGGACTCATATATTTGGGATTTAGATGTATCGCAAGTTGAGGCCGGAGAAAAGTTGTGTTTAGTTATAGCGCAAGAATCAGGAAATGATGTATGGTTTGAATCAAAAGAGGCCGATTCAAAACCTGAACTAATGCTTAAAACAGGTAGTGAAATACCCACAAAAATAAAGGGTGATGTAGAAGTAAATTTTACTGTTAAACCTGTTCCTTGTAAAAATTATATAAGCGTTCAAGCATCAGAGAAAGTTAGTTGCATAACGATCTATAATTTAGCTGGATCTATTGTGTCAACATCAATCGTAGAGGATGATGAGATTAGAATCAATACATCACTCTTAAATTCGGGGATTTATATCTTAGAAATCAAAACTTTATCAGGAAAAACAAAAACATTGAAAATAATAAAAGTATAATATTCCTAAGAAAAAAATATATTCATTTATCGTAAGGCCCTACATTATTTGATTACCGGATGTAGGGCTTTTTTATTGGAATGGAATGATTAAAGTGAAGATAGAACCTTCGTTGACATTTGATTCAACGTGTAGTTTAGCTCCTATAATGTCTGCTAAGTGTTTTGAAATACTCAGCCCCAAACCTATGCCTTGAACGAAACCGGCATTATTATCTTCTACTTTCATAAAGCTTTCAAAAATTTTGTTTTGTTCTTTAAGAGGAATGCCTTTCCCACTATCTTCAACATAAAGTTCAATGGTGTTATTTACTTTTTGAGCTCCAATTTCGATAAACCCCTTGCTTGTGTATTTAATTGCATTAGAAATAAGGCTATTAAGTATTTGTGTGATCTTAAATGAATCAGCATTAAGTGTATAATTGTAGTCTTTTATCTTATTGTTTAGAATTAATTCTACATCTCTACTTTTTTCTTCAATGAGTGCATTGTTATAGCATGAATCAATTACTTCATTTATTCTAAAAAGGCTTGGATTATTTTTAATCTGGTTATTGTCAATTAAGGAGAAGGTTACAATCTCTTCAATCATATTTAGGAGGTTCAGGCAATTGCGGTTAATTTTTTGGGTAAAATCTGTAACCTCTTCATGAGTCCATGAAGGATCGCTTAATAAGGAAGAAAACCCCATGATAGCATTCATCGGAGTTCTTATTTCGTGAGAAATATTAGCCAGAAATAGTGATTTCACTCTGTCTGATTCTTCTGCTGCTTCTTT
Organism: Bacteroidales bacterium; assembly: GCA_003249255.1. Lineage (GTDB taxonomy): Bacteria > Bacteroidota > Bacteroidia > Bacteroidales > Marinilabiliaceae > SZUA-582. The sequence continues at coordinate 38,462 of QKJP01000068.1, forward strand.
GGCTAATTGCAAATCCTGAGTTCTTTCATCCACCAGCAATTCCAGTTGGTTTTTGTGAATATCTAATTCTTCATTTTGACTTCTTAACTCCTCCACCAGTTCAGTAACTTGTTGTTTTTGTTCTTCTAAATCCAAGTTTGATTCTTGTAAATATTCTGTTTGAACTCTTAGTTCCTCTGCCAATTCGCTAATGTGCAACTTTTGTTCGGTAAGATCCAGGTTGGATTTTTTTAAGCTTTGAGCCTGCTGTTTGAGAACTTCATTCATTTTAAACGTTTCCTTAACTCTTTTTTGAACTTCTTTTTCCAGTAAGATGTTCTTGTGTTTGATAGAATAAAACCTGTAGTTAATTATGACCCCTGTGCTTATGATGAAAAGTAGGAATACACTCACCTGGAACCAGGTCATTAACCAAATAGGCGGGGTAATAATGATGGTGATATCCTTTGTGGTATGACTCCAATATCCATCACTATTTGCAGCTTTTACTTTAAATATATATTCTCCTGGATCTATATTGGTATATCTTGCAATTCTTTCATCAGTGGAGGCATTGTTCCATTCTTTTTCAAAACCTTCAAGCATGTATTTATATCGGGTACCACGCGGCGAAGCATGATGTATACCGGCAAAGTAAAAACGGAAGTTATTTTGAGTGTACTTTAAGGTGATAGTATCTGTTAAATTAATGGGTTTATTAAGTATGATATCTCCAGCTATTTCATCATTAATGTTTACTGTTTCGTTCATTACTTCCATGTCGTTAAATACAACTAATGGAGCTATCGTATCTTCTTTAATCTCGTCGGGATAAAATGCATTGAATCCATTAACTCCTCCAAAGAGCAACTCTCCATCATGTCTTTTGCAGCCTGATAAATCCATGAACTGTAAATCTTGTAAGCCATCATGAGGGGCGTAATTGCGTATTGAAGTCAGGGAAGAATCTATTCGTGAGATACCTCTATTGGTTGATATCCATAGATTTCCCTTATTATCTTCAAGGATGGCTTTGATCATATTATTAGGTAATCCATCTTCCATACCTATTGAAGCAAAAGTTCCATTGGTTAAAGTACTACCTTCTATGTACTGATTGATGCCACCGCCAAAGGTTCCTATCCAAATTTGTTGCTGACTTGTTTCCATTATTGGGACTATGTAACTGCTGCTAATACTCCTTGAATCGTAAGGATCATTTTTAAAAAGTGTAAAATCTAATGTGTCTTGCATTTTTTGTTCCGGTGTAAGTAGCATTAATCCTTTATCAGTACCTATCCAAAGTCTTTCTTTTGAATCTTCAAATAAATTTCGAATAATGTTAGATGCTATTTGACTGTTGTCTGTATGGTAGTGGATAAGTCTCTTATTATCAGCTTGGGGCAGGTATTTGTAAAGTCCATCATCGTAAGTTCCTATCCAAATGTTACCATTACAATCCTTTAATAAAGACATTGTTTGATAGGTTATTTCAGGCATAATATCTCTTACCGTCCAATCTTTTCCATCATGCCTTAGTTCTACTAAAACGGAATTGTAACCGGTACCTACCCACATAATTTTTTTTCCATCTTTATTTAATTCAATGATGTCGTGTACGAAATTTTGTTCCCCCGGAGGACAGATGTCATAGGATGTAAAACCTGTTTTGTAATTTTTTTCTTGGTTGTAAGGCAAATAATTAATACCTCCTCCTTCGGTTCCAATCCACAGGTCGTTATCGCTATCTTCATAAAAATCAAATATTTTATTGTGAGATATACTGCCTTTAGATTTTGTTTTGTAGTAATGCCTAAAGCCGGTTTGATACATGTTGTGTTTTAAGATTCCTTCACCATTGGTACCCAACCATAAAATGCCTTCGTTATCCAAATAGATGGATCTGATAAACAAGCCTTTTAGGATAATATCTTCCAGTCCTCTAAGGTCTAATTCGGTTTCTTGATAAATGATGTCTTCATTGGGATGATAATCAAATCTCATGATGCCGTTGTGTCCGCCTACCCAGATGTTACCTTTCTTATCTTCAATCATAACAAAAAAAAGCGTGGAGGGGAAATCCGTAATTTTTGATTGTTCAGGTTTTTCATGGTTGAGTTTTATTAATGATAAACCATTCAGGTGGCAAAAGAGCATTCCTTCTTTAGTTTCAAGAATATTTTGAACATCTATATATACATTTGCCGGAGTTACTTGGATAAATGTGTCCTGAACCATTCCATTATCAGATTTTTTCATAAGGTATATGGCAGAATTGGCAACTACCCAAATACGGTTCGATGAATCTATGTACGATCGCATAATTAGTTCATGCGGAAGACTATAGGGATTGTCTACATCCGGTTGGAATTTGGTGACTTTGTAGTGTTGATTTGATTTTTTTTCGAGGTAGTTTATTCCAACCGGTGTGGTGACTATGATATTGCCTTTGTTATCACAATCAATATCATAGATGTTGTTGCTAGTGAGTGTGTTTGGGTGATCCTCTGTGTTTTTAATTTGCGTGAAATTTTCAGTTTTTCGGTTGAAAATCGATATCCCATCGGCAAAAGTTGCCACCAAAATATTGTTTTCATTATCAGTAGCCAGGGCCTGGATGAGATTTGAAGACAGTGAATTGGGTTTCCCATCAAAGCGGTAAGTTTTAAAATCTAATCCATCATAGCGGTTAATGCCATCATAAGTTCCAAACCACATATAGCCATAATCATCTTTAGTTATGGCCAGAACATTATTCTGAGATAACCCATCTGCAGATGAGATTTGGTTAAATCGATATTCCTTTGCGAAAGTCCATTTAACCAATAAAAGTAATATGCAGAATATATACAATCTCATTGGCTCTATTTGAATAGTAAAAGTTACAAATAGATGAATCCTTTTTCAATTATAATCGCCACTTTTAGATGAATCTTACAAAATTGATTATTAAGAAATAAAGCTTGTTTAGAAAGAGTAAGCTTGATGACGAATTGCAGCAGTGAATGACCTCATAAATGCTTCTGTTTTAAGCCTGAGATTGCTACAGTAGTTGCAATTCGCAGAAAAAGAATGATCAGGATATTTTCAATTAGGGTAAACCGTATTCTATAGAAATGAAAAAACCTCCGTCGTGGAGGTTTAGTTTGGTTGATACTTCATTCTGTTAAGTTATCAATCTTCCGTTGGATTGACATACAAATAATCAGTGAAGTGTTAGTTGAAATTAATACAATTAGTTGAATCTACCAAGTAATTTTTTGAATTAATAAAAGTCTCTAAATTCAGCCTTTTTATCATGTGGATTTTAATTTTTGAGGTCAGTAGATAAGTACATACATTTCTGCATAAATGTAAAAAAGCCACAAAGTGGGCGATATCCCAAGGCCTAGCCCTTCATGTTATGCTTAATGACACCGCTTCTTTGATGTTAACGTAAACTTACTATTGATAAGTATATAATTACTTACCTCTATAAATTTTCATTACTACTTTCTGTTTCACAAGAGCCCCAAGTATTACCTGTTAAAATCAAAATTGAAAGAAATAAACTTGTATTGTGCTGATTATTAGGGATCAATTCGGAAACTTGTGGAGCGTAAAATAATAAGGTTACTATTTTTACAATTTTATAACGAGGTTTTGTAAAGTTCATAAGGTCTAATAACCTTATTTTTAGTTAGCCGAAGACACCTCTGTAGAATATAATTCACAACAATACTACCTTATTACCTTTTGCATTTAAGGGTATTATTTTTAAGTATTCCCCAGAAATATAGCTTGATCCATTACTAGTCGGTAATGTATTTATGGTAAAAATAATAGACATTAGGTGATAAAAAAGAAAAACCTCCTTGGGGTGGAGGTCTGAGTTTGGTTTTTGGAATTCTATGTGTTTCTTACTAACTATCCAACGAGTTAGTTTACGTTGAAACCAGAATCCCATTTTTTATAGAGAAGATAAAAACCGGGTCTGTTTAAAGGTCAATCATTCCATTTATGTACTACCCATCCGTCGAGGCAGTTTACCAATAAATTAATGACTGAACCTGGAAAAGGTTCTTTTTGATCACTTTTTCTACTTTTCCGTTGAAGTAGTTTGCAAAAGCAAATCTTTCTACCTTTTTACATCAGCAAATATAGAGGTGTAATGTTAATTGAAAATGTCTCTTATCTTAAGATTTTGTGAAGAGTTAAAAATACAGTTGTAGTTAATCAGGGCTAATAGACAGTGTATAATGAAAAAATATTTTAAAAGTCAATTGGACTTTTAAATATGCTATTCATAACTTCTCTTAAAAATTATTAAACCTAAATTATTTATTTATGAGAAAAATTGAATTTAAACAACTGTTTTTAATGATTGCAATGGCCATGATGGCTGTAACCTTCACAAGCTGTGATAAAGATGATGATAAAGATGATGATACCAATGTACCATCTGGAATTGATACAAGTGTTAATCTTGTTGGGAAGTGGACGCTTTCAAGTTCAAACGTGAGCATGAAAGTGGGTGATAAAAACTTTACTGACTATATGGTAGAAATGCTTATGGCTCAGATGGGCTTGAATAAAGAAGCTGCTGAAGCTTTGGTTGCAGAAATGATGAGCGGTGATGGTGGTATGAATGAAGGAATTCCCACATCAGGTACAATGGAATTAAAAGCAGATGGTACTTACGTAGCTTTATTTAATGATGATGAAGCTGACATGGGCACCTGGAAAGTAAATGATACTAAAACAAAATTAACAATTACTTCGCCAAATGAAGATCCAGAACAGGATGATGATGTAATGGTATTTGATATTAAAACGTTGACAAATTCGCTAATGTCTATTCAAATGAAAGAACAACAAAAGGAAGACATGGATGAAGATGGTACTGATGAAACCACTATCGATGTTGAAATGAACATAACATTCACTCGATAGACACATCATTAAGGCAATATCTAAGGGAGACTAGTATAGTCTCCCTTTTTTAGTATGCGGTTGATAATCATTAACAATTAAACATTAATAATTATAACTTATCCCTCTAAGAAATAGCCATCTTCTCCCAGTGATTCTTCCAACTCATCAGGTTTTGCCAGGCCAAGTTTTCGTCCTTTGGCGTTAATAAAACCTTCTTTTTTGAGTGAGGAAATTACCCGTGCTACCTGGTCTGGTGCTGTTCCTGCAAAATCTGCAATGTCTTTTCTCGATAAGGTGATGTTAAAAATTCCTTCTGTTTGGCCAAATTTGTGGTAGATAAAAAGTAAGCCATTAATGACCTTATCTTTTACACTCATGCGCGAAAAACGTTTGGCATTGGCTTCACTTTTCTGTAGCTGATCGGCATAAAAGAGCATGAAGTCGAACATCAGCTCCGGCTTTTTATGCAACATTTCGATGAGCGTTTCGGTAGGAAAGTGGCATAGCACACAGTCTGACAGCGCACTGGCACTAATGTCGTATTTGTAGTTGGTACCAAAACCACGGTGTCCCACAATTTCTCCGTCTTTGGATAAGCGGATAATTTGAGATTCGCGATTGGCAGTTTCGCGGTACACTTTTACATTTCCTTCGTAAATAAAGTATAATCCGCTAACAGGTGTCCCTTCTAAAATAAATTGTTGCTCAGCATTACACCGGAAAGCAGTCTTTTCTTTGATAAAAGATTGAATGCTTTCCGAGTCGTAATGCTTGCGAATTAAACAATTACTGTTTTTGCAATTTGAGCAACTATAGTTGTTGGGCATAATTTAATTTTAGTTCGGAGTCCGAAGTCCGGAGTGATTTACATGACGTAGCTAATGTGCTAATTTATTAATGTGCAAATGTAACTCCTAGTTGTTAGTAAAAAAAGCGAGTAATATCTGAGAGCCTAATTAATCATTAAACATTAATCATTGAACATTCTTAATTGTTCTTTATTATTTGTTCATTCTTAATTATTTAATGATCTAAGAACTCAAGAAGATGCTGCCTGTATTTATAAAAATCGGGATGCTCTACGGTAGATCTTCTTTCTCGTGGACGCTCTAAGTTAATGTGAGCAACATCGCCAACTTTGGCATACGGCCCACCGGTCATCATGATTACACGATCAGACAGTAGGATGGCTTCATCCACATCGTGGGTAACCATAACTGCTGTGATTTTTTCTTTCGACCATACGTCTATCAACACATCTTGCAGTTCTACCCGAGTCATGGAATCCAACATACCAAATGGTTCATCTAGTAAGAGAACTTTGGGTTTTAGAGCAAAGGCACGGGCAATACCTACACGCTGTTTCATACCTTGTGATAGATCTTTTGCCTTTTTGTGAAAAGAATCACCTAAACCAACCTTGTGCAAGTAATATTTACAGATGTCTTCCCGCTCTTTCTTTGTTCCATGTGGGAAAACTTGTTTTACACCGAGAAGAACGTTTTCTAAAGCTGTCATCCAAGGGAATAAGCTGGGAGCCTGAAAAACTACGGCACGGTCTGGACCTGCACCTTGTATGCTTTTAGATTCGAGCATGATCTTTCCATCGGTAATGTCGTTTAATCCGGCTATCATGGTCAATAAAGTAGATTTTCCACAACCCGAATGACCAATGATCGATATAAATTCTTCTTCTTTTATTTTTAACTGAAAATCTTCCAATACCACAAATTCACCAATGGGAGTAGGGTAGGCTTTTTTCAGGTTTACACATTCCAGTACTGTTTTTTCTTTTACTAAGGTTTCCATGTTCAATCCTCCCTTTTAGATTAATGGTAATTTTGTTGATAAGTATTTGGGTTGTAAATCTGGCAGAACATATTCTTCACCGTTATTTACCGAACGATGCTGACCAATTTCATCCAAATAATTGATGATGTCGTTGCGTTCTTTCTTGAAATTCGGATCGGCATTGATAGCTGCTTTGTCTCTTGGACGCGAGAAACCAATCTTATATTCGGTTCCTAAGGTTGCACCCGGACCTGGAGTTAATGGAATAACGCGATCTGCTAATAAGATACCCTCATCCACATCGTTGGTGATAAGAACCACTGTTTTACGAGATTCGTACCAGATCTTCTCGATTTCCATTTGTAGTGTACCTCGTGTTAAGGCATCCAGTGCACTTAAGGGTTCATCCATCAATAAAACTTCCGGATCCATAGCTAGGGCACGGGCTACAGATACTCGCTGACGCATCCCACCCGAAAGTTCTGAAGGCTTTTTTTGAATTGCAGGGGTTAAGTTTACCATCTCGATATATTTTGCAATATGATCTGCACGATCAACCGGACTCATATTCGGGAAAACCTGTTTTACAGCCAGTTCGATGTTGCCGAAAACCGATAGCCAAGGTAGGAGAGAGTAGTTCTGAAAGATCACTCCTCGATCGGGTCCCGGACCATTAATCTTTTGTCCTTTAAGGAGGATTTCACCTTCGTCGGGTTCGATCAGCCCTGCTATTAAGCTGATTAAAGTTGTTTTTCCCGATCCGGTAAATCCTACAATTGCAATAAATTCACCCTCTTCTATGCTGAGGTTTATATTTTTTAGTACTTCAACTCTGTTCTCTCCGGAACCATACCCCTTGGATACGTTCCTTAATTCTAAAAATGCGGCCATTTTGTTGCTGTTTTAGGTTATGCCTTTAGTTGATTGAAGTGTGTTTAAAGCTTCTAGCTATTGGCTCCTAGCCTCTAGCTGTTGAGTATTCTTCTTCGGACTTCGGGCTCCCCAGCCTTGCCATCTGGCAGGGAACTCCGGGCTTCTATCTACTTTTAAGTGGCAATTAGATAATTACTTACTATCAAAAGATGCGAACTTCTGTATCACCATCATTAAACGATCTAACCCAAATCCGATGAATCCGATAACAAACATGGCAACAATAATTTTGGCGTTAGAATCGTTAGCACCATTCTGGAACTCCTCCCAAACGAACGATCCTAAGCCGGGGCTTTGAGCTAATAATTCGATGGCGATTAAAACCATCCACGAGACAGAAAGAGTAATTCTTAATCCGGTAAATATCATTGGGATGGATGCAGGCAATATCACTTTAAATACATTGCTGAAAACTCCCAGGCGTAATACTTTCGAAACGTTTAAATAGTCTTTATCGACCGACGAAACACCCATGGCCGTGTTTACAAGTGTGGCCCACATACTACACAAGCCTACACTAATAAAGGAGATGATAAAAGACTTATCTGATGTCGAGTTGGCTAATACAGTTTTTACTACCATCGAAACCAATAGTAACCACACTACAGGAGATACCGGTTTGAAGATCTGAATTACCCAGTTAAGAGCCGAGCGTAAGGTAGGACTTAACCCAAGAACTATACCCGCAGGAATAGCTAATAAAGCAGCCAGCAAGAATCCGGCAAACACTGTTTTAAGACTAGTTATTATTTGATCTACAAAAGAAGGTCGACCTGTATATGTTATTGGATCTTGTCCGGCTGCTTTTCTCTGCTTGTTTAAAGCAGCAGTTTTTTCTTCGAAGGCTTTCTTTTTGGCACTTACCATTTGGTGATCTTCCCAAAGAGCAATGGCACCATTTTTTACATCTGATGGAGATGGTAGAGAATTAGGTTTGTTTGATAAATCGCCCGCGTCAATGCTTTGTTGCATTTTTAAGGCTTCTGCATCACCAAGAGTGGCGCGTGTTTTTTCTATTTTTCGTTCACGTTCGATGTTGTACAGGTACTGAGCTCCGTAATCACAAGCTCCTAAGAAAATAAATACCGAAAGGATAGGCACCACAATTTGGCGAAGCACCAAGCGTGTGTTTTTTTGTACTTCTTTACCTCGTATTAAGTTGATTAATGGCTCCAGGAAGCCTAGTCCTATCCATTTTAATGCTTGTTTAATTTTTGAATCCATAATTTCCAGATGTTTTGTTGGTGAATTAAGTTCGGAGCCCGAAGCCCGGAGTCCGAAGTGTGCAGAGTTTGGTTGCTTTGAGCAAATGGTTCAATTGTTTATAGAAATTCAGTTTTGTTCAGTTGGATACTGCTTCAGACTGTTGACTAAATTGACTTTTGTCTATTGCCTAAATCCTTTTATCTAACAAGCATGGTTAGTTAGTCTGATATTGTGCTTTTCGCAATTGCTAAACTTCGAAAAGTAAATGACTTAAATTGGCACATTAGATCATTAGCACATCAGCACATTGAATACTTCTGCCTATGCACGCTTCGCGTGCTTGTTGGTAAAGGGCCGAGTGCCGGTTTCCGGATGTAGCACTCTTCCCTTAGTCACCAACTAAAACAGAACCTCTGCTTTTGCTTTTTTAGATAAATAGATGTTTAGAAGTTAGATAATAGACATTCTTTATTGCTTATCTAATGTCTATTATCTATAAGTCTAAAATCTTTTTTATACATGTTTAATTATTAATTTACCCCCTGTTTATTTTTACTTTTTCAAGCTTTAAGAATCATCCCCCTACCTTAGGGGGATAGTTGCAAAGAAATCTTTAATGTGTTTAATATCAGGGGGTAAAACATTTAATATTAATAATTAACCATTATTTTTTACTTGTTTCCTATCGCAAACTTCTTCAAGTACTCATTTGGCTTTTTACCATCGTACTCTGTGCCATCGATAAAGTCTGGTGTTGCCGGTTTAAAGCCATCGGTTACAGGTACGTCTGTGGCAGGGATTTTGCCTTCATCAACCAATAGTTTTGCTGCTTTCTCCCAGATGTCCGGACGGTAAACATTTTTAGCGGTTTCGAAATACCAGGCATCGTCTTTAGCTTCAGGTATCTGACCCCAGCGTCTCATTTGAGTTAAGAACCAAACTGCATCAGAGTAGAATGGGTAAGTTGCATTGTACTTGTAGAATACGTTAAAGTCTGGCATTGAACGTTTGTCGCCTTTTTCGAATTCGAAAGTACCCGTCATAGAGTTGGCAATAACGATTGAATCAGCACCTACATAATCTGGTTTTGAAAGAATGCCTACAGCAGTTGGACGGTTGGCAGGTTCGTCTAACCATTTACCTGCACGTATTAATGCTTTGGTAACCGCAATGGCTGTATTAGGATTTTCTGTGATGAATTTCTCTGTCATCACGAATACTTTTTCAGGATTGTTTTTCCAGATGTCGTAGTTCGTTACAACCGGTACACCAATTTGTTTAAATACCGCTTGCTGGTTCCAAGGCTCACCCACACAGTAACCGTGTATGGTTCCTGCTTCTAAAGTAGCCGGCATTTGTGGTGGAGGCGTTACAGAAAGTAAAACATCAGCATCTACCTGTCCTTGAATGTTTTCTTTGGTATACATACCCGGATTGATTCCTGCAGCCGCTAACCAGTATCGAATTTCGTAGTTGTGCGTCGATACCGGGAACACCATACCCATTTTAAAGGCTTGACCTTTTTCTTTGTATTCTTTTACAACCGGAGCTAAAGCATCTGCTTTAATAGGGTGAATGGTTTTGCCTTCTGCATCTTTAGGTACATACGCTTTCATTTTATCCCAAATGGCATTCGATACTGTAATACCGTTACCGTTTAAGTCCATCGAGAATGGAGTTACTAATTTTGCCTGACGACCAAAGCCTGCAGCGGCTGCTATTGGCTGACCTGCCAACATGTGTGATCCATCAAGGTCGCCATCAATCACACGGTCTAAAACGTTTTTCCAGTTCGATTGAGCTTCTATGGTTACGAACAAGCCCTCATCCTCGAAGTAGCCTAACTCTTTTGCAATGGCCAATGGAGCCATGTCTGTTAGTTTGATGAAACCGAAGGTTAACTGTGGCTTTTCGATTAATAAAGTACTCTCACTAGCCGCTTTTTCAGATGGGGTTGATTTACTGGAACCTCCAGCGCAAGAGGTTAAGAATGATGCTCCTGCAATTAGCAGCGCTCCAAGAGTATGTAATGATTTTCTTTTCATGATGTTATGTTTTTGTTGATGATTATTTTCGAGCTTCTGGCTACTAGCTGTTAGCTTCTGGCTTACTCTTTCATTTTGATAGTTTTTTGCTTTCACTAAAACATCTTTTTTCTTGAAAGAATTGGCTAAAGGCTAGCAGCTAGTGGCTAGCAGCTGTTTCTACAAGAATTTCGGTGTAAATGCAACCATAACCCATGCCCAGTTTTGCATGCCTGAGATCTCTTGATCGGGGTTGCCAAATTTTAATTGTTTCATGGTATCTGTGATGCCAAACATTTGTGAGTAACCTGCTTTAAGTGTTAACTCAGGTGCTAGTTTGTGGACCAAGACTAAATCAAGCTCAGTACCTAATGCGCCTTTGTATGCTTCACCGGTAGTTGCGTTTGTTCTTTCGGTTGTGGAAGAGAAGAAGTGCAAGTGACCAAGTAGGCTTGTTTTCTCACTTAATTTGAAGTTTGTTTGTAAATAGATATCCATTAAGCCGGCACTTTGAGCATTGTCACCACCATGGCCGTTACCAACGTAGAAGTAATCCATAAAACCATAAAACTTGTGATTTGTACCATAGCTAGGAGCCCATCCTTCTACTTTATCGCCGGTAGTTTCGTCATCACCACTTAGGTAATCAACACCTAATAATGGAGAACCTAAGATGCCTGTGTGCTGTACGTAAGCATTTGCCATAAAACCTGCAAAGTCGATCTCGGTTGTTCCGCCCAAGCCATCGTCTTTTTTAGCTGCTGTTCCGCCTGTGTAGTAGAACTGACCACCATATTTTAGATCACCTGACTTAAAGTTTGGAGTGATTCCTAAAGTATAATTACTATGTGTTAACTTCGGACGGTTGACCGGATCTGAGTTGTAGTAATCATTCAGTACCATAATGCCTAAATCACCCGATGAAAAAGTCTTTTTATAGTAGACCATTAACTGACTTTTGGGTAATCCTAAGTTGAAAATTCGTGGGTTAGCTCCACCACCATTGATAGTGCTGTAAGTAGATCCGGTAAGTTTTGCAGGTTCAGGAGCGCCATCTCCATATCCGCTTTGATTCCAAGATCCCATTAAATCGAATTGATTACCCTTGTCGTCTTTATACATGTAACGTACGGCATCGAACGATCTGGCCTGCATCGCCCAGTCTAAGTTACCAATGAATCGGGCTCCGTCGTAAATCATTTCCTGGCGACCAATTCTAAAGGTCGATTTCTCAGAAGCGTAGAAATCTCCATAAGCTTCGTGAGCGCTTAGTAGCTGATCACTTTTATTAATCTGTCCGACTTCACCCCAGATGCGAACATCTTGTACCGAAACTTTAAAGCCAACTTTTTCTTTTTTGTATTCTGCAGACAAACGTGCTCTGTGCTCAATAAAAGCACCGGCATCTAGTCCTTCAACAAGAGGTTTCTTAAAACCATTTCGAGCTTCACCACGAGAGCGATATTGTCCGTCGAATTTCACCTGAGCTGTAGCTCCTGCTACGCATGCTAGTGTTAGTAATGATGTAATTAATTTCTTCATATTCTTTTGTGTTTAATCTATTTCTTGTTTGTTTTTCTGATGCTAAAGTATTGTCAATTGACGAAGTAGAATATGTAATAAAAGAGGTAAAGAAGTACTTTAAGGCAGTGATAAAGCTGCGAAAACGCAGGTTTATGAAATTATTAAATGTTAATGTTTAATTATTAATTGATTACGCTGGGCTGTTAGGAGGATTAAGAGTCAAATTTGATTAAAACTGGAGAGTGAAAAATGAAGAAAAAGGGATGGATTTATCTTTTATTAACATTTTATACTGTGTTACATCAAAATAAGATTGAAAAAGTGCAAGTGGATTTAAAATAGGCCATTACTATTTGCTGATAATGTTTCTTAATATTTGGTACTTAGAAGTTGTTAATAGTATTTTTGCAGTCATCAATAACCATTACAAGCTAACTAAACTATGAAGCGATCTTTACTATTTGTAATTTCTTTGGGATTATTTTCCTTGGCTACTTTCAATGTAGCGGCGCAATATGCCACCATCCAACAAGGAGAATCAGTGCAATTACCACAATTATTTGAAAACGTTTTTGAGTGGCGGGATGATAAGGGAAATAATGTTGAGAACACCATTGTTTCACCGCAGGAAACCACTACTTATACCGTTTATTATTTTGATGAAAAAGGAAAGAATCAACTCCATAAGGGTGATTTTGAAGGAATGAGTGAGCTTGAAAAAATGAGCGTCTCAGGTCATTATGCCTATTTAGAGGATTATGATCCATCTTCTCAAGTTCCAGTGAGTGAGAGAGGACCTGGTACTTATGGGATTGGTTCGTCACCAAAGAATCTATTTCCTGGAGATTTGAGTTTAGTTACTCCAATTCAATTTGGGACAGAGGTATATGCAAGTGCCTGGTACAAAGATATGGGAGATCATACCACCGGAACCGGCGAAATGTTGTATGTAGATGCGGATGAAAATCCCAATATGATTGTTTATTCCTCTCAGTTAACTGTAAATCCAAATACTAAATATTTTTTTTCAGCTTGGTTTGCAAATGTTCATACCCGGCTTTTAAATCCTTTCGATTTGGAATTTAGAATTGATGGCGAGATAGTTGGTCGTTTTAGAGGAGAAGTATCGGGGCAAACAATGGTTGATGTGCTTAATCCTTTCAGTGAAGTATATAGGCCACAATTAGTTGATGTAGGTGTAGAAGGCTGGTATCAATATTTAACCATCTGGGAATCGGGCAGTGAAGAAACAGTTCAGATCGAAATACTAAATAATAATACATTAGGTGTTGGAAACGATTTTGCGATCGATGATCTTTCTTTTGGGCCGCTTTCTAGGGCAGATTATCAAGTGGTAGTGGATCAGCCGGTGGGTGTTTATGCCAGCGAAGAAACTGAAATTAACGTATATCCTAATCCATCATCCGGATTAATCAGTCTCAACTCAAAATTTCCTATCGATAAAGTGGAGGTATTTAATCTCTTAGGTGAAAAAGTAGCTGCAAGTGTATGTAATACAAATCAAGTAGATTTAGGTAATTTAGATAATGGAGTTTATCTACTTCAATTCAATCTGCAAGAAAAAACGATTCTCAAAAAAATAATCATAAACAATTAATGGATAAAACATTTTTTGATACCTATTTTAAGGGGTTAACTGCCTTTGTTTTAGATGTTGGTTCGCTGTGTGTTTATGCGTGAAAAAAAAGCCATACCCAAAGCCTCTCATGCAGAATGTATTGATTTACGTTAATATAGTCGATGAAACCATTTACCATGGTAGTTCAATAACTTTATCAGCGGATGTAAACGGCGCAAATGATCCTTATACTTTTGTTTGGAAGCTGCCTTGATTTGATTAAGCCAAGTAATAAATAGATAGATAACTTGACAATTTGTAGTTTATTCTATTTATCAATTTTTATTTTTATGAATGTTTTATTTATGATGATGAATATCCTTTAAAGCGCCTTGTGCACATTTCGATTGTGGCGTAATATTGTTTGGTACAACACCCTAATTGCCTGTTTAATAAGTTTATTGAATTTAGTGTTCAATACAGGAATCTTTAAATGGGAATGGTATGAGAAAGTGGATGTTGGTTATTGTAAGTATTTTATGTTTACAATTGTTTGGGCAAGAAAAAGAGGAAAAGATATCTGCAGATTTAGGTGTTAGTATTTCCAGTTATTTTATTTGGCGAGGCTTGGTACTTAATTCAAGTCCGCAAATACAAGGATGGGGCGAAGGTCAATGGGGAAAGTTGTTTGGTGGAATGTGGTCATCCTATAGTTTTGTGGGCACTTGCTCCGAAAATTACCCCTATCTAGGTTTTTCAACAAATAAGTTTAAACTTACTTTAGCTGATTATCCCGAAGGTGTTGATGATTTTTTTAGTTTTGATAAGTCTGAAACCTGCCATTCAGTGGAAGCCATGGTTGATTATGTGATGCCTGATAAGTTTCCTTTGCAAGTAAAAGTGGCTACCATCTTTTGGGGTAACGATTATCAAGTCAAAGACCTTAACGAAGAAGATCAACTTTTATGTGAGCAAGAATTAATTATTTGTGAAGAAAAAAACAATTACTCCACTTATGTTGAGTTGTTATATCCATTCTCCATTGGAAGTACAGATATTGAAATTATCATAGGTGGAGTGACTCACGAAAGTGCCTTTTATTCCACCCAAGAGGCTGCCATTATCAATTGCTCCGTTAAAGGCTCGAAGAAAATAAAAATTACCGAGTCATTTTCTATACCAATATCCTATCAGTTAACCTTTAATCCGGATCAAAAGACTGCCAATACAGTTTTTGTTTTGTCTTTATTTTGATGTCCTTTTTTTAGTAGTGCGTTAAGTTTTTGTATGTGATTGAATATGAGTTGATAATAATTAATAGTGTGATAGGGGTAATTTTATTGGGTTTGAATCTGATATACTTTGGTCTAATATCTCCCCGATAATTCGGGGCTAAAGTCTAACGATCTATTGTTTTATTAACTGCCTAAAATAGAGGATGAAAATATTTAAAAATGTCTTGATGAAATTTTAGTTCAGCCTTATAATGAGGGTATGTGAAAAATATTTAACCAAAAACTTTACACCATGAAGTCAATGTCCATTCGTTTGAAAGTATCCTTAATAATAGGCTTAGTGGTTTTTGTTACACTTTTGGTACTCACTACTTTTGCTTCTTTAGATAGTCATCAAAAAGCAGTTGTAAAAGCAGAAGAGGAAATGCTCTTCTCTTTAGATCATTCGGCCATGGAAATTATGGGAGTTGTAAACGAGAATGTGATGCAACTAGAAACTCACTGGAATACTATCGATGTGTTCAGAAAAGAAAAAGGGTTTAACCGGTTGAGCTTACAGCCCTATTATGAAACGATATTAAAAAATGAAGAAGCCTGCATTGGCTTTACCCTTTGTATCGAGCCGGATAAGTTTGATGGGCAGTCTAAAAATTATCGGGGTTATCCCGGCTATCATGACGATGGTCGCTTTAATGAATACTGGTATAAAGAAGGTACAGAGGTGATTCGCGACGATGTCACCAGCTCTTTTAATGAAGTGTTAGAAGATGCCGGTTCTACTTGGTGGTTAACGCCTAAAGAGACCAAAGAGAATTTTATTTACATGGATCTCTATAATGTTGGAGGTAAGGATGTACTAATGTTATCAATCTCAACACCCATTTTAGAAGATGGTGAATTTATTGGCGTTATGTGCAAAGACTTTATCAGTAGTTTTATTCAGGAAAAAGCCATTGAGACAAAGAATAGTTTATTTGATGGAAATTGTGAAGTAATTGTTTTTGATCGCGAAGGTAAAATTGCAGCAAACACGAAAAATCCCGAGTTGATTGGAAGCGAAATAAGTGCTATGAATTTAGAGAATGAAGCTGCAGTTATCCAATCAATCCAAGAAGCAAAGACCGAAGTTAAGCAAAATGGGGATGTATATACCGCCACAATTCCAATTTCTTTTAAGGGAGCAACACCTAAATGGCAGATGCGGGTAAATGTAGACGCGAGTATTGTAAAAGCAGATGCCCGAAGTAAAATGTGGACTGAGATTTTGATTGCAATAATTGCACTTTTTCTAAGTGTTGGAATCTTATTTTTTATCACACGTCGCTTGCTAAATCCTTTGCATGACTTATCTGTTTTTTCAAAATCGGTTTCTTCCGGAGATTTAACCCAAAAAATACGCATCGACCGAAATGATGAAATCGGTCAAGTTGCAGGTTCTTTTAATGAAATGGTTGAACGTTTACGAGAAATTATTTCGAATATCGAAGAAACAGCCGATAGTATTTTATCTGGTAGCAATCAGGTTTCATCTACGTCACAACTGTTATCATCAGGAGCTAATCAACAGGCTGCATCTGTAGAAGAGGTGTCATCTACCATGGAGCAAATTGCGTCTAATATCGAGCACAATACTCAAAATGCCCATCAAACTGAAAAAATGGCTTCGGGGGCTAATAAGAGTATAAAGGATGTATCTCGCAGGTCATCCATCGCCATAGAAGCAAGTAAACAAATCGCTGAGAAGATCTCAATCATCAATGACATTGCTTCGCGAACTGATTTATTGGCGATTAATGCCGCCATTGAAGCAGCACGGGCCGGAGATCATGGAAAAGGTTTTGCGGTAGTAGCTTCAGAAGTTCGAAAATTAGCCGAGCGTAGTAATCTTGCTGCGGAAGAAATTATTGCCTTGGCAGAGAAAAGTAATGATTTATCAGAAGATGCCGGAGTTGTTATGGAAAAAACCATTCCTCAAATAGAAGAAGCAACGGTCTTAATTAAAGAAATTGCAGCTGCAAGCGTAGAGCAAAGTACCGGAGCCAATCAGGTGAACGGAGCCATACAGGAATTGAATAGCGTAACTCAACAAAATGCAGCATCTAGTGAGGAGTTATCAGCCTCTGCAAGCCAATTAAAAGAATATGCAGATGAACTAAAGAATTTGATTAGTTATTTTAAAATTTAGCTTATTCGTAAAAAACGATCGAAAGGGTATTCTATTGAGTATCCTTTTTTTATGCAAAAAAAATATTTCCAATAAAACCCACAAATTGATATAGGGTATTGGTTTGTAAAGAGGTCTAAATGTGAAACACTTACTTTTTATGAAAAAAACAACTTTTATTTTAGCCTTATGCTTAAGTGCGTCAAACCTTTTGGTAAAAGGAGCTGATGCGATTCCTTCTCAAACAGAAATTACAATATGTGAAGGTGAAACTGTGACCTTACCTCAGATATCAGGTCAAACACTTATTTGGAAAGATGAAAATGGTAATACATACTCCGGTTCTCAAGAGTTTCAGCCGGAAGAAACCACTACTTTATCCGCACTTGCTTACAACTCTTTATCCAACCAAATTGTTAATGGTGATTTTGAAACGCTTTTAACTATAGATGACCTTGCAAGTTTTTCTGACTACACAACCTTGCCAGTCAGTTATATGATGGTAAGTTCAGTACCTGAGGGAGTGATTATTTGGGGGCAAAACGCAGAAAATCATAATATGGGTTGGTGGAATGATTTAAAGGATCATACTTCTTCGCAAGGGCATTACTTAATTTACGAAGGGGCAACCATTGAAAATCAGGTGGTGTATCAAACCTCAGTTGATGTCATTGCAGGTGAAAGCTATGTGTTCTCAGGATGGTTTGCGAATTTGCACAGGTATTACCATAATCCATTTGAGCTTGAAGTTATCATTAATGGTGATTCGATCGATACTTTTTATGGAAAAGGCATTCCTTTTAGAAAGGCGGGAGATGATTATGGAACGAATATGGATTTTTCCTCCATTGAAGGTTGGCACAAGCATTTTACCACTTATACAGCTACAGAAACAGGCACAGTTACCTTGCAATTGATAAATAGAACACTTGATTATGCAGGTAATGATTTTGGAATTGATGATTTAGTTTTTACCTCAGTCGAGCAAACGAAGGAGGTTTTAATTAATGTGCATAAAAGACCTATAGTTACTTTGCCCGATGAAGAGGTATGTCAGAGAGAGGTGATAATGTTAACACCGGAAGTACAGGAAGGAGATGCTCCAATTGCAATTTATAGTTGGGAGGATGATGCAAATATTCTTACTGAAGAGTTGTTTGATGATTATTCACGTGAGACAATAGGATTGCATCAGGGTAATTTTTCTGTCCATTTTAAAGTGACAGATGAAAATAATTGTACTTCTCTTAACGAAGTAACTACTATTCTTGTAAATGAAACCCCAGTACTTTTGTTAGAAGATGTTGTGATTGATCAAGGAGGAGAATTGCAGCTTTCGCCAAAGATTGCTTCCAATACTGATATAGTACATTATTTGTGGTCAGATCCGGATGGGATTTTAGATAATGTGAACACTAAAAATCCAACTGTAAATACTGAAATCCCAATGGAATCTACATTAAGTTTAAGCGTTCTTAATAGTTATATGTGTGCTAGTACTGCAACACAAAATATTTCCATTATAGGTTTGAGTACAGGAGTTGATGAGACTAGTGAAGTAATGTACCTTTCTATAGCGCCAAATCCATCAAATGGTTTTATCGAGTTATCAACCTCTATCACAACAGGGAAATTAGAGGTGATTAATGTGGGAGGAGAGCTTGTGTATTCTCAGCTACTACCTATAAAGTATCTTGATTTAAGCTTTTTAAATGAAGGCTTCTATTTTGTGAGAGTCATTACCTCAGAAGGAGAAGTGGTTGAAAAAATTCAACTTAAGAAATAAAGTATTGATAATATTAATAACTGAGGGTTCTCTTAATGAGAGCCCTTTTCTTTTTTGTCATTCATCGTTCATCATAGCATCCTCGCTATGATGTTTCTATCCAGGCCTCCGGCCGTTGTTTTTCAATTCTCTATTCTTTGTGTTTAAGGCTTGTCATGCACTAAGCACAAGTTAAACGTAATGTAAATCCGCACTATACACTTGAAGTTCAACTCTGCAAGAAGTAATGATGCTCATCAATCTCTAAAGCAAATTTATCAATATCAACAATCCCAATCTTTTTGCCTTCACACTTAAGGAGTTTTTCTTTTTTTAGGGCAGATAGGGTTCTGATAACCTGCTCTTCGGTAGTGCCGGCAAAATCGGCAATGTTTCGTCGGCTTAACGTGAGCTTCAAAAAGCCTTTTTCATCATGACCAAATTTTCGGTTGATGTAGAGAAGGGAGTCGATCACCTTTTCGCGCACGGTCATTTGAGCAAACTTACGCACTTTTGTCTCACTGCGGTTAAGCTCTTCAGCATAGAATACCATAAAATCGTAGGCCAGGCTGGACGAGCTTTTTAGCATCATTTGCAGGTTTTCGGTTGAGAAGTGACACAAGGTAGTTTCTTCTAAGGTAAGTGAACTAACGGCATAATACTGCTGTGTAGAAAAACCTCTTTGCCCTAATACTTCGCCGTTTAAAGCAAATCGTAAAATCTGTTCCCGCCCATTAATACCGGTATTGTAGACTTTTGCAATGCCTTCTTTCACAAAGTACAGCCCATGAATAGGAGAGCCTTCAATAATCACATTCTGCCCCTTGCGAACTTTCATGGTGTTTTTCTTTTCCAGAAAGCTTGTCATTGCCAGGTCTCTTGCATGTTTATGTAAGATGCAATTGGTATTTAGGCAGGCTTCGCAGGAGGGGTTGGATGTGTGCATAGTTGTTTGTTTTAAATGATTTTAGGTAGAAGGCAGAAGGCAGAAGGCAGGAGGCAGCGTTTAGCCTCCAGCTTCTAGCTGTTTCTTTCAACCTTAACGTTTCTAATGAAAATAGAAAGTTATCTTCTAATTGAAAGGTTTAGCTAGAGGCTAATGGCTAGGAGCTAGCAGCTAAGATATTCCAATTAACACTTGGCCATTCTCAATCTTAACCGGATAGGTTTCAATTTGGTAATTGTCACCGCTTAGGCAAGCGCCTGTTTTAAGGGAGAAAGTTTTCTTATGAAACGGACAAGCTACCTTTGGTTCTTCGCATTCGTCACCGATAATTCCACGGGCTAAAGCCATCTCCAGGCGGTGCGGACACAAGTTTTGTGTAGCATACCATTCGCCTTTGCTGGTAAAGTTATAAACGGCTATTTGCGTGTCTTGGTATTTAATGGCCATTCCACCATCTTCAGGAAAATCTTCTACAGACCCTGCTTTGTACCACTCTTTAATTGCTTTATTGGATGTTATTAGTTTTGTTTCCATGATGTTTATTTTAGTTCGGAGTTCGAAGCGCAAAGTTCGAAGTGCCAAATATTCATATTATAGAATTATTAATTGAAAAAATTCATTTCGTAACTAGTTAATACCTTTGTGGTCTAATTAGTTCGGACTCCGAACTTCGAACTCCGAACTTAATTAATTATCCTTCTACTTCAACTACTTCTGCCTCCAGCTTCCAATCTTCCGGTCTTTTCTGATCTCTGAAGGGAACAAACTTATAGCTGCTTCCATCTTCATCGGAGTTTGCAAAGTGACGGAATTTGTTGCGCAATGTTGGGTTTTCAACCACTGTTTTCCATTCGCACTCGTAGGTATCTACCAGTTTTTGCATGTCGGCTTCCAGCTCTGCACAAATGCCCAAGCTATCCTTCAGAACCACCTCTTTTACATGATCGATGCCACCTTCTAGCTGAGCTAACCACTTAGAAGTACGGGTTAACGGACCAGCTGTGCGGATGTAATACATCAGGAAGCGATCCAGGTATTTAATGGCCTCTTCTTTGCTTGCATCAGCGGCTAATAAAACGGCATGAGCCGGATTAGCCCCCCCGTTACCGCAGATGTAAATGTTAAAGCCTTTCTCGGTGGCGATTAAACCAAAGTCTTTACCGCGCGCCTCGGCACATTCGCGAATACAACCCGAAACTCCACCTTTTAGTTTGTGCGGCGAACGAAGGCCTTTGTAACGGTTTTCGATGTCGATGGCCATGGTAACCGAATCTTGCTGTCCGTAACGACACCAGGCCGATCCTACACAGCTTTTTACGGTACGAAGAGACTTGCCATAAGCTTGTCCGGTTTCGAAACCGGCAGCAATTAATTCTTCCCAGATGTTGGGCAGGTCGTTTAATTTTGCACCAAACATATCAATGCGCTGACCTCCGGTAATCTTGGTATATAACTCGTATTTCTTAGCTACTTCACCAATGACAATCAGTTTATCCGGAGTGATTTCTCCACCGGCAATTCGAGGCACCACCGAGTAAGTACCCCCACGTTGGATGTTAGCAAAGTACCGATCGTTGGTATCTTGGAGGGTTGCCTGCTTAGCCACCGGTGCATTGTGAATAGAGGCAAACAACGAACCGGCAAGTGGCTTACAAATCTCACAGCCATGACCTTTGCCATGTTTGTGAATAAGCTCATTAAAGTTTTTGATGTCTCCCAGTTTAATTAAATCGAATAATTCCTGACGGGTATAATGGAAGTGCTCACAAATGGTCTTTTTCACTTCTTTACCTTCCGCTTTCAGAACCGCATCGAGTAAGTCGCTTACCATTGGCGAACATCCGCCACAGCCGGTGCCGGCCTTGGTGTGCTTTTTCACTAAACTAAGCGTAGTTAAATCGGCTTCTTTGATGGCCGTTACAATACTTCCTTTATTGATGTTTTCGCACGAGCAAATCACCGCTTCATCGGCTAAATCCAACACATTAAATTCGATGCCGCCTCCGGTTCCCCAGAATACCAGCCCATCGAGTTTTTCGGGTAGCTTAACTTTGTTTTTATACAGTTGGAAAAGCATGTTGTAGTCTTCGGCATCACCTACCAATATACCACCAAGAAGCGAGGTGTTATCTTCAGAGATGAATAGCTTCTTGTAAATGCCGTTGGTTCTGTTTTCGTATACCAATTCCTTACGCTTATTGCCGGAGCCAAACACATCACCAAAACTGGCCACATCGGTACCAATCAATTTCAGTTTAGTGCTCATGTCGGCAGGCGAGAACTCCGCATCTTTGCCCATGATGTTTTTAATGGCTACATCCGCCATGTCGTAACACGGAGCTACCAATCCCCAGATCATGTTATGAATAAGGGCGCACTCGCCAATGGCAAAAATGGCCGGATCGTTCGTTTTGGTATCCGGAGTAACTTCAATGCCGCCACGTTCGCCCACTAAAAGGCCGGCTTTGCGAGCTAACTCGTCACGCGGACGAATACCCGCCGATACCACAATCACATCGGTATGATGAATTTCTCCGTCCATAAACTCAATGCCGGTAACTTTTCCGTTACCCAATATATTTTTAGAACTCTTATTGAGTTTTATCTCTAAGTCAAATTCTTCTAATTTCTCCTTTAAGAACTCACCGCCCTTTTCGTCAAGCTGACGTGGCATAAGGCGAGGAGCAAACTCTACAATGGCTGTTTTTAAACCATCATCCAATAGCGCCTTTGCAGCCTCAAGGCCAAGTAATCCGCCCCCAATAACCACGTATCCCTTCGGCCAAATACACATTGTTTAGGTAAGCCCATTCGATTAGTTTAGCGGGCATGAAAGAGACACAGGAAGAAATGTTCGAATTGGTGCGACAGTACAAAATCAGCGACCTATCACGAAAAGAGTTTAGTAAACA
>QKJP01000045.1 GCA_003249255.1 Bacteroidales bacterium
AATCAATAACAAATCCTTTTAACAAGCTTATTTTAACAAAAAGCCTTGTAACACAATCGCATTACAAGGCTAATTCTATCTCTTTCTTATTGTTTATCTGGTTGGTACCACTCGATACGCTGTCGCTAATCGTGCGGCAGCCGCGAAATAGACTCCTTCTGGATTGTGGAATTTATACTTTCTGCTCATCTAATTAATCTTTATTAAATAAGTTAGTACTTCTATTTCTCTATTTCAATATCGATTAACTGGTACAACAAAATGCTGCCGCACGAATCCTTTCGTGTGGTTTATTATTTTTTTTGTAAAAAAGCCTTGCAAACTTTTACATTTACAAGGCTTAGTTTTATCTCTTTCTTATTGCTTATCTAATTAGAACCACACGATACGCAGGCGCTAATCGTGCGGCAGCGGGGGGGATACGCTGTCGCTAATCGTGCGGCAGCGAGGGCGAGATTAATATTTTAAAACAAATTCTGAATTACATCCTGAACTATTACATATTATATGACCATTTTTTAAAATATTATAATTTAAATCACAAACACCATAAGATTCTTGATATTCTTTTATTGCTATATACCCTATTTTAATAAAATAAGCTCCAGAATTCTTAGATGGAACCTTTATTATCCCTTTTCCATTATTTACAGTATGTTCAAGATATAATTCTTTAGTAATTTTAATTGTATCTCTTTTTTCTGTAATCTTGAAGAATCCATAATCTAATATTTTATTTTCAACACAATTATTAGTGGTATGGAAGTCTATTATTACAACAGAATCATTTTTCGCATAAAAATCAAAATTACTGTTGAAGTTTACAATATTATTTAAAGAATCATATTCAATCAAACTTACCATTTCATTATTAGAAAAGAAACCTTCTGCCTTTATCTTGCCATCGTTAAAATAGGCCTTTAAGTATTTCCGTTCTCCGTTTATTAGTAGAGTTCTAAAACGTAGTTTACCATATACATATGCTTCTGACAAACAACTATCACTATTATTAATAAAACGTTTTATATTAATTGCATCATCTTTTTCATTGTACTCAAACTCAATCTTATCTCCAACCTTTTTCCCTAAAAGATATTCATTCACATGAAGTGTATCTTTTTCTGCATAGTATAATACTTCTTTGCCATGTTTTACATTAAAGATTGTGTTAGATATTAAACTTATTTCTTCTCCTAAGTATACACGTTTTTTTACACAGCCTAAACAAACGCCTACAATTAATATAAATAAACATCTTTTCATAATATATCAATATTTAGTATCCCAAATCTTTTTCTTATGACGAGGATTATTAAAATCTACCATTACTTCTGGATCAGTACGACTATTCTTTGTCCAGTAATACAACGTATCTAATCCTTGAATTTTTATTGAATCTATAGCATATTCTCTTGCATTTTCTCTTGCTTGCTCTAATCTCATAAAGCCATTAATCTCTTCACGAAGCTCAACGATACGATCATATGTTGCTTTATCAGTAATTACTATTGTAGTTGGTTTATTGCCATTTTCTTTATCATTAGTATGGTATTTATTGACACTAGAGCCTTCATTATAAATATTAATTACTTTATCAATGATTTCTGCCAATTTCCTCAAATCTTGAGGACTAGGTTTAGATCCATCCCTAAAATACGAAAATATATCATCTACACTGGTTACATCAAGTCCATTAGATGGGAAATTATTATCTATATCAAACTCTCCATTCCCACTTGCATTATCACTAAACAAGACATATCCATCGAAAGACATATTAAATAGCCAATCCCAAAAACCAGATGCATCCTCAACATCATTTGCAGGGGTATCCACATCATCAGCAGAAGTCACAGGAAACCAGTCAACCCTATTGTTATCCGTGCCATCAATTCCTTTTTCATATAGAATTCCATCAGCACCTTCTACTTGATCTCCAATTTCATAATCATCTAAATCATAATATTCGTCTTCCGAATCATCTCCATCTGTTGATGCCCCTATAGGATCAACCAAAGCAATCGGATTTCCATCCATACTACAATAAGGGCTCTGCCAAGGGTGCACTTTCGGATCCGGCGTAAACCAACGACCCAACCTCGGGTCTAAAGCACGGAAGAAAGTAGTATACCCAGAACCTCCAGCCAGAGAGGCATCCCGTTCACTACCCTGATAACCGTAACGGTAAACTTCACTTTCTTGTATAATCCTTAGCTCATACTATAGGCTCAAATTTCAAATTTCTTATCATCGATCTCAGTATTCACCTTTATCGTTTCAAAGGTAATTTCAAAGGACTGAAGTCCAACCGACTGCTTTAGTACTTTGGGTAATTTAATGCCGTCCACATCTGAATATTCAAGTATATTACTGATGATCACTCCTTGAGGAGAACCTACTACTTCTCGAATTTTCAATCCACTCTGCATGCTATAATAAGCAGTCACCTCATTTCCAACAGGATTTGTAACAATTAGCTTTACAGCTTCATCGCCATTGATTATTTCCATTCCGGATAACTCTGTTTTAAATCCGTCTTCTAAATAATACAGCTCCGGAAACATTCGGGCCTGGTATTCCATACTCTTTACCATATCTGCATCTAACTGCACATTGCCCATCGGACTCTCAGAATAACCGGCTACACCATTAAAAACTTGCTTCGACACTAAGTTTCCTTGCATAAAGGTTTCAACACATTGCCAATTCGGTTTCTTTGAATAAATAGTCATGCTTAAATCCATTCCCTGGATATTCATAACTCCTCCCAATTCCACATTATTCACATTTCCTAAAAGCTCTTTTCCGCCAATGGAGTTAATGTAATTACCGATAACATCATCGACTGTAACACCTTCAGGCACTGGCAATGTTTGCATCTCATCTCCATAAAAATCGTACATTTCGACCTTTGTTCCATCGGTAAATTTCTCAAGCTTTGGTCGTACTGCGCGCAAATCGCCAACGGCAAGAATAACTGCATTCTCAGGCGTTAGATACTTTTGCGCCATGGCTTGTACATCTTCAGCGGTAACAGCTTCCAGTTTTTCAAGGTAAGTCTGATAGTAATTAGCCGGCAACTTATATTTCTCAATGTTTAAAGCAAATTTTGCAATGGTTTTAGGATCCTCTAAAGATCTTGAGAAACTTCCTGCCAATAAATTCTTGATTAATTGCAGGTCTTCTTCGGCTACCTTTTCAGTTTTAAGCCTGTTCATCTCATAAATAATCTCAGTAAATGCACTGTCGGTAACGCTTGTACGTACTTTTGCACTCGCGCTAAAACTACCCACCAATTCATCGTTATTAAGTTTTGAATAAGCTCCATAAGTATAAGCTTTATCTTCCCTTAAGTTAGCAATTAAGCGAGCTGCAAATGTACCTCCTCCAAGGATATAGTTCATTACCTTTACTTTTATCTCATCCTCACATCCCGGTTTTAAATCAACGGTATAGGTCAAATAGACCGTGCTTTGATTGGCTCCTTCCTTATTGGCAACGGCTACTTTCGGCTTCGTATACTTTTTGGGCGTTTCGTATTGATAGGTTGGAACATCAGCCATTTCCCATGAAGAAAAATACTTTTTTGCTTGCTTCTTGGCATCTTTTAAGCTGATATCGCCAACTATAATCAGGTAAGCGACATTTGGTCTATAGAATGTAGTATAGAATTTTTTGCAATCGTCTAATGTAATTGCTTCAATGGTTTTCTCTGTCATCACCTCTCCATAAGGATGATCCTTTCCATACAACAAGGCGCCAGAAACATTGGAGGCAATGGCACCCGGATCATCTTTTGAAGTTTGCAACGCTGTTAATGATTGCTTTTTCAACTTATCTAATTCTTCTGCCGGAAAAATCGGATTGTACAATACATCCGTCAATAATTCCAACACTTCTTCCGAATGCTTTTTTAATGAACTGGCGTAAATTCCACTTGGACTGGTATTTAAAGTTGCTCCAATAAAATCAATGGCTTCATCCAATTCGGCTTTGGACCGATTGCTGGTTCCTGCCCCCAGCAAATCACCGGCCATTTCAATATATCCGGCCTTATCTCCTTCTACAATGGGATCCAAATCAAGAGACAAACTATAAGAAACAATAGGATTTTTATGATTTTCAACCACAAAAACTTTTAAACCATTCTTTAATTCAAACTTTTGAGCTTCCTCAATATTAATTTTTGGAGCTTTACCGGCAGGAGGAGCCGTCGTTCTGTCGACTTGTGCCATCAAACCACATCCTACCAATAAAGCAAATATGATAACTGTAAACTGTTTCATTATGAAAGGTATTATGATGCATCAACAATATAAAAAATATGATGCCAAGGTTTATATTTAGTTTTGATAACTCTTAGGTAAGTAATAAAGGACCACTCTATTATCTTTCACCAGATACTTATTCGCAACGCGTTTGATATCTTCACGGGTAACCGATAAATATTTATCCAACTCTGTATTAATCAAATTCGTATTGCGAAAATAAACATAATTGGTAACCAGGTTTTCTGCTCTACGGGCTAATTTAACATTTCCGGAAACAAACATATTCTCATACTGATTTTTAAGCTTTTGCATTTCCCTTTCAGTTATTAACTCATCTCTTACTTTTTTAATTTCGTCTTCAATGGCAGCTTCCAGGTCGGCACAATCAACTCCCATGTTTGGCATGGCATAAGCAATGGCCAAACTCGGATCACGGTAAGGCAATGGAAAGGTTCCTGTATCAATGGCTTTTTGTTGCTCGTCGACTAATGATTTATACATTCTGGAACTTTCACCATTAGACAATAAAGTACTAAGCATATCTAAAGCATAAAAATCATCCGTCTCCATCGCAGGAGTTCTATAGGCCTGAAAAATTAATGGCAATTGAACATTGTCAAAAATCGTATCACGAACTTCACCATCAAGCTTTGGCTCAACAATTCCATGTCGAACAATTTCATCATTCCCAGGCTTTATTTCACCAAAATATTTTTGGATTAAAGGCTTTACTTCATCTTTCTTAATATCACCAGCAACCACTAAAGCAGCATTATTAGGCACATAAAACTTTTTATGAAAAGCTTTAAATTCCCAATCTTCGGCTGCCATAATGTGCTCTGGATCACCGATCGTCGTCCATCGGTACGGATGTTCCTTAAAGGCTCTTTTAACGGTTTCGGCTAACCAACTACCATAAGGACGATTATCATAACTTTGCTTTTTCTCTTCAATAACCACTTTCTTTTGCGTTTGAATACCCAAAGAATCCACAGTGGCATGCATCATACGCTCCGATTCCAACCACAAACCTAAAGCCAACTGATTGGATGGTAATATTTCGTAATAATAAGTACGATCGGCAGACGTATTGGCATTTAATGTCCCTCCGGCACGATCAACGTATTTCGAATATTCACCACGGGGTATATTCTCAGTCCCCTCAAACATTAAATGTTCGAAAAAATGGGCAAACCCTGTCCTGTCAGGATTTTCATCCTTTGAGCCCACATCATACATTACAGAAACAATCACGTTAGGTGTGGATGAATCTTCATGCAATATCACATGTAAACCATTATTCAAATCGTATTCCTCAAACTCAATTTGGGGAGCCTGAGCCATGAGTCCTGCACTTAGCAACAAGGACGCGATGGGAAAAAGCTTATTCTTTAATAACATATTTTTACCGGGTTTATCATTCTCCAATTAAAATCTAAAAACTCTTCAAACAGTCAATTTCAGCTTTGACTTTAAGTAAAACAAACATAGTAATTACAAGTTTGAATGAATATAAAAAATCATTTTTTATTAAGGATAATACCATATTTAACAGATACCCTTATTTTTGCACCAAACAGAAACGCAAATGAGAAGCTTCAATCAAATAATCCCAGTTCTGATGCTGTATTTATTCATCAGCTCCTGCAATAACGATGACATCTACTTATCTAACCAACAGGCCGTGCAAGCTAGTTTTTATACCGTTAGAGAAAGTGGCGAAGTTAAAGACACAGTAGTATATAGCCTATTTGCTTATGGCTTAGAAAATGATAAAATACTTGACAACGATACAGTAGATGCTTCGTCTTTATTCTTGCCTTTAGATCTCAATAGCAATCAAACGCAATGGGTACTGAATACGATCAAATCTACAGGTACATTCTCTGCTACCATTACATTTGAATATGAGAAAGAACTTGATTTTGTATCTGGCAACAGTGGCATGACTCAAAATATCATTCTTAAAAAAGTTTCTCACACCGGATCGTTTATTGACTCTGTTGTCATTAGCTATCCAAATATCAATTACGACGAAAATCAAGAAAATGTTAAGATATATATCCCTAATTAGTTTTTTCCTCCTATACCTTTTTCAAGCTAGCGCACAAGACGACAACACCTTCTCGCAAGACTCTGAAGAAGAAGAAACAAACGTTATAAAGGAAAGAGAAAAACGAGATCCTCCATCCAATCGGGGCATTTCGATTGGCATCAATGCCGGAACATTTATTATTGCCGCCTTTGAACCTTCACGAATCGGAACTGAAGCAACACTTCGATATGGATTTAAAAATCATTTCTTTGCAGTTGCCGAAGGAGGCTTTGAACAGGTGAAATTTGAGAAAGACGTTTACGACTATAAATCCACCGGTGAATTCTTGCGCATTGGCTTTGATTACAATCTTTTTAACGTGGATGAAGAAGACAATAACGACAATGTCCTTTTAGGTCTGAGGTATGGTGTTGGGATGAATGATTACGCATCGCCTCGCTTTTCGATAAAAGAAAATTATTGGGGTGATTATACAGGTTCCATCCCTTCTAACATCAGTACGGCACATTGGGCTGAATTCATGTTTGGTTTGAGAACAGAAGTACTAAAAAACTTTTACATGGGTTGGAGCTTCAGACTTCGGAGATTAATTGCTTTAGAGGGTATAGACACTTTTGAACCCTACGTTATTGCCGGGTATGGACGAGCAGATAATAAAACAAACCTATCTTTCACCTATACTTTAGAATACCATATTCCATTTAAGAGAAGAAAATAATATCTTAGCTCCAGTCACATCATAAAACATCAAGCATGAAAATCATCGCCAATACATTAAAAACTTCCGGCCAATTTCTTTTAAGATATGGATTAGCCCTAACCTTAATCTGGATTGGATTACTAAAATTTAAAAACTCTGAGGCTGATTATTTGAAACAAATATTAGCAGATTCTTCAATTTTTAGCTGGACTTTAAAATATTTAACCTCTTATGCTTTTTCACAAATAATTGCCTGGCTTCAAATCATCATTGGGATTCTAATAGCCATCAAACCCGTTGCAAGAAAGGTATCATTTTGGGGAGGACTAGCTGCAGTGTTACTCTTTTTGTTTAGCGTGAGTGCGCTTTTTACATCCGGTTACGTGTGGCAAGTTGGCTATGGCTTCCCGGAACTTTCTAAAGTCGGACAAAGCATCTTAAAAGACCTTGTACTATTAGGAGCAGCAGCTTGGTGCACAGGGGATTCTGCTTAAAACTTTTAGTTTTTTATTTCGTAACTTTAGTTTATAAAAAAATATCACATTGGTATACTATCAGCAAAATATAGAAGGCATCCAGAAAGCAGACGAAGGCAGTAATGTAAACAGCGAATCTGCCACTCAAAATTCAGTAAGCAATTCACAAGCTTCGACTGATGGTATTCAAACTGCACCCAAAGTTATAGTTCCGGCAATAAACAGGCCTAAACCTGCCCCGAAAATGCTTGTGTTATTCACCAGGCAAGATTCTATAAAACTTAACCTTAATGCAGAAAAACAAGAACCTGGAGATTACCTTTTTAAAAACAAACTGGTTGAATTAACAGGCGATATTCAAGCGTTAAAGTCAATTTCATATCATACAACTAACGTTTCTAAGGATACGATCACATCAACGCACGATAGTATACCAAGCCTTTCAAAAGAAATAAAACTTAACAGCACCACTGAATCACCAAAACCACTACCGGTTTCAAAGAAAAGTAACGATTTTGGTGAACATACCGATTGGATGGTAGGAATAATCATCCTTGCCATTTTTACAGCCGGATACATTAAAATAAGTGCCAACAAATATTTGAATGATCTGTTTTCGGGAGTGAGGTATCAACAAGCAGTATCAAAACTTTATACGACAATAAACATTCAAAACTCAAAACCAAGCACAGCTTTAACCGGACTTTTCTTTATCAACACTTCATTGCTTATTTTTGAATTTGTAGTTATTCATGAAAATGCAGGTGGTTTCTATTTATATCTTTTTATTCTATTGGGATTGATAGGATTCTTTTTTCTAAAAAATACAATCTATCGCTTTATCGGATTTATTTTTGATACACAACAAAAAAGCGGTGAATACCTTTATAACGCGAACCTGTTAAGTAAAGTTTATGGAATAAGTATTCTTCCTTTGGTTTCAGTTATTCCATTTGTTGATACTAAAACAGGATCATTCCTCCTAAAAATTGGTATATTAATGTTCATTTTCATGTATCTCATCCAATTATTTAGAGGAGCGAAAATTATTTTAAGCAGTCTTCTTTCAATTTTTTATATGTTTTTGTATTTTTGCGCTCTAGAAATTTTGCCTTTAACATTACTTTACAAATTGATAATTCATTAAGGCAAATTATCGTGACCAAAGATTTGTTAAATTTAAACTGACAAAAATTGAAGATTAAAAGAATTTTGGTGTCACAACCCAAGCCAGCTACACCTAAGTCCCCTTATTTCGATTTGGCGGAGAAGACGAACTTGAAGATTGACTTTAGACCTTTTATTCAGGTCGAAGCCATACCTGCGAAAGAGTTTAGAACGCAAAAGGTTAATATACTTGACCACACAGCGGTTATTTTTACCAGTAGAACAGCTATCGACCATTACTTCCGCATTGCAGAAGAAATGAGAATTGCGATTCCGGATACTATGAAATATTTCTGTATTTCAGAAGCAACTGCATTCTATTTACAGAAGTACACGGTTTACCGTAAGCGTAAAATATTCCATTCTACAGGAAAATTTGCGGACTTAGTTGAGGTTGTGAAAAAACACAAAGACGAAACTTACTTGGTTCCATTATCGGACATTCACAAGCAAGAGATTCCTACCTTATTAAATAAGGCGAAAACAAAATACTCCAAAGCTATTTTGTACCGTACTGTAAGCAGTGATTTAAGCGATTTAAAAGATATCGATTATGATATTTTAGTATTCTTTAGCCCTTCAGGAATTGCATCCTTAATGCAAAACTTCCCTGATTTTGAGCAACGAGAAACAAAAATTGCTTCATTTGGGCCTGCAACCGCAAAAGCTGTTCAAGATGCAGGCTTGCGTTTAGACATACAAGCTCCTATGCCACAAGCTCCATCAATGACAATGGCTCTTGAACAGTACATTAAAAAGTACAACAAGGAGAACAAATAAAAAATTAATCTATTTGATAGATACTTATCCTTCTTGACTAAGGTCAGGAAGGATATTTTATATAAAGCCACTCATTGGGATGACAGAGAAACGTTTTACCTTTAGTAAATCAGAGCGTCTTAACAGCAAAATAATTATCGAAAGGTTATTTACTCAAGGTAAAGCCTTCGTAAAATATCCCGTACGATCTTCCTTTATTCTTTTGGAAGAACCTCAGGAAGCTAGAGCTCAAATACTTGTGAGCATTCCTAAAAAACGCTTTAAACGGGCTAACAAAAGAAATCTTTTAAAAAGAAAAATCAGGGAGGCTTACCGCTTAAATAAACATCCTCTTTTGGAGGAATTAGAGAAGAAGCAAATACACATAGCCATAGCTTTTGTATACCTTCCTACCGAAGTATTATCTTATCAGGATATTGAAAAAGGAATTAAAAAATGTCTGAATCACATCGTGCACTTAATCAGTAAGAATGACGCAGCCAAATAAACATATCTGGTATCACAAAATTTTTCATTTTATCAGACTTATTTTCATCTACCTGCTCATCCTACCTGTTAAGATTTACAAATTATTTATTTCTCCAATGCTCGGACAAAGTTGCAGATACACGCCAACCTGCTCAACTTACGCCATAGAAGCATTAAAAAAACACGGCCCCGTAAAAGGGCTTTGGCTGGCCATAAAAAGAATCCTAAGCTGTAATCCTTGGGGTGGACATGGACACGATCCGGTTCCATAAGTTATGGGCTACAACTAAACTATACACCTACCAATCAACGCATTCTTTTAACCGCATAATTGAAATCATCAATAAAACACTCTGCTTCGATCTTCTTATTGGGAGGAATAGGCACATAATACCTGACGCTTTCTTCATAACTCACCCGACCAGTCATTAACTTATCAATGGTAAAGCACAAACAAGAATTCTCAAACTTCTTTTCAATAGAAATTTGAGATAATCGCTCATATTTTCTAACAAATGGAATAATATATTTTTCATTAACTAAAATTCCTGACAAATACACTTTAATATCCAGAGAAGCGACTCCTCTAAACGCTTTATAAAACCGGTTTATTTTTTTGTTAAACCCCCAATAAACTCCACCTCCAAAAACCAATACCATATAACTAAATCCTATCAAGAGATCATAATCTCCTTCTTCGATGGATAGTAACCAACCAACTCCTAACAAAACAGATAAAACTCCTAATCCCTTAGACAAGGAGAGAAACAATTCTCTAAATCGATATTTTCTAGCAAAACGCTTCCAAAACCTTCTTTCATATTCCCATTTCAACAACAACTCACTATCCCCCAATATCACTCCATCTTGAATCTCTTCGGTCTCCTTTTCATTTAACCGAATAGCTTTATGAAAGAAAAACGCTCCACATACACCCACAATAACAGAAATGGAAATATATTGAAATGAATAGGGATCAAATCTTAATTCTAACATATAAACCACTTGGCCAGTCACCATAAAACCCACACTCAATATGAAGTACAGCATAATAGCAGCTCTCTCTTACTCATATTTTTTATTTATACTTTACAATTCAAAGATGAGTTATTCTCAACTTTTATTACCCATTAACAATATCTCTTCCAAATGGCGTTAAAGCAATTCCGGCTAATTTAAAATGCTGTTTAGCAAAAGGCCACCCAATAATTGTAATGGTCAATAATAAGCCCCAGGCTACATGACTAAGGCAAATCCAAATTCCTCCAACAAAAAACCAAAGCACATTCATAATGGTATAAAGACAACCAGAGGGCGCGCTTACTGCTCTTTTTTCAACTTTACTACCAAATGGCCACAAAGCCAAAACGCCAAGCTTAACCGTTTGTATCCCAAATGGAATTCCTACAATAGAGGCAAACATTACAATGCTTGAAAGGAAATATTCGATGGCAATACATAAGCCACCAAACACTAACCAAATAATATTTCCTAATACTGACATATCTCAATTTTTAATCTTTATACTACTTTTATAGCAAGCTAAAATAATCATCTTATGCAATATATCATTTCTGTTCTGTTTTTGTTTTTCACGATTTCTAGTCAATCTCAAAAATTAGAAAAATCTCTTTGGCTTGGTGGAAAATCTGGATTAACATCTCCTACAAATATCAGTTGGGGAAATGAACGTTTAGGATTTAATGATGTTTCTTCTAGCGGTTTTACCATAAGCCATACCGGAAAATGGTATTATTCTAAACGCATTACTTTGGGCTACGATGTTGGATTTACTACACAAAGAGGAGATGAGTTATTTTGGGAAGTTAGAAATTACGGGTCGGCAGAAGCCAATTATAAAACTTTACAATTCTTAGCAGAGGCAAACTATTTTTTTAGCCATGATGATGTTAATTTTTATTCGGGTATTGCCTTTGGAGGCTATTATCTCATTAATAGCGTAGTCTTCGAATCTTTTACCAATGGACTAAATGGCAATGATTCATTTGAATATACTGAGAAACAGTGGCAACCTGGTTTTGGCCCTCAAATTGGCTTACTTATCAATTTATCACCTAAAGCTGCTCTTGATTTACAAACACGATTTACGTTTATACCATCGCTAGACCCACATTTCTCGGAGGAACAAGTTGATCAAACTCCGCATGGACATCAAAATCAATTCAATTTCACCTTAGGGCTTTGGTTTAGACTATAAAAGCATCATTCTTGATGAAAATACAGATGCGCATATTAGGAAATTTGAAAATATGCAAATTAACAAGCCATTTACTCAAAATTTAATGGCAATACATACGATTATTGCCATATAATAATACTTTCTAAAACAAACCGTGCAACTCGGCATTAACTCTATCTATAATGATGCTTAAATCTTGTGGATTTTTTATAAAATCAACCTCATCTGCATTAATAATTAGCAATTTTCCTTTATCGTAACCATGAATCCATGCTTCGTAACGTTCATTTAAACGCTTGAGGTAATCCAAACGAATATTTGCTTCATAATCACGCCCTCGCAGCTGAATTTGATTTACCAAGGTGGGAACAGAACAACGCAGATAAATCATTAAATCCGGAGCCTTAACAAAGCCACTCATCAACTCAAAAAGCGACATGTAATTATCATAATCTCTTCGGCTCATTAATCCCATGTCGTACAAATTCGAGGCAAAAATATAGGCATCTTCATAAATGGTACGATCCTGAACAATGTATTATGCTTATTTAAAAACTCTTGGATTGAAGAAAAACGACTCTTCAAAAAATAAATTTGAAGATTAAAAGCCCATCTCTTCATATCTTCATAAAAATCAATCAGGTAAGGATTTTCATCCACATCTTCATAATGAGGCTCCCAACCTAGATGATGCGCTAACAATTCGGTTAACGATGTTTTTCCGGAACCAATATTTCCGGCTATTGCTATATGCATTTGAAAATTATTTTATTTGAATGTCCGCAATTATGCATAATGCAAAAACTATTAATGTAACGACAAAAAATATCAACACAGACACCCATACCTGCCCGATGCAGGCGGGGACACTGAGTTGTATAGTTAAACTTTAGAAACTCTGTGCTTTTGTACCTCTGTGTTAAAATAATTATGCGTAAAAACGGATATGCGTTTTATTTTATTACAAATTCATTTAATTCTAATAATTCAGAAATATAATCCCGGTTATTAGATAAACGAGGAACTTTATTCTGGCCTCCTAATTTGTTTTTTCTCCTTAACCAATCCATAAACAACTCGGAGCGCGCTTTCACCACTGTAGGTTTATCAAGCGTAATATCTTTATAGCGCTTGGCGTCATAGTCACTATTAAGTTTTCGTAAAGTTTCATCTAATAGATCGGTAAAAAGAGCCATATCTGAAGGCTCACGTACAAACTCGATTAACCATTGATGAGCTCCCTTTGTATCCGATCCCATGAAAATAGGAGCGGCCGTGTATTCTTTAATGATCGCATTCGTCTCTTTACAAGCCCTTTCTAATCCTCTTTCAGCGTTTTCGATCATCAACTCTTCACCAAATGCGTTGATATAATGCTTGGTACGCCCCGAAATAATGATTCGGTGTGGTTTAAGGGATGTAAAACGAATGGTGTCGCCAATTAAGTATCTCCACAACCCTCCATTGGTAGTGATCACTAAAGCATAATCGACCCCTGCTTCAACTTCATCAATACATTTGGCATCAGGAAAAGGCTTTCCTACTTCACTGAGTGGAAGAAACTCGAAAAATATACCCAAATCCAACATAAGTAGCATCGAATGCACGGATAAATCATCTTGAATGGCAAAAAATCCTTCTGAGGCATTATAAGTTTCCAGATAATTCATCTTATCGGATGGAATTAGCTCTTTAAATTGCTCACGATACGGTGTAAAATTGATTCCTCCGTGAATAAATAATTCCAGATTTGGCCATACTTCAAGTAAATTATTCTTGCCTGCTTTTGCTAATACATGCTTAATGAGCACCAGGAACCAACTTGGCACACCGGTTAAGGTAGTCACATTCTCGTTTAATGTGGTTTCAGTGATTTTCTCCAACTTCTTTTCCCATTCGGCCATTAAGGCTATGGAACGATGTGGCGTACGGACAAAATAGGTCCAAAAAGGCAGATTCTCCATCAAGATGGCAGAAAGATCTCCAAAAAAGCTATCATTACTAAAACTATTGATCTCATGGCTACCTCCTAGCGCGAGACTCTTACCGGTAAACATTTCAGTATCGGGACGTTGTTGGTGATAAAAAGCTAGGATATCTTTTCCTCCCCGATAATGACAATCTTCTAAAGCATTAGATGTAACCGGAATAAATTTACTTCGATCAGAAGTAGTACCTGAAGATTTTGCAAACCATTTTACTTCACCGGGCCATAACAAGTCTTTTTCACCTTTTCTCAAACGATCGATAAAAGGTCTTATTTCATCGTAAGTTTTTACGGGCACCCTACTTTTAAAGGTCTCATAAGACATTTGAGAAGAAAACTCATATTCTTTCCCAATAAAAGTATTTTTTGCTATGCTTAAAAGCTCTTTAAGCTGTTGCGTCTGAACATCCTCCGGATTATTTTTAAAATGCTCTATCTGCGCTAAACGACGAGAGCTTACTAAGGATATGAGAGAGCTAATTATAGGCATATTAGTTTTCGTATTTTCTACTAAAGATAATGAAAAAGCCATTTCGCGCCAACAAGTACATGAGAATTAATACTGCATTAACACAATGCAGTTAGAAAAGGAATAAATAGTTTGAGGTCAGTAGATAAGTACATACATTTCTGTATAAATCTAAAAAAGCCCCAAGGTGGGCGATATCCCAAAGCCTAGCCTGTAAGGGCTAGGCTATTAATCAGGTATTTTATTTAAGCGCCAAAAAGCGTAGTCTTAAACACACGACTACGCACCTTGGCGCTAACAATATCATGGCATGATATTCATAGCCCTTCAGGCTATGCTTAATAACACCGCATCTTTGATGCTAACGTATGCTTACTATTGATAAGTATTTAATTACTTACCTCTATAAATAGTTCCCAAAGGAAAGATTATATTGCTAATCTTTTTCTATTTTTACTCCGTTACAATCTTCAAAACTTTATGAATTACATAGATATAGTAGTCGGAATCATCCTGGTTGTGGCTATCATAAAAGGCTTTAAAAATGGATTAATTATAGAACTAGCCTCTTTAGCCGCTCTTATAATTGGCTTATTAGGTGCTATTAAATTTAGTAACGTTACTGAAAACTACCTTTCACAATACTGGAATTCAGATCACATCGGCATCATTGCATTTATCATCACTTTTATTTTGATTGTCGTTGGCATTCATGTTGCAGCAAAAGCACTTGACAAACTTATCTCGGCAGTTGCTCTAGGAATAATAAACAGAATTGCAGGTGCAACATTCAGCTTTTTGAAATATGCTTTTATATTAAGTGTGTTATTAGCAGTTACTGAAAGCTTAGATAAACGCATGAAAATATTGCCTCCAGATCAAAAAGAAGGTTCTTTTCTATACAAACCTCTTTCCGCATTGGCTCCGGCAACATTTCCATATTTACGTTTTGATGGTGTAAAGGATAAAGTAAAAGAAGCAACTGAGGATATAAATATCTAACATACAAATGATTGTGCCAATTTTACAGTTAAAGTTTGGTATGAATAAAAGATTAATCCTTTAGCTTTTTAAGTCGCCTAACCTCAAAAACACTAACTCTATTATTCAAAAAACAAGCTCTTCAGAAAGGGTCTTATTAAAAAGAAATCACAGAACCAACTTTTTGAATTGGTAGATAAAAATAGAATTCAGACCCAATGCCCTTTTCTGTTTTTAAGTGAATTTGGCTTCCCATAGCATTTATCAATCCTTTGCAAATAGAAAGTCCTAAACCGGTACCACCATATCTTTGAGAAGTATCAATTTCTTCTTGTCTGAAAGGACTAAAGATGACATCTTGTTTTTCTTGATGAATTCCGATACCCGTATCTTTCACATAAAACCGCACTTCACTTTCGCCAAGTTCACAACCAAATTCAATGCTTCCTTCCAACGTAAATTTCAAAGCATTGCCTATTAGATTAATAAAGATTTGACGTAATTTATTTTCATCACTTTCGATCCATAAATCCTCGTGAGGCATATTTAAGATCAAACTCAGGTGACTTTTATTATCTAAATGTTTTTTCTTCTCAAACAACCCATGCAAGGCATTTAAAAACTTAGCCGGCTGCATCGATTCTTTTGCAATACTGTAATGACCACTTTCTATTTTGGCAAGATCAACAATATCATTAATGAGAGAAAGTAAGGTATCAGAACTATGGGAAATGATATTGATGTATTCGTCCTTTTCATTTTCAGTTAAAGTATCATCTTTCAGCAAATGTGTAAAACCTACAATGGCATTTAGCGGGGTACGTATCTCATGACTCATATTGGCTAAAAAGGCAGACTTCAGACGATCGGCTCCAACGGCCTTTTCTTTTGCTATTATCAACTCTTTTTCAACGTTCTTTTTAGCTGTAAAATCACGGCCAACCAATAACAAAGATTGAAGGTATTGATCATCATCAAACTCAGGAGTTATTGTCCAATCAAAGGCAACTTTGGCATCACCCTTCATGTATTCGAAATCCATAGATGCCAATTCTTCGGTAATTACAACGTGGTTATAAGCTTTATTTAACCCTACTTTCAAACCAGGCGGAATTCCCTGAACGTCATTCACCTTTTTACCTAAAATTTCTTCATCTCTTAAATCTAAATCTGATAAGAAAGCCGGATTACAAAATATTATATTGCCATTCTTACTAACTCTTAAAATATGATCAGAAGAGTTTTCGGTTAAAGCTCTAAACTTTTTCTCACTTTGCTTTAATTTAGCCGCATGTTTTATTCTGCGAGTCGTATTGCGCAAAGAAAAGTAATAGTGCTTACGCCCATTAATGGTAATAAAAGAACCACTGGCATTGGCAAAAACTACCCCATTATTTTTAGTATTTAGTTGAATATCACCTTCATAATCTTCACCTTCTTTTAACGAAACGAGAGCTTTTTTAAATTTGCGAATAAAACCTATATTCGGAAAAATTTCATTTTCCGAAAGAGTAATCACTTCTTGGTATGAGTACCCGATCATAGATTCTCCGGCTGCATTCATGTAGATAAGCTTCTCATTATCATCAAAAATGAAGATGCCATCTGTGGTGGTTTCAATTATTTTTCGGAAACGCTCTTCGCTTTCATTTAAGTTGCGTTGAGCATTTCTAAGGTGAGTAATATCCTCAGAAATTAATAAATAACCGTTTTCCAAAATAGAAGGAGGTGCCGGTTTTCCAACATTTCTCAATACGATTAGATCACCATTCTTCCGTTTAAAATTGGTATAGATGGTTGATATGCCTTTTTGATCGATTTCACGATAAAAACGATCCACATCTGAAATATCTTCTTTACCATCAAGGTATAATTTAGAAAAATGAATCCCTTTTATGTCTGAACGAGAATAACCTGCACTAGCTTCAATCACATTATTAGCAAACTTTACAATACGATCTTTCACTAATAAGATGCCTACCGGAATGGATTCCAATACGGCTTCCAGAAAGCCTTCCTTTTCTGCTAAAATTTTATTTAACTCGATGATATCGTCTTGAACTTCATTCATTTCCTGACCTGCCATGTATCTTTCATACAGACCAAGAAAAAGCTCTACTACAGTATGTAAAGCATTTATCCGAAACAAGCTAAGTTCTTTATCCGAATCGATGATAAACGCAAAAAAACCATGAATAAAAACTCCGGAATGTAAGGGAAGAATAATATAAGAATCTTCGCCAATGAGTCGTGAAAATGCATTATCCTTAATTTCTTTATTATTCAACAACAAGGAATTAATACTTCCCTTGGTATTAAACATTTCCTTCCATCCGGGCAGATCATTTTGATATTCAAGCCTATTCAATTTTCCTTTTAGCTCTTCTTGTCCGGTGGGATAATATTCGATTGTGCATTTACAATAACTCCCTGCACTCACATCCTCAAAAAACAAGGCTCTCTTTAATCCAAAATTCTGAACTAACTTTTTTAAAGTAAAAAACACTTGCTGATTAAAATCAGTCAACCGGGCTAGGCTTTTGGAGATGTCCAATAACAGAGTTTGTATATTAGCATGCTCTAACAGGGATTTATTATTGAGTTCATGCCCCATATCTTTAGAAATGAGCCTTGCTAATAAATGCATGAGCTCAATTTCACCGGTAGACCATTCCCGGTATCTGCAACACTCGTCGACTGCAAGATATCCGGTATACTCACCATTAACGACCAAAGGGAATGACAAGTAGGATTTTATGCCTTGAAATGAAAATATTTCTCCAACTTTTGAAGGCAGATCAATTTGAACATTAGTTGCGCATATAACCCCTTCGGCAAATAATAAATTATGTATGGTTTGATAATGGCAATTCAATAATGCCTGAAGCTTTAAACAACATCCATTCCCATTAGAACTCAACCATTCATAACTTAACCGGCAATGCGAATTAGTATCTCTATTCTCATAGATGTAAATTCTGTTCAAACCAAAAAAATCACCAATTAAAGAAAACGCTTTATTGATTTTTTCGGGCAAACGTAAAGACTGCGTAAATAAATTGGATAATTGTAATGCGAGATAACCAGAGCCTGAAACATCTTTTCCCTGAAACATTTCTCCAGCGTCAACGTCATGGTACGAGTTTCTTTCTTCAATAACCTTTAATAAATGGTTATTTTCATTTCTTAATTGCTCTATTTCCTTTTCCAATGATTGCACCATGGATGAAACTTATTTTTATAAATTAGGAGGTATCAGGATCAATGCAATTTAAATGATTTTAAGATTTTTAGCAAACCATTTTTTCATACGTTTAAATTTATTTAACGTAAAACTGCTTTTCCGCATAACTATTTTAACACCGCCTACCCAATGCAGGCCATAGCCGTCAAGCTAATATTGTAAAGTTTTATTTTTCATTTACTTACAGGGTGTAATTCCCCATATAGAGGAATTGTCAGTATTTTTCCCCATTTTTGTAATATTATTATGTAAATAAAATGAAGGGCACTAATGTC
>QKJP01000021.1 GCA_003249255.1 Bacteroidales bacterium
GATAATGATGCTGTTGGTAATTGATTTTAATGCATTCTTTCGTTTTAATTCAGTGAATTGATAAACGGACTTTCTAAATCGTGAACCTTTACTTGTAACGTTATCAATTACTACTTCAGTTAGGTCGCAAGCAATTTCCTTTTCAACAGATCGTATTAAACTCTTAATTTTATTG
Organism: Bacteroidales bacterium; assembly: GCA_003249255.1. Lineage (GTDB taxonomy): Bacteria > Bacteroidota > Bacteroidia > Bacteroidales > Marinilabiliaceae > SZUA-582. The sequence continues at coordinate 176 of QKJP01000021.1, forward strand.
CCAGAGTTGCTGTCTGCTCCAATAACGGCAATATCCACATCCTCAGAAAAACGATCGATGATTTTATATCCTTTTGATAAGGACGTGCCACCTTTAAAAACTACAGAATTGACATATTTGCTTTCTGCAAGGCGCATTAGAACTATGCTAATCCAATAGTCTTTTTCAATAAATTCAGGTAGGATGTTCAGTTCTGTGCTTGTCGCTTCAATAGCATCCTTAAATGCGTTTAAATCGTTATGTAAATTCATTGAATGTTCCATTTTGTTTTAAAAAGTAATGCTGCTTCTGGAATATTAAAAGTATAACGAGAAGCAGGGTTCAAAGATGTAACTATTTTTGGAGAGAGGTCTTTAGGTCTTACTTCCTCAATGATTGCACCTAATAGAGCCCTTGTGGATGGCGGATAAGGTAGTGCCAGTTTTTGAAGTGATGTAAGTTGATCCGCATTTAGCTCTTGTATAATAGATTTAAAGCGAAGACATGATTTTTCTTGCGTTGTATCTGGAATATCTTTTATATACTTTATACAATCAAGTAATTGGAGTGCAGAAACGTTCTCTTTTGTGATTTTGTTGGCTTGCTTTACAAATTTGATTTTATACATACCTCTGGTGATGGCTTTCTTCTCGTTATTAACGCCAATTTGAATGGTGTTGGCAACTTGTGTTGTTAAGCCTAATTGATTAAAGATTGAAAAACCAGTTAAATAACCTTGTGTTTTGTTATTTGCTTCAAGTAGATCTTTAACTACCTGGTACATGTCTGGTTTAAGTTCTCCAAAAACGGTTTCTTTGGGTTTATAAAATCGTCCTTTTGATAAGCGTTTAATCTGACCTGAATTGACAAGTCTATTGAGGTATTTAATGAGGGCACCAGAATTAGTCACCTCTATATTAAAATCATTATAGGTGAATATGTAACCTCTTTCAAATCGGTCTATTCTATTTAATATGATATCAGAGAGTTTCATGTAAAATTATGTTTGTGCAAATGTAGTAAAATGTCATGTTTTTACGGGTAAAAACATGACATTTTATTGGTGCTGATATTGCTAGGTGTTTATTTTTTGATGTATTGCTGTAATGTTACTTAACCTATCAACAAAACATTGTGCGCTCATTGTGTGGTATTTGTGTGTTGAAAATGAGGTTCTAATACATTTACTTCCAAATGCAGAAAGTGAAGAGTTTTGTATGTGGTTGTAATATAGTAAATTACAGAGGGACAAAAATAACGGGGACACATAGGGGACTGGGAAGTTGGAAATAAAAAGGTAAAGATCCTGTTTGAAACATCAACCGATTTTATTTGTCTGGTTATTTCACCTTTGACAAAGGTAGCTTATATGCACGCACATTACAATCATTACCATCATCTATTATAAAAGCTCATTTATATTACTGGCTCCATCAATGTTAATTTGGTCACTCTATAACTATTTTTTTTCTTGTACCAACAATTTAATATTGCACGGTATCGAAAGTGTTAATTTCAATAACTAATTACGAGCTTTAGGTTTTCAACCATCTGGTTATGCTTAAGGGGATTGTTCTTTTTGAGCTTATTAATATTTATCAACTTCCATTTAATGGCAGGTAATTCTCTTAATACTGCTATTGGGAAGAGTTCCCATTCTGGGTCTCCGTTTTCGAAACTTAAAAAGAATCGCTTATCTTCAACAGTGAGTCGTTCTCCAATGGTTTTAATTAAGAAAGCTCTTATGTTCTCATACTCTTCATATGAAAACTCAACCGTTGTCATTCCAGCAAACTGATTACCGAATGCTGACCTCTGGTCTTTTAATATAGGGAAAAGTAATTCGTTAATGGGTTTGTAGTGACTGATAAATCCTATTTTAACTCCTTCCCAAATTTCATCTGTGAACCCTTCGTTTTCAAGGAGTAATTTAACATCAAAAATATCACGAGGGTGCTGTCTGTCTATGGCTGCACAAATTTTACCACCATATAGTTCAGCCATTGAAACTACGCTAATGGCGGCAAACTTATCAAACTCATCTTGAACCGTTTCAACCACCTGCATTAATTTGGTAGGAAAAACGTTTCCTCTGGTAATAGTGTTGACTTCTATTTTGATTTGTGCGCCCTTTCCTTGGCAGTTTAGTTTTACGTCTGTTTCACCGTTTAATGGAACTGTATTTATTCGTACTCCAGGAATATTTTTTTCAATATCAACCTTTATTCTTCCTAAGGCATCTTGTATATTTTGTAAAGCATCAGTCCTCGAATCCAGTGGTAAATAGGTTCAGTCAATATCTACAGATAAGCGTGGCATTTCTCTAATGAAAAGGTTTATAGCAGTACCTCCTTTTAATGCAAATATTTCTTCTTTAGCAACGTAGGGTAATACTTGTAATAGTAAATCAACTTGCGCTTTATATGTTGGTGCAATCATAATTCTACTAATTCTTTTGGTATGGATATTAAATACTTGGCATTGTAAACACCTTTTTCAGTAATCATTCGTTTTCCTTTACCTAAATCTATAGTATCGGTGTTGATGAATTGAAACCACTGGTGATTGGCTTTTTCTGCCATATATAAAAACAATCGTTTTACTTTTATTGACGAGCAATTTGACAGTAATTCAGTTACGAGTCTTGGTTTTAAGTTTACCAGTCCTTCAAATATATGAAAGCATTCAACTAGGTCTGTATTTTTGGGAGCCAAGTGTAGACATTCCATTATAGCCCTTTCTGGGGATGAAACAGCAACACTAATACCTTTTACATCTATATCCTTGACACCTGCGTGATCGGGTAGGAAGGAGGTGGGTTTGTGAGATAATTCAACGCTCCAATCAAAATTGGTAAACCATTTTGGCAGAGTGATTCTCTGTGGTGAAAACAGATATAGATTTTCTTTACTTAACCTGAAATAGTGGCTATAGCCATGTTGTTCTAATGCGGATAATCCACCTACATGTACATTTAAACCTGCTTGTTTCTGTAAAGCGTTTACTGCGCCTTGCCACTCAATTTTATCTCCAGACTTTTTGTAAGCTCCGCGCCCTAGTGACTCTAGCCATCCGCTTTCTAAATAATACTTTCTTAAATTATCTGATATACCAAGGTTTTCCAATAATGGAATCGTAACCACATTCCCTTGTTGTAGCGCTTTAAATAGTTTTCTTAGTTTTGTGTCGTTATCCGTAGTCATACTACTGTAATTTATACAAAAATAAGAATATAGTTTAGATCTACATAATTGCTGTCTTAAAAATGTTGCTTGTTTGGTAGTTTAACTACGGGTAGGAGATAAATATTAAACTGTATTTTATGGTTTGTCCAATTGTAAGTCACTGAAATCGTCATAAAAAGCTAATGGAAACGTATCCTTTGGTAAAAACTTTTTGTGCTTCATAAATTCAGAAATATTAATAGTGGTATTCTTAAAGTTAGCACTTAGTTCATTTATAATCTCTTGCCAATTGTAATCCCCATAAGTGAGATATTGAGTTTCTCCTTGGTCATCAAGGTGAACAACCTTATCTCCTCCAATGGTTGCAAATAAATCAGTTATTTGTTTACGATAATAGTTTACTGCATCGAAACCAACAGACCCAATATCGCTCTCTTCCATAAAAGCCCTACAGAAACTCCACCAACGAGGATTAAAAGAATGCCAGAAATTGTGAAATGTATCGTTATAAATAGTGCCATAGTCAATGTGATTTATATGATCTCGCAAATCAAAACTTACACCTTTTGTTGCAGATTCAAATTCTGATTTTAATGAATCACTTTGGGCAAAATATGGTAGTTTTATATAGTTATCACCATGCTTATTAATAATTTGATGAATCTGATAGTATTCATCACTTAACCAAATGGTTTGTTTTGAATCGGGATAAGGTATTATTCCAAAAACTACATTCTCATAGGTTGGTTCAATTTCATTGCCATCAATATCAACCCAATATTGATTATCGTAGCCATATTCAATGTTGGCTTTGAACCGTTTCGAAAGGTCTTGTGCTAATGTTTCAATATTAGTAATATCTAAGTTGTGATTTCCTATTGTACTAACATCGTGTCCCATGATTTTGCTTTAATTAAAAAAATAAATGCATTTTGACAAATATTGTCAGTAATATATCTAAAAGCTATTTTCTTTCATTTTTGAATATAGATAGTCCTTAAACGCTTGTGGATAAATCACTTTAATTTCATCGGGAAGACCTAAAACAAACCTTCCCACACCAAGGTAATTGCCAACATCGGTTGTAAGAAGGTAGGTGTTATCATCCACTTGTTTGATGTATTTTTCACTAAGTGGAAATTCTTCCACTAGTAAGTTACAGGCAAGCATCGAGAGTTTAAGTTGTATGGCAATTGGCTCAAAGCTCTGCATCCGAAAAATATCCGTTATGCCTTTATGATGCTTGGGTTTGTATTCCCAACAATTATCGGTAAGAACAACTTCTTTTATCCTAGCTGTTTTAAAAATTTTATTACTCTGGTCTTCGGTATCGTAGCACCATACGCCCAAATAATTGATAGTAAAATCAATGGGCTCAACAATTCGATCACGAATATCCTTACCATGACCTGATCTGTACTCTTTTAAAACAACTTGTTTTTGTTGTTTAATTGCTTGAATCAGATTGTAAATGTTTTCGGTATCCTCTTTTTTCGAGATGGCATAAATAACCCGATCGAAATCGTAAAGGCTATAAAGCTTTTTAACCAACTTATTTTTTTGTTCTGAACCATCTTCAATGGCATAAATGGCCTTACCTAAAATAAAGGATTCTTCTTCGGTAAAATGCAGCAATTGGCTTATGTCTTGTGCAGTGGATTCTTCTTTGTCGATTTTAAAATAGCCATTGTTATTTTCTATTACGAACCCTACCTGTTTAAATGTGTCGAAATATCTATACACGGTTCTTTGCGAAACAACAAATCGCTCCGATATTTCCTGAATGGTTCTGCCGTACTTGCAATCAAGCATCAACAACACCTCCAACATTTTTTTCGCTTGGTCTGCCATATCAACTATTATTGTGTTTCATTATTTTCAGAACTAAGTATTTTATGAAAATATTGGTTGAATTTTCAATCATTAGTTATGCTCCATATTTTTTCGCAGATTCTTTGTACAAGCTGGGTTCTTTCAGAAATGTCTTGTTTTTTAAACTGATTATGTGGTTTGAATTGTAGGTTTTGTACAATTGAGTTATTAAGGAAATTTGGGTTTTTTTGATAATACTCGTTGTGCAAAGTTTGTGCATAGGTATTTTCTTTCAAATAATGCCCTAATTTATCTACATAAGGTGCATCCTTATAGGACTGATTAGTGCCTTGAGGTATTAGTATTAATGCTCCAATGCTGTTTCGCCAAGTTTGAAAATCTGTTATTTGGTCAAACTCATCTTTATGCTCATTGAATTTATCACCCCAAATATGTTCAATTTGAAATTGTTTGCCATTAGGATGATGATAAGTAACATAGCTTGTGTCTTTGCCAACCAAATCATCTACATAACCGGATACTCTCGATAATAAATGCTTTACAAACTTTCTATTCATGCCATGAAGTCGAAATTGAGACATCGCATCCCATTTTTGTGAAATATCGTTTGCCTCTGCTAAAAGGTTAGTTTGTAATTGTCCAATTTCATTATTACGAATTTTCTTGATAATATTAAACATGGTGTATTTGATAGCAGTTTGACCAAATTTCTTATAATTAACACTCCTACGAACAGTAAATGTTTCAATATACTTAGCTACCAAATCAATTTTTTTCTTAAGGCTATCTTCATCATTACCAACAGCTACGGTAGATAACAATAAGGGTTCTTGAAGTGAATCAGCAATGCCCCAATGATTGATGTAATGAACATGAGGAAGTGAAGCATCATAAGTTTGTCGTGCTTTCCAGATACCCAAATACCATTTCACATAAAACGGAAATTGAGTTTTAAAGAACAGGTAAAAATCGTCTGAAGATTCAAGACCAAAACGAACCTCATGATTCTCTTTAAACCAGTTATGAAATCGAGAACCAATATTTTCAAAATCTTGATTTTCAGCACCTGCCTTACCCGGTCTAATACTTTCTGCATATTTAGCTCTAAACCACGCATGAAAAAAGCTTTGGTCAGCATTCTTGGAAAAGTCATTCAGTTTTTGAATTTGTGTTTTCCACAAATCATTAATTTCGTTTCTCTTTTTTCGGTCACTTATTTTTGATAATACATACCCTTTAAGCATTTCAGTAGAGGTTAGACTTAATCCTCTATCATTCATTGTTTCAAATATTGTGTAGGCATTATCATCGGAATATGCTGTAATTTCAACAATTACAACATTCTCGGTAAACCAATCTATAAAATGAGGTAGGCTATTTTCAACTATTTCTTCAGGAAAAGTTTGAGTAATATCTTCGTATCTCTTTACAAGATTTTGAACAGTCTCATTATCTTCTTCTGTGGGTGCATATTCGCCATTTTTAAATAAAGATTCCAAACAATCTTCTCGGTCATCATCAGTCATATTGAATGACTTCTCACCATATTTCTCTGAAAAAATTAGCTCACTAATATTTACCTTTTCAGTTCTATCTTTTTGAAGTTGGTTTAAATAAATGAGCATTAGCGTTATTGAGGTAATTCTTTGTTGTCCATCAATAATGGATTTTTTACCATCATCAGGATTTTTACTAAACACAACCGGCCCTAGATAGTAATTTTGATAGGAGGCAACTGCTGAACGTTTATCGCCTTCTGTAAAAGCGGCTAAAAAGGTATTTGTTAAATCTTCGACAAGCGTTTTTATATGCTTTTCTTCCCAACGATATTCTCTTTGAAAATAATCAATGTAAAACTTTTGTTCTTTTAATAACTTACTGATACTTGTGTCAGTTGCTTCTATTTTATATTTTAAAGGTTGGCTCATTTTGTAGTTTTTAAGCTTAAATAATATATTTAGTAACTTCTTACTTCCTATTCTTTTTAAAATTCTCTGCCTGTGTAAATATATCTTGGTACACTTCGTCACGTTCTACCGGAGGGTAACCATGTTCATCGAGCAGGATGATTAGTCCTACTTTAAGAGCCGATTTAATATCATCACGTTTGTTCCAATCGGGGAAACGGGCTTGCTCATCAACCAATTCTTTGACCGCTTTGGCTAGTTCAATCATTTTATCTTCGGGGTAGGAGAAATCATACTTACCGCATAATTGGAGTAGTATATCATAAAAGGCCATTTCCTCGAAGTCGATACCAAACTCGTCTCCGGCTGAAAATTCTTTATAAACTTCCCATATTAAATCTGTTAGTTGGTTAGCCATTTCGTCATACACTTCACTGCGAAAAATATCATTTTCATTGCGAAGGTTGTAGCGTTCTACCAAAACTTGCATCTTACGTGAAAAGTCGATGCCTCGAACCATGTTCACTTTTTTCATTTCGCCAATAGCTTTGGCTAAAAGCTTTTGAAGCAGTTGTATTTTTGTGTTGGGTAGTTTTATTTTATTTATTTTATCAATATAGTCTTGATCAAAAATATCCTGATGACTTTCTTTTTCCTCACCCATTTTAAATATTTCTTCCACGCCATCGCTTGCCAGAGCATCTTTAATCATTTCACGTACACGTGCATTCATTTGTGCTGTATCGGGGGCATCGCCTTTGGTAAGTTTGAATACAATGGAACGAATGGCTAAATAGTAATGCGTATAATCCCGTTCGTTTTGTGTGAGTTTTTCACTTCCTGCACAAATATCGTAGGCAGCTTTAAGTCGTTTTACCAAACCCATGAACCGGGTTTCTTTATCTTTGGTTTGCATTACAAATTCAGCTCCCTCATTCAAGGCATTTAACTGTTGAAGCGGAGTGCCGTCAAAGTATTTTGAGTTATCGAATTTGTGAAACAATTTTGCCAATAAATCTAAATGATTGCGCACTATGATAAGTGATTCGCCTAGGTCTTCAAAGTTACCTTCATCTCCTTTATTGTATTTGGCAAGGGCAAGATTCATTTGCTTTTTAATACCTATGTAATCGACTATCAAACCCTTGTTTTTACCTTCAAACTTTCGGTTTACACGAGAAATAGTCTGGATTAAGTTGTGCTGTTGTATCGGTTTGTCAATGTATATGGTATCAAGAAATGGCACATCAAAACCAGTGAGCCACATATCGACCACAATGGCAATTTTAAAGTTCGATTTATCATTTTTAAACTGACGGTCTAATTCCTTTCGGTATTCCTTTGTGCCTAAAAGGTTGTATAGGGTTTCATCATCGTCTTTTCCACGGGTCATAATCATTTTTATGCGCTCCATTGGCTTGATTTCCTTCTGGTCTTTCTCCGAAAGCTCAATGCCTTCTTCTGCTACAAGTACCTCGTTCCATTCGGGGCGTAAGGCAATGACATTTTTATAAAACTCATAGGCAATTTCACGACTACTGCATACAAACAAAGCTTTACCTTTTACGGAAGCTCCCTCAGATATTCGATTTCCATAATGTGTTACAAAATCATCAGCTAAAGCTTTTAGGCGTTCGGGGTCACCAATAATCACGTTCATATTAGCTACAGCCTTTTTACTATCTTCAATTTGGTATTCATTAGCACCCAAATCAGCAACTTCTTCGTAATACTTTTCAATTTTTTCGAGTTCACTATTTTTAAGGGCTACCTTTGCAGCACGGCCTTCATACACAATGCGAACGGTAATCTCATCTTTTACCGATTCGGTCATAGTATAGGCATCCACAACCTTACCAAATACATCGAGTGTGGCATCAATGGGTGTTCCGGTAAAACCTACATAGGTGGCATTGGGTAAAGAATCGTGCAGATACTTGGCAAAGCCAAAGGTTTTGGTCACGCCTTGATCGGTTACCCTGATTTTCTGGTCAAGATTTATCTGACTACGGTGCGCTTCGTCCGAAATACAAATCACATTGGTGCGGTCGGTGAGCAGTTGTGTGTCTTCGGTAAATTTATGAATGGTAGTTAAAAACACACCACCACTTTGGCGACCTTGCACCAATTCACGAAGATGCGCCCGACTTTCCACACTTATGATGTTGTTATCGCCAACATATTTTTTTGCTTCTCCAAAAGTGTCCGAGAGTTGATCGTCTAAGTCGGTTCTATCGGTAATCAACACAATAGTAGGGCTTTCAAAATGTTTGCTTTTCATGAGCAAACGGGTAAGGTATAGCATGGTGTAACTTTTGCCACAGCCTGTAGCTCCAAAGTATGTGCCACCCTTACCATCGCCTAGGGGGCGTTGAGCCAGTTTTAT
>QKJP01000053.1 GCA_003249255.1 Bacteroidales bacterium
TATAAACTGTATCACATCGCCTGTTTTGCCACAACCAAAACAATTATAGGTATTTGTATCTAAATAAATTTTGCAGCTTGGTTTGTCGTCATTATGAAACGGGCATTTGATGTGGTTGTTCTTGTCTAATTTGATGTTGTAATGCACCAAAACCTTTGTTATGGGCAGCCTGTTTTTGATGTCGGGGATTTGCATGATAAAATTTATTTAAAAAAATATTTTTAACCTTTTTCGGTCAAATTTAATCTTATCCTATTAAACCAGCAAATCTTTTACTATTTTATTTTCTCTTAAAAGGTTTGTATTTTTGTTTAAATTCATAAAATAAGGTTAAAACAAGCCCTTTAAGGTTAATAAATATGGAGACTTTCGGTAAAAAACTGGCAATACTTAGAAAAGAGAAAAAACTTTCTCAAACCGATTTGGCTAAACAACTGAACACTTCGGTTAGCGTGATTTCCCGTTACGAACGTGATGAGATGACCCCAAGTATTGATACTGCCAAAAAACTGGCTGTATTGCTTGAAACTACGGTTGGTTATTTGCTTGGAGAAAACGAAAATGCCGATATGTTCAAAAATCCGGATATGCTAAGAAGATTCAAGGATATACTTTCGTTCCCAAAAGAAAAACAGGAACATATCCTTTTTGCTATCGATTCTATGATTAAGGCTACTAAATTGGAAAGATTGTAATGAAAACATATATAATAATTCTTGCTTTGATGGTATTCTCGGCTTGCGATAACCCCAAGTCTTTAAGGCACTTGTTCAGGGCTGCAAAGAGGGCTAACAAGATTGAAAAAGAAAAACCTTCCAAACCGAAAAACGATTACCTGATTTCATTTTCAGAAACGAAAGATTCTACCGGTAATACCGTTTTTACCGCTCTTTATACCCTACCAAAAGATACCAACCTGTTTTTCCTAAACCTTTCTTACAACATGCCCGAAAAACTAAGGTTTGACGGACGCGTGGATTCATGCACCGTAAAGGCTTTCTTTTTTAAATCGGTTACCGATACAACAAACAATAATTTTGCAATTCAAAAAACTTTTGGATTTAAAAAGAGTGGAAATTTTTATAGCATTAATAATAAACAAACGATTCACTAAAGGAAATTAGGACCTCCTCTATCTAAAATTAATTTTAAATTACTCCTTATACTACCCCACAGTCCTTCTTTTGAGTTCCACTCTACACCACTACCTCTCTTATCCTTCAGCAATGATTCTTTATTATTCATAAGATAGTTCCTAATTAGAGAAATTATATAGTCTGGAGTTCCAGTCTTCCTATTTCTAATCAATTCATTATCATCACTATAATAGTAAGGTATTAGATACGCAACTATCAAATCTAGTAGAATATTTCCATCTACACTATTTTTAATTACAAATTTTAATTTTTCCCAAAAAACATCTGGTAAAACACCAGATGTTTCTTCTAAAAAAGGCTTAATATTTTGCTTATAACTACCCAAAGGCCAGTGACCTCCATATTCTCTATCTGCTATGAAGTATTCGTCCTCTCCTAATATAAAAGGTAATATTTCATCTTTTATTAATGCTTTTTCAAGCTTATTCTTTATTGTATTTGCGTCCATCCATCTTTAAAGTTATCAAGTAACTGCGTCACTTTTTTATTGTGCACTATAGTCTCAGAACCAACTAACACAGCTTCGCTTGTTCCATTTTTTGTTTTTCCTCCAGGCATCCATTCACCTACAATTGCCCCTGCTGTATTAGAAGGATAACCTTCATTTCCATTTGGTAATTCAAATTTAAACCGAGGGTCATTACCATCTATTTTTACATAATAAATCACTTCTCCTTCTAGGTTTGTTTTTGCACCAAGATTTAATTCATCTCTCAATACTTTCCAGTCATTTCCACTAGATTTATATTTTTTGATAATTTCATCCATTTCGGATTGTAATCCTACGAATTTTCGTGGAGGCATCGCACTAAACTGTCCTTCCTCTATCCAGCTTTTGACAATAATGAATCCTGCACCTTCTGATTTAAACTTTTCTTCATGTGCATTGATAAATGACTGAGTATACAACTTTTCCGGCACGGGTATTTCACCTTTGGATTTTGATACGACTACGGTTCCGTTTTCTATTTTGGCAAATTCCGCTCCTTCTTTTGTGAGGTATTTTATCGTCGTTCCATCATCAATATGTCTTACTCCTGCACCTATCAATGTTTGGTGTGTTCCTTTGGCAACCCCAGTAAGGTTATCGGCATATTTAAACTTAGGAACAATTACGCCATTCTCTACGGTAAGTTGCGGAGTCCTTGGGTCACTCGCATCTTTACGTTTTATCCATTGTGGATTCTCCTTTGGCGATAAATAATATCCTAAAGGAGCTTCATCCAGTTCATCAATCCGTTTCCCAAGTGCATTTTCTTTCCAGTCACTGGATATTTTAGCAATTGCTTCATCAAATTTAGCATCAACATCTAATGATTTTGTACTTTCAACACCTGTTACTTTTTTAATAATTCCGTCAGACTTTTCAATCGTTTTATTAATCTCATTATACTGAGCAACGCCACCCACTGCATTTATAACTTTCTTGGGGTCTCCCTTAAATGAGCTTTTAAGTTTATGCCAAGTATTTGATAGTTTTTTTAAGGTTTCTGGCGAATCAGTTAAAATATCTCCGCCAAATGCTGTTAAACCAATGAGGGCACTATATGTATTATAGGCATCCAAAAATTCCTTACCTCCTTCTAGGTGTTGAATTTCTTCTTCTAGAATTGATACAATTAAGTCCGTTGATGTTACTGCAACATCGGTAGCTAAAACAACTACCCTAATAGCTTGCCATGCTTTGCTGGTAACTTTATAAGCTTTAATGGCAGCATTTAACTCACCAACTCCTAAACATAAAAGCCCTGCGTCAACTACAATGCCGGCAGTTGTTTGTGTCACATCTGTATTTCTCTTTGCGTTAAGTGCTTTAAGATAAATTGCAGGAACAAATGCTATGTCTGTACCATCCTCTGAAACAGTTTTTAGGTATTTATCGCCATGGGGAAATTTAACAGGTATAAATGTGTAAGGAGAAACAGTATATTTCTCAGTAGTAGAAACCCAGCTTGTTACACATGTACTACTACCTGCATAATAGGTAGGACTACATTTAACCTCTTTTGTGAACCCTTGCAGTTCAATACTGCAATTAGTTGTGAACTTTACAACAACCTTATCGGAACGTATAAAATCACTATCAAATAAAAATAAAGGTTGTCCTTGAATACCATAGGTTTCAGTATTACTTCTAGCCAATTCAGCTATCAACATTATAAACGTTGAGAAATTATCATCCCCATACGCATCACCTATTCTATTAAACAGGGTTTCTAAAAGATTATCTTCTAATAAATCAGCTAAAAGTTTTGTTTGCTCAGCCTTATCCTTTATTCCTGCAATAAGCCTTATAGCTAGGTATTCCTGTCCATTTCCAAAGAAGTCATTACCATACATAGCCCCAGTACTTAGGATTTTAAGGATATGCAAACGAACATTGTAACTTATACTTTCGGAATACCTATCAATAAGAAGCCATGTAAGGTCTGTAAGTTTATCCCTTTTTTCTTTGTCACAACTTAAAATAAGTTTTTCTAAATCATCTTTTTTATTGATGTAAGCCTCTAACGCTTTTTCGAATAACTCATAATCTTCTGGTGTACCCCAAAGGTCAGGATTACCGTAATATCTTCTCGAACCTTCCTTGTTGCAATACTTCTCATAATCAGTAAACATTGCATCTCCGCCACCTTCAATAGAGCTTAGCAGATTGGCTATACGCAAGAGGGTTTCTTTATATGGTGAACTGGCCGATTTATGTCCCGTGTAAAATTCTTTGGCATACTTACCTAAGCAGGCGGTATTGTCGCCAACAGTAACAGCCGTTTTTCCTTCGATATTATAAGCTAATGGTGCATCACTATAAGTCCCCGAACCATTGTATCCAGTATCAGAGATTCCTGTTTTATTTTTAACCTCAGAATAATCAATTTGATAAACGTTTATGGCACAATTTATTTTCTTACCTAACAGGACTCTGCTTTCATTTGTAAGGGTTTTGGTAATATTATCAGTTAGAAAGGCAGGCTTTGTTTTTTCATTATCAATGTAATCATACTTATCTTTATCAAGAGCGGCATTCGGATACTTTATCTCTATATACCCTTTAAATTCTTTGTTCGCTCGATTAAACATTGAAGAATAGAATTTTCCATCTGTTGTTGTGAAATTTATTAATGCACCGTCAGGAAACACTTCTGTCGCACTTGTAAAATCGAGAGTTTTAATATTATTAGGTAATGTGAAAGGCTTTCCTGCTGGTGTGATGCACGTAATTGCCTCTGTTGATGACCATATTAAGCCATTATCAGAAGCATTTGTTGCTGCAATTAATATATCAAGGTTTATTGCCGCCCCCTCTTCTTCATCCTGCGCCCAAGCAAACAACATATTCTGCGGGTCGTGAATTAAATCCCACTGGTATTTGTGTGTGAGTAACCTTTTTTGCCACTTTTCAAGTTCCACTACACCCACTTTTGAGCTGTCAAAAATCACATAACCATACTTTCCGGAAAGGGGCAAAAACGCCTTTAAGCTATCTTTTGAAGTGGGGCAAAAAAATATATAGATATTACTGTCCTGACGCTGCTCTTTGGTAAGTTTCTTTTGAAGTTTCACCATCCATTTTTCAGGCGTGGTAAGGGTGTCAGCGGTCAGGCTATCTTTTTGTAAATGTTTCTGAAGGGATTTATAAGTGATATTTTCAAGTGCGGTATCTGCTTCGTTTACCGATATAAATTCAACCTTTTGTGCCTGTAAAAGCACAAGGTTTAAAACAAATAATATCAGTAACAGAAGTTTTTTCATCGCTGCAAATGTACAAAACCCGATTATTTTTTCTTTCAATTGAACTTTTTAATTGAAGATGATAAACGGCTCATAATGGTCGGTATAGGTCATTAAAACGCCCCATACCTTGGCATTATGAGCCATTAGGGTTAGTGCTTCGTGGTTAGTTTGGTGCTTATTTGTGATGTTTTTCAATTCGCTTGCAGCGGGCTTCAATTGAAAAAA
>QKJP01000001.1 GCA_003249255.1 Bacteroidales bacterium
TAGCTGAGTGGCTATCTACATTGTTAGATATCTCCACTTCAAAATTAAAACGAGACTCTAAAAAGGGGGCACTATCACATAATCAAAGACTTAATGCTCTATATATTTCTTAGCTTGACGGCTATGGCCCGATGCAGGCGGGGATACTGATTTTTATAGTTTTAACTTCATAAACTCTGTGCTTTTGTGTCAGTTTTTAAATCATTATGCGTAAAAATGGATATACGTTTTTTTTAATAAGGCTATTTAAAGTCAATATAGAAATCCGGGTGTAATCACATTCCGGATTTTTTTATGGCTTATGCTGTTAACAGTTAGAAATAACCTTTAAATTTATAAGAGTTTCATTTTAACCCGAGTCGATATCGTTTTTACAAAATACAGGATATGAGAATTTTTAGTCCGGAGCAAATCAGAAGAATAGATCGTTACACCATCGATCATGAACCGGTTCCATCTATTGCCTTAATGGAAAGGGCAGCGATGTCTTTTTATTTTCATTTTGATAAACGATATCCAACTGAAGAAGTGGTTGTTTTTGCCGGATGTGGAAATAATGGAGGAGATGCTTTGGCCTTAGCCCGTATGCTGTACCAGGACGGGAGAAAAATAAATGTATATTTAGTTGGATCTGAAGAAAAACTGTCTGCTGATGCAAAAAAAAATCTGGATCGATTGCGTCTTAAAGCGCCTTCATTCATTAAAATCATTAATAACAGTATTGATTTACCGACTATTGATGAAAGAAAAGTAATTATTGATGGTTTATTTGGAAGTGGATTGAACCGTTCTTTGGAAGGTGTTTATTTAGAAGTAGTTCAGCTTATTAACCAATCAGGAGCACAAGTTGTTTCCATCGATGTTCCATCCGGTTTGTTTTGTAATGATAACAGTTCGAATAATTCGGAAGCTATCATCAAAGCGACCCATACCATTTCGTTTCAGTTTCCAAAATTAGCCTTCTTGTTGGCCGAGAATGAGGATTATGTTGGAAAGTGGTTTGTGATTGATATAGGACTTCACCAGGGAGGAATTGATGCAGAGGAATTTGTATTTGAGCTGTTAGAAGCTGTTTCTGTGGCAGCAATGCTAAAAAAACGCTCAAAGTTTGCACATAAGGGGCATTTTGGCCATGCTTTATTGTTAGCAGGATCTTATGGAAAAATGGGAGCTTCTGTTCTTGCATCCCGTGGTGCCTTAAAGAGTGGTGTAGGCTTATTAACAGCGCACGTGCCACACTGGGGCTATAATATTATTCAGTGCACTGTACCTGAGGCTATGGCTAGTATTGACCGAACAGAGATGCTCATTTCAGAATTTCCACCTTTAGAAAATTACAATGCCATTGGATTTGGTCCGGGAGTCGGCCAGAAGCAGAATACAGCTAAGGCTCTAAAAGAACTTTTACTGCAAACAAAAGATAAATCTATCGTGATAGATGCAGATGGAATTAATATTTTGGCATCTGACCCGGAATTGATTTCTCTCTTGGGTTCTCATGTTATTTTAACACCACATCCCGGAGAATGTGATCGCTTACTCGGAAAGAGTTCTTCATCCTTTGAACGCTTACAAAAAGCACGAAGTTTTGCTATGGAACATCAGGTTGTATTTGTTCTCAAAGGTGCTTATTCTGTTACCATATCTCCTTATGGTCACTGTTATTTTAATCCTACCGGAAATCCTGGAATGGCAACAGCCGGGAGTGGAGATGTCTTAACCGGCATCATATTGTCGCAGTTAGCTCAAGGTCATGGCTCTTTGGAGGCTGCAATATTAGGTGTTTACATTCATGGTTTAGCCGGTGATTTAGCAAAAGAAACTTCTTCTTATGAAGGATTAACAGCAGGTTGTATTATTGATCAAATTGGTTCTGCCTTTGATACTTTACGATCTGCCTTGAAGTATAATCTATGTTAAGCTATATTTTATTACTTTTGAGCACGCGTTGAGAGAACTGATTCAATCGAGTAATAATCTGATTTTAACTATGCTTAAAAATATTTTCTTTTCCTGTTTGGCAAGTTTTGCTTTGTTGGCTTGTCATTCTACCCAAATAATTCCTTCTAAAGCACAGGTTAAACCTGTTTCGGAGGTCAATGATGCAACAGTTAATAGTTTAATGTATTACCTTCCCAAAACGGTTTTGCGGATTGAAGTTGATTTGGAGAAAACCATTTCAAAAGTGGGACCCTTCTACCGCTATTCTAAAAAGTTATTAAATGTTTCGGAAGTCATCACTGAAGATAAGCAAGAATGGAAAATTGCCGATATTCGCTTGTCCTCTTATGGGGTGGTGGATGAAAGTCAACATTATATGATTTCTTATAGTGGCCATAATGTAGCGCCACTGGTACATTTGAATTCTCAAGGCCTTTTAGCCGGCATTAATTTATCGGATGAGATGAATTGTTCACCGGCATTAAAAGAGATCACTACTCAGGAAACCCCAAACCTTGAAGATGTTAATTTTGATGACGTGCCTCTGTTGGAAAAGCAGTTAACAAAAACTTCAACCACAGCTATGGCCGATGACGCAGCGGCATTTATCTATAAAATACGAAAACGTAGGTTTAAAATTATTTCCAGCAAGTATAAAGAAACCCCGCCGGATGGGCAATCTTATCAAACTGTTTTAGAAGAACTAAATACCCTCGAAAAACAGTATTTGGAATTATTTGTCGGAAAAAAAGAAACTTATAAAACCACTAAGGTGTTATTCTTAGAGCCGGGAATTGGTAGTGGAAATACCGATGTGCTTTTTCGTTTTTCAAGTTTAAATGGAATGGTTGATAAAATGGATTTGAGTGGTACTCCTGTCTACATCGAATGGGAACAAGAGCGACAGCGCCCACTTCCCAATACCAAGCCTCAGAAAGTTAAAGTAGAACCAAAATATGGATTGTACTATCGATTGCCGGGTAAAATGATGGTTAAAATTATCGATCGTAATATCTTATTGAAAGAGCAGGAGGTAGAAGTTGCACAGTTTGGACAAGTAGTTTCTTTACCTCCCGATTTATTGGAGCAAGATGATATTGAGATTAAGTTTCATCCGGAAACAGGTGCTTTAAAAAGTATAAAACGTAAGTAATTTAACATGACTTTATTATTTAATAAAGGTTAAAAAGAAAAGTAAAAATAAGGATTGGAGTTAGTTCGTGTTTTTTTGTTGCTAACAAATAACTTCGGATTCCGGACTTAGAACTGCACAAGAGCTTTTTTTTATTGTTCAGAGATTAACCTTTTTTGATAATGAGTTCAAAATATAAATATTATGGGTCAGGAAATCACTCAGTTAGAACCTAAAGGATTGTGGGAAAGTTTTTATGCTTTAACCCAAATTCCACGTCCGTCTAAACATGAAGAAAAGGCCATTGCCTATTTAGAGCAGTTTGGTAAAGATTTAGGTTTAGAAACTTATCGTGATGAGGTGAATAATTTAATCATTCGAAAACCTGCCTCGCCCGGAATGGAGCATAAGACTGGAGTTATTTTGCAAAGCCATATAGATATGGTGCCTCAAAAAAATAGCGATAAAGTTCATGCTTTTGAGAAAGATCCCATTGAAACACTGATTGAAAATGGATGGGTAACTGCCAATGGAACCACCCTTGGAGCTGATAATGGAATTGGAGTAGCTGCAATCATGGCAGTGTTGAAAGATACTACTTTAAAACATGGTCCAATAGAGGCTTTAATTACCATTGATGAAGAAGCCGGAATGACCGGAGCCAATGAATTGCAACCCGGAATATTGAATGGTGATATTTTATTGAATCTGGACTCAGAGGATGAAGGTGAATTATACGTGGGATGTGCCGGTGGTACCAATGCAAATATGGTGTTTAAATACCGCATGAAACAAGTACCTGAAGATTCGGTGGCTTTTAAATTGGCCGTAACAGGTTTAAGAGGAGGTCATTCCGGATTGGATATCAATAAAGGTTTTGCCAATGCGAACAAGTTAATGTTTCGTTTCTTAAAGTTTGCCGTTGCAAATTTGGATGCTCGTTTAGCTTCTATCGATGGAGGTAATCTGAGAAATGCAATTCCTCGCGAAGCCTTCGCTACAATTACTTTACCTAAAGATATTTCGGGTGAATTATTTGATACCATCGAAGAATTTGAAGAAATCTTTCAGGATGAATATGCCGGAGTAGAGCAGAATATTTCCTTCTCGGCCAAAGAAGTTGAAGTGCCAGACTATGTTATCGAAGAAGTTGTACAAGATGATTTGATTAATGCCATTCAGGCTTGTCCTAATGGAGTGATTCGGATGAACATGCAAATGGATAATTTGGTTGAGACCTCTACTAACTTAGCCATTGTTAAATCAGGTAACGGAGAGATTGAAGTGAGATGCTTAATCAGAAGTGCTGTAGATACTGCCCGTGAAGATGTGGAATCATCCATCGAAAGTTTATTTCGTATTGCCGGTGCTGAAGTTTCTTTTGGCGGACAGTATCCGGGATGGAAACCAAATTTAGATTCTACCATTCTTCAAACCATGAAAGAGGTTTATCAAAAGAAATGGGGGAAGATTCCTGAGGTAAAAGCCATTCATGCCGGATTAGAATGTGGTATTCTAGGAAGTACTTACCCAAATTGGGACATGATTTCTTTTGGCCCTACCATTCGTTTTCCTCATTCACCTGATGAAAAAGTTGAAATTGAGTCTGTTGCAAAGTTTTGGGAGTATTTGGTGGAGACTTTGGGTGCTGTGTAAAAGTATTTTTAAACTACTGAAGTCACTGAAAAAAACAGAATTAATTCCTGTATTTTAGTGTTTTCAGTAGAAAAATCTTTTATTAGTTGAAGTTGTTTAATGTAGAATAAGCATTCTCAATCTTTTCATGATGGCACACTAATACATTTTGTTTATAACCATGCCAATTGTGAAAACCACTTCCTTGGCAATTTTTATACTCTTTGCAAGTTTTGCATTGGCCAATCTTGTTCCAACTTCTATTTCTAAAGCTTTCAAATTTATTTTGCCAGACCTCAAAAAGATCATCTGCATAGATGTTACCTTGCACAAAATCGCGATCAATATTAGGGCAAGCAGAAATGGAACCATCAATTAAAACAGAACCAATATTAATTCCTGCTCTACAAAAGAAGCGGTTGTCTCTAACTTTTGTTTCATATCTTCCAACGTAACCTTCACAGCTAAATTTTACATCAATTCGTTTGTCTTTTCTATTTTCTGCGATGAAAGACATGATGTTAACCAAATCATGATCTGATAAAAGAAGTTCTTCGTTTTTTATCGCACGGCCGATGGGTATAATGGTGAATAATCGCCAGGCTTTAACTCCTTTTGAAATAAGGAGTTCTTTAAGCTCTTTGAGTTCTTTAATGTTACGTTGGTTAACGCAAGTTACCACATCAAAATTTAAACGTTTGGATGAAGCTGCCATTTCTATAGCTCTTGATACCAGTCGAAAGCTGTCAGGATTATTTCTTAACCAATTGTGCGATTTTTCAAGGCCATCAATACTGATTGTTAGTGCTCCTAAACCGGCATTTAATAAAGAAATGTGCCGTTCTTGTGTGTACAGGTGTCCATTAGAAACCATGGACCATCTAAATCCTTTTTCGCGCAATGCTTTTCCTACTCTTTCGAGGTCTTTTCTGAGAAGTGGTTCACCACCGGTTATTACCACATTGATATTTTTAACCGGGTTATTAATGGTATCAACAGCCTTTAGAAAATCTTCTATTGGCATGTCTTTATGGACGCTGTCTTTAGAGCAATCGCTTCCACAGTGAAGGCAGTTAAGATTACAACGCGTAGTGCATTCCCAAAATAAGTAATTGAGTTCGTGTAAATCAGTTTCGTATTTCTTAAAATACCTGAACAGGAACTTTGGAATCATGGTTGTTCATCCATTTTAATATTTAACCAGATTTTTTTTTCATCACGAATGATAACCGTATCTGTGTTCACGAAATGTCCGTTACGAAGTGTATCTACATCTTCAAATGAAAGTGTGAGGTTTTCGTATGCTTGAACGTACATAGAAAAGTTTCCTTCTTCATCAGTGTAGATATATTGCATATCACAGGATACTTTTATGCCCGGAATGGGAGAGTCATCAGTACTTGATTTTACCTGGCCTTCGAGCAAAGTATCAAGACCCATATCTTGTGGCGTACCATAGCATGCTTGAAAAACAAACATGGCTGATGTAAAGCTTAAACCTCGCAGTAGGTTTCTAAACCATTTTTTATTCATAGGTTTTTTGTTTTTGACGAAAACAAAAATAATAAAATATGCACTTGATTTCTTAATTCTTAAACGTCACATTAAAACAAGTAAACTCACTACTGTCACTTGAAAGATTAATATCACCTCCAAGTTTTAAGAGAATTTGTTTGCTTAAGCTCAACCCAATACCCGAACCGCTTTCTTTGGTGGTAAAAAATGGGATAAATATTTGTTCTCGCATTTCGGGTGGGATTGGCAAGCCATTATTGCAAACAGAAAGGACGATGTTGTCGTTGTTTTGGGTTACTCTTAGTTTGATAATTGGTTGCCGGTCTAATTTGATTTCGTTCAAGTGTTCAATGGCATTTTTAACTAAATTGATAAGGACTTGTGTCAATAAATCGTCATCGGTTTCGATTGAAATGTTTTCTTCGTAGTTTTTATCAATTCTTACGTTTTTCGCTCCTGCAAAAGTACTTGAAGCTAATACAACCTTGTCAAGCAGGTCTGAAAGATCAACTATATCGATAACAGGCTCCGGTAACTTGGTGAACTTGCGGTAGTTTTCTACAAATTTTAATAAGCCGGAACTTCGGTCTTCAATAACTTCTAATCCTTTGATGGAGTTTTTAATGGTGATTTCCTGCATTTCTGAGGGCGAAATAACCTGATTTCCTTTCTTAAAATAGCCCAAAATCACTTGCGATAAGGTGGTAATGGGAGTGATGCTATTCATAATCTCATGCGCTAAGGTGCGGGCCAACTTTACCCAACCGTCGACCTCACTAATGTCTAATTCTTTGGTGATGTCACTAACAGCAATGAGTGTAATGCTTTCTTCAGGTGTAATGATGCGACTAACTTTAAAGAGTAATTTTTGTCCGTGATGATTTTCAAATATGGTAGATTTATTTCGTAGTTTATCGTTTAGAATGAAGGGAGGCAGTGCTTCATTAATACTAGCCAAGGAATTGATGTGCTGATGATAACTTAAGGAAATCAACTGCTCGGCTGCCGGATTAATGTTAATGATTCTTCCTTCTTCGTTGATGGAGAATAATCCCGTTGCAGATTGATCGATTACCGTTTTAAAATATTCTTCCTGCGTGGAGTTCTCTACCTTGGCTTCTTTGTATTTGTCGTATAAACGTCCTAAGCCACGGTAAACTTCATCAATGGAATTGTTACCCGACTTCTGTGGGATTTTTAATGTGGTGTCTTCATTTTCGATCCCAAGTATGAAGTAGGCTATCCATTGGTTTAGTTTGTTAAAATAACGAATGGTATTAATGGCTACCAGAACCGTTATTAAACTGATACCAACCACATAGGGGATATTGGTATCAACCCAAATGTAATAGGCTGCTAATACCGATAACGTAATCAGAATTAGCAGTCGTAAGGATATGGATAAATAAAAGTTCTTGTAGTTCATTTGTGGATTTTTTATTAAGCTTCTAGCCGCTAGCTATTGGCTTTTAGCTGTGCTTTATAGTAGAATGTAGTCTTCGCTTCTATTAATATGTGTTTAGAAGTAAAAAACTATATGATTTAGATTCAGCTAGCAGCCAGCAGCCAGCAGCTAAAAGCTAGTAGCTAAATCAAGCTATTTTACAGCTGATACTTCTTCAACTTATTATACAATGTTTGTCGAGTGATGCCTAAGTTCTTCGCCACATTACTCATGTTACCACCTTCTTTTTCGATGTTGCTGGCAATCATTTGTTTCTCCATCTCTTCGATGGTTTGCCCATTGAAATTTAGCGATTTATTCGTGCTGTTTAATAAAAAGCAATTGGTGTCCAGTTCATTTCCTTCGGCTAAGATTACTGCACGCTCCATGCAATGTTGCAGTTCGCGAACATTACCCGGCCAATGATATTCTTTAAGCTTTTGTGCCGCACTATCACTAAGTTTTAAGCCCGGTTTATTGTATTTGTTGGCGTATCTGTTTAAAAAGAAATTGCCCAACAGTACTACATCATTCCCTCTGTCTCTCAGGGGCGGAATTTCAATAACAATGGTGTTGATACGATAAAGCAAATCTTCGCGAAAGGTTTGCTCATTCACCATTTCTTCCAGGTTATTATTGGTTGCCGAAATAAGTCTGATATCAATGGGGATTGGCGTGTTGCTACCAATGCGCGTGATGGTTCTGTTTTGCAGAGCAGCTAGAATTTTGGCTTGCAGCGATAAAGATAAATTTCCAATCTCATCTAAAAACAGGCTGCTTTTGTTAGCGGTTTCAAATTTACCCGGGCGATCTTCTTTCGCATCGGTAAAAGCCCCTTTGACATGTCCGAATAATTCACTTTCGAATAAAGATTCACTCACTGCCCCCATGTCCACACTAATCATAAGTTCATTATTGCGGTTTGATAAGCGGTGAATTTCTTTGGCAATAACCTCTTTTCCGGTTCCGTTTTCTCCGGTAATAAGAATATTGGCATCAGTCTTAGCAACCTTTTCCACCAAAGACAACACATTTTTAAGAGCTGGCGATTGACCAATGATATGATTCTCTTGTTGATTAAGAACCTGTTTCAGATTTTTCGAATCAGCTTTAAGTTTTGTGTTTTCTTTTTTACTATTGGTGAGCTGATAAGCTGCAGATAATGTGCTAATGAGCTTTGCATTATCCCAGGGTTTCAATACAAAATCGAAAGCACCTTCTTTTACTGCCTTTACTGCTAATTCAACATCTCCATAAGCAGTAATTAATACTACGGGAATTTGTGGATAGTCTTCGTTGATGCGTTTTAGCCAATAGATCCCTTCATTTCCCGTATTTAATCCGGCTTTAAAGTTCATGTCTAACAGCACTACATCTATGTTATTTTGTTGTAAAGTGCTTATCAGGTTTTTAGGATTATTTAAAGTATAGACTTGCTCAAATTCGGTTTGCAGAAACATTTCCAGTGCAGTAAGTACACTTTTATTGTCATCTACGACTAGTATGTTGCCTTTTATCATTTTTATGGATAAAGATTAAAGTAACAAATCCAAAGAATGGATCTTTTTGATTGAAAAATCTTGTTAGCAAATATAATGATATAGCCCTGTTCTTAGTTGTGAGTGTCAAAAATGTTTACACTTAACTGATAGCCGCATTTTATTGCGAACAGTCAAAAATGAAAAATGTGCCAATGAGTATATCTGCACTTAAGTCTTTAAATATTCTAAAAAATAGCGATTATGAAAGCTCATTGTTTACCCAATTGACGATACTTGTTCAATAGAGGTCAGAATAAAGAATTCAATTTCTAGGGATAATTTAAGGCTGAAAGCCTTACGAAATTAGCATAGGGCAAGGCCCTATGTATTTGTATAAAGTTTTAATAATAGCCCTAAATGGGCGAAATAAATAAAATCGAATATCAGCTTAGGTAAATGCCTTCTTTTAAATATACTGTAGATTATAAGAAATTGGCTATAAGCTCTTTAATATAAACATAATAATTGTCTATATATCATTATATTTGCTCGTCAATTACAAAAGTCTAATAATTATGATTAAAGTTAATGACCTGGTAAAAGTATTTAGTACAGATGAGATTGAAACCTTTGCACTTAATGGTGTAAATATGCAGGTGAAACATGGTGAGTTTGTAGCTATTATGGGGCCTTCAGGCTGTGGTAAATCCACTTTACTAAATGTATTAGGTTTGTTAGATAATCCCACCGATGGCATTTATCACTTCGATGGTACTCCGGTAGAAAAATTAAAAGAAAAAGCCCGTACCAAGTTTCGCAAAGGGAATGTTGGTTTTGTGTTTCAAAGCTTTAATTTGATCGATGATTTAACCGTTTACGAGAATGTAGAATTGCCTCTTATCTATTTGAATATGAAAACTAAGGAAAGGAAAGAGAAAATTAATGCCATTCTCCAACGCATGAAAATGGGGCACCGTGCTAAGCATTTTCCCCAACAACTATCAGGAGGACAGCAACAAAGAGTTGCTATTGCAAGGGCTGTAGTTGCCAATCCCGGATTAATCTTAGCCGATGAACCAACCGGAAATCTGGATTCCAAAAATGGGATAGAAGTGATGAACTTACTCAGTGAGTTAAATCAGGAAGGAACCACCATCATAATGGTTACACATAGCGAACGCGATGCCGGTTTTGCACATCGCACCATTAATATGCTTGATGGAAAAGTAATTGTTGAGAAAATGAATTTGAATTAGTCTGCTTATTGTGCTGATTAGTAAATGAGACAATGAGTAAAATTGAATGTCGGCAATTATACCTAATGCAAAAAAAACTTTGTGTCTCGGAGTCCCTGTGTTGAAAAAAATTGTGCATTAACGGATCGGAATTGTATGGAAATTAGCGATGAAATATTAGTACTATTTAAAGTAAAAAAATGAGTCAACACCTATCTTATGCTTTTCGTAGCTTATTAAAAAACAAAACGAATTCCATTATTACTATTGTTGGTATGGCGGTTGCCATAGCATGCGTATTTGTGGTGTATGTATTTGTTATCCAAGGACAAAACTTCAACAGTTTTCATGAACACAAAGATCGCATATACCGTATTCAATACCATTATAAAGCCGTCGATATAGAATACGATGATACCCACCTGTTTTCTGTATTACAAGATGAGATTAAGCAAAAGGTAAGTGGAGTTGTCTATGCCTGTGGTTTTCATATGTGTAATAATCATGACTTAAAGATTGGAGATCATTACGAAAACTACGATATCGGTTTTGCCGGAGCAGATTTTTTTAAGATGTTTACTTACCCGCTCATAACATCATTACCAGAGGCACTTTTTACAAGCCCGTATGAAGCTGTTATAACCAAACATGTCGCAGATTCTTTATTAAATAATTCCGGGAAATATGAAGAACTTTTAGGTGATTCTATCGAATTCTCGGTGGGCTATCCCGATATCCCCATAAAAATTGTTGGGATATTGGATGATTTGCCCGGTAATTCGACCATGCAGTTCGATGTATTGGTATCTAATTTAATTGGCGATAAACTAAGGAACTGCTCTACACCAATCGGACATGCACATATTTATTATATGCACTGCGAGGATGTAAAAGTGGAGGCGGTACAGCACGAAGTGCATAACGTGGTAGCAAATTATTATGATGGAACGCTGCATTATTTAAAAGAAAACAACCTTTTAAAGGATGAAGAAGATGCCTTTAGGGTATATTCTGTTCCGGTAGATAAGGTGCATAAATCACAAGTCGGGGGTTGTAACGAAGCCCTAGCAGTTACTCCCTTGTATTATATTTTAGGTTCTGTTGCATTCCTCATTTTACTCATTGCAGGATGTAATTATGTGATTTTAACCTTAGGGCAATACTTTCAGAAAATTGGTGATGTTGGTGTTCGAAAAGTCATGGGAGCCACCAATAAAGATATTTTCACCCTTTTCTTTATCGAAAGTTTAATTATCACAACCCTGTTTTTTATAGTTGGAATCCTTTTAGGATTTATATTTATACCCACTTTCGAAAAATTAAGCGGTTTCGATATTCACTTAGAACTAATTAGTTATAAGTATACTGTTTTTTATGCAATGGCTTTGTTTTTCTTGCTTGTAATTGTAATAGGTAGTATACCTGTATTTCTTTTTAAGAAGGTCAGTCCGCACCAGATGGCAGCCAATAAAATGTATATCGGAAAAAGAAGACGCCTATCTCATTTTTTTGTATCGCTCCAATACAGCATCACTATAATACTTATCATCATTACCGTTTTCTTGTTTTTGCAGTTAAAATATTTAATAAATAAACCATTAGGGTTTAACAGTGATAATATTCATGATGTTGATGCCTATAACCTTACAGAGGGGGAAATTGATGTTTTAGCCGGAAAAATAGAAAAGTGGGATTTTGTAGAAAATGTAACTAAAACTTCCCGGGATTTCAGAAGTCATTATTGGTACAATACGGTAGATCGGGGAGATGGCAAGCAAGAAACAGTATATATGCATAAGGTTGATGAGAATTACCTTTCTACTCTAGAGTTGAAACTAATTGCAGGTAGGGATTTTACGGCTGCCGATATCAGTCCAGATAGTAAAGCCATTGTTGTGAATCGTACCTTTACCGAAGTCATGGGTATTGTTGATAATCCGATCGGTAAAGAGTTCATCTTTTCGCAACAGCCTATGGAAGTAATTGGAGTAGTTGAGGATTATCATTTTATAAATTTAGGTGTTCCAATTTTTCCAATGATGCTCCATTGTAGGGTAGGATTCGATCCAACTCTTCGTACGATTCTCATTCAATATAAAGAGGGGAAAGCAAATCAATTGCAAGATTCTCTTCAATCAAATACAGCTTCACTTATACCCGATAGGAAGTTAAACCACAAGAATTGGAATGTTGTTTTAAAAGGACGATATCGTTTTTGGGATCAGTGGAGTCATATTATTGGAATAGGAACTATTCTAGCGATTTTGGTGTCGTCTCTGGGATTATTTGGTCTAACATTATTGCTTATTCAGCAGCGGGTGAAAGAAATCGGGATACGTAGAGTTAATGGAGCAAGTATGTTGGATGTTTTATTAACCATCAATAAATCTTTTGCCACCTGGTTAATGGGAGCTTATGTAATAGCATGTCCTGTTGCTTATTACCTAGTGGATGCCTTGTTGTATTATTCATTCGCCTATCATATTGCTACTAAATGGTGGGTGTTTGCAGCATCCGGAATTTTTGCCTTTTTAATTGCATTGATCACTGTGAGCTGGCATTCTATTAAAGCTGTCCGTCGTAATCCTGTAGAAGCGTTACGTTATGAATGATAATGTTTAATTATTAAGGGTAAATGACTAATTGTGATTCCATTAATAATTAACAATTGAAAATTAATAATTAAAATGAACTTACGTTACTTCTTTAAACATCATACCCTAAAGCTGCTGTTGGCAATTGCTGTTTTGCAACTAGTGGTTATTGCATTGCTCGAGAATGTGAATAAACCCCCTTTGGCCAAAGATGATGACTACATTTGTGTGGAGGATCGCTTAATTAAAATTCGTCCGTTAGATAATGATTCGGACGATGTGCTTATTTCAAAATTAACCCTAATTAATTATGAAGAACCCCATTTTGGTCGTGTAGAACAGTCTCGCAATACGCTGATATACACTCCAAAAAAAGGATTCATTGGAAAAGATAGTATCTTATATCGTATTAGTGATGGAGAAGAAGAATCAGAGCCAGCAGTAATTGTTATTGATGTTCAGAAAAATAAGCCGCCGGTAATTAATCATGATCATGTCATGGTGTATCAAGGTGAACAAGTGGTTTTAAATGTATTAGGAAACGATTACGATCGGGAAGGTGATACCATTCAACTCTTAAGGCATACTCTTACTACTAAAGGCAATTTAATTCGGGATGATAATCAATTCGTATACACTGCTACACATGCAGTAGGTCTGGATAGTTTTACCTATCAGGCAATAGCAGGGGATGATACCACACAGTTTCAAAAAGTTTTAATTCGTGTTTTAAGTAAGAAGGAAAATAATTATCCGTGGTTAAGTATCGATATAGGAGATACTAAGCTTAAGGGGAGTACTCATCAAACCAAAAATACCTATACCTTAAAAGCATCAGGAACTGACTTGTGGAGCAGCAACGATGGGTACCATTATCACTTTAAAAGAGCTAAAGAAAATTGTGAGGTAAGGGTAAAAATCACAAGTTTGAAGGCCGCTCATAAAAATGGTAAAGCTGGTTTGATGATAAGAGCCGATCAAAGTTCCGGATCCCCATACTTTAGTGTCGGTATGACTTTCGAAAACGGTTTGTATGTGCAAAGTAGAAACGAAACTAATGACCAAACCATCTGGCATTATGGCGATGTGCATCAGACATTCCCGGTTTGGTTAAAGATTATACGATGGGGGGATGTTTTTACAGCTTTAATTTCTGAAGATGGAAAGGATTGGGAGCAAGTAGCAAGAATCAATTCTTTATTCCCGGCAGATGCTTTGGTTGGTTTGGCTTTCTGCAATCATAGCAATGAAGGGTTGGGCGAAGTTGTTTTTGAGGATTTTGAAGTTGCTGAATAATGTGTTTTATTCAGGATGCTCAGCTTTAAATTTCTAGATATCTGATTATCCAATATTAGATCTAATACAGATCATTTGTTACTTGTAAAAAGTGTCTCAATACAGATTATTAGGGTTGAAATGCAAAAAGATCGTTGTGTCTCCATGACTCAGCCTTTAAAGAGTTCTGTGCAAAGATGAATGTACAATTATTGTTGAGCTTCGTACTGTTGAGTTAAATGACGATGTAAATAAAAAGATAGTCAAAACTAGAAAATATTAAGGCTTATATTCCGAATCGTTTAATAGCTTTAAATACTTTTGATAATATTTTTCAAAAATGATTTTTTTCTCATCTTCTGCCTTTTCCATTCGTTGTTTGTAATCGTCTTTCGATTCCTCTTTTGTTCGAGGAGCAAATAGTGTATTGTTTTCAATTTCCTGATTCATTTCTTTGCTAAAGTAATGATCTACAAATAAGGAATTCGGTACATTCCATTCAATTACAAAACCTTCTTTATCACACGAATAAAAACCTTTGCCATCCTTTCTCCAGCACACATCTAAAACCGGTGCTTTATGGTAAATGTAATGGTAAATGCGTTCTTCGGTAGGGATAGAGAAGAGGCTTATGCTGTTGTCATAAGATGCTGCCAGTATATAGTGCCCATCTGTACTTATCGAAATGTTGTTGATGGCGTTGGTATGTCCCGAAAATACTTTTTTTATTTTGTAATTGTCTGTCGACCATATTTTTACATGTCCATCGTGCGATCCTGAAATTAAATATTTACCATCAGGTGTAAATTTTAAACATGAAACAGGTTCTGCATGTGCTTCAAAAAACTTAACGAGTTTCATGGAATCTGTTTGGTAAATTTCGATCGTATGATCTAATGATCCACAGGCAATGTATTTGTTGTCGTTACTTAAAGCAATTGAAATCACGTTTTTCTTTTGTCCGGTTTGAACCGTTTGTGGTGTTTCGGGGTTGTTGGCATCCCAATAGCGGAATTTTTTTTCATACGAGCCGCCCACAAAATGCTTTTCATCCGGAGTCATTTCCCATTCGGTAATAGAGGTATGACTTCCTTTGTACAGTTTTTCTTCTTTTTCAGAGCCAAACAGCCAAAGTTTAAAACTTTTATCTCCTACCGTATAAAAGCCATCGTGTTTATTTGAAAACTGAACCTCTACAACGGGCTGATAATGTACTGTTTGTTCAAAAATCTTTTTTTTATTCGTAAGATCATATACAATTGCAACTTCGTTTTCGCCACCAATAATCAGTTTATCATTCTCCTTATTAACATCAATGCAGTTGGGAATAAAGTCACATTTAAGAACCTGTCCTATTAAATAATCGTTTTGCTCGGCATGGGTGGATAACGAAATGAAAAGGACTGTTAGAATGGTGAAAAGTTTGTTCATGGTAAATGTGTTAAGTTGTAATAATATGATAATGTGTTTGATAGTGTATCTTTCGTTGTATTAATTAGAGATGATCTTAATGGTCAACTTATCAGGTCTTTCTTTTTCTATTAATTTTCTAACATAAATATTTTTACTGGTTAGTTGGCCTAGTTTCACCAAATCAATTTCCACATCCAGCTTTTCATCTTGTTGAAGGGCAGATTTGCTTATTTCGGGAGTAAACACCTGTCCTGCTTCGTTACTCAGTCCGCTATCATTAATTAAGAATCCGCCAGAGTATTTAAATTTAACAGGTATGTTTCCTATGGCATGATCATTTGTACTGTATATGGTCACTGTGATAGTTCCTTCTTGGATCTTATGTTGTGGTTTTGAATTGATATTCTGTTGATTAGAGGTGATGCTTAAGCTTCGGATTACAGCTTGTAAAGCGGAGGTACTCTCTGTTAATAATTCAATGCGTTGGCCATTGAGCTCAACCGTATTTTCTTCATTCATGTAGCCGCTTAATAGGTCAATAACTTTTGCATAAAGGTTAAGAGCTTCAGATAAATGCCAAGTGCTTTCTTTGTCCTTCGCATCTAAAAATGATTGTGTGGCATTGGATAAAGCCTCTTCTTTTCTTTTTGCTTTCAGTTCTTTAAAGGTTTGCTTTGATAATTTGTAGAATGCGTAAATGTTGTCAAGGTCTTCCCATTTGTCTACATATTCATAACCTTCAAGGAATTCAGATGAGGTGGCTTTGATTCGACTTTGGATATAATCATGAGCACCTTGTAAATCCTCTACCTTATAATAGTTTGATTCCGATTGTATTTGAGTGTTTATTTGTCCCGCAATATCAGCAAGCGCTCTCTCTTTTGCTTTATCTTCGTAATAAAGTGGATTGCCAACTTTTCTACAGATACCAATGCCAAAGTAGTAATTTCTATCTATCGGACGTTGTTTTACCCATTCGGGTTTAGATTGTTCTAATAATTCAGCTTGCTTTTTTTTACCCGAACAGCCCAAAAAGCAACTCGCAATAATCAAAATACATAAGAAGCGAAAATTCATGGTGTTATTTTTCTGGTTTATAAGCTTCAATTTGTGAACTTATTTGCTTGGCACAATTTGCAATTAATTGTTGTTCTAATTCACTGGTAGAGGTGATTTCTTTTTTATTGTTGAATAGTTGATGAAGTTCTTTGATTGCGTTTTGGTCTTGTTTTATTTGATCACTTTCAGATGATTTTGTTAAGTATTTCCAGTAGCCTGGAACCAAGTCTTTATAGTTTCCATCGTAGCTTGCATAATAAATGTTGTCTTTAGCTTCTTCTGAATAATAATTAGAAACCGGTATTTCATTCATATCAATTCGTTTTAGATCGTATTTTACAGATAAGTTAACTTTGTTTTCTTGCGAGTAAACGTAATATTTGATTTTCTTATAGGTTGTCTTTGTTTCCTTTTGTTGAGTTTCTTTATTCAGTACCTCAATGGTGTTTTTGAGGTAGCCCCGTTTTTCAAGTTTTTGTAGTTGACCTCCCTCTCTTCTAAAGCTTTTGATGTAGGTGTTTAGTACTGCTTTGGAATTATACGTTCTATCCTCAACGGTTTTTTGAGTTAGAAGCTGGTTGAATATTTCATAGTTATAAATCTTGATATTTTTGGTCTGTGGAACGACTTGAGTTATTTTGTAAAACGGTTCTCTGATACTGTTTATCTCGTTGCTGATTTTTGTAGCTAAAGGGGTTGTAATGTCATAATAATCGCGGTTAGCTATGGCAATAGGTTTAATGGTAATGGTTAAGGTTGCATTTTCCAGTGCTTTTGTTTTTAGAGCAATGCTCTCTTTGTAATCACTAATTTCCTTGATGATCTTATCAAAGGTGTAATAAGCTGATCTGTAAAGTTGTGAATTTATTTCTTGATTACCTTTTCTATAAATGGGTTCATATTTTGCGGTAACCCATTGAGAGTGGCTGTCTTTGTATGTTTTATTAATTTTGATGATCTCAGCAAAAGTTACTTCTGCACTTGAGAATTGTTCCAAACTCAAATCTTTTGTTCCCTTTTGATAGAGTTCTTTCAGGTAGCTGTCTTCTACTTCTTTGTAGTAAGTTTGGTTGGCATCATCAAAGATTAGATTCACCCCCAGGGATGCTACTTTTTTGTGGTAAGCATCTGCATCTCTATAAGCGTATACGGCATCTTTTGCCGAAGCATTTTCGTATTTGCTTTTAAAGTCTTTGGCCTTATCGTCCAAAACCATTTGTCCGGTTCGTTGAAGGCCAAGTTTGGCTTCAATGTTTTTATTGTTTTTTTGAAGGGAGTTGTAATACAAATTTGCAGCATCTGAATATAACCCGGCTTTATCTAACTTATATGCTTGTTTAAGGTAGCGCTTGCTGGCACATCCAAAAATCATAAATAGCGATAATACTAGTGTAACTATTATGGTCGACCTTTTCATTGTCAAGAAATATTAATGATGTACGTTTACTTTTAGTTATAAAAATAAACGATGAATTTGTCAATAGTAAATTATGGCTTTATTCTAATATAGATATGAATTATTTACTATCTTTACAAAAAGCGATTCAATGACGGCAGTAAATAAATTACATCAAGAGTTCCTGAAGCTAAGCGATGAGGAAAAGCAAACCTTCTTAACGGAGATTATTTCGCAAA
>QKJP01000005.1 GCA_003249255.1 Bacteroidales bacterium
CTTAGAACCATTTACAGTGTAATTAAAAACAAAACACCATATAGTCATGAATACATTTGTTATGATCCGAGAGAAATAAATAATACTAACAGCTCCAATAAAAAAGTGGCTTAATTACTTGCTTTTTATTAGAGTATATGTGCTCCTAAATTTAAGTAAACTGATTCCTGAAAAGGTTTATCGTCATCAAGGGTATAGTGCTTTGGATCATTTTCTGGATCAAAAGTTTTATCTATCACAGTAAGTGCAAAGTTATAACCACCCGGCGATCCCCATAGCACATTCAGTGAACTGGTTAAGGTCAGTTTTTTGAATGGATAATAGAAACATGACAACTTTGTATTATGGTTATGCCAATAGGTAAAATCATTCCCAACGCCATTATCAGCAGTAGAATAATGATACAGCCTTCCAGCTCCTTCTATTTTATCAAATTCCAATAATTTAGTATAAGAATGCGATCCACGCATACGTACTTTATCAGTTTTGTAATTTCCTTCTATGGCAAAGCCCCAGCTATTAACATGTCCGGCTACTGTCCGGTAATCGGTATCATTATTAAAACCAACCGGTTCCCAATCGTGATAAAACACATTAGCCGAAAGATTAAATGCTTCAGAAAAACTATGCCCTACATTTATTTCATAAGACATCAATTCTTCAACGGCACTTTTCTTTTCGTATCCTTTCCGGTAATCGATCCGCATTTCGGTTGCAGATGTTAGCCTTAAACTTCGGGCAAAAATAAATTTTATTACATCCTTATCATTGGGCGTAAATAATACGGTGGCCCTTGGTGAAAACAAATCCTTTGTATAAGTATGTTTATCGTAACGCCCTCCAACAACAAATTTAAGCTTCTCATTAGGCTTCCAGTTAATCTCTCCAAGGCCTGAATAAGTAAGCGTATTCCAGGGAGCATCAATAAGTGAATCAAGGGTAGGTGTCCATTCAACCTGGGCAATACCATCATAGGGTAAACCGATCTGGTCATATCGAATTTCTGTTCCTACAACCGTAGTTAATGCTTTACTCACGCGCCATTCGCTTAATACCTTGGCATTGTATTCATATTCGCGGGAGCGCCATAAGGATACCGTATCTCCAGCCAAGGTTATATAATTACAGTTCATCCAGAAATCATCAAAGCCAGCTATAAACTTTAAGCTATGCTTTTCTCCTGTTTTTAATTTATAAGTAGCATTTACATTCGTATGGGCATATTTGGTTTTCTCAAATTCATATTTTCCATTATTATGCCTTTCGCCACCGTCCATGTGTCTGGCCCAAATTTCGAAACCTTTGTTGTTATATTGCAGGTGAGCTTTGACACGAGGAGCGCCATCTTCAGCTTGCCGGCGGTAATCTATTCCACGACTGGTAAGATTTTCGCCCACTTTATATTCACCATCTTCATGTGTATCTGCTCCAAAATATAAAGGTGCGTATTCGCGCGTTGCACCTTGACTGTAAGACATATTTAAATACCCAAATAAGCCATGATCTTTATTAAACGAGTGAGCTGCCTTTAATTCTGCCGACTGGTAATTTTCAATGCCTCCTACCCGGCCTTTTACATCCAGGCCATCAAAGCTTTTATGGTCAAAAGTCACAATGTTTATCACCATTCCTAAGGCTCCAGGCCCATGAATGGCAGAACCCGGACCTCGCACAACCTCAATGTATCTGATATCCGACAAGCCCGGCAAGTCTAATTCGGAAACAATGCCATTACGAGTCCTCTGCGTTAGATTTCGCCCATTAAGAAGAAGTAATTGCTTATCGTTAGACATGATTCCCCTTGATCCAATCTGCCAGGGTATACCTAATTGATTTAAAAATTGAAAATTAGGAACAAATATTTCAAGCACATCCGTTAGACGACGACCTCCGGAGTTTTCTATATCATTATTGGTGATAATGGTTACTGTAGATGGTGCATCTTTCACCGAGCTGGGAGCTAATGATGAAGAATGAACAATTTCGAGACTTAACAATTCATCCAGGTTCATGTGTATCATATCTGATATAGATACTACTTTGGGTTCATCACTGGCTTGATCTTGCGCAGAAGCACCAAGTACTAACCAGAATCCAATGCAAAATAGAAGCACATACTTTTCCATAACCAACGATTTTGCATGGAAGTTAATTCCTAAACAAGGGCGTCGTCAAATTTGGAGTTTTGATATTTATGATCAACTTATATATATTATGAATTCAGAAACTTTCTTTATCCAACAATAATTTGAAAACCAAAGATTCCTTTAAAATCATAATCAAAATTATCTTTTCTCTATTGGCTGTTATTATTACATCAATCACCAAATTCTTTGATAAACAATTCAGGATTGTTAAATAAAAAAAGCTGCCTCCTTGAGTACTCAGACTTTGGAAGCAGCTTTCGATATTCTATTTTTTTCTGTCTATGAATAAACTTTTTTCATCGAACAATGGTTACATTACCTTTTATCACCTCGCCATAATTTGGCACCTTTAATACATACCAGTATGAATCCATTGGCAAATTAAAGCCATTTGCTCGACCATCCCACTTGTAATCTGCATATATAAAATTAACCAGCACTTTGCCATAACGATTGAAAACCCAAATTTCAGTTTCCGGCTTACCTTCCAAGCCATCTATTATCCAGGTATCGTTAAAACCATCACCATTGGGAGAAAAGAAATTTGGTATTTCGATTGGAGGATGCTTTACTTCAACTTGCAGCTTATTCGCACAACTGTTAGCATCTTTTACTTGCAGTTCATATTGACCCCCATAAACACCCAATAAATGCACGGTTTTAGAAAAATCCAGATAAGGATTTGGTTTACCTATCAAAGCAAACTCATACGGTGGCATTCCATCTACCGCACTAACCATCAACTCTTCAGGCTCACTATTATCAACTACATCAAACTGTGGCTGTGGGTAAAGATCAATATTAACTTTTGCCTCTTTTTTAGGGAAACACTGATCCGACACGGTGTAAGTGTACTCTCCGGCTTGCGAGACAAAAATCTGACTTTCGGTTGAAATTAATTCACCATCCAAAAACCATTCGAATTCCACAAAATCATCACTAGGAGCCACTAATAAAGTGCTGTCACCAGTACAAAAGATAGTATCTTGAGGTATTTCAACAAGTGCCGGCTCATCTTTCCCGATTACCGTTACCACATTAGACTCTCCCGGACAACCATTTGCATCAATCACCTTCACAAAAGCCTCTGTAATAAAAGTATTGATGGTGATGGTCTGGTTGGTTGAACCATCATTCCATAAATAACTAACGTAGTTGCCGGCATCAAAAGTAACACCTTCGTTTGGACAAATCGCTACGCCATTGACACCATTATTAATAACCGGAGTTGGTAATATATGGTGCGTTAAGGTAATCTTAGAATCATTTATTGGTTCAGTAGTTGATACTAATGGATCGATGGCATAAACCGTATAAACACCTGTTTCGGTAACTTTCTCCGAGCTTACATCATGACCTGCAGCATCTTTCCAAATGTACTCAAAACCGGGATCAGGCAATGGTAAAGTAAAGCTGCTATCCGGACAAACACTGAAAGTGCCATTGGGCAATACCGCTCCTTCACGAACTTCTATTTGTACGCTTTCTGTAATGGTACAAGTATTTTCATCCGTAGCCAAATAACTTAGGTTATATACTCCCGGTTTCACATTGTCTTTTACCGATGGTTCTTTTACTGTTACACTTTGAATGATATTTACATCTCCAGACCATTTATGAGTGGCGATATCTGAAGAACCGGTAACATTATTTAAAATGGTGTACGTTTGACCTTCTGATAAAACTTTATCGTGAAGTTCTACCGTTGGTAAATCAAATACACGTAAGAAAACAATTCCGGTATCTACTGCAATACCACTTTCATAACCTACCGCTATGTAATATTTTTCTTTATTAACAGGTACATCTGGATCTGCAATAGAAGTACTTCCTACTAATTTACCATCATCAGATCCATACCAATCGTAACTAAAACGTGGTTTATGTGGCACGTAATCGGATAACACAATTTCATCATCAGCACAGATTTCCAGATTTTTATCATTTAACACTAACTTATCTACTACATCAATGCTTATCGAAATAGAGTTGGAACAACCATTTGTATCTGTCATTTTATATTGTAGCGCATAAGTACCCTCTGCGACTGTTTCTAATACAGTTGGTTCCTTAATAGTTGGATCGTTTAAAATGGCAATATCCGTTCCCGACCAAATATGTGTTCCAATATCAGTTGAATTGTTGATAATCAAATAAGGCGATTCGAAAATAGCAGTTTGATTTTCTAAATCAATAGTAGGAAGTGGATTCACGGTTAATTCTATCGAACCTTTAGCATCAGGAGTAGAAGTTGTATTGTTAGCATTAAATCCATGAACTTCGTAACTACCAGATACACTTATTTCATCACCGGTAAATACACTACCATCCAAATCGAAAATAGTATACCTAAAAGGTGAGTTTCTAAAATACTCCAATGAATAAGTCTCTCCGGCACATATTTCAGGTGTCAACTCTGGAACTTCTACTTCATCAACCACTCGAATACTTACGGGCAGAGAGCTTTTACAGCCTTTACTATTGGTTGCAGTATAAGTAAGATCATAAGTTCCTTCAGCTACCGAACTTAATAAAGTAGGTGATTTAACATCTGTTGCATCTAAGATAGTTGCTACATTAGTTCCAGTCCACTCATGAGTCTTTAATGCCAATGGAGTTTCAGGAGTTGAATTAGGTATTAAATAATCAACGCCTAAAAAGGCTACAGCAGCATTTATTTGTATATCCGGCAGAGGATTAACTACTAGGTTTACGCTTCCTCCTGCTGCAATAGCATTTGTTGCGATGTTTACAACTTCAACTTTATATACTCCGGCTTCTGATATGGAGGTTCCACTAAAAGGATTACCGTCTACATCGTACCACTTATAAGCATAATTGGCAGATGTTGTACTTGGTAATTGTGGAGCTGGGTCGCCTTTACAGATTTCTTCTGTAACATTAGGCACAGCCACGACATCTACATTTACAGTTTGTGTTGATGTACAAGTATTGGCATCTGTAACTGAGTAGTTGAGTCTATAACTAGCTTCAACATCGTTTTTAATAACAGTTGGTTCTGCGACACTTACATTGCTTAATAGGGTATTAACACCTGTTCCACTCCATGAGTGTGTTAATACTCCATTACCAGTTGTATTATTCTCAATTACACCAACGGCCCCTTTGGCAATAAATTTATCTTCAACATCAATAGAGGGAAGCGGATTTACTGTCAAATCAATATATCCGGTCGCATCTGCTGTATTGGATGAATTGTTCGCATTAAAGCCCTGAACAACATATTTACCGGGATCGCTGATTTCATCACCTGCAAACACGTTACCGGCAGGATCCAGAATAACATATCTGAATGCTGAATTTCGATAGCTTGCTACAGAATAAGTCTCTCCTTCACAAATTTCGGGTGTTAACGCCGGCACTGGCGCTTGTGCCACCACCTGAATGCTTATTTTTTTCGAATCTTCACATCCTTTAGCATTGGTAGCCGTGTAAGTAAAATCGTAAGTCCCTTCTGTTACAGAGCTTAAAAGGGTTGGCGATTTTACATTCGTCGCACTTAATAAACTGGCAGCGTTAGTACCTGTCCATTCGTGAGTTTTTATGGCCAAAGGTGTTTCTGGTGTGGCATTTACAATGGGGAAAGCAGTACCTAAGACGGCAACACCTCCATTTACCTGAATAGCTGGAAGTTCATGAACGGTTAGATCAATGTATCCGGTATCATCAGCTGTTGTTGACGAGCTATAAGCTTTAACAACATAACGTCCGGTTTTATTGAGTGTGGTAGTACCAGCCGGAAGAGGTGTCGTCCCATCCGGCTCAAACCATTCGTACCTAAAACTTGGTGATGATGGATTTGGTAAAGTATATGTTTCACCTTCACAGAGTTCTTTTGTATCATTTGGAGCTTTTGCTTTATCAAGTATCACTACTTTCATGGTACCTGTACTGGTACATCCACCTGCTTCGGTAGCCGTATATTCTAAGGAGTAGGTTCCTGGGGTACCGGTGTTTTCTAGAGTAGGCTCAAAAATGTCTGTTTGGGTTTGGTTTAATAAACCGGTATCTCCCCCCCACTTATGCTCAGTAATATTTGCTGAGGGATTTGATTTATTAGTAATCTTTAGCGTTTCACCAATGGTAAGTTCTTCATCCTGAAGATCAACTTTTACGGTTAAATTTCCTTTGGTAATATCAAACAAGAAGGTGCGAGCCGGAGGAATCGTCACTTTTCCTTGTTGAATCATATTGAGGGTCACATAATCATCTTCACCCGGAGCGACTATTTTGTAGCCAACAATTTCATACGATCCTTCTCCCGGATAATGATAACCAATCGAATGATCTACCCCTGCTTGTACTTCTCTTAAATAGCTACCATTCTTCATTAAACCATAAATATAACCAGCCGGTAAGTGCGAGGCAGAAATTATATAGTCTGGCGCAGCAGCTCCATTTCCAGGTGAGCAAAACGCATGCAAATCCTTAACAACAACCTTTATTTCCTTACTGCTTGAACAAGGGATATTGTTCGTTGCTGTGTAAGTAACATAGTACTCACCTGGTGCAACATTGTCTCTTATGGTTGGAGTTGAAGTATTGGTTGTGCTTGGATCAAAGATATCTGCTCCAGTCCAGGAGTGATCAACTATAGGAGCACCATTTTGATCTACTGAATTGGTGATTTTTAAAGTTTTACCTTCATCAACCACGTGGTCGTTCATGGTGATTATTGGAGTCGGTAGGACGTTAACGGTAATATCTTTTGAGATTGTTGCCATTAACTCGATATCATCAATAACAAAGTCATTACCCTTCTCGTTTGTTTCTTTATTTCTAATAATTAAGGTTACTTTTTGTGAAGCAGTCTCATGTTTATATATGGCCTGAAAGTTATACCAGTCTGAACTTTCGTAAGAATCCATATCACCGATTAATTGCTCTTTGCCACCTACTTTAATAAAAACCTCCATGTGGAAAGGGTTCTCAAGATATATCTGAATATTAGCTACCCAAAGAGACACCACATAGGTTGTTCCTTTTTCCAGTACATCGTTTGTTTCTGCCTCATAAACTGATATTGTAGGAAACTTTCCTCCTTCTACAACCATAAACTGACCACCGTCATTATGTCTGGAAACAACCGGAAGAAAATAAGTCCCACCATTGACAGCCGTGCCATTATGCTCTTCAGCAAGCGTACCTATAGAGAATGCACTTTGAGGACTTTTTCCATTAATATGCTTATCCTCAGGATTAGGGCCATTATAATAAGTATAGTCACTAATATCGTCATATATAAACTGTGCATCTGACAATTCAAAGTCACCATTAGTAATAAGGTTATGCCCATTTTCTACCCCTCTAACGGTATAGGTCGTGGTTTCCATGGGGTAAACAGTTGGATTTTTAGATATAGCAGGAAACCCTTTATTATCAAGTTCCGTCAACACATTGTCATCTCTATCATACCAACCAACAATGTCTCCAGTACTAGATAACTCAACCGGGGAGCCGGCACAGACGTTATTATCTGATATTTTGGGGTTAAGCTGTGCATTTACTGTTGTAGTAACAACAGCCTGAAATACAAACAATAAAACTAAACTTCTACATTCTTTCAGGTCAATAAGCCTAAATAATCTAGAAGCCATTGGATTTTTTACAGTCTTCATTATCTACACGTTTTTTTTTAGTTAGCTATATGTTTGTGTGTAAACAAGTAAGGCAATTCATTTTAGCATTAATAGAATAATCCTAAAGACACAAAATCCACCTTACCAGACTCATGACAAACAAATAATGCTCCCCCCTACATTGTTAAAGGAATAATAACACGTATTTAACTATATCAATTGATCGTTAGACTTTAGCCCCGATAATTATCGGGGAGCTATAGACCCAATTACATAAGGCTATAAATCAACAAAACACCCAATTCTCATTATTAGATATTATCAATTCTTTATCAGTAACATATAAAACATTAACGAACTACTATAAAGAATTTAGCATCAACCTGAATTTAGAAAGAATATTGTATCTTCATATTTTTCAGATCAATTCTAACGAAAACATAAATAGAATAACAACCTTACTCACAAATAAATAATACATGACAAGAACCGAACAGCTAAAATTTTGCAAGAAATGTACAAATCAAAAATTCAATCCTTCAAAAGGAATTATTTGTAGTTTAACCGATGATGTTGCCGACTTCACCGACTCTTGCGAAAACTATCAGAAAAATGAATTAATGATCGAAAAGGAACAGGCTGCCTTTTCTGAATTAAGAGACAATTCAAAACGATCGAAACTTGCCATTAACATTTTTATAGGTATTTGTATTGTGAATGTACTTGCAGTAATCTCGGGATACTTCGAAGTTGAATTACTGGAGCGCATTGCCAAAGGCGAACAATATTATACCATGGAAGAAACCACCTTAAACGATTTACGGCAAGGCATTGTTGGGCTCATGCAATCGGCTCTTTACATCTGCTCCATCATTTTCTTTTTACAATGGTTTAGAAGGGCTTATTGGAACCTACACCAGTACTCTGAATTTAAACCGGAACACAATGAAAACATGGCCGTTTGGGGATTTGCAATTCCTTTTGTTAACCTTTACAGGCCGGTAAGTATTACAAAAGAAATTACCTCCGGGATAAAAAGTAAACTATTGGAAGAAGATTCGAATCACTCCTCATCCATCAATGAATCAATTATTGGCTTATGGTGGGCGCTTTGGATTATAGGTAGTTTTATTAGCAATTTTGCGCTAAAGACACTGTTTAAAGATGATACCATTGAGCAAATAATAACCTCCTCTACGGCGTATCTGTTCTCTGATGGGCTGGATATTATTACTGCTGTTATTACAGCAATTATGATTAGTCAGATCTCAAAAGATGAGAATTTATTGTATGCTAAGGTAATGGCTAAATAAGCTAAATGATATTAGTCTTTAATTTGCACATTAAAGACTAATATCTGGGATCTATTTATCTTTTATTTAATGAAAAATGTATATACGCTTTTACGCATAAATATTTCAACACAGAGTAGGATTACTCTTAGCGAAATGATTATTCCCTCACCACTAAAATCATTTTTTCTCATCCACGAAAGTCACTAAAAACCACGAAAAAATTGAAAATCAGCGAAGCTAAATTAGCATCCAAATTTTACTTTTCGTGTATTTTTGTGTTTTTCGTAGTTGAAAATTCATTCAACTTATAAATATGACAATTAGAATGTCTCAAAATGAAGATTTTGAAATGATCTTCTCTTTACTAAAGCAGCTTTGGCCGGATAACGATTTACATTACGAAACCTTAAATGAGGTTTACCTAAAAGGCATTAAATCTGAAGTTCAACAATTTATCCTTGGTGAGCTTGATGGTAAGATTATTGGCTTTTGCTCTCTCACCATCAAAAACAACCTTTGGCAAGGTGGTAACCTGGGGTATATTGATGAATTAGTTGTAGATAAAGTTTATCGAGGACAAGGATTGGGCAAACAACTCCTTAACGCAATAACAACTATTGCAAAGGAATATAATTGTAAACGCATTGAACTCGTTAGTGCTTTTCACAGAAAAGAGGCTCACCTGTTTTACGAAACATTGGGTTATGAAAAATCGGCTTTTTTATTCTCAAAAAAACTAAGCTAAACCCAAATCTTAAAAGTATTCAAAGAAAAACCTTGTAAATGAAACACTCATATACAAGGCTTTCTTGTTAATTTCAATCTTCAATTCCCCAAACAACGGATCAAACCAATAACTCAGTGAGCAATGAAGACATTAAAAAAACAGCAAGTTAATTTACTCATTCTCACATTTTCTTATTTGGACAATAAATCTATTATCTAAAGTCTAATTATCTTCTTATTAAAACAACCCTTTTGCTTGATCCAATAATTTCGAACCTTCTTCTTTCATTTTTTCTTTGGCATCTTCAAAAGCCTCATCTCCGGTTATTCCATCTAGTTTATTGCTAATATGCTCAAGCTTTTTCAAAGCGATAATCATGTCATCGGCATGTGGAACATCATTATCCTTGAGTATCTTTTCCCAATCTGTTTTCTTAATAATTGAGTATACATAAGAGGTGGCTACTCGTGTTAAAAAGACCTTATCATAAACTCCGGATAACAAGGCATCTCCTTCTCTTTTTTCAAGATACACAATCGATTCTGCAATAACCTTTTGCTCGTCACTTGACAATATTTTACTCGCTTGGAGTTTCTTTAATGAACCTATGGCTTCCTCCGGTTGATTACGATGTAAGTATAAGTAAGCCTGTATACTCCAAACGCATTCATGTTGAATATTTAATTCTTCAAAGTCATCTAAAAACACGTCTAAATCATCAATACCTAGTTCGTTATCCTTCTCATAGGGCATTGCTAATCGGGTTAATCCTCTGGCTAAATAATTAAGCGCATGAAATCCTACATAAGCACGTTCGTTTGGTAATCTCTCCCAGCCAAAAAAGCTTTTAGTGATTGGCAGATTTACAAACTTATTATTATCTAACCAAACGATATTCTCAGTATATTCTTTTTCAGACAAATAATACAAACCGTGCTGTAAAAACAAAAAAGCTCTGTAATAACTCAATAAGGCTTTCACTTCATTATCTCCAAGTAATTCTGTATTTGTCTTTGATGCCTCATATAAAGCTACAGAGGCTCCTAAACTCTTCCATAAAGTGGTGACTGCACTTAAAACGCCATGTTCAGCACATTGAAACGCTGCTTTCTCCTCACCCACCATTAAAGGTTGATGATCGCTAAGAGAATCTTTATAAAGAAAAGCAAAGGACTCCATTAATAATGGGAAAACATCTTCATCGGTTTTCTTTACCTGATCACTCATTCTACTATAAGCCTTGTAAATGGTATAATAATCCGCAAGTGATAATGATTCCTCATAATCAATTTGATCCATGAGTTTGGCCACTGCTTTTGCTTCATTTTTAAACGCTACAAATTCTGCCATGGTCGTATCTTCCAGACTAACACTTCTTAAACATATTTTTATGAATCTGTATTTGTTTACACTGTATGAATCTATTGCATCGGTAAGTTTAGCTTTGTCTTTTGCAACTAATTCTTCTCGGGATAATTCTTTCTCACAACTTCCCAACCCAAGCAGTAAAAGAATTATAAACAGTAATTTGATTTTTCGCATAAATAATGGTCTTATTAATTATTATTTTTCTCTGTTTCGAAAAAGAATAATTTACTACTAAAAGATAGAGCTTTACATGAAAATAAACACGCTACTACATTCTTAAAAATATTCTACTAGGCGCTTTATCAACTGTAAAAATAAATAAATATGTTAAACATCCTACCATTACTACCGCTCACTAAATGATACCGTTTTAAATTACAACACCTTACATGAAGTATACCTAAAAATCAATAAGTCTGAGGTTCAAAAATTGATCGTTGGTGAGCTTGATTGGTAAGATTATTGGCTTTTGCTCTCTCACCTTCAAAAACAACCTTTGACAAGGAGGACACCTGGGGATTATTGATAAAGTGGTTGTGGATAAAGTTTCTCGAGAACAAGGATTGAGCAAACAACTCACTAACAAAACGATAGCTATTACACAAGAAAACAATTGTAAGCGTACTGAACGCGTTAGTGCTTTTCTCAGAAAAGAAGCTCTCCTGTTTTATGAAACCATCATTGATGAAAAAATGGCTTATTTGTTCCCAAAAAAACTAAACTAAACTCAAATCTTAAAAGTATTCAAAGCTAAAGCCTTGTATTTGAAACACTCATCTACAAGGCTTTATTG
Organism: Bacteroidales bacterium; assembly: GCA_003249255.1. GTDB lineage: Bacteria > Bacteroidota > Bacteroidia > Bacteroidales > Marinilabiliaceae > SZUA-582. The sequence goes on from QKJP01000005.1 coordinate 11,931, forward strand.
TTCGTTTGATTTACATAACTATACAACACTATTTCTTTACATAGATAAAACCTTTAAACTCGGTATTTAAATCTGGCGCTTTAACTACATACCAATAAGTGCCTGTTTCTAACGGATTGTCATTCAAATCAGTGCCTTGCCAATTATTTTGATACGAATCACTTTTAAAAACTATTTGTCCTTGCCTGTCAAAAATCATTATTTCAGTCCCTTCAGGTAAATTTTCAATAACCCATTCATCATTTACACCATCAAGATTAGGTGTAATTGCATTGGGTATTTGTATCATCGTACTACAGGTAATAAATGAAATATCTAAATATGAAGAATCGCGACTAGCTCCACAATGGTTAAATCCTTTTACGCTAAGAATTCCATTGGTAGAATTATTTGCAAACATCAAAATAGCCTCAGATCCATCTTCGAACAAACGGGTAAATCGTCCATCAAAACGCCATTCATAAAAGATAGCATTTTTTACTTCCGGTATAAAAAAACCTGTACTACGTTCTCCTTTATTAATACAAATATTACTTGTACCTATAATATCTTGAGGTGTCTCCGGCAACTCATAGATCTCGATGGGATATTCTTCTGAGGTTTTTCCTGTTCCATACTCATTCTTAGCGTAGACAGTTAATGCTCCCGAAGTCGCATCAACATCAAAATCTATCATGATATAATTCCCAAAATTGGTGATGGTAGCACCTGTACCCGAATAATCCCAAACATACTCATCGGCCACAGGAATAGGAGGCACCTGATAGATTATATTTTTGGCCCCGGGACATAAACCTTGAGGTCCGGATAACAGCACAGGCTTTTCTGGTAAAGTGGTCGTAATTCGGAGATTATCGATCAATAAATAGGAGTGACTAATTGGAGAGTCGTAAATTTCAAATTTAATTGCGGTATATGTCTTTTCTGATACAAAATTAAAATTAAATGTTTGCCAGTCTGTATTCATTATTCTATCCGTAGATGCAATTATCTCCATATCCTCACAACTTCCGGTGGGACTACCAAAAATTCGAAAGAAAGGTGGGGTTCTATAATTGATACTCGAAGTCTCAAGCATTTCATTTGAAAGAGCCAAATCTATTTCAAGGGTATATTCATGCCCTTCAACTAAAGGAGCAAGTAATTGTGTATGTACATCTTCATTTTTTATAGGATAATTTCGATCATTACTTCCACGCATTGCAACACCAATGTATTTACTCCCATGAGATGCGCTTTTATATACATTCCATTCTCCCGGTTGTTCATCAGGCGAACTATCAGCATTACAATCTGACCACTTGTAAACATCTTCAAAAGAAGGATCTTGAACATATCCGGATTGAGCAGTACCACAAGTAAACCCGGATAGCAAAATTAATGCTGTTAATATTTTCTTCATACCGTTCATTATTGATTTGATTCTTTAATGGCTTTCATACCTCTTAAACCTAAATTAATTCCAAGACTGACTTCGTGTGAGCCATAATTATAAACACCCACCTCTGAAAACGAGCTTTCGAAATTATAAGCCATATACAACATTTTATAAATTCTAAGACAAGCATGTACACCCAGTCTCTTTTGGGTATTGATAAAAAGAGAAACCCAATTATACCGCTGGATATAAAACTTTGAGTGCAAATCAACCACAGGATCGTCTTCTGCAATTTTTTTGATCGTTACTGAAGGTTCAACATTAAGCGCTGTACTTTCTTCCATAAATTTATATCCTCCCATTAAATAGAAGCTTCTGTAATGCACCAGCTCAATATGAGATTGTGCAGGAGTAAGTATTTCATTGGCAGACAATCCAATAAAATATGTACTATTATGCAAGAGCAATCCGGCGTTGATATTGGCACGATAAGTGGTTTCATTCCCTTCCATTAAATAAGCGTCATCCTCGTCTCGGGGCTTCAGCATATTATGATTTAGAGAATGCCCTCCAAAAATCCCGGCAATACCTAATGATAAACGCGACTTATATGTGACCGGGATATGACATGCTCCCGATAAAATCCCTCCATTGTAGGATGCCGGCCCACTAACATCATTAAATAAAGCAGCTCCTAAGCCTAATCTATCTTTGATGTACAAAGGCCCTTTATTAATGAATTTCTTTGGATTGTAGAAATCATGAGTACCCACTCGCATATTTCCGGTTAACAACAATGTTTTGGGTGAATAATCGATTCCTAACCATTGTTTTCGATAAGACATACTAGCTTTGGGATAATAATCCATTCCGGTAGCGGCAGCATTCACTAAAAAAGGATTTAAATAGTACCGGTCGTATATTGCTACTTCCTGAGAAAAACAATGAGAAGTACTAATAATAAATGCAAAAAGAAAAAAAACCTTTTGAAACTGTGTCATATATTTGAAATCTATTTATTTAACAACCTAAAAATCACCCTTCTATTTTGCCTCCTACCCTCTTCTGTCGAATTATCTGCAATGGGTTGTGTAAAACCAAATCCTTCAAACTCTAGCCGATGTTTAGATATTCCTTTAGAAATAAGATAATTTACAACCGATTCGGTTCTCCTCAACGACAGTTCCATGTTATATTCATGACTCCCAACATTATCAGTATGGCCTTCTAATTTGATTTCTGCTTTTGGATTAGATTTCATTAAATCAAATAATTTATTCAATTCAGGAAACGATTCAGGAAGAAGTTCTGACTTATTAAAATCGAAGAAAATATTTTTTAACGCGACAGTGGTATTAATTGCAATCTCATCAAGATTTATTGTACTCAGATCTAGGGATGGAAACGAATCCGTAACATTTACCTTCTCAACTAACTCTTCTACCTCCTCTTTTTGAATAGCACACATGCTCAGAGCATCGAAATAATAATACGCACCTATCTCGGATTTACTTAAGCCCCATTTACTTTTTTTATCTTTTATTTTGGCTCTTCTTATGGTTTTAATTGGGGTATGTTTATCTGACGAAAAGTTACCTATTGATACAAAAGACTCTCCACCTAAAGCTTTGAATGTTTTGGTAAGTTCAATCCACTGATCAGAATTATCGATGAAAATGGAATCAAATACAATTTGAGGTTTACATCTTAAAATCTTTGACTTAGAATAATTTACAATGGATTCTTCTGAAAATAAAAGCCCGATATTTTTGATAGCCACATTAGATTCTTTATCGAGTTGAACAGATACTTTTAGCTCATACTCCTCGCCTGCTTTTAAGGAATCTTTTAATGCGACTTCTACAAACTCGCGCACGTTACTAACTAATCCGTTTGCAGTTGCTCTATAACAAAAAAGCCCGATAAAGGCATTTCCCTCCTTTGCATTTACACCTCCAATGTAATTTTTTGAGAATTCAAGATAAGAAGAACTTATTTGATTAAAGTAATCAGGGGTATCGGAGTCTTGAACTTTATACCAATTAAGACTATCTCCTTTTTGAGCAAAATCAATAACTTTCTCGAACGATGGATTGGGAATCGCATTTTGACCAATCACCTTTGAGAAACAACACAAGAAACAAAGTAACAACACATTACAACAACCTGGCATAGAAGCTATTTTTTTATAATAAATTTGGTCTTTTAGATGGGTTTATAAAAAGAATACAAACAAACCATTTATTACACCTACAATTAAAATAATTGAGATCAGTAGATAAGTGCATACATTTCTGTATAAATCTAAAAAAGCCCCAAAGTGGGCGGCATCCCAAAGCCTAGCCTGTAAGGGCTAGGATATGAATCAGTTAGCTTATTTAAGCGCCAGGCTATGCTTAATGACACCGCATCTTTGATGTTAACGTAAGCTTACTTTTATTAAGCATTTAACTCCTTACCTCTATAAAATTATTTAAACTAATCGTAGCGACTTTATTATGAAAAAAGAGTTTGCAAATAACAGTTAATAACTCTAAAATTGTGACCTAAGATTAAAAATCAGAAACTTTTTATCATAACATATAATTTCATCAATCTTTTTTGTTGCCTTCAAACTCAAAAAATAAATTTTATTACCGATGAACAAAAAAGTACTCCTTTTCCTCGCACAGGGTTTTGAACCACTTGAGACGGCATGCTTTACCGATGTATTTGGTTGGACTAAAGAAAAAGACTTTGAAGAAGTAGACCTGGTCACTACAGGTTTTCATTCGAGTATAAAGGCCTATTGGAACCTCATTGTTCAACCTGAAATACCCTTCGAACAGATTAACCCGGAAGATTACGATGCATTAGCCCTACCCGGTGGTGCCGAATCAGCAGGTTTTATGAAAGACACTTTTGATGAGCGTTTTCAAAACTTAGTTCGTGAATTTAACAAGCAAGGCAAACCCATTGCGGCAGTCTGTGTGGCTGCAATACCTCTTGGAAAATCAGGTATACTTAATAGCCGGAAAGCAACCACCTGGGATCTTAATGAAGGCCATCGCAGAAAACAATTAGCAGAAATGGGAGCCATTGTTCAAGATGAACAATTGGTAGTTGATAAAAACATCATCACTTCTACAGGCCCTGCAACAGCGCTTCCGGTGGCGTTTAAATTACTGGAAATGCTGACTTCTGAAGAAAACCTACTGAGAGTAAAAAAGGAAATGCGCTTTATCGAATGAATAAAGAATAGAGAATAATGAACAATTAATAGTGAAGAATGAACAAAGAAGAATGAATAGTGAACAATGAATAGTGAAATACAAATAAATCAAAGTGAATTAGTAATGAAACACAACCAAAAATGAACAAGCTATTAATCGCCATTTTAATTGGACTTGCAGCAGGAACCATCGATATCATTCCAATGCTTATTAAAAAACTGGATAAGCGAGCTACCATATCTGCTTTCATCCATTACTTTGCGCTTGGGGTAATCATTCCCTTTGTTAATTGGGATATTTCACCGTGGCAAAAAGGCATGATTATTTCTTTGATATCAGCAGTACCAATTATGATAATAGTTTACCCAAGTGATAAAAAAGCCATGCTACCAATGTTAATATTTTCTTTGGTCTTAGGTGCAGGAATTGGCATTGCAGGAGCTACTTTGATTTAAATCAATAATCCCACAAACAAAAAACAAGGATTCAGTATTTGAAAACTTTGCCCTCTGTGCTTTGCTATCTCGATGTTCGAAATAATAATTGACCAAACGAATCATAAAAATATCAATCCTATTCAACAAATTCGACTACCTTTGCGCCATTATACATTATTCACAGATACAGCTTCTTCTCCACTCGCATTTGTGAGCTAACAAACAATGAATGCAATTTAAAGATTTAAAAATTAGTGCGCCTGTTCTTAAGGCCTTACAAGAAGAAAACTATTCTACTCCTACCCCTATACAAGCAAAAGCAATTCCGGTAATTCTTGACCATCACGACGTATTGGGTTGTGCTAAAACAGGAACGGGTAAAACAGCTGCATTTGCAATTCCAATCATCGAGCATCTACTTGCTGATTCGGAACGAAATCCCAAATACCCCAAAATAAAGGTATTGGTATTAACACCTACACGAGAGTTAGCTATTCAAATTGGCGAAAGCTTCACCACCTATGGAAAGCATACCAATATTAAAAATACAGTAATTTTTGGAGGAGTTAAACAAAGTGCTCAAGTACGTGCTCTAAAAAATGGAGTGGATATTTTGATAGCTACTCCCGGTCGTTTATTAGATTTAATCGATCAAAAACACATTCGTTTAACCGACATCAATCACTTTGTTTTAGATGAAGCTGACCGCATGCTGGATATGGGTTTTATAAACGATATCAAGAAACTATTGCCTAAACTACCACAAAAAAGACAGTCGTTGTTCTTTTCGGCTACCATGCCCAATAACATCATTGATCTGTCGAAACGCATATTAAACAATCCTCAAAAAATTGAGGTAAGTCCAATATCATCAACTGCCAATACCATACAGCAACACCTTTATTACACCAATAAAAGTGATAAGCGAAAACTCTTATTTCACATCCTTGAAAAACATGAGATTGGTCAAGTGCTTATATTCTCAAGAACCAAACATGGCGCTGATAGAATTGCTAAAACCTTAAAAAGTAAAAACATTACCTCGGCAGCTCTTCATGGCGACAAGGCCCAAAACCAGCGTCAAAAAGCACTGGCTCAATTTAAGGAAGGAAAAATACAGGCTTTTGTTGCCACTGATATTGCGGCCAGGGGAATTGACATTGACAAGCTGAAACACGTCATCAATTTCGATATTCCTAACGAACCGGAAACCTACGTACACCGCATTGGCCGTTGTGGTAGAGCTGGCGAAGAAGGCATTGCAATTTCGATTTGTGAACCAGAAGAAAATGCTTTTGTGAAGAACATTGAAAAACTAATTAAAAAGTCGATCAATGTATTGGATGACAACCCTTTTCCACAAACGGATAATCCCATGAATAAAGAAGAAAAGAAAGAATGGGAAAAAGGGAAAAAGGAGGAGAGAAATAAGTTTTTTGCAAAACATAAAGAAAAGGCTAGCCAATCCACGCCTACAAAAAAAAATAACAACAAGCCGAAAAAGAAATATCGTAAAAATTCATCACCTAAAGCATAGTTATAGAATTGCTTTGTTTTAATACTCCACAGGAAAATGGCTTTTGAAAATTATGATTTGGGCTAAAGCCCATGATATTTGCATAATTATTGCCGTCATCACAAGCTGACGGCAATTCAAATACATTGAAAATTGCCGTTTGCTATAACTGACAAAAAAATGCATGTCCAATTTTTCAACTAAAGACCAAATAGTTTATAAGTCTATTTCCTACTGTCGATAAAAATTGTTAATTAATTTACACATTCTCACATTTCGGAATTTACACATTAAAGATTTTCATCGAGAATCTACTGCCAGAGGCTAACAGCTAAAGGCTAGTAGCTTTTTTTTTTAAATACTCCACCAGATTATGAGCCATTAAATCCTAAAACCTCAAAACCTCCTTAAGCTTTTTATATCCTGTTCTACTAATTTTTAATTTCACTTCTTGTGATAATACTGCCAGATGAGTATCCTTATCATAGGGTTCTAACTTTTCAATTTTATCTGAGTTAACAATATAACTCCTGTGAATTCGCACAAACTGCTGTTCCGGCAATTGCTTTTCAAACCAAGCCATAGTATTAGATTTTAAGAAACGTTCTTCTTTTGTATGAACCATTACATAATCGCTTTGAGCTTCAAAATAGAGAATATCATCCAATCTTAAAACCTTAAGCTGACTGCCTTTCTTAACCACAACCCGATCTAGTTTTTCAGGAATTTCTTCCTGAATGGTTTGTACAGATATCACGTCTTTTGTTCCATTAGTCAACTTTATTTTTAGCTTGTTTATCGCATCAGCAAAACGCTCTTCACTAAACGGTTTAAGCAAATAATCAATGGCATTTAATTCAAAAGCCTTTATGGCATATTGATCATAAGCTGTTGTAAACACTACATTAACAGGATCATCAATAACATCTAACAATTCCAAACCCGTCACTTTAGGCATTTGAATATCTAAAAAGAGAACATCTGGTTGATATTCTTTAATTGCTTTTAATGCTTCAAACCCATTGGCACATTCTGTTACAACCTCAAACTCAGAAAACTTCTTTAAATAAGCCTTGAGAATAGCTCTTGCCGGTGGCTCATCATCCACTATAATTACTTTATGTATTGGACTCATAAAATTATTTTTCGATTAATTGAGGAATACGTACTACGACTTCAAAGAAGTTATTCTCTATGTTCACCTCTACCAAATCTTGTCGGTTAAACAAGTAGTACAAACGGCTTTTAACATTCTCTAACCCTACACCTTCACCTTTATGTACAATACCTTCGGGATCAAAATTATTAATGATGCTAATTTCTAATTCGCCATCAACCACTTTACAAAATGTTCTGATCGTAACCGGTTCTATACTTTCGTATACGCCGTGTTTAATGGCATTTTCATAAAGAGGCTGTAATAACAAAACGGGTATTTTAAGGTCACTACATTCATTACAGTTCTCTACCACACAATTTAAGCGATCGCCAAACCTTACCTTTTCGATCTCAAGGTATCTGGCCATATTCTTCATCTCCTCCCGCAAGGGCAAAAAAGCATTCTCATTCTTCTTTAAAGAATAGCGCATAAAATCAGAGAGCTTATTTATCATATCACGAGCTCCATCCGAATCGGTTATCGTTAAGGAACTAATGGAATTTAAACTATTAAACAAAAAATGAGGATTCAATTGAGCTTTTAATGCTTTCAATTCAGTTTCTCTGAGTAAACGCTGCATTGTTTCCTGCTCTTTTTCTTTTTGTTGGATGTTATCAAAAAAGATAAGCATGTAGTAAACCAAAGTGAATACCAAAAACATTAAACCTCCTAATACCACCCTTACGGTTAGCGACTCATTAGTATACAGTATGCTAAACAAGCGATCATCCAAAAAAAAGGATAAAACAGTTTGACTCAAGAACTGCCAAAGCCATATTAAAATAGCTCCTGCAAAAATGTGTTGGGTTATTCCTTTTATCAAGCCCTTCTTGATATCAATATAAAACACAGGATACCATATCTCGATCCCAAACACAAACAAGAAAAAATTAAATACAAAGCCATCCATCAATGCGGCAATAGGCTCTATATTATAAAAATTCCATAGTACAACTGAATGTATTAACACTACTACTGCCCATAAAAGAGCGTAAAGTCGAAATACCTTCAATCGTGATAATATTGGATGATTCATTATATAGTTCTTAATTTGTTAACATGTGCTTAGACCTTTGTAGAAGTATACAAGATTGGAGTACAGAGTAGTCAGATATGAGATTTAAACAAGTAATAGTTAATCATTAAACCTTCATCATTATTCATTCATTTACACATTCTCACATTTCCTAATTTTCACATTTGCACATCAAACAATTAACTCATTATCTTAATTCATAGAACGACCAAGCTTTTCCACTTTCTTTAGCCAATCCTCTCGTTTAGAGAAATCTGAATGCTTTACCAAAGAAAATGTGGTTGTTTTAACCGGTTTAACCCCACAATATTCTAACGTGGCTTTTTTCATTGCATGAATACCGGCATTTCGATACATCAGCTTATTATACCAATTGGGAGCATCCATGGTGGTAATAATCCTTCCGGTTTTACCTTTTAAGAGTTTGTCCCACATTACTGAGTCTTCTTTAGGTTTAAAAGCAAAGCCCGGCAAAAAAACACGGTCAATAAATCCTTTTAGTAATGCAGGTTGCACTCCCCACCAAATGGGATAAACAAACACCAAGTGATCTGCCGCTGAAATGGCTTCACGTACCTCTAACAAATCAGCTTCTAATTCAGTTCTTTGCCGGTAACCAAATTGAAGAATGGGATTAAACTTTAGATCTACCAAATGTACAACCGTGCTATTAGCACCGGTAGCTTTGGCCCCTTGGTGATACTTTTCGGCAATAGACGAACAAAAACTTTCTTTATCCGGATGGCCATTGATAATTAATATATTTTTCATTTTGTTTTTTTTAAAAGTGCATAGTGCTAATTTACAGCTTTGCCATATTGTACTTTGTGCCTAATTCCATATATCAATGAAAATCAGTTACTAATCTTCTCATTCTCAAATCCTCCCATTTCCTAATTTTCACATTGGCACATTGGCACATCAATCAACTCATTAGCACATCAATCAATTTCAAACACTCCTCAATTCTCCACCACCAAAAATGGTATAACCTTTTATGATTAGCGTTTTTTGAGAATCTTCAACATCATTGCTGGAAATAAAGGTTCGCTTATCATCAAAGCCGCCAAAAATGGACACAACTTCTGTTTTCACATTCCACCCTCTTGGGATAAGCAGTTTCGATCCGCCAAAAACAGCTATTAATTCAAGCGTAGCACCTTCAGTAGAAAGGGTACATTTTTCAAGACTTAAATCACTCCCTCCAAAAACGGCAATCACACTTCCGCCTTTAAAGTTTTGAGATTCTACAATTCGAGATCCACCTCCAAAAACAGCAATTTCTTCAATCACATCATTATCAACACTGTCGGTACTCCTAAACGAGCGCTTACAGCAAGCACCCGGCTTTTTAAAAAACAACATAAAACCACCTAAAATCACTAGCACAGGCCAAAACTTAGCAATATCCATTTCGGGAAAATGCTTGGTTACGATAAAGAATCCACCTATTACACTTAAAATGAATGCTGCTTTAAAATCCCCTTTAAACAAATTAAAAACGCCTACTGCAACTAATATCATAGGCCAGCTAAATAGGATATCTGTCCAGCCCATCGGTAGCATGTTTAAGTTTGCTGCTAACAAAACAAGACCCGCTAAGATTAAAAAGAATCCTGCACCTACCTTTTCCTTATTACTTTTTACTTTTTTCATAACAACTAATTTTTAATGACAAGGCTAAAGTACTTACTATACTTTCGCACAACAATGTAAAATCGATGAGCTGCGAAATAACTTAGATGAGCTGCGAAGAAGGATATTAACTGTAGCCTAAACTCAACCTTTAAAGACTACTCTTATCTGCAAAACAAATGGTAAATAAACCACATTCATTTTCACAAATATCAAACACTCTCTTTTACCAAACCTCACCCAAATAAAGCAACCTTCAAAATAGATCACTTGAGTTAATCTTTTTGCCTGTCTTTAAAACAATAAAGTCAAACCATGAAGAGACTACCTCACTTTAATCCGTTAAATTTAAACACGTAGAAATTTGGTCTAACATCCCTATCGAACAGCAACGTAAGATTGTTAGATTTTGTATCTTGCCCTATCAGTAAATATCGAACAGTAAATTAATTAAAATGTAAATTCGTTATTGCACATAATTATCTCAACACAGGGACACTAAGACACAGAGTTTTTTCTATAAATAATACAACACTCTATTTCCCCACCTACATCGGCCAAATCTTTGACGTCCTGTTGATATTTTTTAACATTCTGACAAGTATTTTCGCATTATGTGTAGTTGAGGGCATTCAAATTAATTAATTTGCACATGAGCAAACTAGCACACGATTAAAAACTTTTATCGAATGGTCTTATGATCTACTTAAATAAGAAAAATCTACAATTAAACCACGTGAAAAAACTTACATTTCTCCTACTCCTAGTCCTAATTATTTTAAACACATCAGCTCAAACCTATCAACATACATTAGAAGATAAGACCATCTTTGACAAGCTATCCGGACTACCTCTTTCGGAAAAATATGGTCAGGTATCTTCTATTAAATTAGTGTATGAGATAAAAACAAAGAAACTCTATTACTTTAATTCAAAATTCTTCAGGTATCACCATGAGTTTTGTTCTGTAATTTTAGAGAATAAGCTAGAAGTTCCTGATTTCAATAAAGTCAACTATTCCAATAGCTCTAAGCGAAAATATTTATTGGCTAACATTAACTATTTTAAGACCTTAAACATTTATGCCTTGGAGATTTCTCCCGTAGACTTAATGGCACAAAAGGATATTGAACACTTATGGTCTCTTGTAAAAGAATCCTCTTTTATTGGAAAAGATTTAAATCTTATGCTAAACAATTACCGACTTCATGAAATAAGTTCATATTTCAACAATCAAATCCCTTTACTAGAACCTTCTCACATATACAATAATCTCAATTACCAAGCCATTGGAAAATATAAAAATTGCGGCATCATACACTTCATCCATAACTTTACTACAGAATCAGACAACATTAACCCAATGGACATTGCAGTTCTCAATGAAACCCCCTTATACTTACCCAAAGTATCAGGAATAATTGTAACAGAATTTCAAACTCCACTGAGCCATTTAAGCATTCTGGCACAAAACAGAAAAATTCCAATTGCAGCTTATAAAGAAGCATTTAATGACTCATCCCTCCTGTTATATGCAAATAAAAAAGTATGCCTTACCGTTGAGAACAATACATTCAAACTAGAACCAATTGATAGTTTAATAGCACTAAAGCAAAAAACTAAGCAACTCAACCTTAAATATGATTTATCTGTCGACTCAATCATTGATATAAAATACATCAATAAAAATTCATACAAACATACCGGAAACAAAGCTGCCAACTTTGGATTGCTGCATACACTAAGTAACAAAAACAATTTTAAAGTACCAGAAGGCGCTTTTGCTATTCCTTTTTACTTTTACTACCAACATGTAATAAACTCATCTGCGCAAGCGCTTATTGACACATTACTTAACAATAAATCTAACCTATCGCAAGACTCCATAAAGAACACACTTAAAAAGATTAGAAAAGAAATTAAACAAAAAGACATTAACCCGGAACTTATCAAAGCAGTGAATGAGAAAATAGGTTCTACAGATTTCTCCCAATTCCGATTTCGATCATCAACTAATGCCGAAGATGCCAAAGGCTTTTCCGGAGCAGGATTATACACTTCAAAGACCGGCATCCTGAACCACGAAAAAAAATCATTCGAAAAAGCCATAAAGAATGTTTGGGCAAGTTTGTGGTCATACGAGGCTTATTCCGAAAGAGAGTATTATCACATCAACCATAAAGACGTTTACATGGGAATTTTGGCACATCGAGCCTTTCCAAACGAGGAAGTGAATGGAGTCGCAATAACAAAAAATTTATATAGACCAGATAATTTTGGTTTTGTAATTAATGCTCAACTTGGTAATGAAAATGTGGTTAAACCCAAACAAGGCACAATTTGCGATCAATTTATTTGCTACCCTAACTATTCAAATAACATCTTTGAAAACAAAAATACAGTGGATATTATCACCCAATCGAGCCTTAATGACAACAAATTACTTATGTCACCGGAAGAAATTCAAAACCTGGCCAACCAATTGGAAACTATCAAAAAATACTTCATCAGCCACACATTTACCAGTAAGTCATACCAAGAATTTGGTTTAGACATTGAATTTAAATTGGAAGGAAAAAATAGAGATTTGTATATCAAGCAGGTAAGGGTATATAATGATTGAAATAATTGAGGTCAGTAGATAAGTACATATATTTCTGTATAAATCTAAAAAAGTCCCAAAGTGGGCGATATCCCAAATCCTAGCCTGTAAGGGCTAGGATTTCAATCGGGTATTTAATTTAAGTGCCAAAGGTGCGTAGTCTTAACCACACGACTACGCACCTTGGGCGCTAACAATATTATGCCATGATATTCATAGCCCTTCTGGCTATGCTGAATGACACCGCATCTTTTATGTTAACGTAAGCTTAATATTGATAAGTATTTAACTACATACCTCTAATAAAACAATTCTCAATTACATTAAGATTTAAACCTTACAGTGAAGAAAAAAGGTTCATAAAAGAAATCAAACCCAACTTTACTAAATGAGTTAAAAAATAAAATCAGATCATTTCAATTAGACAATCAAAAAATCATTTGAGTTTCACTTCAAACAGCCTGAAAAACTCTAAAAAACTCTCGAACTCATCATACTACTTTAATAGCGTAGTTTTTTTTAAAAATAGTCGATGAAAGGTACTACAACATTGAATCTAATAAATAACACACAATGAAGAACTCTTTAATAATCATAATAATCTCATTGCAGCTTTGAAATATACAAATTATATTAAACAAAAAAGGTGCCCATAAAGAGCACCTTTCAATATTTATCTTGATAGTTTATCTATCTAATTACTTTACAGTTAATTTAGAAGTAGCAGTACCAATTTTAACAATGTAAACACCAGCTGCTAATTCACCAGTATTAATCTCTTTAACAGCAGATAATACTTTAGAACCTGCTAAGTTATATACATCAGCAATTTCACCATCTAATTCTACAACAGCTCCATCAGTAGCAGGGTTAGGAGTAAGTGAGAAAGTAGTTGCAGTGAATTCAGATACACCGGAAACAGCTACACCATTCACTTTTAAATCAGCAATTTGAACATATGGCACTGAAGTTGCAGCATCAGAACCAAAATCACAATCACCACTAGCTGCAATAAAACCATCATCCTTAAGGTAAAAATTACTATATCCAGCATTACCACCTGTGGTTGACATTTGTATAAAAGCAAAAGCTCCTTCTTCTTGAGTTTCTGCGTTCATTTTTGTAACAACAGAAGCTGGTAACTGTGCACTAAAAGTAACTTTGTCACCTTTAACTAAACTCTTTAACGCTCCTGCTGCAGAAGAACCAGAACATAAAGTCTTTAAATTTACCCAGTTAGCATCAGAAGCCAAGTGCCATAAAACTTTCACGGTAAAATAATCAATTGGTTTATCAGCAACTACAACAGGCTCAACATCAAAATTAATATTCGCACAAGTGGTTGCACCATAAGCGTTAGTATTTCCAGCAGAAGCAATACTAGTAATCTCATCACCAAAAAGATCCCCCAAAACACCACCAACGATTACGTCATCCTCTTTAGCACTTACAGAAAGGGTCATTGCAGCTGCAGCCAAAAACAAATAAATTTTTTTCATAATAACTAATTTTAATTAAATTTTTAATTTCGTTAACAAATATAAACATTTAAAAACTCTCTCCAAATACTAAGAGAAGTATTTGGAGAGAAATAAACTAATTTTTTAGATTAGGGTTCTGTGCACTTTCATCCGATGGCACAGGGAAACGCCATGTTTTTGGATCGTTGTAATCTCCAAGAGTTCCTTCTTCACGGCCATCAGCCTTACGGGCTTCCATTAATTCTACTACCATTTTAAGACGTGTAACATCAAACCAACGCGCCATGGATAATTCACCTAAAAACTCCCATCCACGCTCACGAATAACAGCCTTGATAAGCTCATCTCCACTCACAGCTAAATCAACTGGTGAAGGCCCCTTTCTCCAGTATTCTGTCGTTAAAGGGTTAGTCGGATCTGCGATAGCCTCATCTATTGCATTCCATTTACATGGAGTACCACCGGCATAAGCACGACGACGCACTTGATTAAGGGCCTCTGCACCTGTCATAGGAGCTCCATCGCCAACATGGCCACATGCCTCAGCATACATTAACAATACTTCGGCATAACGCATAACCGGAATATCACTGGAATTATCGTAATTATGCTCGAAACCACCAAAAGAAGCAGGTGTTGGAGTTACTGTATCTCTTACGGCAATTCCACTATACTTACGAAAATCTGCTTCAAGGGTAGACCCCCATAAAAACTTCATAACGGTCGGTTTTCCTTTTGCTAAAGAAAAAGGATATTTTATAAACCCATAATAAGGATGGAACTTACCATTAGTAACACTGAACTGCTTACGGTAATTATCTTCCATATTATCAAAAAACAAATGCTCCACATAGTAATCTTCCCATTCACCCCATGCTTTTCCCATATACCTAATATACAGTAACTTATCGTCAGAGGCTGAAGCAATCATAGAATAAACAGATTCTTTATTACCTTCCCATTCTTGTACACCTACTCCAGGGAAAATTTTGCCTATGTTACCGAAATTTTGGGCATAGTCATCCAATAATCCATAAACTCCCGCAGAAATGATGTCGCCGGTATATTCACGAACCTTTTCCCAACTACCAATCTTGGTATCCTCAGCCGGCCAACCCATTATAGCCATGTGAGCTCTTGCTAAAAAGGCTTTACAAGCAGTTATTGTTGCCCTGCTATCAATTGTTTTAGAATCAACATCTCCTTTTTTATCACGCACGTTCTGAACAGCTGCAATTCCGGGTGTTAAACCGGCAGCATCTTCCAGGTCTTTAATAACCAAAGCTAAAACATCTTTTTGATCACTTAGCGTAACATTCTTATAATCTGTTTCAATCGCAGGCGTTTCAAATAATGGCATGCGGTTAAAGAAAAGACAAAGATCCATATACGATCTCGCTCTAATAAACTTAGCGTTACCAATATAGTGATCATATCGATCATTACTCATGGCTTCTGTACCCACAGCATCACGCATATATTCAATATCCCTGATATATTCATTTGCAGCATTGATTGCACGGTACTTTCCTGCCCATAAAATTGCCACAGTATTGTTACCTTCACTTGGAGTATAAAGATCCCCTTGCATGTAAGAAGGTTTTGAAAGTACGCTCGTTAAATCATCAGCCCCCATACCACATATAAGATGGTCTTTAAATAATCCATTGTTAGGAACTGATTTATGATAACTACCAAAAACACCTGCTAAACCTCTTTCTGCTGCAAGTTCAGTAGAATAAAAAGTCTTAGGAGTACTTACACCGTCTACACCTTCCTCGACTGAACAGGCACCTAAAAATCCTATTAAACTAAGACCGAGGAAAATTTTGTTAAATATATTTTTTTTCATCACAATATAATTCAATTACTTAAAAATTCGTTTTCAACCCAAAAGTATAAGTTCGTGACAGAGGGTAAGAGAATGCATCAATACCCGACTGAGAATCACTTCCCTGGCTATTAACAGTATTTTCAGGATCTAAACCACTGTAGTTGGTAATAACCATTACGTTATTAACACTTACAAATAGATTTAAGTAATTAAGGTGGATCTTATTTATCCATTCCTGAGGGAAGTTATAACTTAAGGTTACATTATTAATCTTGAAGAAACTAGCGTCTTCAACATATTCACTGGAAAGATTAGCACTCTTGATCCAATCCGGACCATAAGGTAATATCTGTTGGTTAGACCCGGAATTGGTAGGCGACCAGGCATCTCTATAATCAACATTTAAAGCATTTACATCCGCAAAATGACGATTATAATTATATAATTGGTTACCTACTGATCCGATACCACCAATTGATAAATTCCAATTCTTATAATTCATAGAGACATTTAGACCATAAGTAAAATCTGGTTGAACTTGTCCAATCACCTGATGATCATTCGCACCAAGGTCATAATCGTTATTCAAATCTTCATACTTTGGCTCACCCGGCTTTGATGATTTATATTTGGCAGCTTCTTCTGCCTCATTTTCTTGCCAAATACCAGTTTTCTTTAACCCATAGAATAAACCAAGAGGCTGACCTTCCTTCAGCACAAAAAAGCGTTGGTGATCCCAAACACCAAAATCGGCTGAATTTTCATCTAAGAAAATTTGATCTTCGCCATCTAAAGAAACAACTTCATTACGATTAAAAGCAATGTTACCACTAACATTCATGCTAAAGTCACCAGTCTTAACAGCTCGCCAATCACCATTTAATTCTAAACCTCTATTTTGGATTTCTCCGAAATTATCCATCACATTATCCTTTCCGGTATATTTAGGTACGCTCTTTTTGAAAATTACATCTGTGGTAGTTTTCACATAGTAATCTGCATTAAAAGTAAATTTACCACCCAATATACTTAAATCTACTCCAACATTGGATTGTGTAGTGGTTTCCCACTTCACATCTTCTGATGTAACAGAAGGCCAGGTAACAAGTCCATCAACAGCCTCAGTAATTTCTCCATTCCAAGTGGTGTATCCCCAGTAACCATACCCATAAGGTGTAACCATACCTGTATGACGGGCATATATTCCGGAAGCAGCATTTCCTGTTTCACCCCATCCGGCACGTAACTTTAAATTACTGATCCACTCAACTCCAGCAAGAAAGCCTTCTTCGCTAATGGTCCATCCTGCAGCAAAGGAACGGAACAAACCTGCATTGTTTTCAGAAGAAAAACGTGATGACTGATCGTAACGAACAGCAGCCGTTACTAAATATTTATCAGCATAGCTATAATTAACACGTGCTAATCCTGATTGTAATTTAGAAGGTTGAAAAGCAGAAGTCATCCGATTAGCATCACCATTTTGTAGTAAATACCAGTCATTTTGAGTTGAAGCTAAAGGAGAAGCCATCAAATTTCTAGTTCTATTCTCTTGTTCCTGAAATTCGTACAAAGTCATTGCAGTAAAATCATGCAATCCCCAGGTATTTTTATAGGTTAACATTTGTGTTGATAACAAAGACCACCAACGCGCAGTATTTTGGGTGATACCTTGGCTATTTTTAGTTACAAAAACCTTATCTACACCTGGCATACTTCCATGTTCCATGGCATAATAACGTCCTGCATACGAAGACTTAAATTGTAATTTTGGCGTAAATTTAAATGTAAAATCAATGTTAGAAGTAACAGTCTCACTCATATTCTCTTGATTAGACTGAAGCTCATTGTAATAACCCGGATTTGGCAAAAAGGTAGTATACAATCCATTATACAAACTAAACATTTCCTTATCTTGATTTTGAGGATCTACACTTAAGTAATTTCCATTAGCATCCTTATTTTGATAAAAAATAGGATAACGATAAGCATCATTAATGGTACGGTTATACACCCCATTATTCATATAATCATTATGCGTAGCAAAAGTATTGAACTTAAGATCTAGCCAAGGTTTTATCTCGGCACTCACATTAGAACGTACTGAATAACGTTTACTAAACGAATTATTAATCACCCCTTGTTGATCTAGATAACCCATCGAAAATAGATAAGTCAATTTTTCCGAACCACCAGACATCGAAAGATTGTACTGTTGATTAGTACCTGTTCGTGTTACATCGTCTAGAAAACCACCACCACCATGGCTTGCAATGCGACTTAAAGCTGCTTCATCAAAATAAGCATCCTTTTTAGTAGCAGCAGCTCTTTCATTTAATAACTCGGCAGACTCTAGGGCACTTAAAAACTCATATTGCTTTACCAAGTTACTAATTCCGTACTGAGCATCAAATGAAACTTTAAACTCACCAGACTTTGCTGTTTTAGTTGTAACAAGCACAACTCCATTCGCGCCTCGCGAACCATACACAGCAGTTGCTGAAGCATCTTTCAAAATATCAATACGCTCAATATCTGATGGGTTAATACTAGTGATATCTCCACCAATAAACCCATCAATAACATAAAGAGGATCATTAGTCCCTGTAATAGAACTACCTCCACGAATACGAATTTTCATACCCTGACCTGGAGCACCTGTTGTATTTGAAATGGCAACACCAGCCATTTTACCCTGCATACCTTGATCAATAGAAGCAATCGGAGCTACCAACAAGTCATCTGCACCAATAGAGGCTACAGAACCTGTTACATCCTTTTTCTTTAATGAACCATAACCTACAACAACTACTTCATCAAGACCAACCTGATCTTCTCTCATGGTTACGTTGATAGCGGTTTGGTCACCAACTGCAAACTCTTGAGTTTTCATACCAATCATGGAGAAACTTAATACATCTGCTGCTGATTGCGTCTTTAAGGTATAATTACCATCAAAATCGGTAATAATACCTACAGTTGTACCTTTAATTACAACTGTTACCCCTGGTAGGGGTTCTCCAGTGGCATCTTTTACTGTACCACTAACGGCCTGTTGAGCAAAACTTGCTATTGCTGATAGGCTTATAAAGGCCATCAACACCAAGAGGCGTTTAAAGAAATAATGAATTTTGTACCCTTGCATATAAAATAATTTTTTGTTAAAAAATATTACAAACTGCGCTAAATTAATAATTTTATAAAAGAATCACTAAAAAAGTCAAACTAATGCTAATTAATTAAGCTGCGCAAAACTAGTTTTTTTCCTCGCATTTAAAGGGAGGCAAATGATAAAAAATGAGTATTAAACAATTACATCTACTCCCTAATTAATACGATTTCATTCTCATTTTCAATTCAGTAATTCTCAATCTTTTTGCCTGACCTCCTTTCACATTTTGAATTAAATCACCTTGCTGTAAGGACAAATTTCACCTTAAATTACCCCTACTGATTTTTTTATTTTTTTCACAATTGATTAAGAAAGTATAACATTTTAAAAATCCGATGTAGTTAATGTGCGGATGTGCTAATTAAATAAAACGTATATCCGTTTTTACGCATAATGATTTTTAACATAAAGACACAAAAGCACAGAGTTTATGAGGTTAAAACTATAAAACTCTGTGTCCCCGCCTGCATCGGGCAGGTTTGCGTCTCTGTGTTGATGTTTTTTGCGTCATACTTATTTTTTTTGCATTATGCATAATTACGGATATTCAAATTAACTATGTGCTAATTAGTTTAATGGTTTTGACTAAGGCTTTACAGAGACTTCTTATCCAAATTTCTAAATTAGATATAAATCAAATCCCCTTTCTATTTAAATAGATAATTACTTAGTTTGAACTTAAGATTTGGATATTGGACGTTTAATTCTTCTATACTTCCTAATTCGAAATCATCAAAATCAAATCCGGGAGCTACTGCACAACTTACAAATGAATAACCATAATGATCTTTTACTTCTGCGGCAAACCAACAACCTGCTTCAATTGTGTATTGAAGTTGGCCACCTTTCGTATCGGATATTTCAATTATTGAATAATCACCATTCAAATCAATAACGTGAAGCAACAATGGAAATCCTTTATGAAAATACCAGATTTCCGGAGATTTAATCCGATGAAAAGCCGACACTTGCGAATTGGCTAAGAGATAATATATGGAAGTCAATGCATTTCTATTTCCGGGGAAAGTTTCAGGCAATCCGCTTTTATAAAGCATCATTGAAGAGCGATAGACCTCTTTAAACCATCCTCCTTCAGGATGCGTTTGCAAGTCATATTGAACGATCCAATTCTGAACTTCCCTTCCATACCATGCTTCGGGTACAGATAACGGATGAGTATTTATATACTCTTGTAGTATCTGTTGTGCTTCTGCAAGCTTCTCTTCCCAATGTTTAACAGAATTTTGACCGATTATGTCTGTAACGCATTTAATGCCGATAAATGGGATATTATGAGACCTGCAAACTTTTGCAACTGCATAAGACTCCATATCGAAAACATCACCTGTACCATCGCTTTGAGTAAGAAAGGAATCTCCGGTATTACAGACACTATCAAAATTCCACCCCGATAGAAAAGTACAATCTGCAACTTCTTTGGAAAAATCCTCTTCACACGCAATACCAAAGGCACTGAGCTTTTCCATATCCCGGTCTACAAATTTGCAGCATAAATGAACCGAACCTATTTCGTAATTGATGGTTCCGGCTGTTCCTATATTCATTACAAGATCGGGGTGATATAGGGCAACAGCCTTTTCTACAGCCATGGCGGCCGGTACTTTACCTATGCCGGTACGACAATAACGAAAAGTACAGTTGGGCATTTCCACATGTACCTTTTCTTCTTCAACGGCATATACAATTAAAACATTAAGCATTTACTTTTTTTAACAAAAGTAAACAAAGCTCTTTATTTCTCGCCTTGAAAAACCTGAAAAATTAATTTTTCAACTTCATTCCGATCAAAAGGTTTTCGAAAATAATCAACGATAACGCCTTCTTCTAATGAAGATGCAATTTGTGGCGTTTTCTCATATCCGGAAAGTATTGCGCAAGGAAGCTCCGGATTAATATTCTTTACTTCAGATATAAACTCTAATCCATTCATGGATGGCATTTTCATATCACTAAACACCATTGCTATATCGCGATCCGACTTAACATATTCAATACCTTCTCTTCCCGATAAAGCAATTACAACTTCATACTTCTTTCGAAAAGTTAAACGAAATAAATCTAAATTAATTTGCTCATCATCAACATATAGAATTTTCTTTGACATAACGTTAAAGTCTTTTTATTGGTAAGTTTATTATTACTTCTGTTCCTTTTTGAGGAGTAGAATTATATACAATTGATCCTTTATGCTCTTTTACGATGCGATATACAATCGATAATCCAAGACCTACACCCTCGCCGGGGGCTTTGGTAGTAAAGAAAGGATCAAAAACCTTTGACATATCCTCAGGATTTATTCCTTGGCCATTGTCTATAACTCTGAGCTCTAAATTCTCTTTGTTCACCAAACAGGTTCTTACTGTAATCCCTCCAGTATTATCAATAGCCTGAACCGCATTCATCAGAACATTTATAAAAACCTGATGTAGTCCTTCCTCATTTCCTTCAAAAATAAAAGCTTCTTTCGAGAATTCTTTATTCACAAGCACTTTATTTTTAATTTCATGATTTAAAATCAACAAGGAGTTCTCAATAATTTGATGTATATCACATCTTTTGATGGTTTGATTATCTTTGCGGCTAAAAGTACTTAAGCTTTTCACAATTGCAGAAGCACGCTTAACGCCCATGTCCATATCCCCCATAACTTTGGTGACATCTTTTAGAATTTCCTCACTCATGCTTTCTTCGGCTAAAACAACTTCCATGGCATACAGTCCGGATTGAATGAAGTTTAATGGATTATTAATCTCATGAGCTACGCCAGCGGTTAAAATACCAAGAGAACTCATCTTTTCTGCGTGTAATATTCGAACCTGAGCTTCTTTTAACTCATGGTAGGCTTCATGCAATTCAGCTTTTTGTTTTTCTAATTTTTCATTGGCAATCTGCATCTTATGATGACTAATCTCCAAGGCTTTCTTATTATTATATAACTTATCGTTTTGGACGAGCAATTCCTTATTTAAAGATTTTATTTTTTCGGTCCGTTCAGAAACCAATAACTCTAATTGGCCTTTATGTTTTCGTAATTCTTCTTCTATTGACCTGATCCTGGTTACATCCACCAAGGTCATTAAAACTCTTGAGTATCCATCGGCATTATCAGAAATATCAATGCATTTTATTAACAAATTCAACTTTGTTCCTTCTGCATTCAATCTAACGGCTTCATAAGAATGCATTTTTTGATTTAAAAGAATGGCTTTATATTCATTTGCTAAAATCGATAATAAATTAGACTGATGCATTTGATGATACACATTTTGTATTTCATTCGCATGTTTGATCTTAAATAATTCTAACGCTGCTGCATTTATGTTTAAAAATCGCATATTCTTAAAACATTCATACCCAAAATGTGGATTATCCAAAACATAAGCATCAAAATCTTCTTCAGATTGTATTCCACATTCTTTGATCCGCAGTTTAACTTTAGACAAATCTAATTCCCAGATAGGAACAGGTGCTAAATTAAACAATGATAAATATTGATCATTTTTATTTTGCAACTCGAGGGTTCTTTCCTGCACTTTATGTTCCAGCTCTGTATTTAACCGACGTTTTAAAAACAATAAACGCATTACTATTGTACCTATAACCATTAAGGCTGCTATCAATCCAATGGACAAAAGAAGCTTTTGTTGTTGATTTGAAATAAAAACCATTTGCGTTGAAACCAACTTGTTTTTATCTTCAATTTCCTTTTTCAACGCCTCAGATTCAGACCTTAACTCATCTAAATTACGATGTAACACCAGTAATTGCTTTTGTTTCTCTTCAATGTTAGAGGATATTTTGGCAAGCATTTGTTCTTTTGTACTTAATGCTTGCTTCTCTAATTTTAACAATGCCCTATCTTTCTCCAATTGCTCCTTTAAGCGAAGTGATTCTTGCTTTAACAGATCGATGTGAATAAATGATTCTTGAATAGCCAGATTACGTTTTGCAATTACACTGTCTCTTTTATTCAATAAAAGTTCACTTTGAAACAAAGCTTCTTTGGTGAATTTCAAATTGCGCTTACTCCGACTTACCATCTCTTCGTAATCCGCGTAGGCTTTTTTAATGTCTACCGTTTTACCTCCAGCCAACAGTAAATTAGGCTTTAACGAGAAACCTGCCAAAGATAGATTAGGTACATTTACACTAAAGGAGATTTTCTCATCACTCTCCTTGATGTTAATATAGGTCAAAAGCTCTTCTTTGATCCCATCACTGATTAAAAGAAAACTGCCATCCTGAGCCATATTAAACAAGGAATGTTCGTAGATAAAATCTGAATCTTCTACATATAAAATCTGACAATCTGAAAGATCGCTTTTTTCACTTATATTTTTAACGCGAAAAGGCTTATTCTGAATTTGATATTTTCGAGAAGCTTCGGATAAAACCTGATAAACCTTATCATCCCTATCAAAACAGGCCACCTCTATGGTATCAGGTAATTGACGGGACCAAATTACATTTTCACAGATTTGAACAATTAAAACAGCTTTAAGCTCGTCTGCCGACAATTTGGAGTCCAAATCCATAGCATGAAGCCCCTGATGCTGAAACAAATAAAAGCAACAGATTACTATTTTAAAAAACACAACCAGTTTTGTATGAGTAGGTCTAGGCACTGAAGAATAATAAGAAAGGTTTAGTAAAAATTAAGTTTTATCACAGTATAAAAATATAAATTGTTTTAAAAACAATGTTATAACGCTCTACATATCGTCATTTTTTTACGCATAAAATGCCCACTCCATAAGATAATTGTTATTTATACACTTACCGGATTAAAAAACACTAACACAAAAAAGACTTAATACGACCTAATTCATTACTAAAATAGCACTAAGTCAAAAATTTCAGAACTCGATCAAATTATTCCTTTATTTCTCCGGCAATATCTGTTTCGCTATAACCCTTACAAATGATTTTAAATACTTGGGCATAGGAAGATGGGTAATAGGGCTGCTGCTTTATTTTCAAACCATCCTCACACCTTTCCCAAATAACCTCTGTATCATCCCCCAGTAACTCTACCTTTTTAATATCATTATTCAAAATACCTAACTGGGTACTTAATGATTTTATTAGAACATCTCCTTTAGGTTGATCCATTACGATGGCATAAAATACGTTTTCTGATGACTTCGTAAATCGGATATCTTTTTCGGTATAACTTATTTTACCTTTTTCTTCGATTTTATGACCACCGGCAGGCAAGCGAGTTGGTCCTTCTCCAAATACTGTCCAAGGTCTTGTTCCATAAATGGCTTCTCCATTGACACTTAACCACTCGCCAACCTCGCCTAATAAATCTTTCATTTCTTGAGGAATGGAACCATCAGGATTTGGAGGTACATTCAACAGCATTGCGCCATTTTTGGAAACGATATCAATTAAAATATCAATTAATTCATTGGCATCAACAAACTTCGCATTTGATCTATAGAACCAAGCGCCAGGTGAAGTATCGGTTAACCACGCTTGATTTTTGGGTTGATTGGGTCTTCCTCTTTCGTAATCTCTAATGGCTGTTTCTTCAGGAAATGTAGTTTCTTTAAAACATACGGCGACCTCTTTATTCCACTCCAAGCCTTTATTGTAATAATAGGCTAAAAACTTTTGGCGAAGGGATTCATCCAAATTTTCTAACCACCAATCAAACCAAAGCAAGTCTGGCTGATAAGTGTCTATGTACTCTTTTAATTTCGCCCACCACTCTTGAACAAAACGCTCTGAAGGTGTATTACTCGAAAATTCGTGCGGTTCGGTATATAAATCATAATCCTGAGGATCTATATTGCCCTGCTTATGTGCTAAGGCATAATACTTCCAGGTAAAAGCGTGATGAAAAGAAGCCATAAACTTCATACCTCTCTTCTCAATCTCGGTCTTTAACTCCTTTGACACATCAATTCCACCATAGTTTTTACAATTCCAACGAGTTGCTTTACTATCCCACATGGCAAAATTATCATGATGCATGGCTACAGGGCCGGCAAATTGAGCACCTGATTTCTTGAATAAATCTGCCCATTCTTTCGCATTAAACGCAGAAGGGTTAAACTGTTCAATTACCTGTTTATACCCAAACTCTAGTGGGTCACCAAACTCTTTTAAATGATGCAAATAATTTGGAGTAGGATCGCCTTTCAATTCACCGGTTTGCCAATCAGGGCGACCGGTTTTCCCATACATCATCAAACCATGCCAACCATCCAAATATTGCCCTTCAGCCATATTTCGAAAAACCGTTGATACGGGTCCCCAATGGGTATAGATCCCGAATTTTGCATCTAGAAACCAATCGGGCGTATTATTAACTTGTGCTAACGACTCCCAACTTTCGGTATATTTTTCTTGAGAAACATTTTTCTCCCTTTGGCAGCAGGAGGTCTCAAACCAGGCCAGAAGCATTAAAAAAATCGCAAAATTAAAATTCTTTAATATCATAAAAGCTTTATTTCTTAGTTATTGCACCCGAAGGTAACAATCACATCAATAACACTGAGGGTGAATTTGAATCAATTTGAGGGGACTTAAACTAAAAAAACTAATTATCTTAACCTTTTATTAACACACATCCTTTGATGGTAACAAAGCCAAGAAATTCCCCCTTCTATTGAAAGGAGTTTTTCCATTGAACATTTAATCATTACTAGTATTTTTGAACAATTAACAAATGTGCCATCAAACAAAATGATAAATTCAGATTAAATCACAAATAGGATTGAATTTACTTTTGAGTTCTATCATGCATTGAAAATTTATTATTCATGAAAAAAAACATATTTTTCCTCCTTGCTTCTGCCTGTCTTCTTTATTTGTCTTCATGCCAACCTAAAAAACAGCAACAACCCAATATTATTTTCATCATGTCTGATGATCATACCTCTCAAGCAATTGGAGCTTATGGTGGACGCCTAGCAAAACTCAACCCAACGCCAAACATTGATAAACTGGCTGAAAACGGTCTACTTTTTAAAAATAGCTTTTGTACCAATTCAATTTGCACACCAAGTAGGGCGTGCATCATCACAGGTCAATATTCGCAAACTAATGGGGTATTAGATTTAGATGGGAAACTTCCAAAAGATAAACACTATCTGCCACAAGAATTAAAAAAGCTGGGCTATTCAACCGCTATCATAGGAAAATGGCATCTAGCGGAGGAACCTTCTTCGTTCGATTTTTATAAAGTATTACCCTACCAGGGAAAATATTTCGATCCTGAATTTCAAGAAAAGGGAAAAGGCGAATGGCCAAATAATTTGGTTCAGCATAAAGGGCACTCAACAGATATCATTACAGAAGAAAGCATCAATTACATTAAAGAAGTTGACAAATCAAAACCTTTCTTTTTGATGCATCATTATAAAGCGCCACACGACATGTTTGAATATGCTCCCCGCTATTCATCCTACTTACAAGACACAGTCATTCCTGAACCTGAAAGCTTATACGACCAACCTTATTTTGGATCCATCGCAACCAGAGGAATTAATGATTCCTTAAAAAATCACATCGGTACATCAATATCCAATCGCAACAAACATCGTAACTATGTTCAATATTATTTAAAAGATTCTATTTCGGGAGATACTGCCACGCACTTAGCCTACCAACATTATTTAAAAGATTATTTACGCTGTGTAAAGGGAGTTGATGATAATTTAGGACGTCTATTTACCACTTTAAAAGAAGAGGGTTTATGGGATAATACCATCATCATTTACACAGCTGATCAAGGCATGATGCTGGGTGAACACGACTTGCAAGATAAAAGATGGATTTATGAAGAAAGCATGCGCATGCCCTTTATTGTTCATTGTCCTGACATGATAGCCCCAGGCAGAACAACTGACCTTTTAATTAACAATACCGATTTTGCCCCTACCATCATAAGTCTTGCCGGGGGTACAACTCCAGATTATATGCAAGGCAAAAGTTTCATTCATACGTTGTGGAATAAACCTGAAGAAAACTGGCGTACAGCCACCTATTACCGTTATTGGATGCACATCATCCACCATTATGTACCGGCTCACTTTGGAATAAGAAGTAAAGAACACAAACTCATCTTTTATTATGGTTCATTCTGGCGGGATACTACCGAATATAAGAACTATTTCTGGGCCAACATGTATGAAGGTATTGATGTTAATACCCCACCGGCATGGGAGTTTTACGATTTAAAAAACGATCCTCATGAACTCAAGAACGAATATAATAATCCAAAGTACAAAGACATCATTGCTCAATTAAAGGAAGAACTTAAGAAACAACGAATTGAGCTTAACGAAACGGATGAAGCATTTCCAAAGCTTCAAGCCATCATTGAAGAAAACTGGAACAACTAATAAAACATAATATGAAATCACTATTAATATCAATAATTACCGTCTTCACTCTTTGGTCGTGCAATTCAAGCAGCAATAAACCTGAAGAAAAAAAATTTAAAGCCGATTGGGAATCTTTAAAAGAATACCAAACTCCAGAATGGTGGTTAAACACAAAATTTGGAATTTATTTTCATTGGGGTCCCTATTCGGTACCTGCACACGAAACCGAATGGTATTCTTTATTAATGTATGTAAAAGGCCACCCAATAAGAGAATACCATGAGAAAACTTATGGCAATCTTAAAGACTTTGGTTATAAAGATTTCATTCCCATGTTTAAAGGCGAATATTTTAACGCACAAGAATGGGCAAAGTTATTTAAAGATGCCGGAGCTCAATTTGCCGGGCCGGTTGCAGAACATGCAGATGGTTTTGCCATGTGGGATAGTAAATTAACCCAATGGGATGCTGCCGAAATGGGTCCTAAACGAGATATTGTTGGAGAAATGGAAAAAGCCATCAAACAACAGGACATGAAATTCTTAGTTACTTACCACCGTCATTGGATGTATGCCTGGTATCCTACCTGGGATAATACTACAGATGCCTTTGATACCACTTATTCTGATTTGTATGGCCCTAAAGTACCCAAAGGAACATTTGTATTAGCCAGCAAACCAACGAATCCACTTCCTGATAAAGATTTTAACGATGAATGGCTGGCTAGATTAGATGAACTAATGGATAACTATCAACCGGATATTATTTGGTTTGATAATAAAATGGATATTATTTCTGAAGACCATAGAAAACAGTTCCTGGCCAACTATTACAACAATGCTGCAAAATGGGGAAAAGACGTAGTGTGTACATATAAATTTAATGATTTGGAAAAAGGTACGGCTATCTTGGATTTGGAAAGATCCAGAATGAGTGAGAAAAAGGACTTCCCTTGGTTAACAGATGATTCGGTAGATTGGAAAGCCTGGTGTCACATCAACGATCCAAAATATAAATCCACCAATCGTTTAATCGACTTTTTAGTGGATGTAGTTAGTAAAAACGGAGCACTTCTTCTTAACATTACCCCTAAAGCCAATGGTCAAATTCCGGAAGAAGTCAAAACACGCCTACTTGAAATGGGTGAATGGCTTAAGATCAACGGAGAAGCTATTTATGGATCTCGTCCTTGGAAAATATTTGGAGAAGGCCCCCAAAACATTACCGAAGGACATTTAAGCGAAGATAAAAATCCGGAAGCCGTTGCCGAAGATATACGCTTCACCACAAATAACGGTAATTTATATGCTATCATGTTAGATTGGCCACAAAACCATTGCTTAATTAAAAGCTTTGCTCCAAGCGAAAAACTATTAACCAAAAAAATAAAAACCATCAGTTTATTAGGAAGTACACAAGAACTGGAATGGAAACTTACAGATCAAGGTCTAGATATTGTATTACCTGAAAAACAACCATGTGATCATGCACAAGCTATAAAAATTCAATTTCATTAGCAGACCCCACTCCTGTCCTTCGAGGCAGGAGCATTCAAAGTACTAATTATATCTTTTACTGGATCATTTCAATTTTTCTTAAAAAACGGGAACGCTTAATAATATATGGGTAAAATAGTTGGAGATACAAAGATTAATCACAACCCAAATCTTTGATTGTAAAAACACAGTTCCTAACCTAAGAGGACTGTGTTTTTCTATTTAAAGATAATCTTAAATGACTTTTAGTCGGATTAACAACTGCATTCAACCATTAGTTTTTACCAGAATGCAATTCGGAAACAATACCTTGATTTGTTGTAATCAACACGTCTTCATTAACTCCTTTTAATTCAAATTCAGCATCTGCAACAATTTCATTTCCAACAAAAGCAGCAGCAGACAAACGAATGGTATCAAGACCTATTCGATCGGTGATCACAGCCTTAAATTCCAAATGTTCTCCGGGAAAAGCCAAACGTTTCGCCCTGATTTTTATTCCTTTTCCTATTACCTTACTAAATCCAGGATAATAATGTAAAAACAAAGGCATACATAAATTCCCATACAAACCTCCTACAATTGCAGCCGGTAAAGCCGGATATTTCTGAAAATGCCCTTCACAATCAGCTGCTTCAACAATGCCATATTCTGCTTTTACAATATCTCCGGAAATGGAGTAATTTTTTAAGCCCCGCCTATATTTATATGGATTTAAATCTTTTTTTCCATAAGATTCGATTTGGTGTTTTGCAAATATTTTCTCGAAAGCTAACGGCGTAATTATCTGATATTCAACCTCTCCCAAAAACAAAACTTCTCCATGTTCATCCATCATTTCACCATAAACCTTTGCTCCTCGTTTGGTTTTTTCAAACAATCGGCCAAACAAATGAAATTGATTGGATCTGACAATGGAAGAATGAACTCGTTTCAAATCTGCGCTCACTGCCAAACAATAATTCTGACTTTTAAATCCGAGATAACTTGCAATAACGTATTCTCCTAAAACTGCTATATGTCGTCCAAATTCTGAGCAACCAATAGGTCCACCTTCCAATTCAAATAGAAATTCATTATTTACTGTAGCCTCAACACTTCCGTCCGTATTAAATATAATATTATCAAGGATATCATACGGTTTTTCGACTAATACACATTTGTTCATAAGCTTTAGAATTAAATTAGAAACCTTTCCTTCGCAGCTCTAATTGAGAAAAAAGATTTTCCAGAGCAAATAAATCAAATGAGGCAGAATAAAACAATACATAATGCTAAACAACATAATACAAAACACTCAGACAATCTAATTCACATGCAGAAAACCTACAGATACAACTAAAAATCATATTATTACAAAACAATTTACCTTAAACATATTCTACAACACATTAGAAGAAAGCAACGATTAATTATCATCATTTTTTAAACAAGAAAGAGGAGACTCAAAAAAGAACCTCCTCCTTCACAATTCAAATAATTAACCAATTTATTGTTTGATAACTTTTATATCCTTGACAGCATCTTCATCGATAACTCTAATAATATACAGCCCCGAAGAACACGAAGACATATTTATCTTCACCTCTTCACCTTGTGCAATAACTTCGTTGAGCTTCAACCCATCTTCGGTAAATAATTGAACTACACTACCAACACTTGCATTTACTAACACATACAAATCTGCAGGGTTAGGGTAAGCATTTAAGAGCATCTCATTTTTCTTAATTGAAGTACCCAAATTTGTTGTAAAGTTAAACACCGTATTATCTGTAATTCCTAGGAAGGGGTTACCTGCTAAGTCTTCTATAGCAGTCGCTTCAACTAATACAGCATATCCAGTGCCTAATTCTAAATCAGCATTTAGATTAATAGTCAGCTCCTTATCAACAATAGACAATTGGCCTTCTGCTGCAGACACATCAATGCTTACACTACCTGTTGCATCTGTTACATCAACAATTTGAATATTACCTGATCCCAATGCAATGCTTTCACTAAATGTCAAGATTATATTAGCAGAAACTTCTACTCCTACTGCATCGTCTTCGGGTGAAAGAACTCCTAAAACAGGTGCCACTTCATCAAACACATCAACTTGCACTACAACAGGCGTTTCACTTTCTTCGGCATCATCATCAATAGCAACGATGGAAAAGGCATTTTGCATACCCACAACATTCGAACCAGGACGCCAATAAGCATTTAAACCGGTTTGAATTACATTATTGGTAGAAGCGTCAAAGTCTGTAGCTGAAAGCGCTTCTGCACCTATGGATAATGAACCTGAACTAACTTCACTCACTCTAAAACCATTGACAGTACCATCCACATCAGCCTCATCCCCTTGAAGTATCAAGTCATCAAAAGTAATTTCAATAAGATCATTTTGAGGAATTGAACCAAGCTCTGCTGCAAAGGATGTTAAAGTTGGAATATCATTTACTTCAGTAATATCAATATTAACCGTACCTAAAGAAACATCTAATCCGCCACCAGTTCCGGTCTTACCATTATCATTGGCCGTTATGGTAAGTAAATCCGCATTATCACCACTAAGGTTATTATCTCCGGTGTAGGTAATATTTGCCGGATCATCTAAAAAGGTATTTAAGGAGCCACGTTCACCATGCAAGACTAATACTGATGGTGTTGCACTATTGTCATCAACAACGACACTACCTCCGGAGCTTGACACAAGAGTACCGTGATTTACTGAAAACGTTAAAATTATATCGCTCAACCAAACATCGATATCAATAAGAGTAAGCGCACTTAAATCTAAATTCGAGGAGACATCTTCGGTTACGGTAACATCAGTTGGTAAATTAATTACTTCAGGATCATCATTTACTCCTGCGATATCAAAGGTCACAGTTGCGTCGGATGTTCCATCTACGCCATCATCTGTTGTAAAAGATATCGTAGCTTTTTCTTTTCCATATAAATTGGGAGTTGGCGTAAATGTTGCAGCTGCTAAGGCTGTGTTAATATCGGCTAGACTACCACTAGCCGTAAAGCCATTTGTTCCATTACCTTGTCCTCCAAACGTAATATTAGCAGTGCCTAGCGATAAGGTTCCTCCAGTAATGACAAAGGTTAACAACTGAGGATTCGAATCAGCATCAACTACAGCAAAATCATCAGATAATTCTACATCTACCTCATCCTCATTTACTGTTGGACCGGACGGAGCAGTTGCTACAGGAGCACTACCTGTTGGTGTATATTCTCCAATCTGGTAAACCTGGTCTTTATGCCACACAAAGTTAGGATCACCATCATCATCGGTTAAATCATCAGTATAGGTCCAATTAGCAGGATTGACTACCCTGGCTGCCCATTGTGCAGCGCTGGCCTTGCCGGTGGGGCCACTGTACCATCCACTGTTATAATCATCTATAATGGTATGTGGAATAACCATAGCATTTACTCCAACTGTTAACCCAGTAGGTAAATCACTATTGCCATCACCTAGATATCCTGCATTCCCTCCTCCTAAGTTTTGCCAATCATCCGTATTATTATCATCAGACGTAGCTGAATAAGATAATGCCCAAATAAAGGTAGGGGTCTCTTTTGTTCCCTGAAAAGCGATGCATTGATCACCATAAGGGGAAGTGGAAAAGTATAGAAATGGTATATGGGCTAAATTACTATCATCTCCATCTTCGTATCCTGTAAAATTTGGATCGTTAAAATCTGCAAGAGTTGAATTATAAAACTGGGTAATAACTTTTCCTGCCGTAACTCCACCTGTAGGTGCAGTATAAGTTACCATACCATAATTATCCTTTGAATTTACAAATTCCGGATCCATATTAGAAGATATCCCTGTGGTATGCCCTCCATTATTAGTGGCTTTAAAAGCCATTAAAGCAGAATTCCAGCCGATGTTGGTAAAATGAATTTCTGTTCCCTCTGCTAAATCTACCAAAGGCATGAACGAAAAAGCATTATCTCCATCTCCACGAGTGTCTAGTATGACCAGTTCTCCGGGTTGGAGAACCGTTTGGGCAGTCACTATAATGGGTAATGCCCACATTAGCATCCATAAAATCTTTTTCATAATATTGTGTATTAGGTTGCACAAAACAAGGTAGTATATAACCACTCCTTGGGTTTAATTTTAAAAGAAAATTATGGCAGCTAACCTAAAACATCAATATTGACAAAAGAGATATAAATAAATTTTAGACTAATCTCTGATTCACAGAAACCAACTAAACATTTTTAAAGGTAAAAACACAAACTTTATAGTCTCTGCAAAATGAATTACGTTGAATTGGACTATTATTTGACGAATCGTATTGACACGCAGTTAAATAATTGCATTTATAGGATTTTTTTAACAAAACAGCTAACCATTAAAGCGAATTTTCATTCTTATTTTGTGAGGCATAATCACTTGGGGTAGTTCCAAACTGTTTCTTAAAGCATTCTCTAAAATATTTCACATCATTAAAACCAACTTCAAACACGACTTCTGAAACCGTTAACCGATCTAAGGATAATAATTGGGCTGCTCTTTTTAAACGAATTGTTCGAATAAAAACATTGGCAGTTTGACCGAGCAACGCTTTCAATTTCTTATTGAGGTTTGCCTGATTCATCCCAACTTCATTGGCTAGTTCAACGACAGTAAAATCTGCGTTACCAATGTTCTTTTCTACAACCTTTAAGAGTTTTTCTAAGAGTTTCTCATCGTAGGAAGTAAATGTGACTTCGCTTGGGGAAATGTCTAACGTTTTAGAAAATTTTTGTTTGACTGCTGACCGACTATCTAAAATAGAATTGATCTGAGCCATTAGAATTTCCATGGTAAAGGGCTTTACAAGGTACGCTTCTGCACCACTATTTAATCCATGCAATCGATCTACATCAGTGGCTTTAGCTGTCAACATAATGATCGGGATATGACAAGTAGACTCATCGGTTTTAATGGTCTTAATCATTTCAAAACCATCCATCTCAGGCATCATCACATCACTGATAACCATACTAGGCAAATATTTTTTGGCCAACTCAACACCTCTTATGCCATCATAAGCCTGAATTACATTAAATTCACTTTCCAGATTAGCTTTAATCAAAAACTGCAAATCCATATTATCTTCAACAACAAGTAGGGTCGGCAACTCAGAATCTATTTCTATTCTTTGGTCTTCTCCATCATGCAGTTGGTTCTCTAACATATCGGTATCTGCAAGAATTAATTGTGAGTTTTCAATTTCGGATTCGGCAAAATCTTTTTTTGAAAAATGACCTTTACCTTTTCGTAAAAAAACAGAAAACTTAGTTTCGACATGAGGATTACTTTCTACAGTTACCTCTCCGTGATGCAGTTTTATTAAGCTTTCGACATAAGCTAAACCAATTCCTGTTCCTGAAACCTTTGACAACTTGTGACTTTTGGATTTATAAAACATTCCAAAAATATAGGGTAATCTGGATTCATCAATACCCGGACCATTATCAGTCACATCAATTCTCAACCATTCATATTTATCCTTTACTATTTCAGTTAAAGAAAGTTGTACTTTTCCTCCTAGAGGAACATGTTTAAACGCATTGGACAACAGATTATACAAAACCTTTTCAATCTTGTCGTAATCCACCCACATCTCTATCATGGAAGAGGATGAAGTAACTTTAAAGTCAACTTGCTTAGGTTTTGCAATGACTTTAAATGCATCAAAAACTTCATTTACTTTGTGTGTAATATCACCTCGAGTCACTTTTAAAGGCATCATACCGGCTTCGACCTTTCGAAACTCCATCAACTGATTAATTAAACGATTTAAGATGGCAACATTTTTTCGCATTAGGGAATAATTTTCCTGACGGTCCTCTTCTTCCAGGTCTCCAGATTGGGAAATAAGCTTTTCGAGTGGCGTTTGAATTAAGGTAAGAGGAGTTCGAAACTCATGGGAAATATTGGTAAAAAACTGAAGCTTTAATTGCACCAACTCTTCCATTTTTTCTTTTTCAAAATTCTCCATCTCCAACTTATTCTTTTTCCTAACGGCTATAACACTGTACTTTCGGAAAAAAGCTAAACAAACTCCTAAGAGAATAAAATATATAACAAACGCTAGCGGAGTTTGCCAAAGAGGTGGTATGATTTTAATATTCAAAACTTTCTCATTACTACTCCATACGCCATCGCGATTTGTAAACTTTACCCTGAATACAAAATCGCCCGGAGGAAGGTTGGTATACTTTGCAATGGCATTTTGATTGGTTGTTTCATTCCAATTAGAGTCAAAACCTTCCAGAAGGTATTTATACTTGATTTTTTCGGGGGCTGTGTATTCCATTACTGAAAAAGCCAAGGAGATGCTGTTTTCCTTATGCGTGAGTGTAAGATCTGAAACCATAGAAATATCAGAGTCTAAAATTATTTTTCCATTGTATTCTTTTCCGGCTTCTATTTTTTTATTCAATAAATAAAACTCTGTAAACTCGCAGTTAGGAGAATAGTCACTATCGATTATTTCAGTCGGATCGAATACGTTAAAACCTTTTACGCCTCCAAATATCAATGACCCATTTGCTCTTTTACAGGAAGCCAGTTCACTAAATTCTTTATCCTGCAAACCATCTGACATACTGTAATTCCTCACCTCTCCGGTACCCGGATTAAATTGAGTTAGTCCTTGATTCGAAGACAACCATAGCATTCCTTTAGCATCTTCTTCTATGCTTTTAATAACATCATTGGGCAAGCCATCTTTGGAGGTATAACTAACAAATGATAAGCTGTCTGGATTTTTATCATCAACCATACACAAGCCACCTCCCATTGTTCCAATCCAAATCCGACCTCTTATGTCTTTATAAATATCCAATAGGTAATTGTAACTCAAAGACGACTGATCCTGAGCATCGTATTGGTAAATTTTAAATTTAGGATTAATCTTATTGCGTTCTAAAGCCGACAAAACATTTAAACCATTATCTGTACCAATAAAAATATGGCCGTTATCATCTTCAATAATACTTCGAATAATATTTGATGATAAAGCTCCTTTTAAACCTTCAACAGTTTTGTAGTGACTTACAATTTCCAAAGTGTGATTGATGGTGTTATACCGCGTTTTAAAAACACCTCCTCCATAGGTTCCAATCCAGATATAACCATCACCATCAGTTAACATAGCAAAAACCGGATGTGTTATTGCTGTTTTTAATTGGTTAACTTCTATTGCTTGCGAACCTAAACTAACGGTTGACAATAATAAGGGATAACCAGAACCAACTAATAATTTATCCTCAACACCGGGTATAGAGGTAAAACAGTAAGCAGCATTTTGTTGGTAGCTTGTTAGAGAAATAGAAGTCGATAAATAGCCGCTTGTATATTCTTCATTTGCAGGCAGCACGTACAATCCTTTTCCAAATACACCTAACCATAAATTTCCGCTCTTATCTTCGTAAACTGCATTTACTTTTGAATATTTGGAGCCATGATCTTCGTATCCGGGAATAAAA
This sequence comes from Bacteroidales bacterium, assembly GCA_003249255.1. Lineage (GTDB taxonomy): Bacteria > Bacteroidota > Bacteroidia > Bacteroidales > Marinilabiliaceae > SZUA-582. The sequence goes on from QKJP01000005.1 coordinate 48,743, forward strand.
TGCTTAAACTTCGAGTTTTGCATATTAAGTTTATGTACCCCTCCACCTAAAGTACCAACCCAAAGGTTTTTATCTCTCGATCTGGTAATGCATTGTACTTTATTATTGTTTAAACCGCGTTCACTTTTATCAACCTGATAATGTTCCAGTAATTGCAATGATAATTGAACAGTATCAAATTGAAAGTGATATAATCCGTTATTATTACCTGTCCAAACCTCTTCTGTTTCTCCTCCATACAAGCAACGCTGATAGTCGGATGTTACTTTTTTGGGAAGAATGTTGTCATTTAATAATTGCTGGTCATCTTTATAGAACAATCCATTGTAAAAAGAAAACAAATAACCTCCATTTAACTTCTGAATATCAAAACACTGATAGGATGGAAAAGAGTTTAGAAACTGAGCCATTATACCTTCTCCATGAACATATTTTACCGCAACAACACCACTGATAGTTCCCGCAACTAAAATTCCTTTTTTATACTCTTGAATACTATTTATGGAATGTACTTTAGGGCTCCAACTAATATTTCCTGCAGGAGCTAAATCTCCAATGATAAAGCTTTCCAGATGACCTGAATAATAATCCTTTAGGCTAATAACACTCAGACCTGATTTACTTGCAATCCATAAATTTTGAGAAGAATCAATATATAAATCTTTGATGTTTAAATCAGCTACAATGCGTTTTCCGTTATCATACTGGGGCAATTGAATAAATGTGTTATTCTTTCGGTTATATAACCAAACTCCGGAATCCGATGTTCCTATCCACAAATTACTTAATGAATCTTCTGCGATAGCAAACATGATATTAGATCCAATGGGAGAATCCATATCACTGGTGCGATGATACTTAACAAAGTTTTCTCCATCGTAACGATTTAATCCATCAACGGTACCAAACCACATAAATCCTTTGCTATCTTGAAAAACAAAATTAACATCGTTTTGAGACAGTCCATCTAATGTGGTTATCTGATCGATAGATACTTTTGAAAAACCCAGATAACAACTTAAAAAAACAAATAAAAAAGCAACAGACCGCATAAAGTAAAATTATGTTTGGTAAATAACAGTTTGAAATATCGGAATTTCCTAAACTAATTACCTAGTTTTCAATTGGATTTTTGACAACAATGCTTTAAGGTTATACAAACATAAAAAAACAAACCCTTATCTGAAAATAACAGATAAGGGTTTAGCCTATTAATAATTTAAAATTTGTTAATTCATTTCAACTATCCGGTTCGATATTATTTGACTGGATTAAAAGGGTGTTTTAATTCCTCAAAGCTTTCACAATTAAAGGTTAAAAAATACCGCAATAAACTTTTACCATAAAACATGATGCTATTCGAGAATCGCATTTACGGTAAAGCAGCGCACTTTTTCTACCAACGTCCTTTATTCTTTTTAGCTTTTTCCTTTTTCTTGTTAATATTTTTATCTCCTCTTGTTTTTGGTTTGCTGTATTTGGCAGCTAATTTTTTACGGTAAGATCCTCCTTGGTTGGTTTTCTTATTTTTTTCCGATTTTTCATGATAAGCTTCTCCACCTGCCACAACCACTTTTGTAGCCCTATTTTGACTTACATTCACTTTAGGCTCTTCCTCAGGAATGAGCTTCGTAGAGACTTCTACCTCTTCAGGCATATCCAAACGAGTGATAGTCATACCCATTAATTCTTCGATGGCAGTCTTGTATTCACGCTCACGATCGGTATATAAAAGGATAGAATGCCCTTCATTTTCGGCTCGGCCCGTACGGCCAATACGGTGCATGTAGTTTTCAGGAAATTTAGGCGTATCGAAATTAATCACATGCGAAATCTTCTCAAAATCGATACCACGAGCAATTACATCGGTTGCCACCAAAATCCTTTTTTCGCCTTCGTCAAATTGCTTTACAGAACGCTCCCGATAATTTTGAGATTTATTGGAGTGAATGACCGCAATACCCATTCCTATTTCTTCTTCTAAAGCAGTAAAGATGCGATCTGCCATACGCTTATTCTCCACAAAAACAAGCACTTTGGTAAATTCTTCTTTATTCCACAAGAGTTCTACCAAAAGGTTTACCTTGGTATTAAAGTTTGGGACTTTGTAACAATACTGTGCAATGTTATTAAGCGGAGTACCACTTACTGCAATGGAGATTTTCTCAGGATTATTGAAGTAATCATCAATTAATAATTCTACTTCTTCGGTCATCGTTGCAGAAAACATGGTATTTTGACGACGCTCCGGCAATATTTCAAATAAATTCTGAAGTTGAAAACGAAAACCCAAATCCAGCATCACATCCACCTCATCAATGACTAACTTTTTAATTCCTTTTAATGACAGGACTCCGGTAAGTGCAATATCATAAAGGCGACCGGGAGTAGCCACAATGATGTCACAACCTTCTGCTACAGCAGCTTTTTGTGTGTTGATATTGGTTCCTCCATAAATACCAAGAATGCGAACTGACATGTACTTGGCCACACTCTGAAATTCTTCTACTACTTGATTAACTAACTCTCGCGTTGGCACTAACACTAAAACTCTGGGATGGAGTTGTTGAGAAAAGGTAAACTGTTTTAAGATTGGTAAAATATACGCTATGGTTTTTCCGGTTCCGGTTTGAGCAATTCCCACCACATCTTTTCCTGCCATGACCACCGGCATGGCTTCCTTTTGGATTGGTGTAGGCGTTACAAAACCTAAATCATCTATGGCGGATTGTATTGGTTTTGACAATTTTAACTCTTCAAACGTATTCATACCTTTCTCTATTTTTTTGCAAAGATAGGAATTAATGTGCTAATGATTAAATGTGTTGATGCACTGATGTGTTAATTTGCTGATGCGTGAAGTTTATTCCATTTTAGTTTGGTAAACATGATTAGGAACTTCGTCCACTTACAAGGTTGAAATGTTTTTGAAATATATTCTATCTGATTGTCCGCAATTACGCATAATCCAAAAATGATTGGCATAACCTTAAAAAAACATCTACACGAGTCACAGAGTTATATAATTTAACTTCAGTAACTCTGTGCTATTGGGTTCCCGCCTACATCGGACAGGCCTGTGTTAAGATATTTATGTGCAAAAACGGATATACATTCTATTCACGAAAAAAGATTCTCCAATAACATCAGAGAATCTTTTTTGTATTTCATTTATGAATGATAAGCTTATTTTTTAATCAGCCTTGAACGTTTATTGGTTCCATCATGACACGATACTTCTATTAAATAAATACCGGTTTCGAATGGTGATAAGTCTAAACGCACAGTATAAGCACCCACCACATCAACATCTAACACTAATTGCCCTACTGAATTGTATAGTTTGATTCTTTCCATTGGCAGATCATCCTCTACATAAGCATAATCACTTGCAGGATTTGGGAACACTCGTTTAACACTTAGATACTCGCCAGAAACAGAAGCCGTTGGAAGTGGTGGCAAACCAGGCGTATAAAAATCTTCGAACTCCCTATCTAAAAATGGTAAACGTTTACTGATGAAATTCTTTAAATTATTTACTTCATCTTCGTAGGTTTTACCTACCGGTGAATCATCGGGATATCCCATTTGTTTACCCAAAATATCCCAGCGTTTAAAATGGCGATCTTTAGCTTCATCTACATAATTACTTACATAAGTAATGTAATCCATAATGTATTCTTCACTAAAGATGGATTCGCGTAAGGAATAATAACGCTCATGTATCTGATTCTTAAAGTAAGGATCTTCCATCATGCGATTAACCCACAAATCCGGAACGTATTTATCATTATAATAACCAAAAGCCCAACCGCTCCCCGACATAAAACTAGAGCCATAATTTCGCCATGCCCAATCGTAATCCCACACCGGACCGGAATTAATTAATCCACCCTTACTATCTTTATCTTTGTAATAGTACTTACTCTTTTTGTATGCATCGATATTATGGCTTAGTTCATTGATCAACAAATAATCGATAAAAGATTGAACGTTAACATACGAACGATAACCGGTTTGCAAATCATCAAAATCATCACCAAACAATACGGCTTCAAAACCATCTACATAATCTTTCAAATAAGTGGCTTGCTCGGGAGCCATATCTTCTTTTTTGGGATCGTGATAAATAAAGTTAACATCATTAAAAATCCATCTTTCAGAGCGATCTATTTTACTCACCCAATGATCATCGCCATCAGAATAGTCAACCTTAAAAATATAACCTCCGGTTAATTCATCACCAGCAATGTCGGTTTCTTTTAAATTGGCAATGGCAACTCTGTTTTTATCCCGCTTGATTTTTTCGGTAAATAAATAAATTCCTCGATAATCACCATTGATTACCACTTCACACAACTGATTTCTAGGAGCATAATAGCCCATTTTTTGAGCTAAAAAGTAGCTCAAAGAATGACGAATAAATGTTTTATCATAAATATTGTTTACCAAAATCCAATCATTTTCAGCAGGCATACCTAATAAAGAGACATTTAGATTCTCCCCAAGTGCATCTCGTGTTTCAAAACCTAGGGATTTCTGATCAAATTGAGCCGAATAATTTCCACGGGTTTCAATGCCAATGGCGCCATCGAAATCTGTAGGTGCATCTGTAACATTATTCAGGCCGGAGGGATTATTGATCACTTTTAAGTTGGCCTTAATTTTAGGATCATCGTAATCTTCGTGATAAGGGATCTCTTGAGAATTTTCAGTATCGATAATTAAAATGGGAAGATTAGACGAGCTTAACTCAACTTCGTTAATTTCGAACCATGCCGGAACAGAGCTATAGTTTATAACAGTGCTTTTGATACCTGCTATTAAAAAAGGTATGGCACTCATGTCACTGGATGATAATCCTTCGTTTAAAACATGAACGGCTAAGACATTTTTACCTGCAACCAGATTTTCCTGAAGAAAGGCTTCTGTTATTTTATAATACTCCGGTGCCTGACCTTTATACATAACTGCCTCATGATTAATCCCTGAAGCATCAAAGGCAGGGGTATCTCCGGTAACACCGCTACTTGCTATTTTTACTCCATTTAAATAAGCAACAAAAGCATCATCATAATCTATACACAAATAAGCTTTGTTGATATCTGCCACATCCTTAATTGTAAATTCCCGGCGCATGTATACTGAGGTTACCTTATCGATGACAGTGTTATCATCATTATCGCCATAACCAATACCACCTTTACCGGTTGACCATGCTGAATCGTCAAAAGACAAAGTATTCCACGCTGCAGCGGGTTCTGATGTTGGCGTAATATATTGCCAATTATCTTCGGCGTTTACCAGCATTTCGTAATGATTTACTTGCGCCAATAGGGTTTCTGTTAAGGTAAAGAAGGCCAGTAAAAAGATTGAAATAAATTTTTCCATCAAAGTGTTTTTTAGATATAGGCAGTTCCTATATTGTTAGCATTCATCTAAAAGCTCTTACCTGGAGCCATGTGTATGACTTAAACATGTATGTATAAACCTGTTTCGCAAGAGCTCTGCAAGACATACAATCATAAAATAAAAACCTCTTATTATTTTTTAATTTTTTTTAACACTTTTATCTAACGCTTAAAAATTAAGGAAAAATTTGTTTTTACATATCCGTTATTACGCATAATTGTTTTAACACTGAGGCACTAAAGCACAGAGTCTATATACAGTAAACTATAATAGCCTACAACTCTGAGTTGATGTTTTTTTGACGTTAAATCACTAGTTTTTATTTCATTATAAATAATTGTGGACATTTAGAATAGTTTATTTCCGCGCCTTAATTTCACGAGGCAAAACACATGAGTACACAAATCTATTTACAGGCACTTCAACGCCTAATTCTTTTCCTAATTTAACAACGGTTCCATTTTGATATTCGATCTCGGATGGCTTCCCTTCCATAACGTCACGGGTTAGTGAAGATGTGGATTTATATGGATAGGCATCAATGGCAGTGATTGTTTTTTCAACGATATCTGCTTTTAAATCGACTCCTTTAGCGCTTGCTAAATGATAAATCTCGGTTAGCAGGTCGATCATCATTTGGCGGGTTTCGGGCAATTCACGGCATTCACCATAGGTTGTATGAGTAACTGCCAAAAGACCGCTCACACATATACCGATAAACTTCTTCCATAGATCAGCTTCAATATCCCTTGAAATTCTGGAGTTAATACCTGCTTGATCGAATGCTGCTTTTACTTTTTGAATGGTTGGGTTTTCTTCTTTATTGAATGCTCCAAACAAAATAGTTGGTTCGATGCCAATGTGATGAATAACGCCGGGAGATTCGATCTTGCTAATGATCCGGCAAACTCCTCCTAACACCTGTTTACCAGAAATCACTTCTTTCAACTCATCGGCAGCCATTACACCGTTTTGAAGTGGGATGATTAATGTTTCATCATGCAGTATGCTATTTAGCTCCTCTCGTAGCTCTTTGATCTGCCAAGCTTTTACAGCGATAATAATCAAATCAACCTGACCGATTTCTTTTATCTGATCGGTTACTTTGATGTTTTTCACTTCAAAATCACCATTTACACTTTTAACTTTTAGGCCGTGTGTTTGCATGGCTTCTTTGTGAGCTCCACGAGCTAAAAAAGTGACTTCGTTACCGGCTTGTGCGAGTTTGGCTCCAAAGTAGCCGCCTACGCCACCGGAACCTATGATTGCTGTTTTCATATTATATCAAGTATCAAGACTGATTTACATGATGTAAAAATAGACATTTAAACACTGAGACTGAGACGCACAGCTTTTTTTCTTTGCGATTCTTCTTTAACCGCGGAGGCGCTGAGTTTTCGCAGAGAGCGCAAAGAGTTTTCTCGGCGAACTCTGCGCTTTCCTTTGCGTTCTCTGCGGTTCTTTTTTTAAACACGAAGGACTCGAAGGATGCACAAAGAGTTTTAAAAAGGGTCTACTACTTGAGCAAACTCTTTTCAGTTATTGTTTCCTATCGTTTACCAAGTGAACATTTCTTGTGTAGGTTAACCGCGGAGGCGCTGAGTTTTCGCAGAGGGTGCAAAGAGTTTTCTCGGCGAACTCTGCGGTTCTTTATTCAACACGAAGGACTCGAAGGATTAATAATTAAAGTCTCTACCCGGCATTTTTGCAGTACCATACGACACTGCAGAAGCTCCAAAGAAACCTTGCCCTCCATTTGATATATTGGTTGGTGGATTAGCCGGTGAAGGATGAAAAACCCCGGCAGCATAATTCAACTGATTAATGAGTGTAAAATAATAATCATGAGCTTCTTTGGTCATGGATTGCATTTGAATAGTAAAAAAATCACTCATCATTCCCCAATGCCCTAAAAACTCAGTCCCTTCCATATAATAGCGTTCAGTTTTCACTCCTTCCATAACATTAAGCGCAGCCTTCTTTCCATTAATAAAATCATCAGTAAACAATGAAATCATCCAGGGATCAGTATCATATTTAATATCCCATTGAGTAGAATCTGCATAATTTGGCCTAACCTCACGAAACATGTAATAGTTTTCTTCGTCCCCCGGATCGTTAAAATTGATCATTGGTACATACAGCGTCGCATTTTCTTTCTTTACTTTCTTAGTGGTAAAAGTAATGGTATCTATTTGTGCGACTTCAGGCATATAAGCACTGGCTTCATACACTTTCTGTTTATGCTCTATTCGTAAATAATAAGTTTCACCGGCAATCCCTTTTACTTTATCGGTAAAATAATAGCCTGTTTTTTCAGGCTTTGAACCAGGATAATCCCATTGAATAAACTCAACCTCTAATGTATCTATGGGTTGTTTATTACTCCTCACCGTTACCAGTGCATCATAAACCAAATTTCCGGTTACAAAACCTCCTTCTTGCTGGGGATGTGGAGCCACATTACTCTCAGATAACTTAACGCGTATAGGTATATCATTGTCATACACCCAGCCTTCTACGATCAAGGTTGGTTCTATTTGGCGTTGATCAAGTTCAAATTCTGTTTCGCAACTGCAAAAAAGCAATGAAAGGATGTTAAGTATAGTTATTTTAAAAGTATTCATAAGTCGACTAAAATTTAAAGGAATAATTTATAAATGGCATGGCTCCAAACAGGTAAAGCTGTTTTAAATAACCATAATACCGTTGTTCATTTATATACAAAGGAGCCACACTCATGAACACAGCAAAAGTATTCTCCCGGTTATAAACATTATTAACACCAATGGTAAATTCAGATGACCAACGTCTACCCTCTTTCAACTTGCTTTTTTTACTAATGGAAAGGTCGAGTTTATGATATGCAGGTAGTCGATAAGCATTACGCTCAGAATAAAGAGCAAAAGGAACATTCTCGTAAAAATAATGGCTAAGCGGCATGGTGGTAGCTGCCCCGGATTTATAAACAAAAGCGGTGTTAAAAGTCCATCGCTTACCTAACTCTAGGCTCATGTTGGCATCAAAACAATGGCGATTATCGTGCGCAAAGGGATACCTCTGGTTGTTGTTGACTCCTTCAATCTTTTTATCTGATTGAGATAAAGTATAGCTTATGTTACCAGAAATTCGATCACCGTTTTTAGTTAACATTAGCTCAACGCCATAACTACGGCCATCTCCTACTCCTACCTCACCGGAAACATCTTCTTTCAAAAAAAGATCAGCATTGTCTAAGTAATCAATAATATCATTCATCTGTTTATAATAAGTCTCTGCACTGAATTCAAATCTTTTCTTAAACAAATCTTGATAAAAACCCAATGACAACTGGTCGGCCGATTGAGGATTAAGTTCATCTCCAGCTGGCAGCCACACATCTGTAGGCAAACCAACCACTGCATTTTTTAATAAATGTAAATATTGATAGGTGCGTGAATAAGAAGCCTTCAGTGAGCTATTGCTACTAAGGTTATATTTTGCAGCTAAACGGGGTGCCAAACTAAAGTAAGTATTCAGTTTATCGTCCCGGTCTTGAGTTTGACTTATAAAACCATTACAGCGCAATCCACCTTCAGCTTCCCACTTTTTCCAAGCCTTCTTATAACTCATGTAAAAAGATGGCTCCATGGCAATTTTCTCACTTAACTTATAAGCATCGATGGAAGATACAGTATCCAAAGGCGTAATCTGTCCGGGTGAGAAGAAATGGTTATTAAAACTAAAACCATATTTCAACTCATGGTTGGCCGCAGTATATTTTGTAAAATCAGTTTTCAGGTTAAACTCCTGCATACCGGCTTTCCAGTCATAGTTATATCCATTGTCATAAAATAAATAGGAATATTGATAATTACTATATATCACACTGGTATTGGAAAATAAGTTGGCATTAAAAATATGATTCCAACGGAAAGTTCCGGTGGTGTTTCCCCACGTCATGCTACTATTGGTTTCAAACTGAGGATAGAAAAAATAATCGTGTCCACTGTAGGCTGATAAGTACAAATGATTCCTATCATTGAGCTTATGATTTATTTTTGCATTGAAGTCCCAAAACTTCACTTCAGTTTCTTCGGGAAAATTATTTAATTCATTAATCTTCAAGGTCTCATTCAATTCTTTAGCAGCTATAAAAGTATAATCAGGATAAGCATAACGTCCGGCAATAATGAGAGAAGTATTTCCACCAAACAAAGGCGTTTCAATGGCCAGCCGTCCGGCATAATTATTAACACTGGCAGCAGCACTAAATCGTTTCCGGTTTCCTTCTTTCATACGAATATCGATGGTAGACGATAAGCGACCTCCAAACTTTGCGGGAATGTATCCTTTATATATTTCGGCATGAGTTACAGCATCCGGATTAAAAGCAGAAAAGAATCCCAGTACATGGGTTGGGTTATAAACCGGTGCTTCATCTAGCAGTACCAGGTTCTGATCGAATGTTCCACCTCTAACGCTTATTTGCGAAAGTCCATCATTCACACCTTGTATTCCCGGTAAAAATTGCATCCCCTTTAACACATCCGTTTCGCCCAGAAAAGCAGGGATCTTATAAATATCTTTCATCGTAATTCGATCCATACCTGAGGCTATTCTTTGGGTTTTAGATGTGGTATGATCTTGGGTGACGGTGATCTCGCCCAATTCAGAGCTAAACTCTATTAAATTGAAAGACATTGTTACATCATCCAATATTTCAATCTGCTGTTGCACATTTTTGTAGCCCACAAAACTAACCACAAGGGTATAAACTCCTGGCTCAAGATTGAATGCATAATAACCGTAGTTATTGGTAGAACACCCTAATTTTCCTTCTAATATTACAACAGTTGCAGTCGGAAGCGATTCGCCGTTTTTTTCATCATACACATAGCCACTAAGACTCACTCTGGACTTAGATTTCAGCGGAGTTATTAATATTTGACCATTGCTTTGGGAGTAATGTAATTCATAGCGTTTACAAACTTGCGTGAGTAAATCGATGAGTTTTATTGATGATGTTTTGAATTCTATGCTTTCTTCACTTTTTAAAATTCGCGAACTATAAGCCAGCTTTATGTGATGCTGATCCTTTAATTCGGTAAATAATTCTGCTAAAGTGTATTTGTTCTTTTGCAGTTCGATGACCTGAGTCTCATCCTGACAAAATGCAGAATAACTAAAAAATACAAAGAACAACGAGATAAGGTTCTTAATTGACATAGATTATTGTGTAATAGAGTTTTTATTTTTAATAATTTTTCAGCCTCAACATTTTCTTTTTCAGTAACTAATAAATATTGAAAAGATGTATTCCGTGCGGTGTATAAAGGCATATTCTGTGTAGTTTCTTGGTTTCAGAGTTTAATTTAAAATATACAGCCCTTGCTTTCTTTCAACCTCCAAGTCTGGAAGTAAATTTTCCAAAAGAGAAACAACCTCATCCAAACTCATCTTAGAGACATAGAAACTTAAATGTTCGGCTTCAAACGAACTATTTTCTAGCTGAAAATCTACTTTATAGTAGGCTTCCAGCAATTTAAGTATTTCAGGTAGGGCTTGATCATTAAAAACAAACTCTCCACTTTCCCATGCAAAAGCATTTATATCAAATTCATGTAGTTCCATCCCCATACCAACATGGTAGGATGCATGCATTTTTTTAGTAAGAATCTGCTGTTGCTTTTCAGCCTTTGATGTAAAAGCGACTTTACCTTCTTTAACGCTTACTTGTGTATGATTTGGAGTTGTATTCACATTAAACTGAGTTCCCAAAACAGTCACATTACAATCATTACATTTTACCTGAAACTTTTTATTTGGATTAGGAGTGACTTTAAAAAAGGCTTCTCCTTTAAGCTTTACTTCTCGATTAAAAAATCCATAAAAGCGCGACACTTGTAATGATGAGAAACTATTTAAAATCACGTTGGTACTATCATCTAAAAAGACAGATTGGTTAAGATGTGTTGATGAATAACTTTTATACTTCACTGCATCAAACTGATATAAAAAGAAGAGACTAAGTACAACAGCTATAAAAACGGCTGCGTATTTTGAAACCCGACGAGTCAGCAATATTAGCTTAGAAGGTTGATTAATTCGATGAAGAAGTCTTTTAAGCTCAGCCTGTTTATCAATCACCAAAGTTTCTTTCTGTGCAGAATTCAGCATCAATACAAGCTCAGTGGCTTTTTCAAATTCACTTTTTAAATTTGGATGATGCTCAATAAACGAACTCCAAAACTCATCCTGGTCTTTCTGCTGCAATACATATTCGCAAAAACAGGGATCAATAATGAAGTCCTCTGCTTTCCTAAATTCTTGTTTCATAAAAGATGTTTTTCTATTAGAAACAAGAGGATTTTTAGAATGTACTCATCTTTGTGAAAAAAAATTTAAAAAAGTTTGAATTTTAAGATGAACAGCTTCATTTACGAATTAACACTTTTACTCATTCTTTTCTCTTTTTTTTACAAACATTCTACCACACCAACAGCAGCCACAAAAACATCCAAAACCATATTCTGCCGTAATTTTGAAATGGCTCTGTGCAGATTATTTCTTACCGATTGATTATTTTGATTGAGGATCATGGAGATTTCTTCGGTATCAAATCCTTGAAAATATTTTAAATAAATAACTTCTCTTTGTCGTGCTGGTAATTCGTTTATGGCTTGGATCAAATCCTTTTTCCTTTGTTGCTCAAAAGGTTCTTCCTGATTAAAATCATCCGTATAAAAAAGAAAATCTGTTTCCGAAAGATTACCGCTTACAATCTGTAAACGTTTACTATTATGATGATTTAGGATCTGGTTTCTTAAAGATTTATACAGATAGGCTTTAATGTTATCCACAGACGAAAGCTTTTTTCGTTTCTGCCAAATGTTAGCAAATAGGTCCTGAATAAGATCTTTTATAATGGCTTCATCTTTCTCAAAACGTTTGGCATAACGAAATAAATCATCATACTGATCGATAAAAACCAAAGAGAAGGCCTCTTGATTTCCTTGCTGAATTTTATTCCATATTAACTGATCACTTATTGCCATAACGGCGGCAAAACTAAGCACAAAAAAACAAATTGCAAGATTTATTATTAACCGCGGAGGCGCTGAGTTTTCGCAGAGAGCGCAAAGAGTTTTCTCGGTGAACTCTGCGCTTTGCGTTGCGTTCTCTGCGGTTCTTTTTTTTTAACACGAAGGACTCGAAGGATGCACAAAGGATTTTAAAAATGGTCTGTTACTAGAGCAAACCCTTATCAGTTATTGGTTCCTATCGTTTAGCAACGACGAACATTTATTGTGTAGGTTAACCGCGGAGGCGCTGAGTTTTCGCAGAGAGCGCAAAGAGTTTTCTCGGTGAACTCTGCGCTTTGCTTTGTGTTCTCTGCGGTTCTTTTTTTAAACACGAAGGACTCGAAGGATGCACAAAGGATTTTAAAAATGGTCTGTTACTAGAGCAAACCCTTATCAGTTATTGGTTCCTATCGTTTAGCAACGATGAACATTTCTTGTGTAGGTTAACCGCGGAGGCGCAGAGTTTTCGCAGAGGGCGCAAAGTTATTTTCTCTGCATCATCTACGTTTTCCTTTGTGTCCTCTGCGGTAAAATTCACTTCATACCTTCTTTCCATCACTTCATGCACATATTAAAAAATCCCCCTCCTCAACACTATAATTTTGAAAACAAAAAAATACCATGAGAAAATATGCATTTAAACAATTAAGTCTTGCACTTTCTATCTTTGCAAGCATCCTATTAACAAGCTGCGGAGGCCAAGATCAATCATCTAAAGCCGAAACCATTAAGCATGTTAAAGTTGAAACCATCAACAACTCAAATACCACCACACAACTTCAATTTAATGGTGTGGTAAAAGAGAAAAAAATGAGCATGCTCTCTTTTCGTGTAGCGGGACCCTTGGTAAACTTCAACGTTCAACCGGGTGATTATGTACAAAAAGGAGAAGTTATTGCACAAATTGATCAGCGCGATTATCAATTACAAGTGCAAACGACCAAAGCACAATTTGAACAAGTCAAAGGCGAATTCAGTCGCTATAAAGAACTACATACAAAAGATAAAATTCCGGCTAACTCTTACGAGAAAGTAGAAGCAGGCTACAAAATGGCCGAGGCAGCCTACAATAACGCCATCAACCAATTACAGGATACTGAATTAAAAGCTCCTTTTTCGGGCTATATCTTTGAGAAAAAAGCAGAGAGCTTTCAAACAGTGGGTGCAGGTATGCCAATTGTTTCAATGATTGATGTATCTAGTCTGGAAATCATCATCAATGTATCTGAAAGTCAAATTTCAGAGGTGAAAAAAGCGAACTCCGGATTCATCAACATTCGAAATGCATCCGTTACCAATTTGCCGGTAAAACTTTTATGCGTTTCTGAAAAAACTAAAAAAGATGGGTTGTACGAAGTAAAATATGAATTCAACAATCAAGCAAACAAAAACATCTTAGCGGGTATGATGGCTGAGTTATCACTGAATTGCCAGTCGGCTCAATCAGGCATTAGCATCCCGGCATCATCTATCTTTAATAACAACGGTAAAACTTATGTATGGATCTTTAATCCGGCAACACAAATCATTGCTAAACGTGAGGTTGAAATTGACGCATTTACCACCGGTCAAAAGGTATCCGTTACAAAAGGTATTCAATATGGCGAAACTGTTGTAACAGCGGGAGTTCATCATTTAAAAGAAGGACAAAAAGCACAACCCATCAATAAAGTATCACAAACTAACGTAGGAGGATTATTATAATGCTTGAGAAATTACTGAATCAAAAAGCCTTAATTTCTGCCATTTTGGTGGCAGTCTTGGCGGGAGGAATTTTCTCTTACGTGAAAATTGGAAAGTTAGAAGATGCTGAGATTCCAATTAAAGCAGCCATGGTAATTACCCGCTACCCGGGAGCAACAGCTTATGAAGTAGAGTTGGAAGTATCAAAAGTTTTGGAAGAAGCCATCCAACGCCTGGAAAATGTGAAAGAAATCAAATCGGTTTCTAAACCGGGGTTATCACTTATCACAGTCGAAATTCAGGATAAAGTACGTACCCCACAATTACCGCAATTGTATGATCATTTGCGCCGTAAGGTGAATGATGCAAAAGCCTATTTACCAAGCGATGCCTACGATCCAATTGTAAACGATGATTTTGCAGATACTTATGGAATGCTTTACGCCATCACAGCAGAAGGGTATACGCCTCAAGATTTAAGCAAGTACGCCGAATACATAGAGCGCGAATTATTGGAAATAAAAGGCGTTCGCCGTTCGCAAATATTTGGAAAAGACATCGAAACCATTGATGTCATCATCTCGAATGAAAAACTGGCAAAGCTCAACATTAATCCAATGTATATTGCTTTAGCCATGCGAAACCACAGTATTTTGGTTAATCCCGGCACTATTAATTACGAAAAAGAGATTGTGCGCATTGGCGTTGGTAGTCGCATTAAAGATATTAAAGACATTGAAGACTTATTGATACAAGTTCAAGGAGGAGGAAATTTTCGTTTGGGAGAAATCGCGGAAATCAAGCGCTCAACCCTTCAGCCCAAGAGAGAGGCCCTATTCTTTAATGGGCAGAAAGGGTTAACGCTTGGTTTATCTAACGAAAGTGGCATTAATGTGGTAGAGCTTGGAAGAGTTGTGAACCAACGCATTGAAGAGCTTAAAGAAAATCTTCCTGCAGGGATAGAAATCAATCCGATTTATTCACAACCCGACCGCGTTGAAGTGGCTGTGGACGATTTTGTAATCAACCTGATAGTTTCAGTGGGTATTGTAATCTTGGTATTACTTTTCTCGATGGGCTACCGTTCCGGATTATTGATTTCAAGCGGATTAGTCTTTACCATTTTGGCAACTTTAATTGTGATGCTGGCAATCGACTTGCCACTGCATCGTGTAACCTTAGCAGCCATCATTTTAGCAATGGGTATGTTGGTAGACAACTCCATTGTGGTAGCCGATGGTATTTTGGTGGATCTTAAAAAAGGGGTCGATCGTCAATTAGCCTTTATCAAAACAGCGCGACAAACAGCTTTACCGCTATTAGGCGCAACCGTTGTAGCTATTTTGGCATTTTTACCATTGGCTATGTCACCCAATACTGCCGGTGAATTTTTAAGTTCTTTATTTACAGTATTGATCATCTCTTTGCTTTTAAGCTGGGTATTTGCCATGGTTCAAACTCCATTTATGGCAAAATATTTTTACCGCAAAGAGCGTCCAAAAGGCGAGCAAGAAGAAAGTTTCGACACCGGAATTTATAAACATTTTAAAAACATGATAAAGTTTTCCATCAAACACAAATACAGTGTATTGATGGGTAGTGTCGCCATTTTATTCCTTTCTTTCTACACCATGCGTTTTGTAAAGGTTGAGTTTATGCCGGAGATGGGTAACGACCAGTTTATGCTTGAATATAACCTACCGGCCGGGCAATCTATTTACGCAGTAGAAAAAGATATTTTGGAGATACAAGCGTATGTCCAAAAACAGGAAAACATCAATTTTGTAACCGCTGCCATTGGTCGTCCTCCGGCACGCTACACGCTAATGCGCTACATGCCTACAGGTGGAGAAAACTATGGAGAATTAATCATCGAAGCCAAAGATATTGAAGATGTAGACGCACTGATTCCTCAACTGCGCCAATACATTACAGAAAACTATCCGGATGCTGAGTTTCGCATTCACAAATACGGAGCAGCCTTTTCTGATTACGATGTAGAGGTTGAGTTTAGCGGTCCCGACCCAGAAGTGCTACGTCAATTGGGGAAACAGGCCACAGATATATTGGCCCAAGAACCTTTGGTATCGAACTTAACGAACAATTGGAAAAATAAAGCCAAAACACTTAACCCGGCTTATTCTGTTGCCAGAGCTCAACCAATTGGATTAAGCCGTAGCGACATGAGTAACTCCATCCAAGTTGCAACCACAGGTATGCCAATCGGATCGTTTTACGATGGCGACCAGATGATGCCAATTGTTTTGAAATCAGAAAAAACAGCTAATGATGACATTAACAACCTGCTATCCATGCCGGTATGGGGCATGCAAAGCCGTCAAAGTGCTCCACTTAGTCAAATTGTAGACTCATTAAGCATTGGTTGGCAAGATTTAAACGTCATTCGCATCAACGGTAAGCGAGCGCTTAAAGTACAGTTTGATGCCATAGATGCTGTTACCCCGGTAGAAGCTTTTAAAAGTATAAAGGATAAAATAGAGGCCATTGACTTGCCGTATGGCTATACCGCAAGATGGGATGGTGTTGTTGTAGGATCTCAGGAAGCTAACGAGTCACTGTTTATGTTTTTACCATTGGCTTTAGGGCTGATGTTAATCATCATCATTGCTTTGTTTAACAACCTTCGCCAATCGGCCATCATCTTTATTGTAGTGCCATTCGCGGTTACCGGTTTAGCATTTGGTTTTAATGTAACTGGCATTAGTTTAACCTTCCTGGCAATTATTGGTACACTGGGGTTAATCGGTATGATGATTAAAAACTCGGTGATCTTACTGGATGAAATCAACCTTGAGATCAAACATGGAAAAACAGCTTATGAAGCCACCATCAACTCTGCAGTTAACAGAATGCGCCCTGTAATGATGGCCTCATTAACCACCATTTTAGGTATGCTACCACTTTTAACCGATGCCATGTTTAAATCGATGGCCGTTGCCATTATGTTTGGATTGGCCTTTGGATCAATTATCACCTTAGTGGTAGTACCGGTACTTTATGCGGTCATGTTTAAAGTGAAAAATGAATAAATCATAAAGAATAATCGCTTGCCAACTGCTTCAACTGTTGGATCTGAAGCAATTATTAATGGTGAATGATGAATTATTAATGAGTTACTACGACCCGTCAGCGATCTGGCGTCCTGATAGGGTCTACTCCAAATGAATAACAGTATAAATCAGTCAAGTAGTCAAAAGTTCGAATAATAATTAATTTTTTTTCGGACTGCGGACTACAGACTTGGACCTACAAAAAAATGAAAACAAAGATAACCACCATATTGAGCCTTGTTTTAGTGCTGTTGGCGAACAACGCCCTATCGGCACAAACAACGCTTACACTAGAACAGTGTCGAAACCAGGCCATCGAATACAACAAACAGTTAAAACAAGCAGCTCTAAAAAAGGAGGAAACAAACGCTTATAAAAAAGCTGCACGAACAGCATATCTACCTTCGCTAGAGGCAAGTGCCACTGCAATTTATAGTCCGCGAGAGATAGACCTATCAGTACCGGGCGGGTTCTTGCCGACAGCAGGTAGTTTAGAAGCTGCTGAAGCCGGACAATTCAACGGCATCAGCAATGTATATTCACCCGGAATGAATTTTCATTTGGACAACATTACGGCATATACCGGAGGGATTTCATTAACTCAGCCAATTTTTACCGGGGGCAAAATTTTCTACTCTAACAAAAAAGCAGATTTGGGCGTGCAAATGGCCGAGAATGGCTATCAACTAAAATACCATGAAGTTATCGAATTAACCGATCAAGCCTTTTGGCAAGTGGCCATGGTAAAAGCCAACATAGAAATTGCAGAAGCGTACATCAAAATGCTGGGTGACTTGAAAGAAACCATGACTGACATGTACAATGTGGGCATTAAACCAGTTAGCGAAAAACTTAAAGTAAGTGTTCAAAAAAATGAAGCCGAATTAAACTTATTAAAAGCTAAAAACGGATTAACCATTTCTAAAATTTATTTAAAGCAGGTTTTAGGCATGGATTTGAACAGTGAAATTGACATTGACTATCAGTTGGATGACATCCTTTTACCGGAAACTCAAAGTGGAATTCAAATGGCCTTAAACAACCGCAATGAATTACAACTCATGCAAAAACAGGTTCAAATGGCCGAGTACGAAAAGAAAGTCATCAGAGCAGACTACTTACCAACTGTTGGCGTAAGTGCCAGATATTCGACTTTCAATTTAGAAGGCATTACAGATGAATTGGCTTTTCACCCAATACTAATGGGACAAGTATCCATTCCTTTATTTAAATGGGGACAAGGTAAACAAAAGCAGAAAGCTGCTCAATTAGTCATTCAACAAAAGCAAGAAGAACTGAGCCATACAACTGATTTAATAAGCCTTCAAGTGATGCAAACCGAAGTTAAACTTCAGGAAGCTTTTGAAGCCATTAAAATTGCCGAAAAAAGTGAAGCCGTTGCCAAAGAAAGTCTTTCAGAAACAGAAGCAAGTTTTGAAGCCGGCCTAAATACCACAACTGAGCTTTTAAATGCGCAAGCTGATTGGCAAAAAGCTAAGTCGAACCTCATCAATTCTAAAGCTCAATATAAAGTTTTAGAAACGCAGTGGGAGAAAGCAATTGGGCAATTATCAATGAATAATGATTAATGGTTAATTAAACTTCTTGACCTGTCAGCGTCCTTGTGACCTGACAGCGTCTAATGATAATGAACAATGAATAAAGAATAATTATTAATGGT
The DNA here is from genome assembly GCA_003249255.1 of Bacteroidales bacterium. Taxonomy (GTDB): domain Bacteria; phylum Bacteroidota; class Bacteroidia; order Bacteroidales; family Marinilabiliaceae; genus SZUA-582. The sequence continues at coordinate 67,654 of QKJP01000005.1, forward strand.
TACTGATGAATGATTAATGAAGTTCGTGATCTGATAGGAAGTTATTTTTTTCCAACTACTAAATATTTTTAGCTATAAACATTTTGAACTTCGGGCTTCGGACTCCGAACTTCGGGCTTTTTTATCCGTATCTTGTAACTCCCATAAACTTTTAACCATGAAAGGTCAGGCCAATTGTAATAATCAAAAGATAGATCTAGCATCCATTAAGGATCCTTCCGTATTTCATACAAAACTACCGAACTATACTTTAAAATCGATTCTTTTACGCATCGTGACCAATAGTATGGTAGCCATCATGGTGATGCAGATTATGCATTTTGTGGCTCAACCCCAGCCTCACATCCCCAACCCGGGATTGTATCAATACCTTAGTCTTATCTTTTTCTTCAACGCATTAGCAGAATCCATTATCCTCACCGATTACATCTTAGAATATTTTTATCCCGTTCCTTACAAAATCAAAACTCGTTTTATTCTCGGATCCATCAGTGCTATTGTTTTCATTGTGATAATCATTAATCTATTATTCACGATCCATAGCGAATATCAAAACATACCTAAAAATACTTTTTACTTAGGGGTCACATTTGGATTAATGTTTTCATTTTTGCTTTCAATCGGGTTAACCGTGAGTCGAATCACCGAAAAATGGGTTGCATCTCAAAAGGAAATTGAAGTGATGAAACAAGAAAAACTAAAGATGGATTATAATCTTCTCCAAGATAAACTCAATCCACACTTCCTATTTAATAACCTCAGTGTATTAAAGTCACTTATCATGTATGATACTGACACTGCCATCAAGTTTACCGAAAACTTCACCGACGTGTATCGTTACGTCCTTAAAAGCAAAGACAAAAAAACGGTTCCGTTAAAAAAAGAATTAGAATTTACCCAGTCCTACATTGCTTTGCACAAAGAGCGCGTGGGCGAAGGTTTTATCCCGCAAATTAATATTGAGGAAGAGTATTTATCGAGAGAAATTATTCCTTTAACCCTTCAATTATTAGTCGAAAATGCAATAAAACACAACATTACCGGCAAGAAATCACCCCTTACACTTACCATAACAATTCTTGATAATTACTTGATTGTAAGCAACAATCTTCAACCCAAAGAATCATCTTACTCAACCTATACCGGATTAAATACCTTAACTCAAAGCTACAAATTACTAACGCAACAAAATGTAATTATCGAGCAAAGCATGGATGATTTTACGGTTAAAATCCCTTTACTATAAATTGATATATAATGAGAATCCTTATCATTGAAGACGAATTACATAATGCCAGATTATTATCAGGAATGATTCAAAAAATCAGACCTGATTGGGAAATTTTAGACACTCTAGAAAGCGTGGAAGAATCCGTTGAATGGATTACTGAAAACGGAGAACCCGATTTGTATTTTATGGATATCCAGCTTACAGACGGAATATGCTTTAACATCTTTGAAAAAGTTGAAATTAAGAATCAAGTTATCTTCACAACGGCCTATGATGAATATGCTTTAAATGCTTTTAAAGTCAATAGCATCGATTATTTATTAAAGCCTATAAAAGAGGAGCACTTAATAAAATCCATTGATAAATTTGAATTTCTAAAACAAGCTACTTCAGTTCCACCTTTTGATCTCAATGCCATTATTCAAACCATTAATCAAAGGGAAGCCCAATACCGCAAACGTTTTTTGGTATCAAAAGCCGATTCTTTCATTCGTTTAAATGTAGAAGATGTTGCTTATTTTCATTTTGAAAACAGAGTAACTACAGCCGTTACATTTACAGGCCAAAATCACATTGTAAACTTTACTATCGAAAAACTGGAAGAAGAATTAGATCCTCAATTATTCTTCCGGGCCAACAGAAGTTTTATCCTCAATGCTGAAAGCATTCACTCCATTGAAAATCATTTTGGGGGAAAGCTTATTGTAAAACTCACACAACCATTAACTGAGAAAATTGCCGTGAGTCGACTAAAAGCCGGAGCAATAAAAGAGTGGCTAGACAGGTAATCCTTGAGAATCCACATCTTGGAGGCTTCAAAGAAAAAACGGCCTTGAAAATATTCATCGGCCGTTGTTCTATTTTTTGCTAACTGCTAATCATCATACCTTTTCACAATTGCAGAATAGGCTTCAATCCGACGATCGCGGAAATAAGGCCATATCCGGCGTACATCTTCTGTGCGTTGTTTATCAATGTCAATTAATTTTATTTCTTCTTCCGAATTAGAAGCCTGAGTAACAAACTCTCCCTGAGGCCCGGCAACAAAACTATTGCCCCAAAATTCGATTCCATTGGTCACCTTTGATGGATCAGCCTCGTAACCGGTGCGGTTAACTGCAATAACCGGCAGACCATTTGCAATGGCATGTCCACGCTGAATCGTAATCCAAGCCTCGCGCTGACGATTTTTCTCATCATCCGGATCAGTAGATTCATACCCAATGGCAGTGGGATAAATCAACAATTCGGCACCTCGCAAGGCCATTAACCGGGCTGCTTCAGGATACCACTGATCCCAACAGACCAATACGCCAAGTTTTCCGATTGAAGTCTGAATAGGCTCAAAGCCCATATCACCCGGCGTAAAATAAAATTTTTCATAATAAGCAGGATCATCCGGGATATGCATTTTCCGATACTTCCCGGCCATGGAACCATCCGTATCAAAAACTACTGCGGTGTTATGATACAAGCCTGGAGCCCGCTTCTCAAACAAGGATGTTACTAAAACAACATGTAATTCTTCCGCCAATTGACCATAAAAATCCGTTGCCGGTCCAGGAATAGGTTCCGCCAAATCAAAATTATTGACATCCTCGGTTTGGCAAAAGTACAAACTATCATGCAACTCAGGCAATACAACCAATTGCGCTCCCGAACTTGCAGCTTCTTTAATTTTTTCACCTATTTTTTGTCTGTTAGCCAACTTGTCGGCGCTAACCTTAATTTGTATTATAGCGGTTTTAACAATACTCATATTCCTATTTTTATAACGATTCGAAAGTTCCTTGGGGGTAATTCATCGTGATGCAATGTAACGAACCATGCTGCTTAACCAATGCCAAACAATTAATGCCCACTACCTCATAATCGGGATGAGCCCCTTGAATGGCATTTAATGCTGCCTCATCTTCCGGCACTCCATAAACTGGCACTAATACTTTTGAATTTAAAATTAAATAATTGACATAAGTTGCCGGCAAGCGATCTCCATCATCATAAATAGCAGAAGGTAATGGTACAGGATGCAGCTCATAAGGACTTCCATCCATGTTTGTAAAAGCTTTTAACTCCTCCTCCATTTTTTGCAGCTCCTTGTAATGAGAGTCATTTACATCCTTACACTGACAATACACGATACGATTCCCCGGAGCAAAACGAGCTAAGGTATCAACATGTCCATCTGTATCATCTCCTTCTAACAAACCTCGATCAAGCCATAATATTTTCTTGGCCCCTAATTGACTTTTCAATAAAGACTCTAATTCAGGCTTTCCCCATTCGTCATTCCGATTTGCACTTAATAAACAAACCGAAGTTGTCATTAAAACACCAGTACCATCCGATTCGATGGAACCTCCTTCTAAAACCACATTTTTATGATTTATCAAAGGAGTATTACCCCAAAAGGATAGTTTCTTTAAATTTCGGTTTGTACAATTATCAAAATTTGCAGCAAACTTCATCCCCCATCCATTAAAGGCAAAATCTAAAACAACAGGCTTATCATCTTCAAAAATAGTAATACCTCCAAAATCGCGAGCCCAGGTATCGTTATAATTAACGCATGCAAATGTTATTTCACGCTTTACTTCATCGGTAAAAAATAATTTAACATCATTTACATTGCGGCACAACAATAAAACTTTTGCTGTTTTTGTAATTTCGGTGATAATATTCACATAACATTCCTGCACTTCGGGAAGAATGTCGCACCAATCGGTATGGGTATCCGGCCAGGCTAATTCAATGAGCTGCTGAGGAAACCATTCGGGTGGATAAAATTTACCTTTTTTCTTGTCCATTATTTACATCTAACAGATTGCAAAATTATAAAATTAGTCCATTGTTATTTTTATGAAGTCAATGAAAATCATAAAATAATATCTATAAATCTGCAACAACAATAACTCAGTACACGTGGTACTTTTTATATCTTTGCCCCAAAGTAAAAAAATGAACCCAAAAATTCTCGAATTATTAACGACCATGCGCATGCCTTATGGCAAGTACAAAGGTTGGATTTTGTGTGATTTACCTGAACCTTACTTAGTTTGGTATTATCAAAAAGGATTTCCTGAAGGGCAGCTTGGAATGTTACTAAATACCCTGTATGAGATTAAATTAAACGGATTAGAGTATCTTTTAAAACCATTGAGAAAATAAGCAGCCAGTTTATGATTTATTTAATATTACAACATCCCGGTACAAACAAAGTCTATTACGCAGCCTCTGATAAAATTGCGTTGGCTGAATTGCAGATTGCTTGTGCCAACATTTCAATTCCAGTAAGTGAACTTAAAATAACAGAAATTGCCGGCGTGCGATATTTATCATTGGAAGTTGAAAATGAATTCACGCCTGATGATTTAAACATCATTTCACGATTGTCTTTTGTTTTTGCGCTGTTTAAACAAAAAGAGGTCAATGATGAAAAATATCTTTTCCCGGTTTTAACTACTGATTACGAATACATTGACAGTAAGATAAGTAACATCCTAAAATACAAAGGTAAAACCAACGAACAGCTTACCAAGATGATGATTAATGTAGCACTCCTAACTAGTGATTACAACTACAATCATTCCATCAAAATACTCGATCCGATAGCGGGAAAAGGAACTACCCTGTACGAAGCCTCGGTGTATGGTTATGATGCTTACGGCATTGAACTGGAACAGAAAGCGGTTCAAGAAGCCGGTGTATTTTTCAAGAAATACCTACAAACTGAAAAAATCAAACATAAGATTGACACTAAACAAGTTGCAGGAGAAAGCAAACGAAAAGCCATAATGATGCAGGAGTTTTCGTATGCTAAAAGCAAGGAGGAGTTTAAATCGGAGGATACAACAAAACACCTTGGTTTTATTAATGGTAACTCGTTGGATGCTCATAAGTATTTCAAGAAAGAACTTTTCAATCTCATTGTAGGTGATTTACTTAATGGCATTCATCAAGGGAATACAGGCAATAAAAACAATCAATCCATTTCTCGCAATCCGGCCGAATTATTAAGAGAAAGTTTGGGTGAATGGAAAAAAGTTCTTAAAAAAGGAGGTGTGATAGCCGTGGCTTGGAACTCTTTTTTAGTTAGTCGTCCCAAAATGCAAGAAGTATTTGCTGAATTTGATTTTGAAGTTCTGAGGGATGCGCCTTATGACCAGTTTGAACATATGGAAGATCACTCCACCAAAAGAGATGTTGTGCTGGCAAAGAAAAAATAAATCCATACCAAGTATCAAGACTAAAAATCAATTCATTCTTAACATAAATATGAGCTTTAACATTAGACCCATCATTAAAGAGGACTTCTAGGCACTAATAGATATGTTTAAGGAATTTTCAACTTTTCAGAAAGCACCTGAGAAGATGTCCAATTCAAAAGAACTCATGCTTGATGAAGCTAAATACGTTAATGGCTTTGTAATTGAAGCCGAAGCTGGTGAGTTACTCGCTTATACGACCTGCTTTTTGCCTATTTCACTTGGGTAGGTAAATGCCTTTACATGGATGATTTATATGTAAAACCAGATTACAGAAAACAAGGTTTGGGCAAAAAGCTAATTGAGGCCATCATACACAAAGCCAAAGAAGAAAATTGCAAGAAAATCCGTTGGCAAGTTTCCGGATGGAACCAGAATGCAATTGACTTTTACAAAAGTTTAGGTGCAGAAGTTTGTGACGTGGAATCAAATTGTGATTTTTGGATAAAATAAAATAATCCGGAGTCCTAAATGCTGAGCATGATGCATTCTATAAAGAAAAGAATTTAACACCTATGAAAACTCTAACAAATATCTTTATAGCATGTACTCTATTTGCATGCACAAAACCAAATACGAAAACCATCCATGAGCAATTCTCTGAAGCATATTACAACAAGGGATATAACAGCTTTGTGGACTTATTGGCCAACACCATTATGATTAAAGACGGTGATTACGAAATGAAATATTCCAAGGCCGACTTTAAAACCTACTACGAGTGGGATTCTGTGTTTCTGCCAAAAGTAAAAATAACAGAAGAAAGCTTTACAAACTGAACGGCCAATTGGAAACAGGCTACAGAATCAATCCGATTTAAGTTTTTAGGCGCGCACCCTCAAACAACCAAACAAAGATTACATGTAGCCGATGGAAAAATTCATCAATTAGAATACATTGAAACCATTGGAACCAACTGGGATGAATGGAGCAGAAGGCGCGACACGTTAGTGAAGTGGATTGATAATAACCACCCTGAATTATCTGGTTTCATCTACGACATGACTAAATCGGGTGCTAAAAACTATGTAAAGGCCATTGAATTATACCAACAAACTAAGCGATAAAAAAACGCCAGGCAGGAACTAATTCGACGGTACCTGCGTCTACTTCCATAGTCTCTGATTGATTTGCGGTTACAACCGTTGCCACATTCAAACCTGTCTCATTCATAGCCTGTTGTAATGATCGCAATTCACGCTTTCGGGTTTGTTCATCATTAATGTCCCAAGATACTTGTATGAGTTGTGCTTCATCCACTTCATTAAACCAATAAAAATCCACTTCATTTCCTTGTTTGGTTTTATAGTAATAGATATTTTCTGATTTACGGCGCAGATGAGTAAACACCATATTTTCTAACAAGTAGCCTTTCTTTTCATTTAAAGCTGTTGTAACAGATGTTACCAAGGCATGATCGACACAATAAACTTTTTTCGCATTTAGATTCTGCTTTGAAATAGACTTATCATACTTTTTTACCGAAAACAAAAAGAAAGCATCTTCCAACCAATCGATACAATCAGACACAAAATCCTTACTGACTTTATAGCCTAATGATTTTAAATACTCGGTCACCCTGTTAAGAGAATACAAGGATGATACAGATGACAACATGCGATAAGCTATTTGCATGGTAGCCTTAGGGTGCAAGGAGTCAAAACGCTCTATTACATCACGGTGCAAGATGGTTTTGTAATATTCCTGATGTACTTTTATCCGGTTCTGCCGATCTAAACTAGCAACTTCGGGGAAACCTCCTGTTTTAAAATACTTTTCAAACCAAGGCTGTAAATTATAACAAGTCTCTGAAGTGAGTTTCTCAAAAGCTACATCATGCAACCTTAAATATTCATCAAACGAAAATGGAAAAAGCTCATAAGTTAAGGAGCGTCCCCGCATTTGAGTAGCGACTTCTTTGGACAATAATTTTGCAGATGATCCACTTATAAACACTTCTGCATTTTCGCTTCTTAATACGCGATCTACAAAAGGCTCCCAGTTTGTGCACTCTTGCAACTCATCAAAAAAACAGTATATTTTTTCATTTTTCTTGTGAGGATAAAGTGCATAATAAGCATCCATCACCAAATGCAAATTTCCTGCTCTAAGTTCGGATTAACGGCCATCGAAAAAATTGATGTATAACACATTTTCTTTTTCCCCTGCGTTTTTTACTGCTGCGATTTTCTGATGAAGTAAAGTAGATTTACCACAGCGCCTTACTCCTATACAGATAGTTGCTTTACGGTCGAGACATTTTAAATCTGCATTTCTCAGGCTTCTAGAAACCAATTTTGATTCTTGATTATCAAGTATTATCTCTTTTATGGTTTCAAGCGTTTCCATAGCACCAGTTATTAAAATCAACAACCAAAACCACTACAAAAAGCCATAAAAAGCAAACCATCTGACTACTTTTAGAACAAATCAGTAACTTATCTTTCCGATTTATGAATATATCGGCAAGTAAATTGATCGATTAAGACACAAATAGGATCCAGCAAATTCATGAAGAATAAGTAAAATTTAACTCTTGAAAAAAATAAAAACAAAGATACTGGTGGTAAAAAAGTGACTTCCAATATTGATTTGCCTATTGAAATATTGCGTGATGCATAAACGCCTCCATAAAATAAAAAAGAGAGAGCTTTAAAAATCTAGTTCTCTCTTACCTAAAATATGATTAGACATTACGCTTTAGCCAATATAAAGTATCAAATAATTAGAAAACCAATAACAAAATTATGGAATTAGCATATCTGCACATTAAACCAAGCGAATCCCATCATTCTCAATGACAATCTTTCGCTCTTTATAAAGTGATCCAATGGCCTTTTTAAAGTTCTTTTTACTCATACCAAACTCTGCATAAATATCATCAGCCGGACTTTTATCGCTTATTGGCATGTATCCATTATTGGCCTGAAGTTTTCGTAGGATATCACCCGCTAAACCATCTGTTTTATCATAACCCCCAAGCTGCAGGGTCACGTCTATCTTATCGTCCTCACGCACCTTCTTGATATAAGCCTGCTTGGTATCACCAATTCGAAGTTTGGTAAATACTTCATTCTTATACAATAACCCGGAGTGCATATCATTAATGGCCACTTTGTAACCTAAATCAGTTTGTCCAATCACCATGATATCTACCTTATCACCTTCCTGATAAACAGGCATAACATTATCCAGAAAATTATGAACTTTTGCTGAAGCTACAATTCGCTGACTCTCATCATCTACATATAAATAAACCGGATAAAACTTACCCACCTCCATTTTCACAGTTTGCTCTCTAAAAGGGCAAAGTACATCTTTCATCAAGCCCCAATCCAGAAAGGCTCCAATGTTAGTTACTGCTGTAGCCTCCAAAAAAGCTACTTCTCCCACTTCGGCAAAAGGCTCTTCGGTGGTTGCAATAATACGATCTTCTGAATCTTTATAAATAAATACTTCGATCTCTTCTCCGGGTTCTAGAGTTGGTGGTGCATATCGCTCAGGCAGTAGGATTTCGCCGTGTTCTTCTCCTCCATCCAGATAAAACCCGAAATCTACTTCTTTTACGACTACCAGTGTATTGAATTTTCCTAATACTGCCATGTTGCTTGTTTTATTATGAACTGCAAAGATAACTTAAAAAGTGATTAGTGCATAGTGCGTCGCACAGAGTCTACCAATGCTTAAACATTACCCATTATACAATTTTGAAAATAACCGTAATTTAATACACTAAATTACTACCCGCCTCAATTAAACTTTACATATTAATCCATAAAAGCAACTACAGAGCTATCCACAATAGAATAATCAGAACTAAAAACAACTCCCTAAAAAAACATCCATTTCGCATCATTAATCAACAGATCTATTACATTAACACATAAATATCAATCTTTAAAACTTTTTAAAGATTTTTAAATTATATTTAAATCCACTATTTTGGCATTCGTCTTACAGATATAATAGCCAATTAAAAAATATAATTATGTTATTAATGCAAAATGAACTTTTGCATTACACCCTAACAAATCCAAGAGACACTAAAACCCTTTTGAAGAAAAATTCACCTAACGCAGAAAAATGATTTACGAATCGTTATACATCCTAAAAGAGCAGTTAACCAATTATCTTAAAGAGAATTTAATCTACTTACCTGTTGAGTTGGAGAACATCGCCTACATTGATTCGGGTGATGATAAAATGGAAAGGCTGCAAGAAAAGATTATCATATCCTTATTGAGGTTAGAAGAAGAAAAAGCACTCAATAACCTGCCCCATTTTTACCGCAACGAAACCAAGGACACCGAATATAAAAAGCCCCCCATTTCCCTAAACCAATACATTATCATTAGTGCTAACATTAACAACTACATAGATTCCTTAAAGTGCATTTCGAAGGTAATCGAGTTCTTTCAATACAAAAATTTCTTCTCATCGGAAAAAGACACATATACAACTAACGAAACAATTGGAACTGGTGTGAATTTTAGATTTGAAGCCAAACTCTTCTCACCTCCATTTGAACAACTTAACCAAATTTGGGGAATGCTTGGAGGTAAACAAATCCCATCTGTTTTCTACAAAATTTCATTGGTTCAAATCGAACAGAGCGATAAAAAGCATACTGAAAAACCTATTTCAGAACCAATTATTACAAGCTACAAACACTTATAAGATGCAGTCACTAAAACGTGATTCCTAATATTAATTCCAAATAAGAAAAAATACATAATCTCATGCCACAAACTTATAATACTCCCGGCGTTTATATAGAAGAAACTTCTAAAATGCCACCAACAATCCCACAGGTAGCTACAGCTGTACCTGTATTTATGGGTTATACCGAAAAAAGTGATAGTACGGTATTAAACGTTCCTACAAAAATCAAATCTTTAGCTGATTACGAAGCAATTTTCGGAGGTCCTCAACTACCAAAAATAGAGCTTAGCGTATCAACAAAAAAGGTAAAGGAAGTAGAAATCAAATATATTGAATCGGTTAAAAAATTCGAAACTCCTCTTTGTCAAATGTACTACGCTATTCAAATGTATTTTGCGAACGGCGGTGGTCCATGCTACATTAATTCAATCGGAGCGTATCCAGAGCTTAATAATGAAGTCATATTATCAATACCAGATGATGCCATTACTAAAGCAATAGATGCTTTTGAGGAGGAAGATGAAATCACTCTACTGGTATTCCCTGATGCAACTTCTTATTCAGAGACAAACTATAAGGAAGTATATAAAAGAGCTCTCACACACTGTGGTGATTTAAAAGACCGATTCACCATAATTGATACCTATGGTTCTACTAATGCTGAAACTGATTCAGGTAATTTTCGCGCTGCTATTAGTTCAGAAAATTTAATGTACGGTGCGGCTTATTATCCACATTTAACAACTTCGATCAAATATCAATACGATATCTCTGCAGCAACATTTTGCGAAGGTGAAGAGACTTTAGCTAAAGATAATGTTACCTCAGGCTTACAAAAAGAAGCTGAAGCACTATTGAATAATTATCTCGTAACATTACCTCCTAGCTCCGCTTTAGCAGGTGTATATGCAAGAGTAGACAGAGACAGTGGTGTTTGGAAAGCGCCTGCAAGTGTAGGTTTAAACATGGTGATTAAACCGGCATTAAAAATATCTAATGATACTCAAGATGGACTTAATGTGCACGAAACCGGCAAATCAATCAATGCCATCCGTTCATTTGCAGGAAGAGGTACATTAGTTTGGGGAGCCAGAACTTTAGATGGAAACAGTAACGAATGGCGCTACATTCCGGTTCGTCGTTTATTTAACATGCTTGAGGAATCGATCCAGAAAGCTTGCTTACAATTCCTATTTGAAGCAAACAATGCCAACACTTGGGTGAGAGTTAGAGGTATGATTGAGAACTTCCTAAACACACAATGGAGAAATGGTGCTTTAGCCGGTGCTAAACCTGAGGAAGCATTTTATGTAAGGGTTGGTGACGGAGTTATTCAAAATGGCGATATCGAAAAGGGTATCATGCGAGTAGAAATTGGAATTGCAGCTGTACGCCCTGCAGAATTCATCATTCTGAACTTCACTCACAAAATGCAACATGCTTAATCCTTGAAAAAACAAATCGAATTATGACAACATATCCTTTAGTAAAATATCACTTCTCAGTTCAATGGGGAGGAACAAGAATTGGTTTCACAGAAGTTACAGGTTTAGATGTAGAAACAGAAGTCGTTGAATACCGCGAAGGTTCAAGTCCTGAGTTTTCAAAACTGAAGATGCCAGGCATGAAAAAATTCAGCAACATTACCTTAAAGCGAGGCACTTTTGAGATGGACAATGAGTTTTACCAATGGTGGAATACCATCAAGTTAAACACCATTGAAAGACGCGACATCACCATTAGCCTTTTAAATCAGGAAGGTGAGCCTGTGGTGACCTGGAATGTAAAAAATGCCTGGCCGGTTAAAGTACAGTCTACCGATTTAAAAGCAGATGGTAGCGAAGTGGCCATCGAATCCATTGAATTAGCTCACGAAGGCTTAACCATTAACAATGGTAACTAATGGCGAATTATTATCCACCATTAGGTTTTCATTTTAAGGTTTTTATCGAAAACATTAAAAGTGAATACCAATTTCAATCAGTTTCCGGACTACAGGCTAGTCTGGAAACTGAAGAAATTGCGGAAGGAGGTGAGAATCGTTTTAAACACAAACTTCCCCTGCGCACCAGCTATTCCAATTTAGTTTTGAAAAGAGGCCTTAACACCAATAAGAAACTTTATAACTGGTGCCAGGATGCTGTAAATGGTTTAGACATTAGCCCATCGCCCATTACCATACAATTATTAAACGAGAATAATGAGCCTTTATCAACCTGGAATATTGTAAATGCTTACCCCATCAAATGGGAAGTGTCTGACTTTAATGCCGAGGAAAGTAACATTGTGATCGAAACCCTGGAGTTAAGCTATAGTTATTTTAATGTTCTCTAAAAATGCCAATCGAAATTAAAGAATTAAACATCAAAATAAACGTCTCTGACAGAGAAGATGTTGCACAAACAGAACATCCCTTTGCCGACTTTGACACCTATAACAATTTGGTAAAAGATTGTGTGGAACAAGTATTAGAAGTGATTGCAAATAAACACGAGCGATAAGCTACAAAGGTTATGAGTGGACAATTAGTAAAACTAAAAATTGAAGCTTTTAAGGATGATTTGTTCAATGATGAAGTTGACAATGGCACCTTCAATGCACTTTTTAACCCGGAAAGCTACAACTTAAACTATCAGGTTGTTAACAATAAAACAGCAGCTCACGGTTCAAGCGGTAGTAAACCAAAGTATAATAATAAAAAGCCAACCGGATTAAATCTGGAATTCTTATTTGATAGAACTGGTGCAGCTTTAGGTGTAGAAAAAAAGAAAGATCTAAACATTCAGGATGATCTGGATGCCTTTAAAAGAATTGTCTTTGATCACAATGGAGATATTCACAAACCTCATTATTTGAAAATCACCTGGGGAACCTTACTATTTAAAGGGTGTTTAGAAAGCCTTGACATTACTTATAAGCTTTTTTCTCCACAAGGAGCTCCGTTAAGAGCTGTAGCAAAAGCCAATTTTTCAGACGTAATTAATTCAAAGCTTAATGCAGCAAAGAATAAGAATAGTTCTCCAGATCTTACCCACATTAGAGTAGTAAAAGAAGGTGACACGCTCCCATTGATGACACAAAAAATCTATGGTGATTCTAAATACTACCTCCATGTCGCTAAGGTGAATAAGATTGTAAATTTCAGAAAGCTTGTAGCCGGCACTAAAATCATTTTTCCACCCATAGAAACAATGGCAAATAATTAAGTAGCAATACACTATTAGAATGAGTTCAAAGGCTAATACACATAATTCAACAGGTTTAGTAAGCTACAAACTATTCATAAACGGAGAGGCAATGCCTACGACGATCCCTGTTTTGTCTATTGTGGTTGACAAACAAATAAACCGCATTCCTAGTGCCAAAGTCGTTATCATTGATGGTAATCCTGCAGAGCAAGATTTCGCCATCAATAAGACCGATTATTTTATTCCCGGCAATGAAATCGAAATTAAATTAGGTTACGATAGTAATGATGAAACTGTCTTTAAAGGCATCATCATAAAAAACAGCATTAAAGTTAGCTCCTTTAGTGCTACTCTAAATATTGAATGCAGAGATAAAACAACAAAACTAACCACCAGTAGAAAAAGTAAAGTTTTCACAGATTCTACCGACAGTGATGCCTTTTATACCATCCTGGAAAACCATGAAATTGAAGCCGAAATAGAAGCAACTGAGCTAACACATAAGCAATTGGTTCAATATGATTGTACTGATTGGGATTTTATACTGTCACGTACTCAAGCTAATGGGAAAGTATGTATTTGCAATAATGGAGAACTAAAAATTCACACGCCTGATTTATCACAGGAAGCCATAACTACCATTACCTACGGCAATAACTTATTGAGTTTTGATGCCGAAATGGATGCCCGTCATCAGTTTGCTTCAGTTACTTCCCGCAATTGGGACATCGCGCAACAAAGCATTATCGAAAAAACAGCCAATACCGAAAAGCTTGAACTAAGCGGCAATATTGATCCGGAAGATCTTTCAAAGGTTAATGGAGAAGATCCATTAGAGCTAAACTTTGGAAGCTCATCTTCTGACGAAGAAATTCAAATCTGGGCCAATGCCAAAGCCTATTTTAACCAAATGGCAAAAGTAAGAGGCCGCATCTCTTTTGAAGGCATTGCAACATGCAATCCGGATAGTATGATTAATCTGCAAGGTTGTGGAGATCGCTTCAATGGAAAGGTTTACATCTCAGGTATACGACACGAAATGGCCAATGGTAATTGGACGACGGATGCGCAATTTGGAATAAACCCGGAATGGTTTACCGAGAAGCACGACATTTCGCCACAACCTGCAGCAGGCTTATTTTCTGCTGTTAATGGTTTACAGGTGGGCATCGTATTAGCCTTTGAAGAAGATACTGAAGGCGAATACCGCATTAAGGTAAAATGCCCCTTAGTGGATAATGAAAATGATGGACTATGGGCAAGAGTTGCCACATTTGATGCCGGACCAAACAGAGGAGGCTTTTTCTTTCCTGAAGAAGGTGATGAGGTCATTATTGGTTTCTTTAACGACAACCCTAATGATGCCGTTATACTAGGATCATTATACAGCAGTTCGAAACAACCCGACATTATACCAACCCAAGAAAATAATGAAAAGGGATTCATCTCCAAAAATGGTTTAAAATTCATTTTTGACGATGAAAAGAAAGCAATTTCATTAAAAACACAAAATGGTAATAAAATCCATATTAGTGAAAATGATGCATCGATTTCTATCTCTGATGCAAACAGCAACTGCATTACTATGAACAGTGATGGCATCGAAATTATTAGTAGCAAAGACCTGAAATTATCAGCCGAGGGTGATGTTGAAATCAATGGATGTAACCTTGAACTATCGGCCAATGGAGAATTTAAAGCTGAAGCTAGTACTTCCAGTGAAATAACGAGTGCCGGCACAACAGCATTAAAAGGTTCAATCATAAACATTAACTAAAATGGGAAAACCTGCAGCCAGATTAAATGATTTACACAGTTGCCCCATAAGCAGCCCTAATCCTCATGTGGGTGGAATAATTCTAGGCCCGGGAACTCCCAATGTAAATATTGGCGGTTTACCCGCAGCTTGCATGAGTGATATATGCCAATGTGCCGGTCCTCCCAATACGATAGTAACTGGTTCAGCTACCGTATTTATTGGAGGTAAACCTGCAGCTAGAATGGGTGATTCAACGGCACATGGCGGCACTATTACTGCCGGATGCGCAACAGTATTAATTGGTGATTAAAAAAACATGAGCATAAATAATTCATTTTTAGGTAAAGGTTGGTGCTTCCCTCCGGAATTCAATAAAAGCAATGCCGAAGTTGAAATGACCGAGGATGAGCTGGATATAAAAAAAAGTCTGGAAATATTATTATCCACACATCCGGGCGAAAGAATCATGCACCCCAATTTTGGTTGTGATCTGACTCAACTCTTGTTTCAACCATTAAACCTTTCACTTATAACGCATATAAGTGACATCATTGAAACGGCTATTATTCTGCACGAACCCAGAATAGATGTATCAAATATTTCAATTGAACAGTCTGAAGAAAATCAGGCGCTTATGCTGATAACAATTGATTACTCTATTCGCATTACCAATACCAGACATAACATGGTCTATCCTTTTTATAAAAAAGAAGGAACTGAATTAGATTAAGATGAACTTAAATAATACAACCTATAATTATTCTACGGCTGAGGGTACTACACAAAATGACCGATTTTTAGAAGCCCTTAATCCGGATAGTGTATTAATCCAAGACTTTTCCACTCAAGATTGGATGAAGTTTGCCTGGCATTTTGCCAAACAGGTCAACTACTTTAACCCGAACAACGAACTAGATGGTAACTGGCAAAACTTTTTCACCAAAGAAGAAGAAATAGAAGCCGTATTAAAGGATGCAGAAAACAATGCCAACCTCACTCCTCACCTTACTTTGTTCGTTTGTTTCTTAAAACTTCTGGAATACAACAGTACGCATATCAATAAAATCACATCACGACATCTTGATTTTTATTATTCCGAAATATTAAAAATCAATAAGAAGGAACCGGTGGCAGATCAAGCGTTTGTTTTGTTCGAGTTGGCCAAAAACCAAACGGACCATACTCTTGAATCCGGTACAACTCTTATAGGGCCAAAAGATGCAAAAGGAAACACCTTAAAATATAAGTTAAAAGAAGATGCCTTTATCAACAATGCAAAAATAGCAGATCTAAAAAGCATCTACATTCATGATGCTGATGATCAAAAAGCTTTTAAAGCTTCGACTAACGCACCAATAGATAACAACATTTTAGCTGATAATCCGGAGAACGGATGGTATCCATTTGGCTTTTCAAGTTCTGAAAATACAGATGTAAAACCGGGTTTTATAATATCTTCTCCGCAACTGCAAAACATAAAGGCAGGTTGCACAATAGACATCGTCTTAGACCTTGAAAACGACCTTCCTTATGCTTATGAGGTAATAAAAGAAAGCTTAACAATTGAACTGAGTGGTAAAAAAAGCTGGTTAAAATCAGATGACATTAGAGGAAGAATCATCCACCCTCATGCAGCCAGTTCCGGAGGGAGCAAACTCATTATTGGTACATATATACATACCTCTTTGGATAAAGTTCAAACGCCAACCTTTAAAGTCCCTTTTGAAGCCAAACATCCATTGCTTAAAATCAGCTTTAACGCGAGTACGAAATTGGGTTTTCAAATAGCTCAGCATTTAAGCACCAATAAGCTCACAAAAATCAAATTAAAAACTCAAAAGTGGGAAAGCGCAAACCTTGATATTTCAAATGACTTTGGCAAACTAAAAACTGATAAACCTTTCGTTCCATTTGGCCACCAACCAACAAAAGATTCAAAAGTAATCATTAAAGCGCCTGAAATATTCGACCAAAAACTTACGCAGGCGCATTTAAATATTAAATGGAAAAATCCTCCTTCTGATATAAAAATGCATTATTCTGCTTACAAAGAAGGTTACTTAAACAAAAAGACATTTAGCTCCTCAACTCCCATCGTTAACAACTGTAATCATTTTACTGCAAATGTAAACAGCTATACCGATGGCAACAATGAGAAAATACAAGAAAACGTTGGCTTATTTGCGGCTAAAGACAATAAATCTGTAAGCATCTCCCTTCTTGAAAAGCCAATAAATTTCAAAAGAAACACGGAAATACACCTTTCACTTAACCAATCTTTTTTGCATGAAGTGTACCCAAAGGTTTTAGCTTTATCTATGATGGATGAAAGCATCACAAACATACCCCATGAACCTTACACGCCTTGTATTGAAAACATAGAGATTAGCTACACTTCAGAGAGTGAAGTATCCTTAACCGAATTTCCCATTGATAATAATAAGTCATTAGAAACATACCATATTCACCCTTTTGGGTATTCAAAAATCGAACCTGCTTCTGCAATAGATTTTACCGGTATACTGCCATACTATTCTCAAGGAGGCGAACTATACATCGGTTTAGAAAACATCCAAGCACCCCAACAAATATCGCTGCTTTTCGAAATGGTGGAAGGTTCTGAAAATCCGCAGCAAGTAGAGAAACAGGAAAGCAATGCGCTTAAATGGAGCTATTTAGGCAATAAACGATGGGAAACACTTGAAGATTCTGATATCATTACAAATACAACCGATCAGTTTCTAAAAACGGGCATTGTAAAAATTAACATTCCTGCAGAAGCTTGTGATAATAATCCAATCCTTCCAACCGGATTACATTGGCTAAAAATTTCAAACAGTGGCTCTTTTGATGCGGTGTGTAAAATTAAAAACATCTATACCCAAGCGGCCCATCTGGAGTTTAAAGAAAACAATAACACTTTAGAGCATTTAAGTAATGGCTTAGCTGCCGGATCAATTAAAAGCTTTGAAAAGAAGGTTGGTGAGATTAAAAAAATTAGCCAACCCATAGCTTCTTTTGGTGGGGTTCCTAAAGAAACACAAACTGAATATTACCGCAGAGTGAGTGAACGCTTGCGTCACAAAAATAAAGCTATTACCCAATGGGATTATGAGCATTTGATCTTAGATCAATTCCCAGAAATTTATAAAACCAAATGTTTAAACCACACTTCAAAAGAATCTTCTTTTGCACCGGGAGAAGTGCTTATCATCGTAATTCCAAACCTAAAAAACATTAACGAAACCAACTTCTCTTTGCCAATGGTTAGCAAAGCCAAGCTTAATTCCATTGAAAACTTCATTAACCAACACAACAGCGAGCATATTAAGGCTTCTGTAATAAACCCTGTGTACGAAGAAGTAAAGATTGAAGTTAAAGTCAAGTTCAAAAATAATTATGATGCCAACAGTGCCCGAAAAGAACTTAATAATGCATTGCGAAGCTTTTTGTCTCCTTGGGCTTTTAGTAGTAATACGGAATTAAAGTTTGGTACTAACATATATTTTTCAACACTAATCACCTACATCGACCAATTAGAATACGTGGATTTTTTAAGTGAAATCAAAATGAAGCATAATGGCAGTTTTAAGAGCATGATAGAGCCTTCTTCACCCAAGGCAATATTGGTTTCAGCCAAAGAACACGACATTAAATTTCTCTAATTGTGCAAGATTAAAAAAATGGATAATATCACTTCACATATAACTATACCGGGTAATACCTCATCGAACGATGATCTGGATTTAGCTTTCTTAAAACAAAAGGGAATTGAGTACATCGAAAAGCTGGGAGGAAAGCTGTGGACAGACTATAACACGCACGATCCGGGTATTACCACGCTTGAATTATTAGCTTATGCCATTACCGATTTAGGTTTGCGTATGAAGTTGCCCATCGAAGATCTTTTAAGCAGTAATTCAAATCACTTTACACCGCTAAAGGAGCAGTTTTTCAGTGCTGAAAATATTCTTCCGTCTAGTCCGGTTACAGCTATCGATTACCGTAAGTTGTTTATTGATATCGATGGCGTAAAAAATGCGTGGATCGAACCCTATTCCAAGAAAGTTTTTATTGATGAAGAACATAAACAAATTTCCTATTGGGCAGACCGTGGTTCTCGTTTTAAAAGTGTTCATCTAAAAGGATTATACCACATCCTTATCGAACTTGAAGAGCTTAATCCGAATCGAGAGCAAAAAGAAGAAATCACCGAAAAAGTAAAGTTGTGCTACCACGAGAACCGCAATCTTTGCGAAGATTTAGTTTCTATCAACCACATTGATGAAGAACAAATAAAGGTTTGTGCTAATATAGAATTAGTACCAGAGGCTGATGAAGAATTGGTTCACGCTAAAGTACTAAGAGCGGTTGATCAATATCTCAATCCCAAAGTGAAATTCCATAGCCTTAACGCCATGTTGGAAAAAGGCTATAGTGTTGAAGAAATTTTTGATGGGCCATTACTTAAAAATGGCTTTATCGACACCAAAGAATTAGAGCAATCTGAGTTAATTAAAGCAATTCATCTTTCTGATATTACCAGAATCATCATGGAAATTGATGAAGTGGCCTTAATAAAAGACATTTCGATTGGGCGAAAAGATGAAGATACTTCCAGAAACGAAGATAAAGTCTGGAGCATTCAGATAAAAGATGGTGTTAAACCCATACGCTGTCAAGACAGTACTTTCAACTATTGCAAAGGCTTACTACCACTCATTGTTAATGAGAAAAAGGTAGAAGCATATACAAAGTTATTTGAAGAACAAGAGCAGCAAGAAGCTTTTGAAATATCTCAAAACACCACCTTATCAATTCCCAAGGGCGATCAATTAGACATTGGTGAGTACACATCTATTCAAAGCACTTATCCGGAAAATTATGGCTTAAGTGAATTTGGATTATCGGCCGATGCCTCTCCACAAAGAAAAGCTCAAGCCAAACAGTTAAAAGCTTACCTCTTGTTTTTTGATCAGATATTAGCCAGTTATTTTGCGCAATTAAGTAAGGTAAAAGACTTGTTATCGGTAAATAACACAAACTCAAACACCTATTTTTCGCAAGTTGTAAAAGATGTAGTGAATATTGAAGATTTGGTTTCAAAAGATTATCTGGGAGATAATAATGAACGGCTGTTCACTTCTCTTTTTGAGCAAATAAAAAGTAACAAAGCCAAACGCAATCAAATCCTCGATCATTTATTGGCACGTTTTGCAGAGAATTTTAGCCAGTATGCTTTCATCATGAAAGACCTATATGGCACCAATAGTGAAGAGGCTATTATAAAAGCGAAAGAAGGCTTCCTGAATAATTATGCACAATTAAGCGCTACCCGCGGATTAGGCTTTAATAAACTCAGTGCTCCGGAAACCATGTGGGATTCAGATAATGTTTCCGGTTACATCAAACGCCTATCTTTATTGGCAGGCATTAGCAATTGTAACAGACGTAATATTTCGTCGGATAAAATTGAAGTTTATCAGGAAAAAGATAGCGATGGCCTAAATGAGTACCGTTGGCGAATTAGAGGATACGATCGAAAAATTATGTTATCGTCTTCTCAGAAATACACCAACACTCTGAAACTTTACGAAGAAATTAAACAGGTACAAGATCTGGGAACCAATCCCAAAGCTTATGAAATTAAGCGTGCAAAAAACGGGAAGTACCACATCAACATGGTTAATCCGGAGATAAAGCCTGGCAAGAAAAACTACATTATTGCCCGTCGCATTGAATTCTTCTCAAGCAGTGAAGAAGCGCAACAAGTCGTGCAGAATATCATGACTGTGATGGAAGATAAGCACTACAATGAAGGCATCTTTTTAGTGGAGCATATTTTATTAAGACCTAATTCAGGGCAAAGCAGAGCTATTGCACCAGAGGCATTCTTACCGCCCATCGAATTGGACAATGGCATCATAGAGCCCTACTCTTTTCAGTTAACCATTGTATTACCGGGATGGACCAAGCGCTTTTCAAACTTAGACTACCGTACTTTTATGGAAGACTTGATTCGCAAAGAATTACCGGCTCACCTCTTCCCTCAAATAAGATGGGTAGGCTACCAGGCGGGCAAATTTGACGAGAATGAAAACAATGACCTTGTAGAGTTTGAAAAATCATGGAAAACCTATCTGGAAACCATGAATGACAAAGATGAAGGAATGAATATCCTCCCCAAACTCAATCATGACCTTTGCCAGTTAAATAACATTTATCCTTCGGCAACGCTGCAAGATTGCGAAGACGACAACGATAAAATCAAGGGTAAATTAATATTAGGAAAATCAGTTTTAGGACAATTATAATTCAGCTAAAATGACAAAGAAACTTAGCCATATAGCAAAAAATCTTAGCACATTTATAGATAATCAGGTACTGACTTCGGAGCATTTAAATGATGCCCACCACTACCTGGACTATCAAAACCGAAACACTCGCGTACTTCTTAATGGCGTAGGTATTTTAAACGGTTTTGATGTGAAATATGAAAATAAATACATCTCTATTTCTCCGGGCGTTGGTATTACCACTGATGGTGACATTATTACTTTAAATAATTACTACCAGCAAGCCATTGGTCATGAATTAGAGGCTTCAAACGAATTACGCTTTACACATTACGAAGTGTTTGAAGATAAATTGGCTAATTATGAAAACTTTACAAAAAAAGGTAAACCAACTAAACTCTATGAGCTCATAGACTGCAGGTCGACACCATCGAACTTCTCCCAAACAGTTAACAAGCTATCGAACTTAGAGAACATGGTTGTCATTCTCTATCTGGAGGCTTACACAAAGGAACCGGGAATATGTACAACCATCGACTGTAATGACCAAGGCAAGAAACAGATATCGAAATTAAGAGTTCTCATTACTGATGAAGCGAATGCTGCCATCATAAGTAACAACGATTCAACTTATGGTCAGCATGCAAAAGAAAACCAATTCCTAAACCTGCCTAACATTGCTTTACCTCGAATTGTAATCTCACGCAAACACCTGATTTCGGCAGATAGCCTAAAGCAGAAATTTGCATTAGAGAACGAAAGATCTAGCATCTATGGATCATTTGAGAGTGCTATCAATCAAATATTTGAGAATTTTGGCGAGCACATATCCATACATCCAATAAAAAAACTGTATAAAGGTACTTTAGGTGACACAACATCATTTAATTTCAGAGCCTACTTTAAGGATAAACTACTTGAAAAACTACATAAGGTAAAATATAACAATGGTGAGGATGATTCGATCTATAAATACCAATTAATTGGAGATTTAATTGCTACCTATAACGAGATAAAAGACTGTCTATTAAAACTAAAAAGTCAAAGTATTCCTAACATAAATAGTTTCCCAAAACATATCGCTTTAGGTCAGGTAAACGCGGCTAATATTCTTCCTAAGTATCGTCACAAGTACTACCCAACCCGGGAACAGGGGCATGATCAATCAAGCTTTGATTTATTCAACAGTCTTTTATTTAGATTCTATTTTCTTCTTGAAAAATATGGCATTAGTAATGATTATTTCAAAATTACGCCATCGAAGAAAAATGCCTTATTAGGCGAAAAAAGTATTCCGTGCTACTATAATCTTGATACAGATTTGCTTTATCATTGGAACTTTAAGAAATCAAGAAGTTTACAACACACTCAAAACCTAAGTTATTCGACTGAACTATTATCAGAAGCTGATCATATTCAGAATCCTTTAAAATATGATTTATCTAATTTTGATTTCTTTAGGGTTGAAGGATTATATGCGTCATCGGCAACAGAAGCTATTTTAAAAATAAATAACATCATTAAACAGTTTGGTTTAGATATCAATTTTAATGTGTTTGATATTGAAACAGATAAATTAGAATTAGCCAATGTATTAAGCCATTACCCGGGATTGGAATACAATGGAGGTGTCCCTGTTGGAGGCACTTACATTCTAGTTAAGGATAAAGATGAAGTTATCACCAGCCTTTCCATAAAACATAAAATACATCCTGAAACCGATTTATTAGGGCGTATAGAAGAAACCTCTTACCCATGGATTAGCTCCTTAAAATACATTAACAACCTTGTTCGCTCAATTAACGATAAGAAAGCTCCTCTACAGAAGAGACATAGTAATTATGTATTACGCATAAGTCAATACAAAATTAACGATACACACCTAATCAGTAATAAATACGTTGACATATCAATCTCTACTAAAAAAATGCTGACCGGAAGGTTACATTCCGTTATGAATGAATTAAATAATCATTTTGATGCGGGTGTAGTATTCGAATATGATCAAAGATCCAAGTGTGTTAAAATAAAACGCTTGATACAGGATAGTTTTGCAATTTCTATTCAGGACATTACGCAAAACCACAATACGCCGGTCTATACTTATACCCATAAAGGATTAAAAAGGGGTAATAACACAACTCACCTTGAAGCTTATTCCAACACAAGGGAGTTAAAACCTCATCACCCTGTATTTTACAAGAGTTTACACTTGAAATATGACCCTCTGTTAAAAGACGACGACTATAAAGCCTGGTATACAAAATGGGAAGAATGGGAAGTATTAAAGAATAAACTTGTAGCTGATCCATATTTCGTTGATGGTGATAAAAAGCAATTTCGCTACATGTATGGAGATGAGAAGAAACTTCCAAACAGCGTAAAAAATCTGTTAGATGAAACCATTATCCCAGATATCTATGCAAAGAAAACAAGTGCAAAAATTTATCTGGGAGGCGAGTATATTGACGGTTCATGGGTAACTCAAGAAATGATAAATGATCATAAAACCGCTAAAAGCAGTCATCAGATTAAAAAGTTTATCGAATTAAGGAAAGAGCTGCATAAGAAATCCGGACCTAGTAAATTAATTATTCATGTAACCGGGCTTTCAGAAGAAAATCTTTTGAAATTAGAAAAAGATCACTTCGCCGTTGCTAATTTCTTCTTGGGTAAACCGGATAGTGAATTTGCAATTGAGTTAGACAAAGAGAAGAAAGAAGATGCTTAAAAATGTAAAAACCTAATTCGTCATATTCTGATGAATTAGGTTTTCAAGGGGAAGACTAAAATTTTCAGGAATTTAACGATTAAGAAAAATGCCCAATCCTCTTACATTGCCACCCAGTAAACACCGTCTAGTGTATTGCAAGAATAACACTAATTCTATTTAACACCAAATAATATTAAGTTTTTTATGAGAAAAAATAACGAGCATATCATTCAAACCGTGAATTTGGAGATTAACACCAATTCGGAAAGTTATGCTCATGCCATAAAAAACAACATCAATAACTCTCTAAACAAACTCCTTTCATCGCATTTAGAAGATATTCTGAATCGATATTGTCACACAGAACACAGCATACTTATTGAAAATCTCAACATTGAGTTTGATGTGCATTCAAATCCGGAACTGGCAAGTTTAGAAGCAAAAATTAGTGAAAACATTGAACTGCAACTGAGTAAGATCATTCAGGAACACAAGGCTGTAAAAATTCAAAACAAAGAGCAGATTATTAAAAACTTACCTTCCAATGGTCGTACTTTTAAAAAGTCCTCTTTTCAAAATGGTGACTCAAACTTAGTTCAAACCCTTACTAAAGAACAATCTTTTGAAAAAGCATTTTTCTTCTTTCTGGAAAATGGTTCTTTGCCCTGGTTCATCTCAAGGAATAAATTTGAAGAAAGAGTCAAAGATCAATTACTGCATCAATTATTCAATCAAGATTCATTTAAACTAAATTTAAAGACTTCACTGCTTAAAAATAAAAGAGCATTAGACCGTTTTATTCTTCAATTCAATAAAGAGACGATAGATGTTTTCAAAAAAGAAATCATAAAAATAAACGCAGTAGATGGTAAGAATTTATGCACTCTAATAGATGAGAAAATAGATTTACTAAATAAAAAGACAAGCTCTACTATTAAGGATATTGAGGAAGTACTAAACAACGAAACAAGCACCGATAATAAAATTTATAGTTCAACCGCAGGCATTATTCTCACCCATCCTTTTTTAGCTGCCATCTTTAACCAGTTTAATCTATTGGATGAAAACAAAAACATCCCGGAAGATAAAAAAGCAATCGCAGTTCACCTCCTACACTACATAGCCACAGGAGAAGAACAGGCTCCAGAACATGAACTACAATTTGAAAAATATTTATGTAACCTACCCGATACAACACCCTTAGCACGCTATATTTCTTTAACGAAAGAAATGAAAGCTGAGTGTAACAACTTACTAAAGGCCCTTATACAATACTGGCCGGAACTAAAGAACACTTCACCCGAAAGTTTACGTGAGATGTTCTTAAAACGTGAAGGTGTCTTAAACTTACAACAAGACACCCCTAAATTAAATATCGAACGAAAAGCACAAGACATTCTGCTCAACAAACTTCAATGGAATATTTCTTTGGTGAAACTTCCGTGGATAGAGAATTTGTTGATGGTGGAGTGGTGAAAAACTGAATTTATGACAACAAAAAAACCATCTAGCGATAAAAAAATAGTACATCCTACCCAAATAGTTTATTTCAAAAAAAAGGATTATTCGCACGAAAAATCCTCTTTATCCTTACAAACAAAACTAAGCAACTTACCCCCCAAAAAAGAAACTGACTACAATGTTGAAGATATTGAAGCTTTACAAAAAGTCACAAAAGACATACTACTGCATTATCATCTTAATAAACCAACTTTAAACTATATAAATAAAATGCAAGAAAATGTTAAACAGAAACTTAAAAAGCAGATCGAAAAGATTGGGAATTTGGAAAATCAATTCCAAACAAAAAAATTACGAACCCTGATTAAGAATCCTATAACAGAAATAATTAAAGGTACACCAAGTTCAATATTTGAAGTTTTTTCATCTGCTTTTATAGATAAGTTCGCAAAAACCCCAATCACTCTAGCCGCAGGCGTTGCTTTTTCGCGTATGCTTCATTATAGAAGTGTAAAAAACAGCAACATAGAAGTTGGATATAACATCGATGACATAGACTTTATTAACATATTGGGGCAAAGTGCTTATCAAGATATAATAAACTGTACCAAAGACCTGAATGATTTATATAATCAAATCATAAAATACGAAACAAAAATTAACACAATCGTTAATACCTTTTCTTTAGAAAAAGAAGACTATTCAGGCGGTATGTTAATTCGGAGAATTAAGTTTTTGGATAACTTAATTAAATATCCACAGAACATAAAACATTCAGAATTGACACTTCAAACAATTATCGAAAAAAACAAAGAATATGTGTTTTATGATGTGTTATATGGTGATGCAAAAAGAAAACTTAAAAATAAAATTGATGGAATTGATTCTTTAGGAAATACGCTAATTGATTTAATTAAGGAAAAATATGAAAATTATGAAAATACTGACAGAATGTACAAAGGCGTAACCTCGTTCCACGAATGCCAATACAAATCACACTTAAGCGAATAAAGATATCCTATCTGCCTTTAAAATGATAAAAATAGAGCCAATAAAACTATTACAGATGGCAATCCTAAAGAGTCTCAAAATCAAGACTCACCAAGAACTATTAGATTTTCAATCTCTAATAACCTCATTAATTGAAAATGATCTACTTTTTGATTTTTCAAAACAAAATAAATTCACTAATGAGGAGCTAATCAGCCTCCTACTCACCCTCATCCCTCACATATCCCCCAACTTCCTAATGGACATTATCCAAGAACACATGCCGGAAGAAGGATACTTCATCGAATTCGGCGGTGTCAAAGGCAAAAACCATCGAGGCATCATCCCAACCGGAGAAACCCTCCTGTTCATCCTTGCTGGTGATGACATTGAAAAGCGAGCAGAATACCACTACCTCTTCAGTGAAGACCATCTCTTTGCAAAAAAAGATATCATCCGGTTGGAAGAAGTACCGGAAGGAGAACCACGCATGAGTGGTAAGCTGATTATGAATCCTGATTATGTGGAATATTTTATCACCGGAAAAATGCCCAAACCTAAATTAGGCAGTGACTTCCCGGCGCAATTAATCAATACAGAACTGGAATGGGATGATTTAATCATCAGCGAAAAAACAGCTAATCAAATCTCAGAAATCGAAATCTGGTTAAAGCATAACCATACCCTTATGAACGAGTGGGGCATGCACAAAAACATAAAACCGGGTTACAAAGTATTGCTATCAGGTCCTCCGGGAACCGGAAAAACACTTACGGCTGCATTATTGGGTAAATACACCGAAAGAGATGTGTACCGAATTGATCTTTCGATGATGGTTTCAAAATACATTGGTGAAACTGAGAAGAATCTTTCGCGCTTATTTGACAAGGCCAAAAATAAAGACTGGATTCTGTTCTTTGATGAAGCAGATGCACTCTTTGGAAAAAGAACCGGTGTTAAAGATTCTAATGATAAATATGCTAACCAAGAGGTTTCATACCTTTTGCAGCGCATCGAATCGCACGATGGTTTAGTGGTACTGGCCAGTAATTACAAAAAAAACATAGATGCTGCTTTTACACGCCGGTTTAACTCTATCATCGAATTTAGCAATCCAACTGCGCAGGAACGTGTTCGCTTATGGAAAAACAACATCCCTGCTAAAGCCACACTTGACGAGAAAATTAACATCGAAGAAATTGCTGAACGCTTTGAGCTCACCGGAGCCAATATTGTAAATGTCATTCACTATGCTTGCTTAAAAACCATTGAGAACGGATCTACCTGCATTCAATCAGATGACTTACTGGGTGGTATTCAAAAAGAATACCAGAAGGAAGGACGAATGGTGAATGTGAGGTTAAATTAGAACTGATAAGGATAAAATTTATGGAAAGGTCGTTTTATAGTCTTTGTTTCGATAATCATTGCCAGAAACTTCGTCCACTGACAAGGTCTTTATTATAAGTTATGGAACTTCGGAAAAAACTGAAAAAATCGGATTATTAGTGTACTGATAAAAAATAATTCGTGTTAATTTGCGTAATTCGACAAAAAAAAAATTCAATTAAACTGCATACAATAAAACTGAAGCGCTTTATAATCAACGACCTCGTTAATGGTAAAACCTTTGCGTTTGTACAGTGCTACATTGTGATGATTCGCAGTTTCTAAAAATACCGGCAATTCATTTTTAGCACAATAATCTAAAACGGGATTTAAAAGCAAACTACCTT
The DNA here is from genome assembly GCA_003249255.1 of Bacteroidales bacterium. Taxonomy (GTDB): domain Bacteria; phylum Bacteroidota; class Bacteroidia; order Bacteroidales; family Marinilabiliaceae; genus SZUA-582. The sequence goes on from QKJP01000005.1 coordinate 95,955, forward strand.
TGCCTTTTCCTTGAGCTTCCGGCAATACAGCAATATTAGCCAGATACAGGTAGTCTTGAGATGCAGCCATTTGTTGGTACGTGATTCGTTCAAATTTCAGTAAACGCCATAAAGTTTTAGGACTTAATGAAAACATCAATTTTAAATACCGCTGCACAAGATTTAGTGAAAGTTTTTCTTTGTGACTCGTGGACCATAATGCTACTCCTGTATGATCGTGAGTTAAATAAATAAAGCCTTTTTTGAAGGTCTCATCCACCAAGAAACTAATTAACAAGTCCATCTTTTGGGGATTTTGGGTAGCTTCCAACATCCAGGCAAAAGCAGGATCGTTTTCAAAAGCACTTACAATAATATTAACAATGGTCGTTTTATCTTTTAGAGTGGCGAGTTTTAACCCAGGTATTTTCTCTGAAATTAAAGTTGGGGATTCGTCATAGTGTAAAAAATAGTTTGGCGATTGATAAACCTAATTTTTTTTAAAATTATGAGATTTCAAAAGTAGAACCTAAGAGTTTACCCCGTGATAATCAAATCATTAACCTCAAAATCACTTAAGCGCAATTAAGTCTATTTAATACTTGAGCAGAAAAGAAGCGAAAACAAGCACTTATTTTCGACTCGTTTATTCATTCTAAACAAAAACACTTTTCAATGTCATAAAACTATTCATCATCTAATACTAAAGCTTCAGATGGAAACATCAAAAAGAACTCCGACCCTACGCCTAAAGTAGATGTCACCCAGAGTTTGCAGTTTAATAACTCAGCAAGTTTCTTACTGATGGATAAACCCAACCCTACACCATCGTAGATGATCGAATTATTTCCATGTAATTTTCGAAAACGATCAAATACATGATTTATATTTTCATCTTTAATTCCAATTCCGGTATCGGCTACTGATAGTATTAAATTACCAGCTTCAGAAAGGTGGGCATTAAGCGATATTTCACCTTCTTTTGTAAATTTAACAGCATTATTAAGCAGGTTGCTTATAATTTAATTCACACGGTTTTTATCAGAATTAATTAGCACATTTCTATGCTGAAGATGATTCTTTTGAATGAAATCTACGTTCTCATTATTGGCATTAATTTTTACCGTTGATAAACATTCATCCAACAAAACATGCACATTAAAAGGTGAATTCTCAATTTTTAATTGATTGGATTCGATTAAACTCAAAACCAATATATCGTCTAGCAAATACAATAACCGATCTGAGTTGACTTGTATTAAATTCTTGAAATACAGCTGTTCTTCGTGCAGTAGCTCTTGCTCTGTTAGTAGCCCTGAAAAGCCGACCACTGCATTTAGCGGCGTACGTATTTCATGCGACATATTGGCTAAAAAGGCAGATTTTAATTGGTCTGATTCCTTAGCTTGTTCCATGGCCAGTTGCAAATCTTTCGTCCGCTCATCCACAAGTCCTTCAAGATTTTCTTTATGCTCTTCCAGTTCTAAGGTTTGTTTTTTTAACTGATCGTTTTGCGCAAATATTTCTTCGCGACTTTCTTCCAAGCGGGCATTCACCTCCATTAAATCAACTGTTCGCTCCTGTACAGTAATTTCTAATAGTTCTTTTTTGATGCGGATAGAACGTAGTCTTAAAAGGAAGAAGCCTACGATTAAGATCACCATAAAAAGAATAAGCAACAATTTAAACAACCGAGTTTTATAAAAAGGGGGCTGAATAATAATTTTAATGGTTTTTGGATTCAAGTTCCAAAACCCATCGCTATTGGAGGCCTTGACCCGAAAAACATAAGTCCCTTCATCTAAATTTGTATACTTGGCAAACCGAGCTGTAGATGTGGTATTTATCCAGTCCTTATCGTATCCTTCTAACATGTATTTATATCGATTAAACTCCGGATTGGCCATATGTAAGGCAGTAAAATGAATGGTAAAATCATTTTCGGCGTATTGAAGTATAATTTCATCCATTTCATTTAAGGCCTTCGTTAATAGAACCTTTCCATTTATTTCTTCATTTACTGCTACCGCTTTATTCATCACCTCAATATTCGTCAGTAAAAGATTTGGCGGTGTGGTATCCTGAGTAATATCATCAGGATAAAAAGCATTAAATCCGTTAACTCCACCCATAAGAATTTCACCATCATGCCTTTTACAACCGGCTAATTCGGTAAATTCAAAACTCTGTAAACCATCCTTATGATTAAAGTTCCGCATTTTTTCGGAGTAAGGATTAAATTTGGTAAGACCTTTATTGGAGCCAATCCAAAAATCCCCATTATCATCCTCTATAATTTCCTTGATATTATTGTTTGACAAACCGTCTTTCTCTGTCCATCTTTTAAAAGAGCCATTACACAGCTTATCGCCTTCAATATATTTGATTAAGCCACCGCCCAATGTTCCCATCCAAATGGAGCCGTCTTTTGATTCAATAATCGGCAAAACATAATTATTACTTAAACTATCCGGATTAGCCGCTGACTGTTTAAAAATTTTAAACTTTGGATTAAGATCATTTTTCTTATTTCCGTCCAAAACCATTAAACCGTTATTGGTTCCCACCCACAGTCTACCCTTACTATCTTCTAGAAAACTTCTTATAATATTTGAACATATATTACTATTTTCCATAGTATAATGTTCCAACTTAAAATCTCCGTTTTTAAACCTTGCTTTATAAATACCATCCAGATAGGTACCTAACCAAATATTATCATTTGCATCCTGGAGAATACAAAATACCATTCCTCCTTTAATGGGAAGAAAACCTAAATCTAAATCCTGTTTAATTCCGTTTTGCTTAAATCGAGCTATAAGGGAATTATAAGCAGTTCCCATCCAAATTTCAGGAGCATTGAATTTAACTGACATAAAATCATATACGATATGCTGTTCTCCCGGGATGTTGCAGTAGTATTTTTCAAATCCTTCACTGTAATCATTACTACCAAAAGGCAGATAGTTAACCCCACCTCCTTCGGTACCTATCCACAAATTGCGTTGTGGATCTTCATATATGGAAAGGATTTTATTTGCACTCAAACTCCCTTTGGCAAGTGTTGATTTATAGGTTCTAAATTGACGGTTTAGGGTGCTCAATTTACATATTCCGCCACCATAGGAACCTACCCATAGTCCTCCTGTATTATCCCTTGTAACGCAAATAACATTGTTGTTGGAGATACTATATTCATTATCTCCGGCTGCAAAGTGATGGGTTTGAACAAATCCCTGTTCAGGATTCCCGGAATACACCAACCTAAAAAGCCCTCTATCACTTCCGGCCCATATTTCATTCGGTTCAGTTTGAACAAATTCAAGAACACTACCAATATACTGAGTTGCAATTTTATAGGAATCAGGTTTTTCAGAATCAAGGCTCACCTGACTAAAACCTGCACCATGCCCAATTAAATAACTATTCTCAAAAGGATATACAATCCGCATATTTTTAAAAGGCAGCCCTTTAAAAACCTGCTCCATGGTAGGTCTCTTTAATGTATCATCCGGAATAAAAATTTTCATAATTTTATCCCACATAACTACATTTACATCTCCGTCCTTATCTTCAAAACAATTGACATATCTCACGACTCGATTAGGTTCATTCTTTAAATCAGGAATTAAGACCTTCTTATACTCCCCCAAATGATCCTTCTGCAAATAATATATTCCGGCAAGAGTTAAGATGAAAATGCGATTTTTCGAATCACAAAACACATTTCGCACCGCATTATACTTTACCTCCAAATCAGTATTTCCCTCTTCAACAAAGCGAATAAAACTCTCATTTTTAGGATTGTACATACAATCACCTCGATCAAGTGTAGCAATCCAAATATTGCCTTCTTTATCTTCGGTAAATTTTGTTATGAGGTTACTCGAAACCGACAACGCCTCATCCTCACTAACTCGAAACACCTTAAAATCAATCCCGTCGTACCTGTTTACCCCTTCGTGTGTGGCAATCCATAAATAACCTTGACTATCCTGAAAAATATCGACCACATTATTTTGAGAAAGACCATTATTCGAATTTATTCTTTCGAAGGTAAACTCTTGCCCCTGCACCAAATAAAACAACGAAATAAAAAACAGAATAAAAGATAAACGCATAATTTAGAATAATAGAGTAAGGATGGTAAAGTTAAGTTAAGAAAAAGTGACCGTCTATGCTTAAATAACGGATTTAAAGACTTTGCTTCCAAACAATCTCAACATCACTTGACAATTATTTTTTGACACAGTCACAGTTTTTGGTTGTTTTTAGGCATAAAAAAAGTATTATTTTTTTTAAAAAATTGAGTTTAAAAAAGAATCCTTAAACAAACATAAATAAAAGCCGGTTGTTTTTCAACCGGCTTTTAAAACGCTCTTAAATAACTTTTACACCCCGGGTAAAATACTTTTCTTATAACTATCAATGTAAAGTACCGCCATCGCAATATACAGAGCTAAAAGACCGGTAAACACACCCTCAATGCCGGCAACTGTATGTACCCAATGACTTCCTGTAAAGTTGGCAATGGCCAATAAGGCAAATAATACCACAACAGATCCAAAAAGCACCATCATTATTTTACTCACTTTTAAAGTGGCAATAAATAAACCAAATGAGAATATTCCCCACATGGTTAAATAATACCCCATAGAAGTAGAATTAGGTGCATCGCCTAGCCCAAGCTTAGGAAATACGATCAACATTACCAGAGTGATCCAAAATGCACCGTAAGACGTAAAAGCAATGGTACCAAAGAGGTTACCTTTCTTCCATTCCATCACGCCGGCAATTAATTGAATTAATCCGCCATAAACTAAGCCCATGGCCAAAATCATGGTATCCATTGGGAATAAACCTGCATTATGAAGGTTTAAAAGCGCGGTAGTTAAACCGAAACCAACCAAACCCAAAGGACCAGGGTTGGCAGTCATGTCTCTAAATGTAATTGTAGTTTTTTCCATTATATTTTTGTGTTGATTGTAAAAATTGCGCAAAAGTAGATAAATACCCGAACTCCAAGTTTAAAAGTTCTGTTAATAATCTTGAAATTCAACTATTTTTTTTTGATCTAACTAAGCACAAAAAAGCCCCATTTTACAATAAATAAAATGAGGCTTTTTCGTTTTTATTGGAAATCATCAAATTTTCAAAATCTTTTGGATCATTAATTGATTTTTATCCTTTAACACACAGGTATAATATCCTTTTTTTAATACTCCAACATCTATGGCATTAGATAATCCGGATTCTATTTTTAACACTACCTTTCCGCTTAAGTCCATCACCAAGAATGTACTATTCGCAGTCCATTCTCTAATATAAAGAATACCTTCTACCGGATTGGGGTAAACCATCAAAGCATTCTGCACCATAACATTAGCGATTGAAGATGAAGGGTCATCCTGCATTGCTACCTCCTCAGTCACCACCATCCATTGCTTTGGCTCACTATAATTCCCCAAAGAGGCATCGCTTGTAAAGTTAAATGCCCCGGTTAAAAAGCACAGTGAATCAATTGCGGGCACATAAGCTTTTAGGCGAATCACCTCATTATTGGTATTGGAATAAACCATTAAAGGCACTCTGTACTTTTCAATGGCAGCATAATAACGCACTTCAGTTTTACCCAAACATTCGCCTGCTTCGTTAAAGGCAGCCACAATTACTTCGGGTGAGTTCTCAACCAAGGTATCGCTTAAACTGACAACACCAGTTACCGTCATGTTGTATTCGTATTGTGAACCGTCTACCTGCCAGTTGGGCTCTGCGGCAAACATCGTTTGAGCAGCAAATCCCAATAAAGCAATTAAGGTTTTTATGATTTTTGAATTCATAATATTTCAATTTAAAATAAGGTACTGCGATAATCTAAAAATTACGATTTCATTAAACTTCACCCTAGCGCTACACACTAGGCTATACGACTTCGCTCCTTTGGAGCTATTATTTCTAAAAATCTCAATTATCATCATCACCTCGCTTTAAGACTTACTGAATACTTATGGAAGAACACTTGATTCTTCCATAAGCTCAGCCATCTATTTAATTATCCATTTTTAATACACGTTGCTGGCTAGCCGTTTCACCAAACACCTTCACAATGTAAATACCTGTCGGCACTTCGGTGTTGTTAAATGAGCAACCGTTCCAAACCAATTCCGTTGCGGTCACATTCGTCCATTGACGAATCAGCTTTCCGTGAACATCGTAGATGGCCACTTGAGTAGTTCCCTCTGGAATATTTTTGATTAATACCGACTCCGCAAATGGGTTTGGCAACAACTCAACTCCGGCAGAAACTTCATCATCAAAAGTCAGTAAGAACGGATCGTTTACAGAACCCAATACTTTATTTGCTTTGTAAACAGCTTGCTCATGGGCAGGGTATTGCGTCTGACCATCGCTTAACACAAAGCTCAGTTCTTTTTCTGTTGAACTACCCGAAACTGTCATCGCATACAAGTAGTTACCCTCAACTTCTAGCGGAGTTACCATGCCAACCAGTTCACCATCTGAATAAGTCCAAATACTAGATTGAGCTAAATCGGCAACCGGACTATTAGCTACTTTAAGCATCGCCGACATGTTATATTCGTACTGACTCGCCAATTGTTTATTCGACTCCACGCCTTCTAGCGATCCACTTTTTAATAAAGTCTCCTGCGGATAAACAAAGCTGACCGTTTCAGCATTGTTCGAATAATACATGTATCCTTTATTTGGATTTAAAGCGGTTAAACTACCAATCCAACCTAAAGATGCATCGTACATGGCAAACTGTGTTTGTGACTTGATCACATCATCCTGTTTTGGCTGATGGTACGACAATGCACTCTTAATTGGCATTTTTACTTGCGGGGTATAGCCAATCCAGTTCCACTCCGGTAAAATCGAAATCGGGTACTGCGATGTTAGAACAGGCTCTCCCGAAAGTTCAATGACATCATTTTGACTAGCACGCAACTTGTACATCTGACCAATTTCGAAAGATTCATCCGATAGCGTTCCGTCCCAGCCTAAGTTAGCGACATACTCATCGTACAAGCCTGAAATCGATTTAATCTGATCTCCGGTAGCTGATTGAACCCCTTCTAACAAGGCAGCTGAGCTTTCTAACTGAGTTGAATTCAAGTTGAACGATAACCAGTTCCAGCCTTGCGCAACAGGTATTTCTACGCCAATATTATTGGTTGTTTCAATTAAAATAGGTGTAGCCGGTTTACCTTCTATCTTGTTGGCTGCATAATTAACGCTTGGTGTTACATGCGAATACATGTTGCCTTCACTGGCATCCCAAACCTTAAATTCTACCGTCGAAGTTTCGTTTAAGCCACCATACACCGTTAGGTTCACCATGTACAAATCACGATCGGCAAAGTACTGAACATTGCTTACACCTCGGCACTGACCATTTACGAAAGCTCCAACTTTGTCTTCGACATCGGTTGAAAGCACATCTGCAATTTTTAGCTTCGCAAATACTATCATCGATGCTTCGAAATCACTCGGGTTAACCGTCCAATCCGGAGCAGGTTCTACCACAGATAGATTAACGGTGCAACGCTCGTTGAAATCCATCGATCCATTCAGGTAAATATCTGCGGTATATTTACCGGTATTAACGGCCGGACTTACCGTAAAAGTAATTTCCTGAGATGATAATGGCTCCAATTCGCCACTCTCTGAATCGGCACTTAACCAAAGTGGCAAATTATCCAGTTCCCAGTTTTCGACACTACCGCCTTTGTTGTAAATCATCAACTTAAAGGTTTTAGACTCGTCGGGTGCGGTGCTTAGGTTAACACGCTGTTTCTCCCAAAGCAATTGATTCCTGTTTACAAAAGCCGACCAGCTTGCAGCAGACTCCATGCGGTTACCGTGCATGTCGTATACCCCTTCGATGGCCACATCAAGAATCGTATTTTCAATGCGGTTGGCATCGATGTTTGGTGTAATCAATATCTGATCGTCGTTAATCACATAGTTAAACGGAATTTTCGTTGTCGGACGCGCTAATTTAATGGCAGCTGTTTCGGTACTGTATTCCACCGCTCCGTTAATTACGCATGTTCCGGCAATTCCGTTAACCGAGGTTGTCTTGTTCAACAAGGTCTCATTACGCTCTGATGGATCGGTAACGGTTACATCCTCAAACGGGAAGTAAGCCTTTAAGCCAAACTCTTCGCCTCGCAAGGAATGATTCATGTATTTTTGAATGATGCTTTGCGAACGGGCACTGCTCCAGATTCTGAACTCGTCGATGGCTCCGTTAAAGAATAAATCAACTTCTTCGGTGGTTACCTGATGAGAATAACGAGCGCCAAGAACTCCTTTTGCGCCTCCCATACCGGATACCAGTTCTGATGATTCACTGATTTTCACTTCACCATCTAACAGCACATTCATGTTACCACGGCGGTTAACAGCAAGTGCGAAATGATGCCAGTTGTTATCCAAATAAGAAGTGGCATCGATGGCAAATTCACGTCCGTCATTCAAGACTTTCAATTGTCCGTCTGCTCCGGCAATAAGAGCCCACTTCAATTCTGAGGTATCGCTTCCGTCTGCTTTTCCATTAGAGAACAAACATTCGTCACTTGCAGGAACAGCCGATTTAAACCAGAACTCCAACGTAAAATCGGCCAGACTGCTCAGTTCCATTTCGGAACTGTTGTAAGTTACATATCCACCCTTAAAATCTAAAGCAGATCCGGTACTGCTCACATGCCAGGTGGCATTTACCTGACCATGACGAGCAAAGGCCAAGTCTCGTGCTAAATCACCACGCACATCGTCCATTGGATAAGCACCAATTAAACCACGCTCGTACCCTGAGAGAATCGTGTATCGGCGTGCCTGAATTTCGGAAGAAGTGGATGCCTGATTCCAGATTCTGAAATCGTGCATATTTCCTTCGAAAGCTGAATTATCTGCTGCACAATAGCCAACGGTTATCGGACTGTTTTCGAAATACTCAGTATCTACAGACTTGGTTTGAATATCGGTTTCATCACCATGAGCAACCACTAGCTTTAACTCGTTACTTCCGGTTAATTGATCGTTGCTATAAACTACTGCATAATGATTCCAAATGCCTGTAGTTGTAAAAGCAGTATTTGATGTGATGGTTTCACCGTTTAGCTTTAAAACAAAACGGTCTTCATCATCAAAACCAATCCATAAACCACCGGCAGAAGGATCGCCTTGAGAAACCAAACACTCTTTGCCTGAACCCTCACGTTTCGCCCAGAATTCGAAGGTAAACGGACTGTACTTCAGATTCACATCCTGAGCAATGGTCATGTTTTGAGTCACACCATCGAAATGAAGACTGGCATTGTGTTGCAGGTAATCGAAGTCTCTTAAATCGGTTCCGTTGGTAATGCCACTCACCGAAATATTCTCAGAGGTAAAGACACCTGCCTGAATAGTCTCACTAAAAGAGGCCTTCAACTCATCATCGATGGCTAAAATGCCATTGGCCGGAGTTGGTGCACCAAATAACTGAGGACGCTTATTATCGAAAATACCCGATAAGATTTCGGATGAATAAACCGAACCATCACTACAATGAGAAATCGCTCTGATATCGTAAGTCCTGTTCTGCATAGACGACATATCCCAGGTAAATCCAACGGCCGGATTACCGTTCATCTCGATGGTATCATTACCGGTTAAAGCAGTTTTGGCTTCATCAACAAACACCTTGGCTGTAATCCAGGTGCTTTGCTCCGATGGTTTGTACTGGAACATGAAGTCTTCGAATTTATCATGATTCAGATCATAATTAGAAAACTTCACATGCATCTCCGGCTTACCGGTTAAGGCGTTCGTATTTTTGCTGTTCACTGTCCATTGATCCGCAGGTGAAGATATTGCCACTTCGGTACATTGCTCGATAAAGTGAGCCGAAATAGCTACCGTATCCGAAATATCCGCAATGTCGTCTGTCGGATCGAACTGGCATAAGGAGTGCAGAATCAATCGAATATTGTCGTACTCATTTACCGAAGCACGTCCCTTTTCGACCGTCACCGTTTTCACCACGGTTTGGCCAGCAGGCACCAAGACTCTAATGCCTTCAACAATCGATTTACCATCCAGTTTCACAATGGCACCATCCGGATTAGAGGCTGCATCCATAAATAAACCGTACCACATGTTAGCACCAATATCGCTGGTGTTAGACAGGTTTACTTTAAAGGTAGCAGGAAGCCCTTCGGGCACATTGGTAACCAAAGATGTTTCGGTACCAATCTCGGGTGATTCACGTTTTAATGTTCCCGCAGAAATCTCATGGTTTTCTTCCGGCTCATAAAATCTGGCATACTCCGTACCCTCATACGGACAAACACTTTGTCCACCCCGGAGCTTAAAGACCGGACCGCCATACAAGGTATCCACCTTTACATCCATCGAGAAATAATCACCCTGATCGCCATCGGCCAAGACAAAACCAACCTTTTTAGAATCAGTATCTTCGTCGCTTGAGCTATCACCTCCCTCGTGGTGGAAACGCTCAGTCACCTTGGCTTTCATCCCAAATTTATTCACGGTGAAACCAACTTCTGCAGCTATACCAGCATCTATCGACCACTCGAAACTACTGGTTTCAACATTGGTGGTATCTAACGAAACAGAAGATTCTATAGATGCTCCGGCATCAAAAGATAAATTGGTATAGTTATTATGCGTATCAAAATTACCATCGGCACCCAGTTTTAACTGCTCGTTTAAAGCTAGCTTTGCATACCAATTATTAATCTTTTGATTGTACTCAAAAATCTCATCCTTTATGCTATCATTAGGTGTATCTTCAGCCGGCGTGAAAATATAGGATGGTCCGCTGATATACGTATCTGTTGTATCTATTGCCGCCCCATTAAACACAGGATCATCATTACTTAATCCGTAATAAGGATCAGTTGTTTTTAACTTCGAGGTGTATTCTTCGCTTTCGAATAAACTGTTACGCACCTGTTTCATATTTGGAATTAAGTAATTCTCGATATGATTGGCCGAGTACACAAAATCAGTCGTTGCTGTTTTTCCTACAATGATGGCCTTATTGGTACCCACCATGTAATTACCCGGATTATCTTCGTCTTCTAACAGTTTAACATTGGTCGCAGCTCCATAATAAATATTGGTACCATGCCCAAAGAACACATCTGCCTGAGATCCTGTAAAATCAGAAGCCGAAGAGGTCGAGTAATTAAACTGATAGGTACGAACAGATGTATGCGTACGATCTTCGGTCCATTTGAAAGAATTGCTTGTAGATAATCCGATGGAATTATCCGTATCAATCTGATTCTCGACCGAGAAGAACGGCGTACCGGCATTCATCACATAGCGAACACCCATCATGTACAAGATGTCAATATCTCCGCCAAAACCATTGGCCCAGGTGTCGGTAGTAGTTTTTGTGGTGGTAAATCCTTTTTCGAAATACGAATAACTATCCGATCCGGCCGGGTCACGCAAAATGAAATCAATCTCATCGGCTCCGGTCACAAAATTCATTCCTCCGGCAGGTTTTGCACCAAAGACATAAGCTGGTTGAAGAATCTCTGCTCCTGCAATAAAATTATCATCCACCTTAAGTTTAAAGTTGATATTTTGCGTATACGGCTCAGCTGTTAATGGCATTCCTGCCCAGAAAGTGTGAACCACTTCACCGTTTTCATTCAACTGTAATTCTTCGCTCCTATTGGTATTGGCAATTTGGTTTTCGACCACAATAATACCATCGGTAACCGGAACCACATCTACCTCATCATCATCAGAATTGAGGTATTGCTCATGAGCAGAAATCTTAAATTCGTATTTGCCCAATTGTGTGAAGATGGGATTAGAAAATACATAATCGTAGGTTCCATCCGTATTTCGACTAACCACCGGAACTCTCGTGTACGTATTTTCGGCTACTTTAAAATTATAGATGCTGTCGCCCAAATACACCGAATCGTTTTTGCTAACCACTGATATTTCTCGTGTTGATCTCCAAATCCAATCACGGTTATGGTTGTATTGAAGCACTGTATCGACTTTCTCAAAAATCTTTTTAGAGACTTCGTTGATGATGGTATCACGATAAACGGAATCGACTGTAAACTGAGGGACAAATTTGTTTCTCATATCGATAACCGAGATATCTTCATCACGATTAAAGATGTAGGCTCCCTTCTTATCCTGAGGGAAAGTCTGATCGGGGAAGATGAATTCTTCCGGAATCAAATCGATCTTGTACACACCGGTTTCAGCATCGGTGGTAAACGTTACTTCCGGATCATCATTCCAAAGCTCTAAGCCACGTTTGGTGGTTAGTTTAATCTCTACCTCACCCAAATTATTTTCAGACGGATCGACTAAAGAACCTGTGGCTTTAGCTGCCTGAATTGGCCCTCCTACAACTTTTCCAACCAAAGTCACTTTGGTAGTATCCAGAAATTCGAGTTCGTAAACATCATCCTGAAAATCGAATGGCGTTGGATTGCCAAACTCATCTTTCTTAGGCCAATAAGCCGAAGCAAATACGTGACCTTGTTTTTCGATGGAAATAAAATGCTCACCAATTGGCACATCAATTTCAAATCGACCTTCGCTATCGGTTTTAATCGGTTGCTTGTCTTTATCAGCCACAATGGTACCATCCACTTTCAAATACACATCCGAAACCGGGTATTTGGTGTCTTTGTATTTCACTTTACCGGTGACTGTAAAGGAAGACACATCGGTAAAATCAATGTTGTTAAATACACTCGACTCGCTACTGATGTACAATAACTTGTTTGTGGGATCGAAGCGATGAACGCCCAACGCCGGCACTACTCTAAAGTAAGAACCTCCTGAAGAATACGGAATTCCGGCAATGACGTAGTTACCGTTTTCGTCAGATACCGCTTTACATCCTAAGCGCTCACTCGATGGGAATACTTTTTCGAAATCGCCCGATGCATTGACTTTATGACTGACAATTAAAGCATGGTTTTCGTTAAAGTTATTTCCTTTACGAGAGATGTCGTAGTAATAATCTCCACCACCTTCGTTGAATTTCCAATAACCGGCAAGGGCACTGTTATTAGGATTTTCGTAGGCATCGAAGGTTGCATAAATCTCATCGGGTAACATGGCTTTAGACCACAGTTTCAGTTCCTCCATGTGACCCGAGAAATAAGCATAGTCCTCACCTTTAACCTCGGCTCCAATAAACCAGTTGGCCGAAGCTAAGTTACCTTCGGTGAAAGTTTCGTGCATTAAGGTATCGCCGTTTAAATAGACGGTCCCCATCTTTTTAGCATCTTCCCACACAAAAGAGAGCTGCATAAATTGGGTAAATACACTGTCGGGAATAGCGATTGAAGAATGCTTCTCATCCCCCATGCTCACCTTTACCACATTACTATCAGCATCACAATAGAAGCCCATAGTTAGGTTGGTACCAATGGAGAAAACCGGGTAGTCGGTTTTGTTCGCTAATAATTCAGGTAGTACCCAGGCTTGAACAGTGGCACCGCCTGATAAATTGGCTTGCGTACTTGGTTTAATCAAACCGTAAACACTGTCGGGAAAAGCATAGGAGAACTCGCCTTCATTGCTTGCTTGCTCAGGCTCTGCAATAACTTTTACACCGCGTACAATGCTTCCGCCCTCGTAGGTAATACGCCCGGTGACAGTTGCTGAGGTAACCCGGAAACCAACGGCTTCTACAATATTAATGCCTTGAATTTCGGTATCCCACACATCATCGGCCAGAACTTTGTACTGATACATCACACCCGGCTCGGCATAAGGATCTTGCCAGGAGTTTTCCTGCGGCGAAAGGGTGGTAACTAAACGGTAAGAGATTTCTGTTTCGGATAATTCGCGACGGTAAATCTTAATTTGCGAAACTAAATCGGGATTATACAATTCCCATTGCAAGCGCACATAGTCGTTATAATACCCTTTAGATGCAGATAAATCGCCTTTAAAAGCATCTTTGGTGTAAATAAAAGCATACGGAAAACCAATGTGATAACGACGTTGAGACTGTGTCATCTTGGTACTGGTAATCAAATAAGGCTCACCGATTACACCAGAAAAAATCCGGCTACCGGGCTCCCCATAAAAAGCTGTATTTCCCGTTACTACCGGATTTTGCTGTGCATATAAATGCGTCACCCAAACCGATAGCAAGAGAAGTAAAATCTTCTTGCACATATTTCAGTAATTTATGAGGATTAGTATTTGATGATGTAGTTTACATAGGCATTGGTTGGGCGAGATTCATTGTCACCTCCATTTATAGTATGAGTATGATTACCTGAATAATCCATATTATTAGCCTCTCGCGTAACCTGATAGCGGTTATCTCTGTCGCTGCTATTGGAACCCCACTTGCCATCGTTACCTCCATTTTCTGTAAAATAAATATCATCGTAACCATGCCTATGGTTTCCACTTGTGGCAGTAGTAAACTTATTATCTGGCATGGCTGTAGCGTCATTCTGGTAAGTACCTACTTTATCGCCTGTATTACCCCCTGAATTCTTAGCATAACGAGAACCACGGTTGGGATCGGTTCCCTGGCCATTGGCAACACCTCTTAAAAACTGACCTCTTAAATCGGGCAAATGAAAGGTAGATGAACCATTACCCGGTCCCCAAGCCTGACCGATTGCAGCATATAATGCGGCATAAGTGGTACGGCTTTTTGCAGAACCGTCGCACAACAACCAACCTGTTGGCACTTCGCTACCTGCAAACGGCATAATACTTCCCGGAGGGCATCCGTTTAAAGCCATGGTGGCTTCGTTGGCTTTTTCGGATGCTTTGGCATAAGGCACCGCTAATAAACTTTGTCGGGCTACTTGCTGATAGGCTCCGGCATCCATGACCTCAACTTTTATGGAGTAATCGTCGCCGGAGAAATTGATACTGTTAAAAGCATTCGAATTGACAGATCCGATGACCGCATGAAACACCCCATACTCATCGGTACTTAGTGTTTGAGTTTCGATAAAAGCGGGGTTGTTCTCGTCAGAAGAAAAAATAGTGAATCTTACCTCCAGATTCGGTTCGTTTTGCAAAGCAGAACCATCTGCACCACGGGCGTATCCCTGAAAAGAAAATCCTTTAGATGATTGAGCCATCACCGAAGCAGTAAGCAGAACAAAAAGCAAAGTTGTAAAAATAGTTTTCATAATGGTAGTTTAATATGTTATGTGAATTTGTTTCTTAAAGAGAATCAACCATTAAAACCCCTTTACTTTAATTATGTTTAGATGTTATTGAGCATATTTTTATACTATTTAACAATTTACACATTCTCATATCCGAAGAAAAAAAATAAACTATTGCATATCCGTTTTTACGCATCATTTTCTTAACATAGACCTGCCCGATGCGGGACACACAAGCACAGAGATTATGAAGTTAAATTATAAAACCCTTTGACTCTGCGCCTCTGTATTGATATTTTTTGACGTTATACCAATCTTTTTTGCATTATGCTTTATTGCAGACATACAGATTAAACTATTTTAAATGAATAAATTACAACAACCCCATAACTAAATCCTCTGCAACATAAAAAAAGGGCAACATAGCTGAACTACATTGCCCCTTTAAAAACAGTTACCTGCTATTAATTAAATTGTGTTTTATAAGAAATATAAGTAAGTAAGTTCTGATACTCATCAAATTGAGGATTTACAAAGGCAAACACAGAACCTGCAGGAAGAACAAATCTGTTATTTAAACTACTAAACAAATTTTCGAAGTTTTGTAATTTATCCTCTAATTCACCCATACACCAATTAACCATATCCTCCAGATTATCTAATCCACCAAGAGCAACATCAACCTTACCCAACCAGTTTCCTCCTTGGTCATGATCTTTATTTCCCTTTTGAGCAGTGGATGTTAGTTTTAATGCTCCCATTGTACCACCTTCTATGGTAATACTTCCTGTCCATGCTTGTTTAACGCTCTCCCACACTTCTTCGGTTAATCCAAAAGGATAACATTTTAAATTATGTTTAATGTAAAAATATCCACTAAGATTAATTCTCGCAGTAGTTTCGTTTACATTCTCTAAAGCAACATTAAATTCAAAACTATTTGTGATGGTATGATGCCCATCAATATAAATAGTGGTAACAATAGCTTTTTCACCAACATCTTCAGCAACCCAACTACTATCTTTATTATAGGTAAATTTCCATTTGGAATTACCTGCTGAGGGTGCGTTGTCTTTATTCCAAACCACATCATGATATCTTGTGTAGGTACTCATATGAGAATTAGATGAACATTGTGCTCCTCCTAACCTTACATTAAAAGCAGATGTAAGCTGTTTTATAATAAAATCTTCCATAAAACGGGAAGATGCCACCACAAATCGACCATCACAATCATTATTAACTACCCAATTATTCGTAAAGTTAGGCTGTGTTTTTACAGGTAACTGGCGATTGTTGGTTGTGGTTAAAATATTTAAGGTACTCAACCCTTGCTTTTGAGCCTCCATTTCTTTAAAAATCCAATATGTACCGGAGGTAGGAGTAAAAGTAGGAGGTATCGATTGGTCTCTGGCAGGTGCACTGTCATCAATTTGAAAACCTAAAATGTAAGGGTTATCATCCTTTTTTAATCCCCTAAAATATTCAGTAATGCCGGTTTGAAAGAATTGCACCACTACTTTACTTGTCCCCTCCGGCAAAGGAAGACTGCTCAGATTTTCGTCGTAAGCCGCAATATTGGCATCCTGAAAATTCATAAACAGATGATTAATTGTAAATTGATTATCATTAAAAGATTGCAGCATTTTCTTTACAACATCCGGGATTGCTTTGTGTAAGGCGATTTGATTTTGAGCAATGGCCGTAAAGTTAACATCCACATCAAACACATATTTCCAATTTTCAATATTAATGGTTTTTGCCGTTGTTGAACCATAAGTTAAAGTTCCCTCCGGAATATTAACACACAGTTTCACACAGAAATTTGGAGAGGATGAAGTTCCCAAGACTACAGTTGGAGCATCCATCCTTCCTTGGAACTTATAATGCAGAGTTAAACCAATATCCGGGTCTGTATCTTCAAATTGCCAGCTCATGACATGCTGTTCATCTGACAACTCTTTCCACAAAAGGCTAAATTGCATATTGATCGTATTTTGCGTAATGGCCGCCAACATGTCGTATTGCGTCATACTATTTCCTTTATTAGCCAAATTGGCTGTGGCTGCCAAGGGAGCAGCTAATTCTAAAGTTTCCATATATATTTAATGAAAGGTTAAAAAATTACTTTGATACAATTACTGCAGTTCTACCTCCTCTAATGGCAAGTGCAAAAAAGCCTAATATTAGAGCAGTTGCTGCCAATGCCGGACCTGATTCTGCTTTGTCGGGATCGAGTGTGGCTGTAGCATCAATGATAGTACCGGTAGAACGCAAAATGGTTTCGGTGAGTGATGCCACATCCATGGCAACATCGCCGGCAGAAGGATCTTCGGTCATTTGAACTGCAAATGTAGATCCGCCTAGAATAAGGAAAACAACAGCGGTAAAGCAATTCCAAACAGCGACACCTTCTCCCACTGCTGGATTTCCCGAACCTGCAGTAGCCTTAATTCCGGATGCGATAACATTTGTGCCGGAAAAGCCCCAGCTCACATAAGACAACGCTCCCGTTGCTCCTGAAACAGCTACCGGAAAGGTTGAAGCCAATTTGGTAGCCCCTATTCCAAGGTTAATCCAACCCATACCTGGTAATGCTCCGCTGGTTTCAGAATTAATAGGGCGAAGAATTAAGGATACCAAATCTGCAAAAAAGTAAGTAGCCCCACCAATTCCTTGATATAAGCGAACGGCAGCTGATTTTTGACTTGCACTAACTTTGGTTTCTGTAGCAGCAGCAACCAGAACTTCACCTTGAGTATACGATTTTAACAGAGGTTCGCGAACTGCTTTAATTTGAGGTTCGTAATCCTTAAGTGTTTGACCAAAATTACCGTCACTAAGCGTTCTAAAAAGTTCATTGTGCTGCATCGAATCCAAGCCTTGTGTATTTCCGTCCGGATAAGGGTCGCCTCCTAATATCTTGTACATCATAGTAGCTGGTATGGCCAAAATCAACGATGTAACATCCAATACCGACATTTCATCACCACCGCTTAAAAGCTTATATAAAGATCCCAATACCGGGATATTAATTGTTTTATTTAGCATGTGTTTGATAGAACTTAACGCAGATTCGATAATCTTTAAAAAGCCTTCTATTGCTCTTTTCATCAGTTCCACAACCCCTTTCAAAACATCCTTTGCCAGCGATGTTAGCGCTTGTTCCACAGTAAGACCATTGGAAACAAAGAGGTTTTTAATGTCATCAGCAAGCGTAAAAACAATATCCATCAGCTCCTTGCCAATTGGTTGTAAAACCTGGGTAACAAAAGCAGTAGGGTCTAAAGTACCATCGGCAGGTAAAGCAGCAGCATGTGAAGTAGCCCCACTATGGGCAATGTGATAATTCGCAAATCCACCCGGAGCAGAACAACTAAAATCATTTGCTTCCGGGCTATTGTGTGCAGTTCCGTTAGCCTTCATATCAAGAGAGGCAACATTTCCGGCAGGTACGGCAATGCGATCAATCCCGCTGCTTATCTCAGCAAAGAAATTATCCACAAGCTGTTCCGCTTCGCCTACTTTTGATACGCCTAACTCCAGGGCTTCATTAAACACATTTTTAATGATGTTTTTGGTACGAACAATATCTTTCCAATCGAACAAAAAGCCGAGCCATTTAATGAGATCTTCGAAAAAGACTTTTATTTTATTAAACACCCAAGCGATTGCTCTCATAGCGGTTTCTACCGTATTGACTACAAATTTCACAAGTTTGCCACCAATCTCCACAACGAACTCGATAATATCGCCCACCGCATGAACAATAAATCCGGCAACACTTTCTATTCCGGCTTCTAAAGCACTTAATATATCTCCGGCAATACCTTCAATCGCATGTCCTATATCTCCGATATTAAATGCGGCAAGATGAATGGCTGCCACTTTTAAATGAGCCGATTCGGGACTAACTCCTCTTAATGCCTGTTGATTAAAAACATTTGTATGAGTATTTTTTCCTTCATGATATTTCAACTTATCGCCTTCGAAACGAATGCCCCAAATATGATTGTCTTCCACATTTTCTGCAGTCAATGCAGAACGATAAAATTGACTTGTCCGTATATGTGCATCAGAACTTTTAAGATTGGTTTTATGATGCGTTGTACTCGACATTGTATTTACCGTTGAAGATAAATCAGGAGAGTAGTTCATAAATTGATTAACCGCCTTACCTACGCCATCTACGGTATCCTTATCAACATCATCGCCAACCAGAGGGGTTCCGTCAGCTTTCATCACTTTTCGTAAATCATCGCCGGAACTTATCTCGGATAAAATATTTTGAGCTTTAGAAGATGGATCGATATCTACCACATCCGAAAAAGAATCTGAAGTTAACTCGAATACCGGTGTTGAAATGGAAGAAACTTTATTAATAATGGTAATATTTCCGGCTGCATCGGGCGTGATGGTGATAGGGTCTTTATCTTTATTATTTAAAATATGAGCAGTCCCATTTATTGTTACATAAGTAAGCGCTGATGCTGCAAGTTTTAAATGAATGTCTTTAATAACCCCACCATTATCATCTTTGAAGCTTAATTGTGTGGTATAGCAATTAAATTCAAGAGTCTTACCCGTGTCTTCTATAGGAATACTATAATCAGCCCATTGGGTCGTTTTCGCATCTTGTGAAAAGAAAGACAACCGATTATCAGTTGAAACGATAAATACCTGATTCGCATCGTAGTATTGATTTGCCAACGCTGAAACTTTACCGACTTTATTGTGCAATTGCAATGGCACCTCCCATTGTGTTAAATCGTCATTTTTCGATTTTGTAAGTGCCAATTGCCCGTCGCCGTTGCTTAGCCAAAGTATAGTTTTACCGTTTAGCTTACGAGGAATACAGGAAGTAACCGTAGGTAAAGCTCCCTTTTCTGCAATTGTGGCAGATGGTGTGGTAGCCCCTTGCTTAAATAGATATACTCCATCGCCTCCCGCATACACATCGTCATTATGACTGCCGTTACTTACTATGCCAAAAGTATTGATGTCGTGTTGAAAAGGAGCTTGAAAGAAAACAGAAAATGTCTTACCGCCAAAAGCATCAACCGGGAAAGAAGTCCATTTTAAACTTCTACCATCGGCAGTATCATACAACGTGTAATATCCACCATAACCTTTTTGTTGCCCCAACTCAACTTTAAGGGTATGAGTGGCGTTTTCGACTAAGGTTTGTTTTTTCCACACCCAGGAAGTCGATTCATCGGTATTTAGGAGGTAATAGTTTAGGATATTATTCTCTTTTACCGAAACCAACCCATAAGTTTTTGATTCGGCACAAGCTTCTCCCAAATAAATAGACTCAAATATTACATTCTCTGTCTGAAATTCTTTTTTATTCCATAATGAATTAAAATCATCCCGCTCAAAAATACCTTGGTCGTTACTGAGTTGAGAACTTATAAAGAAAAAACTATTAGCACTATTAGATGAATCTACCACGGCACAAGCCAAAAGAATATTTCCCGATTCATGCTGAAAAGCACTAAAAGTAGTTACTTTTGCCGCTTGCTTGTTTAATTGAGGAGTAATATCGCATTGTTTCCAACCGGTTTTTGTTTGCGGACTTTGGACAATGGCGTATAACTTATCATCACCCCCTTTCGATATAAGGATCGAATTTCCTACCGCATCTTGTAAGGTTACAAAATCATGTTCTGTACTTACCGGGAAGGCGGCTTCGTAATTAGTGATTAAGTCTGAGGAAGCAGTCATTTTTATATTACCTGCACCCTTTTGGACGGAACTAAGGTTAAGCTTAGTTGTCTGAACAAATTGTGTCATAAATTAAAAAAATTAAATCTGGTTATTAAACTTGTGCATCATTAGAACAAAACACATGCTTATATAAATTTAATGTTTTTTTACAATTTAATGATACATTACAATAATTTATGTTTAATTATTTTTTAACAAACAATTAATCCTCCATAACAATTTAACTTAATAAAAAAATTCACTTCCAGATCACTTAATCCATGAATATTAATACATTCCAAATTTACAACATATACACATTTAACAAATCACAGATACACACCTGTACTATAGAGAGAAATGCGATACCATTTCTATGAACATAATTTTTACACTGTATTGTAAATATGCAATTCACAACTCAACCTTTCACGAATAAATAGAACAGAATTACCTCATCAATTTTAACTTCTTTTCCATTCGATTTTTAAAAGTCCTATTATTACAAACAATCTTCCTAAAAGGGTATTTTGGTTATTAAACAGGCTATCACAAAAAAAGGGTCTCCGAATGGAAACCCTTTTTCAATTTAAAAATTAACCTAATTATTTAACTACTATCTTTTCAAAATATGATTTTTCCATGGTATCAACCCTTAGTAAATAAATACCAGTATTGATTTCAGGTAATTGGATGTTTATAAAATCACCATCAAAGCTTGTGTTATAAATGGCAACCCCACTTGCATTGTAAACATATACTACAGCCTGACTTTCATTTCCTTCTAATTGTATATTTAATTCACCTTGGGTTGGATTAGGATATGCATCAAACGAAACGACTTCAACCTCATCACTTCCGGTTGAAAGATCATTAACATCGTTTATAGCAATGGTTACCGTCTCCTCAACACGATGAACACCATCTGATACTGTTGCTGTAAAACTTAATGTAGTATTTGTTTCATAATCGAAATACCCGGCATTTGAAATGGTTACCACACCTGTTTCAGCATCAATGGCCACATCTGTACTTGTGGTAGAGAATTTTAATTCTGAGATTTCATCTGCATCTGTAGCTTTAAGAGTTACGAGCTCTGTACCCTCTACGCTATTTTCATCCACAGATAAATCTTTATCTACTTCATCAAATACAGGAGCATTGTCATTCAGATTATTAATAGTTACAGTTATGGCTTGCATAGCTTCTAATTCACCATCTGAAACTTTCACATCGAAGCTGATACTAGTATTTATTTCAAAGTCGAAAAACCGGGCATTTGCAATGGTAACTACTCCCGTTTCAGCATCAATGGCAACATCTGTACTTGTGGTAGAGAATAATAATTTGGCATTATCATCTACATCAGTGGCACTAAGTGTAATAAGTTCGGTACCAATTGTGCTGTTTTCATCCACACTCAAGTCATTAGCTACTACATCAAACACAGGTGCTTCATTCACATCATTAATGCCGAAGGTAACCGTTTTGGTATCTTCCAGTTCGCCATCTGAAGCAATCACCTCAAAACTGATGCTTGAGTTGGTTTCATAATTAAAGAAAGCGGCATTGCTGATGGTGATAACTCCCGTTGCAGCATCAATGGCCACATTACTGTTGTTAACCGAATAAGAAAGAGGCGCAGCACTATCTGCTTCTTCAAGACTAACCGTTGCCCCGATGGCTTCAAATCTTGCCTTAATCGATATCGCATCATCCACAGACGTGCTGCTTATGATAACAGATGGTACATTGTCAGACAAGCGTTTTGACTCCAATAAACTTAAACCGGTTACCTCTCTGATAAGTTTTACAGTGTTAAGTTTGCTTGGAGCGTTTGCAGTGAGCGTAACTTTATTAAAGGTGTAATTTTCGTCTTTTCCTGATACGGTTAACAAAACAGTTCCTGCGGCACTATTCTCATCAACCGATAAATCAGAGGCAATAGGGTCAATTACCGGTGCTTTATTTATTACAGCTACATTGAAAGTTTCAATAGCAATATTACCTGCTTCGTCTTTGGCAGTAATAGTTACTTCGTTGATAGCACCACTGATTGTTGTTCCGGCAGCAGGGCTTTGAGTGATTTCTAAATTTGCCAATTCTGAAACATTATCAGAAATCGACAAATCAGCTAAATAATTCGGCAAAGCTACCGTAGCAATATTACCAGCTTGCAATATTTCTTTATCATCTAACGATGGTAGGTTTGGCACTTCTAAGTCGGAAACCGATTCGAAGCCTTGCCATGCTAAGAAGGGATAACCACCATTTTCGTTAGGGTTGATACCCCAAATATCAGCAGACCCATTGTCTGTTTCTTTCAATAAATCCCAACCGGCTTCGGCTAGTCTTGCAGGCATTTGTAATTGTGCAGTGGTTAATCCTGTACCTCCGGAACCTGTTGGCTGACTACTCACTTCAACATCCCAAAAAGAATTAATTACCTGTGAACCGTTTTGATTTAAGCCGGCTAAGCCCCCCTTTCTTGTACCTGTTGCATTAATAATTCCTCCTGCAAAGCAGTTTTCAATAAGACCTGATACATAGTTTGAACCAGCCAAGCCACCAAAATAAGTTCCGTTTCCGCTTACTGTCGCTAAACTATAACAATTGATCGTATGTGTTTTGCCGTTATGACCGATCAATCCTCCGGTAGAATAAGTTCCCGAAACCAATCCTGTTGTATAACACTCTGAAATTATCGACGGACTAGCCTGATAATTAACACCTACCAAAATACCTACATAACCTCCTCCGATTACATTTGCATTGGTTACACCCAACTTCTCAAGGGTCATGTTGCCACAACTCGCAAATAATCCAACAACTCTTGCTGAGGGACGGTTGATGTACAAATTGTTAATTACGTGACCTTGTCCGTTGTAATATCCTTTAAATAACTCTCCGTTAGGGTCTTCTATCGTACTACCTATACATGCAAAACCTGCACCGTTGTTCCAGTTTTGAGTATCGGCTGCATCAATATCGGCTGTCTGAATAAAGTAGTTTCCTCCCCAAACCGATTTACTTTCGGATAACCAGCGTAAGTGCACAAGTGTTGCAATTTCGTATGGAGCATCTTCGGTTCCTTCACCTATTAAATCGGCAGGTATTGCTTTAATATAAAATTTAAGTACAGCAGACACATTTCCGTCTTCATCTTCGGCTGTAACTTCTACCTCTTCAACACCTGAGATGGCCGTCCCTGCAGGAATGGATTGAGAGATTAGCAAATCGTCCTTAACTGTCAAATCATCGTTGGCATTTTCTTTTACCACAGCGGTAAAATCAGGCATCGTGATAGTTTGACCGGACACATATTCAATATTAACATCAGCAATTTCTGAGATTACCGGAGCTCTGTTGGCTTCTACCCAAGCTACATCGCTCATATTGTTTAATGTACCGTTATTGGCGTTGGCTTTATCGGGCAATACAGTACCATTTTCAAAATCCATGTCGTAATAAGCCAGTACTCCTGTTTCGTCATCGCTATATTCTGTAAACATTGTATTTTGAACGTCATCAAGAGTGATAGCTCCATTATACAATCTAACATTATCAATAATTCCGCTAAAATTTTCCGTAGCCGAAATATGTCTCTTCCCTAGTAATACATTAGAAAGAGTGGTATTTAAGTTCACCTGTTTTGAACTATACAAACTACCATTAACATAGCCTTTTACTTCTGTTCCGTTATAAGAAACTGCAATAAAATACCATTTATCCAATTCAAGAACACCCATATCCATATCAGATGCGACACCATTTCCATGAAACATCAATCCACCATTAGAATGCACAAGCAATCCAAATGCCTTATTGTCAACATCTTCACCACCTGCAATTATCCATCCTCTTTTGAATTCATCTATTTTAATCCATGCAGAGAAAGATTTCTCAGCTGCCCCTATCGGAAATTGAACTGTAGTATTCACAACATCATCAACCCCATCAAACTCAAGTGCCATACCCTCTTTAGGTAATTGCCTGAAAAATGCTTTTAAAGACGGATAGCCGTTGTTGCTTCTCGAACTCATGTACCACACATTGCTGAAATCCCATCCGGTAAAGTTGGCAGGATCTTTCATTTGTGCCGTAGTTAAACCCGTTCCGTAATTACTTGATTCAATACCAGATGATTCAGTGTCCCAGAAACAGTTTTCAATAGTGTTTGATAAGCTTGTTTTAGCTATAATGCTTCCACCCGGACCGGTTGTATATGTTGTTGTCCCTGTGACATAAATATTACGTACGGTTGTTTTGCTGACGAATGCAGTCAGACCTGCCACAAAATCAACTCCGGATACAGCTACATGACTGTACGCGTTGGTAATTGAGGCATCCACACAGGCGTATGCGACTAATCCTGAAATCGCCTGCCTTCCTGTTACAGATCCGGAAGCAAAAACATTATCTATTTGAGATCCTTGTGCATAACCCACTACGGCTGCAATAACTCGGTCTGCTGTAAAGTTAACATCAACAAGACCGATGTTTTTTATGACCGCATTTTCTGTCTCTCCCAAAAAACCGAGATACTGTTCGGCAGGTCGGTTAATGAACAAGTTTGAAATAGTATGACTCTGACCATCATACAATCCTGTAAAACGATTTCCCGTGACACCAATTTTCGCCCAACCTTTGCCGCCATTCCAAGTACTTGTTTCAGTGGCATCAATATCGGCGGTTTGTATAAAGTGCTTATCCCATACAGTATTCGTTTCATTTAACCAGCGAAGGTTAGCTAAATTTGCAATCTCGTAGGGCGAGTCTGCTGCACCGGTACCATTAGTAGGTGCTTCGGCAGTAGTTTCTGCCCGGCTAAAAAGGGCAAGGCTTAAAAATAACATCAGACTGCACAGCCTGATTTTTGTTGTAAAGTTTCTCATTGATGAAAAATTAAAGTTTTTCACTAAAGTAGGCTCTCTAAATACGAATTATTAGTCCCGCTTAGTGAACGGTAGATTTGAACTAGTGAATGGTAGGTTCGATAAGTTTTTTGGTTTAAACATTTTCTTCCCTTGCTTTTGGGTACAAGCATAAAGTCTAGTACATTTACATGATTTTTAACAAGCGTAACCTGATTAACCCTAAAATGAATCAACCCAAATATAAAGCTGCGCTATTCGTAATTAGCAGCCTTATTGTTGCCACCATTTTTTATTTAATAATTTGGCACGATGCCGGTGATGTCTCCAATCAACAAGTAGAAAAAGGGCTTTTAGACTTTAGTGACTCTGCTTTTAACTCTCAAAAAATAAAAAAGCTTGAAGGCGAATGTGAATTTTACTACAACAAACTTCTCTCTCCTACTGACTTCAAAAAAAAAGAGCAACCAACTCTCGATGGCTACATTAAAATTCCGGGTATTTGGAATGATTTTGAATTAAACGGAAAAAAGTTGCCGGGTGAAGGATATGCAACTTACAGGTTAAAAATTAAAGTAAAAGAAGACGGGCGTTACGGTATAAAAATAAAAGAGTTCGACTGTGCTTATAAAATATGGGCTAATTTAGATAGTACATCTTCAGGCCAAGTGGGTAAAAATAAAGAAAGTGAGATCCCGTGTTGGCAACGAAAAGAAATCTATTGTACATCAATTAATAAAGAAATTGATGTTATTATTCAACTATCAAACTTTCATCACCGCAAAGGCGGTCCGGAAGATTCCATGCTATTTGGTACTGCAGAAGCAATCATCAAAACCAAGCACCGCCAACTAATTACAGATGTACTTTTCCTGGGCATCTTACTTGCAATGGCCGGCTATCACTTCGTTTTATTTTTGTATCGTAGAAAAGACAAATCCATTATCTATTTCTCTCTGATAACTTTTGTGATAGCGCTTCGCATATTAACCTCGGGAGAAAAAATATTAATCGACCTGTTCCCTACCATCAATTGGGATCTGGCTGTTAGAATCGAATACATCTCTTACCAGTTATCGGTACCATTATTTGCCGCTTTTTTAAATACTTTATTTCCTAAAGAATTTAAACCCGGCTTAGTAAAAGTGGCTACTATTAATGCGGCGCTTACTATATTGATTGTACTTTTTACACCTGTTTCTGTTTTTTCATACACAACCATTACTTACAACATTTTTATAACAGGTATTGCTACTCTGGCCGTGGTATTATTTATTATTGCTATTGCGCGCCAACGAGAACACTCATTCGTGTTGTTTTTGGGTTATATGTCGTTCTTTATAGTGGTGTTAAACGATTTATTGTATGCAGTAAGGTATTTAGACACTTCGTATTGGTTACCGCTTGGCATGTTGGCCATGATATTGTCTCAAGCCTTTGCCATATCTAAACGAACCTCAAAAGCCTTTTCGATGGTCGAACATCTTTCAGCATCATTAAACAGGCACAATAAAGAACTTCAGGAAAAAGTTAAGGAACGAACTCTTAAGCTGGAAGAGTATACCAATAAACTTAAACTCTTAAACCATGATTTATCTAACGAGGTAAAACTCAAAAATGAATCGCTGGAAGCATTAAGAATATCGGAACAAAAATTACAGGAAAGTAACACGACTAAAGACAAATTCTTTTCGCTAATTGCCCATGACCTTAAAGGCCCAATCGGAAATCTGGCAGTGATATTTAACCGTTTTAAACCCGAAATGATAAACAGGGAAATGTACGATAACATCAAAATATCAACCCAAAACACATATAATTTACTTACCGATTTATTAACCTGGGCTAGAAATCAGAACAAACAAATTGAATTTTACCCCACCGATATTAATGTAAATGAGTTATTAGGTAAGATTAAAAACATCTTGGACATAAGTGCTCAAAACAAAAACATAAGAATAAACATCATAAACGAGCAAGAAAAACTTTTTGCCTATGCCGACTACGATTCTGTTTACACAGTAATTCGAAACTTAACTTCTAATGCCATTAAGTTTACCCATGCAGGAGGCAATATCAATTTAAGTGCGTACAAAGAAAACCGACAAATAAAAATAGTGGTTGAAGATAATGGTGTTGGAATACCAGATGCTAAGCTTAAAACACTTTTTAATCCGGGACAAAACAAAATATCTACCCGGGGCACCAACAACGAACGTGGCTCGGGATTAGGCTTAATAATTTGTCGCGATTTTATTACAGCCAACTGCGGAGAAATAGGTGCAAAGAGCCAAAGCGGCATTGGGTCTACCTTTTGGTTTACCTTACCATTGGGCTTATCCGGTTTACACAAAAACTTAATTTCTGAAATTAAAAATGCCCATTTAAAAGTGTTAGTGGTAGAAGACAATCCATTAAACCTTCAGACAACACGCTCTGTTTTAGATGAATTAGGCATCTCTTACGAAATTGCCACAACCGGAGAGGAAGGTCTTAAAAAAGGGCTTAACAATTGGTATGACATAATTTTTATGGATATTGAACTCCCAACGAAAAATGGCATTTTCATCAACAAAGAAATAAGAAAAAAATATCCAAAGGCAAAAATTTTCGCCCTATCATCTTACGACAAAGATGAAATTGAAGCTCGTGACAAAACAGTATTTTTTAACGCATACCTTAAAAAACCACTCGAACCGGAAGCATTAATCAATCACCTAAAAACAATCGAATTACCAAAAGAAAAAAACCTTGCATAGCAAAAAGCTGTTCCCAACTTATCAAATCTTCTATCTAACGACTAAAGATAACTGGCCACACATCGTGCATTTTGCATCAGCAAAAATTTGAATAATTAATGACTTAATTGACACATTAGCTAATTTGCACATTGTATCATCAACACATCTTTTACTTCGGGCTTCGAACTTCGGGCTTCGGACTAGATCAATAACTATTCCCCTTTAGCAACTCTAAAAAACTGTCCTTTCGAGTACGAGCCACAGGAATTTCATCATTATTTTCCATAATTACCGACTGGCCGTTACGATTCGAATATTGCTTCACATATTCCATATTGATAAGATGTGATTTATGAATTCGAACAAACAGATTTGAAGGTAAAATATCTGCAAATTCTTTGAGCACACGAGTAACCAATATTTTCTTCCCGTTACTGAGCACAAAATTGGTGTAGGAGCCATCCGATTCGCAACGCAGAATATCCTCAATTTTCACAAACAAAAGACCATCAGCAGTTGGCAACGCAATTTTCTTACGTTCATTGCTTTTTTCTAAGAGTAACTGCACTTGCTGCTCCAGCACATTCATGCGGGAAACATTCTGCAACTTATTAATTGCATTAATAAAAGAATCGGTTTCAAGAGGTTTTAATAGATAATCTAAAGCTGCATACTTTATCGCTTCAATGGCAAAACCTTCGTGAGTGGTTACAAAGATGATTTTAAAATCGATGTGAGAAAATTTCTTAAGTAAATCAAACCCGGTACCATCGCCCATTTGCACATCAAGAAATACCAAATCGGGTTTGTATTTATTGATTTTTGCAAAGCCATCCTCGACGCCCTCAGCTTCATCAATCACTTGTACAAAATTACAATATTCATCGATTAAACTTCGAAGAACTACGCGCTCAAGATACTCATCATCAATTATTAAACTCTTCAACATGGATTAGTTAGAATTAGGTTTGGGCTATTATACAATAAAAATAACAGCACAAAACTATAAAAAACGTCACACAACAAAAGCCATGTGACGCATTTAATACTTAAACATTAAACCCCAACCATTAAAAAACAGGCTTCAGCCTAAATTGATAACGATATTCTTTATTCGCATAATACTGATACTGCGCATGAGGTCGGGCTTCCCAACTGTTATCACCGCCCACTCCTCTCATTCTGTGGTCGATGTGAAGCTCTACAAAATCACCTTCTTTAATATCCTTCGGGGTGCGTAATAACTTCTTTTCTCCGGGATCTAATTCTGAGGTCGAATAATGAAGAGCATTAAATTCAATGGCCACATTAATGGCTTCCACACATAAACCTGCACCTGTAAAATTGGCAAGTTTAAGCCAACGCACATCAGTTTTATGTCCATTCTCTTGTGGGCGATTGTACGGATAATATTGCTCTGCCACTGTCGATTGATAAAGACCAATGAAAGAGGCTGTATTTCTATCAGCATAATTCTCACAAGGCCCTCTGCCGTAATATTCCAATTGATCAAAGCTTCTATTCAATTGCATTTTCATCCCAACACGAGGCATTTCATCCAAGTTCTTATTGTGCGGAATAAAATGGTAAGAAACGATAATCTCTCCTGCACCATTAATCAAGTAATCAATCTCTAAATCAGCATTCACTCTTGGCAATTTAAAGGCTGTGCTTACCTCCATCTCAGGCGCTTTAAACTTGTTGATTTTAAACTCCTTTAACTCAGCTCCATCAAAAGCATTTTTCCATGCTTTACTACGCTCCGGCATCCAGTTTCCAAAATCATTATCGGTTGGAGCTCGCCAAAACTCGGGAACTAAGGGTTCTTTAACAAGTTCTGCTTCATTAATTTTATAAGACCGAAGCAAACCGCTTTTCTTACTAAACTCCATTTTGATATCATTTGCAACAAACATCGCAACATCATCACTTTCCTTTAAACGGAGAAGACTCTTAGGGGTTAGCGATTCTTTATTGAAATCATGCGCATTCACTAAAAATTGCTCGGATGCTACGATATGATCTATCGGCAATAAATCATCGGTTGTTAACTTAGACACATAAAAGTTAATTCGATATTCGAATGCCTCATCAATCGTGATACTTGAAAGGTCAACGTTGAAAGTCTTTTCTTGTTGCGGCTCTACACCTTTAGGTAATAAATAACCACTTGTTAGAAGTGCACCTTCCTTTTGCAACTCCCAACGAATGATGTAATCATCCAGGTTCGTAAAAAAATGATCGTTGAAGACTGTAAGACCACCGGATACCGGATCGAAACTTGTAAAATGGATATTCTGATAAACTTTCTTCACCTCGTAAACTCCCGGATGAGGCGTCCAATCGGGATTTACCAATCCGTTCATACAGAAATTTTCGTCATGATGCACACCTTCCGGCTCAAAGTGACCTCCATAAGACCAAACCTCCTCGCCCTTCTGATTCTTCTTACTTAAGCCTTGATCCATCCAATCCCAAATAAAACCACCTTGAATTTGAGGATGTGAATACACCAAATCCCAATAAGCCTGAAAATTACCATTACTATTTCCCATGGCATGCGAATATTCACACCAAATAAAAGGTTGGTCTTGCTTACCTTCTACCCAAAGCCTTTTTACATCTGGAATTTTCATGTACATGTGCCCCTGTATGTCGGTATGTTTTCCACCAACATGACTTTGCTTTCCGGCACGTTCGTAATGAATCGGACGTGTATTATCATAAGTATGAGCTGCGTCATAAGCTGCTACAAAGTTAGACCCATCACCGGCCTCATTCCCCAAGCTCCAGGCTATAATAGAAGGATGGTTTTTATCGCGCTTCACCATATTCAACACACGGCTTACATGTGCCTCTTTCCATGCAGAATTATTGGCTAAGGTTTGCTCTGGTTCATAGCCCATTCCATGCGATTCCACATTGGCTTCGTCGTATAGGTAGATTCCATATTCGTCGCACAACTGATACCAAAGCGGATCATTGGGATAATGGCAAGTGCGAACCGCATTGATATTGAATTGTTTCATGGTCTCAATATCCTTAATCATGGATTCCTTATTTACCACATGACCAAATTGTGGATGATGCTCGTGACGATTCACCCCTTTTATTAAAATGGGTTGACCATTTACTAACAATTGCCCGTTCTTCACTTCGGTGGTTCTAAAACCAACTTTTACAGCAGTCGCTTCAACCAGTTCTCCATTTTTATTTTTTAGAGAAATAAGCAATTGATACAAGTTTGGGGCTTCAGCCGACCATTTTTTTACATCTGAAATATTACCATTAAATTCCACACTTTGATTTGATGATGCATACACATTAAATTCTGATGAACCTTTCAGAAACTCTTTGCCATCCTCATCTAACAATCGATATTCGACACGATAGTTTTTAGTTTCTTTCTTGGACAGATTCTTTAACTCAACACTTAAATTAAAGACGCCATCTTTGTATTGATCATCAAGGGTAGCCTTCGCAAAAAAGTCACGAATATAGGTAGATGGGCGTGCCAATAAATAAACATCGCGCTGAATACCCGATAAGCGCCAAAAGTCTTGATCCTCAAGATAACTACCGTCTGTAAACTGATAAACCTGAATAGATAATTTATTTTCTCCAGGCTTTAAATAAGGCGTAATATTAAACTCTGAGGGTAATTTAGAATCCTGACTGTAACCTACTTTGTGATCGTTCACCCAAATATCAAACCCAGACTTTACAGCTCCCAAATGAATAAACACTTCACGATCTCGCCAAGTTACCGGTAAATGAAAGAACTTCACATAAGAACCCACCGGACTATAAGCATCATCAATAAATGGAGGATTAGGCTTAAATGGGTATGTAATATTGGAATAATGTGGGTAGCCATAACCGTACATTTCCCAATTGCCGGGAACAGGTATCGAATCCCACGAACTGACATCAAAGGAGCTTTTGTAAAAATCTATAGGCCGTTGAGATGATTTCGTAACGTAATTAAACTTCCATTGGCCGTTTAAGCTTTTATAAAAATAGGATTGATTCGGGTGTCCTCGTAATGCTTTATCAACCGTTTCAAATGGATAAAAACTAGCCCGGGCTTCTTCTTTATGAAGAGCATTTATAGACGGATTTTCCCAAAAATTTTGCGCAAACAAAAAAGAATTAATCAGCAGCAGAATAAATAGTGTGATATTTGACTTCATTTTTATAAAAATAAAAAGCTATCGTAGCAACAAAAACATTACTAACGATAGCTTTAAAAACATTCTAACTTCCAAAAATTACTTCACTAATCTTTGTATAAAAGTATCATCTCCGTTTATTACTTGAATAACGTAATAACCTTCTGGCAAATCATCTACCGAAAAATTTATGCTTGTTTGCAGAATATCAATACTTTTAACAACACTCCCTGTAGTACTATAAATTTTTAACTGCGCACCCGCAACAGGCTCTGATGGCAACTCTACATTAACTGAATTTTGCGCTGGATTAGGATATAATTTCAATTCAGAAGCAACTTCCTCTTCTACATCATTTGTAGGATCATCTACTAAATCATAGGTATGCACCCAATCTACATACATTTTATTTTTTGTTTCATCTAATAACTCTTCAGGTTGTGGCAATCCACCAACCCAAGCAGCATTTTGCGTCCAAACATCCCAAATAATTCTCATTTGAAGAGTAAATGGTTTAATTGAAGTAACTTTCCCTGCTTTTTCACCATTTAAATAAAATTGCACATTATGTGCATCAATTAACCAAACACCAATGGTATGATACGCCTCATCCCAATGCACTCCACGTAATGGATTATCTTCTGACAATTGGTGATTATCCCAGTTTCCATTATTTCTTTCAGTAACATTGTTTTCAACAATAAAATACTGAGAATGCAGCGTATAAGCCATATCTTCTTTACCAGGCCAAGATGGGTTGGCATTACTCTCGCACATATCCACCTCATCACGCCCGCTTTCATTACCATTATTTAACCAATAAGTACTATAAGATGAAATACTATTGGCCTTCATTTTACATTCGGTATACATTGGATATTTAACCCTATATCCTCTGGAAGCAACCCTTGAACTAAGCATCCATTGAGCTGATGTTTCATCCGGATTTTTTGTTGCAGCGATAATTAGGTTACCATTTTCAACATAGGCATTTTCTTTGACCATGTGTACAGGCGTATTCCCATAGTCCCACATTTCTTTATACCATTTTGTCCCATCCCAGGTATTGAACTCATCTGTTAATGCTGATACTACCTCCCATTTTTTACCTGTTGGTGCTTCCGGCTGAGCACTTAACTGAAACCCACCTATGCACATCAATATTACTATACCAACATTGTGTAAAATTGTTTTTTTCATAATCTCTATTTAACTTTTGTAATTCATTCTTTCGTTAAGAAAAAACTCTATAATGTTAATTCAATCCAATCTATTAATTAGGCTATACGTAAAATAGCATCTAAGGTTTTACTAACTCAAACAATTACACAATCCCCTTGACATAAAAACCAAAAAACCAGAAGATAATGAATTGTGACCTTCAAAACACTATTTAATCAAAACTTTCGAAGTTACCGAACCCTTATTAATAACCTGCACAACATAAAAACCTACCGGAAGATTTTTAATCGAAATTTGATTCTCAGCTTTTTCGAT
Source organism: Bacteroidales bacterium (assembly GCA_003249255.1). GTDB lineage: Bacteria > Bacteroidota > Bacteroidia > Bacteroidales > Marinilabiliaceae > SZUA-582. The sequence continues at coordinate 130,100 of QKJP01000005.1, forward strand.
TTCTTGAGATTTTACAACCTTACCAGCTGCATTTGTAATAGTCAATGTTGCAGCATTTATTTCTGAGGTGTTCAATCTAATATTAACATAATCACTTGCAGGATTTGGATAAACATCAATTTTATGACCGGAATCTTCATGAGCAAAACTGGACACATTAAAATCTTCAGCTAACGTGTATGTATGAATCCAATCCACATACATTGTATTTCTCGTATCATCCAACAAATCATCCTTTTCCGGCAGACCTCCAACCCATCTTTCATTCTGTGTCCACACATCCCAAATAACAGTCATACTTAGCGTAAAATCCTGTTTTGCTGTCACACTTCCGGCTTCTTCTCCATTAAGGTAAAACTGAACATTTCGTGCATCTTTCCACCATATACCAATCGTATGATAGGCCTGATCCCAATGAACGGCTCTTAAGGGATTATCCAGCATTAAATTATGACTATCAAAATTTCCATTATTCCTCTCTGTAACATTATCTTTCACGATAAAATATTGTGAATTCAATGTGTATGGCATTGCCTCCTTACCTTCCATAGATGGATTTGCATTACTTTCACACATATCAATCTCATTACGATCTGTGCTATTGCCATTATTCAACCAAAAGGTATTAAAGGAAGAGATACTGTTAGCTTTCATTGAACATTCCATGTACATCGGATAGAATATCTTCGTTTTAGACACTATTCGGGAACTATTCATCCACAATGTTTCATCGTCGGATAAGGTAGCTTTTATCCACAATTTACCATCTGAAACACCCGCATTTTCTTTAGTCATGTTAACCGGGGTATTGCCATAATTCCATGTAGAATATTTCCACTTTACCCCATCCCAGGTATCGAATTCATCAGTTAACTCAGCCATTTCAACCCATTTCTTTCCGGCAGGCGCTTCCGGTTGAGCCGCTAAGTGAAAAAATCCCAAACACATATAAGCAACGAAAAATGCATTGCTCAGTTTTATTCTTTTCATTTTTTTAAGATTGATTACAACAGCTTTTTCACGGACAACTGATGAAGTGAACAAAATCATTGTCAGTAAATTTTAGTAAATTTGTTAACAATTGTAAAAATAGCATCGCTAATCTTTAGTTTAAAGAAAAATCGGGTTAACAACCGTTAACAACATACAGGCAATACATTCATTTTCATAACAATAAAAACATTGGAGAAAACTACAAAAATCAACCAACTACTCGATAAAATCATCGAAAGTAAGGGATTTAAAAAGTCAGATCAGTACGCAAAAGTACTTCGTTTTTTAGTGGAAGCTCATCTCTCCAATACCCCAATTAAAGAAACAACCCTAGAATCAGAATTACCTGACATTTTTGGACTGGATAATTCTTACGATGGTAAAGTTCGTGTGTACATGCACAACATCAGAAAAAAACTGGATGAGTATTATTTAACAGAAGGTGTTGATGACACCTATATTTTTAAAATCATCAAAGGGCAGTATAACCTTTCAATAGAAAAAAAGAATAACGCGTCAAGAAAATTCTTCACCAAAAAGCTTGTAAGTATTTCAGTCGTTGCCCTGCTACTGCTTCTTTTTACTTTCTGGTTGTTGTCGTTGCGTTTTTTACCGAAAAATCTATGGTCCAATTTCATGCAAAATAAGAGCAAAACAACTTGCTACATTGCAGATCATTATACCGTTTGGGGTAGAGTTGATAATAAAGCGTATGCATCAGTTCATTTCGAAGGTGTTAAAACTGAAAGCGACTACGATCAGTTCATTCAGGATCAAAACTTAAACGATTCATGGTTTAAAAAAAACAGCTACTCATTCGTTACTAAGATGGGGCCAATCACAGCTTCTAAAATTAGCTATTGGTTTGCTCAATTTGATAAAGAAATAGAGGTGAGAATGGAATCGGAATTCGCCCCAAACGACATCACTGAAAACAACATTATTTTTATAGGTCAACAAAAAACATTAGACGGTTTAAAAGGCTTATTTTTAAGAGATTCTAAAAAGTTTGCATATAGTAACCTCAATTTCATACTAAAAGAAACCAATCAAAAACTAGCAGACTCTATCAGCAATCCTATTTCTAACGAATACGTAATGGTATCCTATAATCCTATCTCGAAAGATGGCAATGACATTCTCTTCTTTGCGTCGAATAACGACATTGGCGTTATGGCTACTGTTGATTCTTTTACCGATCCGGAGTGGCTTAATCGCTTTTACGAAAACCTTCCGAGTAAATCTTCTTACTTTAATGCATTGTTTGCAGTAAAAGGTTTAGAAAGAACAAATATTGAATGTGAACTGATAGCAATAGAGGTTTTGGATTGATCATTTAAAGGATTAAAAAGAAAAAAGCGTCACTCAACTAAAGTTAAGCGACGCTTTCTATATTATTGTTCGTGTATCGAACGGTAAACTATAATTACTTTACTTCGTTCTCACCTTTAACGTAACCGAAGTTAGCTAAGATACCACCGTCTACGTATAATACGTGACCATTAACGAATTCAGCAGCTTTAGAAGCTAAGAATAATGCAGCGTTACCTACATCAGAAGGCTCACCCCAACGGTTAGCAGGAGTACGAGTCATTACTAGGTCGTTGAAAGGGTGACCACCTACACGGATAGGAGCTGTTTGCTCAGTAGCGATGTAACCAGGACCGATACCGTTAACTTGTACACCATACTTAGCCCACTCACAAGTCATGTTCTCAGTTAATAACTTAAGACCACCTTTAGCAGCAGCGTAAGCAGAAACGTTCTGACGACCGTAAACAGACATCATAGAACACATGTTGATGATTTTACCTGCACGACGCTCGATCATGCTAGGAGCAACACGCTTAGCTACGATGAAAGGAGCTACTAAGTCAACATCGATAACTTGCTCGAACTCAGCAACAGAAAGATCCAAGATAGGAATACGCTTGATGATACCAGCGTTGTTCACTAAGATATCGATAGGACCAACTTCTTTTTCGATTTGGCTAATACCTGCATCTACACCTGCTTCGCTACATACGTTGAAGTTGATAGTGTAAACATCAATACCTTGCTTTTTGTACTCTTCTTTACAAGCAGCTAATTTCTCATCATCGATGTCGTTAACACAAAGTTTAGCACCTGCAGAAGCTAAAGCAATACCACAAGCCATACCAATACCATGAGTACCACCAGTAACTAATGCTACTTTACCCGATAGGTCGAATAATTCGTTTACGTTAATCATTTTTAAATATTTAATATTAAATAACTTATAATATCATGAAGAAGCTTATTAAAAGTATAATTAACTTCTCTTTTGAAACTAAGCACAAAAGTACGCAAAGAATTGAATATCCGTATCATTTTTTAAGCGAATTTAAATGTGATCAGTGACATTTTATAAGCTTAACTATTTTCAATCACACTCTAAAAACAATACTTATCTCATTAATTATCAATCTATTTCAATCATTAAACCTATTGCATAAATATTTTTTCAAGAATAATTACAAAAAAGCACAGATTTTTCGTGTTCGTTAACGGAAATCAGTTATTTTTGTGCCCATTCAATAAAAAAAATGCTGTTAAAAGAGCGAATAAACCACTTTTTGATTACAGCTGAATTTTGAAATTAATTACCCTTAGCAGTTCAGGCATTGCTAAGAACTAATTAATATACTTGGAGAAAAAAAGAGTGGCAAGGCTATAGGTCCATACACCTAGGCCTTCCGCCTTTATTAGAAAAGGGAGAATTTAACTATTAATTATTATAAAACATTGCACAATGGCAAAGTACACTAAATTAGAAGTATTCCAGGCAATGAAAGAAACAGGTGTTGTACCTGTGTTTTTCGATGCTGACATTGAGGTTTCAAAAGCTGTTTTAAAAGCTTGTTACGATGGTGGTATTCGTGTTTTCGAATTCGTAAACCGTGGTGACTTTGCTCACGAAGTTTTTGCTGAATTAAACAAATATGCTTTAGCTGAACTTCCAGGAATGATCTTAGGTGCTGGTTCAATCGTTGAAGAAGGTACTACTGCGTTATATATTCAGGCTGGTGCTAACTTTATCGTTTCTCCTTTGATGAACGAAAACATGGCGAAAATTTGTAATCGTCGCAAAGTAATGTGGTCTCCTGGTTGCGGTACAATATCTGAAATTAACAAAGCTCAGGAATTAGGTTCTGACTTAGTGAAATGCTTCCCTGCATCTCAGGTAGGTGGACCAGATTTCATCAAAGCGGTTAAGGCACCAATGCCTTGGACAGACATTATGCCTACAGGTGGTGTATCCTTAGCAAAAGACAACCTTAAAGGTTGGTTTGATGCTGGTGTAACTTGCGTGGGTATGGGCTCTAACTTATTCCCTAAAGATGTTATGGCTTCTAAAGATTGGGCAAAAATGACTGCAATGGCTAAGCAGTTAATTGAAGATATCAAAGAAGTTAGAAAATAATCAATTGATTTAACTCATTTAACCTAACAGGTTTTTAAAACCTGTTAGGTACTTGGAATGACAGCCTAAAGTTAATGACTGGCTAATGTGGAAAGGTGACAATGAGCAAATTCTATCACATTCGCAAAACACCTACCAACAAGAAGAAATCCATCTGCACATTAGCACATTAAAACAGTGAAACCGGTTCGAATAAAAGACATAGCTAAAAAAGCAGGTGTATCAGTTGGTACAGTGGACCGGGTACTTCACAATAGAGGGGAAGTAAAAACTGAAACAAAAGAAAAAGTTTTAGCAATTGCTCAAAAACTCAACTACAAACCAAATGCCGCTGCCCAAGCTTTAAAAGCATCATCATCCATTAAAATTGCCACTCTCTTACCCCAAGCTGAAGAAAACAACAGCTTTTGGGAAAAACATCCTTTGGGCATCAAACAAGGTATTGAAGCTGCTCATCCATACAACATTGAGCACATTGAATACCAATACGAAATGCACGATGCTGAAGATTTCAAAAAAAAATATGTTGAAATTTTAGCGTTAAAGCCCGATGGGGTTATTTTGGCTCCTATCCTAAAAAAAGAGTCTTTACTATTTTGCACCCAACTGGATGAATTAAAAATTCCTTATGCCTTTATCGATACCAACTTAAAAGAAACCAACTGCCTTTCGTTTATTGGTGAAGATGCCTATCAAAGTGGTCGTGTTGCAGCCAGTTTAATTGATGTGGGGACTGATCCGGAAAAAGATATTCTTATCATTAACATTGCTAAAGACCTTGAGAATATCCAACATTTAAACAGTAGAAACCAAGGCTTTTTTAGTTATTTTATGGAATCGGGTATAAATACCGGGCTACGAATTAGTGTTGAAATACCATCAACCCTAGAGCATGAAGTAAAAGAAATACTGGATAAAGTTTTTGAAGCAAATCACAACATTGGAGCTGTTCTGGTTTCTAGTTCAAGAACACACATTATAGCAAAATATTTAAATAACGCTAACAAAGAAGGCCTTTTTGTGGTAGGTTACGAAGTATTTGGCAAAAATATAAGTTTTCTAAAAAACGGCACCATCAACTTTTTAATTGGTCAGCGCCCAATAGACCAAAGTGAAAAAGCATTTAAACGACTGATAGATTACATCACCGTTCAAAACATTCCGGAAAAAGAAGAATATCAACCCATAGATATTGTGAATGCTGAAAACCTGATCCTGTTTTAAAATGAAAAGTTTCAATAAAGTTTTTTATTAAAGAATTATAAATCGTATAACAAATTCATAATTCAATCACTATCATTTAGCCCTAATAATTATCTTTACCGCCAAAATATATTGCATCTAATATGAGAAAAGTATTACTATTTATTTTCTTCTCAACTCTTTCGCAAAACTCCTTTCCGGCAGATTACATAAATGGTTTTAAGGGACTATGGTATACATTAGGTCAATATGGAACTTATGGTGACAAATACTCAGGTGGACTAGGAACATATACGGCTAAACACCTTCCTTTAGCCATATATTCACCAGAAGCTCAAAAAACCTTTTTCACCTATGGTGGTACAACTTCTTATACAGAAAATCAACTCTTAATAATGATATCGTATTACGACCATGTTACTGAACAGTTAGCAAAGCCAATGATACTTTTTAATAAAGAAGGAGTAATTGATGCGCACGATAATGGAACAATACAAATAGATGATGATGGATATATTTGGGTTTTTATTGCAGGTAGATATCGAGAACGCAACGGATATATTTTCAAGAGTGATCAACCATACAGTATCAATAGTTTTTCAGAGGTTTTAAATAAACCACTTAATTATCCTCAACCTAAATATCTTCCAGAGAAAGGTTTTGTCCTGCTGTTTACGAATATGGGTTCGGGTAGAGAATTATATGTACAATCAAGTCCGGATGGACACACATGGAGCTCAGAGAAAAAACTTGTAGGATTCAGAGGGCATTATCAAGCCTCTGCAAATACAAGTAGTAAAGTTGGCTTTGTATATAATTGGCACAAAAATGGCAATGTAGATAACCGCACCAATCTATACTACATGCAAAGTACAGATATGGGAAAAACCTGGACAACCATTAACAACGAAGTACTTACAACCCCGCTAACAACTTCATCAAATCCATCATTAATAAAAGATTACGAAAGCTTAAACCTAAAAGTATATTTAAAAGATATCGATTACGATAAAAACGGATACCCGGTCGTCTTATACATTACTTCTCCATCTCATTTATCAGGCCCTACTAATCCTACCAGAGAATGGAGACTCGCCAGATGGGATGGAACTCAGTGGCTCTTTACTTTTGTAACTTACGCCAGCCATAATTACGACATGGGTAGTTTATACTTAGAAGATGGCACCTACCGTATTGTTGCGCCGACAGAGGTGGGTCCTCAACAATGGGGAACTGGTGGCGAAATTGCCATTTGGGAAAGTTATGACGAAGGAGCTAACTGGGTTAAAACCGTTGATGTTACTTCGAATAGTAACCGAAATCACACCTACGCACGTCGACCGTTTAATGTGAATGATGATTTTTATACCATGTGGGCCGATGGAAACACCAATACTCTTTCACGATCATACCTTTATTATACAAATAAAGAGGGAAAAGCATTTCAAATGCCTTATGACACCAACGACGACATGTGTTATGGCATCCCTTTAGACGAAACCATAGAAATTTATCCCCAAATAGTAGACGCTCCGGCAATACAGCAAGGCTATCCGGCCATAAAAATTGTAGATGGCCAAATAGGCGAGACTTCGATGTGGAAATCGCAATACTTCCCTAAATCAATTATTATCGACTATGGTGAAGAATTGAAACTTAATCAGGCTAAATTACACCCTGAATCTGGTCGATCATATAGTTATAATCTAGAGCTTTCGACAGAAATTGATTTCTCGAATAAGACGGTCATCAACTACACTGCTTCAAACATTCCCCAAAATACAAACAACCTTGAGTTTGAACCTACAATTGCTAGATATGCTCGCTTAACCATTACCGGACAATATCAAAATCAGGATAACAACATTAACATTAACGAATTCGAATTATTGCTAAACAACAATGACATTCCAAGTACCTTAAGAAATTTAAATCAGGATCTTAATATTTTTCCTAACCCATCAACAAATGGGTATTTTAAAATTGAAGGATTACATAGAAATGCTAGTATAGAAATATTCACTGTAAATGGCGTAAGCATATACAAATCACTTGCTACCGCAAATTCTGCCACTATCAACACACAGAGCTTCCCTAAAGGAATTGTTCTGGTGAAGATTATGGATGCAAATACAAAATCTGTTTTTAAAGTAATCATCAAGTAAATATAATTTAAAAAGAAAAAAGATTCTAAAGCTAATCACTTAAGAATCAATAACAATTAATCATTATAAAAATGGCTTTAATAGGAACCATAGAAACATTATTAGCACAAAGCAATGCTGCATTGTTTTCAAAAGCACTTGCATACCTTCAGGAAACAGATTTAGATGCTGTTTTTAATGAAGTTACTCCGGGCAACAATGTTGTAATTGAGTTAGATGGCAAAAATTTATTTGCTATTTACCAGAAATACACAACGAAATCGATGGCAGAAAATAAACCGGAAGGGCATAAAAACTACATCGACATCCAGTACGTACATTCAGGAAAAGAACAAATCTTAGTTGCTCCAACGGATGCTATTACTAAAGATGGCGAATACATGGAAGAGAGAGACTTGTACTTTGTTGAAGTTGCAGATCCTTCAAGTTTTGTTTTAACATCAGGTATGGCTGCAATTTTATATCCGGATGACATTCATGCGCCTGGACTTGCTGTAAATGAAGAATTAGGAGCTGTTCAAAAAATTGTGTTTAAGGTTAAAATCAATTAAACATTGCTTTGGGCAAAAAAATAAGATACCCTCAAGTGTTAAAACCTTGAGGGTATCTTATTTTGTTTAAATCTTATTGTTCCGAAAAAACAGCAATCTGAAGGCATTAAAAATACATCCCTAAGCCCACATTCAAAAACGAAACGGATAATTTACCATCGAATGAAAAAGCATCTTCCGGATAGATCTTATTACTTTCATGCAAGTTAACATCTCTATAAACAAAGCTACTTTCTACACTTACATTACGATCCTGAAAAACATAAAATTCGGTAGATACAAAATATTGATCTTGATATAAAATTCTCAATCCACCTTTTAAGCCCAAGCCAATATCGGAAGAATAATGTTGATCAACTTTCAATTTATAATTTTCGGCAGAATATGCAGATGCAACTAAAAAATCGAACACAAAGCCTGCTTGCCCCACCAGCTGAACTTCGGGATAGAGAGGCCACTGATAATTGAATCCAAGACTGATTGGAAAATGATGATACTCAAACAAATTTTGAGTCATATTCCAATACCCATTTTGGGTATAAAATTTATCATACACATCTTCAATCTCAGAAGACAACGAATTATAGACATAATCGATTCCCAAGTACATCCCCGCTCCTTCTTTATTCACCTGAAAAGTATATTGAAGACCAATGTTAAATCCCATGGCTGCACCTCCTGCAGATTGGTCTTCAAAGGAAGTAGATGCATAAAATCCGGTGGGTATAACAACTCCTGCATGACCATCAAATCGGTATTGAGCATGTATCCTAATCACACTCAAGGTGAAAACCATTATTACAGCAAGAATTCTCATACTTCTATTTAACAGTTTTTTTAGTCAATTAGATGTTTTACAGCAATTACCATAAAGTATTAATGCCTATCCTTCCTTACACATAATTATTTGAATAGAGAGGCAGTAAAGCACTGAGTTAATAAAGTTAAACTCTAAAACTCTGCGACTCTGTGTTGATATTTTTGGACCTTATGCCAATCAGTTTTGTATTATGCATAATTCAAAAAAATATAAATACCACGACAAAAAACTCAACACAGTGACACAGGGGCACAGAGGTTTATGAAAAAATAAAAAACTTTGTGTCTCTATACCTATGTGTTTAAATAATTATGAGTATTAACGGATATACGAAATTCTAATTTATACATTCGAAACTACAAATCATCTTTAATAAAAAAAGGTATCTACTAACTCTTTAATTTATCAGCCAGAATTTCGTTCATATTGAGTTGAGTCACCTTCTTTAGAGATGCAAAGATATACCATAATACCAACATCATGATAATCGTTGATGGCAATGCTATTATTGGAAAACTCAACATGGTCATACGTCCTAACTCCTCATTAAAAGCATCTGTACCCGGATTACTTACCACAATCACTTTTGCAAGCACATAGTTTAAAAATGAGGATACAAAAAAGGAAAAAGCAAACCACACATTTGCTTTGGTTAACATCCGATTCAATTCACTCTTTGAATTGGTTTCATCCAATACCGCCTCTATTTTCTCGATATCTAAAAGTTCCGGATTGTAAATCATTTTTCGAACTAACTGCCACGATGTCTTTGTAGAAATTAACACCACTACTCCGATTATAAAAGGGATTGCAGCTTCTTTTACAGCTATCCAATGCGGTGGAAAATGAAAAATTCCGATTAATCCGGTTAACAATACACCCACGAATCCTAATGCAGATATAAAATTCTTTTGTTTTTGTACAATCAGCTCATATAAACCATAAACTAATGGAAACGCTAAAGCGATTAAAAGGCCATTTACCGGACCAAGATATTCAGGTTTACTTAGCTTCATTAAGATAACAGCCGGGATAACAATATTCACCAGCATATTTAAAAATTGATTATTCTTCTTCATATCTAGTCTTCTTCTATTTTTTCTTTCAAACAAATGTATTCATTTTATCCTACAAAGAGAAAATAACCCATTCAGAACAGATTACTTTCTCTTTGAAATACGGCTTTATTTTAAAATAGTTATCAAATCAAACGCTTTTTTTTACAGATAACCATTAATATATTAAAGCTAACTTTGAAACTCATCTAACCACCTAGGGTTACTCATTTGATTTTTGATAATATCGACATCACCAAATGTTGTTACCAATTGATCGCGCTTTTTCTCATTTGTAAGATCTGTTTTAAACTTCCCACCTTTCTCATTACTCATGATGTATTCAACCATAGCATCTCCTATGGCTTTCATCAAGTCAAATTTTTGAACATCATCCAACTCCACGCCTTTCAGTTCTTCATCAGTTAAATCCCACAAAGTATTAGCTTCCAAGTCTTCTAAATGAGAAATATCTCGATTGGGTAGTTTCTTCATGGCATTTTGATCAAAGGAAATTTGAAAACGCCTAAAGTCCATTCCAGGTATCAAACCGGATCGAATCAGATTAATTTGCATGGTACTGGCATCCTGGCTTGACTCCCGCATGACGAAATTTAACCAAAATGCTGCATCGAGTCCTTCAGGATTCATTGCTTCTTTGGGTTTTATAAAATCAATGGATGTGCCTGTTCCAAAACTAAACAGTGTTAATTCATTGAGTTTATATTTTGTATCCGGACAGTAATGAACCGCTTCCATAACTGCAGATAAGGTAGGGTTATTATACGTCGTTGTGCCACCATCGACAAAACGCTCTAATGGAGAAAAATAGGTAGGAGCCGACATGGTAGCTTCCATCGCGGCACGTAGTAAAATGGCTCTGTATGTACCGGATGTATTCTCTCCATTTTTAAAACAAGTAAAAAAGATTTCTTCACCGGCTGAAACATCTTTTGCGGTAATCAACAAATCAATGTTCGTTTTTATACAAGCATCTTCAAGTGTACTATTTGCAACTAATTGTTTTAAAGCAGTTCGATAATTAACTTTATCATATAAAGGAGGATTTACAAAACGGTTCGCTCTCCAATTTCGTTTTTTAAAAACCTTTCGAACTAATTTAACATATAAGCTTTCGATTTCAATTGCATTCTTTCCGGATGCTATAAGGCCGGCAATTATTCCTCCGGTAGAAGTTCCGGCAACCATATCAAATAACTCGAAACAAGGAATACCGGCAATCTCTTCAATTTTTTTCAACATCTGTAGGGTAAGAATGCCTCGAATCCCTCCTCCATCAAGACTTAAAATTAAACGATGATCTGGATTGATGCCTAATGCTTCAAGGGCTTTTTTTCTTTGGTCTGTTTGTTTCTTCATGCTGTGCTCAATTTTAAGGGTTTATGAAAACACTTTAAACTTAAAAGAGATTGAGAACATTTCAAACAACAAAGCAATATTTATGTTAAAACACGAATGTAAAGCACTAAAAAAAACCGCCAGCTTTACGAACTGACGGTTTATTGGGTCGAAAAGAAAAATCCAAATGAAATAAATATTTACTAACTATCTATTTAACCCACTACACTTATGAAAATTTTAAACAATTACTTTTAATTGCTGCTACAAATATATCTGAAGCTTAGGTTACTCATGGGGGGCTAATTTTGGTCATTTAGGGAGAGTAATTATTTACCACCGCTCAGTGCAAATTTTGACCTCTATATAACACAAAAAGGTCACCGATGGGCGACCTTTTGTTGTAGTATCTAAATCAGCAATAATTACAATTGCTCAAAAAAATCATTTCCTTTATCATCCACGATAATGAATGCCGGGAAGTTTTCAATTCTAATTTTACGAACGGCTTCCATTCCTAATTCTTCAAAATCCACAACTTCGACGGATTTGATACTGCTTTTAGCTAAAATTGCCGCAGGACCTCCAATCGAACCAAGATAAAAACCTCCATTATTTTTACACGCATCAGTAACTGCTTTTGAACGATTACCTTTGGCTACCATAATCATCGATCCGCCTTTTTTCTGGAAAAGATCTACATACGGATCCATACGACCTGCGGTAGTAGGTCCAAAACTACCGGATGGCATACCTTTAGGTGTTTTAGCAGGTCCGGCATAATACACCGGATGTTTTTTCATGTAATCCGGCATTGGCTTACCTTCATCTAACATGGCTTTAATCTGAGCATGAGCAATATCACGAGCTACTATTAAAGTACCTGAAAGATTTAAACGGGTCTTAATCGGGTATTTGGTCAACTCCTTCAAAACATCTTCCATCGGTTGATCTAAATCAATATCTACAGCAGGCGCTAACTCAGGCGCTCTCTCCGGCACAAAACGAGCTGGCTCTTTTTCCAGAGCTTCTAAGAAAATGCCGTCTTCGTTAATTTTTGCCTTGATATTACGGTCTGCACTACAACTCACACCCATTCCTACCGGACAAGATGCTGCATGACGAGGCAAACGAATAACTCGAACATCATGCACAAAATACTTTCCTCCAAACTGAGCTCCGATGGTACTCTCCTGGCAAATTTTCTCAACTTTTTTCTCCCACTCCAGATCACGGAAAGCCTGACCACCTTCATTCCCCTCGGTTGGTAAATGATCATAATAACCGGCAGAGGCTTTTTTAACAGCGGCTAAAGTTGCTTCTGCCGAGGTGCCACCAATAACCAACGCTAAATGGTAAGGAGGACAAGCTGAAGTACCAAGATCTTTTATTTTATCTTTAACAAAAGCAGTTAAACTCTCTTCTGTTAGCAAGGCTTTTGTTTGCTGATATAAATAGGTTTTATTACCCGATCCACCACCTTTGGTCATGAATAAAAACTCGTATTCATTTCCTTGTTCTGCATAAATATCGATCTGTGCAGGCAGGTTTGTCCCGGTATTTTTTTCTTCGAACATCGAAAAAGGAACCACTTGTGAATAACGTAAATTACGGTCGCGGTAAGTTTCAAAGATTCCCTTTGATAAACATTCTGCATCATTAGCACCCGTAAAAACATTCTCGCCTTTTTTACCCATTACAATAGCCGTACCTGTATCCTGACACGTTGGTAATTCACCTTCAGAGGTTACAACCGAATTCATCAACATGGTATGTGCTACAAAACGATCATTATCAGAAGCTTCTTCATCTTCCAAAATATTTGCCAACTTCTGCAAATGAGTTGGACGCAGATAAAAAGAAACATCGGCTGTTGCTTCTTTTGCTAATAATTCTAAGCCTTTGGGATCAACCTTTAAAATTTTGCGTCCATCAACTTCTATGGTTGAAACATAATCTTTAGTTAATAAACGGTAAGGGGTCGTATCTTTTTTAATCGGGAATGGTTTTTGATATTTAAAATCAGCCATGTTGTTTTTGTTTAAGTTTTTTGTAATCTTAAAAATACGCGCCAAAAATAAAGATATTTTTCTCTAATAGAATATTTTTTGTGTTAATAAATAACAAGTTTAATATGTTTTTAGGCAGAATAGATAAGGATTTTAAAGCCGATAAAAATGAAAAACCACTTAATTTGTGCACTTTTACTTTACTAAACCAATTATCATGGAAAGATTATACTATCCACTTATTATAGTTTTCACACTTCTTGCAAACTCAGTTTCTGCCCAACATCGTAGCTATAGAGACGTTGAAAACTTTGATAAAGTTTCGGTAGGATCCGGTATCACGTTATACCTCATCCAAGGCACTAAAAATGAAATTGAAATAATTAGTAAATACAGCTATATCAACAAGATTGTGACCATGGTTCAAGGGGGGCATTTACAAATATTCTCAAATCAAAAAAACAGTTGGTCGGCTGATGACGCTCCAAAAGTTTATTTAACCTTTCAACAAATTAATGAAATCAACTGCGGTAGTGCAACAGATGTAACTTGTGAGAATATTATTCGTGCGCCAAAGTTAACGGTTAAAACAGATGGCGGTGCAGATATTTTAGTCACGCCTAATGTTGCCAACTTAAAGCTTTATACCAAAGGTGGTTCAAACATCAGGGCCATAGGACGAGCCTATAAGGTGGAAGCCGAACTTGAAGATGGCAGCTCCATCGACACCAGAGAGCTTATTTCCGAATCCGTCAAAATCACTTCTCTGGGAGGATCCAAGGCGAAAGTTAATCCGGGAAAAAACTTTACTGCCATTTCTAAAGATGGAAGTACTATTAATTATTACGGTAAACCTTCGTGGACAGACTTTACTCAAAAAACGGGTGGTAAGATTTCTGAAGTAGAAGAATAAAATACGATAGGGGTTTTTTAAAGTAGAAATGTCTTTATCTTGTCATCAAGCAATATCAAAACTGTCATCAATAACGGAAAGTTTGCAAGGGTAAAAGCTGTTCGGTTTGGGCATAGTCCGAACAGCTTTAATTTTATATTACTTATACAAGCATTTATAAGATGTATCTCCACTCATTTTCACTTTAAAAGCTACATTCGCTTCTACTTTAAAAGTTTCGTAAGCTTTATAAGTCTTCCAATCTGTTTCACCAGGTAGTTGCACATCCATCTCTCCCGAAGTTACTGTCATATACTCTACAGATGAAGTATTAAAGGTGTACTCACCTGCTGCCATCACACCAATTGTTGCAGGTCCTTCAGCAGTTTCTATTGCCATCGACATAACTTTACCGTCGAAATATTCATTTGTTTTAAACATGATATATTGTTTTAAATTTCGGAGACAAAAGTAGTAGAAAATATCTACTGCAATAAATATTGTTTTATCATTTCAATGGGGAGACCTACTTTTTTAGACAATTCATCATCAGATAATCCTTGCGCCTTTAAGCGCTTGATAAAGCAGGGCATCGACTCGCCGATTTCCACCAAATTTCTTTCAGGATCATAAATCCGCAAGGTTAATTGCCCCCACTTTTCTTCGACCACTTGATGCAGATATTTAATTGGCAACTGCTTTAATTCTTCAACCACAGCTGTAAACTCGTCTGTTTCATAACAGATTTCAAGGTTACTATTGCCTTTGGCACTGTACTTTTCTCCTAAAAACTTACTAATTGGATAAGCGTTATCCAATTGCCACAAGGACAAACCACCGGTAAAACCGATGCAATTCCCGTAATCGAATTCTACTTTATGATTTAAAACGCCTTCGTAAAACTCTCGCATGAGTTGAAGGTTTTTTACGATGATTACTGATGAATGAAACTTTAAATTCATATTATCCTTGATTTGTTAGATTTTATAATTGAACCATCAATATACCAATAAGTCACTAATTATCTAACACATTACTTCATTTGCAAATTACTAGGAGTACATCAACTCTCAATTGCTGTTCATCAAACTACAATAAGGCCAATATTCCTTAACTCCTGACCGGCATAACTATTGAGGAAGGCATCAAAATCGCCTAATCCGGTAATTTGGAACTGAGTAGATAAATCACCAACAGACACTTTATCTTTTGACAGAACCGAACATTTATCTAACACTTTATCTAACCACTTTGCTAAATCGGCATTTACCTTCAAAATAATTTCTTCCTGCTTATTAAACACGTGTAGATCAGCCATCTCCTTACTCTTCCCTTTTTTATTTTTGGAATAAAGTACAATAGGCGATTTCTTTCCTAGCCAAATAACTTGCTGATTATCACTTAACGACACTCTGTATTGATGAATAGCATTAGCAACATAATTATGCGGCATCGTAGTTTTCGGCACCCGAAAATCAAACCACTCGTGAGCTTTATAATCAAACCCCACGCCATGCATAAAATTGTAGATCGCTTTTTTCAAACCTGCACCAAACTGTTCGTGAATGGCGCCTTGAGGATCGATAAAATGAACATCATTATTAGCAAAAGCACCCGGTTCTTTCGTCGTAATTTCAACCTTATACTTTTCCGGATTTCGTCCGACATCACTATGAACCGTCATGGCAAACTGATGCCAAAAACCGGAATCGACACATCCATTTTCAAATAATTGTCGCACTATTTCTAAGGAATCGATCGTTTCTTGAGCCGTTTGTGTAGGAAACCCATACATTAAATAAGCATGAACCAAAATTCCGGCATCATTAAAGGCTTTGCTAACTTGTGAAACCTGCTCTAGGGTAACGCCTTTATTGATGAGCTTCAAAATTCTTTCTGAAGCCACCTCTAAACCACCGGATACGGCCAAACAGCCACTTACTTTTAGCAAACGGCATAAATCTGGGGTAAATCGTTTTTCAAAACGGATGTTTGTCCACCAAACCACCTTTAAATTTCGCTTTAAAATCTCCAAGGCGACTTCTTTCAACAAAGCCGGTGGTGCTGCCTCATCAACAAAATGAAAACCATTGCGACCTGTCTGAGACATTAAAGATTCCATCCGGTCTACGACATTACTGACTTGATTAGGTTCATAACGGCTAATATAATCCAAACTGGTATCGCAAAAGGAACACTTGCCCCAATAGCAGCCATGAGCTACGGTTAATTTATTCCATTGACCATCGCTCCACAGTCGAAACATTGGGTTAGCAGTTTCTACTACGGATAAATAATCATCCAAATTTAAACCGGTATAACATGGAGCCATCAAGTCGTTTTGAGGCACATCTTTTTCTTCTGTGTTATGACACCATCTTATTTGGCCATTCTCTTTTATATAGGTTCGAAGTAAAGACTCTTTATGAACTTCTTTATTCACATATCCCCAATAAAGCTCCAAAGAACGCTCTCCATCATCAAACAATAAAGCATCTGTATATTTAAACATTCGCCCATCTGAAACATCTCTAAGTTCAGTATTTACATATCCGCCTCCCATACACACAGAAACATTTGGATATTTTTGCTTGATGTATTGACCACATCTTAAGGCTCCAAATAAGTTCCCTTGAAATGGAATGGTAATTGAAACTAAAGAAGGATTCAATAATTGCATCTCCTTTTCTAATTCTTCCAATAAGATGTTTCCCACAAAATTTAGAGGAGCTTGTAAAGCATTTTCTAACTCATCAAAGCTAGAGGCACAAAGCCCTAAGCGTTCTGCGTAACGACTAAAACCAAAATATGGATCAACTGCTTCTGATATAAAATCAGACAAATCTTCGAGGTATAAGGTAGCCAGATGTTTGGCTTTATCAATGAGTCCCATGGAGCCAAAAGCCCAATCTACATCACTCATCTGCTGAAAACGACCGGCTTGAGGTAAATAATCCGAATCACAAATCTGGTAAGCGAGCATATTGTTTTTTCCTTGCAAAAAGGAAATCACACCTTCAATGGTAGAAATGTATTCAATCTTTAGTGCTGATATGCGCTTGGCGTTATTGGACAGTTCATCAGCTTTCAAATGAGCAAATTCAAATAACTTCTTCAAGCCTTGTTCTGAGAAAATGCGAAGTACCACCCGCATTCCTAAGTCAACCTGAGAAGCATTAATATCTTTAGATAATAAATAGCCCAAAAGATAAGCAGTTGCAGGATAAGGGGTATTGAGCTGGGTAAATGGAGGAGTTAATAATAATAGTTTATTAGACATAGGCTTTTTCTCGATTTAAGTACAAAGGTAAAAATCATTCCTGCTTCTTTTAAAAGTATCTTCTTTTTTACGCTTCCTAATATTTGAGAAAACTCAAGGCATTTAAAAACTTACTGTCCTAACACACAGCACTCGAATAACTTAATGACCACGCCCTATAAACCTCTCCCTCCATTGACCCAATGACCTCGAAATCTAACGATCGAAATTCCCAACAAAGCCAAATGCTATTTAGGTAATTAAGAGATTTTAATCTTTATTAAGACATTATCCGCAACTTAAAACTAACGATGGCGTACTAGTAATCAAAACCGAAATATTTTATTATGAATTTAAAGACAGCTTTTTTTGTGATGTTGAGTCTTAGTGTAGGGTATGCAGTTTCTTCAGCTCAAAACAATGAAAACTTTTACAAAAAACACATTGACCTTTCGCTTGGTGAACTTATGGATATCGCAACTGTAGATTCTTGCGAAACTTCTAGTGACGGATTAAACAAGGATACTATAGATAGCCAGGCATTTTATAATGCAAACATCAATTTATCATTGGAGGAATTGATATTGCTTTCCAATGCTTCAAGTATTGAACTAGATCAACTATCCCCTTGCACAAAACGATTTTACGAAAAACACCTGCAACATTCCTTAGAAGAACTAATGGAAATTGAATTAAAAGACATTTAACGATTAACTTTTCATATTGCCTAAAAGGCTCTCAAGTATTCACCCTTGAGGGCCTTTTTTTACACTTCCATCAAAATACAAAAGCTAAATTAACTCTAAATTAAACACTTAATATAATTTTATTGAGACCGGTAGATAAGAACATACATATCTGCATAAATCTAAAATAGCCCCAAAGTGGGCGATATCCCAAAGCCTAGCCTGTAAGGGCAATGCTTAATAACACTACATCTTTGATCCTAACGTAAGCTTACTATTGATAAGTATTTAACTACTTACCTCTATAATTTTATTACTCAATCAGCACATAAACTCTAATTAACACATCAGCACATTTCCGTCTGTTACATTTCATCCGAACACCTCACAATCTAATGACCCAAAAGCCTATTGACCTAATCACCTACATCTACCTTCTGTACTTAGGCATGTTTATTGCTAATTATTGGTATCTTATATTATTATAATTAGTTTTGAGCATGCATAAATCACTACTTACATCGGCCTTCTATATCATTGTTTGCATTTTATCACTAAATGCCCAAACAACCATACAACTTTCTAAAGAAGAAGGATTATACACAAAGACATATTCTGTATTACAAGGTGATACCTCTATTTATCACGGCCCTTATAAAATGTATTACAAAGATAAAATCATTGAAAATGGAACCTTTAAAAATGGCATAAAAGTAGGCAACTGGCAATATTTCAGCTTTAACAGCATTTTCGATTTTTCGTACAATTACGATCAACAAAAAATAGAAAAAATATCAGCTGATTATGAATTTGATTTAAATACCTACAGCCCATGCTTCTTTTTGGGCAGTCCCATAATTCCATATCTATATTTAGTTACAAACTTGAGTTACCCTGAGAAGGCAATGGAATTAAATTTATCCGGCAGGGTCATTTTAAGTTTAAGAATAGATGCCAGAGGAAATATTTATGGTTTTTACATTTCCCAAAAACTGCATCCATTACTTGATAAAGCCGTAATGAATGTGGCAAGTCAAATGCCTAAAAATTGGAAATTTGTTCCGGCAACTCAAAACAATCAACCCTGCGATAGTGAATATCAAATTCCTATTGAATTCGAAATTGATGAATAAGCTTATGGACTACACCAAATCCAACTGAGGACACTCGAACATCTCAATGAATCGTTGTGCTTCATCGGCCTTATTAATGTTATAAGACACATTAGAAGCTTCGTGAACTATTACGCCGGTTAAGTCAGAATATTGATAAATAGGCTTTTCTTTCACAACCTCATTTAATTCCATAAAAATATCATTTGGCAGGATAGCGGTCAATATAACTGCTTCGACATCATTGGCGATGGGAATTCCTAAAAGCTCCTCTTTTGAGAACGCGTATAAAATATTATAATCTCTCAATAATTCTTCATGGTGAACATAACGCGAATTAATGGAATAAATTAGAATGGTTTTCACCACTCCTTTTTTCTTTAAAGCATTTATCGGAGAAGATGGTAAAACAAAATGAAAATCGGTTCCCTCTTCAAATTTAGATTTAGCCCAAATATACCCACCCAGCATTTTAGACAATAAAATACTGATGCTTAAGCCAATACCAGCCCCTCCAAAATCCCGATTATTTTCTTCTTGAGCCTGCCTGAACTTATGAAACACAATGGGCAATTTATGTTTAGGAATGCCGATGCCGGAATCTTTAATACAAAAATCCACGGTATCATCATTTCTTAAAGAAAAAGAAAAAACAATACTTCCTGCTTCGGTAAACTTTACCGCGTTATTGAGTAAGTATTTCAGCACTTGCATCACACGAATAACATCTGACTCAACCAACAACGATAAATTTGCAGCACTACTTTCGTTAAAAAAGAACTTAATATTAGTCTTGCTTTTAAGTAGATTGGTAACATATACTGAGATATCGGAGCAAAGTTTTTCAAAATCAATAAAAGCATTACTAAACTTTACTAATCCGGATTGAATTTTAGATAACTCCATGATATCATCTACTAGGGTTAACAAGTTTTCGGCACTCATTTTAACAATCGAATGATACTCAAGTCTTTCATTATTAGATATCGTCTCATCGCACATCATTAAACTAAAACCCATGATACTATTCATCGGGGTTCGAATTTCATGTGACATATTGGATAAAAATGAGGATTTCAGCACATCAGCTTCCTGTGCTTTTTGTTGTGCATACCTTAACTCTATTTCTCGCTCAACCCACTCCGAATTATCTTCTATAATATACACTTGACCTTTGGTACCAAAAAAATTTACTTTCGATACACTGATATGCACCGGGACAATTTTTCCGGATGAAGCCGTTAAGTAGGACATAAATCGCTGACCTTCATGATTTATGAGTAAATCTATTTTTTCGGAGAAATATTGATGAAAACGATCAGGAATAAAGCTGATAACACTTTTATTTTTTAGATTACGGTTATCGTATTCCAATAATTTACAGGCAGCCTTATTAGCTAATAGAATATGGCCATTCACATCTTCAATAAGAATGGCAACACAGGATCCATCCATGATGCCTTTAAACTCAACAATACGTTGATTAAGGTTCATTAATTGAACCTGCAAATGCGTAATATCTTCGACCAATACGAAATAATATTGGTTATCAAACCCGGGTAAATAAATGGCTTTGTACGTAATTTTATACAACACTTTATTTTTGCCCCTGAGATTAAAAGATAAATCATCAAATTCGTTTAACTGTTCTATATTTTCATAAACATCTAAATACCGATACCACTTATGACCGATTAAAACAGACTCTAACCGGTCGGTAAGGGCTTCAAAATTATGGTTTACTTTTTCAATGTATCCAAACTTATTAACCACACATGCTGAAAACGGAATAATATTAACCAATTGCCGAAACAAATCCTTTTCAGACAATCCTTCTGATTCACTTTGTACTTGTCCATTTTTTTTAGTTGACTTGGAAAACTGTGCTACCACCAACAGAAAAATTGATAAAACAAGTAAGGCTGCTATTTGATAACTGATGAACTTATAATCACCAAATACATTTAATAATCTAAAGCTCCATTCTGAATTACTCAATGTACATTCCCTTATGAACAACAGCTTTATTAACATTGCAAACAATGATTTAGGTTAATTTGACACGTTTAAAATTAGAATAAATACATTTAAATGTAAATGGTAACAATTGACTATCGCGAATCAATATAGCTAATTATTAACTGAATTCACGAATCGAAAGCACGTATTTGCAACAGCTCTTATCCGTAACTTTATTATCTTTGCGCAGCATTTTTTAATATTCATAATAAAAGTATTATTAGGATGGAAATCGAAAACCTGATAAAAGCAGAGCTGGTAAAGGCTATTGAGGAATTATACGGAACTACAGTTGAAGAAAAATCAATCCAACTTCAACTCACCCGTAAGGACATGAATGGAGACTTTACCGTGGTAGTTTTCCCTCTTTTAAAAATATCAAAGAAAAATCCGGTTGAAACAGGTGAAGATTTAGGTCAAGCCCTACTAAATTCATGTAGTAGCATTGCATCATTTGAGGTGATTAAAGGATTTCTAAACCTATCCCTATCTCAATCGCATTGGCTAAAAACCATTAACGAAATTGCCGGCATGGAGCAATATGGTTTTACAAAAGCCAAAGCAGACTCTCCTTTGGTCATGATTGAATATTCATCACCCAACACCAATAAACCGCTTCACCTGGGGCACATTCGCAACAACCTTTTAGGCTTCTCTGTTGCCAGAATTGCTGAAGTGAACGGTAACAAGGTAGTCAAAACTAACATTGTAAACGACCGTGGTATCCACATCTGTAAATCAATGCTAGCCTGGCAAAAATGGGGTGAAGGCAAAACACCGGAATCAACAGGTTTAAAAGGTGACCACTTAGTTGGTGATTTTTACGTAAAGTTTGATCAGGAATACAAAAAAGAGCAAAAAGCCCTTATGGATGCCGGTAAATCAAAAGAAGAAGCCGAGGCTGACTCTGAATTAATGAAAGAGGCTCGTGAAATGTTACTTAAATGGGAAGCAAACGATCCTGAAGTATACGGCTTATGGCAAAAGATGAATCAATGGGTATACGATGGTTTCGATATTACCTATAAAAATATGGGCGTAGACTTTGATAAAATCTATTATGAATCTGACACTTACAAAACAGGTCGGGATATGGTTTTGGAAGGTCTGGATAAAAATGTTTTCTACCGTAGAGATGACAATAGCGTTTGGTGCGACTTAACGAATGATGGTTTAGATGAAAAACTATTGTTAAGAAAAGATGGCACAAGTGTATATATGACACAAGATATTGGTACAGCCAAATTACGTTTTGATGACTACAAAATAGATCAAATGGTTTATGTTGTAGGTAATGAGCAAAATTACCACTTTAAAGTGTTAGCTCTTTTATTGGACAAACTTGGTTTTGATTGGGGTAAAGATCTGATGCACTTCTCATACGGAATGGTTGAATTACCTGAAGGTAAAATGAAATCACGTGAAGGCACAGTGGTTGATGCCGATGACTTAATGGAAGACATGGTGAATACCGCTCGCGAAATGTCAAAAGAACTTGGAAAGCTGGAGGGGTATTCTGAAGAAGAAGCAGAAAAAGTATTTAAAACCATTGCAATGGGAGCTCTTAAATACTTTATCCTAAAGGTGGATCCTAAAAAGAACATGACCTTTGATCCAAAAGAATCCATTGACTTTAACGGAAATACAGGGCCATTTATTCAATATACCTATGCACGTATTCAATCGGTTCTAAGAAAAGCGAAAGACAAAAATTTTGCCATTCCAGAAGCTCTCGACACTCACATTGAATTAACTGCCAAAGAAGTACAACTGGTTAAAGCAGTAAATAACTTTCCACAAATCATTGCTGAAGCAGGAAAAATTTACAGCCCGGCAATTATTGCAAATTATGCTTATGATTTGGTAAAAGACTTCAACCAATTCTATCACGAGTCACCAATTGCCGTTGAAGAAAATGAAGAAATCAGAGGCATGCGATTAAAACTATGTATGATCGTAGGCGAAACGGTTAAAAATGCCATGTGGACCATGGGAATAGATGTACCTGAAAGAATGTAAAAAATTTCAATTATTCAATCCATACAAATCCTGTCTGATAAAGGCAGGATTTTTTTTGCTTTTGTACCCTCTCCATGTAGGGTACAAAGGGATTTCAATGTCATAAGCTTAGCTTACTTTAATAATCCGGTTCAATTAACAAATTAATACATTGACTTATTATAGTTATGAACACTACAACTAAAAGATTTAACTCAACGACCATCCGCCTCCTATACCTTTTATTACTCTCACTTCCTCAGATACTTAATGCCCAAATTACCGTAGACATTAACTCGGGCAACCCCAACTTTCCATTTCCTCAGTTTTTGCCGTATACGGACGGACCTACGCATAACTTAGGAAACCTTGGAACTAAAAATGCCCCAGGAGTTACACATGCGGAGATGGAACAAACCATTAGAGATGCATGGCAGATTAGCGCTAATAAATTCAAATACACCGGAAAAGAATATAAAGGAATTAAATATATCCAATGCAGTTTAGGCGTGGGAATAGGATATAACGACTGCTCAGAAGGAGTTGGTTATCATATGATAGCCGCTGCCCTAATGGGAGACAAAACTACTTTTGACGGTATTTGGTTTAAGGAACATGATGAAAAGAAAGTATTAAATAAAAAATACACCGATTGCGGGCAAACTATTAGACCCGATTATAAATACGGTAAAAACACCTTAACAGACCATGGGCAAGACGTCGCAACAGACGGAACCATGGATATGGTAATGGGCTTACTACTTGCATGGAAACAGTGGGGTGACTATTCAGGATATGATGATGCCTGTGGCAATCCAATTAGCTATAAACAAGAAGCTTTAGATGCGGTAAGAAGTTTGGTTGAATTACATAAAAGTCTTGACGGCGTTACTGCAAATGTATTTGTTTCAGGAATTATTGGTTTTGATGGTTACTTCAAAGATTGTAACACTACCTCAGAACAAACAGATTGGGCAAATTCTCACGATCCCGGCCCACAAATGAAAGGGCCTTCTGGTACCGAACATATTGATTATGTATCTGCCGGTTATTTTAGAGCTTTTGCAGATTTTCTAAAAAAGGAAGGGGGAAGTGCTGAAGATTTATCGTGGAACATAGAACAGTTACTTCGAGCACAAGCATCAACAGCATGGATAAACGGTCAACTTCTAAAAAATCCGGCATCAATACCAACTGCCGGTTGGGTAGAAGTTAAAGGGGATAAAACTACATTCTCAGCCTATATGGCAGGAGAAGATTGGCGACACCCATGGCGCTGTGGCATGGACGCTTTATGGCATTCAAATCCTAATATCACATGGAACCCTAAAACCCACCAATATGAAAGTACCCCTAATAGTTACGAAAGAGACATTTCTAAAAGAATGGCAAACTTCACTAAAGATGCCACCCAAGCCCCATGGGGGCACGACTGCGTGGATGCACGTACAACGGCAATTGGATTAACATTCTATGGACCTTCCGCTTTATCAGATCAATATGATGCTAACACCGGTGCATTAACAGGCTCATTCCCACTAAACTGGATACCCGGAGCTGTTAGCCCGGCTGCAGTTATTTCACAGGATTACGATTTAATGGGAAAACTATATCGTCAATGCGCAATCGTTTGGGATGCAGCAGAACCGGGAGATGGATACCTTACAAGTGTTCCAAAGTATTTCCATGGTTGGGCACGTATGTTAGGAATGTTAGTTCTTTCAGGAAACCACCACTCTCCAATCAACATGAGAAAGGAAGCAAATCTGAAAATATATTCTAAAGTAGATAAAACAGTTGCCTACACCGGTGATTTAGTTACCTACACATTTGATTACCGTAATTATGCTTCAGTTAATGCACAAAATGTTCAAATTATAGATACTCTGGCAGCCGGCTTAGAATTTGTATCTGCCTCAAACGAATATTCTATTTCCGGAAACATCATAACATGGAATCTAAAAAGCGTACCCGGCTTTAAAACAGGTAAAATAAACGACACTAAAGGTAAGATTACTTTAATTTGTAAGATTGGAGAAAGTGCTTCGGGTAGAATAACAAACAGAGCTACCATAAAAACAAGTAACGGTACAGGCTGGAGAACTAACGACTACCCTAACGAGATTACGACTACCTTAAAACGTAACAGTGTTGATGTTGAAAAACGAGCTTTAGAAATAGAAAAATCAGCAGATAAAACAAAAGTAAAACCCGGTGAATCAGTGACCTACACTGTTGATTTCGAAAATAGTTCAAAGGGCGGCTTTATCAATGGCGGACGCCCTGGTGTCGTTGTTGCATACTCACATGAAGGAACCCAAGGAGCAGATCAAATGCACACAATGAGATTCCAACTTTTTAACAATGCCATTGAGCCGTACATTGATTATGGTAATTACCGTGTTTCAATGTTTGTACACTCAGACCTTACCGATCCCTGGGATTTGAATGTCACAAATGTGGAAGGCTGTGATCAATCAAAATTTGAATGTAAAGTTGAAGATATTGTACCCGGTCAAAATACTCAAGGTAAATGGAACAAGCGCTTAATTGTAAAATTTGCCCCTCAAGAGGCAACAATAACACAGTATCTAACATATTACAGGGGGAATACCGGAATAAATATCCACAGAGGTGCCAATGCTCCATTTCGTGCATTTTGCCAAGTTAACCAAGGATGGGGAGTCGGTCCGAAGTGGGATGATGACTGGAGTTGGAATCCGGGAGCTGCCGGAGACATTCAAGGTAAATATTATCCGGTTACAAACGATTGGACAGATATTTATAATCCTGACGAACCGGTTACTCAATGGTTGAGAGAATCTTGCCAATACACCTCAAAAACAGTTAATAACATTCTTGTCGAAGAATACGATGGTTACACTTGGCGGCGCGTTTTCGGCAATGCTCCGGTAGCGGGTAGAGATATTGAAGATGTTATCGTAAAAGATATCCTACCTAAAGGTTTTAAATTCCTAGGATTTATCGACCCTAGTGATCCTACCGGTAAAAAAACTGTCAACACAATAACAGTATTAGGAGCAACTGCTACTTACGATATAGCAACACATACAATTACATGGAAAAAAGACCGCTTACTAATTAAAGAGGCCGGTCAAATTAAATATATCTTAGAAGCAGGATTTAAAACCGGTAAATGTAACGGTTCTGCCGAAATCGCCAATAATATTGCATCAATTGAAGCTAAAACAGAATCGGCAGTAGAAGCAATTACAAGCGTTATCGTCTACGACGACAACCAATGCCCTGATGATAACATCTGTTTCCTTGAAGCTGATAAAAAAGAACCCTTCTGTGAAGGTGAGTCGGTAGAACTTACAGCTTCTCTTGGCGATGTAATTGCCTGGCAAGATCCATCAGGCAACACCATTATGACTACAGATGCCACGGGCTTGGCTATACCGGATAAATCTCCTGAAGTAAAAACTGCAGGAACCTATACGGTTATTGCCGCCAACGGAGATGAACTCATTGAACATGGCGATTTTGAATACCCTGCGAAATTAACCGATGCAGAGGGCAAAGAAATTAGCGATTATGGTTACAGTCAATATTATGATAATATTAATCCCGGTGAATATCGAATTGGAACAAACCCAAATACTTTTAATTACAACATGATTGATGTATCAACAACACCTGAATTTGTTGCCGATGGACAATTTATGGTAGTTGATGCACACGGTAGTAAACAGGCTGCCGTATTTAAAGCAAAAGTGAAGGTAAAAAAGGGACAGCGATATATCTTTTCAGCAAAGGTGGCCAATGTAAACAAAGCCTTCACTAACCCTGCCGAGCTCGATTTTGTGGTAAAAGGTACAACTATTGGATCCAATAAGGCCAATAGTGATAATTACCAATGGAGTACATTTAGTAACGTATGGGGACCAGCAACTACTGATGAAACCCTAACAATAGAAATCAAAAATCACACCGTTGGAGATATCGGTAACGATTTTGCGCTCGATAACATTTCTTTTATAGGAGCCTGTACCGACCAAGTGGATATCGCAATTCATAAAAAACCGGAAATAGAAAAACTTAATGACCTCAACCTTTGTGCAGGTTCCAGCTCTAAAATAGAACCCAAAGTAACCAAAGGCGATGGAAAAATAACAACTCACATTTGGACTGATCCGGATAAAATATTAGATGATGTCACCATTCAAACACCTTCTGTATTAAGCAGTGCCAAAGAGCAAACATACAAACTCACCTACACGGTAGAAGATGAAAATGGCTGCTCAGCAGAAACGCCTGTAAACTTAACAATAGGAGGATCAATCACTCCTGAAATTAATGGTGGATTAGATGAATTAGAAATTTGTCCGAATGCAACAGCTGAATTAGATCCGGGTGAGTATGATACTTATGAGTGGAGTGACAAATCAACCAATCGTACATTATCCAAACTTACAGTTGGCGAAGAATATTTTGTAACAGTTATAGATCAAGGCGGTTGTACCGGAGTATCGAACACCGTTAAAATTGTATTAAAAGCAACAAGTGAATATAAATTAGATCAGGATGCCAGTGTATGTCCATTAAAAGAAGTAACGCTTGACGCACAAGATGGTTATAGTTCTTACAGTTGGACATTGGATGGAAAAGAGATCTCCAACAATCAAACCATAAATATCTCCAAAGCAGGAACCTATACTTCTACCGTAAGCGATGGTTGCTTTGATGATTTAAGTGCAAAAGTTGTAATTACAGAAGTAGAACGTGCCGAATATAAGTTAGATCAGGATAACACAATTTGTCCACTTAAAGATGTTTCTTTAGATGCCCAAGGAGGCTATATTTCTTACAGTTGGGCCTTGGATGGAAAAGAAATCTCAACCGATCAAGTCATAAAAATTACAACAGCAGGAATTTACACCTCAACCGTGAGCGATGGTTGTCATGATGATTTAAGTGCTGATGTAACCATTAAAGAAGCTAGCGCTACCGATTATAAATTAGATCAAGATGTCGCAATTTGCCCACTAAAACCAGCCACATTAGATGCTCAAAATGGATATGACACCTATAGCTGGACATTTGAAGGAAAAGTAATTTCTACCAACCAAACAGTAGAAGTCTCGAAACCGGGTATCTACACTTCAACAGTTGGTGATGTATGTTTTTCTAATTTAACGAGCGACATAGTTGTTTCTGACGCTAATCGTCCTGTTTATGAATTAGATCAAGATGGACCAGTATGTCCATACAAAGAAATTAGCTTGGACGCACAAACCGGATATGATGCATATACTTGGACACTAAATGGTCAAGTAATCTCTACGGATCAAATCGTATATATATCAAAAGCCGGCATCTATACAGCTACCGTTAATGATGGCTGTTTTGATGATTTAAGCAGTGATATAGAAATTACAGAAGCGGAAAAACCTGATTACAGTTTAGGCTTCAATTTTAAAGTTTGTCCTAACATACCTCTTACACTTGATGCAAAAGCAGGCTATGAAAGCTATGAATGGACATTTAATGGTGCAATAATTGGCTCTACTCAGTATATAGACATTACCGAACCAGGAGTCTATCACTCGACTGTAAATGATGGCTGCTACCCATTAACAGACATAATTACGGTTTCAGAACGAGAAAAAGCCATATACAGTTTAGAAGAAGACAAAATTAAGTGTTCTCACGATCAAGTTACATTAGATGCCCAGGATGGTTATATTTATTACAAATGGCTATTTGAAGGTGAAGAAATTTCTACTAATCAGATAATAGATGTGAACCAAAAAGGCATTTATGAAGCACGGGTATTTGATGGATGCCATGAATTAGTCGATTATGCTGAAGTACAAGACCTGCCTTCACCACAATTCAAGATTATAGATACATCAGAACCAGGCATAGTAAAAATGGATGGATTTGAAGGTAAACCTCCTTACAGCTATACAATCCACAATAATAAAGAAGCTTTTGATACAAAATCAAAATCATTCTATGATTTGGAAGGTGGCCCACACACGCTATCAATAATAGATGAAAACAATTGCGTAAACGATACTATCATATACGTTAAGTTTCACGAATTAAAGATTCCAAATTTCTTTACTCCAAACGGAGATGGCGTAAACGATATATGGGTAATCAAAAATCTCTTAAAATATCCTTCTGCCAAAGTTACAATATACGATCGCTATGGAATTGTCATTGCTCAATTCACCGGTGAAGAACAAGGCTGGGATGGCAAAAGAAATGGTGCTAATGCCCCAATAGATAGCTATTGGTATTCCATTTCGATAGAAGAAGAGAGAAGTTCATACAGAGGAAGTATTACGTTAAAAAGATAATACCATTGATGCAAAAATGGTTCTATTGGCACAACTTTTATAGGAGGCATCAACTTTTTATAAAAATATGAGTCAAAAAGAATCAATTATTGCAGACTATAGAGAAAATCATCCTGTATTCCACAAATGCAGGATGATTTTCCGTCCTTGTTGAAATAAAAGCCAAAAAAACCGGTGTTTATACAATTAATAAGAAAATTGTAATTAAACGAAAAACCGAAGAAGATTTCGAATCGCCTTTAATGCAAAACAGATTTTTTTTTCAATGTGAAACACTTTTTAAAAGCAATATAAACGAGATATTTCCCTTAACATTCTTTATAGGAAACAGAGTTTAACCACATGTTTTTTTTGACAGAATTTACCCGATAAACAGGCTTACAGCTATGATTTTTTTAAAAAAAATCTTGTAAATCCGATTAATCCTTCTGAAAACCGATTTCCCTGCAATTTAAACCCCATATGATTATTAGCAGGAATCTATAAACAACGGATTATAAGTTTAGTAAAGAAGCAATAAAAGGAGCATTAATATCAATCCCACCCTCTTTACATATACCATTTGTTTTTCCTCTCACCAAAAGAACAGCGTTCAAACCATTGTAACAGTTTCAAATCAGGAATTTCAAAACCAACACATTTCCCCACAATATAGGTCTTAAACCAAAAACCTTCTTAACACAACAATTATACTTTTTACTAGGCATATCAAATGTTGGTTCCAAAATGACTCAGACTCTCCTTAAAAACTTTGGAACTATAAGGGAAATATGGTTAGCTAAAAAAGACCAATTACAAAAGACAGGGAAACTACTTTTAAACAACACAATTTATTTTTAACTATGAAAAACGCAAAAACAGACAAAAAGTAAAATTAGGGTGCTATTTTAGATTCGCTGATTTCCAATTTTTTTTAGGTTTTTAGTGTCTTTCGTGGTTGATAAAAAATGATTTTAGTGGTCAGGGAATAATCATTTCGCTAAAAGTGAAATCCCGATTACAAAAGAGGGAATAAATTAATAATCTAAGATCCTAAGCATTCGGTAAAGTACACATTTCAAACTATTGCATGATAACCTATCTTTGCCTAAGTTAGAGTCTTTACCGGCGTCCAATTTTGAGGGAGTAATTCCAGAAGTTTATTGGCTTTGTGTTCCTGTATTCTATTAAATACATCGGTTAGCCATTACAATGGTTCTACTTCATTTGTTTTGCGTAAGCGTTCGGTAAAGTACACATTTCATACTATTGCAAGGTGACCTATCTTTGCCTAAGTTAGAGTCTTTACCGGCGTCCAATTTTGAGGGAGTAATTCCAGAAGTTTATTGGCTTTGTGTTCCTGTATTCTATTCAGTAC
>QKJP01000071.1 GCA_003249255.1 Bacteroidales bacterium
CATGCTTGGTATATTTATTTTGACCTGAATTATGACGATATAGACGATCTTCTATATCATTTGTTTGACCACAATAATACTTTCCAGTGATCTTACTTTTTAATATGTAAACAAAATACGACATAGGACTTCTGGTTGGTTTATACAAAAAAAGCTTGCAAATCAATAGATTTGCAAGCTCTTCTGTCGGGGTACCAGGATTCGAACCTGGGACCCCCTGGTCCCAAACCAGGTGCGCTAACCGGACTGCGCTACACCCCGAATCAAAACTAGGAATTCACCTAAACATGCTTTTTACTGAAAATTTGTCGGGGTACCAGGATTCGAACCTGGGACCCCCTGGTCCCAAACCAGGTGCGCTAACCGGACTGCGCTACACCCCGAAAATTCAATAAAAAGCGGAGGGAGGGGGATTCGAACCCCCGGTACGGTTACCCGTACGGCAGTTTAGCAAACTGCTGGTTTCAGCCACTCACCCATCCCTCCAATATGATTGTATTACAATACTTTAATACTTTTTCCAATCCAACACCCATCCTTTGACTTGTGTTTTTCGCGATTGCGATTGCAAAAGTAGCAAAATGATTTTATCCCACAAATTTTTTTTCAAAAAAAAAGAAACATTTTTCACTCCTTCCCCTAGCCATCTAGCCTAACTATCTCATATCAACAGAAATAAAAAAGCTCCATACGGAGCTTTTTTATTATTTATCACTTTCCTTTTTAGGATGTGGTTTTGTTGGGGGTTTAGAAATCGATTCTCTCATGGCGGTATCTGCTTCAATATTTTTATATTTCACGTAATCCATTACTCCAAGATTCCCACTTCTAAATGCCTCCGCCAAGGCTTTGGGCACTTCAGCTTCAGCTTCAATAACTTTTGCCCGTGCTTCTTGAGCTTTGGCTTTCATTTCCTGCTCTAAGGCAACAGCCATTGCTCGACGTTCTTCAGCTTTCGCCTGAGCAATATTTTTATCAGCCTCGGCCTGATCCATTTGCAAGCCTGCACCAATATTCTTACCGATGTCAATATCCGCTATATCAATTGACAAAATTTCAAAAGCTGTTCCGGCATCCAATCCTTTCTCTAAAACTACTCTTGAAATAGAATCAGGATTCTCCAACACCTCTTTGTGTGATTTTGACGATCCAATTGACGAAACTATACCTTCTCCAACACGAGCAAGTACCGTTTCCTCTCCTGCACCACCAACTAACTGCCTGATACTGGCACGTACCGTTACGCGCGCTTTCGCAATTAACTGAATACCATCTTTTGCAACTGCAGTTACCGGAGGGGTATCAATCACTTTTGGATTTACCGACATCTGAACTGCCTCAAAAACATCACGCCCGGCCAAATCTATGGCTGATGCCATTTGAAAACTTAAATCCATATTTGCCTTAGCAGCGGATACCAATGCATGCACCACACTTTCAATGTGACCTCCGGCTAAAAAATGTGCTTCCAATTCATCGCGCTTAATACTTCTCAAATCAGCTTTATGCGCTATAATTAAAGCACGTACAATTACGCCGGGAGGTACTTTACGCACTCGCATTAAAACAAGTTGCACCAGAGAAATACGCACTCCCGACACCAAAGCCGAAAACCACATTACAATTGGCACATAATACAAAAACAGGAACAGTAAAACTATCCCTCCTGCTATCAAAAAAATAGGCGCAAGATCATTCATTTGATTCAATTTTAGGTTTAACAATTATATAAGTTTTATATACTTTCTGCACAATCACTTCTTTTTTGGGGTCCACAAATTGCCCAGGACAACGTCCTTCTACCATCTCATTCCCTACTCTCACCTTTCCTACCGGATTCAAGCGAGTAACAGTTAAACCTTCCTGTCCAACCTTTATGAGCGAGTCCTCTACTGTTTCTACTTGAGATCTTATGGTTGAATCCAATGCTAAAGCTTTCCACGAACCGGATTTCAAAGACCAAACCAAACCAAGCAAACTGACCACTAAAGTAGAAACCAGCGTAACATTACCGGCAACAGATCCCAAAGAATAATATGATAAATAAATCCCACCTGCACAAAACAATAGCCCAAGTATCCCGGCAACCGTAACTCCAGGAATCACAAAAAGCTCCAATAGAATCAGAAGGAGTCCTATTAAAATTATTAATACAATCACTAAAATCGACATAAGCTAATCTATTGTAACCGTTAGACCTTCACTAAACATTAATTCCTTTAATTTATTCATTTCTTTAAAAGAACCACTTTTAATGTGACATTTCCCTTTATAATGAGCCAACATTGCACACTGCTCTGCCTGTACCAAATTATGCTCACAAACCTCACAAAGCACATCAACAACATGATCAAAAGTATTTACATCATCATTATGCAATATCAAATGATTCTCACGATCTCTCTGCTCCAATACTTTTTCTCTTTTCTCTTTTTCAGTCTGTATCATTTTTCTAAAACATTATCTATTTTTTCATTTCATCGGTTAGATTAACTTGCTTACCATCCTTAAACACCACTACGAAAGCCCCGGCAAAACCAGCAGCTTGCACTACAGATACTTGAGTCTCAGCCTCAGTATAACTTGCATATTCACCTGCAAAATACTTTGTTAAGCCCTTGGCCGGTATAAAAACCTCTGAAATTGGCGGAATGGCACTCAAAGCCTCTTCATTAGGCTTATTTCTAAACACACCAATTTGAACTTTAAAAATCAAATCACTTGCCACTTCCGCATCTGCCGGAGATTTTCCCTCAACTACTTTTTCCGGTATTGGTTGAGCAACATCCTCATTTAACTCTTCATGTTCTTCTTTCCCCTGCTCTAACTCCACCGTCTCTTGCTCTAAAACTATTCCACCTTGCTCCTCTAAATTTAGATAAGCAAACAAACCATCTTCTTGCTCTGAAACACCTTTCTTCTTTAACCCACCTGCCCTTTCATAACGCTCATCATTAAAGTATTGATCCTGACCAATCATTTCTGTTGCTGATCGATAATAGGCATTGGCTTTTTCGCGATAGGCATTTAAAAAAGATAAATCACGCTTGGGGCTAGATAACTCCAACTCATTGAACTTATCAGTGTAAACCGCATATTTTTTATCCATGGAAAAATGATAAAGTTTCAAAGCATCAAGTCTATATTTTCGCGACAATTCAATTAATCCTTCAGCTTCTGATGTTTCTTCCGGCTCAACTTCATCCTTTTTTCGAAATGGGGAAGATACAACGGGCACCGACTGTTCTTCTACCTTTGCCGATTGCTCAAGTAAGCTGGACGACTCTAAACTTAAAACATGTCCCCACACAAAAAGAGAATCAGCTAACTTCAATTTCTCAATTTCACCGGCTGAAAACAGTTTTTCATACATCAACTCCAACTCTGCAAATTGCTGCTCAAACTTCTCATCCGTGTAATAGGTCAAAGTTTTAGGTATTAAGTCCTTATAAGATTCAACTTTCGAATCAGGCTCCACAACCACTTGACTTGAAGGCAAATACTGCCCGGCATCCACCAATTCATCAATCTTTTTTTGTTCTGTTCTTCGTGCGATAAAAAATTGATTTTCGATTTTACCATCCAAACTATAAACTTGCTTCTCGAGCTTCAAAATCTCATTCACCAACTCTGATCGCTGTGTTTCTGAATTTGTTAGAGCATACAAACGTCGCTTATCGCCCATTTCTTTGGATAAACTATCTTTTTGCAGCTGTAATGTCATTCCTCCTTCAAAAGCGTCTTTTGC
Organism: Bacteroidales bacterium; assembly: GCA_003249255.1. Lineage (GTDB taxonomy): Bacteria > Bacteroidota > Bacteroidia > Bacteroidales > Marinilabiliaceae > SZUA-582. The sequence continues at coordinate 3,749 of QKJP01000071.1, forward strand.
ACTCCTTGAATTAAAATGGCTCAGATCAGTATAAGTAATTGTATCATTAACCACAAAGGTAAATGCTACATCAGAATCAAGTGCATTAGCCAGAAGCTTATTCTCAGCAGGCGCTTGTTTATCTAACCTCATTTTTTCAGTCAACAACAATTGAGCCTCCTGAACAACTTGATTCATATCTGTTACTAAGCTTTTTACAACACCATCATTCCACGACAACTGATATACTATCCAATCATCACCATTGGTTTCTCGGTTTGATGCAAACCAAGCCACAGAATTAAATTCATCAGTCACAAACAACAGATCATCGGCAGGGGAATTAAAAGGAATACCCATATTTACAGGCTCAGAAAAAACTTTTTTTTCAGCGTCATATATACTTTTATAAATATCATATCCCCCCATTCCTCCTTCTCTATCAGAAGAAAAATAAAGCGTTAAACCATCTAACAATAGAAAAGGAAATTTATCATTTTTATCCGAATTAATTCCGGCCAATTGAACCCCCTCTCCCCAACCATCAATCAACTTCTCCATTTTATAGAGATCATTTTCCTTTTCAGGATCCACATTCAATGAATAATAAACTTCATCACCTCTTTCGGTCAAATACAAAACATCGGTTGGTTCAATTCCGGACTCAAAGAAGTCACGATTATACATCACCTGCCCAACATCTTTAGAGGGGCGATAATAAGTTAATAAGTGATTATACTTAACCGTATCTCTTGATAAAATCTCCAATGAATAAATCTTTGCCGAAAGTGTCTTTCCGGTTTTACACTCTTCTAAATACAATTGAGCTTTAACCTTAAGGCTATCATCATTCGAAAACTGCAAAAACTTACTAAACTGCCTTATGGCTTCCTCAAAATTATACCGTAGTTGATACGCTCTCCCTAAATAAAATCCAACATTACGATTGGCATTTTTAACAGATGCATATTTTAATCGCCGAACCGCCTGGGGTATGTCTTTATTATTCTCCAATAGACAGGCTCCATAATAAAAGCTATAGGTTGCATTGCTACTAAACTTGCTCAATAAATACTCATACGCTTTTTCAGCCGACAAATAATCACCTTCATTAAACAATGAATAGGCCTCAACCGAAGTGTAAGAATCCTGACTTTGAGCCATCAACACTCCTCCAACCAAGTTAAAACACACAAACAAAAACTTTCGCAACGACAAAATCATGAACACTAAAATTTTAAAACGAATAAACTATAACTTACCCAATTTGATGCAAGTAAAACAAACCTAATAAAAAAAAATCAGCTTCCCCATTTTACAAATATCCAAATTTACACTTGTCTATTTTTAAATCTCTCAAGCACACCAATATCAAGAAAAATCACAATCCATAAATACCACAATCCCTCATCAAATGTTAATAACTTTTGAACTATGCCGTAAGTAATTCGTTCCTAAAATTAAATTATATTTGTAATCCTTTAATTCATATCAATATGGCACTATTAAAAGAAGGTGACAAAGCGCCTGAATTTAACGGCATCAATCAAGATGGAAAGAGCATTAAACTATCTGATTACGCCGGCAAAAAGGTAATCCTTTACTTTTACCCGAAAGATAATACTCCAGGTTGCACAGCGGAATCTTGCAATCTGAATGAAAACCTGGATGACATTAACAATAAAGGATTTGAAGTCATTGGCGTTAGCCCTGATAGCGAAGCTTCTCACCAAAAATTCATCTCAAAACACGGATTCAAATTCGACTTAATTGCCGATACTGAAAAAGTAATATTGGAACAATATAATGCCTGGGGAGAAAAAAAAATGTATGGAAAAACATACATGGGGGTCTTACGAAAAACTTTCATCATCGATGAAGAAGGAACTATTGTGAAAATTTTCACCAAAGTCAATACCAAAGACCACACCAATCAGATCTTCACAGACCTGGAATTATAAAAAATTAAACAAAGACAATTAAGAAATAACAAATACCAATGGCAGACAAAAAAGAAAGCAATGTAAACCAGGAAAAACTGAAAGCACTTCAGTTGACTATGGATAAAATTGACAAAACTTATGGCAAAGGAACCATCATGAAGATGAATGACAGTGCTGTAGAAGACATTCCGGTTATCCCATCGGGTTCCATAGCACTTGACATGGCTCTTGGAGTTGGAGGTTACCCAAGAGGACGTATTATTGAAATATACGGCCCGGAATCATCCGGAAAAACCACATTAGCCATTCATGCCATTGCAGAAGCCCAAAAACTTGGTGGAATCGCTGCTTTTATCGATGCTGAACACGCCTTTGACAGATTCTACGCAGAGAAATTAGATGTTGATTTAGAAAACCTTTTAATTTCGCAACCAGACAATGGTGAGCAAGCGCTAGAAATAGCAGACCAATTAATTCGTTCATCAGCTATTGACATCATTGTAATTGACTCTGTTGCTGCCCTTACACCCAAAGCTGAAATTGAAGGCGACATGGGTGATTCCAAAGTTGGACTACAGGCACGCCTCATGTCTCAAGCTTTAAGAAAATTAACTTCGACCATTAGCAGAACGAATACAACGTGTATTTTCATCAACCAATTGCGCGAGAAGATTGGTGTTATGTTTGGAAATCCGGAAACAACTACCGGAGGAAACGCATTAAAATTCTACTCCTCAATCAGACTCGACATCAGAAAAGCCGCACAAATTAAAGATGGTGAAAACATTGTTGGTAACTTAACAAAGGTAAAAGTCGTTAAGAACAAAGTTGCTCCTCCATTTAAAAAGGCTGAATTCGAAATTCGCTACGGAGAAGGTATCTCGCGCATTGGCGAAGTTTTAGACCTTGGAGTTGAATTAGAAATCATTAAGAAAAGTGGTTCATGGTTTAGTTATGGCGAAACTAAACTAGGCCAAGGAAGGGAAGCGGTGAAAGAAGTCATCAAAGACAACCCTGAACTTTGTGAAGAAATTGAAGTTAAAATCATGGATGCCATCAAGCAAGTATAACAAAAATGCCCGGTAAGTTACCGGGCATTTCTTTTTTCCATATTAAATGCTTATTCAACAGAAGAAGCCTGTAAAAAATCGTTCTGCATTTCTTTTAATACTTCTCTAACACCTTTTGACACCTTAACCCTATTTACAGGGTTATTACAATAATCCAATAAGGCTTCTAAGCCCAACTGATCTATCTGATGCTTTTCACCTACGTGATTAAAACTCTCTATTACAGCCATCGCACAACACACCTTGTACAAATCCATGACTGCGATTTCTTTAGCATCTTCCAACCGCTCTGTTAACACTCTATCCACCTGAATCATTTTGGGACTCCCTTTAGCCCACCTGAGAACAAACTCTAAAGCATCATCTCTGGTAGTATTTTTCTTTTCATTTGGTGTTCCGGTTAAATAATAACAACAATCTAACACGACATCTTCGACTTTCTCATACTGCTCAGGACCACTTAAGTCTACACTTCTCAATTCTGAAAAATTTTGCCCAGACACAGTCATAATCCCTAACCCAAAGAATAAAACCACAACGAATTGTTTCATATCATATAATTTTATCAACATTTGCATATACTGAAGTCAAAAACAAATGAATCAACAACTTTGATTAAAAAACACCTCAGCTTGATAAAATTAACTTTTTTTTAAACAAAAGAAACTTGACACACATTTTCTTTCACAGTTTCAACAACTTATAGCAATTAAACATGACATGATTGCAAATATTCATCAGGTTATTATATCTCAGCCCCAAATGAAACCTAATCAACAAGCCTCCGTTGCCTCCTGATAAAAAAGGTAAGAACAAAAATTCAAACATAAATCCCCAATAAAGGAACCAATAATAATCTGACCTCTCCCCTAACAAAACACCACAAAGAATTAAAACAACTCCAACAACTAAGAAATTCAATTCTCCTCCAATCTGATATTTACCCTTTCGAATACCAACAATTAAATACAACGCCTTTTAAGTACCCCTAAAAAACAAGCAAGGGCACCAAACCATCCATACCTAAAAACTTCATAATTAGAGTAAATACTATTAAAATACCATCCATACATAACAACACCTTATGCACGATCATAACATCCAATTTTCAACAGAACTTTTTTAAAGCAAGTCACCATCCTAAGTTCTCGTACTATTTGGATACCTTAACATTAATTAACCAAAACATATTTACAAGTTTAAGCTATTTCAAGCCTAAGTTTAAAAATATGAAGCTATCTTTGCGCCTTCAAAATAGAAACAGACCACTCCGGTCACATTCTACAGATGTAATTTAAAGCAATTCGATTTAGGGATTCTGGCAAGAAAGTGGAGATGGGTGGTAAAAACAATTTTATGATAACTTTCAAAGAAACAGGCCTTTCAGAAAAAGTACTGAAAGCAATCGACGAACTTGGCTTCGTAAACCCAACACCTATCCAAAGTAAAACAATTCCTGAAATTTTAAATTACGGTAATGACCTGGTTGCTCTGGCTCAAACGGGTACTGGAAAAACTGGGGCATTTAGTCTTCCTATCATCCAACAGATTAACACCGAAGAAAAATGCGTTCAAGCTCTAATCCTTTGCCCTACTCGTGAATTATGTCTTCAAATCACCAAAGACATCCAAAACTTTGCCAAATACTACACTGACATTCAAGTTACTCCCGTGTATGGAGGAACAGAAATCAGACCACAGATCAAGGCTCTTCATAAAGGTTCACACATCGTGGTAGGAACTCCGGGTAGGATGAATGACCTAATTAACAGGGCAGCTATTAAGCTCGGAGATGTTAGATGGCTTATCCTTGATGAAGCTGACGAAATGTTAAACATGGGGTTTAAAGACGACTTGGAAAGCATCATGAGCCAAACCCCGGAATGGCGTCAGACACTTCTTTTCTCAGCAACTATGCCAAAAGAAGTAGCTCAAATGTCAAAAAAATATATGAACGACACCGTTGAAATTAGCGTTGGGTCTAAAAACGCAAGTTCAGATGATGTCAGTCATGAATATTACATGGTACACGCAAGCGACCGCTACAAAGCCCTAAAGCGCATTGTTGATGCAACACCTGATATCTACGGTATCATTTTTTGTAGAACCAGACAAGAAACAAAAGATATCGCTGATAAATTAATGGCTGATGGGTATAATGCAGATGCTCTACATGGCGATCTTTCACAAGCACAAAGGGATCTTGTAATGAACCGCTTTAGAGTGAGACACCTTCAGCTGCTAGTAGCAACCGATGTGGCCGCAAGAGGGATTGATGTAAATGAACTTACCCACGTGATCAACTACAACCTTCCTGACGAAACAGAAGCCTACATCCACCGAAGCGGAAGAACTGGTAGAGCCGGCCGAAAAGGTACCTCCATTGCAATTATTCATGGCAGGGAATTACACAAAGTAAAAGCCATTGAGAAAATTTCAAAAAAGACTTTTGAACGAAAAATGGTGCCTAAAGCTGAAGAAATTTGTGAAAAGCAACTTTTCCATTTCATAGACAAAGTTGAAACAACTGAGCTTGAAGAAATTTCACCGGTTAATAATTTCTTGTCGACAATTTATGAAAAATTAAGCAACTTAAGTCACGAAGAACTTATCAAGCAATTTGTAGCCACCGAATTCAATCGATTCATGGACTACTACAAAGATGCTCCAGATCTTAACATCTACAAAGAGGATAAAAAGGACAACAAAGGCAGCAGAAAAAGTAGCGACGCTTACAGCCGCTTATTCATTAACGTTGGAAAAGCTGACAAAGTTGGATCAGGCGATCTAATAGGGCTTATCAACACAAAAATGAAAGGCACTACGATTAACATTGGTAAAATCGAACTTCTTCGTAACTTTTCATTCATTGAAGTTGACAAAGAATATGAACAAGAAGTTATCAATAAACTTAGCAGAGCAAAACTAAAAGGCAAAACTATAGGGTTGGAAGTTGCCAACCAAAAGCCGGCAACTGCTAAAAAAGGACGTCAAAACTTTAAAAAACGCAGAAAATAAGCATAAAAAAGCAGGAGCTCAAAACTCCTGCTTTTATTTTTTAAAGAGACGAAGCTCTCATGAACAAACACTTCCTTATTTCTTAACAAGGACTTAGAACAAATGACATGGCCATCTCAATCGTAACTGATGTCGTGTAGTAGTAGGTCTGGTGTTCTTTCGAAAACGCGATGTTCGCACCCATTTCCTGTGCTTCCATCAAAAGATTCTTTACATCATATTCGTGTAACCCTAACTTTTCTGCAAAGTCTTTTGCATTACCGGTTACTTTGTTTTTAATGTAAAAATGCATTTGATCAAGCCATCTGTGTTGTTCATTTAAAGTCATAGACGTAAATTTAAGTTGGTTAGATAATTTGGTTAAAACTCCCTCTAACTAATAAGTAATTTTCTTTTCAGAAACAGAACAAACCTGGCAATCATGCCGATAAAAAACCATTTATTAGTAAGAATGGATTATGAAATTAACAATTAATCACAACTCAAAAAAATTATTGGATTTCCTTTTTTAAGAAATAACACGTATGACATATTTTAAGTGACGAGCATCACAATTTTATACACGAATTTTGCAACAAAAAAATTCAACTTCAACCTTCAATTATTCCAAACAAGTGAACTGGAAAATCTGGTGACTAAACACTCGAAAAACCATGAATGTAATTTAAAGACGGGCACAAAATTCTCGCTCATAAAGAAAATCTCGAATCGTATTTTCTCTCTTAATGAACTAATTAGTCCTCTCCTGTGACTCTGCTTCAATAAGACGCTGTAAGCGGTCTATTTGATTTTGTTTTGCAACTTCCCTAAGCTTGCGAGCTGTTTCGGTATAATATTGATGACTAGATATAAAAGCTATTTGCTTACGATTCCAATCCTCTAGTGAACCAATCATATTACGCTCTTTCAATTCATCGTAAAGCGTATTAGAAACCGGAATAAAATCACTTCGGCCTAAATAATCTAAATCCGAATCACAAATAACCTGCTCCAATTTATCTTTAGGAGAAGGTGGAAATTTTGTCGACATAATTAATCGACAAACAGTATCCACAATCCGTTGAGGATAATCATAACTATTTAAAATATCTCTGGCAATTTGTGCTCCACACTCTTCATGGCTTGCATAATCAATGGTATGACCACTATCATGAAATAAAGCTGCTAACTTTAATTGAAGAATTTCTTCCTCAGACAAACCTTCTGCCCATCCAATCAATTCCACCTCAGTAACCACATCTATCGTATGCTTCACATTATGGTAGTACAAATTCTCAGGCAATTTTCGCTCCAGGATATCCAATAACTCTTCCTGAATATCCATAAACTGAATCAAAGAATATTTGACTCTAAAAGCATCATTCGGAACTTTATTTTCTTCATCTTTTGCCAAATGTGATAAAATTCCTGAAACATTATATAACTCAATTGGTCCCTTGTATTTTACAGGCATAAACCCATGACCGTTCATTTCAAAAAATTCTTTTACCAGCTCATAAGTCATGACCGATAAAGAGATTTTATTCGGCGGACAAGCACGTCCTAACCGGGAGGCTACATTAACACTTTCACCCGTTAATGTAAATGGAACCGCTTTTTTTCCGGTTGGCTCACCGATAACAGGTCCGGTATGAATACCAATACTAATTTCCCAAAAAGCCTCATCACTTGATACGGTATGCAACTCAGCTACTGCTTTTTGCATTTCCAAAGCCACGCGAACTACATCAATTGGATTAGTCCTGTTTACTGATGCTATTCCTCCTGCATATAAAAAGGCATCGCCAATGGTTTTTACCTTAACAACGCCATACTTTTTTGCAATTCGGTCAAATGCGATATATAACTCATCCAGTTGATCGATCAGTTCCTGAGCATCGTCCGTACGCTGACTTAATTTACGAAAGCCTCTCATTGTCGCATACAAGATCGAAACCATTTTAAATCGTTTCATGCGACGCTTAGGAGGAACGCGGGCTCCATCCTCCATTTCTTCATAAGAGAATTCTGAAAGCAAGTTTTGATACTTCTCATTCTGCCTCTGAATGAGTTCATAACGACTAACTAATCCATGTAGCTGATTATTCAAGCCTGTATTTCGATTAGCAAGCTTGGAGATCCGTTCTATATACTCTTCTATACTTTCCATAACAGCTACATGTGTTTAATTACATAATAAAAGTAATCAAAAGAAAACAAAAAAAAGATTCGCATGAAATTATTCTTAGTCAATTCCACCTCAGAATTTTACTCCAACATCTGAAGAACTTTTTCTACGCGTTCGTCCATAGGATCACAAACATTTACCCAATGTATCTTCAATCCTCTTTTTTCCATCCCCCTAAACCAAGTCATTTGCCTTTTTGCAAACTGATGTATTGCAATGTTTAACTGATTAAACATTTCATCAAAGCTCAACTGCCCTAACACATGAAGGGTTAAAAACTTATACTCCAAACCATAATAAATAAGATCATCGGCAGAAACCCCTTGATCCAACAAATTACGTACTTCATCAACCAATCCTTCTTCCAATCGTTTTTCTAGACGATTTGTAATTTTTTGACGACGAAAATCTCTATCAATATCAACACCAACGATCAAAGGCTTCACTTCAGGCAACTCAACCTCTATTTCAGGATGATCAGAATAATATTTTTCAATTTCTATTCCTCGTATTGCACGTTTAACCGTATCAGTATCCGTTTGATTGTGCAAGGTTTTATAGGACGCCAGAATCGTGGATAACTCCTTCAAACTCTTACCTGACAATGCTTCTCTCAATGGTTTATTTACCGGTACATGAATCATTTTGTATTTTCGAAGCACTGCCTCGATATACAACCCCGTACCACCACACATAATTGGAAATTTATCGCTTGCTTTAATTTTCTCAAAGCATTCAAAAAAATCTTGCTGATATTCAAAAACACTATATTTGTAACCTGCATCAACTATATCAATTAAGTGATATGGTATTTTAAGCCCATTAATAATATAATCCTCATAATCTTTACCTGTACCCAAATCCATTCCCCGGTATACCTGACGGGAATCCGCACTAATTATTTCACCATTTAAAGCAGCTCCCAAATGCGCTGCAAAAGTAGTTTTACCGGAAGCTGTAGGCCCCAGTACTACCAGAAGATTATATCCTGAAGTATTCATAAACATTCCAAATCACTTAAAACCCAAAGATACAAAGCTATATTTATTAAATCACACCATACAAATTTAACACAAACTATAATTTTCCTAATATTTGCTATTTTTGTAATCATTATGGAAGAAGGCTACAAAGGAACAAGTGAAAAAAGCGTTTTGAGGATGTATAAAGACTTATGGTCGATATCAAAGTCAATCATCACCACTACTCGTGATTTTTGGAAATCACCAAACACCTTACTTTCAAAAAACGAACTACTTTCGAGTTTTAACCTTCCATATATTGCGCTTATTACCCTTGCAACATTCATTGGTTACTATTTAAACTTCACAAGTTTCAATTTGACTATCGCCCTTACAAAAAGTGCATTTTCATTCAGCGCTTATTTTTTTGGATTTCATTTATCAATACTTTCCACCTCTTACATCCTTAAACTCCTAAATTCATCAATATCCCTAAAACTAATTACAAACCTCATAGCCTATGCTTACCTGCCTATCTATTTATTCGCCATAACAATTAATTTATTACCCAATACTCAAGTCCTATTCTTACTGCAACTCTTTGCAACACACATCATTTGGAAAGGATTGGAAAGTCATGTAAGCCACATTGAAAATAAAAAAAGTACTACTTTCATTTTAACATTACCAATCATCCTCTTTCCCTACATAATAGACCTTGGCCTACACAATCTAAACAGCTTAATAAGATGAGTCAATCAAAAATCAACATACGAAATAAAAGATCAACCTTTGATTATGAATTAATTGAACGTTTTTCGGCCGGAATACAACTTGCAGGCACTGAAATAAAATCCATCCGATTAGGCAAAGCTAGTTTGGTAGATTCTTATTGCTATTTTGTAAAAGGTGAACTTTGGCTAAAGGGGATGAGGGTTTCTGAATATTTTTATGGCACTTACAACAACCACCAACCTGAGAGAGATCGAAAACTGCTCTTAAATAGAAAAGAACTCGTTAAACTCGAACGAAAAACCAAAGAATCCGGTTTAACAATTATTCCTGTTCGATTATTTTTGAACGATAGGGGATTAGCTAAAATTGAAATTGCCTTGGCAAAAGGTAAAAAGCAACATGATAAACGAGATACATTAAAACAAAAGGTTGCAAACAGAGAAATGGATCGCATAAGAAAAAATTTCTAATTCACACGCAACCAAAACATTTCCTATACATCATAAGTATACACACAGAAACAAAACAATGCCTGTGCAAGACTTAAACCAAATAATTTCCGATTGTAAAAAAGGAAAAGCTTTAGCTCAAAAGCAGATTTACAATGCCTTTGCGCCTAAAATGTTTGGTATTTGCCTAAGCTACTGTAAAGATCGAACAGAAGCTGAGGACTGCTTGCAAGAAGGATTTATTAAAGTATTTACCAAAATCAACCACTTTACTTTTAAAGGCTCTTTTGAAGGTTGGGTAAGACGGATAATTGTTAATACGGTAATCGAATCCTTTAGAAAAAAACAAACCATTACCTTATTTGATGAACTACCTCTTCATGCTGTTGAAGAAGACGAAACAGTTGATTCTGAATCTCCGATCAGCGAGGAGGAAATAAGAAATTGCATACAAGAATTACCATCAAAGTATAAAATGGTCTTTAACTTATATGTTTTAGAAGGCTTTTCACATGATGAAATAAGCCAATCTTTAGACATTTCTATCGGCACATCGAAATCAAATTTATCCAGGGCAAGGCAATGGCTAAAAAAGAGAATTGAAGAAAAGATTTCTGTTAAAAACAAAGCTATATGTTAAATAATAGGAAACACATAGACGATCTGATTAAGGAAAATTTAGGCCAAAGCCCTGAAATCCCCCCAAATTTTATTTGGGATAACATTGACAACGCCTTATCTAAAGATAGACGCCAAAAAAAGCAACTTCTTTTTTGGAGAAGTACTGCTGCTGCTGCCGTTATATTATTTATCTCAAGTACTGTATTTTTCCTTTCGAACACGACCAACAATACTCTTTCAACAAGTATTGCCAGCAATCAAGAAAACAATAACCATGAAATTATTCTCAATTACTCACAATCAATTGAGAATAATTCAATCCAAAGACCATCCAGCAAACACCATACACCTTGCCTAAAGAATGCAAAAGCCAATTCTCAAACACCAATTATCTTAGCCTCAAATAACATTATCACCAATGATTTACATAAATCGGATAAAATAAATCCGATTTCGCTCAACCTATTTAACAAGGCCGCTTCTGTTGACACAACCACACTAAAAGAAAAATATAAAAAGAAAATATTTCAACCTCTATACACTCCTACCAGCAATCAGGAAAAAAATAAAAGGGATGTTTTTGTGGGAGGATCTATATCTCCAACTTACAATGCTAATCAGGAGGCGACTTTATCAACCAATAACCCATCTTTATCCAGCAAAGGATCTACAAGTTTTTCCGGAGGGTTCAACATCTCTGTTAGTGGCAAGTCCAGATGGAGTTTTGAGTCGGGTGTTATGTACAATAAAATCAGTCAAGACATCTCAGACATCAATACATCACAAGCCTATAACGTAGATGACCACAATCGATTGTATTTTGCTCCCGGAAGAGAAAACTCAGCAACGAATGACTTAAAAAACAATCTGGAAAACCAACAAGCTCTGGCTGATATAGGAATTAACCAAGACAATGAATCCTTTTTACCAAATCAAATTACTGAAATTAATCAAGTATATGAGTATATTGAAATTCCGCTTCTGGCAAAATACAGCATCATAAAAGGGCGAGCATCGGTAAACCTTGTTGGCGGTTTAAGTCCAAACCTATTACTAAACAATTCTGCTGCCATTTCGGACATTAAAAACCAATCTACCTACAGCAGCTCATCGGAGGTTAAATCACTTACATTTAGCAGCAGCGTTGGTATGGGGATTGAATTGCCAATTACCAAAACTGTAAGTTTTAGCTTGGAACCCAGGTTAAAATACTACCTTAACAACATTAACAACAATCATCATGTACAATACCGACCTTATTCTTTTGGGGTTTTTGGAGGTATAAAAATCGAATTATAAAATCAACGCAAAGACTTAACCATTTCGTAATAAATACCTTTTTGGGCTAATAACTCATCTGGTTCACCAATTTCAGCTATTCCACCATTTTTCAATACCACGACTAAATCTGCCATTTGAATGGTTGAAAGGCGATGACTTATTATAACAGCTGTTTTTTCTTTGGTAATTTCTTTAAAATGTTTAATTAAAGAGACTTCGGTAAATGCATCTAACGAACTTGTTGGTTCATCTAAAATGATTACCTGCCCTTGATTAAAAAAAGATCTCGCTAAAGCTGTCCTTTGCCATTCACCCTGACTTAATTGCTCACTATCCTTAAACAAAACGCCTAAAGTGGTATCATAACCGTTAGATAAATTTGAAAACAAGTCATCGATTCCGGCTTGTTGAGCAGCATTCTTAACCTTATCATCATCTTTATTAAGAGTCACATTTCCATACCAAATATTATCTCTGGCTGATACATTATACAAAGTAAAATCCTGAAATATTACACTCACATTTTTGGCCAAATCATCAGGAGAGATAGTTATAAGATTTACATCATCTACAAAGACAGCCCCTTTCTGAGGTCTATATAATCCAGTTAATAGCTTTACCATGGTCGTTTTTCCACTACCATTAGCCCCAACTATAGCTATATTTTTACCTACCGGTATAGTTAAATTCACATTTTTGAGAATCCACTTATTAGAATGCGGGTATTTAAAACTAACATTATCGAAACGGATAGCTTTTTGTATTTTGGATGGAAATACCCAATTTCCCTTAGCATCCGTGTCTACAGGAATCTTTTGAAATTCAATGAAATTCTTTAAAAATAAATTATCCTCATAAAGGTTGTTTACTCCTTTTAGCAACTCTTGCAACACGGCATATCCCCTTTGAAAGATCAAAAAATACATGGCCATTTCTCCAATAGACAGAATTCCGTTAAAGGTTTCTGAAACGATATAACCAAATACCACTATTAAAGCAGAAACAGAAATCATTTGAACAGCCATTTCCCAATAAGACTTTTGTTTGACCAAACGCCATTGTTTTTCTCTTAAAGCATCTCGTTTATTTTCAAAGAGCTCTCTAAAGGTTGGACCTAAATTAAAAATGCGTAACTCTTTTGCATACTCTTTGGCGGTTAAAAGGTGATTAAAATAAAATACCCGTCGCTCCTCTTCGGTTTGCTCTTTTTTTAAGTCATATAATTTTCGTGAAAACTTAATACGAAACAATACAATTGGTATGGCAGCAACAACAACAAACAGAATGAGTTTCAACCCCAAGCCAAACAAAACAAGACCTAACAGTGAAATAGTAATCATATTCTGCAAAACTCCTAACAGGCCATAAAAGATACTTGTAGGTCGATAAGGAGCTTCTTCTAACGCCCGGTAGAAAACATCTTGATAGCTGGAATCTTCAAAATATGCAAATGGTATCCTTTCGGTTTTATCATGAATAATTTGCTGAATATAATCATTGACATAATGCGATTGTCTTTCTCTAAACAACTGACTCAATATGGATGACAATGAGTTTAACAAGAAGAACACTCCAACCCATCCAATGGTGAAATAAAGCTCGAATAATACATCTTTAGATTGAGCAACTCCAGAAAGCTTCCCCACCACATCGATTAAATGCTTCACCAAATAAACTAAAAGCAAAGGCACAACACCTCTTACCAGTACGATTAAAACATTCAAAAATGACCAAATACGTGAACTATTGATCACAATAGCAATGGCATATCCTATATAATGAGAGACTTCTTTTAACTTATCAAACATACACGTGAATAAAACTTCATTTACATGCTAAAACTAAGAACTTTCAATGAGTCTCTAGCATTTCTAAACCTTGAAAATCTTAAAATATATCCTGTGAAAATAAAAAATCCAAATCCCCATTGGTATAGAAAACTTTGTTATGAAAATCCGCCACCACTTCTGTCGAAACGAATTTAGATCAATCAAACTTCCATCTCTTTTCCCTGCAACAACCTTTCCAAGAAGCAAATGACACTCCATAGGTTTATCGGCAGCAATTAAACCATCTCCTTTACAAAAAGCAATTCCATCTTTTATTTTCAGTAAACGATGAGCTACTAAAATATCCCCGCGGTCAAACACTACAATATCACCCGGTTTAAAACATTCAGCAGGCTCAACCCTTAATACATCCATAGGAAAAAAAACAGGAAACATACTATAACCAGAAGCTGTTACATCAATGCTTTGCCCATCGTGTAATACCTTAATTAAAACCTCTTTTAATTTTCTATTTTCCAAAATGAGACCTAATTAAATCTACAACATCACTATCCGGTTTAAATCCGAGTTCATACGCAGGGCAAATACTAACAGCTCGTTCTAAGAGATCCAACAGACCACTCACTTGTTTTTTATCATACTGATGCTGCATACAGTTACCTAGAATTTTTAAGGCGCCTTCAAGCACTGACAATGGTTTGATATAATTATCAATGGATTGTTTGATCAAAAAAAACTTCGACAACTCAACTCCACTGGGAACTGATTTATAATATGGCATTGGCGTATTGTAAAACTGAACTTTACCATCTTCCGAAACACGAATCAACAAACGGTCATCATTAACAATATTTGCCCCTTGATCATGCCATAATTTGGCCATGGTTGATTTACCTGTGCCTGAAACAGCTGAAAAAACATACCCTGCACCTTTGTCATTAATCCCGGAGGCATGTAATAAAAATGCATTTTCTACACGAGCCATCTCTATTAAATGCAGAATTCCAAGTGGATGGAAAAATGGATCAAGATATAAATCATCAACTATACATTTTTCAACATATACAACGATGCTTTTTTCGGTGATATTTACATACGATAAAGTTCGTTTTATTCCTTCATGATTTTCAAGTTCGACAAATAAGCCTTTTTGCAACTTTTCTTTAATTACAAACCACTTGTAAGGAATTTCTTCTTGAAAATGGCTATTCCCTTCAAAAAGAATCTGGAATTTTGAAGCATCAATACAAGGCACTTCCTTAAAATCAATTTGCCACTGAAAGCTAGCTTGCTCTTTCTGAAATCCCTTTGAACCATGAGGAGATTCGGCAAAAAACAAAGAGGCATGAAAATTAACTAAAACTTCCATGCCTCCGATATTGTAAAACCTATTTTTTATCACATTAGGTATTTCTTATTTATAATCAGGTGTATCCCCGCCAAAGGGTGATTTACTCTTTAGAACTCCCTTTGAACCAGATGCAGGTGCTGCTGGTGCAAGAGGAGGTGGATTTCCCGGACCACTAGATACCATCATTATACAAATATCCTTATCTAAACGATATTCTTCTATTGCAGGGCTTTTATATTTACGTTTTCCTGTCATATTCTTTGACCTTTTACTCTTTCCACAACGCCAATTTCGATTGCTTTTTCTAAAAATGCTTTAACATCTTGGGCTGCTTCATTTGCGCTAACATCAAATTCATTCACTACTTTTTCAAGCAAATTTTCAAATGAAATTGACTCATCCAATAAACTAAAAATAAAAACACCTACTTCATTTATTGAAAAGACTTTATCCATTTGAGCAACAGAATCAACTAAAGGAACAATTATTAATTCTCCTCCAATTTCTTTCTCAACAATATTAGATATTTTTTTATACAAAAGTAAACTCTTTTACGCCACTTCCAAAATTAAAAAACCTTTTAATCTTGAAAGTGTCTTTCTACCTATAATTTAACTTCCTTACAATGAGTTGTATAAAACCAACCCTTCTTAAAACTGCACGCGGGAATAGGGTGCCACTTCCTGCCCTACAAATTCCTGCTTAATATACTTATAAAATCCATTTATTGCAACCATAGCAGCATTATCAGTTGTATATGCAAATTTGGGAATAAAGGTTTTCCACTTATACTTCTTCTCACCAGCTAATATACTCTCTCTTAACCCACTATTTGCCGACACACCGCCTGCCAGTGCAATGTGCTTAATACCGGTATCTTTCGAGGCTTTTACCAATTTATCCATTAAGATGGAAATAATGGTTTTTTGAAGAGAAGCGCAAATATCTTCTTTATTCTCCTCGATAAAATTTGGATTTTGTTTTAATTGGTCACGCAAAAAATACAGAACAGAAGTTTTTAATCCACTAAAACTATAATCGTATTCTGCGATGCGAGGCTTATTAAATACAAAAGCATCCGGATTTCCTTCTTTCGCTAATTTATCAATCAAGGGCCCACCGGGATATGGCAATCCTAGAATTTTTGCACATTTATCAAAGGCCTCGCCAGCTGCATCATCAATGGTTTGACCGATGACTTCCATCTCTAAATAGTCTTTCACCAACACAATTTGACTATTTCCTCCTGAAACTAATAAGCACAAAAAAGGGAACTCAGGGTGGTGATTGTAATCCTCATCTTCTTTAATAAAATGAGCCAATATATGTGCATGCAAGTGATTTATTTCAATCAAAGGTATATTGTTTGCCATGGCAAATCCCTTGGCAAAACTGGTTCCTACCAACAAAGACCCCATTAATCCAGGTCCTCTTGTAAATGCAACAGCATCGATATCATTTTTATCAACACCGGCATCTTTAATCGCCTTTTCGACAACCGGAATAATGTTTTGCTGATGGGCTCTGGAAGCCAATTCAGGCACCACTCCTCCATATTCCTCATGCACTTTTTGATTCGCTACAACGTTAGACAAAATCACATCATTACGAAAAACCGAAGCCGAAGTATCATCACAAGATGATTCTATTCCTAAAATTATAGTACTCATACTCTAAAATCCAAGCAAAAGATAACTGCAAAACCGAAGCATTTTTCGTATTTTTGCATTATTAAAAACAAGGCAAAATTACAAAAAAAAATATCAAAATAGCAGTCTATACAGCCACTGCACTTTCATCCTTTATATTATTGCTGTACCTCATCCTGTTACTCCCTATAGTACAAACAGGATTAGCCTCTATATTAACTAAAAAATTAGGCGAAAGTTTACAAACCGAAATTTCGATCGGAAAAGTTCACTTTATACCTTTTCGAAGTCTAAAGCTCAATGATGTTTTAATTTACGATCAGCACAAAGACACTCTTGCTTATATCCAAAAACTGAATACTTCAATTCATTATATATCTTTCCAAGACAACACCATTCACTTGAATGAGGTAAGTGTTGAAGAACCCTCGATAAAAATATATAAGAAAGATTCCCTTTATAATTACAATTTTCTTTACCAGCTCAAAAGCGACACTAGTACAACTAAAGCCTGGAAGATTGATGTTAAAAACATCAACATTAAAAATGGGAAAGCATCTTTTAACGACCCCTCCACACTTAAACATCCGATTCACATTAAAAACCTGAATACCAGCCTATCTGAATTAAAACTAGACTCGACCATTTGCATTAACATAGACAGTATCAGCTGTAGTGAGAAATCAGGATTTGAAATTCAAAAAACATCCGGAAAGATAACTTTACAACCTCAGCACTTATTCATTTCTGACCTTAATTTACACACTAATCATTCCAGGCTTAATTTAGACTCCTTAGCGCTTGTTTTTCCACATTTAATGACTCCTGAAAATTGGCTGGATCATTTTTACATTAACATCGAAAAATCAAAGCTTTCTCCCAATGACATTAATTACTTTCTGAAAGACAAAAACCTTTTAAACATTCCGGTTTTTGCATCCGGAAAATTCCATGGTAATATCAACAATATTAAGGGAAGTAATCTCCGTCTGGAATTTGGAAACGACTCTTACCTATCTGCTAATTTGGACATCAATGGCTTACCAAATATTGACCAAACCTTTATTTACCTAGATATCAACACATTAAAAACTTCACCCAAAGAACTTCAAACCATTTTAAACCTTTCTAATAATGTTTCTTTAAAACTACCGGATCCTATTCTAAATCTGGATCACATTCGTTTTAGTGGAGATTTAACAGGTTTCATATCAAACATGGTTGCTTATGGAAAATTAGAAACCCCTTTAGGAACAATTAAATCAGATATTAATTTAAAAACAGATAAAAAAAACAAACTTTCATTTGCCGGAAGTTTAAAAACTCAACAATTTGACATTGGAGCACTTTTAGGAGCACAAGAAAAAATTGGAAAAGCTACCATGTCTTTAGCCATAAAAGGTTATCGACAACATGGACAAACCTACAATTCGTTTATGAAAGGCACCATTGACTCCTTATCATTGCTGGGCTATCAATATAAAAACATCCAACTCAACGGACTTTTTGCAAATAAAAAATTTGATGGTGAATTTTTAGTCAATGACCCCAATGGACTAATCTCCTTTGAAGGAAAAATAGATTTCTCGGAAGAAATCAGAGAATTTGATTTTAGGGCAGCTCTTTTCGACATTCGGTTAGATAAACTTAACCTCGTTAAGACTGCAAAAGACAGTCATTTATTCATGGAGTTAAATTCTAACTTTAAAGGGAACAGCATCAACGACATCACGGGCTTTTTAAACATCAAAGACGCAAAATTTGAATCCCCCAAACAAAACATTACGATGGATTCCTTAACCATCGTATCTGTCAGAGAAAACAATGAAAAACATATCATTCTTCAATCAGACATATTGGAAGGTGATCTTATTGGAAGGTATAACTTCACATCTTTTGCATCTTATTTCTTAGAAAACATCGTTTATCATGCTCCGACCTTATCTCATTTTATAAAAACCAACAATCATCCTGAACATATCAATAATTTTGTTTTCTCTTGCCAATTTAAAAAAATCAATCAGCTGACCAATCTACTTTTCCCAACCGTAGATATTTCGGATGAAGGGATAATTTTAGGTAAAGTGAATACCAACGAACGAAAATTTGACATTGAAGCAGATTTCGAATATTGCAACATCAACAATACAAGTATTGAAAAACCCGAATTTCATTTAAACTCCAACAATACTAATTTCACCTTGCTTTCCCAGTTTAAAAAAATTAAACACGATAACCTGTCAACTTTTGAAAATTTAAACATCCACAATTCCATCCAAAATGATAGCATTACTTTAAATGTATTTTGGAACAACTGGGGAGAAACCTCTAATAGCGGCTCCATTTTTACACGAACGGCATTAGACCATAATGAATACGGGCTTTTGACAAGTACCATTATTGATCCCTCTTATCTGATGATAAAAGATTCATTATGGGAAATTAAGAGTTGCCAATTTAATTACCATTCGGACGGTTTTAACGTGGCTGATTTTAAACTTCAACATAACAATCAAGCCATCGGAATTAATGGACAACTCCACAAAAAGGATAAAGACGGACTTCATTTATCATTTCAAAACATCAAACTGGAAGACCTACTTCACTATCAGGACTCTGAAATTTCGGCCTCAGGAACCATTAATGGAGATGTCACCATAAAAGATGCCTATCGAATGCCCATCCTGACTACTGACCTTGAGATAAAAAATTGTGCCTTTAACAAAGATACCATAGGCGACTTCTATTTAAATAGCGAATATCTGCCTGAAATTAAATCCCTTCAAATAAAAACCGAAGCTCGAAAAAACAATTATTACCCTCTAAAAGGTGGAGGAATTATTGATTTAGCAGCTCAAACAATAGATCTTAACTACAAAATTGATCGCATTCCGGTTGGATTCCTCAACCTCTACCTTGGAATTATTTTACAAAACATCAGTGGAACTGCATCAGGTGATATGGCCATAAAAGGACCTCTTAATGCACCACAACTTATTGGTCGGGTAAAAGCCAATCAAATTCATGTGGATATTAACATACTTAATACTACCTACGAAGTAAATGACTCGGCTTATTTTGATGAAAACATCATGATATTTGATCACATGAGGGTGACTGATACTTATGGAAACAAAGGAAGTTTTTATGGAACCATCGGTCACACCAACTTTGACGCCTGGACTTATGATTTAACGGTTGATGCGAAAAACATATTAGCTTTAAACACGACAAAAACTGAGAACACGGCTTTTTACGGAACCGTTTTTGCAGATGGAAATTTATCCATTGAAGGAACTAATGACGACTTACGCATGGACATTACTGCAAAAACCAAACGAAACACAGAATTTTCCATTCCTCTTGAAAGCCGGGACGAAGTACAATCAGCGAACTTCATCCAATTTAGTTCTGAATCTAAAGATGAAAAGACAAGTAACAAGGCTAGTAATAAGGATGACTATGAAGTTGAAATATCGGGAGTCACCTTAAATATGGAAATTGAAGTTACACCCGATGCCAAAAATCAAGTCATCTTTGACTCTACCTATGGCGATATTTTAAAAGGCGTTGGAAAAGGAGATATCCATATTCAAATGAATAAACAAGGGCAAGTGCAATTATTTGGTGGCTTTAAGTTTGATGAAGGCGAATACATGTTTACCCTTCAAAACGTTATCAACAAACGCTTTAGCATCAACAGCGGATCTTCCATTATTTGGGATGGTAATCCTTATGATGCAATTATTGACTTAAAGGCCACTTATAAACTAAAAACCTCGATAAAAGATTTAGTGCCCGCTTATTTAACTGATGAATCCTCCGGTGATATATACAGCCGAAGAATTCCGATTAACTGTAACCTGTTATTAAAAGACAGATTACTTAATCCGGCAATTCAATTTGAAATATTATCCCCGGGCACACAGCAACACAATCAGGACATTATTGATGCGGCCATCAATACAGAAGAGGAACTTAATAAACAAGTTCTTTCACTCTTAATTATCAATCGTTTTTTTGCTTCACAGGAAAAAAAATCAGAAACAGATAACAACCGCGCAAACTCAAGCTCAGCAGCATTAGTTACCACATCTGAAGTTCTTACCAGTCAATTAAACAATTGGTTATCCCAAATAAGTGACGATTTTGACATTGGTATAAATTTCAGACCGGGAGATGAAGTGAAGGAAGAAGAAATTGAAGTCGCACTTTCGACCCAGATGTTTAACAACCGGGTTACATTAAATGGCAATGTTGGTTACGGTGAAGATGAAACCCGACCAAGTAAACTAATTGGCGACTTTGACATGAGCGTTAAACTAAATAAGTCCGGTAAAATCCAAGCCAAAGCTTATACCAGAACCAACAATGACTTACTTTATACCACATCACCAACAACCCAAGGCGTTGGACTTTCGTACAAGGAGGAATTCAACACAATTGGAGAGCTAATGACTTATTACTGGAATAAATTAACCTGGTGGCGAAAGGATGAAGACGAAACAGGCTCTGATTAACAATAAAGCAGTGCCAGTCGCGTTTTTATAGAAAGAAGTATTCAATCGTGCTGATGAATTATGAGCAAATGCGCAAATCTAATGATACTCTAACCAACAATCGAACGAACGAGCAAATGTGTCAATGTGCAAATTAGGTCTTTAAATATTCAAAGTTTTGCAATTCCGAAAAACACAATATCTAAACAACTATCCATAACTACTTAGACAGAAGCTATCGAATGCATTATTTTTTTGTGTGATAAAAAACAGGCTTCTAGCTTCAGTCCATGCTTCAAAGAATATTATTTACTCATGTAATTACCAACGGTTAATAGTGACAGAGCTTATATTTTTATTATTTTAGCGCGCATTCTAAAAAAGAAAAAAGAAAATAAAAAAACATCAAATATCAACTCATGAACTTGTATTTATTTCTACAAACTGCAGTTGCAGCAGGACAAACAGAAGAAGTATTAGCAGAAGCCGAACAGTCGATTAACTACATCGACATGGCCTTTAAAGGTGGTCTCATCATGATACCACTATTAATTCTTTCATTTGTTTCGGTATATATCTTTATCGAAAGATATTTAGCCATTCGCAAAGCTTCCATTGAAGATGCCGGCTTTATGGATAAAATCAAAGATTACATTCACGATGGAAAAATTGATTCTGCCATTGCCTTATGCCAAAGTCAGGATTACCCAATTGCCAGAATGATCGAAAAAGGAGTTTCCCGCATTGGCCGTCCATTAAATGACGTAAATACAGCCATTGAAAACGTTGGAAACCTGGAAATTAGCCGCCTTGAAAAAAGCTTACCAACACTTGCAACAGTTGCCGGAGGGGCACCGATGATTGGATTCCTTGGAACCGTAATTGGTATGATCCGTGCCTTTTTTGACATGGCTAATGCAGGAAATAACATTGATGTGAGTTTACTTTCTTCCGGTATATACACAGCCATGGTTACAACCGTAGCCGGATTAATGATTGGTATCGTAGCCTACTTTGCCTACAACATACTGGTAGCCAAAGTAGAAAAAGTAGTCTTTAAAATGGAAGCCAGAACCATGGAGTTCATGGATTTACTTAACGAACCAGCTCACTAAAATCAATCATAAAAAACACTTATGGGTTTAAAGAGAAGAAACAAAATAAGCGCTAGTTTTAGCATGTCGTCCATGACCGACATTGTATTTCTATTGCTTATTTTCTTCATGATTACCTCAACCATGGTACACCCCAATGCCATTAAGCTTGTGGTACCTCGTAAAAGCACCAGCAAAGTTATGGTCGATAAATTTTTGAATGTAAGAATCAATGCCTCCGGCACTTACTTCTTAAATGGAAAAACCACAACAATTGAAACTTTGGGCAACAGAATTCAAAATGAACTAAGAAAACAGGATAATGTCTTTCTTAAACTTACTACGGATGGTAGTGCCCAAACCGGAGTGGTTGCCCGAGTTTTAGATTTGGCTGAAACAAACGGAATAAAAGTCGTCTTAGATATAAAATAATGGGTTTAAAAAGAAGAAATAAAGTCGATTCAAGTTTTAGCATGTCGTCCATGACAGACATTGTATTCTTATTGCTGATATTCTTTATGATTACTTCTACCCTGGTTACACCACCTGCGGTAAAAGACCTGATATTACCGGAAAGCTCCCATCAGGTATCTGCAAAGCCGAATACGACAGTATCGGTAACTAAAGACCTAAAGTATTACGTAGAAGGACATGAGATTCAGTTTTGGCAACTTGAACGAAAACTTCAGGAAATTATCGGGGCCAGTCCTGATACCTACGTTGCATTACATGTAGATATTTCAGTACCTTTTTCGGTGGTTGGAAAAATCAGAAGTATAGCCATTAAAAACAAATACAAGCTAATTTTAGCTACACGTTCGAACTAATATGAATGATAAGAATAAAAGATATGGTTTTATAGGTTCAGTAGTATTTCATTCGATCCTGCTGTTGTTGCTTATATTTTTCGGATTAAAATCTTTACCGAAAGGAGAAGAAGGCATTCTGGTTAATTTTGGCGATACCGTTATGGGCGAAGGTAACATTGAACCAAAGCAATCGGAAGCATCCAAGAGCGAAGAAACCACACCTCCTCCACCTTCAACACCTCCACCCTCACAAGCAGCTCCGGAGGTAGAAGATGACCACATCGAAACGCAAGATATTGAAGAAGCTCCGGTTGTTGAAACAGAAGCTGAAAAGAAGAAAAAAAGAGAAGAAAAAGAGCGCCGTGAAAAGGAACGAAAGGAAGAAGAAGAGAGAAAACGCATCGAAAAAGAAATAGAAGAAAAACGCCTGGCTGAAGAGCGCGAAAAATTGCGCATAGAAGAAGAAAAACGTAAAAAAGAAGC
Organism: Bacteroidales bacterium; assembly: GCA_003249255.1. Taxonomy (GTDB): domain Bacteria; phylum Bacteroidota; class Bacteroidia; order Bacteroidales; family Marinilabiliaceae; genus SZUA-582. The sequence goes on from QKJP01000071.1 coordinate 27,649, forward strand.
CGAATTAGCCCGCCAAAAAGCAGAAGCCCAAAAGAATGTTCGAAATGCATTTAGTGGTAAAAGTACGGGTGAGTCTTCATCGGAAGGTAACACTAGTGGAAGCGGAAACCAAGGTTACACCACAGGTGATCCAAATTCTAAAAACAGAAACGGTTCAGGCCTGGGCAATTCAGGAAGTGGTTTTGATTTAACCGGCCGTTCATTAAAAGGTGGATTACCAAAACCTCAATACAACATTCAGGAAGAAGGTATTGTAGTAGTGGAAATAACTGTGGATAAAAACGGCAATGTAGTATCTGCAACACCAATATTACGCGGTTCTACAACCCAGAACATCACCTTACGACAAAGAGCTATTGAGGCGGCTCAAAAAGCTAAATTTAATGCTGATCCTAAAGCAGCAGCCTATCAGAAGGGAACTATAACATACGACTTTAGATTGCAGTAAAAACAGGAACAAAAACTTAGAATTCACAACTTTTTAAGCATGAATACGAGTTCTTATTTGAGAAGATAGAAGTTATTCATGTGCTGATGAGCAAATGCGACAATTACTAATTTAGCTTAGTTATTATTCAATGTTTATCTATGGCGCAAAACACAATATTTCAATAACTAACCGCACTTGTTAGATAGAAGCATGCAATGTACTGAAGAGTTAATGCGCAAACTACTCTTGTGATATAAAAAAACAGAAATTCAAATTTCGTTTTACAGTAAAAAAAAGCGGCTGATCAGTTTTAACTGATCAGCCGCTTTTATATTTTAATATGCTTTAGCCTACCAAGCAAACATTGGCTTATCAGCCATCATGGCGTTTACTTTTTTGCAAACGTTGGCAATTACGGCTTCATCTTCGATGTTTGAAATTACTTCATCAATAAAGTCAACGATCGTTACCATATCCGCTTCTTTAAGACCACGAGTCGTAATTGCAGAAGCACCTACACGAATACCTGATGTAGTAAATGGAGAACGAGAATCGAATGGTACCATGTTTTTATTGATCGTGATATCAGCCTTCACTAAAGTATTTTCTACTTGTTTACCTGTGATATCAGGGAACTTCGTACGAAGGTCGATTAACATTAGGTGGTTATCTGTACCACCCGAGATAATCTTATATCCTTTATCTGTAAATGCCTTAGCCATTGCTTGAGCATTTTTCAATACTTGATCTGCATAGACACCAAAATCATCCGATAAGGCCTCACCAAAAGCAACAGCTTTCGCTGCAATTACATGCTCTAAAGGACCACCTTGCTGACCAGGAAACACAGAGAAGTTAATCACTTCAGACATCATTTTAGTTTCTCCTTTTGGAGTTGTATATCCGTATGGGTTTTCATAATCTTTACCCATCAAAATCATACCACCACGAGGTCCACGTAAAGTCTTGTGTGTAGTTGTAGTTACAATATGACAGTGCTCTACCGGATTGTTCAATTTACCTTTTGCAATTAAACCTGCAGGGTGAGCCATATCACAAAGTAATAAAGCACCAACCTCATCGGCCAACTTACGCATACGAGCATAATCCCACTCACGGCTATATGCAGATGCACCGGCAATAATCATTTTTGGTTTATGTTCACGAGCTAATGCTTCCATTTCCTCGTAATCTACTAAACCGGTTTCTTCTTTTACGTGATAAGAAATTGCATGATAAGTTACACCCGAAAAGTTAACCGGAGAACCATGTGTTAAGTGCCCCCCATGAGCTAAATCTAACCCTAAGAAAGTATCACCCGGCTTTAAACAAGCAAAAAATACTGCTGCATTAGCCTGAGCTCCTGAGTGAGGCTGAACATTGGCATACTCTGCACCAAATAATTCACAAGCTCTATCAATTGCTAATTGCTCTGTTTGATCCACAACCTGACAACCGCCATAATATCTTTTGCCCGGATAACCTTCTGCATACTTGTTTGTTAAACAAGATCCTTGAGCTTCCATCACCTGCTCGCTCACAAAGTTTTCAGAAGCAATCAGCTCAATGCCATTTTTCTGACGGCTGTACTCCTTTTGAATCAAATCAAAAATTACAGTATCTCTTTTCATTTGAAAAAAATTAATATCAAGACCCGACATCTATCGGGTTAAGTATCATGGATCAATACTGATCTCACTACCTCCTCTTGATTATTTATAATTATTAATATTCTAGTTATTCTATTGATAGTTTCCCAAAAAATTGAGAGCACAAATTTACCTCAAGGATTTGAATAAAAAAAGCTTTCGAGTTAGAAGTTAGATGATAGTTCAACAGGTTAATAGGTCACCTGATCAATATTGATTTCAGAAATAGAATTAAATCACATTCCGAAGCATTCACAGAGCTCAAAACGCATTACAAAATGCAATAAAAAGTAATTTACCCCATCATTAAACATAGAAAGTTAGAGGGGGCATTTACACATTTGCATATCAACTACGGCCAATTAATCATTGAAAACCAATCATTAACAAACTTATTCATCCGAGAAGGTAATCAACATCTTACGGTAAGCCGAGAAAATTTTGGATTTAGAAACAAACCCTAAATACTTACCTTGATTAACGACCGGTAAATTCCACGCTTCGGTTTCTTCAAACTTGCGCATCACATCATCCATATTTTCATTGTATTCAATCATAGCAGGTGGTACAGCCATGAATTCTTCCACCGTGGTTTCATCATATAATTTATGATTAAACATGATGGAACGAACATCATCCAACAAAACAATCCCTATCAATTTTTTATCGTCATCAATAACCGGAAAAATATTTCGCTTTGATGCTGAAATAGCTTTTACCATCTCTCCTAAAGTCATTGTCGCTTTTACAGGTAAAAAATCGATTTCTAATACCTTATGAAGTCGCATTAAGGTTAATACTGCTTTATCTTTATGATGCGTGATCAATTCTCCTTTTGCAGCCAAACGCTTAGTATATAAGGAATGAGGCTCAAAATACATGATGGTTAAATAAGCGATAGTAGCTGTAATCATCAATGGAATAAATAAACTGTAACCATTTGTAATTTCAGCAATAAGAAAGATCGCTGTTAAAGGTGCATGCATTACTCCGGCCATTAATCCGGCCATTCCAACTAAGGTAAAATGAGAAGTTGGCAAGTTTGTCCCAAAGCTATTTAAAGTTCGCGAAAAGGCATAACCGGTAACTCCTCCTAAAAACAAGGTTGGCGCAAAAATACCACCGATTCCACCACTTCCTGTAGTTGTGGCAGTTGCAAACACCTTAAAGACGATTAGCAAAACTAAAAATCCAATAATAGCCCAATTGTTTTGGTGCAAGATATAGAATAAACTATTCCCCATCACTTCAGTCGTATTCCCATCTAACAAAGCTGAGATGGTATTATAACCCTCACCATAGAGTGGTGGAAACAAGAAAATTAGCATACTCAACACTATTCCACCAACTGCCCACTTAGCGAAAGGATTAGAGATAGCACCTAACTTTTTCTCTGTCCACATGACACTGCGGGTAAAATACAAAGAAATAAGACCTCCAATAACCCCTAATAAAACGTAGTAGGGTATATTATCTAATAAAAATGGGGCTTCTAGTGAAAAAGCAAATTCGGCACCTTTACCCAAAAAGAAGTAAGAAAGGGTTGCAGAAGTAATGGAAGCAATCAGCAAGGGAATGATGGAAGCCATGGTCAAATCCAACATCAATACTTCTAACGTAAAAACCAAGCCTGCAATAGGCGCTTTAAAGATTCCGCCAATGGCACCAGCGGCTCCACAACCCATTAAAAGAATGATGGTCTTATAATTTTGTCGAAATAACCGTCCTAAGGTTGAACCAATGGAAGCTCCGGTTAACACAATAGGCGCCTCGGCTCCTACTGAACCTCCAAAACCTATGGTAAACGTACTGGTTAATATCGACGACCAAGTGTTATGAGCTTTGATATGTCCTCCATTTTTAGAAATGGCATACAGGATTTTTGAAACCCCATGCCCTAGGCTATCTTTCACCACGTACTTAACCAACAATAGGGTAATTAAAATACCCACAATTGGATAGGCCAAAAAGAGATAATTCTGTCCCTCAATAGAAAATCCGGAAGTTAAAAAATGATGAACCGCATGAACTGAGTTTTTAAGTATTACAGCAGCTATTCCACTGACTATCCCTACTAAAAAACTTAAAAGCAAAATAAAATGCTTCTGACTAATGTATCGAGCCCTCCAAACAAGGAACTGATTTAATAATTTATTGAACCTTTTCATAGGGTCACAAATGTAATACAATTGAACCCCGAATGTCCATTTAAAGTTTATTTGTAAAAATTCTAAATACTACGCCAACGCATTCATAAACAATACATTAACTGATATAACAACCAAATAACTACAGCTTTTTTAGAAAAGCTTAACATTTGTAAGGGTTCCGTATTGTAATAAGAACATGCTTCGCTCTTTGAGTGCTTTTGATTTCCAGCATACACCTTACCTTGGGCTTCACCCAAGGCTAGTCAACGCCGCACAGTTGTCGCTCGTAAAAAAACGACACCTAACTCAACAGTAGAAAGTTACAAACCAACTTATAGAGGTAGTAGTTAAATATTTACCAATAGTAAGCTTACGTTAGCATCAAAGATGCGGTGTCATTTAGCATAGCCTGAAGGGCTATGAATATCATGGCATGATATTGGTAGCGTCGAAGGAGCGTGGACGTGTGATTAAGACGACGCACAATTGCTGCCTAAATAAAATACCTGATTAATATCCTAGCACTTACAGGCTAGGCTTTGAGATATCGCCCACTTTGGGGCTTTTTTAGATTTATGTAGAAATGTACTCATCTACTAAACTCAACAAATTTATATTCTTCGAATTATAGAATGAATGCATAAATCCTACTATTCACATAAAAACCTAACGGCCTAAGAAACCTACTCCTCAACATCAGGGTTTATGATCAACTTACTATACCACTGCCAAGAGCCATCGCTATCTTGCGTTGTAAAAGTAACTAACGAGCGTCGGCATTTACAAGGTTGAACGGTTTGATTAATGGTACCTAAAACTGATCGCACAGGAGGATTTGCTTCACCACTCACAAAACAGTTTAACACCTTACTTTTTTTATCCTTCAATTGAAACTTTATGTCAACTTCAGTAGCACTTGAAATAATTGGTGGTGTTTCATCTTCTACCTTCAATGGTTTCATGCGGACTTTTTCTTTAAAACTATTGAATTGAACATATTTTCCGGCTACCGGGAAACGAGGAATAGCATAAATGTTAGAGCTTTCGCTAAATACTCCCGAGTTTTGAGCAAAGGCTAAGTGGTATGATTTTTCTTTAAGCACATCCATCATATCTTGGGAGAACTCGCCATAAGGATAGACATAAACTTTAGGAACCCATCCTAAATGCTTCATAAATTCGGCTTCGGCTTTTAACAAATCCTGGGTAAAGAATTTTTTCCTTTCGGCTTGGGGAACATTCACAAAGTAGGAATGAGCATGAGAATGATTGCCTATTTCAATACCCTCTTTTGAGATAGCCTTTAATTGATCCCAGGTTAAATAATCTTTCCATCCTACACTTTCGGTATTCACAAACAAAGATGCCTTCATTCCGTACTTTTTAAGCAAGGGTACAGCATTTTCAAAAGAAGCAAAGGCATCATCAATGGTTATTAGCACACTTTTTCCCAAAGGTGCCTTACCTGCCTGAATTAAATCATAATACTCTGAAGTAGTATAACTTGTAAAACCATTCGATTGTAAATAACTTAAATGCTTTTCAAAGTTTTCGAGGGAAGTATTAGTAGATGGATAACGTTTATCTCCAAAGCGATGATAAACAATGCCAACGGTATAAAACTGTTTCTCTTTATATTCTTCCCGGTTTTGAGCAAAAGGTAATTGTAAAAAACTTGTAATTAAAACACATGCAAGCTTAATTCTCCATAGCCACCACTTTCTTGTATAGGTCATCTTGTTTGATTTTTACCAATTTATAAGAATCATATTTATGAAGATCATTGTGCTCAATAACATTTCGCAAGGTTTCTACATATTCGGTTCTTAATTCGGAATAATTCTTAAGATACCAAATTAATCTGAAAGGATCTTGAGACTCACTTCTGGCTTTTCGAAATTTTTGATATGCACTTACCCTGGTAATGGTAAACAAATAATCATAAACTGATTCATACAAGGAATCATATTGCCGCAGATAAATTTGCGTTCCACTTCGGGATTCAAATGCCTTTATCCGCTTTTCATTACTGCTGTAAGACCAGATACCGTATACGTTATTAGCTTCTCGAAAAAAACGAGAGGTTCCCCATCCACTTTCAATAATAGCTTGAGCCAAAATGATACTCACCGGATGTGGATTTAAATCCTCCATCAACTGAGTTAAAGTGGAATTTTTATAGAGACTTAGTAAGCTATCTTTTAATACTGAATCGATTGGTGTGGCCTTACCGAGATCAAACCGTTCTTTGAGCTTCTTTACTTTGCGCTTTTCATAAGCCATCCGTTCTTTTGCCAATAATATGGATGGAAGCATCAAGTGAATAAAACGGTCTTTTCGCTTCTCTGCACTCATCGACATTAGACTTGGAATTCGAGTATACATCACGGGCAATACATCACTATTTGGATTGATGATTATAGAATCCGGACTATTTATCGCTAACACCCGAATAGGTTGAGCTTTTATTATCTTTGACTCTTCTTTCTTAAACCAAAGTAATGATGCGCCGATAAAATATGCAGCAAATAATCCTGCTACAAGAACATATAAAAAGCGGATTTTCATAGAATGTAGTTTTGGTTTTGATAATTATATTTAATCCCGACAACGATCGGGAAGACCTTTGGTCAATCCACCCTTCGCCACCTTCGTACTCCTCTTAATCAGAACTCTACAGCTTATCATAAACACTGACCAAACTGTACTAACTCTAAAAATAAGAAATCATTCCGATTCATAGGATTAAACAACTGATAAAAAATTGAGTTATGATCCTTCTAAAACTTGACAAATGGTATGTTTACAATTCAAAATGATTTATTCCATTACATTTATTTTAAAAGATTTATTCGAGTTTTCGCCCACCACTTGAAGCACGTAAAAACCTTTTTTTAATGCGCTTGCATCTACCCAAATTTCATCCTTTAAATCATTGAAATACAAACACTTCTTACCTTGTAAATCAAAAACATATGCATCATAGCTTTTGCCTTTTATGTTTTTTAGCTGAAAGGCTTTAGAATTGGGCTGCCAAATAACATAGGGATCAGAAGATTGATTTTCATCATAAAAAATTCTATGAGGGTTTCCCTGGGTTGATGTCTTATTTAACCCGGTTCGCCCCGGAATTCGACTCATGTTCCAAACCTGCAATGATACATTGGTTAACGTATGCTCTCCTTGCAACTTAATTACAATTTCATTATCAGCTTGCAATAATTTTTTATCAAAAGGAATTTCCAATACCCCAAAATAATAATTAGACGCACTTTGGACTTCACCTCTCCAATCCGGATTATATGAAATGCGATTACCATTAATGAATATTTGATTTTCAGGATTTTCTTCAGAGATATAGGAATACAAGAATAAGCCTCCAATGCGCAGTGTTGCTTCACCCGGCATATCAAAACCTTCTACATGATTGATATGAGCTGTGATGGCCTGACCGTTTGTACTTACTCGATTTGGAACTGACCCACTCAAGCTTTCGGCATAGAATTTGGTTTCCTGCGACTGATGAATAATTTCTACATGATGTGCAAAAGTATAGTCCAAAATTACAGTAGCTTCTGCGCCTATTTCAAGATTTACCGGAGCAACGGTGAAACTTTCGCTGACTAAGTTTGGCCATCCTTCGCCCATTCCGATGGAGGTATCGAGAAACAACTGTTTTTTCTTCACTGAAACGACCGGATTTGCTTCATTTCCATAGTATTGAAGTTTCACATCCCGGTTAATGGTTTCCAGATTATTAAGAATCAAATAAACATGATTTCCTTCCACATACGCATCCACTTGTAAATCACGGTCATCACTATAGGTATCAATCCGAATTCCATTCACATCACTCCATAATTCATAAAACTTTATAAACTCAGACCATTGCCAAGCATTGTCCTTGTCTTTTTGCATCATGGCAAAAGGGAAACGACCATAAGGATTATCTTTGAGATCGCCCCACTCTCCTTTTATCGGATTATAAGGCACCGTTTTGATTATGTAATCAGGTCGCTCAAGAAATTGCATTAGCATGGAAGAATAGGATTTCAAATTCTCCCAATCTCTTCTTTTGGGATCAGCTGCTGCGGCTTCATTTCCGATATATGGAGCATAAGCACCAAACTCAGAAATGATTAGTGGTTTACGATTTTGCTTTCCATACTTATTCACATCATACCATTCGATCATATCAAGAATACCCTCGATGTTACCCCCTTTTCTGATGGCATAGTTTTCAGATTTCCATTGCGGTAAATCATAGATATGCAAGGAATAAAAATCCATATTTTGACCACAAGAATCGATAAACCCTTTCCAGATTACGTCCCACTGATACCATTTTTTCAGATGCTGCGTGCCATCTCCCCAAAAAGCTGATTTTGTTTTTTCAAAGGCCAATTGACGCAAAGGATCATTTTCCTGAAAGAATTGATTACTGTAACCCTGTTTAGCAAACCGATGGCTAACATCTGCTTCATGGAAACTATGATATCCAAAAGCCATACCGCCAATTAAAGGAGCTTTATCACCTAAGCGTTGTTTAACTTTTTGTGCAACAAGGTTATGATAAGCCCAAAGTTCCTCCCAACTTGAAAACATAATGTTGTTGGTATTCAAGAGATGATCAGGTTCATTCATCACTTCCCAATATCTGGGCAAAGCTTCTCCGACACTGTTCTCATTTTGAGCGAAATAATTTTCTAAATAGTTAACCACCCAATCAGAAGAAGTTTCTATTTCGGTTGGATACCAAAGACTCCCGGGGCGACCAGACCAGTATCCGGAGTAGGGTGTAAGGCATGGATAAGTAGTATGAGGATTAGTGCCCATTATCCGCATACTGTTTTTACGACCCATTTTATCGGCATTTGAAAAACGCTGCGAAAAATAGTTGCGTAAGCGTAATCCCTCAGTCTCCATCCACTGTAAATCTGGATAGGCATCAACAGACGGATGTTTGGGCGTTTGCTTAAAACACCAGGTTGCAGCACCGTTATCACGTCCAAACCAGACGTTTAGATCGTTAATAAGATAATTGAGCTTCTCTTCCTCTCCTTGCCATTCATTCTCGATTAATGATGAATGTACATTAATGTTGCGCTCCCGATTAAAAGTAGAAACATCACCGGTTTGATGCATCATATCTAAATTCACATCAACGTGTATGGACTGAGAAACACCGGTAGTGATTCCAGTAATCATCAGCAGGAAAGTCAAAAAACTTCTCATTTCTTAAAATTGTTAAATAAAACATCAAACACCCTAATGGAGCGATTCTCTCCAAAAGAGCTCTTTGTTTTTTCAAAAACCGGAGCCACAAAATAAACGGTTTATTTCATCATCAACAAACCGTGTAACGCCATCCGATTATTCAAAACATAAGGATTCATCCCAAGGGATTGGCTTTTAAGACTGGATTAACAGGATTTACAAGATTTTAAAAAATGATAGTTTTAAACCTGTTAATCGGGTAAATCCGGTCAAAAACATGTGGAAATCCTTGGACTCATCCCTTTGGGACGTTAAAAACTCATTCGCTCTTAATCAGTAAGAAAATCACATTCTGCCCTTGCCGGAAATTAGGTATTCGCACAAAAATATTTTGGAAGCATTTCTTGATCCAGCAATGTACCCTATTGCCTCCAAGCCCTTTGTTACTAAGCACTTTATTTTGTAATTTTGCACTTTGAAAGGCAGAATCACCAATAACTTTTCGAATCTGTCTTTCATTCAAACATAATAAAACAGAGAGTGTTATACTTTTACCGGAGGCTTTTTTAAACTCATTAACAGAGTACTTTGAAATCTTCCTTTAACACCAAAAAGATAATTTATGAGCATATACAGCGAATACCTTCAGGAGATTGAAGAGCGAAAAGGACAAGGGTTAAACCCTAAACCCATTGATGGTGCTGATTTGGCAAGCGCAATCATCGAGCAAATCAAAGACACCGACAACGAGTACAGAGAAGATTCTCTAAAATTCTTTATCTACAACGTATTACCGGGTACTACCAGTGCAGCAGGAGTTAAAGCAAAATTTTTAAAAGAGATTATTCTTGGAGAAACAACGGTTGCTGAAATCACGCCTGAGTTTGCCTTTGAGCAATTATCTCACATGAAAGGTGGACCATCCATCGAGGTTCTACTTGATTTGGCTTTAGGTAGCGATGCTGCTATTGCTACTGAAGCTGCTAAGGTGCTTAAAACACAAGTTTTCCTTTACGATGCTGACATGGCTCGTTTGAAAGACGCTTATAAAGCAGGTAACGCCATTGCTAAAGAAATTTTGGAGAGCTATGCTCAGGCTGAGTTCTTCACCAAACTACCTGAGGTAGAGGAAGAAATTAAAGTGGTGACTTACATTGCCGGCATTGGTGATATTTCTACCGATTTATTATCGCCGGGTAACCAAGCCCACTCTCGCTCAGACCGTGAGCTACACGGTAAGTGCATGATTTCTCCTGAAGCGCAAGAGGAAATCACTGCATTAAAGGCACAACATCCGGATAAACGTGTGATGCTAATTGCAGAAAAAGGAACTATGGGTGTAGGTTCATCTCGTATGTCGGGTGTGAACAACGTGGCATTGTGGACCGGTAAGCAAGCCAGCAAATACGTACCATTCGTAAACATCGCTCCTATCATTGCAGGAACTAACGGCATTTCGCCAATTTTCCTGACTACTGTTGGGGTAACCGGTGGTATTGGTATCGACCTTAAAAACTGGGTGAAGAAAACCGATGCTCAAGGCAATACTGTGTTAGATGCAAACGGCGAGCCTGTTTTAGAAGAAGCCTATTCGGTAGCAACCGGTACAGTTTTAACCATCAATACAAAAAAGAAGAAATTATATAACGGAGATCAGGAACTGATTGACATTTCTGCATCATTAACACCTCAAAAGGTAGAATTCATCAAGGCTGGTGGTTCTTATGCGGTTGTTTTTGGCAAGAAACTTCAATCGTTCGCTGCAGCCACTTTAGGTATTAAAGCGCCTGCTGTATTTGCTCCATCAAAAGAAGTATCGATTGAAGGACAAGGCTTAACTGCGGTTGAAAAAATATTTAACCAAAATGCGGTAGGTATCACTCCGGGTAAAATATTACATGCCGGTTCTGACGTGCGTGTGAAAGTGAACATTGTAGGTTCGCAGGATACAACCGGCTTGATGACTTCACAAGAGTTAGAATCGATGGCTGCTACGGTTATTGCTCCAACGGTTGATGGTGCATACCAGTCGGGTTGTCACACAGCATCGGTTTGGGATAAGAAAGCACAGGCGAACATCCCTAAGTTGATGAAGTTTATGAACGACTTTGGTCTGATTACGGCTCGTGACCCTAAAGGCGTTTATCACTCCATGACGGATGTGATCCACAAAGTATTAAACGACATTACGGTTGACGATTGGGCCATCATCATTGGTGGTGACTCGCACACACGTATGTCGAAAGGTGTGGCTTTTGGTGCCGACTCGGGTACGGTGGCCTTAGCGCTTGCAACGGGTGAAGCAACGATGCCAATTCCGGAATCGGTAAAAGTAACTTTCAAAGGTAAAATGAAAGATTACATGGATTTCCGTGATGTGGTGCATGCGACGCAAGCCTTGATGCTTAAGAAATTTGGTGGTGAGAATGTATTTCAGGGTCGTATCATCGAGGTGCACATCGGAAACTTATTGGCCGACCAAGCCTTTACCTTCACCGATTGGACGGCTGAGATGAAAGCAAAAGCTTCTGTTTGTATTTCAGACAATGATACCCTTATTCAATCGATCGAGATTGCGAAGAGCCGCATCCAAATTATGATTGATAAGGGCATGGATAACGCCAAGCAAGTGCTAAAAGGCTTAATCGAGAAAGCAGACAAACGCATTGCAGAAATTAAATCGGGTGTGAAACCTGCTTTAGCACCAGATGCCAATGCGAAATATTACGCTGAGTTCGAAGTTGATTTAGATCTTATTGAGCAACCAATGATTGCCGATCCTGATGTAAATAACGAAGACGTTTCTAAGCGTTATACCCACGATACCATTCGTCCGCTTGACTACTACGGTGGCACTAAAAAAGTTGATCTTTCTTTCGTTGGATCGTGTATGGTTCACAAGGGCGATTTTAAGATTTTAGCGCACATGTTACGCAATATCGAAAAGCAGCAGGGTAAAGTTAACTTTAACGCGCCGTTAGTTGTTTCACCTCCAACTTATAACATCATTGATGAGTTAAAAGCTGAGGGTGACTGGGAAATTCTTCAGAAATATTCCGGTTTTGAGTTTAGCGACTTATTACCCAAAAATACTGCCCGCACAAAATACGATAACATGATGTACTTAGAGCGTCCGGGTTGTAACCTTTGTATGGGTAACCAGGAGAAAGCTGAGCCGGGCGATACCGTATTAGCGACTTCTACGCGCTTGTTCCAAGGTCGTGTGGTAGGTGATACCGATACTAAAAAGGGAGAGTCTTTATTGGCATCAACACCGGTAGTTGTTTTATCGGCTGTGTTAGGTAGAACGCCTAACCTAGATGAATACAAGGCTGCGGTAGATGGCATTGAACTGACTAAGTTTGCACCTCCGGCAGGATCGTTGACGATTTAATTACAACAATGCGCTGATGTGCTAATGCGATAATGTGCTAAATAACATTACAATCGTATTATGATCTTATATAGAAAAGAGAGGTTTCCGGTTTGGGAGCCTCTTTTTTAATGATTAATGGTGAGTGATGAATTATTAATGAGTGTTCAGTTGGATTAATTGCTAGGTTGTTGAATTGTTTGTTTTGATGATCGACCAAAGTTTGGATCAATATTTCAGTAGTGATTTTATCCATAATCAGCTTATTGTTCGCATTTATAATTAATCATTATACATTGTTATTTATTCATTATTCTCTATTATTTATCCATTATTCTTTATTCATTGTTATTTATTTTGGTTTACTTGTAATAGCTAAAACTCTATGATATGAAGATGCGAGCAAGTACCTATTATAAATACGGAAGTCCAAATGAAGTTCTAAAACTGGAAGAAATTGACAAGCCTACTCTTCATGACAATGACCTTTTAGTAAAAGTTATTGCCACCACGGTAAACCGCACAGATTGTCACATGCTGAGTGGCAAGCCCTGGGTTATGCACCTTACCACCGGACTATTTAAACCAACCAACCCGGTTCTGGGAAGTGAGTTTTCCGGCATTGTTGAAGCAATCGGACAAAACGTCACAAAGTTTAATGTTGGTGATAAAGTATTTGGTTTTGATGATATGGGATTGAGTTCGCATGGAGAGTATCTTTGCATAGAAGAGAAAGAAGCTTTAGCCACAATCCCGGATAACATCCCTTTTCCACAAGCTGCTGCCAGTACAGAGGGAGCACATTATGCTTACAATTTCATTAATAAAGTACCCCTAAAAAAAGGTGACCAAGTACTTGTTTATGGAGCTTCAGGTGCCATTGGATCAGCTATGGTGCAATTATTAAAAGCTTTTTATACTGAAGTTACCGCAGTCTGTAACACGGTGAATTTAACCGCAGTAAAAAACCTTGGTGCAGACCATGTGATTGACTACACCCAAACTGATTTTACAAAAATTGATCAACAATTCGATTATGTATTTGATGCTGTTGGCAAAACCCGTTTTTCGATATGCAGGCCATTAATGAAGCCCAAAGCTGTTTTTATGTCCTCTGAACTGGGACCTCATGGTGAAAATATTTTTTACTCCCTCATTTCATACATCTGGGGACACATTCCTGGTTCTAAAGGCAAAAAGAAGGTTAAATTCCCATATCCCAAGGATCGGCTCACGAGTGTTAAACTGGTTCAAAAACTAATGAACCAAGGTCTTTTTTCACCCTTAATTGACCGTTACTACGAATTAGATTGCATAGCAGATGCTTTTGAGTATGCAGCAAGTGGACAAAAAAGTGGAAATCTGGTTATTAACATTGGCAGCGAAAAAGAGTAAACTACTATTAATGTGAAAATTAGAAAATGGGATGATGTGCTGGTTTGCAAATGAGATAATGTGAAAATTAGGAAATGTGCAGATGAGAAAATGTGCTAATACTTTAACTATCTATCGAGCTAATAACTTATTAATGTACAAATTAGAAAATGCGGGAATAATCTAATAATCTCGTGACCTTTTGACCTATCGACCTATTAACATAACCAACAATCATGAAAGCCATTACTTACAAAAACTATGGAGAACCGAAAGATGTGCTGAGTCTTCAAGATATTCCTACTCCAAGTCCGAAAGAAGATGAAGTACTCATTGAAGTAAAAGCCGTCTCTATCAATTCGTGGGATTGGGATTTTGTAAGAGGAATCCCCAAATTATACCGCTTGATAACCGGAGTTCCTAAACCTAAATATTTAGTTCCCGGAATAGATGCTGCAGGTATCATTTCCAAGGTTGGCAGTCAAGTTTCTCGCTTTAAAGAAGGAGATAAAGTATTCGGGGATTTATCTGAAAGTGGATTTGCTGCGTTTGCCGAATTCACGACTGCCAAGGAAAAAAGTATCACCATTATGCCTTCAAAAATGTCGTTTGAAGAAGCGGCCTCATTAAGTCATGCCGGCAACCTAGCTTATCAGGGCTTACTGGCTCACCGGCCAATTAGAAAAGGCGACCAGATTTTAATCAATGGAGCCGGTGGATGTGTTGGACCTTTTGCGATACAGATTGCTAAACATTATGGAGCTGAAGTTACAGCCATTGACAGCGCTGAAAAATTCGATATACTCAACGCTTTAGGAGCTGACCACACGATCGACTACAAAAGCCAAAATTTCTCAAAAAACAAACTTAAATACGATCTCATACTTGATTGTATTGGCACTCGCTCTGCCGGAACTTATGCCAAATCTTTAAAGCAAGATGGAATTTTATCTTTATCGGGCGGAAAAATAAGCAGCATGCTTTCCGTTGGGATTGTTGGTAGGTTATTCTCCTTATTTAGTAAAAAGAAAATTGGTATGATAATGCACCGTGCAAACCAAAACAATGAAGACTTAATTGAGCTATTTAACCAAGAGAAACTCAAAGTGGTCATTGATGAAAAGTTTCCGTTTGAAAAACTTCCGGATGCTCTTCTTAAGCAGGGTGAAGGACGATTGAAAGGGAAATTGGTTGTACAAGTTTAATGTGTGGATGGGCTAATGAGGTGATGTGATGATGAGTTAATGAGTTGATGTGCTGATGAGATGATGCGCAAATGACCTATCGACCTAACTACCTAATGACCTAAAAGGAATGTGCAAATTAGAAAATGTGAGAATTAGAAAATGACCTAACCACCTAATGACCAAATAAGAATGTACAACCTTAGCACAGCATCACTCAAAAGCACATAAAAAAATCCCCGATTTGAGTAGCTCAAACCGGGGATTTTCTTTATTTCTAGTTAGCATTTTTTTCTTTTCGTACCAGGGTGACATATCCTTTATAAACAAGGTTCTTATAGCCTTGCACAATGACGTACCAATAACTGTCCTGTTGAACCGGATTGCCGTTATACATACCATCCCAGCCATAAGAATCAGCTCCAAACTCTTTGATGACTTTACCAAAGCGATTATAAATAATCACTTTAGCATTAGGGTACTGCTCTATATTACCAATTACCCAGCGGTCGTTATAGCCATCTTCATTAGGTGTAAAAAAGTTCGGAATAATTAAATCCGGATAAGGTACATCTACAATCGTTTGATTATGACAGCCATTCGCATCCAACACATGTAAATTATATTGACCTGCCCAAACATCCGTAAAGCTTGGTGAATATCCATATTCATTAAACTCGCTGCGCTCACCTACCAATTTATATTGGTAAGGTACTAAACCACCTTCGGCCTGTACCCCAACTGCTCCTGCTAAAGTAACATCAATTATAGAAAACTGAGGCAATGGATCCACCACTACACTTGCGGAAGATTCGAAAGTATAACAGCCATCATTAACCTTTGAGGTATAAGTACCAGGTTCAGTAACTGTAATGGTTCGAGTATCTGCAAAAGGCTCACCATTAAGGGTCCAGCTATATACCGTTTTGGGATCATCAAATTTAAAGGCATCCAGAATAGCAGATTCATTGAAACAGATAACTGTGTCTTGATTTAATTCATATTCAGGCGTTACTCGTTCAATCACCCGGAAGGCTGGAGATATCCCATCACAACCATTTGCATCCCATACTGTAACCGAATATTCAACATCCGATCCAGGAACTTCTCTTAGCACAAGGTTTGAATTATCATTCCATAATATGGTTGAATAAGAACTTCCATTTTCAACTTCGATGGTTCCATTCTCTCCCGGACAGACTAATTCGTCACCAATAATTACCGGCTCAGGATGTTCGTAGATAGTAATTTGACCACTTGCCGTTGTAACACAGGCATGAACATCTGTAATGGTAACAGTATAAGTAGCATCATCGGCCGGAGTCATTTCATTGCCGGTAGCTCCATTAGACCAACCGAAAGAATAATCCGAAGCAGTGAATGGATTATTATCAAGCGGTAAAGCGGTTAATAACCAATCCGCATTTCTACAGTAACCCGGGCTCTCCACTTCGAACTCACGTACATCATGTACGGTTAAATCAACTGTACCGGAAGCTTTACAGCCATTCGCATCGGTAATATTCACTGTGTATATGCCGGTTTGCTCAACTGTTGCAGGAGCTGCTATCCCAAATTGATCAACCCAATTGTAAATCTCACCACTGCCTACAGGTGCCGTTGGTAAAGTATATGGTTCGTAATCACATCTTTCCAAACTGCTTATTCCATTATATACAGGTAAAGGATTATAAGAGACACTTGCACTGTTTGTAGATTCTTCGTAACAATCTTGATTTTTGACAACTCTAACCGTGTAAACATCCTCATCAAGCAAGGCTGGAATTGTGTAAGTGCTTACTGAGGTTGTGGACACATCTAGTCCGTTTTTAATCCATGTAAAGGTATAACCGGAACTATTAGCGGGTACATTTAAAGCTTCCAAAGTTCCATTTTCATCGGCACAAACAACATTAGCGGCAATCTCAATATTCCAAGGCGACTGAGTCACTTTTGCAGAAACCTCGTTGCTTACACAACCTGTTGTTGGATTTGTCACGATCAAGGAATAATATGTTTCGGCATCTACTCCTGAATATTTTTCGGTAGTCCATAATTCCGTTTTACTCGCATCATCCCGCTCAAACCATGAATAAGTAAATGTAGAAGTAGAAGAACCGCCCGGTATTGTAACACTTGCCGGTTTTAGAGCTCTTGTTTCAGACGCACAAACTAAAGTATCGTTCAATACCACCTCAGGTATGGCATTCACCGCAAAACTTAAATCATCAAAATCCACATCACACAAGTCATCCTTCACTTTTAAATCAAACAGGTACGAGTTAACAGCTGCATCATTTGCAACTGTGGGTTCTTTTAATGCCTCAGTACCGGAAACAATTGAAGCGCCATCAAAATTCCAAATGAAGTCATACTTATCATCCGTTAAAGGTGCTGTAATATCCACTACTAATTGAGCTTCATTTCCAAAACAGGTCGCCGTTTTACTAAAGGCATTCAAAACAGGTTTATCTCGGTAGCTAACACTCACCGGACCGGAAATACCGGTACAACCGGAAGTTGTTTCCTCCAATCCTACAACATATTGCGTGGTAGCATTAGCAGCAGGTATATATTCTTCACTTATCTCACCGGTAAGCGCAGTATTCGTTCCCGAAACAGCATCGTGCTCATACCATTGATAGTTATAATTTGAACCGGTTAAAGTTGTATAAACTAAGCCTTGAGAATCCTGACAGGCATCATTGACTGCCACAGGAACAGTAATGTTACTAGCTATCTCTGCTTTGGTCTGCTTAGCTTCACTTTTACACCCTGTTACCTGATCCGCTACGATAATTGAATAAGTTCCGGCTCCTTTTCCTGCTGCTGCTAAATCATAAGTTGCACCAAAGAAATCTTCAGGATCAGTAGTTGTATTTGTCACTACTTTATCATACCAATAGTAATCGTAACTCGCCACCGGCAGAACATTAATTACAGATAGCTCCATTTGCGTTTGACCGGTACAAAATGGGAATAGTGGTGCAATATCTACTTCAGGAATTGCATTTACTGTAACATTAGCCACATTAGAAGTTCCGGTACAACCAGAAACTTTTGTTACGATAACGGTATAATCACTATCATCTCCCGGTGGTGTACTGAAGGTATTCTGGCTTGCATCAACCGTTACATCCGTGCTACCTTTCATCCAGGTATATGTATTACCCAATTCAGCAACAGGACTAAGGATGGATAAAGTACCGTTCGCATCGGCACATACCTCATTCCCTTGTAGAGATACCACTAATGGCCCCTCGGTCACTTTTGCAAAAACAGCATCACTTGAACATCCTGTACCTCCTGTATAAGTTGCCACAACAGAATAGTTTTCTTCAGCTTTAGGTACAGTAACTTGAGAAGTGTTTTCTGTTAAAACAGTAGTTGGATTATTTGTTTCTAGCCATTGGAAAGTAAAGTCTGAAAGCGTTGTAGTTTGTCCCGGAACTTGAACATCTGTAATTTGTAAAATCCGGTCTTCTCCTGTACATATTGAATTATCAGAAATGCTTACCACCGGCTTTTCATGAACCGTTAATGTAAGTTTTCCGGTATTCTCACAAGTGTAAGTGGTATGATCTTCTAAAACTGTTACGGTGTATTCCCCGGCATTAAAAATATCATCCCCGACATTGAAAACTGTACCACCATACTCGAAGGAAGTATAAGATAAGTTAGACGCAGCATGATCTACTAATTCATAAGGTTTACCATCACAAACCTCCGGTGTTAAATCAGGAGCTGTAGGTAAAGCAGTAATGCTAACATCAATTTCAGTTTGAGCTTCACACCCTTTCGCATCTTCTACCGAAAACTGAAGTGTATAATCTCCATTCAGGCTTGTATCCACCACTTTAGTGGTTTGTGTAGAGCCAACAGGAATCGTTCCGGTTAATGGGGCTTGTATAATTTGATTTGTACCCCATGTAAAATCATACGGTGCGATACCGCCAGTTACTTGGGGGGATAATGTTAATGCGGAATTAACACAAACTACTTCATCTGCAATAGTGATGGTTGGTAAAGGATACACACTAAAAGGTATATCATTGACATTTACCGTACAGATACCATCCTTGATGGTTAAGTCAAAAAGGTAATCCTTAATAGTTGATGTCCCTAGTATTAATGGATCTTGATCACTTGTTGTGGTGGCACTGGCAGTAGCGCCATCAAAATCCCACGTGTAGGTATAGGTCATACCGGCTTGCTCAGTAACATCTATTTCTAATTGAGCATCTGTACCTGCACAAGTATGTTCTTTGGTAGAACCATTGTAAACCGGAGCTGCACGGTAAGGCACAGCTGTTGCAGCAGATACCCCCACACAAGTAGTAGCCACTTCTACAGCTTCTAAGATGTATTTGGCAAGCGGACTGTTATAATCAGGTTGATAGGATAATCCCGTACCTAAAGATATTCCTGTTTTAACACCAGTATTATCTGCTAGATACCAGTTAAAGGTGTAATCAGGAGCCGTTTTACCATCTGCAGTTAAAGTCCCTTGTGTATTTTCACAAACTTCGGGGTTTAGCACATCTACAGTTACTGCATTATGTAACGACACTGTTGTGGCCTTAAAATCACTCGGACATCCATTCGGGTGCGTGGCAATTACTGAATAGGAATCCCCATCGCTTGTTCCTACCACATCGTAAGAAGCTCCTGTATAAGTTATTCCTCCTGATGCATCGTTGCTATCGTACCAGTTGAGTGTGTACGAACCAGTTGTTAATGCAGGCAGTACTTGTGTTGGCGCAATAGGCATACTTGTTAGTTCAGGACAGAAAGTAAAGGTAGCGTCAAGCGTAACCTTTGGCTTTTCAAGAACGGTTATTTCTACGTCTTGATTATCTGAACAGCCGTTAACATCGGTCACTTTAAAGTTTACATTGTAAACATCGGCGCTACTGGTATTAACATCGTTGCTTAAAGAACCTGTTGAATTTAAGGTACCTGTTAAGGCATTTTGCAAGACACTTCTATCGTTTGTCCACTCATAGGTATAATCGGCAGTACCACCGGTAAAGCTTGGGTTAAGCGCTAAAGTACCATCCTGGCAAATAGATGCGGTGGCATCTAGGGTAATATCAGGCTTGTCGTTATAGGTTATACTTACGGCATTAGATTGAGCAGTGCTACCACCTACGGTAATTACAACGTAATAATCATTGGCATCGTTTGTAGCAGGCGAGTAATCTTTTGAAGTCGCTCCTGAAACTAATACATCACCTGCAGTTTCGACACGATACCATTCGTATTTATCTGCACCAACGTAATCTGATTTGATCGTACCCTGCTCGTCTTCACAAACCGGGTCTGCCGATGCATTTACTTGAAGGCTATGGTTAATGGTGGTGGTAGCAACTGCACTAATACACTGTGGGGCATCGGCATACTTTGCCCACACGCCATATTCATCACCATCGGCAGGGGTTGTTAATGCCTTTTGGTCTGCACCTACAGCCCCACTAAAAGTTAGTGTAGTAGGGTCAGAATAAGTAGACCCTTTCTCCCAAACGTATTCGTAATCTACAGCTGTTGTTCCATCGCTTTCGAATTCAGGAGTTACCTTATTCACGCCTATGGTTACATTGCTTCCGGCTGCTATATTATAAGTTGAAGGTAGGTCTACTACAGGTGTTGGTTTAACGGTGACTTCGATTTCTTCTTTAACTACTGGAATGAATTCTAAATCGTCGATACCAATATCATTACCCCAAGCACCTATATTATTATTTGTAATTTGTATGGTAATCAACCTTGGATCATCTCCCACAGCTCCACCTGAATTCCATACTGAGGAAGGAGATGGAATCCAACCTGCAACACCTTCAGGATAATCAACACCACCATAAGGAACTATTCCACCCGATTTAGCACCTTCAAATCTGGTTATCTCTCCATCAATATCAAAGTTTAAATCAAATGGATTAGCTAACAACCCATGAATATTTGCAAACCAACCAGTAAAAATATAATCTGTTGCTGGTTGTACCCACACACTAGTTCTATAAAGTACAGCCCCTGGCATACTACTTCCATCCACTATAAGCATATTACCACTACCTCCATGATCGGACATATTTTGATACCAATTATCCGTTCTATGGAAATCCCAAGGATTAGTTCCTACCGTGTAATCCCCGTTACCAGCAGACAAATCATGATTTATCCCATCTAATTCTTTATAGGTATAGTCAGAAAAAGCCTCAATCTCTGTCTTTGTCATCCCCTCAAAATCTGGATTTGGAATTAAGTTATTTTTCCCTTCTTGATAGTAATACATTTCGTAGGTACCAGTTTCTATGGGAACAAATGGCTCTGTATCGGGGTCATGGCTAACGCCATTGGGGTCTACCCATTTGGTAAATTCAACAGCAGTCGGTGGGATAATTTCGGCAGCGGTCTCCCCTTCACAAAATATTATCGGGTCGTAACATTCTTTGACATGTATAACGTTTGTCATTTCTAATTCACATCCCGAAGAACTATTCTTCGCTCTAATAGATACACTATAAACCCCAACATCTTTAGTAAGATCCACATCTGCTGTTGCTGTAGCCCCACTAACCGTTTCATTATTTAGAATATTATAAGTATCTGTCCAAGCTGTAAAAGCACCATTAGTAACAGTCGCCTGCACACTAGTAGACATCTCACAATCACCAACTTCTACCGCATCTAATGCAATACTTGGGGAATCTGGGTTAACTGTAATTGTTACACTTCCTGTACAAGTTTTAGCTACCACAAAATCATCAATGGCAAATAAATTCCCCATTGTAGCACTACTATTCTTATTAACCAAAGTAATTTCGTCACCTTTATTTATATTACCTACATAAACATATTGAGTAAATCCTCCCTCTTCTTTTCCGCTATACTGTTTAACAGGTACTCCTTCTATCTGTAATTCTAAATCGTATGGTTCCTTATAACCATCTCCATTAACATTGGCTACATAAAAAGATATTGCGTACTCATCAGATGCTTCATTCATTATCATGTAAAGCACTTTTTCGTTCGCAGTACCTCCATTTATAATCAACATATTATCACCTACTGCACCACTTGGTGCTCCTGTAGAAGAAAATACAAAAGCGTTTGCAGCACTATTAAAAACATTAGGATTTGCCTGATAATGATGTGTGCCGGCCTTATTTAATGTACCCCAAGATTGGTAATTTGTATATAAGGTATTATCAGCAGGAGCGGCTGTACTCGTTACTCCAGATTGAAAATCACCGTTTGTTACAACATTATTGAGACTTGCATAAGTTGCTGTATAAGTAGTAGTGTTTAAAGGTGCTACTTTAGGGGTTGCCGAATTTAATACATTAGTACCATCACTCCAAACAACACTTGATACACCTGGTATTTCAAGGGTTATAGCTTCACCCGCACAAATGGTTTGGCCTACAGGCATTACAGCGCACTGCCCTACCAAATCAAAATTAGTCCCTAAAAAGCATAACATTGATAACAAAAAGGTTTCCTTGCCTTTTGTTAAAAAACCTAAATATTTTTTCATCCCCTGAAAGTTGCGAAAATTAATATTACGCGAAACAAGATTAGTTAGTCGATCCCAAAATAAATGAATAATAAGCACTTAAACAAATTAAAATATTTTACAGTCGAGAAGAATTCCAAAATCACCTTAAGTACATGTTAAACATTTTATAATATCTGTTAAATATTGTACAAATACATCATGACCTGCACCCATAACTTTCATCGATCAAAACAGCCTTTTAATCAATTAATACCATTTTTAACAGACGTAAACATTTATCCATAATCTAACGCAGGACTATACCAAATAGTATAAAGGCGAGCAAAAAATCCAGCTGTAAAAACATGTTATTTAGAATATATCTAAATATCTACAACCCTATAAAAATGAATAAGCAGCAACAATTAAAAATTTTGGAGGTCGGTAAATAGGGATATCCTTTGCTTATTAAAAAGAAAAAAAAAGGGCGAAATTCAAAGCCTTTCCTGTCAGGCCTAGGATATTAAACAGGTATTAATATATGCACCAAAGTACGTAGTCTTGTGATTTAAGACTCCGCACCTTTGGCGCTACAAAATTGATGTTGCCATTATTTTCATAGCCCTACGGACTATGCTACATGACACCGCATCTTTGATGCTATGTTATGCTTCGTACTGATAAGATTATTCACACATTTCCTAATTTGCACATTAATCTTAGGTCATTAGATTATTAGGTTGTTAGGTCGTTAGCTCGAAAAATCATTTGCACATTTCCTATTTTACAAATTATTTCATCAGCACATCATCACATCAACCCATCATCTCATCATCTCATCAGAACATTTTTATCTAATAATAGTCACATGACCTTTGTAAACAAGATCTTCAAAGCCTTGCACAACCACGTACCAATAGGAGTCGTCCGGTAAAGGATTTCCAAAGCGGGTACCATCCCATCCACCGGCATCAGCACC
Organism: Bacteroidales bacterium; assembly: GCA_003249255.1. GTDB lineage: Bacteria > Bacteroidota > Bacteroidia > Bacteroidales > Marinilabiliaceae > SZUA-582. The sequence goes on from QKJP01000071.1 coordinate 51,503, forward strand.
TAACTCTACTAATACTTTTCCATAACGGTCGTATACAATGATTTTGGCATTTGGATACTTCTCGATGTTTTCAATGGTCCACAGGTCATTAATTCCGTCACCGTTAGGAGTAAAGTAATTAGGTATACCAAGCTCAGGATATGGAATTTCAACTTTTAAGGCATTATAACACTTGTTGGCATCACGCACATGAGCTGTAAATAAACCGCCATTTAAATCCTTAAAACTAGCTTCTAGGGTAAACTTTTCATAAGGACTAGCATTTCCACGTAATGCATACTCATAAGGTTCAGAACCACCATTTGCTTCAAGTCCTAAAACGCCGGCTAAGGAATTATCGACAACACTAAATTCCGGCAATGGGTTAATTTCAACCTTTGACGAATTCTTTAAGGTAAAACATCCATCATAAACTGAAACTTCATAATTCCCGGCCTCTGATACCGAAATTCGCCTTTGATCAGAGTAAGGTACTCCATCTTTTGTCCATAAGTAAGTTTGATACCCGTTATATGCATCTAAAACGACTGTTTCATTTTGACAAATTGCCGTATCTTGATCTAAGACATAAGCTGGAGCTATGCGGGTATTCACAACAACCGGCTCCGAAACGCCTGAACAACCATTATCATCAACAATTTTAACCGTGTGGCTACTTCCATCACCATAGGCTAATTTTGAAGCACCCGTTGAAGCATCATCCCACTCATAGCTTGCATAATTTAATGAAGTGGTTAATTCTAAAGACTCTCCCGGACAGACATCATGTGCTAAAATTTCAGGCTGAGGTGCTTCGTAATGAACCAAATTTAATTCATCAGACGACTCACATCCGATGAAATCAGAAATCCTTGCAAAGTAAGTTCCTTCCTTATTGATGAACCTAGAGCCAACAAGGGCACCTTTTTCATCTTTCCACTCATAGGTTAATCCAGCCTCCGGTTCAGGCAACTGATAAAAACTACCAGGCTCAGGACAGATAAAGGTTCGAGCTGGAATATTTGACACTTTGGGCAGATCTCTAACTGTTATTTGGATATCAGCTTCATTTGAACATTCGCCTTCGCTAATCTTATAATGAACATCATAAACACCTCCTTTTAAGGATGATACAGTTGGACTTGCAATGGATTTATAATCAAAGACTAAATCTCTGGACTGAACACTCCACTCGAACTCATAATTACCAACGGGAATATTATTTATCAATCGAAGGTCTTCGTTGGCACATATTTGCTGGCTAATCACACCAATTTCAGGCAAGGCTAAAGTTGTAAGACTGGTCTCGACAGTATCCACACAGCCTGGTTTATAATTAGTAACAGTTACATAATAAGTCCCATCATTCGCAGGCTTAAAGTCTGAACCAAAAAAAGCTGATCCCCAAGTGGTTCTCGACGATGACCATTTAAAACTGTAAGTATCATTGCCTGCTACACTAGCCCTTAAAGTATTATCATCACCTGCACAAATCACTTTACTTTTAACTATTGGAGTAATCACATCATAAGTTGTTAATCGACCGGCAGCAGGCTTACTCGGACAGCCATAAGCATTAGTTACTACAACAGAATACTCTTCGTCATCATCCGGATGAATACGATCGGCAGTTCCATTATTCGACCATAGATAGGTATAGTCTGAAGCATTAAAAGGATCGTTATCTTTTGCCAGAACGACTAATTCCCGTATGGCATTTGCAGAACCACATACGCCTTGGCTAGGTACAATGTAATCCCGAATGGTATACTCTGTTAATGCTAATGTTCCATTTGTTTTACATCCGTTAGCATCTTCAACATCAACCGTATAAACGCCGGCACTAGCAACTTTTGTAGTTTCATTTCCACCTGCACTATTCGTCCAGGTATAAGTAAATCCGGCAGGAGTTTCCGGTAAGGTATAGAGAGAATCTGTACAGAAACCATCGACAATGTTATCAAAGGTAGGATTTTCATTGATGGTAATGGTCACAGGAATAGTTCCATCTGTACGGCAACCACCACTCTCGGCATAATAGTTTAAGGTATAGACACCCGGCGGAGCATTTGGGTTCAACGAAGGCTCCATATTTCCTACAGTCGCATTATTTAAAATCGCTACATCACCAGTCCACACTTGCGAACTAATGGTTGAAGCATCACTTTTCCAGGCATTTTGTACCATGGCAGAGCTTCCTTCACAAAACGGTTGATCTGCAATTTGAATGGATAAGTAATCGCCAATGGTTACATTGGCCTGAGCCAGATTGGAAATACATCCATGATCATCTTCAACTTGGAAGCTTACTGCATGCTTACCAACCACCGCAGAAACAACAACAGGTGAAGCACCATTAATGGTGGCAGGATCGAATACTGCATCTGTATCCACCCAGTTGTAAACATCGATAGTACCGGATCCGGCAGTAATTGTAGTACTCATGTTATGGGTAGCTCCTGCACATGGCCCTTGATCCACTAATTTCACTTCAGGAATGTCCCAAATTTCCAAGTCCATATTCACAGTATCACTTGGACAAGATGTATTTCTATTAGTAACTACAAGAGAATAAGTTGTATTTGTTGTATTCGTAATCTGTGGAGCATTAATAGCTTCAGGAGCAGACGCTCCTTGTATAGTCCATGCATAATCGTATGCTATAGAAGCATCTACAGGAGAAACAATTGAGGCTTCTAACGTGGCCGATCCACAAGCCGGGATATTTGTGATAGATGGCTCCGGTGTTTCATGAACGGTAATCGTATTTTGAACAGGAGCACTCGAACAGCTTGTACCTACTTTAGTAGCGATCACCTGATAATTACCTGATGTTACTCTTTCAATTTGGCTGATAGTCTCCGGTTCAGCAGAAACATTTCCAACTAACATCCATTCGTAGGAATAATCAACATTCCCGGAAAAATCATTTAATGGACTGGCCTCGGCAAACAAGGTACCTCTATCACAAGCAACCACAGGATCTAACACCACTTCAGGTTTTGAGTGGATAGTAATTATAACATCAACAGGCTTTTCTGTTTTACACTTATTATTATCCTCGGCTTCGTAATGTAAAGTATATACTCCCGGTGCTGCATCGTTAGCTAATACCGGTTGAGAGTTACTTTCCTCACCTGTTTGAAGAATTTGGGTATCACCTGTCCATAATTGATAATCGAGAGTAGCTGTTGTTGCCCAAGCATTTAATACAGGATCAGTACTACCTTCACAGAATTCTTGAACAGGGATTTTAATATCTAAGAAATCATCAATAAGAATTACTGCTTGCTCTGTAGTTGATTGACAACCATTTCCATCCACAACATATAGATCCACGTGATATGTGCCAGCACCAGTGGTGGCAGAATTAATTGTAGGATCTTTTTCATCAGTTCCAATACTATAAAAAATCCCTGTTTCACCACTCCAGTGATAATCAATGTCGGCATGACTACCTGTTGTAACTGTTGGTAGAACGTCATAATCTGTACCTGCGCAGAAATCAAAGTTAGAGAAGTTGCTAATTTTAGGTAAATTATGATAAGTAACATTCTCTACACTTGAGACGGCACTACATGATGTTGTTTGATTGGTTACCAGCACTTTATAGCCATTGGTGTCAAAAGGATAGGCTGGTGCATAAGTAGTTGAATTGGTTCCAACAGGTGTTGCGGTAGTTACATCTGCATTACCAATGAACCACTTGTAGTCGTATGAATCTGTACCGGCAGTAACACTTAGCTCCCCGGCATCTCCCTCACAATGAGGAGTGTGTGAGATGAGCGGGGTTGGTAAGGAGTTATAAACTACAGCATCAGTTCCTGACTCGGTACTACAATTGGTCGTGGTGTTAGTAACCAGTACTTTATAAGCTGTGGCATCATCAGCTACCGGACTATAAATGTCTGATCCTGTGAAAACTGGAGTTGCAGTAGTTACATCGGCGGTTCCTAAAAACCATTTATATGAATAAGTTCCTGATCCGGCATCTACCTCAATCTCTCCTTGGCTTCCGGCACAAACGGTTGTATTACTTAGTGATAATGTAGGGTTTGGATTATAAACTACAGCATCAGTTCCTGACTCGGTACTACAATTGGTCGTGGTGTTAGTAACCAGTACTTTATAAGCAGTAGCATCATCGGCTACCGGACTATAAATATCTGATCCTGTTAAAACTGGAGTGGCAGTTGTTACATCGGCAGTTCCTAAAAACCATTTATATGAATAAGTTCCTGATCCGGCATCTACCTCGATCTCGCCTTGGCTTCCGGCACAAACGATTGTATTACTTAGGGATAATGTAGGGTTTGGATTATAAACTACAGCATCAGTTCCTGACTCGGTACTACAATTGGTCGTGGTGTTAGTAACCAGTACTTTATAAGCTGTGGCATCATCAGCTACCGGACTATAAATGTCTGATCCTGTGAAAACTGGA
>QKJP01000052.1 GCA_003249255.1 Bacteroidales bacterium
CGAGGTTTACCTCGTATACATCTACGATAAGAGCCAACTCGAAAACATTACCAAAGAACAAATTATGGAACAGCTTACGAAAGCAGGGCTTATAAAGTAAAAAGCCCCAGGTTATTCCGAGGCTTTGTTTGTTTGGCCGGAGGCTTATTCCTATGCAACTTAGCCACATACTACGCCGAATGACTGATAGTACTTATTCCCACAATACTAATCATCCTTGCACTTACTTATTCCTTCAAGAAAAACTTTATAACAATCAGTGACTGCTGCGCGTTTAATAAAATTTTCAATCAACTTATCTCTTCTATTTGAACTAGCCTTCTTATAGGTTATTCCAGATACATCCTGTAGTGAGCTCTTTTCAATTTTGAGAGTATCTACTCTTTGACGGAAAGAAAACTCCTCGCCAAAAGTCCTAATAATTCCCTTCCCCTTTTTCTCATATGTAAAAACCTCTTGCATAATAAAGCCACCTCCAGAATAGCTATAACCAACATTACAATCTAAAAGCAATATCAAAATATGATCTTCTGCCTTGTAACTATACGCAATAACTGATTCGCTTTGAGAATAACAATGATTCAACATCAATAACAAAGTGAAAATTAAAAAATATTTCATATAATAATATTAAGGAAACTGACTCCAGTAATTAATTCTGCTTAGATTATAACTCTTTTGTAGGCCGCTATTATAAACGGCTGTATGAGCACTAATTTCAAACCTACCCCTAAAGCCATTACTAGTTGCTGATGCTTTATAAAATTCAGTTGCACGACCTGCCCTTAAGTCCATTACATGTCGACCTTCATGAATTACATTGGCTTCAATCTTCTTTAGTGACATTAATCGATTTGTACAATAAGCAACTTCTGAATTAACTCCATTAGGATACTTTCTTGCAACCTCTAATGGGGTAATAGGCTTACCTGTGTGTGGATCTAATGGCCTTGTCTCACCATAATTATCGCTCAACTTCTCAAACACAATATTAGCATTTACACCATAGCGATTTGAAAAATCTAGAAATGCTTGAGCTCTACCAGATTGCGAAAGATTTCCAAAAATAACATTCCTGTCATAAAAAGAATTTTTGGCAGCTATACCACCACTAATCCCACCTGAAAGCGCACCACCGATTGCACCATTTATAGCACCTTGCCTAAATCCATCTCCAAAGTTGCCCCCATTAATACTACTTAAAGTACCTCCAGCTAATCCTCCACCAAGACCACCTAAACCAGCTCCAACAAGTGCTCCTGGAACAATCCCTTGTACATTAATTGAAGGCATCATACCACCAATTGCACCACCTAGAGCTCCTTGCCAAATTCCAGCTCCAACATTACCCCCAGCGACGATTGCACTTAAACCACCATTTACAGCTCCAGAAGCAGCGCCACCTGCAACCATTGCACCAAAAGAAGTACTTGATGCAAAAGCACCACTCACTGCTCCGCCTGTAGCGGCAGCAAGCCCCCCCCATAGCGGCACCAACTCCAAAGTCTTTTAATCCACCAGCAGTAAATTTACATCCACCCATAATCCAATTAGCAGTTCCTCCTACAACAGCACCAATCACAATGTGCCAAAACTCCCCACTCGGGTCGGTATACATCATCGGATTATTCATACAATAGGTATACCTATTGTAATTAAGGGCATTACCAGGGGCTTGCAGCTGTGGGGCGGGACTTAAGAAACGAGCCAATTGTGGGTCGTACACACGGCCATTCATGTTAATGAGACCAAAGATGTAGTGATGGCCGTTGCCATTTTTTGCCACCTAAAGATAGTTAAATCATTTAAAGTACTAATATCGTTTTTTTTTGCTTCTCAAACCTCGAAGGTTTAACACATAAAACCACAGAAATTGATAACAAAATGCAGCGATTAATGAGGAAAATCTTCGAGGTTTAAAGACTTGGAAAAACCGACCAGAGGCCTACGCCGAACGATTTACGTGACTCAGTTGCTACGGCGAAGGGCTATTGGGAATTGATGACCTATAGACCTTATGCAGATCGCCTTCATGCAATAATGATTATTACATAAAGGCGATTCGGCATTTAGAATGGAGTTTACTCTACAAATAAATTTTTAAGCCAATAAGACCATCTAATCTGAGTACACTTTCTGGTTCGTCTAACTCTAATTTCTTCCCACCTACATCCATTTCATCAATACTACCATCCATTAACCCAAGGGCAATATTATCGGTAAGTAGAAAATCTACACCTGTAGATAAATAAACGCCTACTGTTGAGCCGGTAATTTCGATACTATTACCAAAGAATTTTGGCTCTATAACGGATACTGTGGGTAGTCGAATTTGAGTTTTGCGGTTAAGAAGTAAATCATATTAATAAAATTCTCTGTATTTCTAAACCCTCTAGCTCGCCTTTTCGCCAGCTGTACTTTATTGTTTATCCCCTCTAATACACCATTGGTGACTTGCTTATCAAAATAGGCCGTTATTCCACTCCAATGAGATTTTATTGTCTTTACAAATTTCTTAAAAGGCTCTATGCCAGAATCCATTACTAAATCACACCAAAATTGTAAATACCCTTTTGCCTTGGAAGGATCATTAATTTGCCAAACATCATTAAAAAGTTCTCTAAAACGATAGGCTGCGCCTAATGTAGGATAGCTCTCTATCAGAAAGTGCATTTCTCTAAGGCTACCTTTTCTATTACCCATGGACTATCTAGTCCCAATGCTAATGCAAATATCTGTTCACTATTCATAACCCCAAAGATACATTACCCACACGAAACGTTATAGAGCCAAAATAAACATAAGCAGATATAATTGGCGTATGTAAAATATACTGAACAGCCTTTATCTGATTTGTACTTTTAATACTTCTTCTCAAAACTGAGTGTGGCATCAAATCTATTATCTGCTTAATTATTGGTAGTTCTGATTTCTTGCCTAATTTTGTTCTCATAAAAAAGTTCTTAATGCTTGTTTCTGTTTTGCAACTACAAACGTAGCATTAATTGAGCCTTTCTATTCTTAAATTTGTTCGGGCACTTATGTATTTGAATAGATACTTTATGTTTCGTATTTTTGTAGATGCATTGTTTTTGTAGTACTAAAAGATACATTTATGTTGTTCGGAGATAGACTTTCAGAGCTTAGAAAAAAAAATGTCGCAGGACGATTTAGCTAACCAAAGCGACGTTTCACGTGAGATGATTAGCAAATAAGAAAGGGGTATTGCTATTCCTTCTGTAGATGCAGCTAAAAAGATTGCTGATGCTTTCGGGATGTCTTTAGATTATTTGGTAGGGGAAGGCATTAACTCCTCATTCGATAAGCAAACATTAAAAAGACTGCAAGAAATTCAGGATATAAAGTCTGAATTTAAAGTGCATCTATTCTCTATAATTGATTCCGTAATCAGCGATTACAAAACACAACAAGCGTATTCAAACCGATAAAATTTAAGATTATGAACCTACAGTATATTTCGGACAGCAAAGGACAAACAACAGGTGTATTCATTCCGATTAATGAATGGAACGACCTTAAAAATAAATACAAAAATATTGAACAGGAAGAAATCAACGTTCCCGAATGGCATAAAGATTTGGTTTTAAAACGCCTTGATGATTACAAGAAAAACCCAAGTTCTGCTATGGATTTTGATTCTGCAATGGATGATATAGAAAAAGAGCTGTAATGTATAAGTCTATAATCCTACCGCTTGCAAAAGAAGACATTCGGGAAGCTGCCATATGGTACAACAAACAACAAAATGGGCTTGGTAAAAGGTTTACTGCCGAAGTACGTGAAAATGTCCATTTTATCAGACAAAACCCTAAAGCTTCATATATCCGTTACAATAGGGTAAGAACTGCCGTTTTAAACGTATTCCCGTTTATGGTTCACTATACAATTGATGAAAAAAATAAAACCATAATTGTTTCGGCTGTCCTGCATACAAGTAGAAATCCCGAACTTTGGGAAAATAGATAAAACAAAAGCACCAAATTCCAGAGGTTTCTACCTTATTTAAAATCATTAAACCATGCTTACCAAAGCCAAGTTTAAAGACTTTTTTAATAAAAAATTGCTGCCCTATAACAAAAAAGCCAGATTGCTCCGGCTTTTTTGTTATAGGGCTATTTCTTTACATTATCCAGTAAAAAACTTATCTATAAAAAGTTCCAAGATTCGTCCTTCCTCTGTGGGAATATAATCTTCATCAAAATGTAATACTAATTCATCACTTGCCATTTCTCGAATTTCATCAGCATCTTTTTCGTTTAAATAAATAACTACAGTGCTTGTGTCAATATTTTTATATTTTAATTTAAGAAGAAGCTCTTGATTGTTATTCAAAAGACAGTTTATTAAGTAATTATACTCTTCAATTCTTAGAACTACTTTCATTCTTTATTATTATTTAAAATACTATTTACTCTTTGAGTACTTGTCGGATATACTGTGATTACTTTTCCTGTTTCAGGATTAACTATAACTGTCGCACCTTTTCCTATAAATTTAACACTAGGGCGACCTTGTGCATCGTATTTAATATCAGAAACTTTTAAAGGATTATTCAGTGCATCATCTATATTAATTTGATTTACATTTCGTTCAATAGATCTTTCAGTTGCATGCAAACTTGTAGAATTAGTTGTTGCTTCCCCTGTCCATAGGTCAAGCCCGTGCTTTTTGGCATACTTATAACCTCCATAGGCACCAGTTCCTGCACCAACACCAAAGCCCATTAAAGCACCACTACCAGCGCCATTTAACGCACTATTCCATGCAGACTCTAAATCTCCTTTTGATTGTATATAACCCATTGTAAAAC
>QKJP01000028.1 GCA_003249255.1 Bacteroidales bacterium
CAGACATTAGTGCCCTTCATTTTATTTACATAATAATATTACAAAAATGGGGAAAAATACTGACAATTCCTCTATATGGGGAATTACACCCTGTAAGTAAATGAAAAATAAAACTTTACAATATTAGCTTGACGGCTATGGCGTCGGGCAGGTCTGTGTTTAAATCATTATGCGTAAAAACAGATATACGTATAAATTTTCATTTCCTATAATCTTTAGGCGTAGCCCCATATTCTTTTTTAAAGCTTTTGGCAAAATGAGTGTAATCCAGGAAAGCGGTCTTATTCATGATTTCATCGATTGATAATTTATTTTCGATCAATAATTGTTCTGCGAGTTTTAGGCGCTGTATTCTGATGTGAGATTTAGGTGTTGTTCCTAATAGGTATTTAAATTTTCGAATTAGAGTTGATGTAGAAACATGGCAAGTATCAGCTAATAGTTCTATGGAATAATCCGGATTGGCAAGGTTGGAGAAGATGCTCTCTTGAGCTTTTTTGATAAAGCGTCGGTCTAAAGGTGAATTTTCTGACAGTTGTACTTTTGATCTTGGTGCACGTTTAATCTTTTCATGCCTGCTTTCTATAAGTTTAAAGATGGCCATGATCTGCATCTTAAGGACTTCAAAACTAAAAGGTTTGGTGATGTATGCATCGGCGCCATATTCGTATCCTTCTATTTTGTGTTCATCTAGTGATTTTGCTGTTAGTAATACCACGGGGATGTGTGAGGTTTCAATGTGAGATTTTATTTCCCGGCAAAATTCAAGTCCTGATTTTTGTGGCATCATCACATCCGAGATGATTAAATCGGGAAAATGTCGCAAGCATAATTCAGAAGCTTCTTTTCCGTTTTTAGCTTCCATAATAATGAAATCCGACTTTAAATTGTTTGCCAAAAACTCTCTTAAATCATCATTGTCTTCGGCAATTAGTATCTTTTTTAGTTCTTTTCCACCGGAGGAGTTTAAGGTGCTGTTAGGTGCAGAGTTTCTGAGTTGGTTGTTAAGTGGATTATAGACTAATTCAATGCTCGAGTCATCTTCATTATTGGATGAGGAAATGTGAGCTGGTATTTCTACTCTAAAATTAGTCCCAAAACCTTCTTTACTGTTCACGCTAATTGTTCCTTTATGAAGTTCAATCATTTCTTTGGAAAGAGCTAAACCAATTCCGGAACTGATATGACTTAAACCCTCAATTTTATGGGCTTGATAAAAGCGGGTGAAAATTGCTGCTTGTTTATCTTCTGCAATCCCAATCCCAGAATCTGAAACCTGAATTTGAACCGAGTTTATAAGGTGCTGAATTGAGAAGATAATTTTTTTGCCTTCGGGAGTGTATTTAAAGGCGTTAGACAATAAATTATGGAAAACTTTTTCAATTTTATCCTTGTCCAGTTCAATGATACTTTGTGATCTATCAGCTTTAAATTCAAAATGAATTCCTTTTTTTTGAGCCAGAATTTTAAACGAATCAAAAATTTCTTTTCCCAATTGAACTAAATCTGTTTTAACGGTATTAAGGCTTAATTGACCTTGATCCATTTTTCTGAAATCAATCAGTTGATTAATAAGTCTTAGCAATAAGTCAATATTTCGTTGTCCAATGGTAAAATATTTTTCTTTTTCTGAATCGGATTGATTTTTTAAGAGGGCTTTTAATTCTTCAAAACAGAGCTTGATTAAAGATAGCGGGGTGCGAAACTCATGAGAAATATTGGTAAAGAACTGAAGTCTTTCTTTTGAGAATTCCATAATTTTCTCTTTCTCAAAGCGTTCCATTTCGATGGTGTTTTGCATATGGAGTTTGGTGCGATAATATCTTTTGTAAGCTAAAAGCATAAGTATTAACCCCATGCAATAAATTAAGTAGGCCCATGTGCTTTGATAAAAGGGTGGAGTAATATGAATGGCAATAGTTTTATCGTTTGGATTCCATACGCCATCAGGATTTGCAGCATTAAGTAAGAAGGTGTATTTGCCGGGTTTGATGCTGGTGTATTTTGCAAATCGAAGATTCGCATTAGAATATTGCCAATCTTTATCAAAACCATCTAGTTTGTAGCGGTATTTTATTTTGGAAGGATTAGAATAATAAAGGCCTGTAAAGAAAAGTGAGAAACTGTTTTCAGAATGTTTTAAAGTGATTTGCGCTGTTTTATCTATTGATTTATGAAGAAGTACTCTGCCGTTTATTTTTTCGCCGGCATTAATTGACTGGTTTAAAATTTGTAACTCGGAAAAAACTATGGTTGGAGGGGTGTTGTCTGAAGTTATTTCGTTTGGATAGAATACATTAAAGCCACTTACTCCTCCAAATATCATTTGTCCGTCGTATAATTTGCAGCAAGAATGAGGTCCGAATTCATTGTTTTGTAAACCGTCAAATATATCGTAGTTGCTGATATTTAATGTTTGAAGGTTAATTTTACTAATTCCATTATTGGAGGAAACCCACAAGTTGTTTTGTTCATCTTCCAGAATTCCCTTTATCATTCCATTGGGTAAACCTTGAGTAGTTGTAATGCGGTTAAAATTACCTTCTGTTTCGTTGTACACATTAAGTCCTCCGCCTAAAGTGCCTATTACAATTTTGTTTTGTGAAGTCTCAAATAAAGTAAACGGGTAGTTGTTGCTTATTGAAGTAGAATCTAACGGATTGTGAAAGAAGTTGATGAACCGAGGTGTTGATTTATACTTTTCTTCCTCAGGCAATAGGCAAAGTCCGTTATCCGTTGCAACCCAAATTCTATTTTTGGAATCACATAAAATGTCTGTTACATTAAGAGACGGAAAATCTGTGTTCTCTTTTTGTGGAAGGAAACTTGATTTTTCATCTTTTGAGATGGAATAGCGTATTAAACCACCTCCGTGAATTCCAAACCATACTAAATCACCATCTTGAACAAACACATTGGTGTATTTAAGATGGGAGGTGTACATGTTTAAAATAGCCTTAAAGGATGAATTTATTTTGGGATTAACAGCAATGTTGAAATTCTCGTCGCTTGTAGCAAAAAAAGTTTCGGGTTTACCATTAAGGTTGAGTTCTGCAATGTCTTTTACATGTCCTAAATTCAGTTCTGATTGATCGTAGTTAATGAATCCGGTTGAAAATTGTTTTTCATTTCTCAAGGGTAAAACCGAAAGACCTGAGTATCTGGTGCCGAACCATATGTTTTTATTTCGATCTTCATAGATTTTGGTAAGATTGTTTGCTGCAATACTACCGTCTATATCTTTTGCGCTGTAATGTTGAAACTTTTTGCGATTAGGATTGTATTGAGCAATTCCACTACCTTCAAGACCAATCCAGATAATACCTTGGTTGTCTTTAAATAAAGTTTTAATGCTGTTACCGCCTCGGGAGGTTTTGTCATCCCCAAAAGTAAAGTGGTTTTCTAATTCAAAAGGGATTTTTTCGGTGGTAGGTTTGAATTTATACAAGCCGGAATGGGCACCAAACCATAAATAACCTTCATTGTCTAATGTTATCGATGAGCCACTTTTATCTGTAATTGAATGGGTGATGTTGTTTGAGTCTGTATAAGATACGCCTTGGAAACCTGCTGTTATATAACCCGATTGGTAAGGCAGAATTGATTGAACATTCTTATTGCCTTTTTCTTTGAAATAAGAGAATGAAACAGTGTTGCTGAGGTGTTTAACTTCGATAATTTGGTAGTAATGATTGAGCAGGAGGGAGGAAGAGTCATTTAACAGTAAGGCACAACTAACGCGGTTGAAATTTACAGACTCTTGGTTGTTGTTGGTGTATTTCTGATAACTTATTTTAGCGCCTCGCCTATCTAATGCCACAAAACTATTTAGGCAGGTAATGTAAGTCATTTGCTTGCAATGTGATATTTGAATGATAGGCTCATCAAAGGATAGGTATGGGCTCAAACTATCATGATAAATAAAACGGTTGGTAGCCAAATCAAAACGGTCAATGGTATTACTTGCGGTGCTAATCCATAAAATCCCGTTTTCATCTTCCGAAATGAGTTTAGTACGGTTGTTACTCATTCCGGGATTCTCTATTCCGGGTCTAAATACTTTAAACTCATAACCATCATACCTGTTGAGGCCATCATGGGTACAGAACCATAGGAAACCTTCAGAATCCTGAAAGATATTGGTGACATCATTTTGAGACAATCCATGCTTAGTGTTAAGTCTATCGAAATGGTAATCAGTTGCTAATAAATTAAAAGGCAGGCAAACTAAACAAAGATAAATCCAAAATAGTTTCATTCCTAAATAATGACTTTAAAAGGTTGGAAAGAAAGTCTATTAGTCAAATTATCTTTTTCTGTTAAGATTGGTGCTAATACGACTCCTGTAAAGATAGCCATATTAATTAAATCAATAGAGGTAAGTAGTTAAATGCTTATCAATAGTAAGCTTACGTTAGCATCAAGCCAAGTTTCTGGGGAGTATTTTATATTAATACCGATAAATGCAAAAAGGTAATAAGGTTGTTTTGTTGTGAATTATATTCTACTGAGGTGCCTTCGGCTAACTAAAAATAAGGTTATTAAACCTTATAACTATACAATCTTAGTAGTTATTAAATTGTAAAAATAGTAACCTTATCATTTTATACTCCACATGTTTCCGAATTGATCCGATTTCGCCCACTTTGGGGCTTTTTTAGATTTATGCAGCAATGTATGTACTTATCTACCGACCTCAATAAATCAAATTAGAATCATAAAAAGCTGCTCCGAAGTAATACACTTCAAAGAGCGGCTTTTTTGCGAAAGGAAAGTTATTTAGTTTGTTATTGTAATGCGCGATTGGTAGGTAGTTTGAGGGTTTTTAAGCGTAACAATGTATATGCCTGCTTTTAGTTTATTTAGGTTTAAGGGCACTGAGTTGTTTGTATTGGCTTGAACCGATGAGGTGTAAATCTCAGAACCAGAAAGATTTAAAACACTTAATTTATAGTTTCCTGCCGTAATTTTTTCAGCCGAAACTTCACCTGTTTTTGTGGGATTAGGATATAACTTCATTTCCTCAGTAGGTGATAATATATTTTCTATACCTGCCGAATTCCTTAAGATTTTAATAGGATTGATTCCATAATCAACAGTTACATCTTTTGAATTATTATACGATACAAATAAGAAATAAAAATTACCAGTTGCCAGATCTTCAGTAGCAGTAACTCCTTCTAAAGGAATGCTTACGGAGGTAGAGCCTGATTGAGATCCTGCAACCGATGTCTCAACTATATTGTAAGTTTCTTTGATTACGGTCCATTTGGGGTTTAGTTCTCTTAACCAAAATTTAATGCCATCTTTTACAGTAGCGAAATTACCGGCATGGTAATTACAGCTTACTTCCATTGAACCACCAACTATAAAATTACCGGGTACATATTTGCTATCGATATCAAAAGAAACAGTGGGTTCAACAAATTTTTCAATTTCGATGCTTGCTTCGTCATAAATGGCATCATTTGCAATTGAAGTGGCTCGTATGCTAACACTACCTGAAGTAAGGGTAGTAACTTTACCGGTATTTTCGTCAACTGATGCAATTTCGGTATTGCTGCTCGACCATTTAACCGAAGGATCATCTGCGTTTTTAGGTAGAGCGGTTGCTGTTAGTTCTACTTCGCTACCTTCTACAACATAATTTGTTTGTGGTGTTATAGAAATAGAGTTGACAGGAATTGCATACCAATCGATGATAGAAACTTCGCACGTTGCAGTTAGATCATTTGAAGTGCTTGATGCAGTAATGGTTGCACTTTCTCCGGATAATCCCACTGCGGTAATTAAGCCAAATTCATCAACTGTTAATACTTTGTCGTTAGAAGTAGACCAGGTTACTTTTTTTCGAGCATTAGTAGGCTCTGCCAAAATATCAAGAGTGATCGTGGTACCAACTCTTACCTCCGCCGGATTAGGGTTCAGCGCCAGGCTTGTTGGATCTACCAGACCAAGCCCCGGTTGATAGATATTGCTATTGGCAGCTGCAATATCGATGTTGGTAACGTTTAGTGTTAGAGATTCTTCATAAAAAAGTAAGTAATCGATACTACATCCTTGTGCACGACCCGACATGGTAAAGGTGTATTCTTCTCCTTCAATGAGTTTATAAACAACCTTATCAAGAAAGCGTTGTCCATCTATATGAGCTTCAAGACTATGCATTGATCCCCATACACGTACACCGCGGCCCCAGAATTTATGATCTGTTTCAAGGATTTCTTTCGGATATTTACAGGCTGTAGCATAGTTACCTTCTAGTCTGACGTAGGTATCGTTTCGCTTGTCGCCCGGTTCATCATCTTTTAGTGGCTGGTACATGCGCATGGCTAGGCGGTAATTAGCAGTTTTAGGACAAGTAAAGGTGTAAGTTAAAGGTGAAGTTGCACTTCCTCCATTAAGATTATTTCCGGTAAACTCTAGGTAATCTTCACCTAAAGGCTTCACATCACCATCGCCATAATATGCGGGGTCTTCGGGAGTGCGTTTAACCCATAGTCCTAGATCTGAGCTGGTTTCATCTGCTTCTATAACGATGTAGTTATCGCCATATTCAACTTGGGGTGTTATTTCTGAAAATACATTGCCTATTAAAATGAAGAATAAGAACAGGCTCATGATGATTTTGGATTTTTTCATGATAATTTAATTTTTGTTGAATTGTAGTTATGTGTGATTTTGAAAATTAATTGTCTGCAATTATGTAAAATGCAAAAGAGATTGGGATAAGGTCAAAAATCATCAACGCAGAGACACAAAAGCACAGAGTTTATGATGTGAAACGCTGTGTCTCTGTGTTGAGAGAATTGTGCGTAAAACGGAAATACATATTTTCAATTGTTACTTTCGGTATTGGAAATCTTTTGCTCGTATTAATACTGCCCAATCCTCATTGCTTGGGGTGGCTCCTAAAAATACCTTTTCACCACCTTCAATTTTTTTGACAGCACCGTTAATTAGCGGGCCTCCTGTGCGAGGGTTGTACCAACTGATGGTGTAATTTCCTGCTGGTAAATCAATGCTACAGTCGCCGCCAGACTTAAGATAAGCTGCATATATTTCGCCCGGTTTCCCTAATACATAAGTATCCTGAAGTGATAAAATTCCTTCCATATTTTCCATTTCATGGAAGGGGAGGTAGGTGTTGAAAAAGTCGAGGGCATGTTTGCAGTACTCCCAAGATTTATCGCGCGATCTAAAATCTTCGCATTTTAAATCGCTGTGTTCATGTTTGTAGCCGAAGTAATATTCTACACCGGCACCACCTGCCATTAAGTTTCCCCACAGGGTGCATTTTCTTATGTCGTGTTTGTTTTGTGTACCTTCCCAACTATCTGGTGGCACACCTTCCTCAGGACCACCTTGTTCATCGTTCGCTACGATCCATTTTCGACCGGCTTTGGTAGAGAGCTCAATCCATTTGCGAGTCTCGTTATACGCACCGGTGTAATGCATTTGCATGGATGCACCTGTAACCGCCGAATTATTTCCAAGAAGTGGAGTGTATATGCGGTCGTGCTCTTCTATGCTGCCACCGGTATGAATGACCAGGTTATGATGGTAAGGATCATTTTTTTCAAAATATCTCGATGCAGCTATTCGTTCTTCATGTGTTTGTTTAACCACATCTTCACCAAATGTGCAGCCTGATTCTTCACCTAAATTCCAGTTTAATGCCAGATGATGACCAAAGCGAGCAAGGAGTTCCCGGTAATAGAGTTTACGCTCAACGCCTAATGCTCCATTGTCAAAAAGACATTCATTTTCTACTTCCTGCATTTTAAAATGTAAGTGCAAGCCTTTCGATTGGGCATGGTCAAACAATATTTCCCACTGATCGAGTTTAGAGCAATCAAAACGTGTGTAAACACTATCGTTAATGAACGGATAAACATTTTTATCATCCCCTATGATGTTCATGGTTAAAAAAGAAATGGTATTAGCCCCTTTGCCCGAAAGATAATTCATGGCACCAATAAGGCCTTTGCCTTTTCCGTTTTTCCATGTCGGGTCATTTTTAGTCCAGTCTTTTACATGGGCTGACCAATTTTTTCTTAATCCGCTAATATTTGGTGTGTTATCAATGTCTTCATAAGCTAATAGGTTTTCAGGAGAATCTGGACCAGCCTTTAAAAAATATTCATGGCTTCCCTCAAATTGGAGATAGCGTTCGCCGACATAATTTAAGTGTCCTTTAGCCCTAAAGTCCGGTGCTTTCTTATCGGAAGGATTTATGAAAAAGGAACCACTTGAATTATCTAATGGTAAAACTGCTTTTCCTGCATCAATAGCCTCGTTAATTGCTACTTCTTTTCCTTCCCTAAAACGAATGGTGTAAGTCCATAACCCTTCGCTTGGTGGAGAAAAATGAATGCGCCAAATATTTCCGGCTGTAGCTCCTGTATTTGCAGCATTTCCATCTGCGGCAAAATATCCGGGTACCGTATATTTTTCTGATCCATTATAAAAGATTCCGCTTACCTTATAATTCAGAAATGGATTGTTAAGATCTTCTTCATTACTAGAAGGGCCATTTACCTCTAAGGTTATTTTATGCCAGGTTTTGAGTTCACCCGAAACTTTCACCGGATTGCTTGAACAGGCATTCAATAATGCCAAACACAAAACAGTGACATTAATTAACGTGAAATTATTCATACGATGTGATGTTGAAAAATAAATATTCGCAAAAATAACGGGTTAGAGTAGGGTGAACTAGAAGGAAAATTTCAAAAAAAAGGCTGAAATTGTCAATCTTACTTTTTTTACTAAAAAGTAGTCTTGTGTGTTGAGCTTGTTATTAAGTTTCAGTAATGATGATAGTTATGTTTCCGTTGAGTAGTTTTTGATGAGTTGGTTAAAGCGTTAATGGTGTTGATAGTTCTTGTAACCTACCACACGTTTCACGCAAGATTTTGTGATAGCTAACTTTTTTGTTTTCTGCTTTTAATATTGCCCGAGATTTCCATTCTATTCTCATCAAAAAAATATTAAAAAATGTTAATCATCTTTTATGCTAATTGTAAGATATGGCGGATGGTAAATATGTAAATACTTACTACAACTACATCATGTGTTTTTTTAATACAGAAATGGTCTATGTAAAAAACACTTGGAGAGTAAATTTAGAATCAGCTAATAGATTTGGGAATCAGACAGTGCATTTGAACAATCAGCTAAACATTAAATCACATGAAGAAGATCTTACAGTATTTGTTACTATCGCTTATAACAATTGTAAGCGTCACTGCTCAAACTACAGGAAAGTTAGAGGTTACTGTTAAAACAAGTGATGCCGGAGGAAAATATAGACCAAAGCATACTATAGCTATTTGGATTGAAGACGAAAGTGGAAAATTTGTTAAAACATTGATGTCTTATGCTCAAAAATACCGATGGACTCTGGGTAGATGGACAACTACTACTCAGAATGCAGGATCTCAATACAATACCGTTGATGCTATCTCAGGCGCGTCAGCTCTATCTCA
Organism: Bacteroidales bacterium; assembly: GCA_003249255.1. Classification (GTDB taxonomy): domain Bacteria; phylum Bacteroidota; class Bacteroidia; order Bacteroidales; family Marinilabiliaceae; genus SZUA-582. The sequence goes on from QKJP01000028.1 coordinate 9,492, forward strand.
TACAACTCGCCAATGCAGTTGGGATGGTACAGATTATACACGAAAAGTGGTTGCCGATGGTAACTACCGTTTATGTATGGAGTTAACCGATAAGAATGCGAATGGAAATTATTCCATTTTTAATTTTACAAAAGCCGGTAGTGCAGTAACTCTTAATCCGGCTAATAAACCTAGCTTTAATGATATCGGAATATCTTGGAATCCGGATATTCAAAGTCAAGATTGTAATGGCGTTGCCGGAGGTAGTGCTTATTTAGATAATTGCGGTACCTGTGTTGGTGGTAATACCGGAAAAATAGCTTGTGTACGAGATTGTAATGGCGTTTATGGGGGAACAGCTTATACCGATAATTGTGGTACTTGCGTGGGCGGAAATACCGGTAAGACAGCTTGTGTGCAAGATTGTAATGGCGTTTATGGCGGTACAGCTTATACTGATAATTGTGGAACTTGTGTGGGTGGTAATACCGGGCAGATAGCTTGTGTTAAAGATTGCAACGGGGTTTATGGAGGAAGTGCATACTTAGATAATTGTATTACTTGCGTTGGTGGTAATACCGGTAAAGTAGCTTGTAAATTAGATTGTGCAGGCGTAAACGGTGGAACTGCTTATACCGATAATTGTGGTACCTGCGTTGGTGGTACAACCGGCAAAACGGCCTGTGTCAAAGACTGTAACGGTATTTATGGCGGTGCAGCATACCTCGATAATTGTGGTACTTGTGTTGGCGGTAATACCAATAAAAAGGCTTGTATACAAGATTGTTCCGGTGTGTATGGCGGAACTGCCTATACCGATGGTTGTGGCGATTGTGTTGGCGGTAATACGGGTAAAATCGCTTGTGTAAAGGATTGTAACGGTGTAGCCAATGGTACTGCTTATTTAGATAATTGTGAGGAGTGTGTTGGTGGTAATACCGGTAAGATAGCTTGTACCCAAGACTGTAATAATCAATGGGGAGGAAGTGCATATTTGGATGATTGTCAGACTTGTGTTGGCGGAACAAGCGGTAAAGTGGCTTGTGTTGCAGATTGTAGCGGTGAGCTTGGAGGTTCAGCGTATTTCGATGCTTGTGGTACTTGTGTAGGTGGCAATACGAACCTTGCACCTTGTGTGAGTAATGCTGTTTTTTCACCTATTCACGATGCCTATCTCGAAAATGGTAACCGATTTAATGTCACAAACCTTCGGGTTGAAACAGGTAGTAGAACCAGAACAACCTACCTTATGTTCGACCTTTCTACCATTCAAGGAAACATTGAAAGTGCCGAGTTACAGCTTACCGTAGCTACCGATAAAGGGGCTGGTACAATTAAAATAGAAAAAGGAAATAATAATAATTGGACTGAAAATGACTTATCTACTCAAAATGCTCCAACTTCCATTGGTAATTTAGGTGTTTTGGAAGCTAATATGACTGTAGGTAATTCCTATACCTGGCAACTGGATGCGTCTCAACTTGCGGGTGGTGGCATGTTAAGCTTAATTGTAAGTGTAAGTGCCGGAACGGATGATATTGATTTTGCCTCAAAAGAGTGGAATGTTGAAAGTCAAAAACCTGTGCTAACTATTGTTTCAAAACCAATTAAAAAAGATTGTGCCGGCGTGATAGATGGCACAGCCGTTATTGATAATTGTGGAACTTGTACCGGGGGTACAACCGGAATAGATGCTTGTAGTGTTGATTGTAACGGTGTTTGGGGCGGTACAGCTTTTAAAGATGATTGTGATAAATGCGTAGGTGGAAATACCGGTAAAGAAGCTTGTACCATGGATTGTGCAGGTGTATATGGTGGTACTGCTATTAAGGATGATTGTGATAATTGTGTAGGAGGTACAACCGGAAAAGAAGCTTGTACTAAGGATTGTGCCGGTGTTTGGGGTGGTTCTGCTACGGTAGATAATTGTGGTGATTGTACAGGTGGAACAACCGGCAAAGAAGCCTGTGTATTTGACTGTGCGGGTGTAGCCGGAGGTACTGCTTATATTGATAATTGCGGTATTTGTGTGGCCGGAACTACCGGCAGAGAAGCTTGTGTTGCAGATTGCAATGGGGTATATGGAGGCTCTGCTCATACCGATAATTGTGGTGTCTGCGTTGGTGGTGATACCGGAAAAGAAGCCTGTGTGATCGACTGTGCCGGTGTATATGGCGGTTCTGCTACCATCGAAAACTGTGGTATTTGTACTGGAGGAACGACCAATAAAGTGGCTTGTTCAACGGATTGCTCTGGCGTGGCTGGTGGATCTGCTTATTTAGATAATTGCGGAACATGTGTAGGAGGTACTACCGGGAAATCCGCCTGTACCGCAGATTGTGCCGGTGTAATTGGGGGGTCTGCTTATATCGATAACTGTAAAGAGTGTGTGGGTGGAACCACTCGCAAAGAAGCTTGTGAGCAAGATTGTAACAACGATTGGGGAGGGACTGCTACCCTTGACAACTGTGGGGTATGTGCAGGTGGAAATACCGGAGTTCTACCAAATGCCTGTGGCGATTGCAATGGCGACATTAATGGTACTGCCTACATTGATGCTTGTGGGGTTTGCGCCGGTGGTTTAACCGGATTGGAGCCTGATGCAACTTGTAAAGACTGCAATGGCGATATTTATGGTTCTGCTCTTATAGACGGTTGTGGGGTTTGTACGGGAGGTTATACTTTTTTAGAACCATGTGAAACAAGTGGTAATTCTGATCATATTGCTGATGTAATAAAAGTTTATCCAAATCCTTTAGAAAGTGGAATGTTAACTGTTGAGTTACCTCACGTAGTTGATGGTGAGGTGTTATTTTATACTTCCAGTGGTATAGTTCTTCACCGTTATTCTAAAGTGTCGCAATCCATAAATATTGCTAAAAATGAATTTATACCCGGTATGTACTTTGTCGCTGTAAATTCCGGTGAGGTGAATGTGACTATTAAATTAATCGTTAAATAATATAAATACGTATTTCCGTAAAGTTGTTCAATATTTCAACACAGACCTGCCGAAGGAGGTGGGAACAAGAATATTTTGAGTTGCTAACGCTCTGTGTTGAGATTCTAACATAAAATTTATTAATAATACAATTATAGACTAACTAATTAAGAAAGAGAGATGAGAGCAAAATTGTTTTTTTTAGTAGTGTTGATAATCGCTAATGTTATTAGCATCTCAGCCTGTGAAATTGATTTAAAGATTGTTGGAGAGGAGAAACAAGAATATGCCGTTGGCGATGTGGTGGTGGTTGAAGTGGCCATAACTTTAACGCATAGAGCTTGCCCCGTAGCTATTAAAGACACCGAATTTAAGTATCAAGGGGTGAAAATTTTAGGTGCGACTCCATGGAAAGAGCTGTCTCCAATGGAATATACGCGAAAAATAAAGGTGGAAATTACAGATAGTGACAAGAACATCAGTAAAATTGATGCCATTAGAACATGTGAGAAAGAAGGAGGGGCAGGTTCAATCAAAATTACGCGTGTAGAATAATGCAAAAGCTACTTATCTATATACTATTAACTTTACTAACCTTATCGGTATATGCCAATAATGAGGTGCAAAGTAAGCAAGAATTGCCGTCGTGTGCGGTAGATTCCGATAAATGCAAGACTTGCACTTATGCCACCGAAAGCGGGTCAACAAGTAAAACATCTACCGTAGTTGTACTTCTGGTGTTGTTAACCGGGTATTTATACCTCAAGCACAAAAAGAAGTATATCATTGCAAGTGGTGGTTTGGTTTTGGTGCTGTTTTTTGGTGCTAGTTATTGGTTTGCTGGTGCAGGAAAACCAGAAGATTGTCCGGAAAGTTTGGATACCACCAATGTTAATGTTTTTGTAGAGCCCGGTGATGAGTTTATCAAAGCAGAGAGTTCGTCTGTTTTGGATGAGTTTAACGAGCCGGAAGAAAACAACGCTAGTACTGAGGCGTTAGATGTTGAGGACGAATTTGCTGCCGGTGGTGATGAGTTTACTTCTGTTGATAGCGATGAATTTAAAAGTAGTGACGATGAATTTTCGGAAGCAGGAGATGAGTTCTCCAGTGGTACAGATGAATTTTCAGCCGGCAGCGAGGATGAGTTTGGTTCAACTGCTGATGAGTTTTCTGAAAGTATTCCGGCAACAGAAGAAGATGCCGGTTTAACACAAGGACAAAAAGACCATTTGAGAGATCTATTAATCCTGTTTGTGCTGTTAGTAGTCATCCGAATTTTTAAAAAGTACGATACCTTTAGAAAGTTACGACCACTATTTTTGTTGGGTACTTTGGTTTGGTTAGGCTTTTATCATGGCGGTTGTCCGTGTATGATATCATCGTTTCAAAACCTTATTCTTTGGGGTTTTGGATCAGAAGTGGTTTGGGTATCGTTAATATGGTTTTTGGCCTTGTTACCGCTTACTTATTTCTTTGGTAAAATTTGGTGCGGATGGTTATGTCATTTAGGCGGACTGCAAGAGTTTATTTTTTCATCCACACAAATTCAAAAGTTAAAAACCCCAAAATACCAAAGCCTGTTACATAGCATTCAAATTGGAGTTTTTGTGGTTTTGCTTGTGCAAATTGCCTTTACGCATAGCAATGTCTTTATCCATTACGATCCGTTTAAGGTGGCCTTTAATTTGTTTTCGTCCAATACAACCGGCTATGTGCTTTTAGTGATATTATTGGTTTCATCCTTGTTTGTATACCGACCATTTTGCCGCATCTTCTGTCCGGTTGGTTTGGTTTTAACCTGGGTGCTGGCCTTACCCGGTGCCCGACGCATCAGTCAGGATGAAAATTGTGTGGATTGCATTAGTTGCAGCAAAGCTTGTAAAACTAATTCAATCAATTACGCCAATAAAAAATCAGAAGTAAAAACCATTGGCTGTATTGCCTGTGGCGATTGCATCGACAGTTGCCATAAAGACGCCATTTACTTCATCGGAAAAAATAGAACTAAAAAATGCTCTTAGTACAATGAAGTTTTAATGTTTTAGCTTAAAAAAGTTTAGTGTTTGGAGCAGGACAATAAAAGCGTTTTTCTTCAGTCTTGATACCTGCCTAGCCGTCAGGTAGGCTCGATACTTATATCTTGATACCATTTTTATGAAACAAATAACAATCCTTTCATTTATAAGTTTATTATGCTCTTCTGTAGCTTTTTCTCAATGGGAATGTCGTAGTAAGTTAGGAGCACACCTTAAGCCAGTTGGAGAGTCTAACGTTATGTGGGCTTCCGAAATTTCTGCTTCAGGCGGATATCTTTCCAACAGTAGTATTGCCAATGTAATGGGGCTTGTTGGCCTGGATTACACCACGAATAAACATAGTTTTTACCTCGAAGGAGGTTATAAGTATTGGAACAGGTATGACCTGGATTCTAAATACCAATTCACTAATTTTCACCCGGGCATGCGTGAAGCCTTTTATAAATTCAAAGGCACTAATAATAAGTTAAGTTTAGGTTTACAATCGGCAGGTTTAAAAGACTATTACTTAATGAATGAACGCATGGCCGGCCTTTCCTACGAATACAATAAAGGCAGATGGGGATTACAGATTGTTGGTGGTTCGGTATCTACTGATTTTTCGCGGAATGGTATTTTTTGCAACACGTGTTATTTGTACGATATTATTCCGAATCGTTCCTTACCGGATATTGGCAGTCAGTTAGGGCAAACCAATGTGGCCGCACTTACTCTAAGCTTTTTACCACAAGCCGAAAAATCAAAAAAGAAAGGTGCGACCTCAGCTTCAGATGACGAATTTGAAAGCTTTTCAGATGAGTTTGCTACGGTAGAAGAAGCATCAAAAAGCTTTGCGCAAGTTATGGAGTTAGGCTTAGTCGCTTATACCGAATTTGGTAGCCAAATTGACAATCAGTTTTACACAGGAGGCTTGTACTTAAAGCTCGAATTATTGGGAGGCATTAACATTAAGCCGGAGGTGTTACTTCAGACCGATTCAATTGGTTTGGGTGTGGTTAGCATAGTATCTGTTGAGAAGAATTTTTTTATGAACAATGGTCATAAATCGTCATTGCTACTGTCTTATGTTGGTTTTACTGAATTAGATGAAGGTACGATGGCCTTAAATCGTTACAGTAATATTTTGGCGGGAGAGGTGCTTCGATTAGATGCGCCTGAATTGCCTGTTTATCTATGCGCTTATAAGCATCAAATCCCTAAAACAAAAGCCCATTTTAAAATTCAATATGCACAGTCTATGTACACCGAAACCATGCAGGAGTTGGATTTACAAGTTGGAAAAACCTTTTTTAAGCACTTATTGGTAAATGCTATTGGGGGCTACATCAAGAGCGATCTTATTCCGAATTATCCGGAAACCTATTTAGGTAGAATCGAAATGCGTTTTAGTTTTTAACTGAAGAATCATCATGGAAAATAATAAACACGATAGACGAAAATTTATGGAGAATGTGGGAAAAATTTCCTTAGGCTTATTTGTAGCTCCATTCTTAAAGGCTTGTGATAAAGATATGTACGATGGTTTTGTGGTGAATCAAAAGCATTGTACCGGTTGTGGTCAATGTAAAGATGTGTGTTACTATAGCGCTATCGACTTACCAATACCAACTACTTTTAAAGTCGCTCAAAGCAATTGTGTGAATTGTAAGTTGTGTTTTAATGCTTGTGCCTACGGAGCGGTTAATTCATCGCCACATACTTATAAAATAAAAGAGAGTGAATGTAAAGAATGTGGTCAGTGTTTGCCTGCCTGTGAGTATGGGGCTCTACAGATTTCAACCAAATCTTATTCTATTATTGATGAAAACTGCACCCGGTGTAGATCTTGTTTGCCTGAATGTCCGGAAGATGCGATATACATTAATACCCCAACTTACGATTATAACATTAACGATAATTGTGTGGGGTGTGGCGATTGTATTCCGGTTTGTAATAATCAAGGTCGGGCCATTTCTTATTTAGTGACTAACTATTACGTTAAATCACTTAATTGTGAAGGATGTATTGAAAAGTGTTCAAGCAGATGTTCTCAAGGTGCAATAACCTTAAAATATGGTAAAGCCTTTATTGATACCGCTAAATGTACCAAATGTGGCGATTGTTTAGCCGGGTGTAATTACAGTGCTATTGTAAATGCGAAAGTAGGTATCAACCAAAATAAGTGTACCGATTGTGGAGAGTGTTCTTATGTATGTAATCATTCGGGAATAGACGAAACGGTGACTGACGACCCTAAACCTTCACAAATTGATCAAACAAAATGTATCAGTTGTGGAGCCTGTTACAAGGTATGTGAGTATGATGCCATACCGGTTGCTCAAGCCGAAAATCCGGGTAATCCGCACATATCAGAAGCAAAATGTGTGAGTTGTGGTCACTGCAAACCGGCTTGTCCGTATCAGGTTATCGAGCAAGGAAATTCAAGCGCTGCAACAAGTATTAATCAAGATAAATGCACCAAGTGTGGGGAGTGTTTCAAAGCTTGTAACGACGAAGCAATTGATGCCAACATATACACTGCCAAAATCAAACAGCAGTCGTGTAATAAATGTGGTAAGTGCGAAACGGTTTGTCCCGAAGGCGCCATTTCTGAAATGTAAAACCAATTGTGAGAATGAAGCTTAAAAATACATTGGTCATCTTAGGTTTGCTGTTTTTAGGAATGGTAAATCCTTCTTTAGCACAAACAACAAAAGCAAGTGCTGTTATTGAAGTATTGAGTGAAAACAAAGAAACGTATGCCTTAGGTGACCAAATGGAGCTTCGAGTAAGCATTACTGTAACCCCTGAAATATGTACAGATGGCATGGAGCGTACAAAAATTTATCTTTCAGGATTAGAGCTTGCGAAAGAAAGTGATTGGCAGCAGGTCAGTAGTGGTCGATGGACAAAGATACTTAGCTTAAAAGTAGTTGGGAACAAGAAGAACGAAGGAAAAATTACAGTTTTAAGAAAAGCTGATAAAGGAGATTTTTTTATTCAGAAAAAAATAAGGATTTATGAGTAGTAATGCAATGAGTTTGTCGTGGGTGAAGGATAAGGAAAAGCTTTCTAAAATCGCCATTTATTTTGCTATCGTATTTACGTTAGCCGATACGTTATACATGAACATTGCCGGTATTCATTATGGCAATAAGGAATTGTGTATCATCTATAACTCAATGCCACGTTGGCTCTTTTTAATTTATGAATACCTGTTTGAGCTATTAGTGATTGTGTTATTAGGTATTTTTGGCGGAGTACTTATTGAGCAATACATCAATAAGGTCAAGCGTTTTTTCCCTAAGAATCAGGTATTGGCGTTCCTGTATGCATCTTTTTTGCCGATATGCTCTTGTGGTGTGATACCCATTGTTGAAACCATGAAAGAAAGGGTGAAGTTGCGTACTCTGGTGACTTTCATTATCTCAGCACCAATACTTAATCCATACATTGTATTTATGTCTGCCAGTGTGTTAGGGTGGGAGTATGCTTTATTGCGTATAGCTTCAGCCTTCTTTTTGGCGATTACAACCGGGTATCTGGTCGAAGTGGTGGTTAATTTCTTTCAATTATCCATCCCGGGTGTGTACGATAATTGCAATGTAGGTTGTGCGCCAACAAGTAAGAATCCGTACTTAAAAACAATGACTTACATGCGCCGGTTATTGCCCTTTATCCTCTTGGCGGGAGCCTTATCTTTTGCATTTGAGTTTATTCATCCTCAGCAATACTTAGAAACCCTTAGTTTTAATAACGAAGCTGTTTCGATGGCTTTAATGACCATCGTTGGTATTCCGGTTTATGTATGTAATGGAGCTGATGTGTTGTTTTTGAAACCTCTTTTAAGCTTTACCGATCTTTCGATGGGCTCAGCCATGATTTTTTCATTAACCTCCTCAGCCATCTGCATTTCGTCGATTGTAATGCTGATCAAGTTTTTTGGCAAGCAGGTTACGTTTACCATTCTTGGCGTGATTGTCTCTCAGGTGTTGATGTTGGGAGTGCTGATTAATTGGTTTATATAGAGTTTGTTGATGGGTGTCGGAAAAGAAGAGTGTAGCTCGGTAAAAACTAAATAATTCAAAAATGTTTTTCTTATATTTGTTGTCGAATAAGATAACAAAAGTAATGAGTATGCCAACGTTAAAAATAATCGATTCTATTAAAATTGATGTTTACTCAAGAGAGCATCCACCACCTCATTTTCATGTTATTTATGCAGAATATGAAGAATTGATTGTAATTGAAACATTGGAAACTTATGCAGGTAAATTGCCAAGTGTTCAACGAAAAAAAGTTGTTGATTGGGCATTAGACAAACGAGACTATTTATTACAGAATTTTATACTTTTAAATCCAAGGTTATGAGAAAAAGCGTAAAAATACCACGGATTTTGAAAATTGAAGCTATACAAGGTTTTAATGTTACCTGTATGTTTAACAATGGAGAATCGCGTGTAATTGACTTTAAATCTTTGTTTAATAAGTGGAATGTAGGTGAGTTTGATATAGAGTATCCTCTTTTAACCGAATCTGAATTTAAGAAAGTTACATTAAGAAATCATACACTTTCATGGCAGAATATTGAATTGAAGTTGCTTAATGAAGATGGAACCGAACAAATTCATCCTTACGAAATTGATCCATTTACTTTATTTGAAGCAAGTACAGAAACAGAAAATGAATTGTCAAAATTTGGTTCATTAATTCGTCGTGCTCGAAAGAAAGCTGGTTTAACTCAGGAACAATTGGCGGAACGAAGTGGTACTTCAAGGTTTTATATATCTAGAATTGAGAATAATAAGACAGATATAGAATTGTCGACTTTTAGAAAAATTGTAGAAGCCGGATTAGGTAAACATTTAAAATTATTAATAGAATAATACCTGCCAACAATATTCATCAGACAGACTCTGGTTTTTGTGGTAAAATAACGTTAATGTATTATCATTGTCGCCGAACCTCAAGCTTCCACTCGAAAAACGTAAAATTACTGCCAACTACACACTTCCGTTTTATACCAAAATAATATCTACTCTATACTAGTTTGGGATCCGTTTCATACATTGATGGTTTTCGTTCTCTAAACTAATCAGTTTGTGAGTTTGTTTTATGTCAAAGCAATTTAAATGGAAACTCATAAACTGATTTATTACCTACGAAAGTGGACCAACATAAAGGATGAAGAAGCCGGTGTAATCTTAACTGCTTTCGAGCCGATATCGCTTAAAAAGAAGGAAGAGTTAATCGTGCCGGGTGAAACCTGCGAATACATTTACTTTATAACCAAAGGCTGTGTACGTTCTTACTTTGTAGATGATAAAGGCAACGATCATATTTTTCAGATTCGAATGGATAATAGCTGGATTGGTGATTTAGAGAGTTTTTATTCGCATCAACCATCCAAATACTACATCGAAAGTCTTGAGGAAACCCAATTGTTACGCATCAAAGAAGAGACCTTAGATGAGTTATTTTTAAAAGTGCCTGCCCTTGAACGTTATTTTCGCATTCTTTTTCAAAAAGCCTATGTTAATGCATTGAATCGTTTAAGCGATCAAATGTGGGAACCGGCCATCAACCGCTATCATAACATGCTTAAAGAGCATCCCGACATGTTTCAGCGGGTTCCCTTGGTGTACATCGCATCCTACCTGGGAATTACGCCTGAGAGTTTGAGTCGCATTCGTAAACAACGATAAATGTATTTCTTAACATAGATCAAGTGTAAAACCTTGGTTTCGGTCATAAATTTGTTTCATAATAATTAATTAAAAACGATGATATTATGAAAACATTAAAAGTAACCGTAGCTGTTTTGTTAATGAGTGTATCTGCTGCTTTCGCTCAAAAAACTGATGTAAATATCGAACAATCAAATATTGTTTGGACCGGAAATAAAATTGGAGGTTCACACACCGGTGAAATTCAATTGAAAAGCGGATATCTGGATGTTGATGCCAACAAAATTAAGGGTGGTGAATTTGTTGTTGATATGATGTCAATCACCAATACTGATTTGGAAGACCCGGGCTACAATCAAAAATTAGTTGGACACTTAAGATCCGATGATTTCTTTGGTGTTGAAAAGTATCCGACAGCCACTTTTAAAATTACTAAAGCTGGAGCATTTAAGGCTAATAAGGCTAGCGTGGAAGGCGAACTTACCATCAAAGGCAAAACAGAAAGCATTGCTTTTGAAGTGGAGAAAAAAGGCAAAACCTACGTGGCCACCATCGAAGTGGATCGGTCTAAATTTGATGTGCGTTATGGCTCAGAGTCTTTCTTTGATAATCTTGGCGACAACCTGATTTATAACATTTTCACCTTAGAAGTAGAGCTGGCTTTATAAGATGGGTTAGAGACTAAAAAAAATTTAGTCATGGATAGAAAAGCTTTTTTAAAAACACTATCAGCATTTGTTCCATCAATAGTTATAGGTATGGAGTTAAGAGCATTAAATAAGTTTGTAGATTCGTTAGGAAATACGCCTAAGATGCCGGTTTTATTCCTTGGGCATGGAAGCCCCATGAACGCCATCGAAGACAATGAGTTTGTGCAGGGGTTTAAAAAGGTTGCGAGTGGAATCGATCATCCCAAAGCCATTTTGTGTATTTCGGCTCATTGGGAAACCCGTGGTACAAAAGTAACGGCTATGGAATATCCGGAAACCATTCACGATTTTGGAGGTTTTCCACCTGCTTTGTATCAGATTCAATATCCGGCTCCGGGTTCACCGGAGCTGGCAAAGCAAACAAAGGACTTAATTCTCAATCAGGATGTTGTGTTAGACCATAAATGGGGCTTAGATCATGGTGCCTGGACGGTTATCAAACACATGTATCCCAAGGCTGATGTACCGGTTATTCAGTTAAGCCTCAATGTTAATTTAAGGCCGGCTGAGCACTATGAACTGGCACAAGAATTATCAGCGTTGCGAAAGAAAGGTGTACTCATTATCGGAAGTGGTAATCTGGTCCATAACCTGGGAAAAGTTGCCTGGCATAAAATGAATGAGATCTATGCGTATGACTGGGCAAAAGAGACCATGGAGCAGATGAATGATTTTATCATTTCCGGAAATCATTCAGGATTAATAAATTATCAACGACAAGGTTGGGAGTTAGCCATTCCAACTCCGGAGCATTACCTTCCGTTATTGTACGTCCTTGCGCTTCAAGATAAAGGTGAGACTATTCAGTTGTTTAATGATAAACCCTTAGCAGGTTCTTTATCGATGACCTCTGTAAAAATTGGAACATGACACCTATCAGGTTTTTAAAACCTGTTAGGTGTTTACCTGGCTTTCGGTAGAGGTATTTAATTTTGTCAATTTGCCATCTTTTGTTATGTTCGCTTCTAACTTATTTTTTTATGGGTAAAAAGCAAAAAAAGCCGAAAAAGATTCATCGAGATAATCGAGGACGTGAATTTATTAAAGAGACTTTCTTTATTGGTGGAAAAATGAAAGTTCGAAAAATATATGTGATTGATGGCATTCCGGCAGATGAATATTACCTGCAAAATGCCACAGATATGGATTTCTATATGAATGGAGACTATGAGTTAATGAGCTGCAACAAATCCTCAGATGATTTAATTATCGATGAGAATCTAATTGAATCGTATAATGATGAACCGGATATGTATGAGCAAGGTATAGATGAATGTGAAATGGCGAAATTGGATTTGATTAAACCGTTTACAGAAGATTTAGATGATTTGCCTTTTTAATCATTCTTCTTTCGTTAGCCTGAAGACTTTAGTTTGCTTTGGTTGTTGTAAATAGCAGATAATTGTTTTTCGAGAGGCGGGATTATTCTATGTATTTCATTGTTAAATTCATAACCGCATCGATATTTTCTTTCTTATTGCTGTATGGTGAAGAAGTGACTGTTTTATTCATTTCGTTAAAGTATTTTCCTGTAGTCGTTTTAATATCAGGGGATGAAGCCAAATGAGTGTATGTTTTAGCCATGTCTTCGGGTGTAATCGAAAATTTGCTTTTTATTGAATAAAGAAATTTCATAAATCCTGAAATATTTGGGTAACGACCTGTATCTACTTTCACATTAGTAACACGAATACAATTTACGGTAATACCTGTTTCTTTGAGCTGTTCAGATAACCAATAAGTGTACATTACTTGTGCAAGTTTCGATTGATAATAGGCTTTAGGCACACTAAACTTTCTAGTTTCAAATTCCGGATCTTTCAAATCAACAGTCAAATTTGGGTGCATCATTAATCCTTTGGAAGCAATGGTTATAATCCGGGCTTGCTCACTATTCTTCATCAAGTTCATAACAGAATTTGTAAGTAGTACCGGGCCAATGTGATTTGTTGCCCAAATGGATTCTATTCCATCAACAGTTTTTTCGGGTTGCTTGCGGGCAATGTCAAAATCCGCTGCATTATGAATGAGAACATCCAGTTTGTCAATTCTATTGTTCAGTTTAAGCGATGCATCTAAAATTGATTTTTTAGAAGACATATCAATCTGCAATAAATCAATGTCATCTTGCGCCGATATCTGTTTGATTTCAGCCAATGCAAGCTTTCCACGCTCTATGTTTCTAACTCCAATGATCACATGAAATCCATTTTGTGCCAATTGAATAGCAGCTTGCTTTCCTATGCCGGAATTTCCTCCGGTTATTAAGCATGTCTTTTTTATTGTTTTCATTGTGTAGTAAGTTTATATGGATAAAGAAACATAATTGATTGGTATAAACAAAGAAAAAGTTTACGGATAGCCGTTCATTCGCATGATTATATCAAGACGGAGACATAAAACTTTTAATTTTTTCATAAACCTTTGTGCCCCAGTGTCTCTGTGTTGAGTTTTTTGTCGTAATATTTATATTTTTTTGAATTATGCATAATTGCGGTCATTCAGAAAAGTTTCAAATTATTATCGGGCCACTGTATTATTGAGTTCTTAGTTTTTTAAATGTATTAATGCATGAGTGTAGAACCTATGCTTAAAAAAAAACAGGGCTACACGAAGAGTTGAAGTAAGTTAGTGTTTATCAAAATTAAAGGTGTGTTGGGTTAGGCTAATCAGAATTATAAAGGTTGCAATAAATTTACTAACTATCATGTGCTATGAGTGTGATTGATAATTTGTATTTTTGCTAACTCCTTATAACACATGAGCATTATTCACCTGAAAAAAAAAGCGAAATGCAAAAGCGAACTGCCGTAATATTTTTTGTGGGATTTTTTTTCCAATTATTTTCATATTCTGTCTTTTCTCAAACCATTACTGTTAATCCTTATATTCAAAGATATTTAGGTGATGTATCCGACTTAGATCGAAGCAAGTATTTTACCACCCATGAATCTGGTGATTATGATGAGGTGGCTGCTTTTCGCACCGAGTACGATGTGTATAAAGGTCGTGGATTTTGGGGACCATTTGGTTATGCCAAAAATCGTACAGGTGTTGTGGGTGAGTATTTAGATGATAAGGTTGGCAATACTGCCATTCGTAATGTTACCCGTTACATTGCAACAGAGCACCCCGGTAATGTTTTTAAAATTGGCTTAGATACTGAGAAAGCTGCTAATTGGGCAGCTGAATACTACAAAAACTACGTTGGCGATGCTGGGCGTCCTGAGTTTTACGAGCCTATGAATGAGCCTTTTGTGCATAGTAAAGATTTTTGTAACAACTCTTACGACCCAGTCTGCAATGCTCAAGCCAGAACCGAAATGGCTCAATTATTTAATGCAATTGGTGCAAGCATAAAAGCAACGCCCGAGTTGGCAAGCATGAAGGTGATCGGTTATGCATCGGCTTATCCATCTTACGAGTTAAATGATTTCTCTCATTGGATTGATCGTACCAAATTGTTTATTGATATTGCCGGGTCTAATATGGATGGGATATCGACTCACTTATACGATGGTATTAATGTAACTGGTGAAAGTACCGTACGCTCAGGCAGTAACTCTGAAGCTATTTTGGATTTAATTGAAGCCTACAATTACATCAAGTGGAGTAAAGTTCCTAATCATGCCATTACCGAATATGGTGGGATAGAGTCGGGCTATCCTGCCGAATACAGCGACATGAAGAGTGTTCAGTCGGTTAAATCGATGAATCACCTTCTGTTTAATTTTCTCGAACGTCAGAATAATCTCTTAATATCCATTTCTTTTACCAGTGGAAAAGCAGAATGGCATTTAACCGAAGCCAATAATTATCAGCCCTATGGTGCTGTTCTGTGGCGACCCGAGAATCTTGGCGAAGCTGTTCCAACCGGTTGGGTGTACACTGCTCGAGTTCTGTTTTACGATTTATGGAAAGGGGTTAAAGGTCAGCGAGTGTATGTAGATTCAGATCATCCGGATGTGCAAGTGCAGGCTTTTAAGGATGAAAATAAAGTTTTTGTAGCGCTTAATAATTTAAACGAATCAACGCTTACAGTTAATACGAATGTGTTAGTAGAACCTACATTGGTTGAAAACGTTGTTTGGCGATCATTAAAAATTTATAATGATACCGATCCTGTGTATCAAGCGGAAACGAGCGCAACGCCATTAGAAAATGTTACGTTAATTCCCGGCGAGACGGTTGTTTTGCAATACAACCTCAAGCAAAGTCTTGAAGTAAAGAATGTCATTCGTCTTAAGAAATATTATACCGATAAGTATTTACAAGCCATTACTGCCAATAACGCCATGTCTTTTACCTTTAATAAGGTAGAAACCGGTAGCGGTAAAGCAGTATTACGCATGGCAATAGGTCGAAAGCACAACGTGTCTAAGCAACCTGTTATTACAGTTAATGGAAACCAAGTAAGTGTGCCAACAAACTGGAAAGGATATGACCAGGCTAACCGTGCTGATTTCTTTGGAACCATTGAAATTCCTGTGCCAATGGAGTATTTAAAAGAAAATAATACTGTTACAATAAGCTTTCCGGATAACGGTGGTCATTTGTCCTCCTTAATATTGATGGTGGAAAAACTGGATCAGGATACTTATGCTGCACAGGATATCATCATCGAAGCAGAAGATTTTAATGCCACCGGTGGAACTTATGAGGATTCTAATGTTGGCTTTGGCGTAAAAGCCGACGGAACATATATGTCATGGGTAAACAAGGGAGATTGGTCCGAATATACTTTTACTGTTCCGAAGGCCGGCAGTTACGATATTTCTTATTTCATATCATCTCCTCATAGCAATTCACAGATTTTTCTATTGGTGGATGATCAAGCAATAGCTAATGATGAGGTGCCAAATAATGGTGACTGGTTCGATTTTCAAAAGTTAGAATCTCAGTCCAAGGTATCTTTATCGGCAGGTGAGCATAAATTAACCCTAAAGGCAGATCCAACTAATGTTTGGCAATGGAATTTAGATAAGATCATATTTACTTCAAACAGTGATGTGCCAACAAAATCTTTCGAAGAAAACGCATCTAAGCTCATGGTGTATCCAAATCCAATGGGAGATGAAGTTATTGTCCAAGCAGAAGAAAGTATTAAAAGCATAGAGCTGTGTACTGCTAATGGCGTTAAAGTGATATCAAAAAAATGCCATGCACCATCAACCAGAATGAATACGAGTTCCTTGTATCAAGGAATATACCTTCTTGTGGTAGAATTGGAAGATGGCAGCCGAAAGCTTGTGAAGCTTAAGAAATAATCAGATTGTGAATAGATGTGGTGCACCTAACAGGTTTTTAAAATCTGTTAGGTGTTTTGATTTCAAGGGGCTGATGATTTTCCAACGGCCTGAGTGTAAATGATATTTTCAAAATCGTTTAAAGCCATAATGTTATGTAGTTTTTCTCGGTTTACCAGCCCAATAACTGCTGTATTCAAATTGGCTGATGCACAATATAAATACACATTTTGACTAATGAATCCGGTTTCTGTTCCAGCCACAAATAATTTACGGCTATCATCGGTTCCAACGTAGCCTTTTAGTTTAGAATAATCAGAAACATATATTAATCCTACCGGCATATTTTTCATCATTTTCTGATTCGTCAGATGTTCTCTTATATCCATCTCTTTTTTTAATATGAGCAGATGCTTCTTTTCATTGTATTCATAAAGTCCTGTGCATAAGGCAATGTATACTTTTATGGTTTGAGAATTTCTACCTGAAGGCACTGTTCTTCGGCTTTTACTTTTTGGGGTTCCTAGCATGGTTTGTCCACATGCAGCCCATAAAAGGTTTGAGATTTCTTGAATAGACAAATCATCATCTTTCCACTTTCGTTTTGTTCGTCGTAGTTGCAATGCTTTCATTAGTGGAAAGCTTAAGTCTTTTTGTGGTTCCGGAAGCGAAATATAGTCTGTCTTGTTTGATAATGTATATTAATCCAAGTAAAACTAAAGTACTTTAAAAAGCTTTTCGTTATCGATACGCTACTTTTTTAAAAAGATCTTTAGAAGGGGCTGTTTAGTAGGTTATTGCAGCTTAAGCTAGGGGAGTGTACAATAAAAAACCCAGTGTCAACGGACACTGGGCAATACTTGTCTTTTTTTATTTCATTCGAGTTGTTTATAAAAGAACTCCCCATTCAGTAACATAAAAGCCACTTCGCTCGAATGTTGGAATAGCAGGTGTTTCTAATTCAATTTTTTGTTCAACGTCAAAGCCTTCTATTAAATAGAAAAGTCTCATTATTTTATCCGGAGAAGTGGAAAAATCCAATGATATCGCTTTATCAATCTCTACATTTGTTTGCGGGTAAATAACATAATACGCTTTGTCTTTAAAAAGTGGAATCCAGTATTCAATGAAATCTGTAATTTCTTGTTCACTAAAACCATAATCGGCCAAATTAGATTTGAAAAACTGAGTAAGACCTGCCTGCTTCACCTGCCATCCGGCTTTAGTTTGCCACACAGATGGCTGATAACTTTCATAGAATAAGTAGGTATATTCATCATCAATTTTTCCATCAGGCTCTACCGTTACATCCCAACCGGTATTATAGTCCGGAATAGAGGTTATAATATTTCCACCTTGAGGGAAAGAGAGGTTGACGGATAGTTGCATTTTTTCTGTTGGGTAAATGTAGATGTTTGGTTTCATTGCAATATTGTGGTAGGTATATACTAGATTACCATAAACAGTATCGGTAGCGTTTATTGCATAGGCCCTTATAAGTAAATCAGTTCCCAGAGGCATATCTGTAACTGTAGCAAAAAAAGTGATGTCATCCGTATCGGATACGATTTTTGAGTCTGCAAAAGTAGGTTCGTGGTCTGGACTGCTGTAAATAAACCCTTTCTCAATAATATCTCCACTTGTATTTAATGTGATGGTGCCACTTAAAACAAAAGAGTCTTCTGACTGATACTCCGGGAAATTGGTTCGTACTTGTAGCTCTCCTGCTGTAGCGGGGTTGTAAAATATGATACTGTCAACTTGAGTATCTACATTGTATTGACCCACCACTTCACCATTTTTCATGATGTACATGGTTTCATTTTGTGCAAAAATGGATGAAAGTGATAGAATAAAAGTAAAAACGATTGCTGCTTTCTTAATAATATTTATTGGTTTCATATTGGATTCGGTGTCTATTGTTTGATAATTTTTGATGTTTTAATCTCTGTTTCGGTCGCATAACGGCATAAGTAAATACCACGGGGTAGCTGACCTAAATTTAGTTTTACAATGCCGGTTTCATTGATTTTCTGTTGTTGCACCACTTTACCTTCTAGGGAATGGATGCTTATAATACCAGCTCTATTTTCAGAGTTTGATAAATCAATGTTAAGTACATCGCCTACAGGATTTGGATAAGTAACCAAGTTAGCGGTGCTAAATTGAGTTTGCTCCTCTAAGCCCACTGTAAAATCATAGAAGTTTAAGTTTTTTAAACCATTTAAAGCATAATCATAGTTGCTATTGTAGGTTGACCAAACTGTCGCCCTACCCGAAGAGAAGGTGATCTTTCGGATGTTTTTTAGATCGTGTTTAGCCTGTGATCCGTTATCTTTCGGTAGGAAAAGGCTTTGTGCAGTTAGTGAAGAAAGGGAAAAGGTAAAAGTTAAGAGAGTAGTCACGCCCAAACTTTTCACTTTCAACTTTCTACTTTTTTTTCTGTGTTTGCTTTGCATAATGCATCTTGTATAAAATTGAAAATATTTACTGTTTATTACAGGTATAATGTTGTTGTTAGTCTTCTTTGTTGATCACCAATTAGTTATCGGAAAATGTGCTAGTTAGTGAGGAGCTATAAAATTAGTGAAATATTGTTCATAAACAATGTTATATGGTTTTTTATGTATAGTGTAATCAGAATGCCAACTGTTTGAATTAGTTTATTAACCCAACTAAAAAAAGCATGACAATAATAGCAGCTATAGGTGCCAGTAACCAACAGGAGCTGTAGAAGTTGGGGATTATCAGTTAAAAGTGTATCTAAATCTGTTTGAGAATGTCATTAATGCTCAATTTAATGCAACATAAGAATCTATTCCAGACTTTAACTCAATATCTTTCACACAACCATTGCCTAAAAACTCAATCCGTAGACCTACAATTTCACCAATGGATGGAGGAGATGCTATTTTTAGAATGGTATCATTGTTAAGTATTAAAAAAGTCGAATCCTTTTTAGCATCCATTTTAAAAGAATTCCATTCGCGGTCAATTACTTCAAAAGCTGAAAGGTCATTGGTTTTTCCGCTAATTTGGTAATCGCTCAGATAAATGGTTCCAATGGTACCGGAGCATCCTGTATTAGACAGAGAAATTAAATGACCGGATTGGTTTCCTCTTAATTCAATTTGAACATGACTACAGTCTAAAAAGTTTTGGCGAAAAATAGGCTTAAAGTTCATAGAGAAGTTAAAGGATGTTCCATTAACATTGAAATCAGATTGATTTCTATAATAAACGCGATAGGGTTTTATCGAATCAATACCCATATTTTGCAGGTAAGATAAATCTGCACAAAGTAAATCTTTGTTCCAAAAATTCATCGAGTCGATGCGTATGTTGGTCGCCTCCTGTAAAGCAAAGCCTTCCCATCCATCGGTATGGATAATAATTTGTATTTTTTTTAATTCCTGAAAATTTTCATCTAATAATCGAACATCGTATAAGTCTTTGTAATAATAGGTGTGAGATACTACACCTGAATCATTTTCGAGTTTCGTAATTTCAGCGGTTTTAGATGCATCCGTTGGTATATCATCCCAGTCGATATAGAATGGTCCCTGACCTTTGGGAACAGTATAGTGCATAAATGTTGTGTGAGGAATTTGATTCCCGATGAGGTTTTTACCTACCAATGAAATGTTCTCTACCTGAGGAGTTTCTTCATTCGAATAAAAAAGTTGTGTTATTGCAATGAAAATTAGACCTATTAAAACAACTCCAATAAGCTTAACATACATTTTTTTTGTGCTTTCAACTATTAGGGGAGTTTGCTTAGTTTTGGGGCGTTTGGTGTATGTGTCTCTGTATTGATACCAGTTATCGTAGCCAAGAAAAATGGCTAAGGCGTTTTTGGTATCCAGTTGTGGATTATAAACTTTTTTGTAATCTGTAGATTTTCCGAATAATCGCCGAATAGAAGAAACACTCAACGAAATGTCAGTTTTTTCGAGCAGTAGTTCACTTAGCTCTGTAAACTCGCGATTCGTCCAGTTAAGGCTATCTCCCCATTGAAGTTTATCTTCAATTTCTTTTAAACAAAGTTGAAGTATGTCGTGCTCAGTCATAAAATCACAATCTAGTAGCTAATTGCAAAATAACAATTTATTTTAGCGAATCTAAAATAGTAAAGTGCTAATGAGAATATGTGTAAAATGACATTTTACATCTCAAAATTAAAACCCTTCTTAATCATCTCACCGTATTTTTCTTTGTTGAAATGAAACAAGCGAGCCGAACGATGTGCCACACCTTCCTGTTTTTTGTTGGATTCTTCCAATATTCCCATTTTAAGAATTTTACGGCGGAAATTTGATTTGTCAAAAGTCGTGTTTAAGATTGCTTCATACAACCTTTGCAGGGCTAACAGAGGAAAAGCGGTTGGGAGTAAGTTAAAACCAATCGGTTCAATACGAATTCGAATTCTTAAACTTCTTAAAGCATGTTCAATAATTTTTTTATGGTCAAATAGCAAATCTGGTAAGTCGTAAACATTTACCCATTGGATATCACAGTCACCTTTTTCTAAAGTTAATTGGTAGTTACCGGGTTTAACCAATGCATAGTAGGCAATCGTTATAACCCTTCTTTCAGGGAAACGGTCTACCGCACCGAAGGCTCCTAATTGTTTCATAAAGACATTCACACCAGTTCTTTCTTCCAAAATTCGTTCTGCTGCTTTGTCAATGTCTTCATCGTATTTAATAAACCCTCCGGGTATTGCCCAAAGGTCTTGGTTTTTATGCTCTTCCCTTTTTAGTAGCAAGACCTTCAATTGGTCATCTTCGAACCCAAAGACTACGGGGTCTACAGAAAGTGGATCAATAATGTTTGTATTATTCATATTTGCAGATGACTTATTGAAAGTCAGATTATAGTAAGTTGAAAAGGCATAAAGGTAATGAAAAGTTTTTTTGAAGTGGAGTTGCCATGGAGAAGAGAGACGACAGTATTAAGTCATCTTAATCTTTTTTAGTGAAGTTAGTTTTTAAAATCAGATTCTTAAAAAAACAATGTTGTCATGAAAAAGCGTTTTTCTATGTCTAGTTCAAAGTAGGCTAAATAGTGATCATTAATGCTGTTCTTTTTTATTAAATGAGGAAAGTGCAGTTGGACTTGGTGATTTTTCATTTGTTCTAAAGTGGTTGAATATAAAATAGATGGAGGTTTGGAAAAAAATGGAAAGGCCTTGAATAAGTATGAAAAACTTTGAAAAGACTATGAATATTATTTGGAATAACTTTTCAGTGGTGAGGACATACATTTGGCGGTATAATGATAATTCAAGAATGGCTTCTTTTATTAAAAAGTTAAGTTTAACTGTTTAAAGTATTCGATATGAAAAAAACACTACGAATAGTATTTTTAGTACTCACTTTAGGAACTATGGTGTTCCAAAATACCTTTGCCGGGGCACCTGATTATTGGCCGGGATATGGTCGTATAGCCCTTAGTTCAGATGGTAATAAGCACGATAATGACGACATGCAGGCTACCATGATGACTTTGATGATTTTAGCAAAAGCCGGTTTGCAAAATGAAACAGTACTTTATACCTATGCTGATCATGTATGGGGAAGTGAAAGTAATGATCTTGAAATAATGAAAGATGCTGCTGAGGGTGGAGGTGCGAAATTTGGTTTTACCAATACCAATTTCATGGCGGCAGTTTCTGATCCTAACGCTGCTTATCAAGCCATGGCTGATGCTATTGCAGCTTCAACTGCTAAAAGTCCGCTTTTTATTATTGCTGCTGGGCCAATGCAGGTGGTTGGTTCCGGTTTAGAATTAGCCAATAAAACGAACCCTGAAGCTTTAAACCATGTAACTGTTCTTTCGCACAGTTGGTGGAATAATATGCACGCTGATAATCCGGAAGGAAGCGGTAGTCCACATGGCGAAGAAGCTGTTCATTCAGGTTGGACCTGGAAAGAAATGGAGGATGCTTTTGGCGATAAAGTAAACTTCAACTACATCAGTGATCAAAACGGAACAGGAGACAATCCGTATATTACAAAAGATAAGTTTAGTGCAAAAAGCTGGAATGACTGGGCTTGGATGAATACTCACGCAGACCCTAATGTCAAATGGGTTTATACCAAAGGTGTTAGTAATCCGGCCGGACCTGATTATTCTGATGCTGGTCTGGCTTATTATTTTTGTGCCAACAAAGGGGATGAATTTGGAAATCCTGAAAAATTAAAAGCCTGGATTGGAGATGCTGTAATTTCAACAACAGATGAGACTGATAACAAAGAATTGGATGGGCCGGTTAATTGCTTAAAAATTCTTTCTAAAGATTTTGATCAGACCAAAATATGGGTAGTGGGTTTGTTAACGCTGCATTGTCAGAAGTATATAACATTCCGGAAGGAAGTGCGAATGTGGGGATGGAGGTATTATCCTGCCCTCCTCCGGCTGGTGTTCCTGGTACTGCTGTTGCTTGGAGTGCCGCAGAAGAAACCTATACCGGACCAACCCTGAATGCCATCTTTCGAATAAACACCATGTTAGAGAGTGATGGCGAATGTACCTATAAGGTTTATGTGAATGGTAATCCCATCGGTGAGGTTACCAATCCGAGAAACCAGCACGGAGAAACCGGTGCACTGCCCGAATACAGTATTTATTCAACCATTGTAGATAAAAATGGGTATGAAATAAAATATGGAGATGTTATTCGTGTGGAGTTTAACAATATTTCTAACCAACTGCATGTCGAAGGATCAGGTCATGCCACTGCACGTGGTCGTTGGGAAAGCATTGAGATTTGTTCAGCAGATGATTCTCCAATCAGTTGTGAAGGAGCAAGCGGTGCTTTTATAGAACGGGATGGCTTGGTCATTATTGAAGCTGAAAGTGCTGACGGGTATGAGGCTAAAGGGTTTAAGTTATATACAAAGTCTGTTGGTTCATCACCAACAGGCGATGGTTTTTTAAGATACGAAGGTCCTAATAACATGGGGGCTAATGTAGAAGCGAATACCCTGAAATATAAAGTTCAGATCAATAACCCGGGTGAATATAATTTTGTATGGCGAAATGTACGTGACCCAAATGCAGAAACAGGGGATGCTAACAATGACAGTTGGTTATACATTCATGGCGAAGGATGTTCTTTTTACGGTCGTTTAGGTGCTGATCCAATTTCACTTTCCAAGCACACTAAAATGTGGGTGCAAAAGAGTTCTTTTGTTTTTGAGTGTTATGGTGAAACCCATGAGCATGGCGAGGTTCAAAACGGTATGGCCATGTTTGCAAAATTTGAAAAAGCAGGAGAGTACACCATCGAATTTGGAGGACGGTCTAATGGTCATGCTGTAGATCGACTTGTTTTGTATAAAACAGATATGAAAAACATTGCTACTAATCCGGCAGCACCTGAATCAGGTCGTACTGATTGCGATTTGCAACTTCCTTACCCTGAAATTATTATTCCTGAAATCCCAAACGACAATCCCAATCCAAGCCCCACTGAAGGGAATTTGATAACCATTGAAGCTGAATCTTTTTTAACTACCGGTGGAACTTATGATGATGCAGGTTGTTGTAAAGGTCCTGGTTTTGGCGTGCAAAAAAATGATGCTAATATTAGCTATGTTAATAAAGAAGATTACATAGAATATGAAGTGACGATTCCTAAGACGGATAACTATTTCATCGTTTATTATTTATCAACCCCTTCAACAGGTGCTACTGTAGCCTTTTATGATGGCGATAAAAAATTAAATACCACCACAGTACCTAATAATGGAGATTGGGATTCGTATTATGGTTTTTATGTTCAAGAAACAGTTTTTTTGGCTGAAGGAAAACACACCATTAAGTTGTTAGCAGGCGGAAATGACTGGGCGTGGAACATGGATAAGTTTACCTTGCAAGAAGATGTGAATACTGCACCAAATTCTATTGTTTCTTATGATTCGGATATATTAAAAGTATATCCGAATCCATTTCTGGATTACGTAAAAGTTGATGCTGATGAAGCGATTGTAAAAATTGAATTGCTTAATATGAATGGTTCTGTTGTTAAATCAGAATTAATTAATAGCACTAGTGCACTGCTTTCTACAGATGAATTAAAAGTTGGGATTTACTTAATTAAAGTTCAATTAGAAAGCGGTTTGTGGTTGACGTCTAAGGTTATCAAAATATAATTCGATAATTTATTCAAAAAGAAATTTTTACATGAGCGTGTGTAAAAATAATAAGTACAACGGTACTTTACAGTGTGTGTAAAAAGCTTCGTGATCTCACGGAGCTTTTGGGGTTTTATTCAAACGTCAGCTAGATATATTGCTCAAGTAATAAGGGTAATTAGTTAGCACAAAGTAGATGAATGGCCTTCTCGTTTTCTTCGATGTTTTTGACTTTAAAGTATCCAATTTGTACTTTACGCTGTATGATTTTTAACAATTGTAAAGTATGCAAAGATTACCAATATTTCTATTGATCGTTATTTCGATTCTATCCTGTAAGCAGAAACCGGCAGAAAGTGGTTTTCCCTTTACTTTACCCAAAGAAAAACCAACCCGGGCGTTAAGTGCAGCAATGGAGCGTATTTATACCGTGTATGAAAGTCCACAGCCACAGCATAACGAACTGTTTAGTCAGTTTAAATACACAGCCCTTAAAGGTTTTAATTACAATGATTTTGATGGAACCATTTCGCGCCGGGATCCTTCAAAAATAATTCAGCATGAGGGGAAATACTACCTTTGGTACACCTATCGTAATACACCTACTCCTCCCATGGGAGCCGATATATGCAATGATACCATCCCATCTGCCGATTGGGATTTAGCAGAGATCTGGTATGCGACCTCCACCGATGGCTTTACATGGGAAGAGCAAGGTGTTGCAATATCTCGCCCAGAAAGGCCTTCTGTAGGCTGGCGTTCCGTTAGTACGGCCGATATTTTAATGTGGGAAGGAAAATATTATTTGTACTACCAGGGTTTTATGGAAGCTAGTGGAAAGCGAGGTGATGATTGCCCTGTTACTGTATCTTATGCAGATTCTCCTGATGGCCCATGGACATCCTATAATAAAGTAGTAATTCCGAATGGCGCACAAGGAGAGTGGGATCAATTCTCTATTCATGATCCATATCCTTTGGTACACGATGGTAAAATTTACTTGTATTACAAATCAGATTTCGACGGAGGAGATGAATTGGTGCGCATGCAAGGACTGGCTATCGCTGATAACCCTTTGGGGCCATTTAATAAACATCCTTTAAATCCGGTTATTACTTCCGGTCACGAAACCTCTTTGTTTCCATTCAAAGAAGGAGTTGCTGCCTTGGTGTACAAAGATGGGCCTGAGCACAATACAGTCCAATACGCCAAAGATTGGGTGAATTTTGAAATTGCTTCTATTACCGAATTGATGCCCTATGCAGCAGCCCCTTATGTGCTGGATGCATTTTCTAATACCAAAGATGGCAGAGGTATCACCTGGGGAATGGCACACTTTATTAATGTCAATGGTAATTGGAGTAAATTCTGTTCGCAATTGGTACGTTTTGATTGTGATTTAAGTCTTGATTTGGATGATCCTGAGATGAAAGGTCATCGTGTAATGCATCGTCCGGATGTGTACTTGCGGCAAGGTTTGAGTGCAAGGCAATTAGAGAGAATTAAAGGAATGTGATAGACTTTCATGTAAAGAAATTTTATACCACTCATAGGAGTTGAATGCATTTTTCTAAATCCGTTATGGTTAATGTGAGGAATGTAAATGCTTGCGGATGCATTCCGTTGAAAATCTTACATATATAAGTCTTTTAGGAACTTGTATGCTGAGTTTTGTAGTGCAGAAGCTTTATTTGTTTTCAATGAAGTGGCATTGTTGAAAGAACGTTGATTAATGATCAATGCAGTTGTAGAAGCTTTTTAAATGTTTGTGCCTTTCTATTTATTGTTATTAAACTAATCTATAATTAAATAAATGAATGTTAGTCTTTTATGGAGGTGTTGCGGTGGTCGCTCTTGATAATTAAAATTAGTGATGTTAGTGAGAAGTGTGATGTCTGTCATTAAATATTCCCTTGTTTAAAAAAAATGATGTTTAATTTGGACGCATGAAATTTATCAATTATACTTGTGGTCAATCTGACCATAAAGAATAAGGGGATTATTTTTAGCAAATTATATCAATCGTTTTACCAATTGAATTTATGTTTTTATTAGGATTTGATTTAGGGAGTTCTTCCGTTAAGGTGAGTATTATTAATAGTACTACCGGTGAAACGGTCGCCAGTGCTTTTTGCCCGGAATATGAAATGAGTATGATTGCTCATCAGGCAGGTTGGGCAGAGCAAGAGCCTGAGGTATGGGTAGAAAATGCGATTGCGGCTATTAAAAAAATTAAAAGTCAATCAAATGTTGATTTTAATTTGATTAAAGCCATTGGAATCTCCTATCAAATGCATGGTTTGGTTTTGGTTGATGAACAGGGTGAGGTGTTACGACCTTCGATTATTTGGTGCGATAGTCGTGCTGTTGAAATAGGAGATAGAGCCTTTCAAGAGTTAGGATCAGATTACTGTTTGGGTAACTTGTTAAACTCACCTGGGAATTTCACAGCTTCAAAGCTTAAGTGGGTAAAAGAGAATGAGCCTGAGATCTATAATAAAATTCATAAAATAATGCTTCCTGGCGATTATTTAGCCTATCGCTTAACGGATGTAATTAAAACCACTGCCAGTGGATTGTCCGAAGGTATTATGTGGGATTTTAAGGAAGATAAAATCGCAACTCGTCTCCTAGATCAATATGGAGTAAGTATTGATCTTTTGCCTGAATTGGTGGAAACATTTGCTCCACAAGGAACAGTTACTACATCCGCTTCTCAATTATTTGGTTTGCCTCAGGGTATTCCTGTCGCTTATAGGGCAGGCGATCAGCCCAATAATGCATTTTCATTAAATGTATTGAATCCGGGTGAGGTTGCTGCAACTGCAGGTACTTCCGGTGTTGTGTATGGGGTAAGTGAAGAGGTTATGTTTGATGAGAAATCACGTGTAAATTCATTCATTCATGTAAATCATACGAGTACTCAAAAAAGAATGGGTGTCTTGTTGTGTATCAATGGAACCGGAATTTTAAACTCTTGGTTAAGAAAAAATATCGCTGAGGATTTGAGCTACGAACAAATGAATGAGTTATCAGAAAAAGTTGCCGTGGGGAGTGATGGTCTCTTATTTTATCCTTTTGGTAATGGAGCAGAGCGCATGTTAGAAAATGCTTCCCCTGGGGCAGAAATGAAAGGTTTAAACTTAAACATTCACTCAAGAGCTCACATGTTAAGAGCAGCTCAGGAAGGAATCGTATTTGCTTTTGTTTATGGAATGGAAATCATGCAAAACATGGGCATCGATTTAGAAACCATTAAAGCGGGTAAAGCCAATATGTTTTTAAGTCCAATTTTCCGAAATACCTTGGCTGGCGTTACAGGTGCAACCATTGAGTTGTACGATACCGACGGAGCTGCCGGTGCAGCAAGGGGGGCCGGTGTAGGCTCTGGCGTGTATGCTTCGTATGAAGAAGCCTTTGCTTCACTTCAAAAACTCGAAGAAATATCTGTGCCACAAAATGAGCAGCAGCAGTACAAAGTAGCTTATCATAATTGGAAAAAACATTTAAATAAAGAATAAAGAATAA
Organism: Bacteroidales bacterium; assembly: GCA_003249255.1. Taxonomy (GTDB): domain Bacteria; phylum Bacteroidota; class Bacteroidia; order Bacteroidales; family Marinilabiliaceae; genus SZUA-582. The sequence goes on from QKJP01000028.1 coordinate 37,739, forward strand.
AGAATAAAGAATAAAGAATAAAGAATAAAGAATAAAGAATAAAGAATAAAGAATAAAGAATAAATTATATTAAGTATACTAAACTGGGATTACAGAAACTTTAATGCTTGTTTTCGGACTACGGACTTCCCACGATAGCTATCGTAGCTTCGGACTCAAACGCAAAGTATCTAATCAATATTATTTATTCATTGTCAATCATCTAATTTCTAAAAAAAAATGAATACCTATTTTAAAGGAATCAACAAAATCCAATTCGAAGGAAAAGAGTCAAAAAATCCAATGGCATTTCGTTATTACGACGAAAATAAAGTGGTAGCCGGAAAAACCATGAAAGAGCATTTGCGTTTTGCAGTGGCTTATTGGCACACATTCTGTGGTGAAGGAGGAGATCCATTTGGTCCGGGAACAAAAGTTTTTGAGTGGACAAAATCGAATGACCCGATGGATGTTGCAAAGATGAAATTAGATGCAGCCTTTGAGTTCTTTTCAAAATTAGGAAATCCATACTATTGTTTCCATGATACAGACGTAGTAGGTGATGGTTCTGTTTTCGAAATAGAAGAGCGTTTGCATAAAATTATTCCTTCTATGCAAGAGTATCAGAAAGAAACAGGTGTGAAGTTACTTTGGGGTACTGCCAATGTGTTCTCTAACGCTCGTTATATGAACGGAGCTTCGACCAATCCTGATTTTAATGTTCTGGCTCATGCAGGTACACAGGTTAAAAATGCCTTAGATACAACCATCGCTCTTGGTGGTGAGAATTATGTGTTTTGGGGGGGGCGTGAAGGTTACATGTCTTTACTTAATACCGATATGAAACTGGAAAAAGAAAACATGGCTCGCTTTTTAACCATGGCTCGTGACTATGCTCGTAAAAATGGTTTTGAAGGAACATTCTTTATCGAACCTAAACCAATGGAGCCTTCAAAGCATCAGTATGATGTAGATGCAGAGACGGTGATTGGTTTCTTACGTAACTATGGTTTAGATAAAGATTTCAAATTAAACATCGAAGTGAACCACGCTACTTTGGCTCAACACACTTTTGAGCACGAATTACAATGTGCTGCTGATGCTGGTATGTTAGGTAGTATTGATGCTAACAAAGGGGATAATCAAAATGGATGGGATACCGATGAATTCCCAACAAATATCTACGAGATTACTCAAGCCATGATGGTGATTCTTGAAGCCGGAGGTTTACAAGGAGGAGGTGTGAATTTTGATGCGAAAGCGCGCCGTAATTCTACTGATTTAGAAGATATTTTCATTGGTCATATTTCTGGTATGGATGTGTTTGCACGTTCTTTATTAATCGCTGATGAAATTTTAAACAACAGTGAATACAAGAAAATGAAAACCCAGCGTTATGCTTCATTTACAAGCGGTAAAGGTGCTGACTATGTGAATGGTCAGTTGTCTTTAGAAGATCTTAGAAAAATTGCGAAAGAAGCCGGTGAACCAGCCATGACTAGCGGTAAGCAAGAATGGTATGAGGCTTTGATTAATATGTATATTTAAAAAAGTCAGATGTTAGATTAGTCAGAAGTCAGAAGTAGAATTTGTATGAGCTTCATTCAAACTACTGACAAAACACTGTTCACTACTGACTAAGACTTCTTAAACCTTTGCACAGCTAATACTTAGTAGTTAACTAGTTTCTTCCAACTTTATTAAACTGTGCAAAGGTTTTATGCATCTTTAAGATTCAAATGTAAAAATGTTGTATAATCCACTCGCGTGAAAAAAGTATGAATAAATAAACCAGAATTTCTCTATGGAAAAAGGAGTAAGCATGACTGAAAGCTTTTTTGTCATGCAAGCAACTATAGAACTTCTGGGCCTACAGTAGATAAAACCTTAAAACAGATGAACACAATCAGCGATAACAAAACGAATATGCCTTTCATTGTTGCAATTACATTAACTGCTACTTTGGGAGGTTTGCTTTTTGGGTATGACACAGCCGTTATATCCGGAGCCGAAAAATCCATCCAAGCTTATTTTATTAATGGTCTAAACCTGGGTACTTTTGCCCACGGTGCAACTACTTCCAGTGCATTGTTGGGCTGTATCATAGGAGGAGCCATTTCCGGATGGTTCGCATTAAAATTAGGACGAAAAAAATCTTTGCAGTTAGCTGCTGTTTTATTCTTTTTATCTGCTTTAGGATCTGCTTTCCCAGAAACATTATTTTTTCAAAGTGGAGAACCTACTTTAGCTTTATTATTCACCTTTAATTTTTATCGTATTGTTGGAGGCATCGGTGTCGGATTGGCTTCGGCAGTTTGCCCAATGTATATTGGCGAGATAGCTCCGGCACACATGCGTGGTCGTTTGGTTTCGCTTAACCAGTTTGCCATCATCTTTGGTATGTTGGTGGTTTACTTTGTGAATTGGGGTATTGCTAATGGTGAATCATTGGATTGGATCAACACCATTGGCTGGCGTAGAATGTTCCTGTCTGAAGCCATACCTGCCGGATTATTTGCGGTTTTATTGTTTTTAGTGCCGGAAACTCCCCGTTATTTGTCTTTAATTAATAAAGAAAAAGAAGCTCTTGATGTATTAACTCGTATTAATGGAGCTGTTAATGCCAAATCCATTTTAGAAGAAATTAAAAGTACATTGGTATCCCATTCAGGTAAACTGTTTTCTTATGGGAAAGTGGTCGTGATTGTAGGTGTTTTATTGTCAGTTTTTCAGCAGTTTGTGGGTATTAATGTGGCTTTATATTATGCACCACGTATTTTTGAAAGTATGGGAGCCGGTAAAGATGCGTCTATGATGCAAACGGTTGTAATGGGCTTGGTGAATGTGGTATTTACGGTTGTTGCTATTTTAACGGTTGATAAATGGGGGCGAAAACCATTGCTAATGATTGGATCCATTGGTATGGCTGTTGGTATGTTTGCAATAAGCGGGTTAGCTTTTTTCAACATTGTAGGTATTAGTACTTTGGTATTCATCATCATCTATACCGCTTCTTTTATGATGTCTTGGGGACCAATTTGTTGGGTGTTGATTTCTGAAATATTCCCAAATAAAATACGGGGTAGAGCAGTGGCTTTAGCTGTTGCTGCACAATGGGCTGCTAATTATTTTATTTCCTCAACATATCCTGCTATGATGGAATTTAGTGGCGGTGTTACTTATGGTTTTTATGGTTTGATGAGTTTGCTTTCATTCTTCTTCGTTTGGAAAATGGTTCCGGAACCTAAAGGAAAATCCTTAGAAGAGATTGAAGCTTTTTGGAAATAATTAAAATATAAAAAAGAGCTTGCTAAGTGGTTTTGTTAGTTAGTCAAGTTTCCCTTACGTCAAAAACATATTTTTTATGTATTATGGGCAAGCTCTTTTTTAATTTCTAAACGAGCCTGATTGTTTTAAATGTATTAAAAATGAAAATATCAGTAAAAAAAATACTACTACTTGCGTTAGCATCATTCGCATTAGTTTCTTGTTCTCTATCTGGAAATAAAGAGGCTACAGCAAATGATGAATTCTTTAAGTATGTTTTAAGTCAAGATAGTACCGGGCAAATGAATTTTCCTTCCGACTTTGGAGGCGATGGAGATATCATATTGCCGAATACAGGTGTTTGTGATCCGCATATTCATATTTTCAATGGCAAAGCATGGATGTTTGCCAGTCATGATGAGGGCCCGGGAAATTCCTTTTACAAAATGCACGATTGGTTGGTATGTTCATCACCCGATTTGGTTCATTGGAAGATAGAGTACGTGCTCAAACCTGAAGATACTTATGTAGGAAAATCAGAAAGCTGCTGGGCAACAGATGCTGCCGAACGTAACGGAAAGCATTACATGTATTTTAGTAAAGGTTTTGAAAGTACAGGCGTTGTAGTAAGTGAAAACGGACCGGGTGGCCCTTATAAAGATGTATTAGGTAAGCCACTACTTCCTAAAGAACTTTGTTGGAATAATGAATACGATCCTAGCATTTTCATCGAAGATGATAATACACCATACATCGTGTTTGGTTTTGGTGGAGATTATAAAATAGGCTCAACTTCCTATCAAATAGCAAAGTTAAATGATGACATGATTTCATTGGCCGAGGCTCCTAGAGATTTAGATGATGTTGCCCCACATGTTTGGCGCGATGCACCATCTTTACATAAGTACAATGGCAAATATTATTTAAATACCCACCAAAGTCATTATGCAGTCTCTGATAGTTTGTATGGTCCTTATGATTACAGAGGTCATTGTGGACCTCCTTCAGCAGATCATGGATCGTTTTTTACATGGAATAATCAAACTTATTATGTGTATGGTCATTGGTACAGTGATTTTTACAGGTACACCAAAATTGTGTATTGCCACTATAAAGACAATGGAGATATCGTATCTCCTGAAAAGATTGGTGATTCTCCTCTGGGGGTTGGACGCTACGATGCAAACTGGAATAAAATTGAAGCAGAATGGTTTTTTGCAGCTTCTGATGGAGTAAGAAAAAAGGAAAATACCTCTGGTTTTGAGATGCAGAATTTAACCCATGGAGATTATCTGTATTATCCTAAGGTGAGAAATATGGCATCTAATGCAAGTATGCAATTTCAGGTAGCTTCGAATCAACCAAATGGGTGTACTATTGAGGTCTATAAAGATAGTCCTAAAGGAAAATTACTTGGATCTGTAAAAGTTAAGAGTACCGGAAGTTGGGATCAATATCAGACCGTTAACTGCTCATTGGCTGATTGTGAAGATTTAAATAACATTGTTTTAGTTTTTAAAGGAAGCGAAAGTGATGAACTTCTAAGATTGGATTGGTTTTCTTTCAGTAAATAAAGTGTTATAACGGTAAAATGTTTGCTATGAATATTAAATATATAATTTCTTTTGCGTCTCTTCTCTTAGGCTTGTTTTCAGGGCTTCAGGCTCAGGATGATTTATTTGAAGATGGGGGAAGTTTTACTGATGAAAGGGATGGGAATGTCTATAAAGTTGTACAAATAGGTTCACAAACCTGGATGGCCGATAACTTGAATTTTGATGATGGCAATAGCTGGTGCTATGATGATGCTTTAGGCAATGGCGAAAAATATGGTCGCTTATACATCTGGGAAAGTGCAATGAAAGTATGTCCTACCGGATGGCATTTGCCAAGTGATCAGGAATGGGATGTTTTAAGTGAGCACATTGCTAAATATAAAGGCCCGGTTGAAAAAGGTGATGGCAATTGGGGAGCCATTAATTATTTGAATCAGGGAAAGTATTTAAAAAGTACTTCAGGTTGGTATAAAGACGTTAATGGTACAAATGAATTTGGCTTTAATGGTTTGCCCGGTGGTATGCGTAATTCCAGAGATGGATCTTTTACCTCAATAACTGAAAGTGCTTATTGGTGGACCAGTTCAGAGCAAGATGAAAAACATGCTTTTAGACGTTATTTGTACTATAGTTTTGATCATTTGGGGCGTTTTGATGTTCAAAAAGATCTTGGACATTCTGTTCGCTGTTTAAAAGATTAAAATAAAAGTATCTTTTTATTTAATTGCGATTAATGGAAATAAAAAGCAGCATGAATGATTGTATAAAAATCATTCATGCTGCTTTTTGTATTAATCATTCATTATTCTTTAATTATTTTCTTGATAACAGTTTTACCTTCTGCTGTAATAGCCATAAAGTAAAGACCGGATTCATAATTTGAAAGATCAATGCTTTCAGAAGCTCCTACATTTGATAGAGATAGGATGTTTTCACCTAAAGCATTTTTCAAACTAATATCTGCACCGCTAATTGGTAACTCGATATTTACAACATCCTCAACAGGGTTTGGATAGCTAAGGATGTCATCCGCTGTTAGTTTATCGATACCGGTGGTAATGTCAACTTTTACTTGAACAGTTTTTACCGCAGAGTTTCCATTCATATCAAACGAAGTCACAGAGACCTCAACGGTGCCTACATCTACCCCTGTAAATATGGATTGACTTAATTCAACGCGGTCAATACCACATAAATCATCATTACTTACCACTACATCTACTGCTTCTATTGATCCATTGCTAAATTCATCCAGAACAATCTGTATGTTTTGAACTTCTAATACAGGTTCTGTAAGATCTTCTTCCACGGTTAATAATCCATTCATGTATTGGATTGAATAATTAGCTGCCGAAGCTCCTGAAATGATGATGTCGTAATCTGTTGGGGCTGAAAGTTCATCTGCACTACAAGAGAGTTGTGGAAGCACATCTAAGATGCTTTCATCTTCTTCCAAGACAAAACCTGCATATTGGTAGGTGAAAGTCGGATTTTCTTCACATTGGCCTCTGGTTAAATTATCTGCACTAATGGTTAAGGTGGCAGGTGTAATATTTGCCATTAATCCGGTTGGCTGTGTCAAGAAATAATTTTCCATATCTGCACCCGAGATACCCATTTGGACAGAAACGGCCAAGTCATTACCTACTTCTGCTTGGTTAAAACTGCCTGATGTACCGTTTACTAATTCTACAGCATCTTCTCCAAAAACTCCGGATAATGTTGCGCCTGTAATTTCTGCATTTATTGTTCCGTCATATACTTTGTTTTGAGCCAGGGCATCTGCCACTGTTAATTCTGCTTGAGTTATATTAGCCATCATTCCGGTAGGGAGTTCAAGGGCATAATTTCCGGCAGCGATACCGCTAATTGTCATCAAACCATCAGCTGCAATGTCTTCACCAACACTACTTTGGGCAAATGCTCCAAGGGTTGAATTTTCTAATGCAACATCATCCTCATTAATAACACCTACCAGGGTTGCGCCCAATATTTCAGCAACATCGGTTCCGTCATAAGTTTTGTTTTGTGCTACTGCTCCTTCGATGGATAACGTTAGTGGTGTAATGTTTGCCATTAGCTCAGAAGGTTGGGTTAATGTGTAATTTGCTGCATCAGCCCCAGAAATTGTCATTGCCACTGAAACAGCAATGTTATCACCCACTGCGCTTTGTGTAAATTCACCGGTTTCTGCATCGCCTAATAAAACTTCATCACCATCGAATACACCTACTAAAGTAGCGCCGGTAATGCTTGTGCTTACCGTTGCATCGTATATCTTATCTGAAGCAACCGCATTGGCAACGGTTAATTCTGCTGGCGTAATATCGGCTGTTAAACCAATTGGTGGTGTAACGGTGTAATTTGCCGCATCGGCTCCGGTTAAATACATATTTGTGTTAACGATAAGTCCTGTGCCTACTTCTGCTTGTTCAAAAGCAGCAACAGATCCTCCAATCAGATACACCACATCTCCAGCAACTACACCAACGAGAGTAGTTCCGGTAAGGGAAGCTACTGTGCTCGAGTTGTAGGTTTTGTTGTTTGCCATGGTGCCACTTATGGTCAGTTCTTTGGTTGTGATATCACCGGTGGAGGTTGGAGCGGTCTCGGTTGTGACTGAATATTGAGCTGCGTTTGCACCGCTTAAATCTACCCCAACTACTATTACTTCAATGCCTTCACCTACGCCTGTTGAAACATATTCGGTGTATACCGTGCCTATTGAAACATCATCGCCCTCTGCAATGCCCGATAATGTGAATGTTTCGGTATTAATGCTCGCTTCTGGCATGCCGTCATAAACTTTAGAATTAACTGTAAAAGTTCCGTTTAAGGTTAATTCGCTTAATGTGGTAAATGAAATTTCGTTGCTGTAAACAGTGGCTGCTCCATTGGAAGCATAAGCTCTGAAATAATAGTTTTGTTCCGGATTTAAGCCTTCTACAACAGATGTGAAAAGTCCGGTTTCAAGAGGATTACTTTCTTCTACTGTGTTATCAGATAGGGTGGGTGTACCTGTGGTATTCCAACAAATTCCAAAATTGGTATTGAGGCCGCCTAGTATTTGAATGTCAGCCTGTAGTTCAACCTCAGTTGCGCCTTCATTGATTATGCTTAAAGAAGCAACTTGGGGTTCCGATTCCATCAGTACATCAATAAAAGGATAACCTCCATTGGTGATTCCATCCATTAACCAGTAATCATTGGTGGCATTGGTCGATTCAAGGCAAAAATCCCAACCGGCATTGGTAAAGTTTAGCTCTGTTTGCATGTCAACAGTAGATAGTCCGGTCGCGTAATTCGTCTCTACACCTTCAGAATGTACCGCGATACCCGAAGTTTCCATGTCCCAAAAACAGTTGTTGATCTCAAAGTCAGATGAGCCAAGAAAACCGCCATAAATTGTTCCGGCTTCCACAGCTCCTGTACTATAACAATTTTCGACTGTACCTTGCAGGATAATGCGACCGGCAAAACCTCCTACGCTTTCTGCATTTTTGGCATTTACATTTCCTGTGGAATAGCAATTGGAAATTTTGGTACTATTGGCACTACTCCCTACAAATCCTCCAATATAATGTCGAATGGGCTCAATTGCGGCAGGTAAGGTAACATCGCCTGTGCTGTAACACGATTTGGTGATGGTGTTTCGTTTATTATTTGCGATTAAACCACCTGCTATCCGAGCAGTAAAAGTAACGTCTCCTGTGGCATAACAACGGAGTATTTGACCGTGCCACTGGTTTTCGGCCACTAAGCCGGCAGTGTATTCGTTTCCGGATACGGTGCATGAGGAACTACAATATTCAATGATAGTGGTCATGGATGGATCACCATCACCACCCATTCGTCCAATTAAACCGGCTGCGTACTGGGAGGTTCCGGTAACCATTCCGGAGGCATGACAATTATTAACATAGGAATCATACATGATTAGGGCCGCTAAAGGAGCCACGTAAGATACTCCCGAAATGGTACAATTAGCAATGGTTATGTTTTCTAAGGTCGCTCCGGTGGCATATCCGAATAAACCTATATAATTACTATTTCTATCTATTGTAAGATCCGATATATCCATACCTTGTCCATCATAAACTCCGGTAAAAGGTACTGTATCTCTTCCAATGGGAGAGAAGCCCATGCCGCTATCCCAGGATGCTGTGGTTGAGGCATCAATATTTGCCGTTTGAATAAAGTGTTTGTCCCATTCTGTAACTGTTTGGGATAACCAGTATAAATTTTCAAGAGTACCTATTTGGTATGGATCATTTTCTGTACCTGTTCCACCAGCCGGAGGTGTCGAGGTTTGTGCGCTCAAGGTATAACATAACATGAGCATCAGACTTAATAGTGTGATCTTTCTCATTACAAAAATATTTAGGTTATTCAATTGGTTTAATGAGGTAAATTTATTGGCATAATGAAATTTTGTAAACCCCCATTCATCAACAAAAAAGAAAGATTGGTAATAAGGATTATTGGAGCTTGTTGTTCATTAAAATGATCTACTGGCGTGATGTAAAATGTAGTAAATGAGGGGTTTTGAAATCAGGGAGATGAGCACCCGGATCATCGGTGCTTCTTTGAGGTTGCTTTAAAAGAGGTGTTTGAGTGATAATTAAAGCCTTATTTTTTCGATGTTTTCGATTGTTTGATTTTCAGAATACAGTTTTTCGTAGTTAAAATTCCACGTACATTTTTTAGTTCCTTGATCTGATGAAATAAAAAAAGCCTTACCGGGTTTTAGGTAGTTTCCTAAAGCTCTGGATTCGCAAACCATTATCTTGCCGTTTGAATCTAATTTTTGAATCCATTCTATTACAAGGGGTAAATACTCATCCGAAGCCGTTTGTACGTAATATGATTTAATGGCTCCCGCAGCTAAAAAACGGCCACTGTCTTTGTGTGATTCAGGATTTGTTTCTTCCGATATGATCCAGTTTTTTTTATCTCCGGCTAATACAATGCAATCTTCATTGAGCTGATGCATGTGTGGCGATATTTTAATAGCAATCACCTCAACTGTATTGGATAAATTTGAAATGAGGTAACAACCCAGATGAGTTTTTCCAATGTTTCTGGCATCTCCGGCAACCAAATAGAGGTTTGATATGTTGATAAGTGTAGAAGACAAGTCTGTGTTATTTTTTGGCTAAATTAAAGCTTTCTAAAAAAAATATCGGACTTAGCCGTGAAGTTTAATGTTAATCATCACATTTTATATGGTCAATGTAACAGGTATTATTTTAGCCGGAGGGAAAAGTAGCCGAATGGGAACAGATAAAGGTTTAGTTGAATACAAGGGAAAAAGCCTTGTGGAGTATGCCATTGATTTACTTTCTCCGTTTTGTGATGAAGTGATTATTGCCTCTGACAATGAGGATTATAAACAGTTTGGATTAACTGTTGTGAGCGATCATTATAAAGATAAAGGACCTTTGGGAGGTATTCATGCCGGAATTAAAGCAGCTAAGAACCATTGGTGTTTGGTGCTGAGTTGTGATATGCCTCATGTTTTACCTCTATCTGTATCCTACCTGCTGAGTAATATTCAATCAGAAAATTGCATTGTGCCAATTCACCATGGAAAAGTAGAGCCTTTGTTTAGTGTGTTTTCCAAAAGTACTTTGGCACATGTCGAATATTGTTTAAAAACCGATCGTCTTAAAATGCTTAGGGTGTTAGAAGAGCTAAAAGCTAAATTCTTGTGTTTTAATGTAATCACTAAGCAGAGTGTTGATCATTTTCATAATGTAAATCGACCAAAAGACCTGTTAAGTCTGCCAAAAATTTCATAACTTTTGCAGTTGTTCATAAACCTTTAAGAGTTATTAAAGATCAGACTTATGTTAATTATTTTACTTCTATATTGTTTGTTAGGATTTTGGGTTTTATGGAGTCCCGGAGCTTTGAAAAAATACAGCGCGTTATTGATTGCTTTACTGCAATTGGGAAGTTTTGCCTATTTCTTAAGTCATGTTCCTTATGTTCGGGAAGGATTTATAAAGAGTCAGTTTATTTCGTGGATACCTCAATTGGGTTTGGATTTTCATGTTCAGATCGATGGTTTATCCTTACTATATGCTCTCTTGGTGACATTTATAGGGGCATTGGTGTTTTTGTATGCCAAAGCCTACATGAAAAAATATGCAAATAAGAGCCGTTTTTATTTTTTCCTCACTTGGTTTAGTGGTGCCATGTTGGGCTTAGTATTATCGGTGAATCTCATTCAGCTTTTTGTGTTTTGGGAGTTAACGAGTTTGTTTTCGTTTTTACTGATTAGTTTTTTCAACGAAAAAGAATCATCCCGCAAAGCTGCGTTTCAATCCTTGTTTGTAACCGGTTTTGGCGGATTGTGTTTGTTGGTCGGCATTGTGCTCATAGGTTCGCATGTAGGTTCATATTCTTTAAGCGATTGGATATCTGCATCGAATGAGATTAAGGCAAGCTCTATTTATACTCCATCCTTGATTTTAATCTTTTTAGGCGTATTCACCAAGTCTGCTCAATTTCCATTTCATTTTTGGTTGCCTTGGGCCATGCAAGCACCCACTCCTGTAAGCGCTTATTTGCATTCGGCTACCATGGTAAAAGCCGGGGTTTTTCTGTTGATGCGTTTAAATCCTGTTTTGGGTGGTACTGAATTATGGATGGGGATATTACCTGTGGTAGGTTCAATTACGATGCTTGTAGGTGCTTATATGTCCATAACTCAAACGGATATAAAAGCCATATTTGCCTACACGACCATCAGTTCTTTAGGGGTATTGGTGTTTTTAATGGGAATTGATACAAAAGTCGCAGTTAAGGCAGCTTTGGTTTTCCTGGTTGTACATGCGTTTTATAAAGCCGCTTTGTTTATGCTGGCCGGATACATCGATAAGCAATGTGGAACCCGGGATATAACTCGTTTGGGAGGATTAATAAAGCAATTGCCGCTTACTTTTATAGTTAGTGCATTAGCTTTGTTTTCGATGGCAGGATTACCTCCCATGATTGGTTTTATTGGAAAAGAATTGATTTATGAAGCGAGTGTTCAAGCCACAGATTTAGGTTTTTTTATTTTAATCATGGGAGTTGTTGCCAATGTATTTATGGTGGCTGTTTCGATTTATTTTTTGCATCGGGTATTTATCCGAAAGAGAGCTGTTGAGCTAAAAGTACCGCTTGTTAATTTATACGTTTTTGGCCCATTGGTATTGAGTGTTTTAAGTCTCTTGTTGGGAGTGTGGCCGGATGCATTAACCATTTTTTTAGAACCGGCATTAGAAGTGGTTCGAGCTGGTGAAGTGGCTTTTAAATTACAGGTGTGGCATGGCTTTAATTTGGTTTTTGTGACCAGCTTTTTTACCGTTTTGGGCGGAGCTGTTTTAGCATGGGTTCTAATTATAAGCAAAACCTTTATGGCGGAATGGCGGAAGTTCAATCGGCAATTTTTTACGATCAATCTGACGGATGTTTTTTTTACAACTTTTACTCAAGTTATTTCTTATGCAGTTACGCATACCAAGCGAATTCAGCATGGCTATAACCGGTATTACATTATGAGTATACTCCTCTTTACAACCTTAATGATCGGTATACAATTGTTTCTGCAAACCGGCTGGGAGTTGCCTAAGCAGGTTTCTTTTCAGCCATTTGTTCTTACCGGCATAATTGGAGTTACAGCCATTGCAACGTTGGTTACAAGTGTTTCACAAACGCGGATCAACGCCATCATTGCGATGGGGGTGTTGGGTTATGGCATATCATTAATTTATTTGTATTACAGTGCAGTTGATTTGGCCATTACTCAAATCATCGTAGAAACTTTAACTCTCATCATGTTTGTGATCGTGCTTAAAAAGTTACCCGAGTTCTCAAGCTATTCAAAAAAAATACCAATACTACGCGATGTTTTTATCGCTTTATGCTTTGGTGGCGTCATGACACTTTTGGCGTTAAAGGCTTTAGATGTTGAATTGAGTCATCCCATCTCTGATTATTTCATACAGAATAGTTATTTGAAAGCTTATGGTAAAAATGTGGTGAATGTTATTTTGGTCGATTTTAGAGCTTTGGATACCATGGGTGAAGTGATTGTACTTGCTGTGGCTGCCATCGGTGTGTATAGTTTAATACGTATGAAAATGAAACAATCATGAATTCCCGGATATTAAATATTGCCCAAAAGTATCTCAAGATATTGTTTGTAGTTTTTGGTGTTTTAATTCTGCTCAGAGGGCATAATTATCCGGGAGGAGGCTTTATTGGCGGATTACTGGCTTCTTTGGCTTATGTTTTTCAGGGTTTATTAAAGGGTGCCGATAAACAAGCTTCAAAGAGTGTTTCAAACGGACTGTATTTAGGGCTTGGCTTAAGCTTAATTTTGTTAAGTGTATTACCCGGTTTTTTTATGGGCAATGCCATGCAGGGAATATGGTGGGATTTTTCCGTTGGCGGATGGGATTTAAAAGTCGGCAGTCCTTTTCTGTTTGATGTTGGTGTGTTTTGTGTGGTGATAGGTGTGTCACAGTTATTTTTTTATTCGTTATCACGTTATTGAGCATGGATGTTTTATTAGCCATATTAATTGGAATACTATACAGTGCAGGAGCTTACCTAGTGTTGAGGCGCAGTGTGGTGCGTTTTATTATTGGTCTTGTGATTTTAAGCAATGCAACCAATTTGTTAATATTTTTGTCGGGCGGTTTGGTGGAAGGGAAACCTGCTTTTGTAGATGAATCAGGTTATTTGGTTTTTTTAACCGATCCATCTCCCCAGGCTTTAATCTTAACCGCCATTGTTATTGGTTTTGGCATAGTGGTATTTACGTTGGCTCTGTATGCCAAGTTTTATAAAGTTAGTGGTAGTGATGATATCGACGATTTAAAACAAACAGATACTCCTGAAGCATGAATATAGTTATAGCTCCCATATTACTCCCTTTAGTTTTCCTGGTTGTTTTTGTATTTATCAAGAACACGCGAGTAGGTTCTCCATTGGCTATTTTAGGATTTGGATTACAATTTATCCTGTCAGTTTATTTGTTTTATCAAATCTTAAACCTAAAAATAATGGTTTTGCAAGTGGGCGGATGGCAGGCTCCTTTTGGCATTACTTTAGTGATCGATCAGTTGAGTGCTGTAATGTTACTGGTTTCAAATCTGATTGCTTTTTCTGTAGCTGTTTATTCCATTAGTTTTGTGGATAAATATATGGTTGCTTCGCGTTTTTATGCCTTCTTTTTTTCATTAGTGCTTGGCGTAAATGGGGCATTTATTACAGGTGATGCCTTTAATTTATATGTTTGGTTCGAAGTGATCTTACTGTCTTCGTTTGTGTTGATTACCATGGGGAGAAGTAAAGATCAACTCGAAGGAGGTATTAAGTACATGACTCTTAATCTTATGGGTTCATTGTTTTTTTTAGCCGGTTTAGGTTTACTTTATGGAAAAACCGGCACGTTAAACATGGCACATCTGGCACAAATAGTCAGAGTCAATCCGGAAGCCGGTTTGTTAAATTCAAGTGCCGTTTTGTTTTTTATTGCCTTTGGAATTAAAGCGGCTCTGTTTCCCTTGCATTTCTGGTTGCCGGCTTCTTATCACACACCCAATGTAACTGTAACAGCTTTGTTTGCCGGTTTATTAACCAAAGTAGGCGTATATGCTTTGTTTCGTTTTTTTACTTTATTCATTATTCACGATCGGGAGTTTTGGTTTTTATTTTTAAGCCTTATTGCTGTTTTTACCATGTTGGTTGGAGGCTTGGCGGCATCTATCTTTTATGAGATGAGGCGAATCTTATCCTATCATGTGATTAGCCAGATTGGTTACATGCTTATGGGCTTAGTTGTTTTTACTCCTTTGGGTATTGCTGGCGGAGTTTATTTTATGATTCATAACATGATTGCTAAAACCAATACTTTTTTAATTAGCGGCCTGGTTAAAAAGGTAAATGGGACTTATGATTTGCATCAAACAGGTGGATTACTGAAAAGCCATCCTGTTTTAGCAGTATTGTATATAATCCCTGCTTTGGCCTTAGCGGGGTTTCCACCCTTTTCGGGTTTTTTTGCCAAGTTTACTTTAATCAAATCGGGTTATGAAGATGCTCATTATTGGCTTACTTCGGTGGCTGTTCTAACGAGTTTGCTCACGTTGTACTCGATGATTAAAATATGGAACAAAGCATTTTTACGCGAAGCACCGAGTCCAAATGAAGGTTTTTCTTGCGTGAAATTGAAAATAGATGAGTTATTACCTTCTGCAATACTTGGCATTGGAAGTATTGTATTGGGCTTAGGGGCGCCCTTTTTTATTGATTATCTTAGTGAAATGGCCGTAAATATGATCCATCCTCATAATTATATCCAGGCGGTAATGGGTGATTTAGAAAACTTAACATTACTTAAACCATAAAGATGAAATTGATCGGAAATCTAATCAAAGGAATCAGTTTTTTTCGTTTTATAGGGTTTTATATTTGGAAACTGATTCAGGCAAATGCATTTATTGCCTATGATATTTTAACGCCAAAATTATATGTAAACCCCGGATTTGTAAACCTTCCTCTTCGGGTTAAAAGTGATTTTAGTGTGCTGTTGTTGAGTAATCTCATATCCATGACCCCGGGTACATTAAGTATCGATATTGTTGAAGAACGAGATGAGTTATTGGTGCACTACCTCTACGGAAATGAAGAAAAGATAGTGGAAGAATTAGAAGCTATTCAAGAGATGGTTTTAAAACTTGTGAAGTATCCGGTTTAATTTTTTACAGCAAAAAAGATTAAGAAAATGGCAATAAACAACATTGTATTACTCCTTAGCTTTTCGTTTTTAATAGTAGCTTTTATACTGGCTTTTGTACGCTTGCTATTAGGGCAGGGTATTTATAATCGCATAGCAGCTATGGATTTAATTGCTTCTATTGTAATTGGTTTTGTACTGGTGTATGCGGTGTTTATTCAAATGGGATTGTATATCGATGTAGCCGTAATCATATCTTTAGTGGCATTTTTGGGAACTGTTGCAGTCTCTATTTATTTAAAAAACAATACCAATAAAAACGATGGAGATAATCATTAGCATATTATTACTGAGTGGATCATTCTTTATTTTTTTATCCGCATTGGGAATTATCCGCTTTAAAGACTTGTACAGCCGCATGCACTCAACCACCAAAGCCTCATCCTTTGGCTTGTTGCTTCTGCTCGTTGGAGTTAGTTTGTTTTTTAATGAGCTAAATGTGTATGTGAAAACCATTTTAGTGGTTGTGTTTATTTATCTAACGGCTCCTTTGGCTGCTCATGCCATTGCGAAATCGTATAGGGAAAAGGATAAGGAATAAAGAGCAAAGAATAATTATTAATGATTCATTGTGAATGTTTAATGATTAATGAAATGTAGAGAGAATTCTCTCGCAAAGGCGCTAAGACGCAAAGGTGAGGTAGGAGCTTATGAGTTATTTGGCAGTTGCTTAATTGTAGAGTTGAGGTTAGTAGATTAAGTACATCCATTTCTGCATAAATCTCAAAAAGCCCCAAAGTGGGCGATGTCCCAAAGCCTAGTCTGGTAAGGGCTAGGAAATTAATCAGGTCTTTTATTTAAATGCCAAAGGTACGTAGTCTTAATTACACGACTACGCACCTATATTTGGCGCTAACCATATCATGCCACAATATTCATAGCCCTTCATCTATGTTTAATGACACCGCATCTTTGATGCTAACGTAAGCTTACTATTGAAAAGTATTTAACAACTTACCTCTAAGCTGATGAGTTGTTAATCCACAAATTAGCAACCTCCAGTTTTGCAACTATCCAGTTTAGCAACTAGTCTAAAACAGCAGTAAATCATTCGTGTTAATTCGAGAAATTAGTGGACAAAAAAAAGGAGCACCCAATGGATACTCCTTCTTCAACCTAACCTTAACCCTAACTTATGAAGAAAACTTCAAGTG
>QKJP01000063.1 GCA_003249255.1 Bacteroidales bacterium
ATACCAAGCATGGCGTTCCTTGGGAATTGATTTATTCGTTTCGGTTTGAAACGAGATCAGAAGCTGTTCGTTTGGAAAGTAAAATAAAGAAACGTGGAATAGCTCGATACCTCAATGATGTTGCATTGGAAGGTTAGTGCATCACGCATTAGCGTGAGGGTCCCAGGTTCGAATCCTGGTACCTCGACAAAAGAGCTTGCAAATCTATTGATTTGCAAGCTTTTTTTGAATGTACTAAACTTAGCTTCTAAGTGGTATTAATATATTTCTATTATCCCTCTTCAATAAAATCGTTAGGATTTTTATTATTTTTTGCCTGCTTTAGCTGGCGATTAATAAAAGAATGTTTTTTGTATAGGTTTTGATGATTTGTTTTTGCGAAAAAAGTTGCAATTTCAAACCTTATTAAAGATAAAACCCAAGATTATGGCACAGGTATATGATTTTGAATTGGAGTTTAAGGTTCGTGATTACGAATGTGATATTCAAGGAGTAGTTAATAATTCAGTTTATCAAAACTATTTAGAACATACTCGACATGAATTTTTAGATGAGATTGGCCTTAATTTTTCCGAATTGTTTGATAAAGGAATTATGGCTGTTGTAGCTCGTATCGATTTGGCATATAAAACACCCTTAAAAAGCAATGATAAGTTTGTTGTGCGTACCAAAGTGGATGTACAAGGTTTAAAGTATGTGTTTTATCAGGATATTTATCGTTTGCCTGATGAAAAGCTTTGTTTGAAAGGAGTGGTAACTACAACGAGTTTGATTAATGGACGATTGGCGGTGTCTGAATATATAAAAGCTGCTTTTGATGCGGTGATAGCAAAGCGCGAATGGGTAGAGTCTTAAGAGGTTTAAAGATCTGCTTGCCAAAAATACATCGGAGGATCACATTCTTTAAATTCCTCCGATTTATATAAGTTTTGAGCGACTGGATTATCGTATCTTACTTCTAAGGTTATTTTGCAGCAATTAGCTTCTTTTGCTACTTTTTTTACGGATTGCATTAGAAATCTACCTGCACCTTTCCCTCTTTCATGAGATATAACAATAAAGTCATGTATGTTAAGTAGAGGTTTGGCTTTAAATGTTGAGAAATTAAAAAAGCAATTGGCTAATCCTATGTATTGTTTATCCTTTTTTATGAGGATTCCCAGATAGTTGTTTTGTTTTTTTAATCCTTCAATAATTTTCTTAAAAAGGTCTTCTTCTAAAGCTTGTTCGCAACCCATCTTATCCATCATATAGGCGTTCATTAGCTTAAAGATGGCTTGCTGATGATGAAGGTTATTTATATCTATTGTTTCGTGAAGCACGTTTTAAGTATTTATGTTTAATTGTTAATGGTTAATGAAAGGAAGAGAATTAATCATTAATCATTCTGAATGGTCGCAATAATTCCATGATGCAAAAAAGATTGGCATAACGTCAAAAAAAAATCAACTCAGAGGCTCAGATTCACAGGATTTTATGATTTAACTTCATAACCTCTGTGCTTTTGTATCCCCGCCTGCATCGTGTAGGTCTATGTTAAGATAATTATGTGTAAATACGGATTTGCATTTTTATCATTTAGCATAGATAATTATACTTTAAATCGCCAGGTTTCAATTTTGTATTTTTTTATGCGTGTACCAAGCATGCGTTCGGTTATTTTTAAAATTTCGGCTGCTTTTGTGGCATTGCCCTTTGTAGATGTTAATGCATCGCGTATTAATTGTTTTTCCAATTGTTCAACCACGGCAGTCATACCTCCGTCTTTTACGCTGTTTGTTGAATCTGCAGTTTGCAAGGTTGGAGGAAGGTCGTAGCTGTTTATAGTTTTGTCCTTGGTCATGATACAGGCGCGTTCAATGACGTTTTCCAGTTCACGAATATTTCCTGGCCAACGATGAGTCATTAGCATGTTCAAAGCAGAAGTCGTTATTCTTTTTATATCAAAGCCATTTTTCTTATTGAATTTATCAATGAAATGATCCACTAAGGATGGGATATCGTCTCTTCTTTCTCGCAATGGCGGAATGAAAATTGGGAATACATTTATCCGATAAAAAAGGTCTTCACGGAATTCTCCGGTATTGATGGATTCCTCTAGGTTTCTGTTGGTCGCACAAACAATTCTAACATCTGCTTTGATGGTTTCGGAGCCTCCTAAACGTTCAAATTCGCGTTCCTGTATTACTCTTAAGAGTTTTACTTGTGTTGACATCGGTAGGTCTCCAATTTCATCTAAGAATATGGTTCCGCCGCTTGCCATTTCAAAGCGGCCTTTGCGCATTTGATCAGCTCCGGTAAAGGCGCCTTTTTCATGACCAAATAATTCGCTTTCAATTAAACTATCCGGTAAGGCAGAGCAGTTAACTTTAATCAGATTTTTATCTTTTCGGCTACTGCCTTCGTGAATGGCGGCTGCAAAAAGTTCTTTACCGATACCACTTTCGCCTCTAAGAAGTACCGTACTGCTTGTTTTAGCAACTCGATCAACCAGAGTATAGATGTCTCTCATTTTACTAGAGTTACCTATGATACCTCTGGGGTTATCGTTTCCAAGTTTACTTTTAAGTTCTCTATTTTGTTCTCTAAGGGATTCCAGTTCTTCAAGTTCCTTTTGTTTGCTTCTGGCTGTTTTTGCTATCATTGAGCCAACGATACTTAGAAACTGAATGTCTTCTTCGTTGGATATTTTAGAGTTGTAAATGCGAATTAAGCTTAAGGCCCCTGCAACCACATTATCAATAACTAAAGGAACGCAGATGAAAGTTAGCTCATTGCCGTCCTTGGTTAGTTCTGATTTAGTTTTGTTGATGAAGAGTTTAGATTTTGATATTTCCGAAATAACTATTGGACGTGCTAATTCAATGACTCTACCAATAATTCCTTCGCCCAATTCATATTTACCTCTGGCATGTTGAGTTGCACTCATTCCATAGGATGATTCTATAAGAATGGTGTTCGATTGCCTGTTAAGTAAAGTAATGAATCCTCTTTCTGCATTCATGTGTTTTACCAATAATGACATTATTGGGTCTAAATCAATGCTGAGTTCTTTACTGTCTAAGAGGCGTTGGCTTATTTCAAAGAGTAATGACATTTCTCTGAAACCATAGCACTCATTTCCTACCTTTTTGCATGATATGCTCATAATTATTCTCTTGCTGTTGTTGCAAAAGTATTAAAAAACAATATTAACCCCTAATGATCTGGGGGTGTAGTTGGTGAATTGTGTTTTTAAACACTTTTGTTGGGGCTCGTAGAGTAGTCTTTGGAGAAGTTGTCTATTGTAGTTTCTATAAGATTATTTATTAAAGTTATGTTTAAAAATGACTATGCAAGCTTTTAAAAAACGGTAGGAGAATTTCATGATTAAAGCTTCTTGCCTATAGCTATTAGTAGGGATAAGAGGTTGACTGAGGTGTACAATGAAAGAAGAACCTGCTTCGAACTATATACTGGAAAGTCACATTGGCTGTGAGACTTAGTAATCTTTACTTGTGATCGGCTTCATGAATTGCCCCCTTTTGTGTTGTTAACCTAACATTTTCAATTTTGTAATGATAAAATAGGATATTCTATTTGTTATTTCATAGGGTAAAGACTAACTTAAATGTCATCAAGATATTATTCTAATAAAGCTTTAATGCTAATGTTGAAGTTGAAGAGTATATATACTACTATTTTTATTGTAATAGCATTTTTATTGTTAATTACGCAAGGATGTGTTTCCTCCATTCATCCCTTATATGAAGAAGATCAATACGTGCAAGACGACCGTTTGTTAGGAACATGGCAACGAAATGGTGAGTATTGGGTGTTTGAAAGATATAATGCAATAGATTATTCATTAACGCATTACGCAACAGGTGAACCTTCTCGATTTATAGCCCGATTATTGAATTTAAATGGAGTGTACTACATTGATATTTATCCTCACTCAGAAGTTGAATCAAATTATTTAAAGGAAATTCATTTTGTCCCAACTCATACGTTTTCTGTTTTAAAGGTCTATGGTAATCAATTAATAATAACTTTGGCTGATAAGGGATTGGTTAGGCAAGCTATTGATAGGGGAAGTGTAAAACTTGATTACATATTAGCGCCTGATGAAAAGCTTATTCTTACATCTCCTACCAGGGTACTTCAGCAATTTGTTGCTCAAAATAATTATGTTTTTTCTGAACAGGTAGTGTTAACTAAACATAAAGAAGCCAAGGCGGATTTAAGTGAGGGATTTGAAGGTTTTTTTGAGTCAACACCTGATGATGATTTTGAAGAGGAGTTTGAGACGCAACCTGACAAGGATGAGCGATTTGAGTATAATGTGACTGAATAATATCCCAATGTTGATTTTTGAAATGAAGTATAGACTTTTAATAAAAAAGGCTCTCATTTATTGAGAGCCTTTTTTAATTATGCTTTAAGTCTTTTAAATAGTTTCTTTTTCCATTTACTTGGCAAGTTTTCATCATAGTAGCCATCTCCATATCCATACCTATAACTATAGCTGCCATAACGCTTTCCATAACCCTCGTATACAGTATCATTAAGCACAATTCCAATGTTACTTAGTGTATCTCTCTCTGCCAATTGCTTGATGTACTCTGTTTGTTTTTTATGACTGTATTTTTGGCGTAATACCATTAAATTTATATCTGAGTATTTTCCGGTTAGTAATCCATCTGTAACTAATGTAACCGGTGCGTTATCTAAAATAATGTAATCAAACTGTTCTTTTGCTTCATTAATAAAAGCACTAAAATTGCCATTGCCGATTAATTCGGATGGATTCGGTGGTATTGGTCCTGAGTTGATGTAATACAAGTTACTTTGTTCAGTACCTCGAATGATTTCACTAAATGTATTATTGTTGTTTAGATAGGTTGATAAACCTGAATCATTATGACTGTTAAATAAATTGTGCAAACGAGGTTTACGAAGATCACATCCTACTAATAATACTTTTTTATTATCCATGGCAATAATGGATGCCAGATTTAAAGAAATAAATGTTTTACCCTCACCCGGTACCATGGAATGAACTGCAACAACTTTTGCTCCGCTCTCTTGAGTCATGTAATTAAGATTTATCCTTAAGCTTCTAAAAGTTTCAGCAATAGCAGAACGTGGGTTTTGCATCACCGGAAGTTCTTGTGGATAATGATTGTGGGCTATTTCTGCCATAAAAGGCAGTTTACAGGTTTTTTCGAGTTCTTCCTTAGATTGAATGGTATCGTTGAAGTAATCGCTTAATACAATAACCATAAAAGGTATTGCTAAACCCAGAATTAGCCCAATTAAAAGGTTGAATGTAGTTTTAGGACCTTTTTGTTCAACAGTTTCAATTCTAGCCGGATCTAAAATATGGGCATCAGGAACGTTAGAAGCCATGGTAATTGCAGCTTCTGCTCTTTTTTGTAAAAGAAATGTATACAGCTCGTTATTTAAGTCAAAACTACGTTTGATATTAATGAGTTCTTGCTCTGTTTGAGGTAAACCGGCTAATTCAAGTTCAATGGTACTTAACTGACTATTCAGATTTGTTAATTCGACTTCAGCATTATTGTGAAGGTTTTTGATATTTTCTTCCAATGATTTTAGTGTGCTTGTAATCTCTTCATTCAATACCTGATAGGCCGGATTAATTTCTTTTACTGATAAAGATAAGGATGATCTTTTGGTGTAAAGTTCACTTAGTTTTACGACTTGGGCGTTTAATCCTGCATCAACTATACCTACAACAGAAGGAGAAGCCATGAGTTGCATTTGTTCAACATCACCCATGTAATCGTGAAGGTTTTTGAAATATTCAATTTTGCGGATGCTTTGTTGCTTTTCAATTTCTAATTCTTTTAGTCGTTCAACTACAAAAGTAGCTTCCTGGCTAAGGTCAACGATCCCTCTTTCAGAACGGAAATTAGAGAATTGTTCACCTGCTGTTTTTAAAGAATCTGTAATGCCTTCTAATTGAGCATCAATAAAACGAACAGTATTTGCCGAGGTACGGTTTTTTTCATTTAATCCATAGCGCAAATATGAACCAATCAATTCATTCATGTAGTCAACCCCTCTTTCCGGAATGGTTTCGGTCATTTTTAGAATAATTCCATCTGCTTTTTTATTAGCAAGGCTTACATCTAATTTCTTCTGAAATGCTTTGGTTAGTTTGTCAAGATTGTTAATGATAAAGTAATAATTATCTTCCTTTTCGCCTTTAAAGTCTTCATTAGGCAATATGATGAAATCAAAATATTCATTTGAAAATGTTTCATAGAACTTTCCTACCTCCTCAAATTCAACTTTGTGTTTTTCTCCATTTTTGAAATATATGTCATTTACAGTGAGTAAATAGGAAGTTTTTGACATCGGAGTAATGTTAAGTTTTACATCTGTTAGATTATCAGTTTTTTTATCTAACATGATGTGGAAAGGGTGGTTTTTATATAAGCCGGCATCTTTTAACATCCCTTTTTTAAACCAAGATACATTTAAACCAATATTCTTTAATGCCTCAAGGTTTAATGTATAGGATTGAAGCATTAAAATGTGATTTTCTACATTTGTTTTACTGCCTAAATTAAATCCATCAAAAAGCTTGTCTAAGCCCATTGATTTAGATTCATCATTTATCAGCACGGAAGACGACATCTCAAAAGTTGCAGGGGTTCGTTTGGCCATAATAAATCCTGCACATAATCCTAAAAAACCGAATAATGCAAACCAATACCATTTTGAAAGGAGCTTAAAGAGAAACTCTTTTATGTTAAGTTCATCTTCTTTTTCAATGTAATCTACTAGTTCGTTTATATTTTGCATTTTGTTGGAAATTTGTAGTTAAGATATATGATAGAAGTAAATAATGTGCAGATTGCCTAAAGAGCAAATTCGAACATGGCTGTTATTTATTGCTTTAAAGTCTTTATTAAACATGGTATTGGGACAATTAACAAAATGTGTTAGTTAAAAGTGAAGTTATTTTTCAATAAAGTTTAAAAGTAATATTAGAGTAGAAACACTTGATAGTACTAATGTGAAAATTGGTAAGTTTAGTTTTAATGATTTTGCTGCGTGAGGTTCCACATAAACAACATCATTGGGAAGAAGATAATAGGCCTCTGATGTCATGAACTCTTTTTTGTTTAAATCTAATTGGAATATTTTATTTCCTTTTTCAGTACTTCTGATGACTCTAAATTTGCTTATTTTACTATAATCTGATTCACCACTTGCCATACTAATTGCATCTATGATTGTGAAATGATTGTGGTAATTATAGTATACACCAGGGTTTTTTACTTCCCCAAGTACAGTAACTTTAAAGCTTAATAGTTTTACCTTTACAGTTGCGTTATTCAGGTATTCGTCAGCTTTCCTTTGGATTTCATTTTGTGCTTCCGCAACAGTTCTGTTTATTACATTAATTTTACCAATGATAGGTAAGGTTACGTTGCCCATCATGTCTATTTGGAAACCATTTAAAAATTGACCTGAGATATCTCCATAATTTTGTGAGGTTCCACCTGTAAAACCAGCTCCTTTTGACGGATTGAATAAGGCACTGACTTCAGGGTTCAAAGATTGAATATCTATGTACAGGTTGTCGTTTTCTTTTAATTTGTACGTTGTTATGATTGAATTCTCAATTGTTATTTCTTCTTGGTTTTGAGAATTATTTAAGAAAGTCATTTCTTTTCGTGTTCGACAAGAACTAATTGCCACTGTAAATAGAAAAAAGAAGAGGAAAAGATTAGATTTATTCATTTTGTAAATATTTGACTTTGGAGCCTTTTGAAAATGCAAATTTATGATTTGATTTTAAATTTGTAACGATACGGTATTAAGAAACTCATTTGTTTATTATTTCGATCTAATAAAAAATGTATACTCCTTATTGCATATAATTATTTCAACACAGAGGAACGAAGACACAAAGGTTTTGTATAAAAACTATAATGCTCTGTGTCTCTGTGCTGATTTTTTAGACGTCGCATCATTAGTTTTAGATTATACTTTGGTATACCTCTAATACTTGTTTAGAGATAGCATCCCAATTATAATTGTTTTCAATTATATCGCGGTAACTGATATTATTTGGTTTAGTTAGTTTTCGGTTTAAAGCTTTAGTTAATGATGAAATGTTACCAACTTTAAAATAATCCTCCTTTACTAAAGGTACCCTTTGGTTAGCAGGGATGTTGCTTACCAATACATTAAGGTTATAAGACATGGCTTCTAATAATGCAATGGGTAATCCTTCGTGATACGAAGGTAATACATATAAACTGGCATGAGAGAAAACTTCTCTGAGTTTATCACCTTTTATAAATCCTGTTAGTACAACATTTGCTTTTGCTGCTTTTTGCTTAATTTTTCTACTGTAATTGGTGTTTAAATCCGCATCACCGGCAATAACTAATTGAAAATCTGTATCCAACTTACTATAAGATTCGATCAAATCGTCAAAACCCTTTTCTTCAACCAAGCGACCCACTGCCAAAATGTATTTTTGAGGTTTTAAACCTAAAGAATTGATGTAATCAGTTGATTCAAGTTTAGAAAGAATTTCAACGCCATTGTAGATGAGTTCAAGTTTTTCATAACACTTATATTTATTGGTCATGAGCTCTTGAATCACTTTTGAAATCACGATTATTTTATTTGAAAAGCGTGCTCCAAATTTTTCCCCGGTTTTTAAGATATTCTTTGCGAAATTATTCCATTTTTGGCGATCATAGTCCGGGCCATGATGGGTCATGACTACTTTTAAGCCTAATAACCTTGCTAATGGTGTGACCAATGCTGGACCTATGGCGTGAATATGTAGAATATCTGCTTTTAATCGTTTAGCATGAAAAACACCTGTGAAAGAATGAAAGAAGGCTTCTAAGCTTTTACTTTTGGGAGCAAAAGTATCAACAAGAGTTACCCCTTTATACTCATTTGAAGTCCATGAGGTATTGGTATATCCTTTACGACGAATGATAGTTACATCACAGCCCTTTTCAACTAAGCGCGGATAGAGCTTTTCACAATGCGTTTCTATCCCTCCTTGAATGTGTGGTATGCCACGAGTACCTATTACGACTACTTTCATTGATGATTGGTAATGCTGCTAATATTTGTTTAGTACAAATATAGAAGAATTATTATGAGGAGAGAGAGATGTCTATGAATTTCACTAAACAGCACTAATTTGTCTTTTCTTATTGTGGTATTTAGTGAAATTCGTGAACCTACATTTTTATTAATCTTCAACTAATGGCAAGGTTGGATCAGGTACCACACCAGTTCCATCAGAAAAGGCATTCATTCTGGTGTAATTTAAATCTCCTTGCAATGAATTTTGGCCAACATCAAAATGAGGGGCTTTGGTACAAATTGGTCGACCAATCATAGACTTGATTTTGTTTTTAATGACCCATTTGGTTGGGTGTTTGATATATTTTTTCATAACTGGAGCAGCAGTGCCAACCATCCAACAGTTTTTAGGGCATTGTGCCACTTTTTCTCTCACCTGTTGAGCTTTTTCACCGTACCATAAGTCCTCAAAATTATCTACATCTCTGATGTTACCCATGCTTTGTTTCCAAATACCATCTTCTAGTCCGTTACAGGGATATACTTCGCCATAAGGTTCAATGAAGAAGTTGGTAGTACCTGCTTCACATGGTAACATGCGTTTGCCACCATCGATGTAGTTCATTAAACCCATATTAAAGAAGGCTCTATACCATGCTTTAGGGTGATTTTCTTTTAGTAACCTTTCAATTAGTTTTTTGAAGTCGGCTTTAACAGCTTCTTTTTCGCTAATAAGGTTATTGTCTTTGTGAAAATAGTATGAGTTGTGGAAAGCAGCTGTGGCGAACTCTAAGTCCATTTTCCGAGCAACATCATATAATGGAATGAGGTCTCTATGGTTTAAATTAGACACAGTCATCCCAAAACCAATGTCTTTCACACCCATTTTTTTTAGTTCTGTTAATAATTTAATGCCTCTTTCGTAGCCGCCTTCACGGCCTCGTAACATGTCGTTGGTAAATTGCATACCTTCGATACTTACACGGATACCTATATTTGGATATTTTTTAGCTAGTGCAATAATGCGGTCGTAGTGCCAGCCTGAAGTTGAGATAACAATACGAGGTGATTTTTTGAACATTACTTCTACAATTTCTTCCAGATCTTCACGCTGAAATGGTTCACCTCCTGTAATGTTTACAAACTTGAAATTTGGTAAGATCTCTAGTTCTTTAGCTGTAATTTCTTTTTTTGTATCGGTTGGGTAACGCCATATATCACACATCTTACAACGCATCTGACAGCGGTAAGTTGTGATGATGGATACATCGGTTGGCATTGGTACATTTTTCATCTTAAAATATTTACAAATTTGTTAGAAGTTAAACAACAGTTTGTTCTTAAGGTTTAGTTTCTTTCTTTTAAAATTTTAGCTGGTACGCCACCAACTATAGAATATGGTGGAACATCTTTGTTAACTACAGCCCCTCCTGCAATGATGCTTCCTTTACCAATTGTAACGCCATCTAAAATTCTTGATCCTGATCCAAGCCAAACATCATCTTCAATGGTAACTCCAATTCTAGTTGCTCCTTGATCCATAATAGCTTTATTTTTATCTGAATAATTGTGATTTTCTGAGAATATTGAAACATTGGGGCCAAAGATAACCTTCGATCCAATTTTAACTTTACCACGAACTTGAATAAAGCAATTTTGTGCTATTCCTACATTATCGCCTATAATTAGTTCTTCGCCTAATTCTCTAATAACACCAGTACATTCAATGATAGTTCCTCTTAGAATCGAAACATTGTTGCCAATGCTTATTCCTTTTTTTGATAATGCATTGATTTCAACATTATCTCCAATTGTAAGTGAACGACCAGTACTAATTTTATGTCCATATTTTATTTTAGTGCCTTTTCCCAAAAAAATAATGCCAGATGATTTTTTTAACTTAAGCTTTAATATCAAACCTCTAATTAGCATTGTAGCTCTTTGGGTACTAATTATTATTATATCTCGAAAAGATAAATCTTTATCAATTGAGTAACCATCTTTTCCAAGTTTTCTAATTAAAGAATTAATAATTTTCATTTGTAATAGCTTGATTATATAGATTAGTAAGTTTGTTAATGTATTTAGACGCGGAATATTTTTGTTGAGCCTCTTTACCTATTTTTTGATAATTATATGTCTTAGAAGAGATTTCATAGATTTTTTTCTCTAAATCTTTTTTATCGCCACTTTTAAAAAGGATACCATTAGTACTATCAATTAATTCGGGAATTCCACCAATATCTGCACCTAATACAGGTGTGCCATTTATTAAGGATTCGAGCATTGATAATGGATTATTTTCAAACCATTCAGAAGGAACTATTGAAAACTTGGCTTTAGAAATAATACTATTTACCTCATCTGATTTTTTAAATCCTAAAAATGAAATGTTTTTATTAGTGAAGGTTAGTTCCAATTTATTTTTTAAAGGACCATCACCAATTATTTTAAAGTCAATGTGTTTAAGATTAGTGGCAGCTTCAAGTAATGTTTCTATACCTTTTTCTTTAGACAGGCGTCCGACAAAAACTGCATAATTCATCCTTTGGAGATTTATTGTGCTTGGCTGGTGGTCAATAAAGTTATATAGCTGAGTGATTTTCTTGGTTGAAATGCCTTCTTTCTGAATTTGAGTTTTTAAGAATAATGAAGGTGAGATGAATTTAAAAACATATTTGTTAAGCTTCTTTTTGTTCCATTTAGATTTTTCAATAAAACCTATGGTACTCGCAATTAGGCTGTTTTTTATACATCTTTTTTTAATAACACTTAAATTGTTTTTAATACAAGCATCGCAAACTTTGTCTTGCGGTGTTAAACATGCTGATGCTGGACAGATTATTTTGTAATCATGTAAAGTCCAAATGACAGGTATTTGCCTTCTGTATGATTCTTGTACTATTATTGGAGATAATTGGGTGTGGATATTATGACAATGAACAATATCAGGTTGAAAATTACGAAGTAGGTCATTCCATTTTTCTTTTACTTCAGAGGAATATATAGGACGAAGAATTGTTTCTTTTAAATTAGTTGGTTTTTTATTTGAGTATTCAAGAGCTGAAGGCCAATATGTTTTAAATTCATTATCTAAATTTTCAGGATGATGCATACTGAAAACTGCTACTTTATGTCCATTGGCTTCTAATAGATTTTTTAAAGCGATTGTATGAATACAATCACCTCCTCGTGGATAGAAAAATTTGTTGGCTAAGAGGATTTTCATATTTATTCTTAAATAAATTGCATTAATAGTGCTTTAAATAATTAATTGAAGTAGTTTTAATATTATAATTGCTTTCAATATGAATAATTCCTTTTTGAATTGAAGAAGGAGACGTTAATATTTGGTAGTTCTTTATAATGTTTGCTATTTGATGGGCACAATCTATATAATCTTCTGATTTGAAGCAAAGACCAAATTCTCCATTGTTAATAATTTCCATTGGGCCTTCTGTATCAGATACTAATACTGGAACTCCTGCAAGTATAGCTTCTGCGACGGTCAAACCAAATCCCTCGTAAATTGATGGCTGGACTAATAAATTGTATTGATTGATGTTTTCTTGGATATAATTGGTATCCACTTCACCTAAAAATGAAAAATACTTGTCTATTGATAATTTTTTGGTCTGTTCCAATAATAAACTATATGAAGGACCATCACCTATAAAGTCAATAGAGATATTTGTAATATTTAGCTCATTAACAAGATAGTTGATCGAGTCGATAAGAATGTGTTGTCCTTTTTTAGTATGTATTAGTCTACTTATTTGAACAATTCTAAATGTTGAATAGTTATAATCTAATTTTTTTTTAATATGATTGACATTAATACCATTATAGATTAATTCTGCTTGCACTTTACTTTCCTTTAGGATGTAATTTTGGACTGTTTTAGATATTGCAAATACTTTTTTATATAAGTGTAAAGAGTCGGTTTTGTGACGTACGTCATGAACTGTTACAACACTTTTTTTTCTGAAGAAGGGTAAAATATTGGCTAAGTTAACATCATGGCAATGTATAATGTCGGGTTTACTATATAATAATAATGACCAAAGCTTTAGTATAAATATTGGATTCTTACTTTTACAAGTTCTATTAAGTTTATATATCTGAATGTCAGAAGTTATATTGTCAATTAAGTTTTTGTTGTATGCATCATTAATAATAATGAGATTTATTTTAGCGTACTCTTTTTGTTGGTTTATTATATCTACTAGCATCTTTTCTGCTCCGCCAATATTAAATGACCAAATAAGGTGTGTTATTTTCATTGTGGATTTCTTTTTATTAGATTCGTTTTAACAATAAGTCCTATTAATATGAAGATGAAAAAATAATATTGTCCATTATAGAATGTTTCATTGATAAACGAAATGGATAACATAGATATTAAAAGAGTATTTAGTACATGATATGGTAAGGAATTACCTCTACTCGAAAATTTAAATAACTGAATTATATACACTGAAAAAATACTACTACCAACTATCCCATAACGACTGATTAAATTCGGAAATAAAATATCTACAGTATTGAGTTGTTCGTAACCAACAGATAAAGAAGGAGAGTTAGTGCCAAGTGTAAAGATAGGAGTTGTAAGATCAATATCAGGGATATACCCAGCACCTAAAATAATAAATGATTTTTCAGAGAGAATATAGATAAATCTTTCAAAAGTAAGGCCTATTCGAAAAATAAAGGAGCCTTGATGGTAGAAAGACTCAAGATTGTCAAAATCCATTTCTTTTATACTACCAAACTGAATAAACATCTCATTAAATCTATCCTGTATGACAGGACTAACGTACCCAATTAAATTTATAATTATAAATATTATTGGCAGAATGATAATGATGTTTTTAATCCTAATTATTTTGTTATAATACAAAAATGCAAGAATAATAATCCCTGCAGAGATGATTAGTCCCCGACTTTGTGTTAAAAATGTGGTAATTAATAATAATAATATATAAAGTTTGTGTTTTTTAGAATTGTGGAAAAGAAAAAGAAGATAGATATAACATTCTATTAAATAAGGTGGGGAATTTCGATATCTGATTATATTACCATCAAAGCTCGGTTTGGAAATAGGGACTAAGTACTGGCCTACGTAATATATAGAGTGGTATATTGTTGCTATGGTAATCCAATTAAGGAATTTTTTGTAGTCTTTGTAAGAAAAATTATTAATAATAAAAAGAAAAGCAAAATATCCATTTTTTCTTGTAGTTCTGAATATTTGCATAAATGTAGTTCCTCTATTAAAATGATCATACAAGATACTAATAGTAAAAAAAATGAGGAAAACACCTAAAGCGATTTTGATATTACTTAGATCCTTAGTTGTACTTTTTTTAATAAATGGTATTAAAGAGAAAATTATAACTAATGCAAGATCACCATATTGAAGTTGAATAGAGCCAATGTTAAAGTTAATTGGTGCTAACCCAAACCAAGATGTTGAAAGTAAAGCAATAGAGAAAAGTGTAATGTGTTTCTTGTTCTCAAAATAGAAAAAGATACTAAGAAACATAATAACGATACTAACTATTCCCATTAAAAAAAACTTTTCTCCTCAGATTGTTAACAGATATCAGGAAAATTCTAAAAGACTTTAGTAGTCTTATTAATTGAAATGTAATAGGGCTAGATTTTCTATATTCTTTCAGGTAATATAACAAGCTTTTTTTTGCGATATTTAATATTTCTGTATTGTGCACTTTTTTCGTAGATCTTGCGCCAATATGAATAGCTTTTATTTTTGGATTAATAGCAGATTTTAAATTGTGGAGTTTTAGCTTTTCGAAGAGTATGTTTTCTTCATAATAAAGGAAAGTGTTTTCATCAAATCCACCTAGTTTTTGCCATACTTCAGTTTTTGCCAAAATACACGAGCCGGATATAATATCACAATAAATTATTTTTTTTTCTAATAGGTTCTTATTATTATTTAACACCAATAGCTTAGACTGTATGTAATTATTTATAAATTTTAAATCAGGTATGTTAATACTTTCCAAAAGGAAAATTGATGTAGAGGGGGAGTTTCTGCAACAATTGTAATCAATCTGATTTTCATCTTTTAATAATAGCGGGCTGATCAAACCAATGTCAGGATTTTTCTTAATATCATTGATCAATGTTTCAATGATATTTTCGATTAGGATAATGTCGTTATTTAATATTAAAATGGCTTCAACATTGTGCTTAATTAAAAAGTTAATACCAATGTTGTTGCCTCTGGCATATCCTAAATTCTTCTTGGCGTTGATTAGAATAAATTTTTCGTCATATTTTTCATCATCCGTATAGTTGCTAAGGTAATTGTATGGTAGGTTTTTGTGTCGAAAATAAGTTGAAATTTGTTCTATAGAATCGTTAGTTGATCCATTATCAATAACTACTATTTTAAGGTTCTCGTCTGGACAATTTATTTGCAAAGATGCGATGCAATTAATTGTATCTTGATAATTATTATAATTTAGTATAACTATACCGATCATATTTCAAATGTAAATTTTTTTAAAAAACATTTTTTTAATTTTTAGTGATTCTAACTGAGATTTATACAATAGAGAAGTTGACATTTGAGCTTTTGAGAATCAATATCTTTTATCATAGATTGTTGTTTTCTTAATATTCTTTAAAATTTGGTTAGTTAATTCTTAGGCTTATATAGTTATTTAGTCTAATGAATTTTAGTAAGGTAAATTTTGCCACAAGTGTTGCAATAAATATTGCTAAAGTAGATAGCAATTTTAAATAATTTTAATTGTTAAGTAGGATATTTATATACTTTCATTGTGTTTTTGTAAAATGTAGAGAACAATGTTTAACAAGTTAAACAAATGATTAATAACCAATCCATACTAATATTTATGATAGGATAATACTAATTCATTTTGTGATATATAGAATGCTATTTAGATAATCTTTAAACATTATATCTTTGTATGCAAAAATAGCTAAACTTAATTTAAAGTATTTAATCATTAATTAAGATGATTTTAATTGTAATATCAAATAAAAGATTAATATTTTGATTTGTTTTAATAGGAAATTATTGGGATAAAGTAGTACTAGTTCAGTTTTGCTTTCGAGAGTATATTTAAATAGAAATTGTATACAGTCTCATTTTTATTGATTAATAAATTGAGTAATAGAAAATAGATAATGCATAAAAATGTACTTAAACTAAAGGCATACCAATTATTTGAATTTAAAATGATCGATAACATACAAATTATTATATATGGTGTAGAATAAAAGATATGTTTAACGATATTTTTAACAGGAAGTAGAATGCCAATTTTTTTATTTACAAAAAAAAGTGCTAAAGTTAGTGTTGAAAGTTCTGAACTTACCCATGCAAAAGAAGATCCCACTGAAAAAAAAGTAGGTACAAAAATTACATTTAACGATATGCCAAATACTGCACCTATTAAGGTGGTTATTACAATACCTTTTTTATGGTCTAAGCACATTAACAATTGTTGATTGAATATTTGTTGTAATCCTATAACAATCATTAGGGGCATCACAATTTGAAACGGCAATATTGCACCGAGATATTGATCCCCTGCTATAAGCGTAATAATTTCATGTGCAAAAAATTCAGATATAACTATCGTTGGTAGCGCAAATATTAGTAAAATATTGATGGTCTTATTAACGAGTAGTTTTATGTCTTCAATTTGGTTATTCTTTAAATAGTTACTCATTTTAGGTATTATTACCGCGGTTAAAGCTGTGAAAAGGCCAATAATAATCATGTATAATTTTATGGCCGTCGAATAATATCCAACTTGCATATCGTTTGAAACAAAACCTAAGAATAATATGTTAAAAGAAGTATATAAGGAGATTAATAATTTGTTTAATCCAAAGATAAGAAAGGATTTAAAAAACTTGTTAAAACAAATTGCTCTAATGCTAAATTGGACAAAATTTCTACTATAGAAGATATTAAATAAACTATTTACAATTACTGAAATGGCTAAAAGAGTGTAATATACGACGTAGTCTTCTTCATTCTTTACAAATAGGAATACTGCAATGGAAAATAAGCTTCTAACTATAATAGATCTTATTGTTATGAATTTAAATTTTTCAAGTCC
The DNA here is from genome assembly GCA_003249255.1 of Bacteroidales bacterium. Classification (GTDB taxonomy): domain Bacteria; phylum Bacteroidota; class Bacteroidia; order Bacteroidales; family Marinilabiliaceae; genus SZUA-582. The sequence continues at coordinate 17,208 of QKJP01000063.1, forward strand.
TTGGTAGAGCCATTCGATTAGAAACAAGGAGAATAATAATTTAGAAGCGCCTATCCATAATAATTGTCTGTAATTTTGGAATTGTGGAACTGTATAAATAGATATAATTAAAACTAATAAAACAACGAGTGTCGATATTGCATGGGTTGCTAGTAATGTTGAGAAAACCTGCTTGCGAGTCCGCTTGTCATCTTGTGTTTTTGCAATTTCTCTTATTCCAAGAGAAGCAACCCCTAACGTAGCAAATAATATATAGTAGTCTATAATACTGTCAACAAAACTGCACATGCCTACGTTTTTAACACCAAGTGTTCTTGATACATAGGGAAAAATAATTAGCGGGAAGATGTATCCTGCTAAGGTTAATGCACTGTTAAAAAGAAAGTTCTTTTTTATACTCATTATTTTCTTTGTACATCTTCTAAGTTAACACGCTCCAGAACATCTAACATACCACCTCTGGTTGCGTTGTATAATTTAATGCCTTTTCGTTGGCAATAATCTTTTGCACACTTATAATCATCCATAAGCCCCTTGTGAATATCTTCCGGCGTATTGGTAAGTGTAAATTTATGTTCAAGAAATTTGCTGTGTTTGTTTTTTCCACTATAATTGCAGTCTGCACCAATAATATAAATCTCACTAAAGCCCATGTAGACAGCGATTTGTATAGCAAAATGAGCTACAGATGTACCGGCATATGCTCGGCTAGCAATATCTACTCCGAATTTTATTTTCCTAAATCGAGCGGGTACAACAGATCTTTCGAATGCATTTACACAGAGATGATCAACAATCGGAATAGGGTGTGAAAACGGAGTTTCCCAATTAATTTTCTTGTATGGGTAAAATGCACAGTCAAATTGTTGGGATCGAATATCAGCTTCATTATTCTTAAAAACAATGTCGTCATATATACAATAGTAAGTAGGTCTCCAATCTGTTTTATCATATAGTTTGTAGATTGAATTCATCGAAAAAGTAAATTCTCCTTTTAACAGGTTTATATCTTCAATAGTTAAACTAGGACCTGTTGCAACAATGAAGCACCTTTTATTTTTATGAATTCCTTTAAATTTTTGAAGTTGATTGAACTTGCTCCTATGTAAATTAGGTTGAATGTACCCCCAAAATAAACGCATAAAAAATCTTAGTACGAATCTTATAAGCCACTTTAACTTAACTTTAATATTAGTAGTGTACATTATAGGAATTTATCAATAATATTGAATGTTTTTAATTTCGACAAGCCTGTTTCATAAACTCTCTTTCGCATTAGTTCTACCATACTACCTGATATGAAAATACATAATGCAAACAGAATGATAAAACTTATGAATTCTATTTTTGAAAAATGCGCTTTACTATCTTTAACAATTTGGGCTATAAAGTCTCTAACAAGTGGGTGGTCATGGATCATATAAATACCTAAGGTTGTTGCTGCAACCTTGTTGATGAGATTATTTGCTTTAATCTTATAATTATTGAAAATAAAAAACAGTGAAATGGCTGAAATTAAAATAAAGGGATTGTTATAATAAAACAATTGCCAAACTAAATTTGATTTTTTAATATATAAGAGCGTAATACCAGTGATACTTATTATGAAAGTTGAAAATGTAAGAACAGTCTTTGCATAACGAATTTCTATTTTGTGTATATTCGTAAATCTTCCTAGTAAATAAATAAGTATAAAACTAAATATGTGATAACCACTTTTTGAAATTCCCCCAAAAATAAAGCTTGAAAAGCAGTTTAATAAAATTAAACCTAAAATTAGAATAGTAGCTTGGTTCTTACATATGTTTTTTATGCCTTCATTTAGAAAAGGAGCTAAGAAATATAGTCCAATATAGTTAGTAATAAACCACCAAGTGTTGTTAGAAATAGGGAAGAATGCTTTAATTATGTATAGATAACTAAAATCGTTTGGATTTATATAAACGAATATTAGTTTAATTATAACAGAATAGCTAACAGCTTGAATTATAAAAGAAAAAATAGTTGATGTTTTAAATTTTATTCCAAAATATCCTGAAATAAAAACATATGAATTAACAGCTATGGCCAAAATGCTATTAAAAATAATTTGGGAGTAAGTTGTATTATCAGAAATAAATCCAGGTTCAGAAATGTTTTTAAGTCCTAATCCATGTACAATAATGTGATGACCAATAATCATCAGCATTAAAATGATTCTTAAGAGTTCAATGTTAGATGATCTATTGGGGGGCTTTAATTTTTGAGAATATTGTTGCAATTTTAATCTTATTTGTAGTTGTATTGGAAAGTGAAAACAATTTTTTGATTTATTTATCCTTAGTATTTTTCAAAAAACGTTGTAACTTTTCCGAGGAAATCAACGAATTTCAATAGACTATTTTTCTTTAAAATAATCCAACTGCGGGACCCTAATTAAATTAACATAAGTTACATTTTTGTTGTTATTTTAATTTTAAACTTAAATAATAAATCGTCATAGAGTTTTTACTAATTATAGAGCATCATGTGAATGATCTGAGATTTTTAAACTATCAATAATGTTAAATTATATAGAAGTTGGTAGAGAACTACTTGCTATTAATCGTTAGATGTATCCAGTTCTATACTTTAATTAAATCTGTCAGGAGCTTCGAACGCTGCCAAATTTAAAACTGGTATCTTCTGAAGGTCTTTTCTGCGCTAAATGATTCATTAAAAAATTATGTAATTAATTATTGACCTCTAAAGTTTTATATTTTTACAATACCCCTTTCTACTAACCAGTTTGCATAATGGAAATCTTCTTCAGTATTCAAATCAATAGACTCCATTTTAGATACCTCAATTGGTTTAGGTGTTGCGCCTATACGGCAATGATATTTTTCTAAAGCTTTTTTAGTGATACCGTAGAGGGCAGTAGTTTCTTCCATTACAGGGACTAAATCCTGACTCCTAGGTAGGACAACGGGCTGGTAATTAACCGGTTGGTTGTTCCACCAAAAAAAACCGTTTTGCTTTATTGCGGTAAAAACAGAATCATGTTTTGTAGTTGTTAGCAATTCTTTAACACATGCTTTTATTGTGTCAATAGTTAAAAGAGGTGCTGTTGCAAATAATTGAAAGTAGAAATCGTATTCCGGAAAAGCATTCAAGTGAGAGATCAATAGATCATTTCCATTTGCGGAGTTTTCTGCCAATTCCGGTTTACGTTTGATTGTATGAATACCTAAAGTTTTTGCATAACTTTCAATTTCTTCACTGTTTGTATCCACATATATAGCATCAAATATATCTGCTGCAATTGCTTTTTCAATAATGATTTGGTATAATGGTTTACCTCCGATAAGTCGAAAGTTTTTTCCTTTTACGCGCTCACTATTTGCTTTAATCGGTATGAAACAAGCTACTTTCATGTTTTTGGATGTTAGGTGATAAAAATTCTTGTTAATAAGTTTGTTAAAACATAATAATAAAACCAATACTAGAACTTGGCCAACCTACTTCTGCATAAGAAGCAATTCTTTTATATAATGCATACCTTATTCCCGCATAAGGCATTGGAGTATATTCAAAACCACTAAACATTTCATCCGTGTCTTTTCCAAAGTAGCCGCCAGATGCAATACCCACATATAAGTCAACCGGCGGGGATTTGCGATCTGTTAAGTCAAAAAAGTGAAACGATGTTCTAATTGCCAGTGCATAAACTTTGTCTGTATTAACTCCACCTGGTTGTTTTTCTCTTATAAATACGTTGCCCTGAAGTCCTGTAGAGAACCTTGGCGAAATATTAAAGTCATAGCTTCCTTGTAAACCTGCGATAGGGCCGTACTCCAATCCACTGCCAACACCACCCGATAAAAAGTGTCTACCAAATTTTCTTCCTCTACCAAAAGGGCTACTGCCACCTCTTCTTCTACTCCCTCTTCTTCTTCCTCTTCTTTTGATAAGGTATTCAAAATCTGAAGAGTTATTAAGCTCAAGAGAAGTGTTGGAGTTTGATAAATTTATATAGGATATTGGTTCTTCTGCCAAAATGTTTTCAAAACTCAGGCTGAAGAAAAAACAAATAATAAGGAGACGAATTGAGAATTTCATTCTTGATTGATTTATAAAGTTGGGTGTTAACGCAGGTAAAGGTAATATTTTTGATTAAATTATAGATGTAATTGATTAAGTTACGTTTTTATTGACCAATTGCTTTGTAGCAAAAACCTATTTCTTTCATGGAGTTAGCATCAAGGATGTTTCTTCCATCAAATACAAATGCAGGTTGCATCATGGAGTTGTAAATACTTTTCCAATCATAAGTTTTAAACTCATCCCATTCGGTAAGGATGGCAATTGCATGAGCCTTATTTGTAGCCTCTTCCGGTGTGGTGTGGATGTGAACGAGTTGTTTAATTTCTTCAAGGGTCATCAAGTCACCTTGCTCAACATATTTGCCTATGCGATTCTTCTGAAGGTATACTAGGTCGTTAATGATTTGTTGTTTTGATACCTTGGGATCATAAACGTGAATTTCAGCACGATCTTGAAGTAGTTCATCCGCTACATAAATTGCTGCGCTTTCTCTGGTATCGTTGGTGTTTTTTTTAAAGGCCCAGCCCAAGAAGGTTATTTTTTTACCTGCAACAGTATTAAAGAGTGTTGAAATAATGTTGTTTGCAAAACGGTGTTTTTGATAGTCATTTAATTTTACAACTTGTTCCCAATAATCAGCAACTTCAGGTAAGTTAAAATAACGACACAGGTAAACTAAATTTAAAATGTCTTTCTGAAAACAAGAACCTCCAAAACCAACTGAAGCTTTAAGGAACTTTGAACCTATTCTACTGTCTCGTCCAATCGCATTGGCTACCTCATCAATGTTTGCTTCTGTTTTTTCACATAAAGCTGAAATGGCGTTAATGGAAGAAACACGTTGAGCCAAGAAGGCATTAGCTGTTAGTTTTGATAATTCAGAAGACCATAAACGAGTTGTAATAATTTTTTCTCGAGGCACCCAGTTTTCATATACTTCAACTAATGCATCAATTGCAGCTTGGCCTTCCGAGTCCTGTTCTCCACCAATTAATACCCTGTCTGGATTTTGAAGGTCGTCGATGGCTGTACCTTCAGCTAAGAACTCTGGACTTGATAGTATCTGAAAGTTTACATTTGAGCTATTGGAATCCAGGATAGTTTTTATTGCTTCGGCGGTTCTTACAGGTAGGGTAGATTTTTCAATGACAATTTTGTCACTGGTTGCGACTTTAGCAATTTGTCTGGCGCAAAGTTCAATGTATTTTAAGTCAGCAGCCATTCCCTTGCCTATACCATAGGTTTTGGTAGGAGTGTTTACTGATATGAAAATCATTTGTGCTTCTTGTATTGCTTTTTCAGTGTCTGTAGTGAAGAAGAGGTTTTTGTTTCTTGTTTCAGCAACTACTTCAGGTAAACCTGGTTCATATACTGGTAAGTCCTCTAAATTGTCACTATTCCATGCGTCAATTTTCTCTTGGTTTAAATCTGCGATAGTAACGTTTATGTGTGGGCATTTTTGAGCTAATACAGCCATCGTTGGACCACCAACGTAACCTGCTCCAATGCAACATATATTCGTGATTTTCATTTGGGTTGTTAATTTTCCTATTTTGAATATGAAAGTAGAATTCTCTTGAATTCTATACAGTACATATAGCTTCGCCTTGTCAGTCACATGCTTAACGAGCCGGTGCTGCTATTGTTTTGTGTGAAACGCACTGCTTTAATTAAATCATTGTGGATTGATAATTAGCTGGTTGCGTTTTTTTTGTTTTGAAGAATACTGAGATTCATCAAATAATTGTGGGCAAAAATAATAATTTTTGGAAGAACTTTGGATTAGGAGACTTGTTTTGCAGCAGGGTTTGTTGATAACTATGGATGTTTGGCGTTGTGTTAAATTTGTTATAGGGAGTTTAGTTGGTTGTTTGTTAGTTTTTTAGTGTTTTAATAAGTAGTTTGATTGTTCGTTAGATTATGTTTATAACTTATTAGAAGATAGGTTTTGATGTGCTGATTTGCTAATGGGATGTTGTGTTTATTAATCATTGTTTTACAAGGATTTTACGAGATTGTTAGTCGTACTCCATAATTTAAGATAAAAGGTTGTGGAATGAAGTTCAAGGATAATTCTTTGCTACAATGAAAAATCTAAATTATGTAGGATATGGCTAAAAGCTAACAATAATAAGCTATTTGTTTCTTTAAATGGTAATACAATACTCTTTAATTCAGTAATTTTAAGTGTCTTTGGTGATGCGTTTATTATTTGTAGTAGTTTTTAAACCATTCAACAAAGTTAACAATGCCTTCTTCAAGCTTTATCTGACTGTTGTGTTTGGTGAATTGCTCCAGTTTATAAGTATTTGCCCAGGTTTTATAAACCTCTCCATCTTGCATTGGTAAATATTTTTTGGCTACGGTTTTTTCCATGCTTTGTTCCAGAAGGTTAATAAAGTTCATGAGTTGAATAGGGGAGCCATGACCAATGTTGAGTATTTGATATAAATTTAAATTTTCTAACGGGCAATGCAATACTTTTGAGATACCTTCTACAATATCTTTAATGTAGGTGAAGTCGCGTTCCATTTTTCCATTGTTGAAAATGTTAATTAGTTGGTCATGCCTGATGGCGTTCGCAAAAAGCATAGGCGCCATATCCGGTCTTCCCCACGGTCCATACACGGTAAAGAAGCGAAGTCCAATACATGGCAAATTATATAGGTGGCTGTAGGCGTGGGCAATTAATTCATTGCTTTTTTTTGTGGCGGCATATAAACTAACCGGAGTGTCAATCTGATCTTCTTCAGAGAATGGAATTTTTGAATTTGCTCCATAAACTGAGGATGAAGATGCATAGATTAGTTTTTTAACCTCTGTACGACGACAAGCATCTATGATGTTAAAAAAGCCTACAATGTTTGATTGAATATATAATTCAGGATTGTTAATGCTGTGTCTGACACCTGCCTGAGCTGCCAGGTGAATAACTTGTTCGAATTGATGATCTTCAAACAGCTTTTGAATGCATTCTTTGTCTTCCAAATTTAATCGAACGAAGGAGTAATTCGGATGAAGGACAGATTGGATTAGCTTATTAAATGCTATCGGCGTATAATCTTGTTTTCCTTTTTTTGTTTTAACAGCATCATCAGTTGAATAAATACCTGTTTCAGCCAACCTGGCATATTTTAAATTAACATCATAGTAATCATTAATGTTATCGATACCAATTATTTCATGTCCTTCACGAATTAATTTTTGTACGAGGTGAAATCCAATAAAACCGGCAGTGCCTGTGACAAGTATTTTCATGCTTATGGGAAGGGTATTCTAAAAAAAAGTGATGTTGCGTTTAAACTCTATTCTGCATTGGTTGGCTAAAATAAAAAAATATTCTGACATCTGTTTGTCTTTGCATCCTGTATGGGAAATTAATAAACTACGGCAGGCATGGAAAAGCTCTTTAAAAAAGTAGTCGCTTAATTAGAGGTTTTGATTTTGAAATTGATGGTTTTATGTTCGTAAAGAATAGAGGTGGATTTAATGTAGAATTCTTTTTCATTATTATCTTTAATCCTATTAATTCATATCAAAAAAAGAAAAATGAGAAAAAGTTATTTAACATTAACGCTAACTCTGTTAATAAGTGTATTTAGTTTAAGTGCACAAACTCAATCAGAAACCATTAAAACTTTTTTATCAGGCATTGTGTCTTTTGAAAATGTGTCTGTCGATGAGGGTTCGCCGATAAGTACGGTCAATGAATTGGCAGCTGAGCAAGCTGATAAAATTATGGTGTTAACAAAGGATAATGTGATTGATATGGTAGCTGAAGCTGAGAAGTATAAGCATTGTTTAATTACCGTAAGAAATCATACGGTTGCAAAAATTACAGATCACCTGGACTTTGTGCAATCCGGTTCTTGGGGAAGTGTTATGCCTAAAGGAGAGGGTTATGTGGCCAAAGGTGGATTAAATCACAAGGTTGATTATCTGAATAATATTATTGGGTCTGCTGATGCTCAAGAACGTAAGGTGTATTTCTTTGGGAAAAAGTAATTATTAAGTGTGCTGATTTGCAAATGCTGTAATGTGCAAATTAAGCTCTTAATTACTCGAATTTTTTCGATTGTTAAAAGTATCGTGTCGGACTAATTAAACATACTCCTTAGATAAAAAGGGTAAGGCGGTTGGTAGAAGTCAATAATGTGCTGATGAGCAAATGCGTAATATGCTAGTTTAGGTTTCTGATTATTGTTATTTATCTCATCGTATTGAGAATGGTATCTGAATGACTAATAATTTGTTTACGCAGATATTTTGAAATTATTATTTAAGGAGACTTAGGGTCTCCTTTTTTTTGATTACGAATTTCACTAATTCGCACTAATTTATATCACCTTTTGGATTGAGTTTCATTGAGTTAATTATTGCTGTGTTTTTTAAAAAAAATCAGGCATTGTCCGAAAATCGTGTCAGCGTTGATGAACTACGAATATTTTAGTCATTATGAGCTTATGTTGTATCTTGAATAATTGGCACATTATTTCATTTGCACATCAGTATAATGTGACCTTTTTGTCTAACGACCTTTGTTTGTATAACCTTATTGTGATAATATCGTTAATGTTAACTTTGAATTGTTTTTAAAGTTGAAACGATAAACAATTATGAAATTAGATATTCTGATAAGTTTACATTTCTTATGTTTTTCAGTTCTTGCATTGGGTCAAGGTAAAAAGGATGAAGATTTGTATATCGAGCATTATAAAGATAAGCTTGTTACGAAAGTAAGTGTTTCGAATGATTTTGAATTTTTTGAACTGTTAAGCGAAAATCAAAATCTTGTTTTTGTACCTAATATTAACCAAACACTTAAAGCCGGCGTTTCATACAGGTGGTTAAGTTTATCAATGGATTTTCAACCTGGTTATTTAATTGGAACTAAGACTGATGACTTAAAAGGTAGATCCAGGTATTATCAATTTAAACTGTATGTTCATACGAGGCGTATCTTGCAGAATTTTTCGTTGCAAAGGTATAAGGGTTTTTATTTAGGAAATAGTGCAGAATTGGGATTGAGTACAGAAGAAAAGCCTTTTGTAGTTTATCCGGAATTAATATATAGAACAATTTCTGGTTATACAGCTTATCGTGTGAATAGAAATTTCTCATTAAAGGCTTTATCAGCCCAAACCGAAAAGCAGTTACAGAGTGCCGGAACATTATTGCCGGTATTGAATTATCGCATATATTCCATCGGTAATCAAAGTGAGCTTATGCCTAATGAAAGTACTCAAAAGGTGAACAGTTTTGAGTGTGTTTTTCAGTTGAGTTATTTGTATACCTATGTTTTTCGGCAAAATTGGTATGCCTCAGCAGGCTTAGGTACAGGAGCAGGGATTACTTTAAGTGAAGTAACGACTCGGTTTTTTGATGATCCCCAAATGGTTTCAATTCACCGTAATCCTCATTTGCGTTGGGCAATTGAATTGGAAGCTGGCTATTCAACACCAAGATTGTTTGGAGGTGTTCAATTCAAGGCAGGAAGCGATTGGATGAAGCAAAAGGGAACCAGTACCTCCTTGGTACGCAATGAGTTTATGTATCAGATCTTTGTTGGTTATCGCTTTGGAGCTCCTGTTTTGTTAGAGAAGGTGTTTGATAAGGTGAGTTTTTGGGAGTAAGATTTAAATGTGTGAATTAGTGAATGTGAAAATGGATCAAAAAAAGGTAGAAGTATTCAGTCATTCGTTATATATTTTATACCTAGCTCTGATGTTTTCATTTCGTATTATCGTGTACTTGCTGACATAGAGATGCAAAAGCATAAGGTTTAGAAAGTGAAACCATAAAACTCGGAGTCTCTGGGTTGATATTTATTAACATTATACCAAGCCTTTTTAAATTTTGTGTAATTGCGGACATTCAATTTGTGAAAATGATCGAAAACCTGATTTAGGTTTAAATTGTGATTGATATCTTAAAGAATGTTAATGATGTAACTATTATGGATAAATGCAGTATTAGTCATAGAAGTTTTCTTCATAAGTTAGGGTTAAGGTTAGGTTAAAAAAGGAGCATCTGATGAGGTGTTCCTTTTTTTATGGAAAAAATATGCATCAATTATATAGACAGTTGTTGTTGAAATTAAAGCAGATGCATTCCAAGTGCTGATGTGTAAATTCGATATATGGTGATTGGCAAATAGAATGAGTTACCAAAAACCAATAGCATCTGCCAAACTGTGAGGCTGGGCTGATTATTGTGAGTAACTGTTGGGTTTATACAATTAGGCAGTTTGGCCATTAAGCAAAAATTACAATGTGCTAATTGATTAATGTGTTGGTGGAACATTGTACCTGTTGGGAGTCGGCAATTTGGCAATTAAACAGTTTAGTAAATCAGCAAAAATATACAAGCTGGAAAAAAGTCATTAATCATTAATCAGTGATAATTTTTTTTTCGCATTTCGATCGTACATCACAATGCTCCCGGCAACTGCTACGTTAACACTTAACGGAGTATCGAACTTAACCAGAAAATGACATTTCTCAATGGCATTTTTGGTTAAGCCATGATCTTCGGCTCCAAGTAAGTATACACAGTTTTGTGGATGTTCGTATTCTTCTAAATCAACCGATTTTTCATCGAGTTCAACACCAACTAATCTAGCTCCTTTGGGCAGGTGCTTGTAGAAGTCATCAAAATTGTCGTAATGAAAATAAGGCAAGGAATCGGTGGCTTGATGTGTATCACAGGCTTGTTTGGCATAACGTCTGCCAACTGTGAAAATAAAACTGGCTCCCATGTTTTGAGCCGAACGCCAAAGTACACCTAAATTATCCGGCGTTTTACCGTTTTGTATACCAATGCCAAAGTAACCTTGTTCTAGATTGTTGATCATTTTGAGGAATTTTGAGGCAAAGGTAGTTAAAACAGGTAGAAGAGGCAAGGCGGTAGGCACCTGCCTAACGGCTAGGCAAGGATGTAACCCATGTGTTGTTTTGACATTGTGCTACCTTGATTTTAACAATTCGACAATTAAAGTAAATAAACAATGTGCAAGTTACTCGATGTGTTGATTTGCTAATAGTTGTAAGGTGGGGAGAATGCAAAAGGCAGTAGGCAGTAGCAGTATGGCAAAGTTTTGATTGGAGTAACCATTACCGTTTTAGTAATTCAGCAAGAATTAATGTGTCTCTCGGTCTGCGGCAATGAGAAGTGCGGGTTTTAACCGTGCTAAACTTTTTAGTTGCAGACTGCACGGATATAGGAATTTAACAACTATAATCTTAAGGGTTCCCGCATTTCTTATGAACCGCTGTTGCCGCCAGTGCTTTATTATTTCATAAGTTTTTTAATTGAGTTTGATAAGATTGAAAATAGCTTCTTTGTGCTTTTTCATCTAAAAATGATGAAAAGGTCAGTTGTTCAACCAAATCCGACTGACTAAACATTGTATTTATAATATCATTGTAAATTAACTCACTAATCCCTGCTTTTTCTGATAATGTTTTAATTTGTGAAATGATTTTTCCTTGGGCTAAACTTTTGGGGTTGAATCAACATGCCAGCATCTTGGTTTTTATATAGTATTCTTGCCTTCCTCATTTTACCTATTTACTTTGAAAGAGAATTATACTCTATGGCTTCTGGCTATTTTTTACAACCGCGTAGATTATTTTAATATCTCAACAATGTCTGTGTTTGTTTTAACCTTTAAGCATATTTCTAATCCTAATACATCTGCTATTTTCTGAATAGTTTGTAACGTAGGATTACCTTTACCACTTTTAAATTGTTTTAACGTCCTTAAGCCTACGCCTGAAAGTTTTGCCAGGTTCTATTGATTGACTTTTAGGTTTTCTCTACGCTCTATTATTGTATGTATCAACTTTTCAAAGTGCATTATTCTGCACTTTATTCTTGTATTGGCGGCAACCTAATGAACGTAAAAAGTCAGGCTTTAACCAATATTTTAAAGCGAATATATTTTTTTTGAACTGCTGTTTGCTTTAGATGCTAAAAATATAATTGACATGGTATGTGCTCAGTTTTATATTTACTTGATGGTTTAATAAAGGGCTGTTTTATGAAGAAAATACTCCTGTTTCTGATCTTTTCAGGCTTGAGTTTTGGGTTGTTTGCTCAAGATAATAAGCTGCTTAACGCTTCCAGTGAAAACTATCAATATGCAGATTCGGGTTTTGAAAAGGGTAAACTATACGTCATTACTCGTTTTGATGATCATGAATACATCGGAGAAATTTTACTTGACGATGGACGGGAAATATTGCTGAAAACAAAGACGGTAGGCAATGTTTTTATTCCGAAATACGAAATCAAAAGGATTGTAGAAATACAAGATGAAAAATTAGTTGTGTATAACGAATACCAATTCACAGGGCCATTTACAACCAGGTATTCATTTACTACCAATGCCTTACCTATTAATAAAGGTCAGAATTATGGGATGTTAAATCTTTATGGGCCTGAAGCTCATTTAGCCTTAACAGACCGGTTGAATGTGGGTATCATGTCTAGTTGGATAGCTAGTCCAATAATAATTGCTACAAAATATTCTTTTGCAAAGGAAGAGTCGACTCTTAATTTTTCTTTTGGTTCTCTTGTGGGTACATCCGGATATCTCAACAGTTTTAAAGGGTTTGGAGGATTGCATTGGTTGAATCTCACCAAAGGGGATCGAAAGAATAACATCACTGTTTCCGGTGGATATGCCTATTTGCAATCAGGTAATAGTCAGCCCAATGAAGGAATGTATATTGGTGATCAATATGAAGAAAGTTCAAACCAAGCACAGATGCAAACCATTCATGGACCAATATTTTCACTTGCCGGTATTTTTAAGATAGGAGCCAGGTCTAGTTTTGTTTTCGATTCTATGATCGGGAGTTTTACTTATGAGAAGTACTCTGAAAATATGGATTATGATCAGCGATTTGGAGATGTAGTTTATGTCATAAACAGAAAACCTAATTCTCAAACAACCGTTTTGTTTGTAATGCCGGGAGTACGCTTTCAGAAAACGGATAATAAAGCCTTTCAAATTTCCATTGCCGGCGTTTCGATGTATGGTGATGCTGATGTTTCTTTTCCTATACCGATGTGTACGTGGTTCTATAGGTTTTAATAGCACAGTTTCTTAATTTCGAATTCTTTAATCATACGTATTAATGGATTTGTCGTCTAAAGAAAAAGAGGCCTTGGAAAGTCTGGTGGGTACATTTGATACCAAAGCCCTCGAGAATTTAATGGCTAATATCGATCATTATATTCACCCAAAGCTGAGTGTGTTTGTGCCAAGGTTTAACTATTGCCATTATGCAGTAATGCCCAATCATGCGCACACTTCTTATTCTTTTATTTTTTATTATGATGTAAAAAATGAAAGTGGTTTGAGGGTAAACGGTGAGGAGGTATTGGTCCCTTATTCGGTTAAAGAACCCATGTATGCTGCTATTGCACCCGGTGTTGTCCACCAGGAAGTAATTCATGAAGGGTATTCTAGTTATTATGCGGTGTTTATCGATACCGAGTTTTATGAGTCAATCTTTGAAAAGTATGGCAATGGTTTAAAACCAGAATTTACCTTTCAGTTTTATAAGTCGGATGAGCAGATTATTCACTTGTTGAAATTATTTATGGTTGAAAGTGATCAGAATTACGAATGTAAAGATGAAGTGTTGGAAGGTTTGGCGGTGCAATTAACCCATCGTATTATTCGCAATATGTTGCAGAAAGCGATTTTCGATCATCCAATATACGATCGCGATGAGGTGAATAGGGCAGTGTTATATATTTATCAGAATATTAGTGAGAAAATTTCGGTAGATGAATTAGCTAAGGTTGCTAATCTTTCTTTGCCACATTTCAATAGACTTTTCAAAGAATTTACGGCAAAATCGCCCAATGAGTACATTAAGTATGTGCGTATTGAAAAAGCAAAAAATATGTTGCAATCTACAAGTATAGATCTTACAGAGGTGGCTCTGGAGTGCGGGTTTAGTGGGTCTTCTTATTTTTCGCAATGTTTTCTTGAGGCTACTAAAGAAACGCCATCCTTGTACCGCAAAAAGTTTAATTTGTGATTGATACTTTAAAAAATGTTAATAGTGTAACTTTTATGGGTTAATGCAGTAATAGTACTCGAAGTTTTCTTCATAAGTTAGGGTTAAGGTTAGGTTAAAAAGGAACATCTGAAGAGGTGTTCCTTTTTTTTGCATAAAATCAAGATTAAAAACATCTGATTTTTATAAGCAATGATCGAATTTTGATAGTGCTCAGGTTGTTCAATAACTAGCTTTGTGACTGAACAAAAGCATTATATTATGGAATTAACAGAATTACATCAGCAGGTTTTAACATTTGCAAATGCCAATCCGGTTTGTCACATGGCAACGGTCGAAGGTGATCAACCACATGTAAGAGGGCTTCATATGTGGTATGCCGATGAAAGCGGTTTTTATTTTCATACGGCATCAACCAAAAGTCTGGCAACACAAATCGAAAAGCATCCCAAAGTAGAGTTGGCATTTTTGCACGTAGAAGAAGATCCTATGAAGACTCAGGAACTTAGGGTATGTGGACGTATTGAAATTCTTCAGGACAAAAACTTAGAGAAGAGATTGTTAGCAGAGCGTCCTTGGCTGCAAATGCTTGAGGGAAGTACCGCAGATATGAAGCTAGTCATTTTTCGGGTTGTTAAGGGAGAAGCATTTATTTGGGATATGACTCACAACCTCAGAGAAAATACAATATTACGCTGTGTCATTTAAATAAATTCAGAATCTTCGATAAATAGCCACGCTTTTAAGCGTGGCTTATTTGTTTTTATTCGGTTGCACTTTGTTGTTGAGTACGGAGCAGCGATTGCTATCGTGGGTAGTGCGAAGAGATTTACAATAGGTTTATTGACGGCGCCCCTACAGGGCTTGATTTACATTTCGGTAATATTCCTAGGGCTTCACCCTTGGCTATGGATGTCGCACCGTGGGTGCTTGTATTTGCATTAATGTAAGTTCGAAGCCCGAAGGACATAATCTAATTTGAATAGTACTCATTAATCATTAACAATTATTCATTTTATTCCCAGCCTAGCCATTAGGCAGGTGTCTTTTCCTTTCAGCCAATTTACCTTTAACCATTCATAATTGATCATTCTTCTTTGTTATTCATTCATTATTGATTGTCCGTGCCAAAACAATATGCACTAAAAATTGTTGTTTTCTACCCTTCTGTTACAAGTATTTCAATGCTTAAATAGCTAACTGTCACTATATCAATAGGCTAACGTTTGTGTGCAGAAAATGTATCCTAAACCTCGATATTCTACATTAATGTAGGAATTTTAAGGCGTGCCAAAATCTAAAAATAAAATTTATTAGTTTTTATCATACAGTAAATCAGAGTGTTGTGTAATGCATTTGGTATTTATTTTGCCCCTATCAAGCTAAGTGGCACGGCGTGTGCCATAAGAGTTATCAAAGAAATTTAAGTAACAACCTTTAAAAAATTTTAGAGACATGAGAAAAGTAGCAATTTACGGAAAAGGTGGAATTGGGAAATCAACAACAACTCAGAACACCGTTGCAGGTTTAGTAGAAATGGGTAAAAATGTAATGGTAGTTGGTTGTGACCCTAAAGCGGATTCAACTCGTCTTTTATTAGGAGGCTTAGCTCAAAAAACTGTTCTAGACACACTTCGTGAAGAAGGTGAAGATGTAGAATTAGATGATGTAGTAAAACCAGGTTACGGTGGAGTACGTTGCGTTGAGTCAGGAGGTCCAGAGCCAGGTGTAGGATGTGCTGGTCGTGGTATCATTACTTCTATCAACTTGCTTGAGCAATTAGGTGCTTGGGATGCTAAATTTGAAACTGACTACACTTTCTATGATGTATTAGGTGACGTTGTATGTGGTGGTTTCGCGATGCCAATTCGTGATGGTAAAGCAGAAGAAATCTACATTGTAGTATCAGGTGAGATGATGGCAATGTATGCAGCAAACAACATCTGTAAAGGTATTAAAAAATACGCTCAGTCAGGTACTGTTCGTTTAGGAGGATTAATCTGTAACTCACGTAAAGTAGATAACGAGCGTGAAATGATTGAGCAATTAGCTAAACAAATCGGAACTCAAATGATCCACTTTGTACCTCGTGACAACATGGTTCAAAGAGCAGAGATTAACCGTCAGACAGTAATCGAGTTCGATCCTGCACACCCACAAGCTGATGAGTACAGAGCATTATCTAAAGCGATCGATACTAATCAAATGTTCGTTATCCCTGAGCCGTTAGAAATCGAAGAGCTTGAAAAATTATTGATCGACTACGGTATCATGAACTAATAAATTACCTCCGGTTTTACCGGTAGTTCTGCCCGATGCCCGAGGGTAGAAGTAAAACTCAATTAGACAAAAAAATCAGTCAGGCATCTCGCCTCGCTAAGTGAACAAATTAAAGGTGGTTACAATGGATATCCCCCGCAAAATGGCGGGGGAGCATCCCAACCATCAAATCCAATCAACATTTAAAAAGAGATAACTATGTTAATGATTAAAGCAATTATACGTCCTGAAAAATCAAGTGTAGTATTAAAAGCATTATTTGAAGCTGGATACATCGCAGTAACAAAAATCCCGGTAGTAGGTCGTGGTAAGCAACGTGGTATTAAAATTGGCGACGTGACTTACGATGAGCTTCCAAAAGAAATGTTAATGATGGTAATTAAAGACGAAGACAAAGACTTCGCAGTAAATACCATTATGGAAGCTGCTCGTTCTACTCCTGCTGCATTCGGTGACGGAAAAATCTTTATCTCTCCGGTTGACGAGTCGTACACAATTTCTAGAGGAACAAAAGAATTATAATCGTCAGACAATTAGATGATAGACAATAGGCATTTAAATCTATCATCTATTATCTATTAATCTTAAAATCTAGAAAGTATGAAATGTGTAATGGCTATTATTAGAATAGATAAAATGAATGAGACCAAAAGAGCATTGAGAGATGCGGGTATCTCATCTATGACTGCAACCGGAAGTGTTTACGGACGAGGAAAAGGGCTTTGGGATGCAAAAGTGTTGGAAGGTGTTAAAGCAGGTCAGCCAGAGGCGATTGCTTTAATGGGTGAAGAGCCTCGAATGAGACCTCAGCGTATTCTTCAGGTAATTATTCCGGATAAAAGAGTGACCGATGTTGTCGATACTATTATCGATTGTAACAGAACCGATAGTCCTGGTGATGGTAAGATATTTGTGATGCCTGTAGGTGAGGCAATTAGGGTGAGAACAGGAGAGAGTGGAGATTCAGTGTTAGACATTTAAAAAAGTAGAGCGATGGTTAAAAAGAAAGATTTTAGCAAAGGTTTGCCAGACCCATCAAAATTGATGGATGAGATTTTAGCAAAATATCCTACCAAAATAGCTAAGAAGCGTCAAAAGGCATTAGTGCCAAACGATCCTTCAGAGGATCAAGAAATTCAAGCAAACGTACGTACCATTCCTGGTATCATTACACAACGTGGTTGTACGTATGCAGGTTGTAAAGGGGTAGTATTAGGACCTACTCGTGATATCATCAACTTAGTACACGGTCCTATCGGATGTAGTTTCTATGCTTGGTTAACACGTCGTAACCAAACAGATGCTCCAGAAGGAGAAGAAAACTTCATCATGTATTCATTCTCTACTGATATGCAAGACGAGAACATCGTATTCGGTGGAGAAGCAAAACTTAAAGAAGCAGTAAGAGAGGCTTACCAAATTTTCAATCCTAAAGCGATTGGTATCTTCTCAACATGTCCGGTAGGTCTTATCGGGGATGATGTTCACTCTGTTTCTCGTGAAATGAAAGCAGAATTAGGAATCAACATCTTTGGTTTCTCTTGTGAAGGTTACCGCGGTGTTTCTCAGTCTGCTGGTCACCACATTGCAAACAACGGTGTATTCACTAACGTAGTAGGTTTAAATGACCGTCCACGTACAGGTAAATTCCAAATCAACTTATTAGGTGAGTATAACATTGGTGGTGATGCTTTCGAATTAGAAAGATTATTTGAAGAAGCTGGTATCGAGTTATTATCTACATTCTCTGGTAACTCAACTATTAAGAGTATGGAGTACTCACACACTGCTGATTTGAACTTAGTAATGTGTCACCGTTCGATTAACTACATCGCAGAGATGATGGAAGAGAAATACGGTATTCCTTGGTTCAAAGTAAGCTTCATTAGTGCTGAAGGTACTGCTAAAGCACTTCGCAAAACTGCTGAGTTCTTCGGTGATGCAGAATTAACTGCTAAAGTAGAAGAAATCATCGCTCGCGAAATGGTGAAAGTCAAAGAAGTAGCTGCTCGTGTTAAACCTAAGACAGAAGGTAAAACTGCCATGATGTTCGTAGGTGGATCTCGTGCTCACCACTACCAGGATTTATTCAACGAGCTAGGTGTAACAACTGTTTCTGCAGGTTACGAGTTTGCTCACCGTGATGACTACGAAGGACGTAAAGTGATTCCAAATATCAAGATTGATGCTGATACTCGTAACATCGAGGATCTTACAATCGAGAAGACAGACAGACCTGAGTTATGGCGTGAAGACATGGTTGCTAAGAAAGCCGAGTTAGAAGCCAAAGGATTCGAGTTTAGCGATTACTTAGGTATGATGCCTGAAATGGATAAGAATGCATTAGTAATTGATGATGTGAACCACTGGGAAACTGAAAAACTAATCGAATTCTATCAGCCAGATATCTTCTGTGCAGGTATCAAAGAAAAATATGTAGTGCAAAAATTGGGTGTACCGTTGAAGCAGCTTCACAGTTACGATTACGGAGGTCCATACGCAGGTTTCGAAGGAGCAATCAACTTTTATCTTGAAATGGAACGCATGCTAGGAACTAACATTTGGAAGTTAGTAGATGCACCATGGAAAGCTGAGCCCGAAATTGTTGGAAGTTTTGCAATTAACTAATTAATCAGAGGAGGATAGCCATATGTTATTACGTCATACAACAGATAAAGTAGTAGAAAGAAAAGCTCTAACGGTTAACCCGGCTAAAACTTGCCAGCCGGTAGGAGCAATGTACGCAGCCTTAGGTGTTCACGGATGTTTACCACATTCACACGGTTCTCAAGGATGTTGTTCATACCACAGAAGTGCCTTAACACGTCACTATAAAGATCCTATCATGGCTTCTACATCATCTTTTACTGAGGGTTCTTCAGTATTCGGTGGACAAGCCAACTTATTACAAGGTCTTAACAACATATTCAAAATTTACGAGCCGGATATCGTAGCTGTTCACTCAACTTGTCTTTCTGAGACAATTGGTGATGACTTAGGTCAGATCGTGAAAAAAGCTTTCGACGATGGTAAAGTACCAGAAGGTAAACACGTGATTTACGCTCCAACTCCTTCTTACGTTGGATCTCACGTTACAGGTTATGCGAACATGTTAGAAGGTATTGTAAAATACTTCCCTGAAAGCACAGATAACCTTATCAACCAAGTTAACTTATTAGCAGGTTGGGTTGAGCCTTCAGACATGCGTGAGCTAAAACGCATCATGAAAGAAATGAAAGTAGCGAATGTGTTACTTCCTGATACTTCAGATGTAGTTGATACACCAATGACAGGTAAGTACGAAATGTATCCAAAAGGTGGTACAACTATTCCTGAAATGGTGAGCATGGGTGATAGTAAGCACACGTTAGCAATCGGTTCTTATGCAACTACATTAGCTGCTAAAAACATCGATAACAAATGTAAAGTACCTTACACTGTTGAAGACCTTCCTATCGGATTGAAAGCAACAGACCGTTTCATCGCAACTTTAGCTAAAATTGCAGGTGTTACAGTACCAGAATCTATCAGTGACGAGCGTGGTCGTTTAGTTGACCTTATCACAGATATGCACCAGTACTTCTACGGTAAACGTGTAGCTTTATTCGGTGATCCAGATCAATTAGTTCCATTAACAGAGTTCTTGTTAGACCTAGATATGAAACCAGTTTACGTGGTATCAGGTACTCCGGGTAAAGAATTCCAAACTAAAATGAAAGAGGTTTACGGTGACCGTTGTCCTGAGGCAATCGTTAAAAACGGACCTCAAGCAGATATCTTCTACTTACACCAATTAATTAAGAGAGAAGGAGTTGATTTGTTAATCGGTAACACTTACGGTAAATACATCGCTCGCGATGAGAACTTACCATTCGTAAGATACGGATTCCCTATCGTAGATCGTATTGGTCACTCTTACTTCCCATCATTGGGTTACACAGGTGGTTTACGCTTACTAGAGAAAATATTAGGCGCATTAATGGATCACCAAGACGCTACTTGTTCTGAAATCAAATTAGAACTTGTAATGTAATTGAAACCCCGATAGCTATCGGGGGAGTTCCGAGATATGAGTATTGAGATATACATCATGTAAATCATCTCACTACTCATTACTCACTAATAAATAGAAGTAGTTACACTTTTAATAATTGACGAAGGGGGCGCGATCTGCAGTTTTTTCTACCTTTTTATGACAACCCCTGCTTTTAGCATCTCCCCCCTCCTTTGTCTTATCATATTATTCCTCGCGGAAACGTCCGACAGGAAAGGGGAACAAAAAACTGGAGCCGACTCTTTCCATCGGCTCCACTTTTTAAAAATAGATAATAGACTGTTAGATGATAGACAGATAGATAAAGTGAGGTCTGAAAGTCTAATGTCTAAAATCTATCATCTAATATATGTGAGAGAGATAAAGCCGGAAATCCCTTCGGACTCCGAACTTCGGGCTTTAAAGAAAAATTAACCAAAAAATACTGACGACGATGGAACGGTTAATAAAAGAGAGAACTAGACAAATACTAACCCTTGGTGAATCAGCCCACGAACTTGACTGTGAGAAGAAGAGTACGGCTGGTAGTGTAAGCCAAAGGGCTTGTGTGTTTTGTGGATCGAGGGTTGTTTTATATCCAATTGCAGATGCACTGCACTTGATTCACGGTCCTATTGGATGCGCCGCATACACTTGGGACATTAGAGGAGCCATGTCTTCCGGCCCTCAGTTGCACCGCTTAAGTTTCTCAACAGACTTAAGAGAAAAAGATGTTGTATTTGGTGGAGAACCAAAACTTAAAACAGCACTAAAAGAATTAATTGACGCTTACAAACCAAAAGCAGCCTTCGTTTACTCAACTTGTATTGTAGGAGTAATTGGTGATGATGTAGAGGCAGTATGCCGCGAAGTGAGTAAAGATACAGGTATACAAGTCTTACCTGTAATGAGCGAAGGTTTTAAAGGAACTAAAAAAGATGGCTATCAGGCAGCCTGTGCCGCACTTTCGAAATTAGTGGGTACCGATGACAAATACGAAGCGCCTGAATATAGCATTAACATCTTAGGAGATTTCAACCTGGCAGGTGAGTTATGGATCCTACAGGACTATTATAAAAGGATGGGTGTTAACATCATCACTTGCTTAACCGGAGACGGACGAGTAGATGAGATTCGTAAAGCCCACAAAGCAGCTCTTAACGTGGTTCAGTGCTCAGGATCGATGATGTACCTGGCCAAAGAGATGAAAGAGAAATATGGTATCCCTTTTAAGAAGGTATCTTATTTCGGAATCGAAGATATGTCGGAAGCACTTTACGATGTGGCATCTCACTTTAAAAGTGACGAAATGATGCAAAAAGCACGAGAGTTAGTTTCTGCAGAAATAAAAGAATTAATACCGGCACTTCAACCTTACCGCGAAAAGCTGGAAGGTAAAAAAGCAGCCGTGTATGTTGGAGGAGCTTTTAAAGCTGTGAGTTTAGTTAAAGCCTTGCGTTTAATAGGCATGCAAACCGCAGTGGTAGGTTCTCAAACAGGTAACATTGACGATTATAACCTGCTTAAAAAATTATGTGATCCGGGAACAGTGATTGTGGATGATTCTAACCCAAACGAGCTGTCGGATTTTGTGAAAGAGAAAGGGGTAGACCTATTTATCGGTGGAGTTAAAGAACGCCCGATAGCATACAAATTAGGTCTTGGTTTTTGCGATCACAACCACGAACGAAAAGAAGCACTAGCCGGTTACGAAGGCATGCTCAACTTCGCCAAGGAAGTGTACGCAAGTTGTACCAGCCCGGTGTGGAAATTTTTTAAGTAGACATTAGACTGTTAGATAATAGATGTTTAGATCGATCTCTAGCCTATTATCTGAAAAATAAAAATCTAATCGTCTATAATCTATCATCTAAAAATCTAATAAGATGGACAAGTTACCAAGATTAAAAGATATACGCCCCTTTGTTTCAACAAGAAACGCTTGTAAACTGTGCGCACCATTGGGGGCAAGTGTAGCACTAAAAGGGATAGAAGGATGTGTTCCGGTAATTCATGGATCGCAAGGATGTGCCACTTACATTCGTCGTTACATGATCTCGCATTACAAAGAGCCGGTAGATATAGCATCGTCTAACTTTAGTGAAGAGACCACCATTTTTGGTGGAGCACAAAACCTAAGAGAAGCCTTAGGAAACGTTATTGGACAATATAAACCCAAAGCAGTAGGTGTAGCCACTACTTGTTTGAGTGAAACAATCGGTGAGGATGTGTTTCATCAACTTGCAGAGGTTAGAAAACAAACAGCAGGCGAAGATTGGCCTGAACTATTTACCGTTTCAACACCAAGTTACCAGGGTACGCATATGGATGGTTTCCATGCAACGGTATTGGAAATAGTAAAACATTTTGTAAAAGATGATGAAAAAGCGGCCGATCGCTTAAATATTTTCCCGGGATTTGTTTCTCCGGCAGATATTCGTCAGCTCAAAGAGATTATCTCAGATTATGGAATCAAACCAATTCTGATTCCTGACTTCTCCGATGCTTTAGATAACCCCTTGTGGGATAAATATTACAGAGTGCCCGAAGGAGGAACACCACTTGATGAGATTTGCAAAGCAGGAGGAGCAGTAGCTTCCATCGAATTAGGCTTATTTACCAAAGTTGCTAACGGCGGAAAAGAAAGCGGGTTGATGCACAGTGCTGCATCTTGGTTAGAGTCGGAGCATAACGTGAAGAATTACAAATCACTCATGCCAATTGGGGTGAATTCATCCGACGATTTCTTCGATAATCTAACACGAGTGACTGGTGTAGAGATGCCGGAAAAATACATGAAGCAAAGAGGTCGCTTGTTAGATGCTTATGCCGATGGTCACAAATACGTTTTCGGTAAGAAAGCAGTGGTTTACGGAGAGGAAGATTTGGTACTAGGTTTATGTTCATTCTTAGATGAGATAGGAGTAGAGGTAGTGATTGCCGGAACAGGAGCTTACAGCGGACGATTAGAAGAAGAATTGAAAAAAGCCTGTCCAAACCATGGCGAAAACATGAAAGTACTAGGAGATTCGGATTTCGAACGCATCTCAGACGAAAGCCACAAGATCAAACCAGACATCATCATCGGTAACAGCAAAGGATATTATATAGCCCGCGAATTAAAAATCCCGATTGTACGAGTTGGCTTCCCAATTCACGACAGAGTAGGAGGACAACGCATCAATCACCTGGGATACGCAGGCACACAAGAGTTATTTGACAAAGTAGTGAACGCATTACTTGAGTACAAACAAGAGAACTCACCGGTAGGATTTAAATATATGTAAAACAGATTTGTAGATAATAGACATTAGACTAATAGAAGTTGAAAGAGGACGTTATTGAATCATCTATTATCTAACATCTATAAATCTATCATCTTTAAAAGACGACGACTATGAAAGATTTATCACAACACCCATGCTTCAACAAAGAAGCCCATCATAAATTTGCCAGAGTGCACTTACCGGTAGCTCCACAATGTAACATCAAGTGTAACTACTGTAACCGCAAATACGACTGCGTAAACGAAAGTCGACCTGGTGTAACCAGTAATGTATTAACACCTGAACAAGCGTTGCATTACACCAAGAATTTGGTAAAGATAATGCCGGAACTTAGAGTAGTTGGTATTGCCGGTCCTGGTGATCCGTTTGCTAACCCGGTACAAACCATGGAGACTTTACGCTTAATCCGTAAAGAGTTTCCCGAAATGTTGCTTTGCGTTTCTACCAACGGTTTAAATTTAGCCCCTTATGTAGCGGAGTTAAAAGAGTTGGATGTAACCCACGTAACGGTTACCATGAACAGCTTAAAACCAGAAGTATTAGAAAAGATATATGCCTGGGTGCGTTACGACAAGAGAGGATACTTTGGAGCAGAAGCGGCTACTGTATTGTTAGATAAACAACTCGAAGCCATAGATTTGTTGCAAGAAGCCGGTGTCACAACCAAAGTAAACTCCATCGTAATACCTGGTATCAACGATAAAGAAATACCACTGCTTGCCGAATACATGGGCAAAAAAGGAGTGAAGTTAATGAACACCATTCCGTTATTCCCGGTAGAAGGTACGCCGTATGAAAATCTCACAGAACCGTCGTCAGAGTTCATGAAAGAGTTGCGTGCTGAGGTCGAAGAGTTTTTACCGCCTATGTCACATTGCTCTCGTTGTAGAGCCGATGCTGCCGGACTGCTTGGTAAAGATTCTGCCGAAGCCGCGCAACTCCTTTCTGAAGCTGCTAAAATGACTATTGCTCCGGGCGAAGATCGTCCTTACGTAGCAGTTGCTTCCCACGAAGGAATCCTGGTTAACCAGCACCTTGGAGAAGCTGACCGAGTTCATGTCTTTAAAGAAACACCGAATGGTTACAAATTAGTAAACGTTCGTGTAACCCCACCACATGGAGGTGGAGACCAACGCTGGGTAGACTTTGCAGAAGTAATCTCAGATTGTAGAGCCATCCTTGTAGGTGGAGCCGGTAAAAAACCAATGGAGATCTTAGCTAAAAACGGGGTTCAAACCATTCAAATGACCGGTATGATCGATCAAGGATTAGATTCCATCTACAAAGGCATTGAACTAAGAGCCGTTTGTAAAACCGAAATGACCAAATGTGGTTCAGGATGTAGCGGTAAGGCAACAGGATGTGGTTGATAATAATGAACAAATAATAGAGAATAATTAATAATGATTAATTATAAATTAAAAAGCACCAACGGTGCGATATCAAATAGCCTAGGGTAACACCCTAGGTATAAAAAGATATACAAATCAAGCCCTGTAAGGGCGATAACTATAAACGTATTGAAATCACTTCGGACTACCCACGATAGCTATCGTGGCTCCGTACTTCGAACAAAATAATAAAACGGACTACGAATTCCCCACGATAGCTTCGTGGCTACGAACTCCGAACTCCGGACTGTGTAACCAAAAAAAAAGACAAAATGAAAAAGCCAGATTATCACATGTTGGTATGCAACTCGTTCCGTATGGCGGGTGATGCACAAGGGTATTGCAACAAAAGTGGAGCTGTAGATTTAATTCAATATCTACAAGAAGAATGTCAAGATCGTGAATTAGACGTGACTATTTCCACTACTGGATGCTTAAATGTTTGTTCTCAAGGGCCAATCTTAGTAATCCACCCAAATAACCTTTGGTATGGAGGTGTAAACGAAGAAAGAATTGATGAAATTCTTGATGCCCTCGAAGAAGGTGAGGCTGTAGAAGAATATTTGATCGCAGACTAATTATTAACTATTCGTCGTCAGGAATAGCGTGACCCATGGTCACTAGTCATTTAGCCTAGGGCGTAGCCCTAGGTTCTTAGAATATGAATTTTTAGCTCCAATGGAGCAATGTCAAATAGATATTATAACAAACAACCTTAACGAATAACTCAAAAGTGAGTTTTGAAGAGCTTCATTGCTTGTTCTGCATAAGCATGAGGATTAACAGTTAATTGATCTCGGGATTCGTCTTCAAGTATAGGGGTATTCATGAGACGAATCCCTTTTCAATAACTGTTTAGCAAGCCATCTGCAAAAGTGTAACTCGCTGTATTGCAAGGCTTGATTAATCCGAAATCGACGGTTTATCATTTTATGGATGGAAAGATGGTGAATCCACTGGATTAGTTGCAATGTATACCGGTCAATGGGTTATCATTTCCCAATCAACATTTCGCCTCCCATTGGCCGGTTATATTTTGCTAATTAAAAATGAACATTTAATAATTTTTAATTGTGAATGTTTAATTATTAATTAAAAAGTATAAGCTGTACGATAGTAAAAGCCTAGAGCGCAGCTCTCGGCCCACGAAATACAAATCTTTTCCCCAACGGGGTAAAATAATATAGACTAGGGTACATCCCTAGGCATTAGACGAAATATAAGTATAGCCCTAAAGGGGCTTAAGATATTAGCATAGGGCAGCGCTCTATGGTATGAAGTTGAGTTAAAAAAGCCCTGAAGGGCGACATCATTCCATATAATGTAAATAACTTCGGACTCCGTACTTCGAGCTTCGAACTAAAATTGCCAAGCTATAAATAAAATAGTTGTCAGATTCTAAGCTTGGCCAGGTAGAAAAAAGTAGTTGTCAAATCATAGTTTCGCTTCGGACTTCCCACGAAAGCTATCGTGGTTTCGGACTGCGAACTTTAAAAAAAAAGGTAGAAATCATGAACGCAACTCCACACATCATCGACACTACACTCCGCGATGGCGAACAAGCTCCCGGAGTAGTTTTCTCATTAGAAGATAAATTACACATTGCCTCTTTACTAGATGAAGCAGGTGTAAAAGAACTAGAGATCGGTACACCTATCATCTCCTCTCAAGAAGAAAACAATATAAAAACCATCATATCGCAAGGCTTTCGCTTTGATGCCACCTGCTGGGCAAGAGCCACGCGCGAAGACATGGCCGCCTCATTGCGTACAGGCGCTACCCGCATTAACATCTCTTTTCCGGCATCAGCTATTCATCTAACCTCCATAGGTAAAGATCGCAAGTGGATGCTCAATACCATGAAAAGCATCTTAACCGAAGCCAAAGAACGCTTCGACTTTGTATGCGTTGGTGCACAAGATGCCTCTCGTACCAATCCCGAATACTTAGACGAAATGGTGAACCATGCCATCAGTTTGGGAGCTGATCGTATTCGTTTAGCAGATACCGTTGGTGTGATGAATCCCTTATCAGTACAAGAATTATTTGGCCGTTATGCCTCCTTCGATATCCCTTTCGAGTTTCATGCCCATAATGATTTGGGTATGGCAACTGCTAACACTATAGCAGCTTTCTCTGCAGGAGCCGCAGCCGCCTCTTTAACCGTTAATGGTTTGGGTGAACGTGCCGGAAATGCTGCATTAGAAGAAGTTGTAGCCGCATTAACCTATTCAGTAGGTAATTCATCAGGCATCAATCTTGAAACCTGTTTACGCTTAAGTTCTTTATTAGAAAAAGTATCCGGTCGTCAGAACTCGGTTTCCAAACCCATCACCGGAGAAAAAGTGTTTAGTCATGAGTCGGGTATCCACTGCAAAAGCTTGTTAGCCGATCCAATGAGTTACCATCCTTTCAATCCAAAAGATATTGGTAAAGAAAGCAGCTTTATCCTCGGTAAACATTCAGGTGTAGCAGCCTTAGTCAGTGTTTTGGCTGAGATGGGCATTTCATTACTAGATCATCAAAACAAAGAATTACTAGCCGCTGTGAAAGAACTTTCTGCTAATCGTAAGAATGGGGTAAGTAAAGAGGAGGTTTTTGCGTTGTATCAAGGCTTGTTTTGTACTTCGAATAATTAATCCAACATCATAAATATAATATTTGTGCCATATTTCAACCAAGGTGATATTTGTTGCCCACTTTAATCTATAATATTTATGACTTTTAAAAGAATTACGCTTACAGTTCTATTAACTGTAATGTCTGCAGTTTATGCGATCTCAGCATCCTATACTATTGAAGGAACGGTTCTGTTAGAAAACCAAACACAGCATGATGGGGTTAGTATTCAATTAAAAAGAAAAGCTCCGGCGGAATCTGAAGTAATAAATTTAAATTCTGATGAGAATGGTTTTTTCTCTTGCGAACTTGAAGCAGGCATATTTGATGTATTCTATTCTAAAGAAGGATTTGCTTCTGAGGCATTGCTTGAAGTCATGGTGTATTCTAATGTTAAATTGGCAGAAATAGAACTTTCAGATATGGGTTTGTCGGGTGAGATCAACGGTGTTCTAAAGAAAGGAACTTATGTTGTAGGAGCTGATGTTATTGTTCCTTTTGGAGAAAAGCTAGAAATTGAGCCAGGGACGAAATTACTTTTTAAACCGGATGTGAAATTCGATATCAGAGGTGAAATTCTGGCAAAAGGCATCGAAAGTGATTCTATTTTTTTTCGACCAGAAAAAGAAGATGAACCATGGCTAGGGATAGAATTAAATTATACTGAAAAACCTATTCAAACAGATTTTGCTTATGTGAAAGTTCAAGGAGCTTCAGATACTGGTATAAAGATTAATAGAAGTGCTGTTGTTGAAAACTCTGTATTTGTAAATAATAGTGGTGATAATGGAGGAGCTATTCTTTTAGCTACAAACTTTTATCATAAGGTATTTATTATGAATACAATTTTCCAGCATAATCAAAGTCGGGCTGGAGGTGCAATTTTTTATTCTCCTTATGGTCAGTCAATGAATAAAGTTTCACATGCAATAGTTAATTGTATTTTTGATGGAAATATTGCAAATAAAGGGGCTTGTGTTAGTTTTGAGTCATATGAGTCTACAGTGAATTCCAATGCTTGCATTGTGAACTGTCTAATGATAAATAATGTTTCAGATAGTAATTGTGGTGTTTTGAACTCAGATTATGCAAGTTTACCAATAATTGCTAATAATATTATTGCCAATAATAAGGGCTGTGCGGTTAAATTTGGAAATGTAAATGCGTATTTTGGTTTTAATAATGTTTATAATAATTCTTCAAAGAATTATATGAATGCACCTAAGCATATTGGAATAGAGCTTACTACGAATAATAACGGGGTGTCTTGTGATCCATATAATAATATATCAGTTGATCCCTTATTCGATGAAGAATCTGATAGTCGATATAAGTTGATGGATAATAGTCCTTGTATCGATGCCGGTTTAAATAGTCAGGTTATTGGGATGTATGATTTTTTAGGAAATACTCGGATTCTTATTGGTAGGTTAGGTGGTGATTTATTGGTTGATATGGGACCATTCGAAAAAGAATTACCATTGTCTGTTGGTTTTAATAATTCAAGAGTTGATGATTCAATGTGTTCTGTTTACCCTAATCCGGCCAAAAACTATATTAATGTAGAAGCAATTGAAGGTGCTTCTATTTCAATTGTCAATTCACAAGGAGTTTCAGTTCTTTCTGAAGAAGTTAAAAACCCAATTACTACTCTTACTGTTTCAAATCTACCTATTGGAGTTTACTGTGTTGTTATCACGCAAGAAAGTGGAGAGCAAAAGGTAGAGAAGTTTATTAAAGAATAATAAGTTAATTCACTTAATGTTTGAGAAACGGAAGTTGTTGAGGCTTCCGTTTTTTTATGTTACAGTCAATAATTTTTACACTCCGCACTATCTTTATATAATATTTGACTTGCATCTATCCAAATCGTAAATTGTATGTATTAAGTACAGTGCTTAATCATATAATTATGAGTAATAAAGCTGGAAATATCTTCACCTACTTAGCAGCCTTAATACCTTTGGTGTTGGGAGTGATTTATTTTTTAAGAAGATTCTTCTTGCCTTACCATGAGCAAGCCATGGATATTTCCTGGAGCGATGTAGATAGTAATACCCGGTTTTTAATATTAGCCTTAATGAAAGTCGTTGCCGGTGGTTATTTAGCAATCGCATTAGTGTTAATTGTTCTCCAAAAGAAGTTTTCAACTTCCAGAATATCTTGGATTCCAATGCTTATTTTAATCGTGGGCATTTTAGTAGGAGGCGCCTCCTTGTATGCTACTTTGATTGTGAGGCTAAATTCACCAGGTAAACCTCCTATCTTTTTTGCAATTGTAGGAATTCTTTTAGTAGTCTTGGGCTATGTTTTTAATAAGCGAACCTTGGATCATTAATAACTTTCACATTTTCTAATCTACACCTTGTTGCATTGGTACATCAGCCCAATGGCTACTTTACCACAAATGTACCCTCTTCAAATTTATAAGTGTATTTATACTGACCTGCCCGGTATTTCTTTTTGCTAAGAAACACAACTTTACTTTTGCCGTTGATAAGTATCGATTCTATTAGTTTTCCTTGAGAGCAATAGGTTTTAAAATATGCTATTTCAGGTTTTAATAGATCGTATTTCAATACAATCGAATCATTTTTTTCATGGTCCTTAAAAGGAAGCTTTGCTTGTGTATAAGTGCCCAGTGTTGGAAATAAAAAAAGAGATAGTATAAACGCCTTCATGGGTGCATTTTTGTTCCTGTAGTGCACAAATTTACACGGTGAAAATATTTTCAACATAACTTGAATATTAAGTAATTGTTAGGGTTTGTAAAATTGCATAATTACATCATCATTTGCAATTTAAACAGATAACATTCATCTTTGGTTTTTCATAATAATTATCAATCAATGGCTAAAATTGGAATTTTTTATGGACCCGAAAAGGGTAGTGTGGAGTCAGTAGCTCATAAATTGTCACTCTTGTTTTTACCCGGTGAGGTTGAATTAAAGTCTGTAAAGACCTCTAATAAAGATCATATTCAGGAATTTGACTATGTAATATTAGGTTTGTCTACCGTTGGGTCTCCCGGGTGGGACTCTTCTTATCAGGTTACAGACTGGGATGTGTTTATGCCTGAGTTAGATAAAGTCAACTGGCAAGGAAAAAAAGTTGCCATCTTTGGTTTGGGAGATCAAGTTCAGTACCCCGATCATTTTGTCGATGCTATTGCTTGGATATATAATCGCATCAAACCATTAGGTGCGCAGGTTGTCGGGTTTTGTTCGCTGGATGGTTATGATTTTAATGAGTCAGAAGCTGTATTGGATGGTCAATTTATTGGATTGCCAATTGATGAAGATAGCGAACCGGAAAAGACCGATGAACGCTTGTCTAAATGGGTAGAAAAAGTTAAGTCGGATTTTGGTTTGTAATAAGTAAAATTAACTAATTTTAATGATGTCAGGAGGTAAATGCCTGTCGGTGTGTTGAATGTTATAGCACCATCGGTACAGAGTCATTTCGCATCGTCTGTAATTCCATGGATATACTTAAAATGTTGAGATTGTATGTGTCAACGAGCGGAGTCTTAAGAACTCAATAGCTCGCCTTTCGCGTTTGTAAATAGCGTGAGTAATATTCCAGATCTGTTTGGCAAGGCTTTCGTATATAGGACATCTTTGGGCTTTTTTTATTTGATTGTCAAAATTGGATGTTTATATTTTTTGACCTCTAAATGCTTCTTTAAAATAATGCCAATACGAGTGTGTAACCACATCATAAATAAAGGATTAGTTTGAAGTGTAGATTTAAATCTGAAATAAATTGTATTTAAACAAGTGATAGTTCCATTTAAATTATTTTCTTTGTAGGGTCTTAGCGAACAGCAAGACAATTTGGTCGTTTTTAAGGATGTTTTGTTTACTTGTTTCCACTCCGGAGTTATATCCGGTGGTAATCGGCCATGTTATATACTCCTGTAATATTTTCCCGACAAGTTGAGCATATTAGCTAGCTATATGTTTTTCGATTCATCCTTTTTTTCTTTTTGATATGTTTACTGTGCAAAATGCTGTGCACGTATTAATGATATAAGTGCTTTAGAGAAGTATTGAATAGAACAACGCTATAAAGTTAAATGATATGGCAAAGGTAAAAGGTGCAATTGTAGTAGATACCGTAAAATGTAAAGGTTGTGGAGTTTGTGCAGCAAACTGTCCAACAGATGTGATACAATTGGCCAAAGAAGTAAATGATAAAGGGTATAATTATGCTTATATGGCTAAGCCGGATGCTTGTATTGGTTGTGCAAGTTGTGGTTTGGTGTGTCCCGATAGTTGTATTACTGTATACAGAGTAAGAGCATAATAATGTTAAGTGTTTTCGTATGAAAGAATTAAAATTAATGAAAGGCAATGAAGCCATCGCAGAAGCCGCAATTCGTTGTGGCGTTGATGGTTACTTTGGGTATCCTATTACGCCTCAGTCGGAAATTATGGAAACCCTAATGCTCAATAAACCTTGGGAAACTACCGGTATGGTGGTTTTGCAAGCCGAAAGTGAAGTAGCTTCCATCAATATGTTATATGGTGGTGCTGGCTGTGGAAAAAAAGTAATGACGACTTCTTCCAGCCCTGGTGTCAGTTTAATGCAAGAGGGACTAAGTTACCTTGCCGGTGCAGAGTTACCTTGTGTGGTAGTTAATGTGGTTCGAGGAGGACCTGGCTTAGGTACTATTCAGCCGGCTCAGTCCGATTATTTTCAAGCTGTAAAAGGAGGTGGGCATGGCGATTATAAATTGATTGTGTTAGCACCTGCATCAGTACAGGAAATGGCCGATTTTGTTGAGTTATCTTTCGATTTGGCATTCAAATATCGTAATCCTGCCATGATTCTTTCAGATGGTGTAATTGGTCAGATGATGGAAAAGGTTGAATTTGATGCGTATAAACCTCGTTGGACAAATGAGGAAATTGTCAAAAACTACCCATGGGTAACTCAAGGAAAGAAGGGAAGAGAACGTAATGTTATTACTTCTGTAGAGTTAGATCCTGAAAAACATGAGGCTTTAAATCAAAAACTGTGGGCGAAGTATAAAGAAATCGAAAAAACAGAAGTACGTTACGAAACGATTCAGTGCGAGGATGCTGAGTATATTTTTGTGGCTTACGGAGCGAGTGCCCGTATCTGTGAAAAGGCCATTGAGGTTGCTCGCGAAAAAGGTATTAAAGTAGGTATGGTTCGTCCAATTACCTTATATCCATTCCCTACTAAAGTAATCAGAGATTTTGGTAATCAGGTAAAAGGAGTGTTGTCAGTTGAGATGAGCTCAGGGCAATTGGTAGAAGACGTTCGTTTAGCCATTAACGGTAAAGTACCAGTCGAACATTTTGGCCGTTCAGGAGGTATTATCCATTCACCAAGTGAAGTAGTTGAAGCACTGGAAAACTTTTTTATAAAAGAATAAGCTATGACAGAAGTAGAAAAAGTTATTATATCGCCCGAAAACCTTGTGTACAGCAAACCGAGTGTTTTAACCGATAATGTGATGCACTACTGTCCGGGGTGTAGTCATGGTACCATTCATAAATTAATTGCCGAGGTCATTGATGAAATGGGAATTCAAGAAGAAACCATTGGAGTTACACCGGTGGGATGTTCGGTATTCGCGTATAATTATATTGATGTCGATTGGCAAGAGGCAGCACATGGTAGAGCACCAGCCCTTGCAACTGCGATCAAACGTCTTTTGCCTGAAAAGTATGTATTTTCTTATCAGGGAGATGGAGATTTAGCAGCCATCGGTACCGGAGAAGCGATTCACGCCTGTAACCGAGGTGAAAACATTGTAATGGTATTCGTAAATAATGGAATTTACGGTATGACAGGAGGACAAATGGCTCCTACAACCTTACCTGGAATGCCATCATCTACTTGCCCGGCAGGTCGTGATGCAGGTCGAGATGGTCATCCAATTCGAATCACAGAAATTATGGCTCAATTGCCCGGTACCAGTTTTGTAACTCGTCAGGCCGTACACACAGCTGCTGCTGTTCGAAAAACGAAGAAAGCTTTAAAGAAGGCATTTGAAAATCAGACCGCCGGAAAAGGAACGTCTTTTATTGAGGTTGTATCAACTTGTAACTCAGGCTGGAAAATGACTCCTGTTAAAGCTAATGAATGGATGGAAGAGCACATGTTTGCTTATTATCCATTAGGAGATGTAAAAGACCTGTAGCCTAATTTTAAAACAGATTAAAATGCAAGAAGAAATAATTATAGCCGGTTTTGGTGGCCAAGGTGTACTTTCAATGGGTAAAATTTTAGCTTACTCTGGTGTAATGCAAGAAATGGAAGTGAGCTGGATGCCATCTTATGGTCCTGAAATGCGTGGAGGAACAGCTAATGTGACTGTTATTTTGAGTGATTCACGCATTGGTTCGCCAATTTTACATGAGTATGATACTGCTATCATTCTGAATCAGCAATCGATGGATAAGTTTGAGAGTCAGGTAAAACCCGGAGGAACTTTATTGTATGATATAAATGGCGTTATTCATCCGCCAACTCGGACTGATATAAATGTTTATAAGGTTGATGCTACCGGTGAAGCAGTGCGAATGAAGTCTCCAAAAACTTTTAATATGATGGTGATGGGTTCTTATTTGAAGATTAAGCCAGTGGTAAAGATGGAGAATGTGATCAAAGGATTGAAGAAATCATTACCGGAACGTCATCATCATTTAATTCCTATGAACGAAAAAGCCATTGAAAGAGGGCAAAGTATTGTAGAGGGAGTGAATGTGCTTTAGTCACGATGTTTAAAAATAATCTAAGAAGCGTATCTGTTGTAGGTACGCTTTTTTTATTGAATAAAAAATGGGAAAATGAGTTAGGGTATTTGTATTTTAAAGTGTTGTATACATATAGCCTATTCAAATGTTATGAAAAATCTGTCGTTTATCATCCTTGTCTTGTTAGTTTCATGCACAGGATCGCATCAAAGCAAAGAAGACCAATTTGTACAAAATCTTCTTTCACAAATGACCTTAGAAGAAAAGGTTGGACAGTTAAACCAGCGCACCAGTCAATGGGAAATGACCGGGCCGGCTCCTGAATCCTCATCAGACTTATTAGAAGACTTAAAAAAAGGAAATGTTGGCTCAATGCTTAATGTTGCCGGCGTAGCAGAAACTTACGAGGCACAAAAAATTGTGGTTGAGAACAGTCGGTTAGGAATTCCTTTGTTATTTGCATACGATGTTATTCATGGATACCAAACCATGATGCCTATTCCTCTTGGAGAATCTGCCTCATGGAACCCTCAGTTAGTTGAAGAAAGTGCCAAAGCAATAGCGGAAGAAACAGCTGCTGCCGGAGTGCATTGGACTTTTGCTCCAATGATAGATGTGGGTAGAGACGCCCGTTGGGGTAGAGTAATGGAAGGTGCCGGTGAAGATCCTTTCTTGACTTCAGCTTTAGCAGTTGCCAGAGTAAAGGGCTTTCAAGGGAACGATCTTGAAGAAACAAATACTATAGCTGCTTGTGCTAAGCATTTTGCTGCTTATGCTTTTGCAGAGGCCGGACGAGAATATAATACGGTTGAAATTGGTGATGAAACACTTCATAACATTGTTTTCCCTCCTTTTAAGGCAACTACGGAGGCTGGTGTAGCAACGGTTATGAATGCCTTTAATACCATTCAGGGATTACCTGCAACTGCAAATTCTTATCTCCAGAGGGATTTGCTTAAAGGGCAATGGAACTTTGATGGATTTGTGGTTTCAGATTGGAACAGTATTGGTGAAATACAAACGCATGGTGCCGCATCAGACCTAAAGGAAGCAGCTGAACGTGCCATAAAGGCCGGTTCGGACATGGATATGGAAGCTTCTGCTTATGTTAAATATTTGGCGGAATTGGTAGAACAGCGTAGGGTTGATGAAGCTTTGGTGGATGATGCCGTGCGAAGAGTTCTGCATCTCAAGTATCGCATGGGTTTGTTTAGAGATCCCTTCCGTTATTGTAATGAAGTTAAGGAAAAAGAAGTAATCGGTAGTCAGGCGATACACGAGTTGTCGCGTAAGGTAGCCAGAGAATCGATGGTTTTGTTGAAAAATGAGGAACAGCTTTTGCCCCTGTCTAAGGATGTGAAAAGTATTGCCGTTATAGGGCCTTTGGCTAATGATAAAGATGTTCCTTTGGGAAGTTGGCGGGCAAAGGCAATAACCAACTCTGCCGTATCGGTTTTTGAGGGAATTCAAAATGCTGTTTCGGCCGATGTGTCTGTGCAATATTCTAAAGGGTGTAACCTGGCTATTAATGAAAGATCCTTTTATACTGAATTAACACTTAGTGAAACAGAGCAAGCAGATTTTAATGATGCGCTTGATTTAGCCAAGAACTCTGAAGTTGTAGTTTTGGTCATTGGAGAAGATTGTTTTCAAAGTGGAGAAGGACGAAGTCAGACAGATATTACTTTAAAAGGGCAGCAGCTTAATTTATTTCAGGCAATTTATGAAGTAAATAAAAATGTTGTAGTGGTGTTGATGAATGGAAGGCCTGTTGCAATCCCGGAATTGGCACAAAAGGCTCCTGCGATTTTAGAGACCTGGTTTGCCGGAAATCAAGCCGGTCATGCAATTGCTGATGTGTTGTTTGGAGCTTATAATCCATCCGGTAAACTTCCCATGACTTTTCCTCGCAATGTAGGTCAGTGCCCCATTTATTATAATCACAAAAACACAGGACGACCTAATAAATCGGACGAACATGTGTTTTGGTCACATTATACAGATTCGCCTAACTCGCCTCTTTATCCATTTGGTTATGGGTTGAGTTATACCACTTTTGAATATTCAGACCTTAAGCTTAATAAAAATGAGATGACTACGCTTGATTCTGTGATGGTGTCAGTAAAGGTGAAAAATATTGGCGAAAGAATCGGTGAAGAAGTCGTGCAATTGTACATAAGAGATCTAGCGGCCACTTATGCCCGACCCGTACTTGAGTTGAAAGGATTTGAGAAAATAGAATTGAAAGCCGGAGAAGAGAAGGTGCTTACTTTTTCTTTAAGTGCGAAAGAATTGGGTTATTATTTGCCTAATGGTAGCTTTCAGTTTGAAAAAGGGGCGTTTAAGGTTTTTGTAGGGACAAATTCTCAAGAGTTGCTCGAAGCAAGTTTTATCGTAAGGTAGTTTCCTGAAAAAAGCTTAAGCATGTAAATAAATCATAGAATTAGTATTCATTCGAAATGCTAATTCTTTTTTGTTTAATATTTAAAACGTATATCCGTTTTTACGCATAATTATTTTAACACAGAGAGGCACAAAAGCACAGAGTTTATAAAGTTCAACTAGACAACTCAGTGTCCCCGCCTGCATCGGGCCATAGCCGTCAAGCTAAGAAATATATAGAGCATTAAGTCTTTGATTATGTGATAGTGCCCCCTTTTTAGAGTCTCGTTTTAATTTTGAAGTGGAGATATCTAACAATGTAGATAGCCACTCAGCTA
>QKJP01000032.1 GCA_003249255.1 Bacteroidales bacterium
TTTCTCTCTCTTTTAATGCTTCAATGGCTACTTTAGCTTTGAATGCTGATGAATGTTTTCTTCTTCCTTTTTTCATAATTCTACCTAAATATATGGTTTGTTTTTTTGTCTTAGGTAGTGGTATGAATTATAGGTAGTATTATAAACTAATTCGACTATCTCTTTTATTTTTTCTGATAAACGTTGGTAGTTCTG
The DNA here is from genome assembly GCA_003249255.1 of Bacteroidales bacterium. Taxonomy (GTDB): domain Bacteria; phylum Bacteroidota; class Bacteroidia; order Bacteroidales; family Marinilabiliaceae; genus SZUA-582. The sequence goes on from QKJP01000032.1 coordinate 196, forward strand.
AACATCAGGAATGGGATCAAGTAAATACGGTTCTGCTAGAATTTGTTTATAAAGGTGCTCGTTATTATCAATTTCCAGAATGTATTCTGCTAATTCTTTAAATGAACTAAAGTTATGAGCATTTATAAAACTTTTTTCGTTAAAATCCTTTCCAATTTCAGTATTGCCCCAATAAATGGGAATGCTATGGACACGCATGGGTTCAATAATTTTTTCTGTTACGTAGCCGGGTGTAGACTTGTTTTCAAAAGCTAAGGTAAATTTATATTTCGATATAAAGTCTAATTTATCATGAACAGGGCCACCAACATTATTTAAATACTTTCCACCAGAATCTACTTTTTTCTGTTGGTTTAATAGGTGATAAAAGTTATTTCGACTTTTGCACTTACTATTACTTACCACCATATTGCAAAAGCGGGACTTAGATTTGGCTATTAATTCAGGGTCTTTTACATCAGAAAGTACAGCTCTAATGTTTGAAAACATGTATAATGGTAATCTGAAATTCCGATCATTAAAACTATCGTGATAAAAGCTTAGTGAATAATCGCAATCGAAATAGTTAGGTTTTAAATTTTCACCGGTATAAAATATTCGATGGCATTTGTAGTTTCTAAATTGATACCCAAAGCAAGAGTAAAATAGAACATCCGGTTGTTCAGAAATTTCTAAATTAAAGTGGGGTTTTAAGAGGTTATAAAATAAGTTGTTTGTTTTATTAAAACCTTTCCAAAAATCACTGAAGTTTATTTTTAAGCTTCTATTACGCATTAGTATTTAATATTGGTCGTTTTGCTGACCGATTGGAATTGTTTTGATTTTTTCGTTGAACAATTGATCTATTTCGTTTTTTTTAAGAGCCTTTGCGAAATCTTTATATGCTTTTTGCTTTGCCAGGTGTATTTTCCAGTTGTGGAGTATCCATTCTACATTTGATTTGTATTTGAAATTTCTATAAATGATTAATAGAAATTTCTTTATAGATGGCTTCTTAATTTTAAGGTAATTAAAATGCTTGAAATTGAAATATAGATCTGTTAAAGTTAATTTGTACGTGTAAGCAAAGTGTTCATAATGATAATGTTCTACTTTTGAATTCATATCAAACACAATACTATAGCCTTTTTCGTAAGTATCTTTAGCCCAAAGCATATCTTCACCATAAGCAATTCTTTTGAAAGGTATTTCTTTTAGTGCAGATTTTCTATACATGGCGTTTACATCATCCAAACCGCAGACTGATCTTTTTTCTTTAGGCGATAGTTTTTTGAAATCTTCAATTGATTTAAAGCTAAACTTTTCAGTTTTTGGTTTACTAACAGGTCTATACCAAGCATGTGGATTTTTGTCCTTATGATGAGGTACGACTTGTTGACCACCAACCGCCATAACCTTTGGATCATTAAAGTGCTTAAGCATTTTTTCAAGCCAATAGGCATCTGTAGCAATAGCATCTTGTACTGTCATTACAATGAATTCACCTTGTGCCAAAGAGACTCCGTAGTTTCTTGTGTCACCATGGTTAAAATCTTCCGGTTTTATATGGTATAAACGCACCGGAAATTGATTGATAATCTCCACGGTATCATCCGTACTGCCACTATCAATTACAATGAGTTCAATGTTGTTTTTTACTGATTGATTAAAAATTGCACTTAAACAGTTTTTAATTGTTTTACCGCCATTTTTAGTAGGGATAACAATAGATATGAGTGGTGTTTTTTTTTTCACCTAGTTTTATGTTTGGATTATTTCGTGTGAACGTGTAAAGTAGGTTTTATCTTTTGCATAAGGCTTACAAACAGATGTGCCATAGATAAATTAATTCTTAAAAGCTGAATGAAAACTCTTTGCTGTTTCCCGCTGATGTGTATTTTGTTTTTAAGAATGAAACTTAACATTTCATGTATTATTTTCGAATTCTTTCGAAACTGATTATGAGGGTGATATAAATACTTGTATAATTTTGCACAAGTGCCTTTAGTTAGTACATCTGTGTATTCAGATACTTTATTATTTTGGGTTAATATTTTAAAGGTATAATAAAAGGCTGAAAATGCTGCTTCAACATAAATTTTTCGATCTCCACTCATGGTCGAGCCTTGTCTGGCAACAACATAATTGTATAGTAAATCTGGAATAAAAACTACTTTATTTGAGTTTAAGCTCCATTGGATGGTTACCGGTAAATCTTGACCAGCTTTAATATTAGGATATTTTGTATCCTTTTTTATGAGCTCACTTTTATAGAGTTTCATACAAACTGTATTGGGACCATCAGATATGATTCGTCTGGTATAATCCAGATTATATAACTCTGCATATTCATGTTGGATTTTATCAATCAATTCATAATTCTCTGCTAAGACAACTTTTGCACCTCCAATAATAATATCAGCATGATTAGCTTCAATAGCATTTACCATTTTTTCAATAGCATCTAATTCAAGATAATCATCACCATCTAAAATAGTTGCATAGTGGCCAGTACAAGCTTCAATGCCTGCTTGCCTTGCACTATTTAAACCTCCATTGGTTTTATTAATGATTTTTATTCTGTTATCTTTTTTAGCGTAGGTTTCAAGGATTTGTAAGGATTTGTCTGTACTCCCATCATTGACTGCAAGAATTTCAAGGTTTGGAAAAGTTTGATTAGTGCAGGAATTGAGACATCGAGTTAAATAATTAGCAATATTATAAATTGGGATTATAATTGAAATAAGTGGCATGTTTTATATGAGTTTAAAAACTATCTTTTTTATATTGGATGCAAATAAGTTACTTTTAAGAGGATTTATAATTCTAATAAAAATATATAAAATGAGATTGTAATTTATTCTAAAATTTTGTTTTGCCTCCGTTTTAAAGTGTAAGTAGCACTGGTGAATATCTGGATTGTTAGTGTTTTTTAATCTGGAAAATCGATTATAAATGTCAATAATTAATTTTTTTTGTAAGGATGGAGAAGCTATACTTAATAATGAATTTCTTGTTTTTATGGAGAAAATATCTTGTTCATAACTATTTTTTGAACTCCATATGCCATTGTTATGGTATCTATATGCGGAAGTTGTTTTATTAATGAATTTGATATTTCCATGCAGAGAAAGTAGAGTTAATAAATATGTATCAGGTCCTCCACAATCAAAAAAACTATTGGGTATTGTACTAGGAATAATATTTCTCATTAACCTAGTAGCTGTGGGCGCAAAAAAAGGTATATCAATGTGAGTAAATAATCTACTATCGAAATCAATCATTTTATTTTTTATAACATTACTGTTTTTATCAATTTGGTTACAATTTGTAAAGCACAGAGAAACATCTTTATTCTTTTCTAAGAAGTCAACTTGCATCTGAAGTTTATTATCATCAATCCATTTGTCATCTCCTTCAAGCATAGCAATATATTTACCAGTACATCTTTGTAAAGTATATATCGTATTTTTATGCATGCCAATGTTCGTAGGATTATAAATTGGTTTTATAATTTGTGGAAATTTCGTTGCATATTGTTTTATAATTTGTGCAGTACCATCGTCACTATTATCGTCTCCAATTATTACTTCAAAATTGAAATTTGTTTTCTGAACAAGAATACTTTCTAGAGCATCTTTAATGAATAATACATGATTGTATGTAATCATCCAAATACTAACCAATGGAATAGAATTATGATTCATTATTTCGTAAATGTGATTTTTGTTTTAGAATTTAGGCTGCTATTAACCATAGTAATCAATTCTGGTTTGAATTAATTTATTAGAGTTTATTTAGGTTGTTTATAAAAAACGTTGAATTATTCCTTTGATTAATGGAGTTCTTTTTAGATGTGAGTTTTTTGCTAATGAAACATAGATTTTTACAAGGATATTTTTTTTTGAAGAAAACATTTAGATTTTATTAGAAATAGAATAATAATAAGATTAATTATAACAATCTATCCTGGACTGAATTAATAAATTATATTCCAAATGATTATTAAATTGCTGTTTTGCATTTTGCGAAATAGATTTTCTACTTGAGGCGTCTTTTAAGAGTTTAATAGTCTTTACAAGAAAAGAATTGAGAGAGTCAGTAATATATATATCATGACCATCCATTAAGGATGTAATTAGATTCTTTTCAATACTTGTTGAAATAATTGGTATGCCTCTAGCTAAAGCTTCCAAAATTTTTGTTCTTAATCCAGATCCAATAAATATAGGACTGATCATGATATTTTTCTAGCCAAATAATTAAGTTCATTTTCTAGAATGTTTTCTGTTAAATGAATATGTTTATGAGCATATAATGCCAAATGTTATCTAGTAAGTATTGGTTTTCAATCTGGTTTTGGGATTGATTATATTCTCCTTCGAATAAACATATCAGATTCATGAAAATCAGTATTAAAAGTAGTGGCTGTTGATTGAAACGTATAAGGCGAAACTATTTTTGCTTGTTTGTCATTTGCGTTAAATTATAATTATTAGTAGGGTTTCTTTTATACTAACACTATCGAAATTTTCCATTTGGGTTGGTAGTGTTTCAGCTTATTTTGTCTCTAAATGTTTTAAATTGGTTGTAATTCTATGTTTTAAAGTGAGGTTATACTAATATTGGTTGTGTGGTCATTGTAAAATTTTCATAATTTCAATTGAACGTTTCTCCCATGTGTTTTGACTTACAAATTTTTTAGATGAAGAAATCGATGCTAATGGAGGTAAGTTAGCCTGTGTAAGTCTAGTACAATGATTTTCAAATTCTTCAAAGTTTGAATATAGATACACAAAATCTTCGAACTTTCTGGATTCCGGATAATCTACCAAAATTACAGGTTTTTCACTATAGATGTATTCATAGGCTTTTACCGGATTTACACTTAGAATAATATCATTTACAACAAATGGCATTACTAAAGCATCTGCTTTTTCCATTACCGGAAAAACTAGTTTATGCTCAATTGGTGCATGAACCTTTAAATTAGGATGATCTGGTATTCGAAGGTTTTCTTCTAATGGACCTATTAAAATGATATTTAGGTTAGTTACGTGGTTTACGCTTTTAATTAAAAGGTTAAAATCTAACCATGAAGCAATAGTGCCTATATATACCAGGTTCTTTTTATCCTTAGAGAATAGCTTTAAGACTGATTCTGGTAAATCTTTTTTTTCAACAGTCTTTGGCAAGTTAATGGCGTTATTTATGATAGTAATTTTTTCTTCCTTTGTATGGTGTCTCTCAATTAATTTTTCTTTTAATGAAATGGATGAACAAAAGATTATGTTTGCGCGTTTGCATAGCTCTTTTTCTAAACCTGTAAGCTGTTGGTTATAATTGTAAAAAGCAAGCGCATCGTCCATGTTGTCATATATAACCGTTTTGTTTTTAGGTAGAAAATGGCGAATGTGTGCATATTGGTTTGGAAAAGTTATCCAAATGGTGTCATTGGTATAAACTTGCCATAAACAAGTGGCTTTCTTTAGGTAATAATTGATTAGTCCAACGAGTTTATGAAATTTACCAACTGTAACTTGTAATTTAGGGAAAGTGTGCAGAGCTAAATTGGTAACATTATTAACATGTTGGTTAGATGCATTTTTATCAGGTTTATCGTAATATACCCTAACCTTATAATGTGAAGTTAATCCTTCTGCTAAAAAATGAGGACGCTGTTTAATCCATCCCCATGGTACTTGCATAATGTATAACAGACGTTTCATTTTTATATTTTTGTAATTTGGAAACTCATTGGTAAGCTTTAATAATATATATGCAGGCAATATTTCTGGGAATATTTTATGCTTCTATGACTTTTCTATTTTCGGTTTGTTTTTAAGATTGTTGTTTTCTAATGTATTCTATAATTTGCTTAGCAGCAGTTCCGTCTCCATAGGGATTTACAGCATGTGCCATTTCTGAATAGAGCTTTTCATTATCTAAAAGCTCTTTACAAGTAGCATGTAATTTTTCATAATTGGTAGTTCCCAAAACTGCTGTGCCTGCTTCAATACCTTCTTGTCGTTCAGTCACATCTCGTAGAACAATAATTGGTTTTCCTAAAGTAGGAGCTTCTTCTTGAATCCCGCCCGAATCAGAAAGTATTAGATGGCTTTTAGACATTAAGTATATCAGTTGTGGGTAGGATAGTGGGTTTATTAATTGAATATTATTATAGTTACATAACTCTTGTGCGACTGTATTTTTAACATGAGGATTAGGATGTACAGGAAAAATAATTTCAATATCAGAATATTTTTTAAGAATTGATTTTACAACTTTAAGAATATTTAAAAGTGGTTCTCCAAAGTTTTCTCTTCGATGCGTTGTTAGTAGTACAGTTCTTTTGTTAGGATTAATTGTAAAAGGGAAATCTTCGACCGGTAGTTGTTGTACTCTATCATTGGCAAAAACAAGAGCATCAATAACTGTATTACCTGTTTTTATTATTTTACCGGAGGAGTTTTCTATTTCTAGATTATTAGTAGCCTTTTCTGTGGGGGTAAAGTGAAAATCAGCTATGCAACCAATCATTTTTCTGTTTAGTTCTTCAGGGTGTGGTGCATATTTGTCTCCACTTCTTAAACCGGCTTCTACATGTCCAACTTTTATTTTTTTATAGTAACCTGCTAATGCTCCTAAATAGGCACTTGTAGTATCGCCCTGCACTAAAATTAAATCCGGTTTACATTTATCTAATATAGCTTCTAGTTTTTTTATACCATTGGCAGTTATGTCGAATAGGTTTTGTCCTGGAGTCATTAAATTCAGATCGTAATCTGATTTAATGTTAAAGAAATCCAGCACATCATCTGTCATTTCCCGGTGTTGCGCAGTATTGCAAACGAAGCAATTAATTTCTTTTTGTTTTTGAGCTTCAATAATAATTGGCGCCATTTTAATGGCTTCTGGGCGAGTGCCAAAAACTACAAGGATTGTTTTAATATTATTGTTTATCATGTATTATTGTTTCTAATCTTTTTGAGAATACAAATGAAACCTTAATTGCATCATATAATAATTTTTTATCCAATGAAATAGAATCAGTTCTAAAGTCTAAGAAATAGATGTGATTGGAGTTTACAAAATCATTTATGGCTGAATTTAAGCTTATAATTTTAGTATATTTTATTGTATTCGTGATATCGAGGTGAGTATGTTGACACAAAGGTACCGTTGTTTTTTTGCATTGTTCTAATACTTTGTTGAGATAATGTTTGAAAAGTATAAAAGGTGATACCAACAGGTAATATTAATTTTAGTGTTCGAAGTTTACTTTGAATCCCAATAGAATTGAGGCCGTTTGCCAGCCCTAGAGGGAAAAAGAAGTAATATTTAAAAAAGAAAAGTAATCCTAAATTAGAAGCTAAACTAAAAAATAATAAACTGTTTTTTAAGCGATGTGTTTTTGTTTTGTATATGGCAAATCCTAGCGTGTAATCGATGCATGAACTAATGATAATTAGAATTAAAAAACGCCAGTCCCACCACCCATAAAAGACATAGCTCGAAACTAAAAGAAGGCTGTTGCGAAGAGTTTGGTGTTTATATGCAAATAACCAATATAGGGTAAACACAATTGGTAAAAACAATGCAAATTCAACTGAGCTAAAAATCATAAATAGGCTTTGGGAATCAAAGTTTTTTTTCGTGTGGATTTAATACTTCTATATTTTAATAATACCGCTATGGTTAGTGAAGTGTTAAACTTCAGTTCTTTAAATTTTCTAAATATTAAATTGTCGCTTAATGAGTTAAGTATACTAGAATCGATTTATAGAATTTTCATACTTGAAGAGTTTTATGACGAACATTAAGGATACTCAATTTGTTTGTAGTTTGTATCTATATAGTAAGTATTTGATATCGTTAATTGTTAAAGAAATGATTGATTTTACTTGCAATAGATTCTGTACTTGCATTTTTTTTAAAGAAAGAGATGGCTTGTTGTTTTTGTTGCTCTTTGATCTGTATTGAGTTTTTACTTAATATTCGAATCAATTCATTAACTAAGTTATACCTATCAATAATCAGTTCATTTTGATTAATCGCTTTTAAAATATCAGGAATATCACAAACATCTGATCCTATTATAGGCTTGCCCATACTCAAGGCTTCAATTAACTTAGCTGGAATTTGCATTTCAGTAGCAGGACATAATGTTTGTAATATTGGGATTGCATCTGCTAATTTTATGATCTCTGGCATATCTGAGTTGGGAATCATTCCAAGAATAAAGCATCTGTCATTTAATTTATTTTTTGCTAATTTAAACATTTCCTGAGATGGATTTCCTGCTAGAACTAATTTCCAATCTTTGGTTCTATTATCCATTAAAGCCGAAATTATATTATCTAATCCATTGTAGCTTACAGAGCGCCCTGCAAATAACAATAATTTTGAATTTATGGGTAGTCCATATTTTTTTCTTAATTCTTTTATGTTAGGTAAGTTGTTGGGATTATAAGCATTAGCATCCGGACCGTGAAGGACAATGATACCACCATATTTATTTTGAAGACTCTTACAGACAACGGTTTTGTGTTTTGCTATTTTGGTAAAAGGAAATAAGAGTTTTGTATAAATCTTATTTTTGGGATACCAAGGATTTCTTAGGAATTGTCTAAAAGTATTAGGGGCTCCTTCTTCCCAATATTCGTTGTCCTCAATATCAAGTATTAACTTTTTTTTAATTCCAAATTTACTAGCTATTAAGGCTGGAAATAAACTCGACCATAAGGGTTTGAAAGCATATATAACTTCTCCTTCAGCCAATTTTGCTAACTGAGGACTTTTTAAGATTTGTGACCTTATATCCAAATAAGTTCTAATAGTTTTATAATTGAATTCATTTTTATATGGTTCAAAAATATTATCAGAATTTATGGTAAAACCGATGATTTCAACTTCATGCCCCAAATGAATAAGAGCCCGCGCTATTGGTACAGCGCGAACTATTGGATTGGAAGATAAGTCATGTACGAAAAGACTAACTTTCATACTATATTATGTTAAGTATTGTGTATCTTCTGTTTTTTTATTTTACTAAATTTTACTCCAACCAAAGTGGTGGAACATTTTTATTGATTTCAATATTTTTGAATTTTTTACTTTCTCTTGCCCCAACTTTTAATACCCAGTTAGCCATTTTAACCAGTCCTTTTTGAAGTGAGGTGTGCTCTCTTTCTCCAAAATATTTTTTTGCTTTTGAATGATCTGAATATGCAATTTTTACTTCGTTTCTAGCTTCTAAGTGTCTAATTGGGAAATCAGGTTTTTGCAAGGCATTACAAACTTCTTTGGCCAAAGTATTTACTGTGAAAGGAATATCTGCTCCCACATTAAAAATCTCGTTGTAAGCATTTTCTGTCCATGCAGATTCCGCAATTATATCTACAATATCTCCTACATAGCTAAATGCTCTCTGTTGTTCGCCATCTCCAAAAATAGTAAATGGTTTATCTTGCAGTATTTGGTTCATGAAAATACCAACCACATTACGGTATTTATCTCCAATATTTTGAAATTCACCATAAACATTATGCGGCCTGAAGATTACGTAGTTTAGCCCAAACATATCCTGAGCATTTTTTAAATCAAATTCAACTGCAAGTTTTGCAATACCATAAGGATCTTCGGGTATCGGAGTCATATCTTCCCGCATTGGTACTTGATTAGCTCCATAGACTGCTATAGAACTAGTAAAAACAAAACATTTTACGTTATGTTTTACAGATTCATTAATTAAATTAATGCTACCAATTAAATTGTTTTCATAATTAAAACGTCTGATAAAATGACTTAATCCTTCTGCGGCATATGCTGCCAAATGATACACATAATCGAATTTGTATTTGGTAAATAATTCACTCATCAATGTAACATCATTGATTGAACCTTCGATAAAGGTAATTTCTTGTGGAATGTTTTCTTTATATCCACCAGATAAATCATCGAGAGCAATTATATTTATACTGTATTTTGATAGTTCTCGTATTAGGTGAGATCCTATAAAACCTGCGGCACCTGTGACTAAAGCATTTTTCATTCTATTTGTGTTTTTAATTAATTAACCGTTATATTTTCCATCTTTTTTATACCAAGAACTAACATTTGTGGTTGTGGAGCGAAAAAATATTTCTTCACTATTCAATTTATTTTCGTCAATATACCAAGGTAAATGGCGTGCTATGTAATTTCCGCCTGTTCGTATTGTTTTATCCCATTGTTGATACCTAGTATTTGGTTCGTAAAGAGCAAAAGTAGTATCGATTCGAGCTCTGTAAATATCTTTTTCTATTAGATTTAACCAATATTGTTTTTCCCATTCTATTACTTCTTCTTTTCGATCATAGTGATCAGGAAGATCATCTATTTTTAAACCAAATCCTACTTTCGTAATCTCTGGGTAGTTGTCTAAAACCTGTTTGAAATACTCTACTGCATTTAGAGGACATTCTTCTATTGGAATGATATCAGGATCAGTTAAAATATAGTATTGGTTTTTAAACCAAAGTTGTATGTGTGTTTCCCATAATGCAGTGTGTCCAACGTTTTGAGTTAATCTAAAAACAACATAAGGTGTTTTTTTATAAAACTCTAAAAGTGGGGGGTAAGTTGAGTTATTATCGATGATGTAAATTCTTCTCATACCTGCCTTTTCTAACCAGGCTATTTGTTTTTGGAGATATTCTAAACGATTGAAATTGTTAATAATTACCGGTACTTGTTGCCAAGTTGTATAAGGCTTGTTAAATGCAGCTTTCATTTTAGCCAAAAGACGAAAAGCTTTGTTGTTGTTTTTAAATCCGGGAGTTATTTTAATGATCATTGGTTGGTGTTATGTCAACTAAATAGTAGGAATTCTTTGTCCGCAGATTACTCAGATTACCACAGATTATATCTTAGGATTTGGGCAAAAAGCATTCGTGTTGTTTAGTGTCCTTCGTGGTCTTATTTTTTAGTCCACTAATTACACGAATTCTCACTAATTGTTTTTAGCAGTTCTTTCTGTGTTAAACTATGAATTCTGTAGTGTTATTTTTTTGTCCGCAGATTACTCAGATTACCACAGATTATATGTTAGGATTTGGGCGAAGAGCTTTCGTGTTATATAGTGTCCTTTGTGGTCTTGTTTTTTAGTCCACTAATTACACGAATTCTCACTAATTGTTTTTAGCAGTTCTTTCTGTGTTAAACTATGAATTCTGTAGTGTTATTTTTTTGTCCGCAGATTATTCAGATTTCCACAAATTATGATTTAGGGTTTGGTGAGGAGTTTTCGTGCTGTATAGTGTCTTTTCTGGTTTTATAGATTTCTTGTCTTCGAATTTACACGAATTATTCCATACCATCAGATCACATATGTGTTCATCAGTGAATTCTGCCGTTTTATCATTTAACTTGATTAAAGAAATTTAAGATACTTTATTCTCAAGGTATTCTGACATACCATATGCAAGAAACTCAACTATTGGTTTGTCAGACTTTATATTTTCACTTTCAACAATCTTATTGATATACTCAAAACGGTCTTCTTCTGAGGTAATCTTAGTAAAGATTGGTGGACAGTTATTTTTCATTAGTATGATTCCCATTATTATTCGACAAACTCTACCATTCCCATCAGCAAAAGGATGGATGTGATTTAGGAATAAATTGTGAAAAAATGCTATTGCTGTCAATAAATGATTTTCTTCTTTGTTATTGTTGATGTGCTTAAACTTATTATTAAAAATATCCAAGTACGAGTTCATTACCATTTCCAAATTAAAATGAGGAACATACTCTTTGTTTGGAAAGAATGGTTCTCTATAGCCAACAGTAGAGATGTTTCTATATTCTCCAACTAAGTGAGGCTTAAAATCAACCTCCCAAGACATTTCACTACTCATTAATTCCTTATGGATTTCTTTTACAGTTTCTTCATTTAATTCAAAACTTTCATAATGGTTTACCAAGGCTGATAATATGTCTTTATGATTTGAAACATCCAAGAGGCTTTTCATTTTTGCTTTCTCTACTAATTGATTATTTAAAAATCGAATAGTATCTCCATATTGCAAACTTTCATCTTCAACTCTTGCTGAATAAAAAGTGAAGTCATTTAATAAGTTCTTCTTGAAATCATCTGTCCAATTAGGTCTGGGATATTTCTCCTGAAATTTAATTAATGCAGAATTAAATCTAATGAGATAATCGGGAAGCATTAGTCCTTATATTTATAGAAAACATAACGAACCCAACTTTTAATATCATGTGGGTATGCAAAAAGTAAATTGTTTTTTTTGATAAGTGTTTTTCCAAAGAAAAACTTATTAAAATCAACTTTAAAAGCATTAGGAATTTTTTCAATAGACACTAAATCCTTTGAAAAGGAAAGCTCTTTTAAAATTTCTATATCACTTTTACTAATCAACATTACTTTATGAATTATATGCAAAGTTATAAAAAATGGAGGACTTTTGAGTTATCGAATTTGCACGAATTTGCATGATTAATTTTGTCCACAGATTATTCAGATTATCACAAAATTATGTTTTAGGGTTTAGTCGATGAATTTACGTGCTGTTTAGTGTTTTTTGTGGTTTTATTTTTTTGTCATCGAATTAGAACGAATTTACACTAATTATCTTTAATAGGCTCTAAGGTATTTTTCATAGTTTTTGATCCACCTATTTCTCATATTACCACAATTTTTGTTTTAGGGTTTAATCGAGAGGCTTTTGTATTGTTTAGTGGTCTTCGTGGTTGCTAACTGATTGTCATTGAATTAAAGCGAATTATTTTTTATAGTTTAAAATCTTACGTGGGATTAAAAAATCGTCCAAAGAAGAACTAAAGCATTAACTAATGCTCCCTAATTTAAAATGTCTAATAAATCTTAGTATTCATCCCCCTAATCGTTATGGGGATAGAGTTATAGAGTTTTACTTGAGCTTGAATTTATGGGGGTAAGGAGAGAAGGAATTAAATATGCTTTTTAATTCCTATGTTTTCTATTTGACCCCTTTTTAGTGTTATTCCGTGATTTCCATAGTTCTTGATTTGTAAAAGTTTTTAAGGTACAAATTAAAAAAGAGTCCTATTGTTTTACGGTTTAGTTTTAGATAGCCTGATTTAACAGCTGCTTTAAAGGCTTCTTTACTTTCTTGTATAAGACCATCATTAAATAAAGTTACCATGTATTTATGAGCAAAGTATCCATGGAATTTAGGAATGTTTAGATGTTTAAAATTCCAATTTTGACTAGTATAATGATGTGTTTTGGTATCTCTGTCTACATATTTTTGTAATACTTCAGGAAGCTGAGTTTGTAAGCAAAGTTGTTGTAAGATGTTTTGTTGTTCTTTATTAAAGGCGTTAAATCCTTCTCCGAAAGATTTAGAATTACCGTGTTGGCGAAAATGGGCCAATGTTTCATTCATGCATACTACATTAGCTTGTCCAAAATGGCATAGGTAGCGCATCCATAATTCGTTGTCAAAAACATATCTTAACGATTCGTTTACCCCCCCTAATTTCTGAATTATTTCACTTTTGTAAAATGTTCCGGGCTGATTCATTTCTATATTCAACAGAGTATCGGTTGGATTTTTTTTTAAGCCCATTCTGTAAATGTGGCTTGTTTTACCGGTATCTTCCCAAAAACAATGGGTGTAACCACAAAAAACCTCACCATTGGGGTTAGAATTGTATTGATCAGCTATGGCCATTAAGGCACCTGGTTCTAAAAAATCATCACTGTTTATCCAATTCACAATATCTCCGGTAGCAATTTTCAAACCTTTATTAATAGCATGTGCTTGACCATTATCAGTTTCACTGACCCAATAATTTATTTTTCCAGCATACTGTTTAATTATATCCACTGTATTATCAGTACTACCACCATCAATAATTATGTATTCTAAATTAGGGTAGTTTTGTTTAAGTATGGATGTTATGGTATGTTCAATGTATTGACCTTGATTTAAACTGGGTGTGATAATTGTTATTTTGGGTAATTGCATATTGGTGTATTTGTGTGTTACTATTTCGTAACAAATTTTCCTGGTACTCCTACAATGGTTGCGTTATCCGGTACGTCTTTAGTTATTACCGCTCCTGCTCCTACCACAACGTTATTTCCAATTTTCACATTCGGGAGAATAGAGGCATTGGCTCCAATAAAGGTAAAGTTGCCAATAGTTGCTCCTCCTAGGATTCTTGCACCAGGAGCTATTTCGGAAAAACAACCTACATAAGTATCGTGATGTATAGAAGCATGTGAATTTATTAAACTTCCTTTTTTGATAATAGAACTGTTGCCAATAAAAGTATGAGTCATGATGTTAAGTCCCTCATCTAACATACAATATTTACTGATGCAGGCAGAATTAGCTATAGCTGAAATACATTTACCTCCAATTTGCGTAAGTTTATTATATACCTTTTCTCTATTATAGGGGTTTCCCAGTCCAAGGATGAAATCGCTATTCTCCAAAAACAAAGCTTTTGCTAAGTTGATATCTTTTAAAATGGCATATGTATTATATAATTTGTCTTCAGTAGAAGCAGATACATCATTAAAAAATACAATGGGGTTTACTTCATCTTCAATTAAGATTTGAAGTATCTCTTTTGCATGACCACCCGAACCCGCAATTAACATGAACTAAAATCTTTTATAAGTTGACAGATGTTTTTTACTTGTTCTTCTTCTAATTCATCAAACAGGGGTAGGCATAATACTTTTCGGCTAATAGATTTGGCTAACGGTAAGTTTTGAGCAGATTCTAAACTAGAGTAGGTAGAAAACTCACTAATTAGCGGATAAAAGTATCTTCTGGCATAAAATCCATTCTTCTTTAAATGCTCATAAAGTTCATCTCTACTTTTTCCATATTTTTCCCGCTTGATTAGAATTGCTGCATAAGCGTAGTTCCATTCAATTTCTGAGTTTGGAAATTGAAGGTCAATCCCATCAATGGTAGAAAGTAAGTTTTTGTAGGTTTCAAATGCTCTTTTTCTGCCTGCAATGTTTTTATCAAAGTGTTTTAGTTGCAATAAACCTAAAGCAGCTTGAAATTCATTCATTTTAGCATTTATACCGGGCCCAACTACGGTTACTTCATCCGCGAAACCAAAATTTTTCAGATAATCAATGCGTTTCTTTGTTTTTTCGTCATGGCAAATAATAGCTCCTCCTTCAAAAGTGTTAAACACTTTGGTTGCATGGAAACTTAAGATGGATAAATCTCCATAATTTAGTATAGAAGAATTGTTTTCTTTTACACCAAAAGCATGTGCTGCATCGTAGATAAGTTTGAGCCCGTATCTATCACAAATGTCTTCCAATTCTTTGTGCTTACATGGATAGCCATACACATGAACCGGTAGAATTGCTGTTGTTTTTGGTGTTATTAAGCTTTCTACCAATCTGGGATTTAACCCAAAGCCTTCGTCAATATCCGCAAATACGGGTTTAATGTCGTTCCAATGTAAAGCATGTGCAGTAGCAACAAAGGAATAGGGGGTAGTTATTACCTCACCCGTAATTCTAAGGGTTTGAAGTGCGGTGATTAAGGCCAGTGTTCCATTTGAAAATAATGAAATATATGGTACACCTAAAAACTCGGCTAATTCCTTTTCTAGTTCTTGATGAAATTTCCCATTATTGGTTAACCATTTATTGTCCCAAATGTCTTTTAAGTATTCGGAAAATTCTTCAAATGGAGGTAGGGATGGCTGCGTGACGTATATCATGAAATTTATTTTGGAATGTGTTTTAATTAATTCTCATTTAGCTGTAATTTTCTAAAAATGTATCAATAGAGAAAAAGTGTTTTTCTATTTCATTTAGCTTATCAATATCCCAATCCCACCACTTAATTTCCTTTAACTTTTTAATTGCTTCATCATTAAATCTGTATCGAATAATTTTTATTGGATTGCCAACTGCTATTGCATAATCCGGTATGTCTTTGCTAACAACAGCCCCAGCACCAATTACAGCCCCATTTCCAATTTTAATTCCATCAAGAATGGTTACATTCATCCCAATAAAGACATCGTTTCCTATAATGATTGGTTTAGTTTCTTCAATTTTATCAGAATCAGTTAAAGAAAACCCATTTTGTTTTTGTGTAGAATAAAACATCGGAGAAGTTGATATTCCATTTGTGGGGTGTATTCCCCAACCTGCAATCAGATTTGGGCCAATTGAACAATATCTTCCAATTTTAGTGTTGTTTACAAAAGAATTTCTTGCTAAATAGGAGAATTTATTTATGCGGCTATTATAAATAGTAAATGGGGGATATACTTTTGATTTATTTGATACAAATGATTCTATTGCATTTGATTTGGGAGGAATTTGATTTAACTCAGGTAAAAGTTTTATCAATATTTTTCTAATAATTTCATGAGTTTTTTTTCTTATAGAAGGCTTGGGTTTAGTAACAACTTGTTTCTTGCCTACAAAGTAGTGTTCGAATATTTCCTTATCAAGTTTTTTATTAAGTGAATAGTTTCCTTTTAAATCATTGGTTTCAAAGTCATGAGTAGGCACGTTTGCTAAATAATGTTGTTGTTGAGTTGTATGTGTAGCATTTTCGTTAAAACCAATATTTGAGATTAAGTTTTTTGTTGGTGATATTGTAACGCCCAAATATTTCCATATAGTATAAATCCATTGATAATCCCAGGTGAAATTCCAGCCTTTATTAGTTAAATGTTTAAAACTATTTAACCAATGAGTAGTCTGTTGAGCAGAATTGAGATTTAAAAAGATATTGGTCTCAATTTCAGCAAAAGAATCATTGTGAAGTTCAAAATCATATTTTTCCCAGGCTCTTTTCCAAGTTGCCCATCCCCACACAAAGGGATGCTTTGATATAATGTAATCTTCTTTTTGTTCAGAAAGATACCATGTGCCCGAAATGTGCATAACTTCATCTCTATCTTTATGAAGATCTAGCATCTTTTGGCAGAAATTAAAAAACGATTTATTGGGGACACAATCATCTTCTAAAATAATTCCCATGCTAACATGTGAGAAAAACCAGTTTATAGCTTGGTATACGGCGTTACCGCAGCCTAAGTTTGTGTCCCTGAATAATGTGTTTATTTCACATTCCCAATCTATGGCATTTAGTACTAATTCTCTGGCTTGTTTACAGATTTTATCTTCATTTGGAATATTTTTTCTTGGACCATCTGCGGCAATAAATAGTTTTTTTGGTTTAATTGCCCTTATGTGTTCAAATGTAGTCTGAATGTGATCAGGTCTATTAAAAATCAGATATAAAATAGGAGTATCAAACATAGTTTAATTTTTTTTCCAGTAACAGCCTCCTTCAAGGTCTTTTGCACTTTGAGGTGTTTCGTTTTCTAAAGGATAAGTCCAGTTTTTGTTAAAAAACTTCTTAAACCGTTCATTTTCTTCCCACCTTTTACCTTTAATGCCAAATAAGATTTGAGTTGCACCTCCAATGTGTATAGCTTGTTTACCAAGCGTTTTTATATATGCACCTAAAGGCAAGCCATAAGGTCCTGCACCAATGATAGCTAGGTCAAACTCTATCTGACTGATATCTTTTTTCATATTAAAAAGCGTTTTAGACCAGCTATTGTATTGAGTTTGTTCCCCGGGTAAAGTAATTGGTGTTTTGTAGGTAATCAGTTCGAAATCAGGTAAAATATCAGGATCTTCAAAAAGTCTTTCCTTTATTTTATATTGTTTTTCAATACTTTCAGAGAAGGGGTGAATAACCAATACTTTTTTCCCTTTTAGATGCATTGACCATGGATTTTTGTGAAAATATGGTTCAATCGAGCTAAGTGGAATAAGTTTTGATTTGGGGCAATACTTGTTTATTGTTTCATTCTCACCCACATTGTACCAAATGCCTAAGACATCAATATGCTTAATGGAATCCAGATAGATTTCACTGAATGTTTTTAGCATCTCCCCATTTTGAGGAAAAATGCCACCATAATTATACATTTCGTGCAAAACCTGATCATGCCATAGGATCTTTTTTCGCCTTTGGGTGTAAAACAAATAATTGTGAATGCAGCGTAATTCTCCGGATCCAAATCTTGATACTAAAAAAGGTTGGCCGGATATAATATGATCACTTATAACTTGGTTTGCCTCAAAGGGGGATAGAATGTTCTGGTTATACTTTTTAGCCGTTAGTTTAGCTTGTTTTATAAATGAATCAAAAGCTAATCCTTTCTTTTTCAAATATTGATTATAATGATGATGGATTTTATTTATGAATTTCTTTATAGTTATCACTTTCTACTGAATTGTGTTTAAATAAATATCTGAAAGTCGATTGAAAAATGCTTCTCTCCCGAATTTCTTTACTACTGAATCTCTTATTTCTTCTCTGTTGAATTTTATTTCTTCGTTTTTAATCTTTAGTAAAGCTTCTGCAATGTGTTTATGGTTTCTTAATGGGACTTTAATTCCTGAGTTGGCTCCCAATATGTCATCAATCCCGCCATTCGAAGTTGAAATAACAGGAATCCCACACATTAATGCTTCGCATTGCGACATTCCAAAAGTTTCTGCGATGCTTGTAGAAATAAAAACATCGCTTTGGTTGTAATAGTTGACCATATCGCTTTTATTGACAAAGCTAATGAGTTCAGATTCCTGTTCCAGGTTATACTCTTTTACATATTTGTATAAAGGATTTTCGGTTTTGTCTATTTTCTTACCTGAAAAATTTCCACCTACTAGTATTAACTTAAAGTCAGTTTTACTCTTTTCTTTAAATAATTGAACTGCTTTAAAGAAGGTGTCATTATCCTTAATAAAAGAATCGTAAGTTACTGTGATGATAGTAAATAGATCTTGTTTTTTTTGGGGAGCAGGTTTAAACAATTCATCGTCTATAAAATTTCCTATAACTATTGAAGAGCAAGGAATATAGTTCATTAATATTTGTCGATTTTGATGTTCGCTTACCGGTAAAACTTTATTAGCATGTATAAGTGCATTTTTGACAAAGCTTCTTTTTTTATCAGAAAGGCTATCCAATACAAAGACCTGATGTTCAGAAATTACATATGGAATATTTAACTTTTTCGATAAATAGAAGGATGCAATGCCAGCATTTTGTGTGGAAAAAGCATGAATAATATCTGGTTTAAAATCATTATTCATAAGCTTTTTCAGTTCTTTCAAATAGGCTTTGCCTTGTATTACATAATTAAACTTTTCAAAAAAACTTGTGATTCCTTTTATTCCTTGTAGACTTTTAGGAATCCTTACTTGATAATACTTAAATCCAATGCCCGAAGGTGGTGCATGTAATTCAAAATAGGCTGTTTTATTTATTTTGAAAAGTTTATATAAGCTTAAAAGGCCTATTTGAGTTGGGGTGCCATATAATATGTTGACATTAAATTGTTTTGAGAATAACTCTATTTGTAAACGGTAATTATTACCAATAAACTTATTATCTACGGTAGGATACCAGGAGGGAATGAAAAGTAAAGATTTGGATTTCATTAAATTATGAAATTAAATATGCTCTTACATCATGTTCATCCACTAGTACAGAGTATCCATTATCCATTAATAAGTTTTGAATTTCAAACAATTGTTCTTTTGTCATGATTCCCATTCTTACACCATGTTCAAAAGAGATGATGGTTGGCTTAACAATAGTAAAGTCTATTGATTTGAGAATTTGGTAATCGTAACCTTCAGTATCAATCTGTAAGAGATCGATATGCTTAATGTTCTGTTCTTTAATTAAGTCACTCAGTGAAATGCACTTCACTTTATGGGTTATAATATCTTTATCTTCTACATCTTTATGATGGCTTCTAAAAAAGGAAGATGTACCGGTTCTTTTCGCATATTTTTCAATTTGAGTATTTACTTGGAAAATTTCCATGTATTCTTCAGTATTGTGAATAGCGTAGTTTAAAGGTTTTATATTCGGGAAATTACGATAATTGTACTTTAATTTCTCGTAAATTTCAGGTACTGGTTCAAGGCAGATGCCATGTATTGAATCTTTGCTTTGTGAAACCACATGAAATAAAGGATCATTGGTAACACCGTCATTAGCACCTATCTGGATAAAGAAGAAATCTTTATGAAGGTGTTTTTTTATCATTAGTTCGAATAATCCCCAGTAGTTACCAACATGTGTATACTTACTATTTAGGAAATCGATGTTAAATAGCCGGTAGTTTAACTTGTTTAATGCTTTGTTAATCATAGGTTTGTGGTTAAAAGGTGATTATTGGAGCTCCCAATTGCCGGATATTCTAATGTGTCCATCTTCCGGTCTAACGAGTAATCTTCTTTCCGGATTTTGAAGTACATCAATTCTAAATCCTTCAGTAAAGCCGTCCATATAGGAAAAACCTTGGGTGATGGAGAAATTGATAATATATTCACCCGGAAGAATCTGGAGTTTATTAATTTTACAATTAATAGTCTTCGAGTTGTTTAATTCCGATAATGAGTAGGTTTGATCATTTAAACTGGAACAATAATTGAAAACTTTCTCACCTTTGATATTCGCCAGGTTAATGCTAAATAGCATTTTATTCAGATCTAATCTTGTCTTGTCTATAACTTCAAAATCAAATAAGAATTCATAGGGTTCATCAGAGATCAGTTTGTTTACCTTTTCTTGTTTTTTGTTGAATATCTGAATGTTTTTGAATTGTACTGCTCCATTTCCATGTCGATCAGTACGTTTATGCGGATTCCATTCATTGACAATTTCAGCAGTGTTACCTAAATAATATTCAATGGATTCAAGTTGATTCCCTCGAAAAGAAATTGATCCATTTTCAAGGACTACGCCTTTGGTGCAAAGTTGTTCGATAGATGCCATATTATGACTCACGAAAAGAACTGTTCGTCCATCATTGGCAGAAACATCCTGCATTTTACCAATAGCCTTTTTCTGAAACTCTGCATCTCCAACCGCTAAAACTTCATCCACAATCAGAATTTCTGGTTCTAAGAATGCGGCTACGGCAAATCCCAGACGAACATTCATGCCACTAGAGTATCTCTTTGTAGGCGTGTCTATATATCTTTCGCAGCCGGAGAAATCTATAATTTCGTCAAGTTTTCTGCGAATCTCAGCTTTATTCATCCCAAGAATAGCACCATTCAAAAAAATATTTTCTCTTCCGGTTAATTCCGGGTGGAAACCAGTCCCAACTTCTAGTAAGGAAGCTAAACGTCCATTGATTTTAACACTACCGGTTGTTGGAGCTGTAACTCTGGACAATATTTTAAGTAAGGTGCTTTTGCCGGCTCCATTTTTTCCTATAATTCCAACCACATCACCTTCTTTTACCTCCATGTTGATATTTTGTAGCGCCCATACATACTCACTGAGACCTTTTGAAGAGCGATCGTTGGTTTCTCCAACTTTTAGGTAAGGGTCTTGTTTCTGTAGTATTTTTGTTTGCCACCAGCGGTTAAGGTCATGGGCAATGGTACCTGTACCTATTGTACCTAATCTATACTGCTTGCTAAGATTCTCTATTTTAATAATCGTTTTACTCATTATTGTCCACTAATTACACGAATGGCACTAATATTGATTATAATTAATTTCGTGTATTATAAAATGATTCGTTTATATTTTAATGATTGTTGACCGAAGTTGACAAGTAGAGCCAGTTTATGTCCAGTTGCCTTAAGATAGTTTAAAACTTGTGCCTCATGCACACTTTCTAGATAACTTAAAGCTTTAAGCTCTAATATTATTTTATCAAAACATATATAATCTGCTTTGTATAATTTCTGAAGTTTTTTTCCTTTATACATGATATTTAAAGGGACTTCTCTTTCATAAGCAATGGATTGTTCTTGTAATTCAATTTCCAAAGCCTCAGAGTAAATAGCTTCCAAAAATCCACACCCCAATTCGTTATGGACTGCCATACAGGCACCTATGATTTTAAATGCTTCTTCTTTATATATTAGGTTAGGTTGTGAGTTCATGTCCTCGTCTATTAGTGAAATTGGTGTAATTCGTGGATAACTATACAGTATCCATAAATGTCTTCTCCACTTTATTAAATACAATGATTCCTAAGCAAAGCAAAACGGTCATAAATGCAAAGCTATAGCCCAATAAGTCCCAACTAAAACTACCTGCTCCGGTAAAACTGTATCTAAAGGTTTCGATTATGCCAGTCATCGGATTAAACATGATCCATTTTTGATAGGCACGAGGTACAAAGGATAAAGGATAAATTACCGGTGTGGCGTACATCATTAACTGTACAGCAAAGGTTAGTAAAAAGGTGAAATCACGGTATTTTGTAGTTAATGCAGAGATTAACATACCAGCTCCAAGTCCCATTCCAGCCATAATAATTATTAAAACAGGAATTAATGCTATATGCCAGGATGGATTTAAACTTATATCCGAACCTCCTAGAAACATGTAGTAGAGCCATACAGTAAAGAACAATGAGAATTGTACACCAAATTTCAATAACTGTGAAATTACCATTGATAGAGGTGCGATGATACGGGGAAAATAGACTTTGCCAAATATTCCTGCATTTCCTCTAAAGGTATTAGACGTTAAAGAAAGGCAGCTCGCGAAATATTGCCACATCACATTTCCTCCTAAATAAAACAAAAGAGGAGGGATTCCATCAACCGGTATTTTTGCAACTTTTGTAAATATTAGAAGTTGCATTACTGAGGTAAGGATGGGTTGAATAAAAAACCATAGTGGGCCTAATACCGTTTGTTTATAGATCGCCACAAAATCCCTGCGTACAAATAGAAAGAGTAAATCTCTATATTTCCATGTTTCTTTAAGGTTAAGGTCTAAGAGTTTTGATTTGGGTTTTATTTCGAGGGTATATTCGTTCATTGGTGTTGCTGAGTTGTTTATTTGCTGAGTTGTAGAGTTGTTAAGTTGTAGATTTGAAAAGTTGTTGAGTTGCTAAAATGTTGAGTTGTTTAACTGCATAATTGTTCTATTGGGAAGTTGTCGATCTGAAACAACTTATTGTTTTAAAAGTTTTTTGTGGTATGAGTTTATCTTGTTTGAGAGTTCGTTAATTTTTAATCTATAATTATTTAATGTGTCATTGTCTATGAAACCTAAATTATTAGATATGATTAGTTGATTGATGATCTCAAGTAAGCTTGAGTATGCAATCTCAAAGAAACGGGCTTTTTCTTTATTCGAATTTCGACCTGCGCCTTCTGCTATGTTTGAAGAAACAGAGATAGTCGCTCTTCTAAGTTGATTAGTCAAGCCAAATTTTTCATTGTTAGGAAATGAATCTGTTGTTTGGTATATGTTCTTTACTAGTTTTCTAGAAATTTGCCAGATTTCCAATTTCTCAAACTTGTAGGTGTACATGGAGTCTTTTTTTTAGTTTGGGTTAATTGTTTAATTGCAGAGTTGTCGCTTTGCATAGTTGCAGAATCGTTCAATTGCAGAGCTGTCTAGTTGATCAATGGCTATATTGTTGTTTTGCTAAGTTGTCGAGTTTTATAGTTGCTAAATCGTTCAATTGTTTGTTGATAATTTGTATAGCTGAAGAATGAACTAATGTTGTAATAATATGTTTGTTCGAATCTAATGTCAATTAAGCAAAATAGCAGTTTGGCAACTCTATAGCTCTGCAAATCCACAGTTATGCAATTTTGCAACTCTACAGTTAAGCAGTTCTACAGTTAGGCAATTAAGCAATTGGGTAGTTCAACAACTTTTGCATAATGAATACGCATCTATCTTGTATAAAAAACTTTTCCATGATTTATAATATGTTCTTTTAATTCTGAATTGCCGATTGTCTTGAAAATTGAAATGTCTACTTTGTATGCAATGGGAAGATCATCAATTTCGTTTTTAAGTTGTAATAGATCGGTGAAAGTGGCAGTGCCTTTAGTTATTGTTAAATCTATATCAGAACCTTCGCGGTAATTACCTTTAGCCCGAGAGCCGTAAATTACAACTTCATTAATAACGAGAGAGTCATCAAAAGTTTTGTTGATTAAGGCGATTGTTTCATCGTCAAGACCAAATAGCATTATATTAGTTTATTTAAGTTCTGCCAGGCTTCTTTAAAAAGTCCGATGTATGTTTGAGTCACTTTATTAACAATGGTATCAGAAATTTCATTGTCGTAGGTGTGAGAGCTAAGGTTTCGGCTATTGATCATATCCATCCAGTCCTTGCCTGAAGAAATAAGGCCGGCAGAAAATGCTTCTCTAGTCGCATCTTTTGAACCATAAATTGCAGTGTTACCTCTTTCTGCAAAGAAATCTTTTATCGTTTTCCAAAATAATTCATGAGTAAATTCGAATCCTTGTATCAAGCCTTGTTTTTCTAAATCAGATAACTCTCTTTGATTATGAAGATCAACAGCACTTTCTAATGTTTTTAATGCTTTTGTGAAATTAGCGAAGCGTTGTTTCCAGCGGATTTCGTTTTTCATATTTTTAATTGCCGAGTTGTTGATTTGCCGAGTTGTTAAGTTGTTTAAATTGTGGAGTTGTTAAGTTGCCAAGTTGTTGATTTGGATAGTTGTAAAATTGCCTAATTATTTGTTCATAACTTGAATAGCTAAAAATTAGGACTAGTGTTGTAATATCATGTCAATTCAACAGTTCCGCAATTTGACAATTCTGCAGTTTGGCAAATTAACAGTTAGACAATTAAGCAATTGGGAAGTTCAACAATTTTTACATAATGAACCTGGATTTATCTTTTTATATAAGTATTTACCCTCACTTAGAATATGTTCTTTAAGATCCGAATTATTGATGGTTTCAAAATGCACCACATCGATGAAATAGGGAATGGGTAATTCTTCATTAAGTATTTCGCTGATGTGCGCTATTTCATCATGTGTAATGTTTGAACCGAAAACGGAAATATCTATATCAGAACCTTTTTTGTAGTTTCCAATTGCTCTTGAACCAAAAATGATGGCTTGAGAAATGTTTTCAAATTTTTCTAAGGTTTGAATAATCAGATTGTAGGAATTGGTATAAATGCCAAAACTATTCATTTACTTCCTTTTGAAAAAAGTTATTTAATTTCTCAATTTCAGGGAAAAAGTTTTGGGCAATTTGACTTACTACTTCTTGAAAAATTTCTTCATTATAAGTATGCGACATGAGATTTCTTTTTTCTAACATTAGAAGCCATAATTCGCCATTTTCAATTAATTCAAACTGAAAAGATTGTTTAATAACATCGCGTGCAAACTTGACTTCTTCACCTTTACTTTCCAAATAATCTTTAAGTGTTTTCCAAGCTAATTCAAACGTGTATTCAAAACGTTGCACAAGCCCCTCTTTTGCCAGATCATCTAATTCATCAATGCGATTAACTGCATTTTGTAATTGAGAAAAGGCTTTGTTGAAATTTGAGTAGCGTTGTTTCCAGCGGATTTCTTTTGGGTTCGTCATGTTTTTTAATGCAGAGTTGTTGAATTGTCAAGTTGTTAATTTGCTGAGTTGTCTAATTGTAGAGTTGCTGATTTGAAAAGTTGTTAAATCGCTGAGTTGTCGAGTTGATTGTTGACAATTTGTTAATTGAAGAATGAACTAATGTTGTAATAATATGTTTGTTCGAATCTAATTTCAATTAAGCAAATTAGAAGATTGGTAACTCTACAGTTCTGCATATCCACAGTTCAGCAACCTTACAATTTAGCAACTCTACAGTTAATCAGATAGGCAATTTGGCAAAAAACAAAAAAACTTTCACCTCATTTTTCACGAACCCAAGCGTTTTTTCCATAGTACTTTCTATTCTCTGTTATTCGTACTTGATTTATCGTAAAAGCATTTACCCACCGTATCAATATGCTTTTTAAGCTCCTCATTTTTTAATTGATGATAATTAAGAATGTCAAAAAAGTAAGGCATTGGACTTTCTTCTTCTAAATCGTATTTGATTTCACTTATGGTTGTAAAAGAAATGCTTTCTCCTATTAGTGCAATGTCTACATCAGAACCTCTTTTAAAATTACCCATGGCTCTGGAGCCGAATAAAACTGCCTTTTCTATTTCAGGATGGTTTTTAATCGTATTTATAATATAGAGCAGGTCTTTTTCTTTTAGTCCCCCCATTATTTAATTCTATCATTAAAGAAATTTTCTAATTGAATCAGGCAGGTGAGGTATTGGTTTTTAATTAATTGTTCAGCTTCAATGGCGTTGTTCTCATCATAAGTATGAGCCATTAGGTTTCTTTTCTGAAGAGCATCAATCCATATATGACCGTCTTCAATAATTCCATCCTGATAGGCTTGTTGAATGGTTTCTCTTGGGGAACGAATGTCATAACCTGTATCCTCAAGAAAATCTTTCATGGTTTTCCATGCTAATTCAAAAGTCATTTCAAAGAACTGTATCATCCCGGCTCTGTAAATCTCATCAGGAGTCTCAATGGCAGTCGCTTTTTTTAATCTACTCAATACTTTGACGAATTCATTGTAGCGTTGTTTCCAGCGGATTTCTTTGGGGTTCGTCATGTTTATTAATTGCTGAGTTGCTAAACTGCTGAGTTGATAATTTGCTGAGTTGTTTAGTTGAATAATTGCTTTATTGCTCTTTTGTTAAGTTCTATAATTGCTGAATAGTTCAGGTGTTTAGTCGCTCAGTTGTTGAGTTGCTTAATTGTTTGTTCGAATATATTGTACAAATCGACAATTCCACAATTTTGCAAATCCTCAATTAAGCAGCTAGACAATTTGCACATCGACACATTAGCTATTTAGCACATTAATATCTTCTATCTTATCAACCTAATAATCTATAAACTAATGGCCTAAAGGCCTAACTCCCTTACAACCTGCCATCAATCACATCAATAGGTAAAACCGACTTTACATCATAGATGATAGAATTGTTTTTCCTTTTTATTTCATCCAGCTTTAGCGACAAAAATTCATTGTGGGCAACAGCTAAAATGATGGCGTCGTATTTTTGGTTTTCAACACATCCAAGGTGTTGTTCAGAAATTAAATTGTATTCGTGATTCACTTCTTCCGGATTGGCCCACGGATCGCAGATGTTGACTTCGCAACCATAATCTTCCAATTCATGAATCACATCTACAACTTTGGTATTACGAATGTCAGGGCAATTTTCTTTAAAAGTAATTCCTAAACAAAGTACTTTGCTTTTTTTAACCGGATGACCTTTGTGGATCATTAATTTAACAACTTGAGATGCAATCCAGTTACCCATTCCATCATTGGTTCTTCTTCCAGCTAAGATGATTTGGGGATGATATCCGGCTTCTTGAGCTTTCTGAGCCAGGTAATACGGATCTACACCAATACAATGACCTCCTACCAGTCCCGGTTTAAACGGTAAAAAGTTCCATTTGGTTCCTGCTGCCTTTAGAACTTCGGTAGTGTCGATGTTAAGTTTTGAAAAGATTTTAGCCAGTTCGTTCACAAAGGCAATGTTAATATCACGCTGGCTGTTTTCAATCACTTTGGCTGCTTCTGCAACTTTAATTGAAGATGCTTTATAAGTTCCTGCAGTGATCACGGTTTTGTATAGCTGGTCAATTGTTTCTGCAGCTTCCGGTGTGGATCCTGAGGTGACTTTCAAGATTTTCGAAACAGTATGTTCTTTGTCTCCCGGATTAATACGTTCAGGTGAATATCCTACAAAAAAGTCAGTATTAAACTTTAATCCGGATTTGTTTTCGAGCACCGGAATACATTCTTCTTCAGTTAATCCCGGATAAACCGTTGATTCGTATATAACAATGTCGTTTTTGCTTAGTACAGAAGCCACCGTTTCACTGGCTTTGATTAATGGAGTGATAACGGGATTGTTGTTTTTATCCGTTGGAGTAGGAACTGTAATGATGTATATGTTACAGTCTACTAACTTATTAACTTCATTGGTGACTATAAAACCATTAGAATCTGAAGGGCTATTTAAAACACTTTGTAGATCTTGGTTACTTACCTCTAAAGTCGAATCACTACCTTTCTTTAATTCATCAATTCTATCTTTTTTTATATCGAAGCCGACTGTTTTATATTTTTTTGCAAACTCAACAGCAAGAGGAAGACCAACGTAGCCTAATCCTATTATGGCAATTTTATGATTTGAATTCATGTCTGATCGATTTTAGGAGGTTATAAGGTTAAATGTTGTAAATAAGTTAAGCTTATTTTATAAATTTTTCAGTACAAAAAGCAACTTTCATTAATTCACTATGTAATGCTTTCCCGGAGAAGAAATCCTCATACTCAGGGAATAGCTCAGAAACCGCAAAGCAAAGCGCATCAATAGCCAGGCAATCCTTTTGATTTTCGAAGGTTTCAAATAATGCTGAATGAAGTGAAAATAATTCCAGCAAGTGGATACTGTTTCTGTTTTTAAATAATGATGAAGCTCCTTTTTCGATGATTTTATCATTAATGAATTGAGCTTTTTTTCCTTCTAAGGCTAAGTGTTTATCTCTTTCGAGTAGAAGTAAAACGTTTTCAGGATCTATGGATAAAGCTTCATCGATGAACTTGAGGATTTTTTTAGATGCAGTATCTTGATATTCCATTTCAAATATGACCATCCAAGTATAGAAAGGAACTTCAGGGTATGTATTTGCTAATTTTTTAATTTTGAAGTTTTTTAATTCGTCCAGATGCCCAAATGAATTATAAATTTCTTCAATTTTTTCGATGTGAAAAGGATCGCTTGTACCACTAAATGATGATGGGATGGTGTCATCATCAATTTCAACATTGAAGAAGTTTATAAATAAGGCTCTTTTCTCCTCTATTTCTTCCAATCCAAAGTGGTTGTAAAATAGCTTTTTGCTCGTGTAAAGAAGTTCTATTGCATTATCTTCACTTTGATCATCATCCGGCAGATTAGATAGCTCCATAAACCTTTTTATATCTTCATGGCGTTCTTTTACCGGTTGATCATATATGTATTCTTCGATTGGTAAATCCTCTTCAAATTCGTCCTCTTCAAATCCGTTCATTTCCTTAATTTCTTTTACGTATTTAAAACCATTTTTTCCAACTGTTTTGATGAGGTGGTCAATGGTGATTTTTACTTCTGTTTGATTGTAATCCGTTTCTATAACCAGGGGGCGGTTTTGAAAACCACAAGCAATTGGTTCCTTATTGGTATTGTTATTCTCAGGATATAAAAAGTATTGTGTGGTTTCCGAAAATTTTTTACACGGTTTGAAACCAAACTTACCGGCAAACTCATAGCCTGAGAAAATGATGTTATGGGCTAGATTATAGCTAATATTTATTAAAAAGGCATTCGGAAATTGTTGATCAATAATGTTTTGGTATTCAAGGGGTGAGACGCTCATCTCAAGAAATGAATCTTTTATTCCATAGCAATTTAAATCAACATGATATAATGCAAAGAAAATGGACTTTTCTTCCTCCTGGCGTGATATAAGAAGCGTACAGTCTTTGCTATCTTTCCAGTCTGCATTTATTAAGCATTCTTTAATGGGAAGTTGCCTGACTTTTTCTTCTAGATATTCTTTTTGTGTTTTGATAGGGTTTTGGGTTCAAAGGGTTGATGATAGGTATAATGTGTTAATGTGCAAATGTGTTGATGTGCAAATTAACTGTCTAATTGTTTGATGTGTAAGGGATGTTATGAATCTTGTTTTTTAGTACGGCTTCGCCCCCTCAGTCCCATTGTGGGTGAGTAAGGAGCGAGCAAGATGTTGATTGAGATAAGGAACGGTTTTATCTCTTATTGGAATGTTGCATTGGCTAAATCTACAACCAGAGTGTAGCCAATGTGACTGATCTTAAGGGTTAATTTTTTTTCACCTTTAATTTCTACAATTTCTCCTTTTACACCTTTTAAAGGTCCTGAGGTTACTTCTACAGTTAAACCTTTTTTTAGGCGGTCAGTTTCAATGTCAAATGCAACTTGATTGTTGATGGTTTTTTGCATGGCTTCAATTTCTGAAGCAGGTATGATTGCCGGTTTTCCCTTGTCTGTAACATAGGCGACTACACCATTTACATCGTAAACTGATTTTTGATTTTGAGGAGATACACACACAAAGATATATGAGCTAATAATAGGGCTTTCTACCCATTTTTTTCGGTCACTCCATTGGCGAAGTTCCTTTTTTAATGGCAGGTAAGCAGTAAGACCCATTTGGGTAAACTGTTGCAGCACTTTCTTCTCAGCTCTGGACTTGGTATAAAGAGCATACCAAGCTTTTTCGTCTTTTGTTTCCAATATCTATCAACTATTTTGCTAAACGAATCTAATAAAAAAGCTGAATATAAAAAACCATTTTATCTAGTAAAGGAGGGCATTTCTGAAGTTTTTTTTAGTTATTTTAACTGGAATTTATTTTAACATAATGAGTGATAGTTGCAAGTGGTTTGTTTTGAAGAAAGCTGAAAGGTGCATTTTTGGGGGAAGAGGAAGTGCAAAAAAAAACTCCGAACTGCAATGAGTTCGAAGTTTAATCAATATTGATGTGTTGCTATTGTTTATGAGCGAACTTTTTCTGCCATTGCTTTACCTAATTGAACACATGCTTCGTAATTTCCTTCTTTTAAAGCGTGTTTCTCTTCTACAGACTCTGCAACTTCTTCCCATTTAAGTTCTTCACCTAAAGCTTTAAGTTTCTTAACAGCAGCCCCTGCCCATGTGAATGAACCTAATACGCCATAGTAATGATTTGCAACTCCCATGTGCGAAAGCTTATTGGTTAATGCTTCCATGTTAGGGTGTAATTCGTTGCTGTAGGTAGGCGAGCCTAAAATAAGTCCTTTAAATCTAAAGATGTCTGAGATAATAAAGGAAGGATGCGTTTTACTTACATCGTATACGCGCACATTTTTAATGCCATTTTCAGCCACTGCGCGAGCCGTAACTTCAGCCATTTCTTCTGTGTTCCCATACATTGAAGCGTAGGCGATCACAACACCTTCTTCTTCAGCTTCATATTGACTCCATTTGTCGTAAAGTTCAATCATTTTACCGATGTT
This sequence comes from Bacteroidales bacterium, assembly GCA_003249255.1. Lineage (GTDB taxonomy): Bacteria > Bacteroidota > Bacteroidia > Bacteroidales > Marinilabiliaceae > SZUA-582. The sequence continues at coordinate 31,171 of QKJP01000032.1, forward strand.
TTCACGAATGATTGGACCATGGGAGGGGGCTATCATTTTAAGGGATAAATCGCCTAATTTTGAAAGTGCTTTTTGTACAGGGCTACCATATTTTCCAACAATGTTAGAGTAGTAACGACGCATTTCGTCGATGAAGTAGTCAAAATTTAATTCATCATCAAAGATGCCTCCATCAAGTGTACCAAAGCTACCAAACGCATCAGAGGAGAATAAGATGTTGTTGGTTTCTTCAAAACAAACCATTGATTCCGGCCAGTGAACCATTGGTACGGTATAAAAAGTTAATTTGTTTTTTCCCAGTTCAATCGTCTCTCCTTCGGCAACTGTTTCCATGTTGGTGGTGATGCCATAATATCCTTCAATCATTGGAATGGTTTTTTTGTTTCCAACAATTTTCATATTTGGATATAATTCGGTTAATATACGGATAGCACCTGAGTGATCAGGTTCCATGTGATTAACGATTAGGTAATCGATTGGACGATCTTGTATGATCGAACGAACTTTTGCGATCCACTTTTCAAAATGACCAGCTTCAACGGTGTCTATAATCGCTACTTTTTCATCTGCAATTAAATATGAATTGTAAGCAACACCTCGGTCAAGTGGCCACATGTTTTCGAATAAGTGTGTACGTCTATCATTTACACCAACATAAAAAATCTGCTCTGACAGATTAACCGGATTATACATGTTTGAATGGGTTTTAATATTTTTATTTCTAGTTTATTTCGGTATTTGAGTGCGCAAATTTAAGAAAAAACTTTTTTATGCAAAAATCATACTCTTGTGATTAACCAACAAGTGTTTATTATTGTTTTCTGATTAATAACCAGGTGTCATCATGGTTAGAATATTGGTCTCTGATGGAGGTAGCTTTGTTTCTTGCCGGGGTTTCCTTGTTGAAGGCAGCAACCGAAACTCGATAGAGTCCGTTTTCGTTTTCTAAAAGAACCGGATTAAATCCTTCTGCAAAAAGTTCTTGTTTGTAATTTTTTGCGTTATCCAGTACTCTAAATGAACCTATGATGACATAGTAATTGAAAAGCTCCATGTTATCTTCATCAATTACTTTGACTTTTTCTTCTTTAACGACAATATCATCCGTTTTCTTTTCTTTGGGTTTTACTTTGGGAGTTGCCGAAGTGTCATCTGCTACGTATGGACTATCGCTATCATCGAAGCTGGAGGATCCTTTTTGAAGAGAAGCACATGAAGAAAAAAGTAGGCAGGTGGTTATGAATAAAAGTAGATGTTTCATTCGTATTGATGGTTTAAATTTCGCGTACAAAGATAGAATATCTATTGGTTAGAGAATAAATAATAGAGAATAGAGAACAATAATAGAGAATAAAAAATGGGGTCTATTAGGAGATCTCTTTCCATAAAAAATATAATTATTCATTATTCATTATTCATTATTCATTATTCATTATTCATTATTCATTATTCATTATTCATTATTCATTATTCATTATTCATTATTCATTATTCATTATTCATTATTCATTATCTATAGATTTTATTTTCCCTCAGTGCATTTCTGTATCGATCAGCATTTTTGTTGTGTTCAGTAAGCGTTTTAGCAAAGTTGTGGTAGCCCGAAAAGTCTTCTTTTGCACACATGTATAAATACTTGTGTTTTTTGTGCTGCAATACTGCATCTATGCCTGCGATGGAGGGGATACGTATGGGACCCGGAGGAAGACCTTTGTATTTATAAGTGTTGTAGGGAGAGTCTATTTCAAGGTCCTTATTTAAAATACGTTTTACTGTAAAATCATTGATTGCGTACTTAATGGTAGGATCAGCCTGAAGTCGGATGCCTTTGTTTAAGCGGTTTATATATAATCCGGCTACAATCGGTTTTTCATCTTTTTTAATGGTTTCTTCATCTACAATGGATGCTAATACAGAAACTTCGGTTGGGGATAACTTAATCGCTTTGGCTTGAGACTTTCTATTCGATGTCCAAAAGCGCGTATGTTCTTTATGCATTCTGCTTATAAAGTCTTTGGCAGAGGTTGTCCACCAAAGTTCGTATGTGTTGGGGATGAAAAGTGTGAGAGCTGTTTCTGTGTTGAGGTTGAAGCTTTTTAGAAAATCATTGTCGTTTAGTAGATTAAGAAGCTCTATGCTGTCTGCTTCAAGTTTTTGTCCGATGTAACCGGCAAATTGTTTTTTTGTACGTATGTTGTTGAACGTTAGTTGAAGAGGAGTTTGTCTGCCGGATCTTAAAAGGTTTATTAATTCGCTATTTGACATTCCATTTTTTAAGAGGTAGCGTCCACCTTTAACTTTGTTGTAGTTTTTCTTTTCGGCAACCCAAGTGAAGCTTTCCAGGTCTTTTAAGTAGTTTCCCAGGCTTAAAATAGAAAGTAAGTCATCGAAATTTGCTTTTGAAGGAATGTATAAGTATGGATCATCCGTATTCGAAACAATTATGTTGGAGCTAAATAAGTATTTGTAATAACGGAATCCAAAAATTGATCCTCCCAAGATGGTTGCTACTAGTATGAAAAGAATTGGGAATAGAATTCTTTTAGGAGTTTTAACTCGTGTACGTCTTCTGTATGCCATATTTTATTTTTTCGATCAGCTAAAATATAGATTATTACTTTTAAAGGAAATAGTAAAGTTTCTCAGATGTGAAGTTAGTTTGAAGATTAAATCAGATTCACTTCCGGCTCAAGTGTAATGCTAAATTTTTCTTGGATGTCTTTAATAATGGCTTGAGATAAATTTAATACTTCATTACCGGATGCACCTCCTTTGTTAACCAATACAAGGGCTTGTTTGTCGTGAACTCCCACATTGCCCATGGTTCTTCCTTTCCATCCGGCTTGTTCAATTAACCATCCGGCCGGAAGTTTTATCCATTCGGTATCGATCGGGTAGGAAGGTACCTTGTCAAATTGTTCTTGTAGTTTGTGGAATTTTACAATTGGAATGATTGGGTTTTTAAAGAAAGAGCCTGCATTTCCAACTTCTTCAGGTTCCGGAAGTTTACTTTTACGAATAGCTGTGATTACTTTACGAATGTTTTTTAAGTTGGGCTCTCCCAGTTTTTCAACCTCTTCCTTAACAGTGCCATACGATAAAATAAAATTTGGTTCTTTACTCAGTTTATATATGACAGAAGTAACTATTACTTTTCCTTTTAACTCGTTTTTAAAAATGCTGTTTCTGTATCCAAATTTGCAATCTGTATTGTTGAATTGGAAGTCTTTTCCATCTTCAAGAAAAATACCTTTTACCTGTTCGATGACATCTTTAGCTTCAACGCCATAAGCGCCAATGTTTTGAATGGGTGAAGCGCCAACGTGTCCAGGAATGTAGGAAAGGTTTTCAAGTCCATGCCAATTGTTATTTACAGCTTCTTGTACCAGCTCATCCCAAAGGACTCCGGCTCCGGCTTCAATCCAAAAGTTGGAATCATCCTCTTTAATCAGTGAAATGCCTTTTATTTGGGGATGAATGATGATGCCATCAAAATCTTTGGTAAATACAAGGTTGCTTCCACCACCTATTATAAGTGTATTTTGATTGTTGAAATTTTTCTCGTTGATCAGAGTTTGGATTTCTTCTTTGTTGTGGCAGATTATCAATTCTTTAGCATTGACTTCGATGCCGAAAGTATTGTATTTACGCAGGGATGTATTGTGAAGTGATTGTCTCATTGCTGTTATATTTCGAGCAAAAATAACAATTGTGCGGAAAAAGCCTGAGTTGCACTCGATGGTTTTAAATCTGAAGCCGTTTTATTATTAATGTCATTTGCTAAACGGTAGAATTATTACATTTGCTTGAAATATAAATAATAGATCGTTAGACTTTAGATAATAGATATTAGACCAATGTATATCAAATTAATTGTATTATTAACTCATATTCAATTATATATAAGAACTTGACGAACTGCTAATATAAATTAAACATGATAAAATTTATCGCCTGGATAAAAGCCTTTCGACTTCGTACATTGCCCTTGGCATTATCTTCTACTTTGATGGGGAGTTTGGTGGCATATACCCATAAGGTTTTTGATGTGAAAGTATTTGGTTTAGCAACGGTAACAACTTTGTTTTTGCAAATTCTTTCGAACCTGGCTAATGATTATGGCGATACTCAAAATGGAGCTGATCATGATGGCCGCAAAGGACCTGAACGAATGGTGCAATCCGGATTAATTTCTTTAGTGGAAATGAAAAGGATGATTGGTGTTTTTATTGGCTTGTCTTTAATATCCGGTGTTTGGTTGATAATAGAAGCTTTTATGGATATTGATTGGCGTGGACTTGTATTTTTTATCTTAGGACTGGCCTCAATAGCTGCAGCATTAAAATATACCATGGGTAAAAATCCTTATGGCTATAAGGGATTAGGTGATTTTTTTGTGTTTGTGTTTTTTGGATTGGTTGGCGTTATTGGAACTTATTATTTGCACAGTCATGTTTTTAACTGGACAGTAGTATTACCTGCTGTAGCTGTAGGATTCTTAAGTGCCGGTGTGCTTAATGTGAACAACATGAGAGACATTGAGAGTGACCGTTTGGCAAAAAAAAATACCCTGGCTGTAAAATATGGATTAAAGGTAATGCGACGGTATCATCTGTTTTTAATTGTAGGAGCACTTGTGTTGTTAATTTTGTTTTTGGTTTTAAATGCTAGCCAAGGCACTATGCAATGGATGTTTTTATTCGGATTCACTCCTTTAATCTTTCATCTTAAAACAGTTTTGAGTAAGTCGGATGAGGAATTAGATCCTGAGTTGAAGCGACTTGCTTTAAGCACTTTTGTTATTGTTTTGTTATTTGGTTTAGGGCAATATCTTAGTGTATGAATTTAAAAGCAGATTATAAGCAGCAGGTTTTTAATTTTAAACAAGCAGGAGGGACTTCACGCGGTATATTGCACCAAAAGCCGAGTTGGTATATTCGAGTGTGGGATGATGAAAATCCAACCATTTCAGGAGTGGGAGAGTGTTCGGTTATTCCCGGGTTAAGTCCTGATGATAAACCGGATTTGGACAATCGCATAAAACGCATGTGTCACAACATCAATGAAGAAGTAGTCAACTACCATGAAAAATTAAAAGATTGGCCGGCTATTCGTTTTGCCCTAGAGGTTGCCCTAACGGATTTGCAGAACGGAGGAAAGCGAATTTTATATCCCTCTGATTTTACAAGTGGAAAAGATTTGATTGAGATCAATGGTTTGATTTGGATGGGCGATAAGGCAGAGATGCTTCAGCGCATTCAGGAAAAGCTAAATGCAGGTTTTAAATGTTTGAAGCTCAAGATCGGAGCCATTGATTTCAACCAGGAATTAAGTTTGTTGAGATACATTCGATCCACTTTTTCTGAAAAAGAATTGGAATTACGTGTTGATGCCAATGGGGCTTTTAGTTGTGATGAAGCTTTAGTTAAGTTAGATCAATTGGCTCAGTATTCCCTTCATTCCATCGAACAGCCCATTCAGGCCAGACAATGGAAGGCTATGGCCGATTTGTGTAAAGCTACTCCACTGCCAATTGCTTTGGATGAAGAGTTGATAGGAGTTAATGATGTTGTGATGAAAGAAGAAATGTTGGATGTGATTAAACCTCAGTACATCATTTTAAAGCCAAGTTTAGTAGGCGGATTTCAGGCTTCTGATGAATGGATTTCTTTATGTGAGCAACGCAATATTTCTTGGTGGGCTACATCTGCATTAGAAGGAAATATTGGTTTAAATGCCATTGCGCAATGGGCTTATGTGAAAAAAAATGAGTTGCCTCAGGGATTGGGTACCGGCCAGGTATTTACAAATAATATTGAAAGTCCTTTGTTTTTAGAAAAGGATCGTTTGCAATATTCTCCACAAGGAAAATGGGGGAAGATATTTTAAAAGCTTTGAGTTTAGGTGGATTTTCAAATAAATAATGAACGGATTGTTGGAGCGCAAGGAGCTCTGCTTTGGTGCGAAAAACAACTTAAAGAAAAACAACATTCACAGGAAATCTTGGATTTAATTGCCTTTTTGCAATTGTGGGTTGATGATGCGGAAACGATAGAAATCAAAACATCGGGGAGTACAGGGGAGCCGAAAGTGATCTCTGTGAAAAAATCAGCAATGCGGCTTTCAGCACAAAAAACTCTGCGTTTTTTTCATTTGAAAGCGCAACAAACTGCTATTCTAGCCATGTCTACTAACTATGTGGCCGGAAAAATGATGGTGGTTCGAGCCATCGAAGGCGGTTTGAATTTGCTAACCTTACCGGTGGTTTCGAATCCTTTTGAAAAGAAAGCGGTTGAAGCTGATTTTCTAGCCTTGGTACCATTGCAGGTGCAAACTGCTTTAGAACAAAATTCATCCGTATTTTCTCAAGTTAAAACCTTAATAATTGGAGGTGGGACGATATCTTATGAGTTAAAAAAGTTATTGTTCCATAATGAAGTTAATGCCTGGGAAACCTTTGGTATGACAGAAACTTTATCACATATAGCCCTTCGTCCTGTTGAACTTGATGTTAAAAAGCCTTTTGAGCTGATAGAAGGGGTAATGATCAATAAAGATGAAAGAGGATGTTTGGTGGTTAATGCTCCCGGTATTTGTGATGATTTAATTGTAACTAATGATATAATTGACATTCAGGATAAAACTCACTTTTTTTGGTTAGGTCGATTTGACAATGTGATCAATACAGGAGGGGTAAAGGTTTTTCCTGAAGCAATTGAAGCAAAGTTGCAATCGCAAATTGATGTTGAGTATTGTGTATTGGGAGTGCCCGATGCGCGTTTGGGGCAAAAAGTCACCTTGGTCTTAGAAGGTGAAAATGTGCCTGATGATCTTAGTGAAAAACTTTCATCGTTAAATAAGTATGAAAAGATTCGAAGGGTAGAATATGTGAATCATTTTCCTCGAACAGAAACGGGGAAAATTCAAAGAGGGAAACTCCTCGAAAAAGTACTTAATAAAAAATAGAGTATATAGATGGTTAATTATCTTTGAGCTATCTTAATGAAAATGAATAATATGATTTTTACTTATACAAAACGCTTTGTTCTAATAATGTCCTTGAGCATTATAATTAATGCTTGCCTGAATCAGCGCACGCCTTTGGTTTGTGAAACTTATCAGGAAGCACCAATTGGTGTTGGAGCTGATGCTGAGCATTGGGACATCACTGGAAGAGGATTGCATGCCTCTTTGGGCAGTACCAATGTGAGGTATGCAAAGTATGAAGTGCCCATGGAAGCTGTTCAAAAAGATATTACTTTAACAGCTTGGCGTGGGGAAGTGGTGTCGGCACAAGTTGTTTTGTGGTCTACTGATACGATTCAACATGTAGAGTGTGAATGGACACCTTTTAAACGTGGAAAAATCGTACTGGCTGATTCGATTGTACAAACCCGATTTGTGCGTTATGTAATTGCAGATGAGTTTGCAGGAGGACAAGATGGTCGCATTATTTCAAATTTAGATAGTAGTTTGGTGGCAGATGCTTTAGATCCTATAACTTGTATAAATATGGAACCCAAGTCAGTTCGTCCGGTATGGGTGTCAATCAATGTGCCATACGATGCCGAACCTGGTGAATATGAAGCTTCCATGTTGGTGTATTCTTATCAAAATCCAACTCAGGAATTGCGCTTTAAGTTAAATGTATTGCAACGCGCTATGCCCCATTGTGATGAGTGGACCTTTTATTTAGATATTCGACAAAATCCTTTATCTATTGCCAATTATTATAATGTAGAACCTTGGGGAGATAAGCATCAAGAATTAATGAAGCCTTACTTTGAGATTTTAGCCAAACTGGGTCAAAAGAATATCTCAGCAGGTTTATTTTATGAGCCTGCTGATAAAGGGTTTGAATGCAGGTGTTCGCCGTTGGTAAAGTGGATTAAACGAAAAGACGGAAAGTGGGGTTTTGATTATTCGAATTTTGATAATTGGATTGAATTTGCACAGAGTTGTGGCATTACTGAGCAGATAAAATGTTTTCCCATCAAGGGTGAAAATGAGTTGTTTTATTTTTATGATGAAAGTACTGGTGAAGATAAGTGCTTGTTGTTGAAAGAGGGAGAATTAGAAAAGAAAGATTTATGGCCTTCATTTATTAAAGGTTTTTCCAAGCATTTGCACGATAAAGGATGGTATGATAAAACCATTTTAGATTTAGGAGAGCTTCATGAAAACAATCTGAATTATATTTTACAAATGACGGAGATGCTAGGAGTTGATATGAAGATTGCTATTTCTACAGATGTTTATATGCCAAAATCTTTAGAGGAAGTAGATGAAATAAGCCTGGATGCAGATTTGAATTATCCCAAAGAAATTCGAAAGCAAAGAGCCAGTGATGGGAAATTAACTACTTTTTTTAGGCGCAAGGATAAGGAGTTTCCTAAGACCTTTACATTTTCATCTCCATCAGAATCTGTTTGGCTAGGTTGGTATGCCGCAGCTGTAGGATTAGATGGTTATTGGCAAAATGGTTTTATGAATTGGGGCGTAAATCCATTGGTTGATTCCCGCACAGCGTCGGGCCCATCCGGAAGTCAATTTTTAGTATATCCCGATGGAATTAGTTCTATTCGACTTGAGAAACTGCGTGAAGGAATTCAGGATTTTGAAAAGATTCAAGTTTTGCGCAAAGAGTTTTTTGCAACAGCCTCAGTTGAAACTGAAGAAAAACTTATGGAGTTAGAAAATGTTTTACTTTCGTTTAGAACTGAATTATTGCAAGTTAAGTCGGTTGTGGAAGTTGTGGAAGAGGGTCAGAAAGTATTAAATCAACTTTCGAAATAAAAAATATCAAATTTATTTGGTAGTTCGTAAAAAAAAACTCAAATTTGCAGTGTAATAATTCTGAAGATATTTAGATTTATTCATATAAAAAGAATTACATGCTGAATTAATAAGTTTTAACAGAAAAATATTTAGTTACTTGAAACTTTAAATGTTCAGATTAGTATAAAGAGTTATGAAGCTTTCTTCATAAGTTAGGGTTAAGGTTAGGTTGAAGAAGGAACGTTCAGTTGAGCGTTCCTTTTTTTATGTCCTTATCAGGAGTTTCAGATCAGGCCAATGAAAGTTAATTGGACACCGCATGACCTTCTGTTTCGTTGTTTGACTAATCCCATTTATGATGCTCCTTTTTATTTGGGGGATGTTTTTGTTACCAGAAAAGTAGATAGAACATTGGAGTAGGGAATTAACTGAGTGTGGTTAAATGTTGATTTGTGTATCCTGTCTGCCGGCTGGTGGAAATCATCAAGTTGTGGATGTGAAAGTGTTTTTAGCTCCGAAGGGGGTTGGTCTATGTCCAATGTCAATTTGCTGCACCATTTAAAAGCTAATTTGATCTAAGAATTAAACTTTTTACTCGAAAGACTGTTTAGTAAATATACAGATAGTTTTTTCATAGAGATAATAACAAAAAAAAGCGAGCAGGGCAAAAGTGCCTTATTCGCTTTTTTTTTAATTCAAGAAAAAGCACCCCAATGGGTGCTTCCTGTTATTTTCTGATTTGAGCATTGAGCTGGTGTTCGTAGCTGCTCATCATCTTTGTCATTATTTTGTCAATTTGCTTGTCATTAAGCGTTTGTGTTTCGTCTAGTAGGGTAAAGCTGATCGCATAAGATTTTTTATCTGCTCCTAGTTTCTCACCTTCAAAAACATCAAATAACGATACTTCTTTAAGTAGTTTCTTTTCTGTTTTAAATGCAATATCTCTGACTTCAGAGAATTTAACATCCTTATTTAAAAGCATAGCCAGGTCGCGGCGAACTTCAGGGTATTTTGAAATCTCAGTAAAACGCACTTCTTTTTTAGCGCTTTTCTTTAGGATTATATCTAATCTGATTTCTGCATAGGCAATGCTTGTATCAATCCCAAAGGCTTTTAATAGTTTTGAATCGACTAAGCCGTATTCTACAGCAGCTTTGTCACCAACCGTTAAGGCTAATCCTTCTGAGAAAAGATCAGATTCAACATCATTTACTTTAAAGTCAGACGTTGAAAGTCCTAAGCGAGCTAACATATTTTCTACTTGCGATTTTATGTCGTAGAACGATGTAGGTTGCTCCGGTGTAATCCAGTTGGCTTGTGTTTTGTTTCCACACAAGAATATGGCTAAATGCTGTTCCTCTGAATAAGTATGTAGGCTAGTTTTTTCACCTTCCGGATTGGAGTAATAGCAATTTCCAAATTCGTAAAGTTTAAGATCGCTGTTTTTGCGGTTAACGTTGTGGCTAATCGACTCTAATCCACCAAACAATAAAGTTTGGCGCATACAGTTTAAATCCTGGCTTAATGGATTTGCTAAAGTAACCGCATTTGCAGCCGGATATGATTCCAGCTTCTCGTAATGTGCAATTTTAGTTAATGAGTTACACATGATTTCACGATAACCATTAGCACTTAATTGATCAGCAATACGGTTTTTAATTTTGTGGTCATCCGGTTTGTTTGAGTAAACAATAGTGCTGTTTACTGTCTCCGGCATTTCCACATTGTTGTAGCCGTATACGCGAAGAATGTCTTCAATTACATCAGCCTCACGTTGTACATCTACGCGGTATGGAGGAATCGAAAGTTTTAATTCATCGTCAGATTCTGAAGTAATTTCAATTTCTAAGCCTGCTAATATCGTTTTGATGGTTTCTTGACCAATTTCTTTACCGATTAAACGATTGATATTTTTATACTTAACCGTTACTTCAAAGTTTTCAATTGGAGTTGGGTATAAGTCAGTTATTTCACTAGAGATGGTTCCGCCTGCAACTTCTTTAATTAAAAGTGCAGCTCTTTTTAATGCGATAAGTGTCATGTTTGGATCCACACCTCTTTCGAAACGGAAGCTGGCATCAGTGCTTAAAGAATGGCGCTTTGCTGTTTTACGTACAGATACCGGATTGAAATAAGCGCTTTCAAGAAAGACTTTTGTGGTACTTTGAGTTACGCCACTTTTAATGCCTCCGAATACACCGGCAATGCACATGCCTTCTTCTGCGTTGCATATCATTAAATCCTGATCTGATAATTTACGCTCAACTTCATCAAGTGTAATGAAGGTGCTGTCCTGATGCATTGTTTTTACAATAACCTTGTTGCCTGTTATCTGGTCTCCATCGAATGCATGAAGAGGTTGACCAAGCTCATGAAGCACATAGTTAGTAACATCAACCACATTGTTAATAGGGCTTAAGCCAATTGCTTTTAAGCTGTTTTGTAGCCATTCCGGTGATTCTTCAACCTTTACATCACTAATGGTTACTCCCGTATATCGAGGGCAACGTTCGCTATCTTCTACAGTAACTTCAACCGGGTAGTTCGTGTTTTCTACTTTGAAATCTTCAGTTGAAGGAAGCGAAAGTGTATGTTCTATATGGTGTAATTTGCAATAAGCTGCTAAATCGCGGGCTACTCCATAATGAGACGCTCCGTCTACGCGGTTAGGCGTTAGATCAACTTCAATGATAAAGTCATTTTCTACATTAAAGTAATCTTTTGCTAAAGTTCCCGGTTTAATGTCTTCAGGTAATTCCATGATGCCACCTGTCTCAGCTCCTAAGCCAATTTCATCCGGCCCACATAACATGCCTTCTGATTTCTCACCACGGATTTTCGACTTTTTAATGGTAAAACATTCATCCCCACTGTATAAAACTGTTCCAACTGTGGCACAAACTACTTTAAGACCAGCTCTTACATTTGGTGCTCCACAAACTACATCTAAAGGCGTATCTGTGCCAATGTTAACGGTTGTTACGCTCAACTTATCTGCATTGGGGTGTCTTTCACAAGTTAAAACCTCACCAATTACCAATCCTTCTAATCCACCTTTAATAGACTGAACTTCTTCTATTCCACCAACTTCTAATCCAAGGTCAGTAAGGATTTCTGAAATTTTTTCAGGTGCTAAATCTGCTTTGATGTAGTTTTTAAGCCAACTGTAAGATATATTCATTCGTCTCTTTTTTGCATTGTAATAACAGGACATTAGTTAAGTATCCTGTAATGATCTTTGTGTTTTCAGCGGGCAAAAATAAGAATTAATGTTTAATGAAGAATGAATAATGCTTAAAGAATAGGGAATAATGATTGTGAGCATTGTTGTTAAGGCCATAAAAATATAATTTGATAACACGCTTAGCGTTTGGATTTTCTTACGTTTTGTTATAATATGGTCTCATGAGAATCTTCATTATTTTTTGTTGAGAGAATGGAACAATTGTATATTTGATTTCTATTAAATGATTTTGGAATATGGCACATTTAAAAAATAAACGTCCGTTAATATTGGTTTCGAATGATGATGGCATTAAAGCCGGAGGATTGGTTGCCTTGGTTAAAATGTTAAGGTCTTTTGGAGATGTGGTTGTGGCGGCGCCAGATCAATCTTATTCAGCCATGTCTCATGCCATAACAGTACGTACCCCTTTATATGCAAAGGTTGCCCGGAGAGAAGAGGGTTTGTTGGTTTATAAAATCAATGGCACACCGGTTGACTGTGTGAAATTAGCCATTAAAAAGCTTTTAGGCCGAAAACCCGATTTAGTGGTTTCCGGTATTAACCATGGTACCAATACCAGTATAAGTGTACATTATTCTGGTACACTTGGAGCTGCACGAGAAGCTGCCATTAGTCACATTCCATCCATCGGTTTTTCATTGTTGAATTATAGTTATGATGCTGATTTTACCTTGGCGGCTCAATATGCCGAGCGTGTAGTAAATTTTGTTTTGCACAATGGTTTGCCAAAAGGAACGTTCTTGAATGTAAACATTCCGGATGGCCAACAATTAAAAGGTTTGAAGGTAGTACGCCAGTGCAAAGGACATTGGGAAGAAGAGTTTATTGAGCGGAAAGATCCCCGAAATAAAGATTATTATTGGTTATCAGGCCATTTTTGTAACCTGGAACCAGAAGCGACAGATACGGATGAATATGTAATTTCACAAGGCTATGTGGCAGTTGTTCCTTGTCAGATAGATAGTACCAATTTTGAGTTAATACCTCAGTTAGAAAAAATGAATTATGAACTGTAAGTGCAATAAATTAATAATAGGGCTGATTATTGGAATCATCTTACCACTGATTATGTCTTATATACTTTATGCTTTTTTATACCATGGCGATCTGGAATTTTTTGGTTTCGTACAGCAAATGGTTAAACAAGGGAATGTAGGGAAGTTGTTGAGTATAAGTGTTCTTCCCAATTTAATTATGTTTTTAATAGCCATCAATTTAGACCGTTTAATCGCCGCAAGAGGTTTGGTGACTGCCACAGTTATTTATGCCATAATAGTAGTCATCTTTAAGTTTATGATTTAAGGTCAATGAAGTATTACATTATAGCAGGAGAAGCATCCGGTGATTTACATGCTTCTAACTTAATGAAATCCTTAAAGGTAAAGGATAAAGAAGCGGACTTTAGGGTTTGGGGTGGTGATTTAATGAAAGCTCAAGGTGGTGTTTTGGTAAAGCACTATAAAGACACGGCCTTCATTGGTTTGGTTGATGTATTAAAAAATCTGGGAACCATTAAGGCTAACTTTAAGCTGTGTGAAGATGATTTGATGGATTATCAGCCTGATGTCTTGATTTTGGTAGACTATGCCGGTTTTAATTTACGTGTTGCCAAGTTTGCCAAAGAAAAAGGATTAAAAGTGTTCTATTACATCTCTCCCAAAGTTTGGGCCTGGAACATCAAACGCGTTTATAAGTTTAAAGCTTATGTAGATCGCATGTTTGTGATTTTTCCATTTGAAGTTCCTTTTCTTAAAAAATATGACGTTCAGTCTGATTATTGTGGCAATCCTTTACTAGATGCCATTCATAACCGCCCCAATAAGGATGAGAGCTTCATAGAATTTATCTCACGAAATAAGCTGGATAAACGCCCTAAAGTAGCCATTCTTGCAGGAAGCCGTAAGTCTGAAATTAAATTGCTTTTGCCGGAGATGGTGAAGTTGGTGAATGATTATCCTCAGTATCAATTTGTCATAGCGGGAGCTCCTTCGTTTTCGATGGAAGAATACGTGCCTTATATCAATAATCTTGATGTGGCGGTTGTTTTTAATGAAACATACCAATTGGTGCAGCAAGCTAAAGCCGCTTTGGTTGCTTCAGGAACTGCTACCTTAGAAACGGCTTTGTTAAATTGTCCGCAGGTGGTGTGTTATAAAATTACAGGTGGTGACATTACCTGGTTTATTGCAAAGAATTTTATCATAAAAGTACCTTATATTAGTTTGGTAAATCTGGTGCTTAATAAACCAACATTACGAGAGCTAGTGGGGAGTGAATGTCGATCATCCAAAATAAAAGCAGAATTAGATGTGCTTTTACAAGATTCGCCACAACGCATAAAAATGTTGAATGAATATGCCGAATTGCATCAGCGCATGGGAGGCCCGGGAGCAAGTGATAAGGCTGCTAAATTGATGCAGGAGGCTTTAGGAATTGTTTAAAAGAATAAAGAATTTATGTATATCCGTTTTTACGCATAATTATTTTAACACAGAGGTAGGGAGGCCCAAGGTTTTTAGTTTTTATTTTAATCACTCTGTGTCCCTGTGTTGAGTTGTTTTTGACGAATTTTAATACTTTGTACATAATGCATAATTGCTGACATTCAAAATGATATTTAATGATAGCTTTATTAAAAAAAGAGATAGCAACGTTTTTTAGTTCAATAACAGGAGCTTTGGTGGTTTCTGTATTTTTAATTACTACCGGTTTGTTTTTATGGGTTGTGCCCGGTGAAATGAATATTTTATTTGGTGGATATGCCTCTTTAGAACCTTTGTTTTATTTGGCACCTTGGATTTATTTGTTTCTGGTACCGGCTGTTACCATGCGCTTATTTGCCGATGAGCGAAAAGCGGGTACTTTGGAGTTATTGTTAACCCGACCGATCAGTGTATTTCAAATTGTAGGAGCTAAATATTTGGCGGGGCTTATTTTAGTTTTTATAAGTTTGTTGCCAACCTTGTTTTATGTGTTTTCGGTTTATGTATTGGGTAATCCTGTTGGAAATATTGATGTAGGTGGTACTTGGGGATCTTATCTGGGACTTTTCTTTTTAGCAGCTGTTTATGCAGCTATTGGAGTGTTTAGCTCCTCCTTATCCGATAACCAGATTGTATCTTTTGTGATAGCAGTGGTGTTGTGCTTCTTTTTTTACAGCGGATTTGATTCCATTGCGCTTATTCCTGGCCTAAATAATGCAGGCGAGATCATTGGTGCTTTGGGGATAGATGTTCATTATCAATCCATTAGTCGTGGCGTAGTTGATTCGCGCGATCTGATCTATTTTGGAAGTGTAGTTGTATTCTTCCTTTTTCTCACCAAAATAATTATCGAAAAGCGTAAGTAGAAGAAGTTATGAACGGAAATCAGATCAGAAATAATGGAATAGTACAAATTGTACTTGTTTTAGTTTTTTTATTAGCGCTTAATTGGATAGGAAAGTATTGGTTTTTTAGACTTGATTTAACCTCAGAGAAACGCTATACATTGGCAGATGTCTCCAAACGCTTTCTTAAAGATTTAGATGAAGAAGTGTATGTGAAAGTTTACTTGCACGGTGATTTAAACCCCGGATTTAAACGTCTGGCCAATGCTGCCAAAGAGACGTTGGAGGAATTAAAAATAGCTTCGTCGGGAGAAGTTCAGTTTCGTTTTATCGACCCCAATGAGTTCGCAAATGATGAGAAGAAAAAGTTTGTAGAAACGATTCAAGGTCTTCAGTTTGAGCCGCAATCGGTTTTTGAAACCACCGAAGATGGGCGAAAAATTCAGTCTTATGTATTTCCGTATGCCATAGCTCATTACAAAGGGAAAGATGTAGGAATAAAGTTGTTGGACAATTTGCCCGGAAAAAGTGGAGATGCCAATCTTAATATTTCCATCGAAGGATTGGAGTTCAAAATAATGGATGCTTTTCGTAAGTTAAAGCAGGATGAAAAACCTAGAATTGCCTTTTTAGAGGGGCATGGTGAGTTGGATGAGCTCGATGTGATTGAAGCTACCCAAGCTTTGTCTGAATACTATCAAGTAGAGCGTGGGCAAATAGGAACTGATCCATCTGTATTAGATCCTTACAAAGTGGTGATTATTGCCAAGCCGCATGTAAAGTTTAGTGAGAAAGATAAATTTGTGTTGGATCAATACCTTATGAATGGGGGTCGTTTAATGTATATGGTGGATGCTGTAAACGTGACTTTAGATAGTTTACGAAATAGACCTGAAACCATTGGGTTGTTCTCTGATGTAAATATTGGAGATCAATTATTTAAGTACGGCATTCGCGTAAATCCGGTTGTGGTGGAAGATATTCAGGCCGGCCGTATTATGGTAAATGTGCCTTATAATGGCGAGCCAAAATTGGTGCCGGTGCCTTGGTTGTATAGCCCTTTGTTATCTACCACAAAGCATCCTGTTAGCCGAAATGTAAATATGGTGCGTGGTGATTTTACCGGAACCATTGATACTACCGGCGTAAACATGAACTTAAAACGAGATGTGTTGTTGCAAACCTCTCAACTAACCAAGGTCAATCCAACGCCTGTTTTTATTAATATGATGGAAGTGAACCGTCAGCCGGAACGAGAAGCTTTTTCTAAATCATTTTTACCGGTGGCAGTTGCTCAAGAGGGTGTTTTTCAGTCGGTATTTCAAAATCGGATGGTGCCTAAAAGTATACAGCTAAATGGGCGAGAGGTGAAAAATGAAAGTGTTCCTACTCGCATGGTTGTGGTAGCAGATGGAGATATCATTAAAAATGGCGTTCGTTTTAAAGAAACCAATCCACGTATTACGCCTTTGGGTTATGATGAAGGTTCGAAGCAAGTGTATGGAAATAAAGATTTTGTAGTTAATGCCGTTAATTATCTATGTGATGACGAAGGTTGGATGAGTTTACGAGGCCGTTATTTTACCTTGCGTTTATTAGACCGAAATAAAGTATCCTTGCAAGCATCGTTTTATAAATGGATAAACGTGATTGGTCCCATCTTGTTGGTGCTAATTGCTTGTGTGGCTTTTATTTTCTATCGTCGAAAAAAGTATGGGAAATGAAGAGCGGTTGGAAAAAACTGAGACGAAAAACAAAGCAATTTATTTTTACCACAAAAGACACTAAATTGCACGAAAAGTCATTTTAGCACGCCAATTTGGTTTTACGGATTTCAATTTTTTCGTGTTTTTTCGAGCTTTCGTAGTTGAAATAATAATTTTAGTTTTAGAGGTAAGTTGTTAAATACTTATCACTAGTAAGCTTACGTTAGCATCAAAGATGCGTTGTCATAAAGCATAGCCTGACGCTTAAAAAAATACCTGATTAACATCTAGTCCTTACCGGCTAGGCTTTGGGATTTCGCCCACTTTGGTTTTTTTTAGATTTATGCAGAAATGTATGTACTTATCTACTGACCTCAATTTAGTTTTTTTATAAACTTGTTAGAAAAGCTATGCCTCAACAAAAGGGAAATTTAAATTATTCTGAAGTGGTTAATTTAATCCTTTGTCGTTCAAATGTTTTTCTCCTTGCTCAAATACTCTTCTGGGAATCCACCTTTAAATACGCTTTAGTAGCTAGGAGTGAACATATTTTTTTGTATCTTTAGGGTCGCAAAAAGGACCGTGGTTCTTTAATGTATTGACTTAATAGATAACAACTTAATAAAAAGCGTACAATGAAATTTGTAGTTTCCAGTACTGATATTCTTTCGCACTTACAAGCAATTAGTCGTGTGATTAGCAATAAAAGCACGATGCCAATTCTAGATAACTTCCTTTTTGAACTAAAAGGAAATACTTTAACTTTAACAGCTTCAGATCTAGAGGTGACCATGGTTACTTCTTTAGCCTTAGAGACTGTTGATGGTGAAGGTGTAATTGCAATGCCATCACGCATTTTATTAGATACTTTAAAGAAGTTTCCTGAGCAGCCTTTAAATTTCGAAGTTAATCTGGAAACAATGGCTGTGAATATCGTTACTGAGAAAGGTAAGTTTAGTATTGTTGGTCAAAATGGCGAAGATTTCCCTGACATACCTCATGCTGAGAGTGATAAGGTTTCTAGTTTTATCTTACCGGCCAATACCTTAGAAGTTGGTATTAATAAAACGCTTTTTGCGACTGCCGACGATGAATTACGTCCGGTAATGAATGGAATTTTATTGGAAATGTCGCCGGAGAATGTGACTTTTGTAGCATCCGATTCTCACAAGTTAGTACGCTATCGTCGTTTAGATTTAAAAACAGATTTTACCTCTACCTTTATATTGCCCAAAAAGCCGGCAGGTTTATTAAAGAATGTGTTGCCAAAACAAGTTGGCGATGTTGAAGTAGAGTTTGATGCTAAAAATGCATTTTTTACATTACCTGACTATAAGCTGGTTTGTCGTTTGGTAGAAGGTAACTATCCTAATTACAATGCAGTAATTCCTCAGGATAATCCATATAAAGTAATTATTGACCGTAGTGAGTTTCACAATACATTAGGTCGTGTATCACTGTTCTCTAACCAGGCTAGTAACTTGGTTAAGTTGCAGATGACTGCCAATGAGATGATTGTTTCAGCGCAGGATTTAGATTTTAGTGTGTCAGCTCACGAACGTATTAATTGTCAGTACGAAGGAGATGAGATGGAGATTGGTTTTAAATCCCCATTCTTAGCTGATATACTTGATAACTTAAAATCGTCTGAAGTTATTTTAGAGCTTTCAGATCCGTCGCGAGCAGGTATTTTATTACCATTTGAGACTGATGAAAACGAAGATGAGCTAATGTTGTTAATGCCAATGATGATTAACGTTTAGATATTATAGATATTAAATTAGGAAAAGCGTTCTTGTGATTTATCATGAGGGCGTTTTTTTTTGATGATTATTCTGGTTTTTATTCTTGATTATTAGATTTTTAGTGTGTTTTATTTAGAATGATTAGTGTTTGTCTCTAGGTTCTGAATGATTTAGTATTAAACCCCTGTCTTATGAGATTTTACATCCTTCTTTTGAATGTGTTTATTAGTCAGCTTCTTTATTCACAATATGTTCTGCAATTAGAAGATATTGACTATAAGCTTGAAAATGGAACGTTAAGCATCAAGAAATATCTCAACGAGAAGGAGCGAAATGTTAAGATACCCGAAGTTTTTGTGGTTGAGGGTGTTGCTTATCAAGTGACTAAGATTGAGTCCTTTGCATTTTCATATCTTGATGTTTATAATGTTGTGTTGCCTTTGGGGTTAATAGAGATAGATAGTTATGCATTTACAGGAAGTAGGTTATCTCAAATAGAAATTCCACTTAGCATTCAAAAAATTGGTTTGGAAGCTTTTAGTAGAAATCGGTTTTACGATTTGCGAATACCGGAAAGAACCTTTCCTCATCCCTATAATATATTTAATGGGTATATTGAGATTAGCCTTCTTTTAGGGAATTTGTTTCTTGAAGATTTAGCCTTTTATGGTAACCGGATAAGTCAATTAACCCTGCCTTCAAGAGGAGTTAAGTATGGCGCAGGAGTATTTAATAAAAACCAAGTTGATACGGTTAATAATCGATATTCCAACGGAATGTTTTATTTAACCGATTCAATAGGCCATGTCGATAGTACTGTTGTAGTAAGCTATGGTGGGAAGAGTGGTAGCGTGCATATCATTCCGTCTGAGGTTAAGGAGATTGCATCAAAGGCTTTTTCAAAGTGTGGTCTGTGGTCGGTTAATATTCCTGAAAGTGTAACTCAAATAGCGAGCGATGCCTTTAATGAAAATCATATCAGCGAGATGAATGGTCATCATTCAAAAGGCTTGATTTTTAAACGGCATAATAGTTCAGTGTTTGATAGTACTACCCTTGTCGGGTACGGAGGCAATTCCCATGATCTCGATTTTATTCCTCCTCAGGTAACAAGCATTTCTGAAGAAGCATTTGCAAATTGTGAATTGTCTTATGTGAAGGTTCCGGATAATGTAAGGTATATAGGAGATGAGGCTTTTTGTCAAAATGAGATTGAACGCTTAGATATTTCTGGAAATGTAGAAACCTTTGGTAGAGGTGTTTTTTCAAGGAATGAGATCAAAGAAATCAATGGGAAACCGTCAAACGGCTTGATTTTTGGCAATCGAAATGGGACTATTGATTCATCAACAATAGTGTCTTACGGAGGGGATGCAAGTCTTATTGATTTTATTCCTACTACTGTTAAGCATATAGGAAGGCACGCCTTTGATGGTTGTTGGAGGATAGATAGTGTCGTGTTACCTCAAAGTATAGAAGTGATCGACACTGCAGCTTTTGCTTATCTCTTGCTTAAAACTATAGCCATCCCTGATGGAGTTGAGTATATTGGGGAAAATGCTTTTTGTGTTAATAGTATTAGTGAGTTACGGATTCCTTCTTCTGTGAAAGAAATTGGTGAATCGGCATTTAATGGGAACATGATGCGCTCTTTGGTATTGGAAAATGGTTTGCAGTCTATTGGAGCCTATGCATTTGATATTAATAATCTGGAAGAGTTGAGTGTACCCGAATCAGTTACGAATATAGGTGATTTTGCTTTTTCGCATAATTCCATCCGTGAATTAACTATTTCAGATAGCTTGAAACACATGGGAAAGGCAGCTTTTAATGGTAACAAAATTGAAACTTTTAACGGTGAAAAGTCATCTGGAATAATCTATGGCCTCGATGAAAAGGGACGGATAGATTATACCCTAATTTCGAGTTATGGAGGAGGTGCAGATGTAATTGATTTCATTCCGTCCCATGTGAAAGTAATCGGTAATTCTGCTTTTGCCGCTAATAAGATAAAAAGAGTAGAGCTTCCTTCAAGTGTAAAAGTGATTGAAAAAAAGGCATTTGCTTATAATGAAATCAAAGAAATTGTAATTCCTAAAACAGTTGAGGTTTTGGCTGACTCAGTTTTTTATAGTAATCCGGAGATTAGAATTGTTAGAAAGCAATTATTAATGAACTGATCATCTGCAATTGTGAATAGTGCAATCATTATTGAGAGCACATTAGTCTTTTGTTGAGTGGAAAAAGAAATGTAACCATTCAGATTGCAATTGCCTTGGAAGAGTTATTGGATGTCCCTGCCGAGTTTTGGATAAAGCTCCAAAAGAATTATGAATTACAACAAGAGTTGATTGAGCTTAAAAAGTTTAAACATGCTTCATGAAAAAGTTAATGAGCTAATTCGTTAATGTGAAAATGGGGAAATTCACAAGCTAATTGCTTAATGTTTATTGTTGTGATACTTTAAACATCTGAAAGACTAACCGAAATTTGTTAGTTAGATAGTCATGAGTTTAATTCCAGATTTCCTAAAATATTTCTAAGTAGAAAACTCAAGCTAGTGGCTCATTGCTAGAAGCTAGAAGCTAATAGTCGGTGTTTTATAAATTCATTTTCTTAAGCGCTTAAAAATATGTAATTTTGCACATTCATTTTTCGGAAAACAGTGCAATGGAAAGAAAGAAAGTAGTAATAGGTTTATCAGGTGGTGTTGATTCAAGTGTAGCTGCCTATGTTTTAAAGGAGCAAGGGTACGAAGTGATCGGTTTATTTATGAAAAACTGGCACGATACTACCGGGGTGTTAAAGTCTGATTGTCCTTGGTTAGAAGATCGTTATGACGCACAAGCTGTTGCCATGAAGTTGGATATTCCTTTTCATACCGTCGATCTAAGCGACTTTTACCGTAAGCGAGTGGTTGATTACATGTTTTCTGAATATGAAAAAGGGAGAACCCCAAATCCTGATGTACTTTGTAACCGAGAAATTAAGTTTGATGTTTTCTTAGAAAAAGCCTTAGAACTTGGCGCTGATTATGTGGCTACGGGTCATTATTGCCGTAAAGAAACAATCGAAATTGATGGCAAGCCGGTTCACCGTTTGTTGGCCGGAAGTGATGGCAATAAAGATCAGAGCTACTTCTTATGTCAGCTTAGTCAGGATCAGTTGTCAAAGGCCATGTTTCCAATTGGAGATATTGTAAAGCCTGAAGTTCGCCGAATTGCCAATGAATTAAACCTGGTGACTGCACACAAGAAAGACTCTCAAGGCATCTGTTTTGTTGGGAAAGTTGATTTGCCGGTGTTCTTACAGCAAAAGTTAGAGGCTAAAAAAGGTAAAGTTTTCAAAATTGATGAAGACTGTGATTTGTTTAAACGCGATTGGAATCAGGCATTAGTAGAGAATCCAAGCGATGAGGTTTTAGAAGAGTTATCTCAGCCCTATTATTTTCATCCAAAATACGGAAAGAAAGTAGGTGAGCATAATGGTGCTCATTTTAAGACCATTGGTCAGCGTAAAGGGTTAAATATTGGAGGATTTCCTGAGCCTTTGTTTGTTATTGGTACCAATGTAGATTTTAATCAAGTCTATGTGGGTATGGGGCAAGATCATCCCGGACTTTTCCGAAGTGTATTGTTTATTGCCAGCGATGAGGTGCATTGGGTGCGTCCTGATTTAGCCTTAAAAGCTGGTGAGAGCCGGCGCTTAAGTCTGCGTATTCGTTACCGGCAACCCTTACAAACAGGCGTGCTTCATTGCCGCGAAAAAGGGATCTACCTTGTGTTTGATGAACCGCAGCGTGGTATTACAGCCGGACAGTTTGCCTCGTGGTATGTCGATGATGAACTGATTGGTTCCGGAGTTATTGCTTAAGAATATAATATTTTTCAAAGGTCTAAAGTCATTGCCTTAGACCTTTTTTTTATGGGAGCCATGTAAATCTCTTTCTGAATATCCGTAATTATGCATAATTAAAACTATTGCTTCAACGTCAAAAAATTATCAACACCGAGTCCTAGGTCTGCCAGTTGCCATAGCCGTCAAGCTAATATTGTAAAGTTTTATTTTTCATTTACTTACAGGGTGTAATTCCCCATATAGAGGAATTGTCAGTATTTTTCCCCATTTTTGTAATATTATTATGTAAATAAAATGAAGGGCACTAATGTCTGC
>QKJP01000030.1 GCA_003249255.1 Bacteroidales bacterium
AAGAAGACAAACACAAATACCAAAACTCGCTATTTCCCAATATTTAGGGACCTTACTTTTGAAAAATGAAAATGCAGATATTGAATATCAGCATCTTGAATATGAATAATTAATAAGATTCCGGTTTACCGGACAACAATGATAATTATTATAGTGCGATTTTTTCAATATTCGAAGAACATCTCGGGGCTTTTGCAAATGAATGTGTTTAAGCTCATCGACAAACTTATCATGTAAAGAACCTTCCCAAGATCCATAATTCTTAATGTTTTCACATAGAAAAAGAGCTGCTTTTAATTTTAATGAGTCAGAGTCAGATGCAAAATGAGAGCTTATTTCATCTTTCAAAATGGTCTCTTTTTTTTCATTAGTAATGGTACAAGCATTAATAATTACTAACAATAAGTAATATAATACCCAATGATTGTATTTTATCATGCTATTCCCTTTTCATTAATAGTTTTGTTCGTTTATGATAAAAATATCATCAAACGATTCAGATAAAGACTTTTGAGAAGAAAAATCGTATAATGTTAATTTCTTAATGTTATAAAAAGTTTCCCAATAAGCTTTTAGTGAGACGAGGTAATCGTATTTTGCATTTACCCAATAGTCCTTTGCCATATTTAACCTTAAAAGATCTATTGTGCCGCTTCGATATTTTTCAATAGATAAATCATATGTTTTTTTTGATACCTCAAGTATATTCTTTGCATTTTGAACAAATTCGTGCTGATAGGAGTATTTATCCACTTGATTAATAATTAAATTTTCAATATCTACTTTAGCACGTTCGGTGGATAGCTTAATTACTTCTTCGCTTTGCAACGCCGCTTTATATGCAGTTTTTGATACCCCCCAATCTAAAATAGGTACTTTTAATGATAGATTTATACTACCATAGTCTTGCGGTGTTTTTAAACTATTTATGTACGAGTTTGCTGTTTGATTTAGCCCAAAACTAGCATTAACATTAGCTTTAAATCGTTTTTCTCTTTTTGTGTAATCCGAGTATTTAGCAGCTTCCAAAATATCAAGGTCTAACTGCTTCATCTCAGGATTATACATAAACGCTTTTTCTGTGGCTACTAAAGGACTAATCGTTACATTTAGTAAACTGTCAGGATACATTAATTCAATGTTCGCATTATTATCTAATCTTAAGAAAGATTTAAAATTTGACGACGCCCATTTGTAACTCCTTAAGGTTTCTAATACGCTGTTTTTTGCTTTTATATAGTCTATTTCTAAGGTGTACAAATCTTCTGTATTAATAGAACCTATTTTGTACCTCTCCTTTCCAATGTCTAATAAGGTTAAAGAAATAACTAATTCTTCTTGAGCTAATTCACTTTGTTGTTTTTTTTGTAAAACGTCAAAATAGGATTTAATGGTTTGAATAGCAATGTCTAATGTTGAGCTAATATACTTCTGTTTGGCATGTTCAAATTCTAAGGGTTTAATTTTGTCATCCCATTTAAAAGGATTATACCCAAATAGTTGCTGCTCAACACCTACTCGTATCAGTGTACTAGAGTATTGCGGTACGGTGGTGTTGTTAAGGTTTTGTAAACGCGAAACATCTGAATCTATATAAACTTTACCTCCAGTTCCTGTTATATTTTGATTGATGGACAGGTTTAAGTAGGAGGTTAGTGTCTGTTTATTAATGTAATGATAACTACTATCAGCAAAGTTATACTGGTTATCCACCGACCGTTTAAAATCAAGAGGTACTGCATTTAAATCAATAAAAGGTAATTTTCCAGCCTTGTAATTTTTGTAAAGCCAATACTGTGTCAAAAAAGCATTTTCAGCAATAAAGGCCTCCAAAGAACTATCGCATGCCAGAATTATAGCTTCATCCAACCTTAAACAAGTTGCCCTATTTTGTGATATGGCTTGGATATAAATGATGGTAAAAAGAAATAATAAAAACTGCTTATTCATGAACTTCTAATTTTATAAATAGTGGTAGATAAATAAATATGCCTATAATCGAGAAAATTAGACCGCCTATAGTGCCTACTGCAAATGAGTACCAAAACACTTCGTTTTGACCAGACCATACAAAAGGGATCATTCCTAATATTGTAGATAGTATGGTTAGGAAAATTGGTGTTGCTTTATGATTAAATGCCTTTATGTAATTCTGTATTCTATTAGTTCTATTTGGTAAATTTATGTATTCTGTTAAAATGTAAATAGCCGAATTAACCGTTAAGCCACTTAATAGAATAAATGAGGCAAAACCTCCTTGATCAAAACCAATATCAAAAAGATAAAAGCTTAGAAAAACACCAATAAATGAAACTGGCACTAATAAAAGCACTGCCAATGAAAGAGATAAAGACTCAAAAGTAATAGCACAAATAATAAAAATTATTACCAGGATTACTAAAATAAGTTCATACTGACCTTTTTCCTCTTTATTCCATGACATCCACTGATCTGAATAGGCATTAAAACCAACAGGTAAATTAGCTTTTAAATTTTGAAGCTCATTTTCTGTTACTTTCTTCGCTAACTTACCTGGACCCATGTAATCCCATGCCACATTAAGTCTGTATTGTTGGTTAATCTTATATATGTCATTGCCTGTTGCGTGTTTTTCAATGGTAGTGTAATCCGATATTTTGGTAAAACCATTGCCTATCTTCCAATTGTAATTTCGCAACCACCATAAGTTAAAGGTGTTAAAGTTGTCGGGTTCTATTAATATAGAAGTATTCTGTTTTTTATGAATAACTTGGCCTATTCTGGAGTGTGTTAATTGATTTTGAAGCGTTAAATAAAGTTCTTCATGAGAAATATTCAAATCGGCCATTTTTCGTTTATCGACTTGCAAAGCGTATTCGCTCAGATTTTTAGAACCCGACCAATCCACCTCACCAACAATTTCAACATCCATAACACGATGATTAAGCACAAGTGAATCTCTTAACCGACTCGCATATTCATATAATTTGTTATAATTATATCCCTCTAGCACGATACGGTAAGGTTTATATCCACTGTGTGTTTGATTGCTAAATCCTAGACCAACACCGAATACACTCCACTGAACTCCTCCGTAGTTTATTGCTTGTGATATTAGTTTGTTTTTTAGTGTGTATGGGAAAGTGGTCTCATACTCTTTTTTGAAAGTAATTTCTATTGATCCAAATTGGTAAGTATTTACTGAGGTAACATATTTATCTATTTCATCAAAACTGCCAATATAATCTTCCATTAGTTTTAGAGCATCGTTTAATTGTTGTACAGTACAACCTTCCTGCATCTTTCCTATCACATATAATTTAGTTTGCTGAGGATCTGAGAATCCATTGTTATCATATACATACTCGGTAAATAAGCGCATACTTCCACCCAAATATACACTTAGAGGTTCTTTTATCTTAGATATAAACACATCAGATGCTAGCGTGTTGTTGTAAACATTGGTCCATACCGTTTCTCCTTTTATTTTTTCTGGCAAAAGATGAATAGGGACTCCAAAACCAAGCACTAAAGCGATTATTATTGCCCATTTCCATTTCTTAGCAAAATAAATAAACTTAATGTATAAGTCATTGAATTTAATTATTATCCTTTTAGAGTATGGTGCCCATCGGCTGCTACTTGGCGCTATGGGGTGTTTGTTTAAAAACGAAGGGATAAAAAGATATGATATAAACAGTGATGTGGTAAGGGTAATGACTACAACCCAAGTAAAATCACTTAAGTTAACGATCTGTTCTTCTTCTAATAAAAAAACCACACTTAATGCGCCAATGGTAGTTAGAGTAGCGGCTAAAATGGAGGTGAATACTTTTTTTGAGGGGCTTACACGATAGTGTTCGATCATCACTATACTGTTATCTATAATGATGCCCATCGAAATGGTTAAGCCTGCTAAAGAGTATAAGTGTATATCTATTTTAAAAACGTAAAAGCAAAAAATTGCCAAGCTTAAATTTATAGTTAAGCTAAAAAAAATGAGGATTAAATAGCTAAATCGCCCCGTGATAAGCAATACAAAAAGAAGTAGAATTATTAAAGTTGCAACTGTTCTGAAACCTATTGTTTCTAATTCTTTGCCAATATATTCCGATTCGTCGTGCTCTAGGTTAATGCTAAATCCTTGTGGTAAAGTTTTTTGTAGTTGTGATATTTTGCTTTTAGCTATTGAAGACAATTGTAAAGCATTAGAGCCTTTTCCTGCATAAACGACTAGGTTTACATTGTTAAAACCATTAATTCTATGATAATTATTTGGCACTCCCTCTTGATAATCCACTTTTGCAATATTTGACAAGTATAAAATTTTACCATCAACTGTTGCAATCGGAATCTTATTCCAATCTAGTTCGTCAGAATTGTAGTTCTGTAGGAAAACGGTGGTGTAATAGGCTGATTCTGAATTTAATTTTATTCGCCCCAAAGATTTCTCTTCTAAATAAGACTGGATCGTTTTTATCACATCTGTTAAACGAAGGTGATATGTTTCGAGTTGGGATGGAGAATACTTAATTTTAAATTCATATGGAGTTGCGCCATATACTTCTACTTTCTCAACACCTTTCATCGAAGATAATGCTGGCACTAAATTAGCTTTGGCATATTCAGATATGTACTGAGTGTTTGACGGTGCACTGATAGAATATTGCAATAATGGTTCTCGACGATTG